>NZ_CP067412.1:4800000-6000000 GCF_023375815.1 Pseudomonas sp. HS6 | reverse complement strand
CACAACACTCGCTCCGGGGTCGCCGGCGCGTCGATCTTCGGCTGATGCCTGTAGTCGCCGAGGCTGGCCACCGCATCCTTGATCGCACACCACGCGGCGATGCCGAGCATGAACGGCGGCTCACCGACAGCCTTGGAATGGAACACCGTGTCTTCCGGGTTCTTGCGGTTTTCCACCAGTTTCACCCGCAGGTCCAGCGGCATGTCCGCCACGGCCGGGATCTTGTAGCTGGCCGGGCCGTTGGTCATCAGCTTGCCCTTGTTGTTCCAGACCAGCTCTTCCATGGTCAGCCAGCCCATGCCCTGAACGAAACCGCCCTCGACCTGGCCGATATCGATGGCCGGGTTCAGCGAGGCGCCGACGTCGTGCAGGATGTCGGTACGGAGCATCTTGTACTCGCCGGTCAGGGTGTCGACGATCACTTCGCAGCACGCCGCGCCGAAGGCGAAGTAGTAGAACGGCCGGCCACGGGCCTGGCTGCGGTCGTAGTAGATTTTCGGGGTCTTGTAGAATCCGGTGCTCGACAGCGACACCTGATTGAAATACGCCAGCTGGATCAACGCCTCGAAGGTCAGGATGTGGTCACGAACCCGTACGTGTCCGTTGTGGAATTCCACATCCTCTTCGCTGACCTTGAAGTGGCGAGCGGCAAATTCAACGAGGCGCTGCTTGATGATCTCGGCAGCGTTCTGCGCGGCTTTACCGTTCAGGTCGGCACCGCTGGACGCCGCCGTCGGCGAGGTGTTCGGCACCTTGTCGGTGTTGGTCGCGGTGATCTGCACACGGTCCATTTCCACCTGGAACACTTCGGCCACGACTTGCGCGACTTTGGTGTTCAGGCCTTGGCCCATTTCCGTGCCGCCGTGGTTCAAGTGGATGCTGCCGTCGGTGTAGACGTGCACCAACGCACCGGCCTGGTTGAGGAAGCTGGCAGTGAAGGAAATGCCAAATTTCACCGGGGTCAACGCCAGGCCTTTTTTCAGGATCGGGCTGTTGGCGTTGTAGCGACGGATCGCTTCGCGGCGCTCGGCGTACTGGCTGCTTTCTTCCAGTTCGGCAGTCATTTCCTCGAGCATGTTGTGCTCGACGGTCTGGTAGTAATGGGTGACGTTGCGCTCGGTCTTGCCGTAGTAGTTGGCCTTGCGCACGGCCAGCGGATCGAGGTTCAGGTGACGGGCGATGGCGTCCATCACTTCTTCGATCGCGACCATCCCTTGCGGGCCGCCGAAACCACGGTACGCGGTGTTCGACGCGGTGTTGGTCTTGCAGCGGTGACCGTTGATGGTCGCGTCACCCAGGTAGTACGAGTTGTCCGAGTGGAACATCGCGCGGTCGACAATCGAGGCCGAAAGGTCAGGCGAGCAACCGCAGTTGCCGGCCAGATCCATCGCGATGCCGTGCAGGCGTCCGGTGCTGTCGAAGCCGACGTCGTACTCGACGTAGAACGGGTGGCGCTTGCCGGTCATCAGCATGTCTTCGACCCGTGGCAGACGCATCTTGGTCGGCTGGCCGGTGAGGTGCGCGATCACCGCACACAGGCACGCCGGGCTGGCGGCCTGGGTTTCCTTACCGCCGAAACCACCGCCCATGCGGCGCATATCGACCACGATTTTGTTCATGGAGACGTCGAGGACTTCGGCCACCAGTTTCTGCACTTCGGTGGGGTTCTGCGTCGAGCAATAAACGATCATGCCGCCGTCTTCGGTCGGCATCACCGAGGAGATCTGGGTCTCCAGATAGAAGTGTTCCTGGCCGCCGATGTGCAGCGTGCCTTGGATGCGATGTTCAGCGGTAGCCAAGGCGTTGGCCGAATCGCCACGCTGATGAGTGTGGCTGTCGAGCACGAAGTGGCGTTTGCGCAGAGCTTCGACCACGTCCAGCACCGGTTCCAGATCTTCGTATTCGATGATCGCGGCCATGGCGGCCTTGCGTGCGGTTTCCAGATCTTTTGCGGCCACGGCCAGTACCGGTTGACCGACAAACTGCACGTCATCGATGGCCAACAGCGGATCGCCCGGCAGCAGCGGGCCGATGTCTTTCAGGCCCGGCACGTCTTCGTGGGTGATGGCGATGCGCACACCTTCGAAGGCGTAGCAGGGCTGGGTGTCGATGCTGATGATTTTCGCGTGGGCGCGGTCCGACATCCGTGCATAAACGTGCAACTGGTTCGGGAATTCGAGCCGGTCATCGATGTACTGCGCTTCACCGGACACATGCTTGGCGGCGCTGTCGTGCTTGACGCTGCGGCCGACGCCGGAGGTCAGGTCTTTGGCGAACAATTCAGCCAGTTCAGCTTGAGTTTTCTCTACGCCGTGATGGTTAGACATAAGCGGTCACCCGAGTCTCGATGTGCGGTGTTTGCAGTTCGATGAAGTATTTGCGCAGCAGGTTCTGCGCGCTGAGCAGGCGATATTCCTTGCTGGCGCGGAAGTCCGAGAGCGGCGTGAAGTCTTCAGCGAGGGCGGCGCAGGCGCGTTCGACGACAGCGTTGTTGAAGGGTTGGCCAATCAGTGCGGCTTCGCAATGTGCCGCACGTTTCGGAATGGCGGCCATGCCGCCGAAGGCCATCCGGGCATCCGTGATCACGCCGTTTTCCACACGCAGGTTGAAGGCGGCGCAGACGGCGGAGATATCGTCGTCCAGTCGCTTGGACACCTTGTAGGCGCGGAACAACTGCTCTGCGCTGGCGCGAGGCACGATGATCTTCTCGATGAACTCGCTTTCCTGGCGGGCAGTCACCTTGTAATCGATGAAGTAGTCGTCGAGATTCAGCGTGCGTCGGGTTTCGCCCTTGCACAGCACGATTTGCGCGCCGAGGGCGATCAGCAGCGGTGGCGAGTCACCAATGGGCGAGGCGTTGCCGATGTTGCCGCCCAGGGTGCCCTGATTGCGAATTTGCAGGGAGGCGAAGCGGTGCAGCAGCTCGCCGAAGTCCGGGTACTCGGCATTCAATGCTTCGTAGCAGTCGGAGAGGGCGGTGGCGGCGCCGATTTCGATACGGTCTTCGAAGGTTTCGATGCGCTTCATTTCAGCGACGTTGCCGACGTAGATCATCACCGGCAGGGTGCGGTGGAACTGAGTGACTTCCAGCGCCAGATCGGTGCCGCCGGCCAGCAGTCGTGCTTGTGGATAAGCGTCGTAGAGATCGGCCAGGTCGGCCACGGTCAGCGGCACCAGGCAGCGTTTGTCGCCGCTGTTCAGTTCGCCGATCGATGTCGGGGCAATGGCTTTGAGGCGGGCGATGGTTTCCGCTTCACGGGCGTCGAACTGGTCCGGCTGCTTGCCGCAGCAGGATTGCTCGGCGGCAGCCAGGATAGGTCGGTAGCCGGTGCAGCGGCAGAGGTTGCCGGCCAGCGCTTCGTGGGCCTTGGCATGATCCGGTGCATCGCTGTTCTTTTGCAGGGCGAACAGCGACATGACGAACCCGGGGGTGCAGAAACCGCACTGCGAACCGTGACACTCGACCATGGCTTTCTGCACGCTGTGCAGTTCGCCCTGGTGCTTGAGGTCTTCGACGCTGATCAATTGCTTGCCGTGCAGCGACGAAACAAACGTCAGGCACGAGTTGAGGCTACGATAGCGAATGTGTTCGCGGCCATCATCATCCGTCTGCAACTCGCCGACCACCACCGTACAGGCGCCGCAGTCACCGCTGGCGCAGCCTTCTTTGGTGCCGGATTTGCCCACGTGTTCGCGCAGGTAGTTGAGCACAGTCAGGTTCGGGTCCAGGGCGTGCTCGCTACGGAGTTCCTGGTTGAGTAAAAACTGGATCACGGAAGGCCTCGCAGACTCATTATTGTTGTTAAGCGACTTGAGCCGAATTTAGCAGGTCTGACTTTTCGGTCAATGGTTTTCTGACTTAAAGGTCAGGAAAAACCATTTTGTCGCTCGACAACGTGTCTCTTCAGTATTGACCCTCATTGGATCAACTGCTTTTTTGCGGGATTCGTGCCAAAAACCGCTGTGCGGGCACTCCGCCATGAACGCGCATTGCGCTACACTGCGCCGCTTGTGCAGATCGAAGAGTTTGAAGGACAACCATGACGTTCAAGGCGCCGGACAGCCTCGCCGAGCAAATCGCTCACCACCTCGCCGAACGGATCATTCGCGGCGAAATGAAGCCGGGAGAGCGTATCCAGGAACAGAAGGTCACGCTGGCGCTGAACGTCAGCCGCGGCTCGGTCCGCGAAGCCTTGCTGATCCTCGAGCGCCGTCATCTGATCGCGATCCTGCCGCGCCGCGGCGCCCACGTCACCGAGTTGACGGCGCACAAGGTGCAGAGCCTGTGCACGTTGATGAGCGAGCTGTACATCCTGCTCGGCAACGCGGTGGCTAACGGCTGGCAAGTCCAGGCCGACATGGCGCCGTTCGTGCAGATCCAGCAGCGCCTGAGCGCCAGCTACGAGCGTCAGGACATCCGCACCTTCGTCGACGACAGCTTCAACGTGATGCGCGCCGCGTACCCGTTCGCCAACAACCCGTACCTGCAGGAAACCGTCGAAAACCTGCAACCGGCCATGAGCCGTGCGTACTTCCTCGCGCTTGAACAGCGCAAAGCCGAGATGAGCGAGTTCCTCGAACTGTTCGAGCGCTTGCTGGCCGCCGTCCTCGCCCGTGACCTGCCGCAGATCCGCATCGTGCTGACGGCTTACGCCCAGCGCAGCTGCGATCTGGTGGTGTCCGCCCTGACGGTTGCCTGACCTTGCGGCTCAAGTGCATCAAACTGGCGGGGTTCAAATCCTTCGTCGACCCGACCACGGTGAACTTCCCCAGCAACATGGCGGCGGTCGTCGGGCCGAACGGTTGCGGCAAGTCGAACATCATCGACGCCGTGCGCTGGGTGATGGGCGAAAGCTCGGCGAAAAACCTGCGCGGCGAGTCGATGACCGACGTCATCTTCAACGGCTCGACCAGCCGCAAACCGGTGAGCCAGGCGAGCATCGAACTGGTGTTCGACAACTCCGACGGCACGCTGCTGGGCGAGTGGGCGGCGTACGCGGAAATTTCGATCCGCCGCAAAGTGACCCGCGACAGCCAGACGACTTATTACCTCAACGGCGCCAAATGCCGTCGTCGCGACATCACCGACATCTTCCTCGGCACCGGCCTCGGGCCGCGCAGCTACTCGATCATCGAGCAGGGGATGATCTCCAAGCTGATCGAGTCCAAGCCGGAAGACCTGCGCAACTTCATCGAAGAAGCCGCAGGCATCTCCAAGTACAAGGAGCGCCGGCGCGAGACGGAAAACCGTATCCGCCGCACCCACGAAAACCTTGCCCGTCTGACCGACCTGCGCGAAGAACTCGAGCGTCAGCTCGAACGCTTGCACCGCCAGGCCGAGGCCGCCAAGAAGTATCAGGAATTCAAGGCTGAAGAGCGCCAGCTCAAGGCGCAACTGTCGGCCCTGCGCTGGCAGGATCTGAACGATCAGGTCGGCCAGCGCGAGTCGATCATCGGTAATCAGGAAATCAGCTTCGAAGCGCTGGTCGCCGAACAACGCAACGCCGACGCCGCCATTGAACGCCTGCGGGACGGGCACCATGACCTGTCCGAGCGCTTCAATCTGGTGCAGGGGCGCTTCTATTCGGTCGGCGGTGACATCGCCCGGGTCGAGCAGAGCATCCAGCACGGCCAGCAGCGCTTGCGCCAATTGCAGGACGATCTGAAAGAAGCCGAGCGCGCGCGCCTCGAAACCGAATCGCACCTGGGCCACGACCGCACCTTGTTGCTGACCCTCGGCGAAGAGCTCGATCAACTGACCCCCGAGCAGGAAATCACCAACGCCGCCGCCGAAGAAGCCGCCGCTGCGCTGGAAGATTCCGAAACCGTCATGCACGGCTGGCAGGAGCAGTGGGACACCTTCAACCTGACCGCCGCCGAACCGCGTCGTCAGGCCGAAGTGCAGCAGTCGCGCATCCAGCAGCTGGAAACCAGCATGGAGCGTCTGGCCGATCGGCAAAAGCGTCTGGGCGAAGAGCGGGCGCTGCTCTCGGCCGATCCGGAAGACGCGGCGATCATGGAACTCAGCGAACAGCTCGCCGAGTCCGAAGCCACCCTTGAAGATTTGCAGACCAGCGAAGAAGCTCAAGTCGAAAAACTCGAGCAACTGCGCCAGGAATTGCAGCAGGCGCTCACCGCGCAACAGCAGGCGCAGGGCGATTTGCAGCGCCTCAATGGTCGCCTCGCCTCCCTCGAAGCCTTGCAGCAGGCCGCGCTCGATCCGGGCACCGGCACCGCCGAATGGCTGAAAGAACACAACCTCGCCGAGCGTCCGCGTCTGGCCGAAGGCCTGAAGGTCGAGGCCGGTTGGGAACTGGCGGTGGAAACCGTGCTGGGTGCCGACCTGCAAGCGGTGCTTGTGGACGATTTCGACGGCTTCGATCTGTCCGGTTTTGCCCAAGGCGATCTGCGTTTGCTCAGCCCCGGCAACGACGGCGTGCGTGTGGCCGGCAGCCTGCTGGACAAGGTCGAGGCGCAGGTGGATTTGTCGCCCTGGCTCGCTCAGGTCAAACCGGTCGACAGCCTTGAACAGGCGCTGGCCCTGCGCGGCCAACTGGCTGCCGGGCAGAGCCTGATCAGCCGCGACGGTTACTGGGTTGGCCGGCATTTCCTGCGGGTACGTCGCGCCAGCGAAGCCGAAAGCGGCATGCTCGCACGCGGGCAGGAAATCGAGTCGCTGCATGCGGAACGCGAAGAGCGTGAAGCCACGGTCGAGGCCATGGAGACCCGTTTGCAAACCCTGCGCGCGCAACAGCGTCAGCAGGAAAACGGCCGCGAACATCTGCGTCGTTTGCTGCAGGACGAAGCCCGTCAGCAGGGCGAATTGAAAGCTCAACTGTCCGCCGGCAAAGCCAAGGCCGAACAATTGACGCTGCGCCGCACCCGTCTCGATGAAGAGCTGGTCGAGCTCGCCGAACAGCGCGCGCTGGAGCACGAAAACATCGGCGAGGCGCGGATCCAGTTGCAGGACGCCCTCGACGCCATGGCCCTCGACACCGAACAGCGCGAGTTGCTACTGGCCCAGCGTGACAGCCTGCGCGAGCGCCTCGACCGCGTGCGTCAGGAAGCCCGCCAGCACAAGGATCACGCCCATCAATTGGCCGTACGCCTGGGTTCGCTACGAGCGCAACATGATTCGACACGTCAGGCTCTGGAACGCTTGGAGATGCAGGCCGAGCGTCTCACTGAAAAACGTGAACAGCTCAGCCTGAACCTGGAGGAGGGCGAAGCGCCGCTGGAAGAACTGCGCCTCAAGCTCGAAGAGTTGCTCGACAAGCGCATGAGCGTCGACGACGAACTCAAGACCGCGCAGATCGCCCTCGAAGACGCCGATCGCGAATTGCGCGACGCGGAAAAACGCCGTACCCAAGCCGAGCAGCAATCGCAATTGATCCGTGGCCAGCTCGAACAGCAACGCATGGAATGGCAGGCCCTGACCGTGCGCCGCAAGGCCCTGCAGGATCAACTGCTGGAAGACGGCTACGATTTGCACGGCGTGCTCAACACCCTGACCGCCGAGGCCAGCGAGAAGGCCGCCGAAGAAGAACTTGAACGCATCGCCGCGCGCATTCAGCGCCTGGGCGCGATCAACCTCGCGGCGATCGACGAATACACGCAACAATCCGAGCGTAAACGTTATCTGGATGCCCAGGACGCCGATCTGGTCGAAGCACTGGAGACCCTGGAAAACGTTATCCGCAAGATCGACAAGGAAACCCGTAACCGTTTCAAAGATACCTTTGATCAGATCAATGGCGGTTTACAGGCGCTTTTCCCGAAAGTTTTCGGTGGCGGGCGCGCGTATTTGGAACTGACGGGCGAAGATCTACTCGATACAGGGGTGACGATCATGGCGCAGCCGCCCGGAAAGAAGAACAGCACCATCCATTTGCTCTCCGGCGGCGAAAAAGCCCTGACCGCATTGGCACTGGTTTTTGCGATCTTCAAGTTGAACCCGGCGCCGTTCTGCATGCTCGATGAGGTTGACGCGCCACTGGATGACGCTAACGTTGGACGCTACGCACGATTGGTCAAAGAGATGTCGCAGACCGTGCAGTTCATCTATATCACCCACAACAAGATCGCCATGGAAATGGCCGAGCAGTTGATGGGTGTGACGATGCACGAGCCGGGTTGTTCGCGACTGGTAGCCGTGGATGTCGAGGAGGCGATGGCGATGGTGGATGCCTGAGCCGGCGCGGTGTCGGAAAGGTATTTGTAGTCTGTAGGACATATTTACCGGCTTCGACTTGCTGGCCAATCGACATAATCGCGCAAGCCAATGAGACAGACGGTGTAAAGTTGTCTTTGGTCGTGCTAGTTTAATGTCAATTTTTCGTATACGTGGGCAAAACGCCTGTCAGAACATAGAGTTGGCGCCACGTTTTAAAGCGGTTTGCACAGTGTAAACCCCTTATTTTTCAGCATTTTTTATAGAGGCACGGGATTACATGGAAATCGGTCTGCGCGAGTGGCTGATCGTCATCGGCATCATTGTGATAGCCGGTATTCTTTTCGATGGCTGGCGCCGTATGCGCGGCGGCAAGGGAAAACTGAAATTCCGTCTTGACCGAAGTCTGTCCAACCTGCCGGACGAGGACACCAGCGCTGAGCTGTTGGGCCCGGCCCGCGTACTGGACAACCATAAAGAGCCGCAACTGGACGAACACGATCTGCCATCGGTGAGCATGCCGGCCCGCGAAGCACGCGAGCCTCGCGAATCCGGTTCCAAGCGCGGCAAGCGCGGCAGCAACGGTCCGGCCCAGGGCGACCTGAACCTTGATCTGGACCTGGACGGCGGCCCGAGCTTCAGCAGCCGTGACGATGATTTCATCGAGCCTGTTGCCAAGTCGTCGCCGGCAGTGGCCGATAAAGATCAGCCGCAAGCTGAAGAAGTATTGGTCATCAGCGTGATCTGCCGCGACCCGGCCGGTTTCAAAGGCCCGGCACTGTTGCAGAACATTCTGGAAAGCGGTTTGCGTTTCGGTGAGATGGACATTTTCCACCGTCATGAAAGCATGGCTGGCAACGGCGAAGTGCTGTTCTCCATGGCCAACGCGGTCAAGCCAGGCATCTTTGATCTGGACGACATCGACCATTTCAGCACCCCGGCGGTGAGCTTCTTCCTCGGTCTGCCAGGTCCGCGTCATCCGAAGCAGGCCTTTGACGTGATGGTCGCGGCAGCCCGCAAGCTGTCCCAGGAACTGAACGGCGAATTGAAAGATGACCAGCGCAGCGTCCTGACCGCGCAGACCATCGAGCACTACCGTCAGCGCATCGTCGAATTCGAACGCCGCGCCCTGACCCAGAAGCGTTGATTGAAAAGGTTGCCTCGCGATAAAGAGGCAATCGGCAAATAGATTGAGCAGCCTCGGCTGCTCTTTTGCTTTATGAGAGAACACCCATGACTGCCGCCGAAACCCGCATTCTAGAGCTGCGTGCTGAACTCGATCAGCACAACTACCGTTATCATGTCCTCGATGAGCCGAGCATTCCGGATGCCGAGTACGATCGGTTGTTCCACGAGCTCAAGGCGCTGGAAGCGGCCAACCCGGAACTCGTCACCAGCGACTCGCCGACCCAGCGTGTCGGCAGCGTGGCGCTGACGGCGTTCACCCAGGTGCGTCACGAAGTGCCGATGCTCAGCCTCGGCAACGCCTTCGAAGAAACCGACATGCGCGAGTTCGACCGCCGGGTGACCGAAGGACTGGACCTGCCGGCCGGCGATCTGTTCGGCGGTGGCGCGGCGGTGGAATACAGCTGCGAGCCGAAACTCGATGGCCTGGCGGTCAGCCTGTTGTATCAGGACGGCGTGCTGGTACGTGGCGCCACGCGCGGCGACGGCACCACCGGCGAAGACATCAGCGTCAACGTGCGTACTGTGCGCAACATCCCGCTGAAGCTGCACGGCACGGGTTGGCCGGCAACGCTGGAAGTGCGCGGCGAAGTGTTCATGTCCAAGGCTGGTTTCGAGCGTCTCAACGCCTCGCAACTGGAAGTCGGCGGCAAGACCTTCGCCAACCCGCGCAACGCCGCCGCCGGTAGCCTGCGTCAGCTGGATTCGAAGATCACCGCCAACCGTCCGCTGGAATTCTGCTGCTACGGCATCGGCCAGGTCTCTCACGATATTTCCGACACCCACATCGGCAACCTCAAGCAGCTGCAAGCCTGGGGCATGCCGATCAGCCACGAATTGAAACTGGCCAAAGGCATTGGCGAGTGCCTGGATTACTACCGCGATATCGGTGAGCGCCGTAACTCGCTGGCCTATGAAATCGACGGCGTGGTGTTCAAGGTCAATAGCATTGCCGACCAGCGCGAACTGGGCTTTCGCGCCCGCGAACCGCGCTGGGCCATCGCCCACAAATTCCCGGCCATGGAAGAACTCACCGAGCTGCTCGACGTGGAATTTCAGGTCGGCCGCACCGGTGCCGTCACCCCGGTCGCGCGGTTGAAGCCGGTCAAGGTTGCCGGCGTCACCGTGGCCAATGCCACGCTGCACAACATGGATGAAGTCGCCCGGCTGGGCCTGATGATCGGCGACACGGTGATCATTCGCCGCGCCGGCGATGTGATTCCACAAGTGGTGCAAGTGGTCATGGAGCGTCGCCCGGAAGATGCGCGGCCGGTGCAGATTCCCGAGAGCTGCCCTGTCTGCGGCTCCCACGTCGAGCGCACTCAACTGGTCAAGCGCAGCAAGGGCAAGGAAACCATCAGCGAAGGCGCGGTGTATCGCTGCGTCGGCCGACTGGCCTGCGGTGCGCAACTCAAGCAGGCGATCATTCACTTCGTTTCCCGCCGGGCCATGGACATCGAAGGTCTTGGTGACAAGAGCGTCGAGCAACTGGTCGACGAAGGTCTGGTCAGTTCGCCGGCCGATCTCTACGCGCTGAAGTTCGACGACATCGTCGACCTGGAAGGCTTTGCCGAGGTGTCGAGCAACAAGTTGCTGGCCGCCATCGAGGACAGCAAGAAACCGGGGCTGGCGCGGTTCATTTATGCGCTGGGCATCCCGGATGTTGGCGAAGAGACGGCCAAGGTGCTGGCACGTTCGCTGGGATCGCTTGAGCGCGTCCAGCAAGCTTTGCCGCAAGTGCTGACGTACCTGCCGGACATCGGCCTGGAAGTGGCGCACGAGATCCACAGCTTCTTTGAAGATGCGCACAACCAGCAGGTGATCAGCGAACTGCTGGGCCACGGTTTGCAGATTCAGGATCAGGGCGAGCTGGGCGCCGAGTTTGCCGCCAGCACCACGCTGGGTGGCTTCCTCGACAAGCTGCACATTCCTTCGGTCGGGCCGGGCGGGGCGCAGAAGCTGGCGGACAAGTTCGAATCGCTAGAAGGGGTGATGAAAGCGGACTGGCTGGACATGCGCCAGGCATTGCCGGAGAAGCAGGCCAACTCGGTTCGCGAGTTTTTCGCCTTGCCCGAGCATCGTCAACTGGCTGAAGACGCCGAGAAGCAACTGCGTGATTTCGGCATGCACTGGCAGAGCGAAAAGAAAGTCGTCGAAGGCCTGCCGCTGGCCGGGGAAACCTGGGTGCTGACCGGCAAGGTCGAGCTGATGAGCCGCGACGTCGCCAAGGAACACCTGGAAAGCCTCGGCGCCAAGGTCGCCGGCTCGGTGTCGGCCAAGACCCACTGCGTGGTCGCGGGGCCGGGCGCCGGGTCGAAACTGACCAAGGCCAACGAGCTGGGCGTGAAGGTCATGGACGAAGAGGCGTTTATCGCGTTCCTGAAAGGGCACGGTATTTCCGCCTGACGCAATGCGCGGGAACGATCAACTCGCGGGAATGATCTAGTCTTGGCAAGCCCCAGGGAGAGATCGCCATGTACCGCTTTTTCGAGCAGCTCAGTTCCCGCATCGTCGCGCCGTTTATGGGCGAATCCTCGCGCAACAGCAAAGTCTGGCCGTGTCGTTGCGGCCAGTCGCTGTTCTTTCGCAACAGTCAGTGCCTGGCTTGCAACGCGGCGCTGGGTTATCAACCGGAACACAGTCGGCTGACGTCGCTGCAACCGGGGCCGTTTGAAGGCACCTGGACGCTGGATGCCGATCCCGAGGCCGGCCTGTTCCGGCGATGCGCCAACCTCGATACTCCGGCGGCCTGCAACTGGCTGCTGCCCGCCAACGATCACGACACGCTATGTGCGGCCTGCGATCTGAATCGCACCATTCCCGATCTGTCCGTCCCGGAAAACCCCGAACGCTGGCGCAAAGTGGAAATTGCCAAGCGGCGACTGGTGGCGCAACTGATCAGCCTCGGCCTGCCGGTCATCCCGAAAACCGTCGACGAAGACACCGGCCTGGCGTTCGATTTCATTGGTGTCGACCTGGAAGGCAACGCGCCGATGACCGGCCACGCCAACGGCCTGGTCACTCTCGATATCGCAGAAGCCGACGACGCCCACCGCGAACAGGTCCGGGCGCAGATGCACGAACCCTATCGCACATTGCTCGGGCACTTTCGGCATGAGGTCGGGCATTACTACTGGGACCGCCTGATTGACAACGGCCCTTGGCTGGGTTCGTTTCGCAACTTGTTCGGCGACGAACGCGCCAGTTATGCCGAAGCGCTGGAGCGGCATTATCAACAGGGCGCACCGGCAGACTGGTCGCAGCATTACGTCAGTGCTTACGCCACCATGCACCCGTGGGAAGACTGGGCGGAAACCTGGGCGCATTACCTGCACATGATGGACGCGGTGGACACTGCGCTGGGCTTCGGCATGAGCGCCCGGGAAATGGACCTGGATTACCAGCCGTTTCCGTCGAGCACGCTATACGACCCCGAACATCCCGGCGGCGCGGCGTTCCTGTCCTTCGTCAACGCGTGGATCGAGTTGGCCGGCATGCTCAACGAACTGTCGCGCAGCATGGGCCAGCCGGATTTCTATCCCTTCGTGCTGCCGCCGGCGGCGATCGCCAAGCTGCACTTCATTCATCTGGTGATTCAGCAAGAGGGCGGCCGCGCGGACGAGGTGCTTCAGGCGCAATAGCAAGTGCTTGAAGCCCCTCATATTTTTAATCTTCAACCAGCGGTTGTAACTTCGTCTCAGATAGGTACAATGGCGCGGCTCGCCGACAGGCGAGTGTCGTTATGGTGACCCTATCGGTCCCCCCGCAACGATTACCCGTGAACCTGGTCAGAGCCGGAAGGCAGCAGCCACAGCGGGAACATTGTGTGCCGGGGTGTGGCTGGTAGGGTTACCACCTTAACGAACATCGCACGTGTCAACTGAACTGCATGGGTTTCGCCCACTGCGGTTTTTTTATGCCTGCGATTTGTCGTTCGAGTCAGCGCACCCTGTGGGAGCGAGCCTGCTCGCGATGGCGTCGACACAGGGTAATCATTTCCCCTGCGATCCCGCATACTCGCCACAACCGAAATAAATGAAGAGTCTGGCCAGGATCGACCTTTTAAGGTTTGTGCCCTGGCCGCGAGGTTTTATGCTCCCGGAACATTCCGATTTATCCAGCCCTGTGTTCTTGCCCGTCACGGATGAAACCTGCGCGAACCTGTTGCAAGCAGGTGGGGCCAAAGCCCTCGAAAGCCTGACCGATCCGGAATTGGCGGCAGTGTTGGTCATTCAGAATCTGGTGCAAACGACGGAGCAGGATCTGGGCGCCGTGGCGGCAGAGAAGACTCTGGCCAAGCTCTTGTGCTGGGCTGCCGAAAAGCGGCAGTCAACAACGGCGGGCCTGCTGTCCGAAGCGCAGCGGCTGTTCGATCCGCGCAAATTGTATTTCGGCCTGAAAGTTCTCAAACCACTGAACCTGCGTTTTCTGCTGCCCGAAGAAGTGTCTGCACGCGACTACTTGTTACCCGATGGACAGTGGGATTTCGAATACAAGGTTCGGCGCCATCGCAGCCATGACCCGTTCAGTCAGCAGATAGTGACACCCCGGCAACGCGAGCGCTGGTTGAGCCCGGCACAGGACAAACTGGTCAGAACCTTCCGCGCCAATCTGGACGAAGACCTGCACGTTCAAGGCTACGCGGGTATCGGCAAAAGCCATCTGCTGGTGGCCTTGCTGGAACATCTACGCCCGGAAAAGACCCTGTTGCTGGCGCGCACCCCGGCCAAGCTCGAAGTCCTTCGCCAGCGCATGGTGGGGCCGAGCGAGAAGAAGGCCGGCAAGACCTTCCTGGCGTTTGCCCAGTCGCTGATGCTCGGTCGCAGACCTGCGGCGGAGGGGGCTCGAATCCCCAGTCGGCAGGCGCTGGCGCAGGAACTGAATATCTTCGGTTTCCGCCACCACGACGGGCAAGCGACCCTTGAACTCTGCCTCAAGGTGATCGAGCGCTACTGCCGTTTCCGCGATCACACTTTTTCCGCGAAGCATCTGCCGCATTTCAACCAGCCGCTCTCCAGCGTGGACGCTCAGGTGTTGCTGGAGTATTCGAGCCGGGTGTGGGGCTACCTTGAGCTCAACCCGGCGTGGGGCAGCCAGACCGGGTTCGAAGCGCTACTGATGATCAAGCGGGCCTGCATTGCCGGTTGCGTGGTGCCGGCGCGCTACACCCACGTGCTGATCGACGAGAGCCAGGACATTCCCGGCTCGCTGTTGCAGATCATCGAACGTGGTCGTCAGGTACTGATCACCCTCGGCGACGAGTACCAACAGGCCAGCGGCGTGCCGGTCAAGCGCCACCGTGAGGTTCGCCAAAGCGATATCAGCTATTCCGTGCGTTCGGGCCGCAACGTCGAACGGCTGGTCAACCCGCTGATCGCCCGGCACTCGCAGAAGGGCAAAATTCCGTTCGAAGGCGCCAGTGATGCTGACGTCGTCATCAAGGAGTACCCGGAAGGTTTCGTGCCGTCCGAAGGTTGCGTGGTGCTGACGGCATCGCCGTGGGACACCATGAGCTGGGCCATTCATCTGCACGATTCCAACTGCAAGTTCAGATTCCCGGACAAGCGCACTCAGGATGATCTGAAGCATTTCATGGCCACCGCCATCGAACTGTTCAAACCGGATTTCTACCGCTCCGAATTCAGCGAAAACGGCGTGCATCCGTACTTCAGCGACCTGCCTGACTGGCAAGCCGTGTGCGATGCCAATCAGTTCGACGAGTCGTTTCTGCGGGTCAAGGCCAAACTGGAAAACGGCTTCATGATTGCTGATCTGACACGCCTGAACCGAATGATCGACAACACTGGCAACGGCTGCATGTTGATGCTGGCGGAAGAGGCGGGGGGCATGGAGTTCGACAAGGTGCTGCTGACTCCCGGCCTGCTGACCAACGAGAAATTCAAGGATGCCTACGCGTTCGATCAGCGGATCTGCGCCGTGTACATCGCCATTTCCCGCGCCAGGCTGAAGCTTTACGTGCCGTACGATGTGGTTGCCTGGGTCGAGTATCACGAGTACCAGAAATTTCGCGATACGGCGGGTCACTGATCGAGCGATTCACGGGGTTATGGCGCGCTTTCTGGGGCACCGGTATACAACCGGATAATGTCATCAATCTCCCCCGACATTTTCATCCGCAGCAACGTCCTCAATATTCGCTGCACCGGCACGTCCGGGTCGTTGCGGACGTAGCAACCGACCTGCTGCTCCTGCAACACCGCCACTCCCTGCAGTTGTTGCCCCGGCAACAGGCGCTGGTTGAACCAGTCCAGCGTCCATTGATTGCTCACGGCGTAGCGGTAACGGCCGGCCAGCAGCTTGTCCAGGACCTGTTCCTGGTTGCGTGCGTCTTCGCGCCATAACCGGTCGGCGTCAAACAGCGGTTGCAGCGTGGGGTAGCTGTAGCCGAGCACGGTGCCGATCGACTGGCGGGGCAGTTGGGTCGGATCGACGTTGGGCGGTTGATCCTGACGGCTGATCAGCAGGTCGCGCTGGAAGAACAGCGGAATGCTCCAGATGTAATCCCCGGACAGGTTCGGCAGCCACGATTGGGCGGCATAGCAGCGCACGTCGACTTCGCCGTGTTCCATGGCGTTCTGCACCCTGGTGCGGGGCAGGACGTGAAATTGTGCCGGCACGCCGACCTGGGTCGCCAGGCTGAGCATCACGTCGTAGAGGATGCCCTGGGTCGGGCGGCCGCGTTCGATCTGCACCATCGGCATCGCCCAGCTGTCAGCAACGACGAAGCGCAGCGGCGGTTGCGACGCCATCGCGCTCAGGCTCAATCCCAGTAATGCCCCCACGGCCCACCGCATAAACGCTCCGGTAATTCCCGATCCCGAGCCGACAAAAGCCCTCGCTCATGCAGCTTAGCCAGAATAGAAGAGCGCGCCGGATGCAATTTTGCCCTTGCTCCGCTAGCATTAGCCGCTTCTGCTTCCTTTGCCGCGACGGTTTTCGATGAGTTATCAGGTTCTTGCACGTAAATGGCGTCCGCGCTCGTTCCGCGAAATGGTCGGCCAGACCCATGTGCTCAAGGCTCTGATCAATGCCTTGGACAGCCAGCGGCTGCACCACGCCTACCTGTTCACTGGTACGCGGGGGGTCGGCAAGACCACGATTGCGCGGATCATCGCCAAATGCCTGAACTGTGAAACAGGTATCACTTCCAGCCCGTGCGGCGAGTGTTCGGTGTGCCGCGAGATCGATGAAGGGCGCTTTGTCGACCTGATCGAGATCGACGCCGCGAGCCGGACTAAGGTCGAGGACACCCGCGAGCTGCTCGACAACGTGCAGTACGCCCCGAGCCGCGGTCGCTTCAAGGTCTACCTGATCGACGAAGTGCACATGCTCTCCAGCCATTCCTTCAATGCGCTGCTGAAAACCCTCGAAGAGCCGCCGCCCTACGTCAAGTTCATCTTGGCGACCACCGATCCGCAGAAACTTCCGGCAACGATTTTGTCGCGATGCCTGCAATTCTCCCTGAAGAACATGACGCCTGAGCGGGTGGTCGAGCATCTGACCCACGTTCTCGGCGCCGAAAACGTGCCGTTCGAAGACGACGCCCTGTGGCTGCTCGGCCGCGCGGCCGACGGTTCGATGCGCGACGCCATGAGCCTGACCGATCAGGCCATCGCCTTCGGTGAAGGCAAGGTGTTGGCCGCCGATGTGCGGGCGATGCTCGGTACGCTGGATCACGGCCAGGTCTATGACGTGCTGCACGCGCTGATCGAAGGGGACGCCAAGGCGTTGCTCGAAGCCGTGCGTCATCTGGCCGAACAAGGGCCGGACTGGAACGGCGTGCTCTCGGAAATTCTCAACGTGCTGCACCGCGTCGCCATCGCCCAGGCCTTGCCGGAAGGTGTCGACAACGGCCACGGCGACCGTGACCGGGTGTTGGCACTGGCCCAGGCCTTGCCGGCCGAAGACGTGCAGTTCTATTACCAGATGGGGCTGATCGGTCGTCGCGACTTGCCGCTGGCACCGGATCCGCGTGGCGGTTTCGAAATGGTCCTGCTGCGGATGCTGGCTTTCCGGCCGGCGGACACGGCGGACGCCCCGAGGCAACCGCTAAAGCCAGTGGGGATCAGCCAGGCCACAGTTGATTCCGCAAACTCAGTGGCTGCCGCGCCGAAACCTGCGGCGGTAGTTGCTGCGGCTGTTGCGCCGGCTCCGGTGGTTGCACCTGCGCCAGAGCCTGTACCCGAGCCCGCACCGGTTGCCCCGGTGATTGCGCCTGAACCCGTGCCTGAGCCGGAACCAGAACCGGTCGCCGTTGAGGAAGTCGTCGATCTGCCCTGGAATGACCCGGTAGAACCGGCACCTGTGCAGCAGCCAGCGGTCGAGCCGGTGCTGGAAACAACCGCCGAGCAGCCTGACTTGCCGCCAATGCCGCTGCCGACCCCGGACAGCGTCGTGCCGGACGCACCAGAGTGGGCCGCGGCGCCGATCCCCGAACCGTCGGTGGCCGAGGTCGATGCCGCCACGCCGGGCATGGACATGGACGACGAGCCACCCCTCGACGAGGACTACATCGAGCCGGACATGGATTCGGCCTACAGTTACCTCGACGATCTGGCCAGCGAACACGCGGCCGATCCGGTCCCGGAGCCCGAGCCGGAACCCGCCGCCGCGCCGGCCACCGGTCTGGCCCTGCAATGGCTGGAGCTGTTCCCGAAACTGCCGATCTCCGGCATGACCGGCAGCATCGCTGCTAACTGCACGCTGATCGCGGTCGATGGCGACAACTGGCTGATGCACCTGGACCCGGCCCACAGCGCCTTGTTCAACGCCACTCAGCAACGTCGTCTGAACGATGCCTTGAACCAGTACCACGGTCGCACGCTGAACCTGAGCATGGAGCTGATCAAGCCCGAGCAGGAAACCCCGGCCCAGGCCGCCTCCCGGCGCCGTGCCAACCGTCAGCGCGAGGCGGAGGAGTCGATCCACGGCGATCCGTTCATCCAGCAGATGGTCCAGCAGTTCGGTGCGGTCGTGCGACACGATACTATTGAACCTGTCGACGCCCTGGTCAGTCAGGGCTAATAACTGAAAGCGTTCGGCGCAAATCGCCGGGCGCTGTATTGATCCAAGTACTTTTGAGGTGATTACCATGATGAAAGGTGGCATGGCCGGCCTGATGAAGCAGGCACAGCAGATGCAGGAAAAAATGGCCAAGATGCAGGAAGAGCTGGCCAACGCAGAAGTCACCGGCAAGGCCGGCGGCGATCTGGTCACTGTGGTGATGACCGGTCGTCATGACGTGAAAAAAGTCAGCATCGATCCGAGCGTACTGCCGGGCCTGGACGAAGATGACCGTGAAGTGGTCGAAGATCTGGTTGCCGCTGCCGTCAACGCCGCCGTGCGTCAGATCGAAGCCAACAGCCAGTCGAAAATGGGCAGCATGACTGCTGGCATGAACCTGCCGGCCGGTATGAAACTGCCGTTCTGATTCGCTGTTGCGTTTTGGATGGAGCAAAAAAGCCAGGCGCTTGCCTGGCTTTTTTGTGGGCGACTCCATTGAAAGGCTGTTTCAAATCGACGGAGGACGATTCGATTCAGACATAGCGGAAGATGCTTCCGCCGCCGTTGGCAAGCTCCGGATAGGCTCGTGGCCAATATTGGGTGAAAAAGGTTTGCAGGTCGTCCACGTCGGCAAATGTCACTTCACCGTAGTTGGGATCAAACAGCTTGATGTTGCCGTCAGTTCGGATTGCAACCTCGTGCCCGGGCCCCAGGCCGGGATCATCACGTCCGACCAGGTAGTAGCCGGGGAGTGCTTTCAGGAAGAACCAGAACTTGGCGTTATCGAACTGTTGTGGAAAGAAGGTCATGCCATTGGGTCGCAATCCGAATGAGCGCAGAAAGGCTTCGGTCATCTCCAGGGTTTTGCCGGCGTGTTGTTGTTCGGCCAGCCAACTGACTTCCTCCATCTGCCCGTTCGGACCTTCCCAGGCGGGGCGGGGTTGATTCTGGCTTCTAAGCTTCTGGTTTCTGATCCAGACGATGCTGAGTGATCGGCACACTCCACGTGCCATGTACGCCCGATTCTCCAGTTGTGATTGGTCGAACTCAACGAAGTGCGCGCCGATGTTCTGAGTTCCTCTCGCAAAAGCTTCCTGGGATAGCGGCATTTTCGGCTCCGGGATGAAGGCTGGAAAGCTTTGACGATAGACCCGAATCCTTGAGGGCGACAGGCATCGGGGACTGAGGATTTGACGCTGTCCGGAGGCGCGGGTATAAACCGCGTCTCGTTGTTTTGTCGGACTTTTTCCCCATGAGCTTCAGCCCTTTGATTCGCCAATTGATCGACGCCCTGCGAATTCTGCCGGGTGTGGGTCAGAAAACTGCCCAGCGTATGGCGTTGCAACTGCTCGAGCGTGACCGCAGCGGCGGCACGCGCCTGGCCCAGGCCTTGAGCCAGGCCATGGAGGGGGTTGGACACTGCCGTCAGTGTCGCACGCTGACCGAAGACGATCTGTGCCCGCAATGCGCCGACACACGCCGTGATGACACGTTGCTGTGCGTGGTGGAAGGTCCGATGGATGTCTATGCGGTCGAGCAGACCGGATTCCGGGGTCGCTATTTCGTGCTCAAGGGGCATTTGTCGCCGCTGGACGGGCTCGGCCCGGAGGCCATCGGCATTCCGCAGTTGATGACACGGATCGAAGAGGCGGGCACCTTCACCGAAGTTATCCTCGCCACCAACCCGACCGTGGAAGGTGAAGCGACGGCGCACTACATCGCGCAATTGCTCAACAACAAAGGTCTGATCGCCTCGCGCATCGCTCACGGCGTACCGTTGGGTGGCGAACTGGAACTGGTGGACGGCGGCACGCTGGCTCACTCGTTTGCCGGACGCAAGCCGATTCCCCTCTGAATTTTACTTTGACTGTTCTGGCCCCATGGCTGGCAAGCCAGCTCCCACAGGGACGGCGTTGTTCACAATGTTTTGTGATCGACAAAGTTCATTGTGGGAGCTGGCTTGCCAGCGATGGTGACGCCTCGGTCTGACTGAATAACACAATCCTGTTGAAAACCAAGCAAGCGCTCGGTTAACGTCGGCGAACCCTTCCGTGGAGTTCGCCGATGCCCGCCTTCCAGGAATACTTCGACTCCAGCCACCAAATGGTCCGCGACAGCGTCAGACGTTTCGTCGAACGCGAAATTCTGCCGGACATCGATGCGTGGGAAGAAGCCGAAAGCTTCCCCCGTGAGCTGTACCTCAAGGCCGGTGCGGCCGGCATCCTCGGCATCGGTTATCCCGAAGCGCTGGGCGGCAGTCACGAAGGTGATCTGTTCGCCAAGATCGCCGCCAGCGAAGAACTCATGCGTTGTGGTTCTGGTGGTTTGGTGGCTGGGCTTGGTTCGCTGGATATCGGTCTGCCGCCCATCGTCAAATGGGCCCGGCCCGAAGTCCGCGACCGCGTCGTCCCCCAAGTGCTCAGCGGCGAGAAAATCAGCGCGCTGGCGGTGACCGAGCCGGGCGGCGGCTCCGACGTCGCCAACCTGCAGACCCGCGCCGTACGCGATGGCGATCACTATCGGGTCAGCGGCAGCAAAACCTTCATCACCAGTGGCGTACGCGCGGATTACTACACCGTTGCGGTGCGTACCGGTGCGCCCGGTTTTGGCGGCATCAGCCTGCTGTTGATCGAGAAGGGCACGTCCGGTTTTACCGTCGGTCGGCAGCTGAAGAAAATGGGCTGGTGGGCGTCGGACACGGCTGAATTGTTCTTCGACGATTGCCGGGTGCCTGTGGGAAACCTGATCGGCGCGGAGAACATGGGGTTTGCCTGCATCATGGGCAACTTTCAGAGCGAGCGGCTGGCTTTGGCGCTAATGGCCAACATGACCGCGCAACTGGCGCTGGAAGAGAGCCTGAAATGGGCGAAGGAGCGGCAGGCGTTCGGCAAACCCATCGGCAAGTTCCAGGTGATCAAGCATCGCCTCGCGGAAATGGCCACGGCGCTGGAAGTCTCACGGGAGTTCACCTACCGGCAGGCAGCGAAGATGGCGGCGGGGCAGAGCGTGATCAAGGAAATCTCCATGGCCAAGAACTTCGCCACGGACACCTCGGACCGCATTACCAACGAAGCTGTACAGATTCTTGGCGGGCTGGGTTATATGCGCGAAAGCCTGGTGGAGCGGCTGTATCGGGATAACCGCATCTTGTCGATTGGCGGCGGGACGCGGGAAGTGATGAACGAGATCATCAGTAAGCAGATGGGGCTGTAATCCTCGGTGTTGCGGCTGGCCCCATCGCTGGCAAGTCGAATCGTCGCACCGCAGCTCCCATAGGTTCGGTGGCGTTCACAGATTCTGTACTCGACACAATTACTGTGGGAGCTGGCTTGCCAGCGATGAGGCCAGTACAGGCGCCGCTTATTTATCAGTCAACGCAAACTGCGTCAGGCAGAACGTAGGAATGCCCATGTCCTCAAGACGCTGCGAACCACCCAGCTCCGGCAGGTCGATGATCGCCGCCGCTTCATGAACACGGGCGCCCATGCGGCGGATCAGGTTGGCCGCCGCGATCAGCGTGCCGCCGGTGGCGATCAGGTCATCGAACATCACCACCGAATCGCCTTCACACAGGCTGTCGGCGTGCACTTCGAGGAACGCTTCGCCGTACTCGGTCGCATAACCTTCGGCCAGCACGTCCGCCGGCAGTTTGCCTTGCTTGCGGAACAGCACCAGAGGCTTGTTTAACTGATACGCCAGCACCGAACCGATCAGGAAGCCCCGCGCATCCATCGCGCCGATGTGGGTGAAGTCGGCTTCCACATAGCGCTGGGCGAAGCTGTCCATCACCAGGCGCAGGGCGTTGGGCGACTGGAACAGCGGGGTAATGTCGCGAAAGATCACGCCCGGTTTCGGGAAATCGATCACGGGGCGGATCAGGGATTTGATGTCGAAGGAGTCGAAGACCATCGTCGAGGTGTCCTGGCAGGGCTGCAAACGGCGCAGTATACCCGCGGCTGAAACGATACGCTCGGCCGCGGGTCGAGATCAGACTTCGAGCGAGCCGCCGGCCAGAGCGCAGAGCTGGATCGGGTCGAGGATGTGGATTTCCTTGCCTTCGGCGGCGATCAGTTCGTTCTGCTGGAAGCGGGTGAAGACCCGGGACACGGTTTCCACCGCCAGCCCCAGATAGTTGCCGATTTCATTGCGCGACATGCTCAGGCGGAACTGGTTGGCCGAGAACCCGCGAGCGCGGAAACGCGCCGACAGGTTGACCAGGAACGTGGCGATGCGCTCGTCGGCGGTTTTCTTCGACAGCAGCAACATCATTTGCTGGTCGTCACGGATTTCCCGGCTCATGACGCGCATCAACTGACGGCGCAGCTGCGGCAATTGCAGGGCCAGTTCGTCGAGGCGTTCAAACGGAATCTCGCAGACCGAGGTGGTTTCCAGGGCCTGGGCGGAAACCGGGTGTTTCTCGGTGTCCATGCCGGACAGGCCCACCAGTTCGCTCGGCAGGTGGAAACCGGTCAGTTGTTCTTCGCCGGTATCGCTCAGGCTGAAGGTCTTCAGGGCGCCGGAGCGTACTGCATAAACGGAATCGAAGGTGTCGCCCTGGCGGAACAGGAACTCACCCTTTTTCAACGGGCGGCCACGTTTAACGATTTCGTCCAGCGCATCCATGTCTTCCAGATTCAGCGAAAGTGGCAGGCAGAGAGGGGCCAGGCTGCAATCCTTGCAATTAGCCTGGTTGTGAGCGCGCAGTTTAACTGGCTCGGACATTTCTTAAATCCTTGTGGGAAAACACACATAAGGCGTAAGGGTAACCCAGGGGAGGACATTCAGGCCAGCCTGTGGCGAGATTGCCCCCACGGCATAAAGCCGCAGGGATGACGGCCGATAAACAGGTATCTGACGGCATGCAAGGAACCGCTTCGATGACTGCTATTGGTACGCTGACCCCCGGTAACAGTGGCGTTGCGTCGTTGCTGGAAAGTGCTGAAACCTCCGTTGCCGATGAGTCCGGCACAGACGCGGCATCATTGGGAACCCCGACCTTGGTCGAGGGCGTCAAAGTGTCGCTGTCCGGTGCCGCCATTGAAAAATCCGCCGGTTCCGGCGGGAAAAACCGCGATATCGAAGAAAGCGGCTTGCCGGAAAACGTCCAGCAATTGCTGAAGATGATTCGCAAGTTTCGCCAGCAGATCGCCGAGAAGAACGCCCAGATCAACGCGCTGATGGCCAACAAGACCCTCTCCAACGAAGAGCGATTCGCCAAGATCGCTGCCCTCAAAGGTGCCATCTCCGCCCTCAACAACGGTCTGATCACCGCCAACCTGTCGCTGGCCAAGGTCATCGACCAATCGGGCCTGAACGCTGACCAGAACTTGAAAACCAACGCGCTGCTGATGAAGAACTAAATCACCCGCGAGAAGCGCTGGCGATTCTGCTGCTCCAGATACGCGTCGAACACCATGCACACCGAACGCACCAGCAGACGTCCGGCCGGCAGCACGCTGATCCGTTCGCGATCCAGTTCGATCAGCCCGTCCTTTGCCATACCTTGCAACTGCGGCCAGAGCGCGCCGAAGTAGCCCTGAAAATCGATGTTGAAGCTGCGCTCGATCTCGGCGAAGTCCAGGCTGAAATTGCAGATCAGTTGCTGAATCACCACGCGGCGCAGGCGATCGTCGGTGTTGCACACCAGGCCACGGCTGGTGGCCAGTTGCGCACCCGCAAGGGTGTTCTGGTATTGATTGAGGTCGCTGCTGTTCTGGCAGTACAGGTCGCCGATCTGGCTGATGGCCGACACGCCCAGGCCGATCAGGTCGCAATGACCGTGGGTGGTGTAGCCCTGAAAGTTGCGTTGCAGGGTCGATTCTTCCTGGGCAATCGCCAGCTCATCGTCGGGCAGGGCGAAGTGATCCATACCGATGTAGCGATAGCCGGCGGCGGTCAGTTGTTCGATGGTGCGTTGCAGCATTTCCAGTTTTTGCGTCGGGCTCGGCAGTTCGTTGCCGTTGATCCGCCGCTGCGGCATGAAGCGTTCCGGCAGGTGTGCGTAGTTGAACACCGACAACCGATCCGGTTGCAGGCTGATGACTTCCTCGACGGTGCGGGCGAAATTCTCCGGGGTCTGTTTGGGCAAACCGTAGATCAGGTCAATGTTGATAGAGCGAAATTGCAGGGTGCGCGCCGCGTCGATCACCGCGCGGGTTTCTTCCAGGCTTTGCAGGCGATTGACTGCGCGTTGCACCGCCGGGTCGAGATCCTGCAAGCCGATGCTGACCCGGTTGAAGCCCAGTTCGCGCAGCAGGCCCATGGTCGACCAGTCGGCTTCGCGTGGGTCGATCTCGATGCCGTAATCGCCAGAATCGTCATCCAGCAGATTGAAGTGTTTGCGCAGGTGCGCCATCAGTTGCCGCAATTCGTCGTGGCTTAGAAAGGTTGGGGTGCCGCCGCCGAAGTGCAGTTGCTCGACTTTCTGCGCCGGGTCGAGGTGGCAGGCGATCAGCTGGATTTCCTGCTCGAGCCGTTGCAGATACGGCAGGGCGCGGCCGCGATCCTTGGTGATGACCTTGTTGCAGGCGCAGTAGTAGCAAATGTTGGCGCAGAACGGCACGTGCACGTACAGCGACAACGGGCGTAGCGCCTTGCGGCTGTCGCGCAGGGCGTGGAACAGGTCGAAGGTGCCGACCTGACTGTTGAATTGCACGGCCGTCGGATACGAGGTGTAGCGCGGCCCCGCCAGGTCGTAGCGGCGGATCAAATCGGTGTCCCAACGAATGGCGTCGAGCATGCGGGCATTCCCCCGGATAGGCTGGCAGTGTGGCGAGTCTAGGGGAGGGCGCGGCGGGGCATCTTGATTTGTATCAACGGGTAGGATTTGTATAAGTCATGCGGCCCCATCGCGAGCAAGCTCGCTCCCACAGGAGATTTGTGGCGTACACAAAACCTGTGGGAGCGAGCTTGCTCGCGATGGTCGCGCCGCCGATCAGTGTCCCATCAGCCAGTGCTGGTGCGGCCCCGGCAGGGTCCAGATGCCGAACAGGATTACCAGCAATCCACCGGTCATGCGCACGCTGCGTTTGCGCAACAGCGCCGTGACTCGTTCGGCGGCGAGGCCGGTCGCCAGCAATACCGGCCAGGTGCCGAGCCCGAAGGCGAGCATCAGCAAGGCGCTGTCCAGTGCATTGCCCTGACTGGCCGACCACAGCAACGTGCTGTAAACCAGCCCGCACGGCAGCCAGCCCCACAGTGCGCCAAGCAGTAAAGCGCGGGGCAGGCTCGACACCGGCAGCAGGCGATTGGCGACAGGCTGAATGTAGCGCCAAAGTCCGCGACCGAGGCTTTCGATGCGGGTCAGGCCGCTCCACCAGCCCGCCAGGTACAGGCCCATGGCAATCAGCAGCAATCCGGCGAGCACGCGCATGAACAGCGCCGCAGGACTGTTGGCCACCGCCCATCCCGCCAGACCGATCAGCAATCCGGCCGTGGCATAGCTGAGAATTCGCCCGAGGTTATAGGCCAGCAGCAGTCGAAAGCGTCGGCTGCGTTGCTCCTTGGGAATTGCCAGGGTCAGCGCACCCATCAGTCCGCCGCACATGCCCAGGCAATGCCCGCCGCCGAGCAGGCCGAGAATCAGCGCAGACACCAACAGCGGCGCCAGTTCAAGCATGGGGTGGCGCCTTGTCGTCCGGTTTTGTCGGGTTGGCTTCATCCACCGCAGCGGTGTGGTTCGGGTCCTGATCGTCGAACAGGATGCTGTGGGCCGGACCGTCGAGGTCATCGTACTGGCCGCTGTCCACCGCCCAGAAGAAGATGTAAACGGCGATGGCCACGATCAGCAGCGCGGCCGGGATCATCACGTAGAGAGCTGGCATCTGTACTCCATGCCCGCGCGGCTCAGGCCGGCAGCGGGCGGGTTTCTGACGTGGCGCTGACGGCCGGCGCACTCGGCAGGCGAGTCAGGCGCAGGGCGTTGAGGACCACGGTCAGCGAACTGATCGACATACCGACGGCGGCCCATACCGGAGTGATCCAGCCGAGGGCGGCGAACGGCAACATGAGGCCATTGTACAGCGCGGCCCACAACAGGTTCTCGATGATCACCCGGCGTGTGCGGCGGGCGAGCGTGAAGGCTTGCACCAGCGCGTCGAGCCGGTTGGACAGCAGCACCGCATCGGCACTGGTTTTCGCCAGATCAGTGGCCGAACCCATGGCCACGCTGATGTCGGCGGCGGCCAGCACCGGCACGTCATTGACGCCGTCGCCGAGCATCAACACCTTGCGGCCGGCCTTGTGCAGTTGTTGCAGCACTTGCAGCTTGTCATCCGGACGCAAACCGCCCCGGGCCTCGTCGATGCCCAGCTCGGCGGCGACACTGGCGACCATCGGCGAACTGTCGCCCGACAGCAGCAGCGTGTGCCAGCCGCGGGCCTTGCATGCTGCGAGCAGCGCGGGAGCGTCGGCGCGCAGGCGATCATCTAGGACGAACCAGGCCAGTGGTCCCTGAGCGTCACCGAGCAACAACCATTGGCCCGGTTCATCGGGCATCGACGGCACAGGCGCGCCGCTGAGGCCGCAGACAAAATCCGCCTGGCCGATGCGCAGACGTTGTTCGCCGACCAATCCTTCAAGCCCCAGTCCCGGCGTGCTGTGAACCTCTTCGGCGGCCAGCGGCGCGCGGCCGAAGGCCCGGGCAATCGGGTGTTCCGATCGGTTCTCCAGCGCGGCAGCCAGACTCAGGCACTGATCGCTGTCGAGTGCGCTGAGCGGGCGGATCGAACGCAGCACCAGACGTCCCTCAGTAAGCGTTCCGGTCTTGTCGAAAATCACCGTGTCGATCTGGTTCAAGCCTTCCAGCACATGGCCGCGCGTCAACAGCAGGCCGAGTTTGTGCAGGGTGCCGGTGGCGGCTGTCAGTGCGGTCGGCGTTGCCAGCGACAACGCGCACGGGCAAGTGGCGACCAGCATGGCGAGGACGATCCAGAATGCCCGCGAAGAATCCAGTTCCCACCACAACAGGCCAATCGCGGCGGCCGCAATCAGCGACAACAACAGGAACCACTGGGCGGCGCGGTCAGCGATTTCCGCCAGTCGCGGTTTTTCCGCCTGGGCGCGATCCAGCAGGCGAACGATGGCCGACAGCCGTGTGTCCTGACCCAGCGCCTGCACTTCGACGGTCAGCGCGCCTTCCACGTTCAGCGTGCCGGCGGTGACGGCATCACCCAGCGTGCGCGGCTGGGGCAGGTATTCGCCGGTCAACAGGGATTCATCGATGCTCGACTGGCCGTCGAGGATCTTGCCGTCCGCCGGCAGGATCGAACCTGCCTGAACCAGCACTCGATCACCGAGGCGCAATTCAGTGAGCAGGATACGTTCGCTCTGGCCGGCGTCATCGAGGCGCAGGCACGAAGCCGGCAACAGATTGACCAGTTGCGCGGTGGCGGCGGCGGTGCGTTCCCGGGCGCGGCGTTCCAGGTAGCGCCCCGCCAAGAGGAACAGCGCGAACATGCCCACTGCATCGAAATACAGCTCGCCGACCCCGGTGATCGAGGTCCAGATCCCGGCAACATACGCCGCGCCGATGGCCAGCGACACCGAGACATCCATCGTCAGATGACGGGTGCGCAGATCGCGCATCGCACCTTTGAAAAACGGCGCGCAGCTGTAGAACACAATCGGCGTGGTGAGGAACAGCGCGACCCAGCGCAGGATGGTGTGCAACTCGGGGCTGAGGTCGATGTTGAATTCCGGCCATGTCGCCATGGTCGCCATCATCGCCTGGAACCACAGCAGCCCTGCGACACCGAGTTGACGCAGGGCGAGGCGGTTTTCGCTGGCTAGTTGTTCGCTGGCGCGGTCGGCCTGATACGGGTGCGCGGCGTAGCCGATGTGGCGCAGTTCGGCGAGGATCTGACTCAGCGGCAATTGTGCGTCGGCCCAGCGTACGTGCAGGCGATGATTGGAAAGGTTCAGCCGCGCTTCGGCCACGGCGGGCAGGGTGCGCAGGTGTTTCTCGATCAGCCAGCCGCACGCGGCGCAGCTGATGCCTTCCATCAACAGTGTGGTTTCGGCCAGTTCGCCTTCGTGGCGCACGAAAGGTTGCTGCACGTCGGCGCGGTCGTATAGCTCAAGCTCATCGACCAGTTGCACCGGCAGTGCTTCGGGGTTGGCCGAGGCTTCGCTGCGGTGTTGGTAGTAGCTTTCCAGGCCGCCGGCGACGATGGCTTCGGCCACGGCCTGACAGCCGGGGCAGCAGAACTCGCGGGACTCCCCGAGCACGACGGCGGTGAAGCGGCTGCCGGACGGGGCGGGCAGGGCACAGTGGTAGCAGGGGATGGGGGTGGTCATGGCATTGTCGAGGGGATAAACCCTTGGAATCGAGTGGTCCGCTTGCCCTCACCCCAGCCCTCTCCCGGAGGGAGAGGGAGCCGATTGATGTGAGCCGGAAAAATGGGTTCAGTCAGCGCTATCGTCACTGGTATACATCGATTATTTAAACACCCGAGATCAGTTTCCTCTCCAGGGGGAGGGGGCCGATTGATGCGATCCGGAAAAATGGGTTCAGTCAGCGCTATCGTCACTGGCATACATCGATTATCCAAACATCCGAGATCAGTTCCCTCTCCCGTAGGAGGAGGGGGCGATCGGTGGAGGCCGGATTTTCAGGTTCAGTCAGCGCTATCGGCACTGGTGTACATCGAATTTATAAGCACCCGAGATCAGTTCCCTCTCCTGGGGGAGAGGGTTAGGGTGAGGGGGCACTTGCAGACTGCTTACTTCTTCAGGTCTTCAGCACCCTGCAGCGGTTCATCACCCAGCAACAAATCCTTGTCATGGCTGACCACTTCTTCTTCAAACATCCGCCACACGTGATCGTCCTGCGAACCCAGCAGTTCAACAAACCGGCGACCTTCGACCTTGTCGCTCAACTGGCCAATGTAGCGGCCGGTTTCGGTCTCGCTACGGGTCAGGACAATCTTGCGGTCCTTGTCCGGCTGAGTCGGCGAAATCAGGTTCAGCTCAAGGGTCTTCGGTTGGCTGTTGCCGCTCAACCGCAGATCGACTTCACCGGTCACGTCATCCAGACGCACGTTGGCGCGCATCTTCAGGGTCTGCGCCAGCAGTTCGCGATCCAGCGAACGGTTAATGCCTTTGCCAGCCTCGTAGTAGTTGTCGTTGACCAGGTTGTCCGGGTTGTTTACCGCGATGGTCACCATGGACAGGGTCAGGGTCACCGAGCAGGCCAGGATCCCGATGATGATCCATGGCCATAGATGCTTGTACCAAGGGCTTGCGGCGTTTGCTGCGGGCATGTTCAGTTCTCTCAACGATTTTGTGGGCCGATGAACCGGCTCTTGGCTTCAACGTGGACGTTGTCGTCATCGGCATCCTTGAGGATGAACTTCACCTCGTTGGTGCTCGACGGCAGTTGTTCGGGTGCGCTCGACAATTCGACCGGCATGCTGAAGATTTCCCCGGCCGGCACCTTGATCTCGCGCTTGCCTTGCAGGCGCAGGTCCGGCAACCCGGCGGCTTCCAGCAGGTAGGTGTGGTCGCGCTGATCCTTGTTCATGATCTTCAGGCTGTAGACGTTTTCGATTCGACCTTCCGCGTTTTCACGGTACAGCACGCGGTCCTTGCTGACGTCGAAACCTACCAGCGAACGCATGAAGAAGGCCGTCACCAGCAGACTGATCATCGCCAGCAGCACCACGGCATAGCCGATCAGGCGTGGACGCAGTTTATGAGTCTTCTGGCCGGACAGGTTGTGTTCGGTGGTGTAGCTGATCAGTCCGCGCGGGTAATCCATCTTGTCCATGATGCTGTCGCAGGCGTCGATGCAGGCGGCGCAGCCGATGCACTCGATCTGCAGACCGTCGCGGATGTCGATGCCGGTCGGGCAGACCTGAACGCACATGGTGCAGTCGATGCAGTCGCCCAGCCCCTGGGCCTTGTAGTCGACGCCTTTCTTGCGCGGGCCACGGCTTTCGCCGCGACGCGGGTCGTAGGAAACGATCAGCGTGTCTTTGTCGAACATCACGCTCTGGAAACGCGCGTACGGACACATGTAGATGCACACCTGCTCGCGCAACCAGCCGGCGTTGCCGTAGGTGGCAAGGGTGAAGAAACCGACCCAGAAATACGACCAGCCATCGGCCTGGCCGGTGAAAAATTCGAACACCAGTTCGCGGATCGGCGAGAAGTAGCCGACAAAGGTCATGCCGGTGACGAAACCGATCAGCAGCCACAGCGCGTGCTTGGAAAGTTTACGCAGGAACTTGTTGGCGCTCATCGGCGCCTTGTCGAGCTTGATGCGCTGGTTGCGGTCGCCTTCGGTGACCTTTTCGCACCACATGAAAATCCACGTCCACACGCTTTGCGGACAGGTATAGCCACACCAGACCCGGCCGGCATACACGGTGATGAAGAACAGGCCGAACGCGGCAATGATCAACAGACCCGAGAGCAGAATGAAATCCTGCGGCCAGAAGGTCGCGCCGAAAATGAAGAATTTGCGTTCCGGCAGGTTCCACCACACCGCCTGATGGCCGCCCCAGTTCAGCCACACCGTTCCGAAATACAACAGGAACAAGGCAGCGCCGCCCATCATCCGCAGATTGCGGAACAGACCGGTGAAAGCACGGGTGTAGATTTTTTCTCGAGAGGCGTAAAGGTCGACGCTGTTGTTCGCGTTCTTGTTGGGGGGCGTGACGTCGTGTACCGGAATCTGATTACTCATCATTGCATCCCACGGCAGTGGAAAAATGCCTCGGTCGATACGTGCCGGCCGGGGTCAAAAAGGGGTGTTGCAGTGGCGCAATGATACGCCTGTCATGCCGACGAACGGGTGCGACCTTTGGTCGCGTTGGGGGAAATCAATTGATGGTGTAATGACCTGAATCAATTGACTTGTGGAGTATGGACGAATTTTCGTCTCAGGCAGGTCAGTCGAAGGCATGCCTTGTGAGGATTATCGCGCGTTTGCTACGAAACCTTATGGTGTTTTCAGGCATGCGCAACAGATCGACGATCGTCGGCTGCTCCCTGGCGACAGAGGGCGTGGAGTCCGCCAGAGTAAGTCCGGAATACGTATTCGGCTGCGGAGGTTGCGCACTCGGTATTCGTTTTTTTGAACAATATTCTGAACCGTTGTCCATATTCGCCTCCGCTGAATTGGCTTGGGTTCAAGGTATTCAGCATTTCACTCGAGCGCAATCAGGTTTGTGCCACTGCCCAAACAAAAAGACCCCGTCAGTTCTAACTGACGGGGCCTTTTTTTGCTTCAAGCGTTGGCCTTACTGCGCCTCGGCTTCCGCTGGTTTTTCACCGTGGGACAGGCTGTAAACATAAGCCGCCAGCAGGTGAACCTTGTCGTTGCCTTGCAGTTGTTCCTGAGCAGGCATCTGGCCCTGACGGCCATAACGGATGGTCTGCTGCAGTTGGGCAAAGCTCGAACCGTAGATGAATGCAGCCGGGTGGGTCAGGTTAGGGGCGCCCATTGCTGGCGTGCCTTTGCCTTCCGGACCGTGGCAGGCCACGCAGTTGGCGGCGAACAGTTTCTGGCCGTTGGCCGGATCTGCCTTAGTACCTTCCGGCAGCTTGCGGCCATCGAGGTTGGTCAGCACGAATGCCGCCACGTCGGCCACGCCTTGCTCACCGATCACTTCAGCCCAGGCCGGCATCACGGCGTGACGACCGCCCATGATGGTGGTCTTGATGGTTTCCGGCTCGCCGCCCCAGCGCCAGTCGGCGTCGGTCAGGTTAGGGAAGCCATAAGCGCCCTTGGCGTCGGAACCGTGGCAGACCGAGCAGTTGGAGGCGAACAGACGGCCTCCCATCTTCAGGGCTTGCGGATCCTTCGCGACTTCTTCGATCGGCATGGCCGCGAACTTGGCGAAGATCGGACCGAACTTGGCATCCGAACGAGCCATTTCCTTTTCCCACTCGTGAACGCCGGTCCAGCCGGTCTGGCCGTTGGCGAACGCGGTCTGCTTGTCGTTATCGAGGTAGTTGTAGCCCGGCAACAGACCTTTCCAGTTGCCCAGACCCGGGTACAGCACCAGATAACCCAGAGCGAAGACGATGGTGCCCACGAACAGCATGAACCACCATTTCGGCAGCGGGTTGTCGTACTCCTCGATCCCGTCGAAGGAGTGGCCGACCGTCTCGTCGGTCTGCTCGGCGCGCTGACCCTTGCGGGTCGACAGCAACAGCCAGGTCAGGGAAAAGATCGTACCGAGACTGAGGACTGTGACGTACAGACTCCAGAATGTAGTCATTCTTTGTTACTCCTAGAAGCTTGCTCGACGTGCTTGATGGCTTCGGGATCATCCGCGAAGGGCAGCAAGGTCGCGTCTTCAAACTCCGACTTGCGCTTGGGGCTGAACACCCACAACGCCAGACCGATGAAGGCAACCATCACGACAACGGTGCCCAGGCCTCGAATCATCCCGATATCCATCCAGATCACCGTTTGCTTTTGATGATGGTGCCCAGGCCTTGCAGATAGGCCACCAGCGCGTCCATTTCGGTTTTACCCTTCACAGCGTCTTTTGCACCGGCAATGTCTTCGTCGGTGTAAGGGACGCCGAGCGTGCGCAACACTTCCATTTTCTTGGCCGTGTCTTTGCCGTCGAGCTTGTTTTCCACGAGGAACGGGTAAGCCGGCATTTTCGACTCAGGCACGACGTTGCGCGGGTTGTACAAGTGCGCACGCTGCCAGTCATCGGAGTAACGACCGCCGACACGGGCCAGGTCCGGGCCGGTACGCTTGGAACCCCACAGGAACGGGTGATCCCAGACGCTTTCACCGGCGACCGAGTAGTGGCCGTAGCGTTCGGTTTCGGCACGGAACGGACGGATCATCTGCGAGTGGCAGCCGACACAGCCGTTGGCGATGTAAACGTCGCGGCCTTCCAGTTCAAGGGCGGTACGCGGCTTCATGCCTTCGACCGGCTTGTTGGTGACGTCCTGGAAAAACAGCGGAACGATTTGGGTCAGGCCACCGACGCTGACGGCGATGACCATGAAGAAGGCCAGCAGGCCAATATTCTTCTCGACAGCTTCATGCTTCATCAGTGAGCTCCAACTACGGCGATCTTGGCGGCGGCTTCAGCTTCAGCCGGGTCCGAGGCGCGAACGGTGCGCCACACGTTGTAGGCCATCAGGAACATGCCGCTGGCGAAGAACGCACCGCCCAGGGCACGAACGATGTAGCCAGGGTGGCTGGCCTGCAGCGCTTCGACGAACGAGTAGGTGAGGGTGCCGTCGTCGTTGATTGCACGCCACATCAGGCCTTGAGTGATGCCGTTGACCCACATCGAAGCGATGTACAGCACGGTACCGATGGTCGCGAGCCAGAAGTGTGCGTTGATCAGACCGACGCTGTGCATCTGCGCTCGGCCGAACAGTTTCGGGATCATGTGGTAGATCGCGCCGATCGAGATCATCGCTACCCAGCCGAGCGCGCCGGCGTGTACGTGGCCGATGGTCCAGTCGGTGTAGTGCGAGAGCGAGTTGACGGTCTTGATCGCCATCATCGGACCTTCGAAGGTCGACATGCCGTAGAACGCCAGCGAAACCACGAGGAAGCGCAGGATCGGGTCGGTGCGCAGCTTATGCCAGGCGCCCGACAGGGTCATCATGCCGTTGATCATGCCGCCCCAGCTTGGTGCCAGCAGGATGATCGACATGGCCATGCCCAGCGATTGTGCCCAGTCCGGCAGTGCGGTGTAGTGCAGGTGGTGCGGGCCGGCCCAGATGTACAGGGTGATCAGTGCCCAGAAGTGCACGATCGACAGGCGATAGGAGTAGATCGGACGTTCGGCCTGTTTCGGCACGAAGTAGTACATCATCCCCAGGAAACCGGTGGTCAGGAAGAAGCCCACGGCGTTGTGGCCGTACCACCATTGGATCATCGCGTCGGTCGCACCGGCGTAGGCCGAGTAGGACTTGAAGAAACTGACCGGCAGCGAGGCGTGGTTGACGATATGCAGCATCGCCGTCACGACGATGAACGCGCCGTAGAACCAGTTACCCACGTAGATGTGCTTGGTCTTGCGCTTGGTGATGGTGCCGAAGAACACCAGACCGTAAGTGACCCAGACAATGGCCAGCAAAATGGCGAGGGGCCATTCCAGTTCCGCGTATTCCTTGGTGGTGGTGTAACCCAGCGGCAAGGTAATGATCGCGCCGACGATGACCGCTTGCCATCCCCAGAAGGTGAAGGCCGCGAGGCTGTCGGAAATCAGTCGCGTCTGGCAGGTTCGCTGCACGACATAGTAGGAAGTGGCAAACAGTGCACAACCACCGAAGGCGAAAATCACCAGGTTTGTGTGCAACGGGCGCAGGCGTCCAAAGCTCGTCCACGGCAGACCGAAGTTCAACTCCGGCCAGACCAGTTGCGAGGCGATGAAGACACCGAGCCCCATGCCAAGGATCCCCCAGACCACCGTCATGATGGCGAACTGGCGGACTACCTTATAGTTATAAGCAGTCGGACTGATTGCTGTGCTCATTCTAAGGTTCCACGGTTTGGGTGTTTTATTAGGATTAAAATCGGCCGCAAGTATGTAGAAAGCAGGGGGTCAATGCAACGCGCCATGACCTGGGTCAATGCTTTCCAACGCTGATTCTGCGGCCTTTCCATGCGCCGCGTAAGGACAAAATTGCCCTCGGGCAAAATGTCGCAGCGGACGAAAAAAGCGAGGGGTCCCGGTCGGATGTAACGGGGTGTGTTCGAACGCTCGGTTCGGGTGACGGACGGTAATCGGCACGACAGCCGGTATCTACCGGCCTTTGCGGCCATGTCAGTCAGCCGATTCGTTCAACGCCTCGCTCAGGGTCGACCTGGAACCGGCACGGGCCAGTCCGCATCGAGCAAGCGTAGACCCGAATCCGGGTAACTGAAAGGAGAGGGTGTGAAGGGGTGCGACAATGCGTCGCAAAGAGGCTGGAAACTGCCGCACTGGAAACGTGCGGCAGTGTTGTACTCAATGATTACTGTTTGTTGTCTTCAGTAATCAGTTTTTCTGTATTCAATCCATGGCTCAAGCTGTACACATAAGCCGCCAGCAATTGCACTTTATCGTTGCCCAGCAGCTCGTTCTGAGCCGGCATGTGGCCCTGACGGCCATGGCGAATGGTCTGCTCAAGCTGAGTCAGGCTGGTGCCATAGATGAATCCGGCCGGGTGCGTCAGATTCGGCGCACCCATGGCTTCAGTGCCCTGGCCGGTTGCCCCATGACAGGCTACGCACATGGTGCTGAACGTCTGCTGTCCTGCTTGCAGGTCCGCCTTGTTGTCCGCCGGCAGTGGCAGCCCGGCCAGTTCGTGACGCACGTACGCCGCGACGTTTTTCACCCCCGCCTCACCGAGTGACTCGCCCCAGGCCGGCATCGCCGCGACCCGGCCACCCATGATGGTGGTCTTGATCGTCTCGGCACTGCCGCCCCAACGCCAGTCCTGGTCGGCGAGGTTGGGGAAGCCGAAGGCGCCCTTGGCATCCGAGCCGTGGCACACCGAGCAGTTGGAGGCGAACAGACGGCCACCCATTTTCAGCGCCTGCGGATCCTTCGCCACTTCTTCCACCGGCATGGCGGCGAATTTGGCGAAGATCGGCCCGAACTTGGCGTCAGCCTTGCTCATTTCCTTTTCCCACTCGTGGACGCCGGTCCAGCCGTCCTCGTAGCCGGGCAGGATGCCTTTCCAGTTGCCCAGGCCCGGGTAAAGGATCAGATAGCCCACGGAAAACACCAGCGTGCCGGCGAACAGCATGAACCACCACTGCGGCAGCGGGTTGTCGTACTCCTCGATGCCGTCGAAGCTGTGGCCCATGGTCTGGTCGACGCTGCCCTTGGTTTCGCCCCGACGGGTGCCGACCAGCAGCCAGGTCAGGCCGATCAGGCTGCCGATGGTCAGTACGCAGATCCACGTACTCCAGAAGGTGGTCATGGCCGGGTACTCCTTGTTTCATTAGCTTGGGTAGTGTCGGGTTGCGGCTCGTCGGCAAACGGCAGCAGGCGCGCTTCGGCGAATTCCGGCGTGCGCTTGCGGTTGAACACCCACAGGGTCAGGCCGACGAAGGCCACGAACACCACGACCGTGCCGAGGCCTCGTATGAGGCCCGCGCTCATTTCAATGACCATCGGGCTCACCTCTTGCTCTTGATCGCAGTGCCAAGCACTTGCAGGTAGGAGACGAGGGCGTCCATTTCGGTCTTGCCCTTGAGGCTGGCCACCGCGCCGCTGATGTCGTCATCGGTGTACGGCACGCCGAGGGTGCGCATGACCTTGAGCTTGGTTTCGGTGTGGCTGCTGTCGACCGGTTGAGTGACCAGCCATGGGTAGGCCGGCATTTTCGATTCCGGCACGACGTTGCGCGGGTTGTACAAGTGCGCACGGTGCCAGTCATCCGAGTAACGCGCGCCGACCCGGGCCAGGTCCGGACCGGTACGTTTCGAGCCCCACAGGAACGGGTGATCCCACACGCTCTCGCCGGCCACCGAATAGTGCCCGTAGCGTTCGGTTTCGGCGCGGAACGGACGGATCATCTGCGAGTGGCAACCGACGCAGCCTTCGCGGATGTAGATGTCGCGGCCTTCCAGTTGCAGCGCGGTGTAGGGCTTCATGCCTTCCACCGGTTTGTTGGTCACGTCCTGGAAGAACAGCGGGACGATCTGGGTCAGGCCGCCGATGCTCACGGCGAACACCATCAGCAGCATCAGCAGGCCGACGTTCTTTTCAATCGTTTCGTGTTTCATGGCGGACTCCTCAGGCCATCTGCGCGGCAGCAACGACGTCAGCAGGCTGCGAGGCCCGCACGGTGCGCCAGGTGTTGTAAGCCATCAGGAACATGCCGCTGAGGAAGATCGCCCCGCCAATCAGCCGCACGACGAAGCCTGGGTGGCTGGCCACCAGGGTTTCGACGAAGGAGTAGGTCAGCGTGCCGTCCTCGTTCACCGCACGCCACATCAGGCCCTGGGCGATGCCGTTGACCCACATCGAAGCGATGTAGAGCACGGTGCCGATGGTCGCGAGCCAGAAGTGCGCGTTGATCAGGCCGATGCTGTGCATCTGCTCTTTGCCGAAGATTTTCGGGATCATGTGATACAGCGCGCCGATGGAAATCATCGCCACCCAGCCGAGCGCGCCGGCGTGTACGTGGCCGATGGTCCAGTCGGTGTAGTGGGAGAGGGCGTTGACGGTCTTGATCGCCATCATCGGACCTTCGAAGGTCGACATGCCGTAGAACGCCAGCGACACCACCAGGAAGCGCAGGATCGGGTCGCTGCGCAACTTATGCCAGGCGCCCGACAGGGTCATCATGCCGTTGATCATGCCGCCCCAGCTTGGCGCCAGCAGTACCAGCGACATCACCATGCCCAGCGACTGCGCCCAGTCCGGCAGCGCGGTGTAGTGCAAGTGGTGCGGGCCGGCCCAGATGTACAGGGTGATCAGCGCCCAGAAGTGCACGATCGACAGGCGATACGAATACACCGGACGTTCGGCCTGCTTCGGCACGAAGTAGTACATCATCCCGAGGAAACCGGCGGTGAGGAAAAAGCCTACGGCGTTGTGGCCGTACCACCATTGCACCATCGCGTCGGTTGCACCGGCGTACACCGAGTAGGACTTGGTGAAGCTCACCGGCAACTCAAGGTTGTTGACGATGTGCAGGATCGCCACGGTGATGATGAACGCGCCGAAGAACCAGTTGCCCACATAAATGTGCTTGGTCTTGCGCTGCATGATCGTGCCGAAGAACACGATGGCGTAGGCGACCCAGACGATGGTGATCAGGATGTCGATCGGCCATTCCAGCTCGGCGTATTCCTTGGAGCTGGTGTAACCCAGCGGCAGGCTGATGGCCGCCAGCAGGATCACCAGTTGCCAGCCCCAGAAGCAGAAGGCGGCAATTTTCGGCGCAAACAGTTGGGTCTGGCAGGTGCGTTGCACCGAGTAGAACGAACTGGCGAACAAGGCACAGCCGCCGAACGCGAAGATCACCGCGTTGGTGTGCAGCGGGCGCAGGCGTCCGAAGCTGGTCCACGGCAGGTTGAAGTTGAGTTCGGGCCAGACCAATTGAGCCGCGAGAAAAACCCCGAGCCCCATGCCGACGATGCCCCACACCACCGTCATAATGGCGAATTGGCGGACCACCTTGTAGTTGTAGGCGGTACTGATAGAAGTGTTCATGGTTCCCCATCCACGGTTCAGCCGAAGTGAGCGCGCGCAGAAAACGCCGCGAATCCTTCGCCTGGAGTTATAGGCAGACTAAAAGCGAGGCAAGCATGGACAAACAGCACAAGGCCAGTATTGACGGGGATCAATGGGCGCAGTGCCTGCGGGATCACGGGTGGCTTTGGGATGCCGCTGTTGGTGAGGCTTCGGCGACGCTCATTCTTGCGCATGGGGCGGGGGCGCCGATGGATAGCGACTGGATGAACGATATGGCTGGGCGCCTTGCCGGGCTTGGTATCAACGTGTTGCGGTTTGAGTTTCCTTATATGGCGCAGCGGCGGGTTGATGGGGTTAAGCGGCCGCCGAATCCTGCGGGGAAATTGCAGGAGTGCTGGCGTGAGGTTTTCGCTGAAGTGCGACGTCATGTCGCTGGGGTTTTGGCGGTTGGCGGGAAGTCGATGGGGGGGCGGATGGCCAGTCTCTTGGCGGACGAGTTGGGCGCTGATGCATTGGTTTGTCTGGGGTATCCGTTTTATGCGGTTGGGAAACCGGAGAAGCCACGGGTTGAGCATTTGGCTGGGTTGAAGACTCGGACGCTGATTGTTCAGGGCGAGCGGGATGCGCTTGGCAATCGGGACGCTGTCGAAGGGTATTCCTTATCGCCGAGTATTGAAGTGTTTTGGTTGGCGGCCGGGGATCATGATTTGAAGCCGCTCAAGGTTTCCGGGTTTACGCATGAGCAGCATTTGGCTGCCGCCGCGCAGAAGGTGGCCGCGTTTCTCAAGCACTGATCGAGATTTTGAACCGCATGAAGATCGGCTCCCTTTCCCCTCGCCCCCTTGGGGGAGAGGGCTGGGGTGAGGGGGTAGATCTTGAACGCGACACACTTTTCGATCTGTGTGCATATCCATTGCTGCGGTCAAGCCCACCTAGGGTTTCGCCCTTACGGCGACTCACTTTTTTTACAAACGCCTAAAAAAAGTAAGCAAAAAAACGCTTGCTCCTACGTCCGGCCCGCTCGCTAAGGCTCGGGGTTCCTTCGCTCCGGGATTCATCCGGGGGGCATCGCCTACGGTTTGCTTCGCTGCACCTCCTCTCGATGTGTTTGGCTTCGCCAAACGGTCGCTGCGCTCCCACCCCCGGACGAATCCCTCCACTCAGCCTTCCGACGTCGCCCGTGGATCAAGATCAAAAGCTGCAGCCGAGCTAACGCTCATCCTGTTGAGTGGTGAGAAGCGGGATGTTTGCTTTTTAAGGCCAGAGTTCACCTCGGTACTTCACGTCGGCGTACCTCGCCCAAACACCTCGGTCAGTCCCTCTTCCTTAGGTGAGAGGCCGATTGAAGTGCTGTTCAAAACCTGAGTTCAACTCGGTATCCCACGTCGGCGTACCTCGTCCAAACACCTCGGTCAGTCGAATCGATCTCAAGTCAAATCACAGAACTCTCTATGCGCCACGCACTCGGACTCTTCCCCGTCCAACGCTTGAACGCCCGACGAAAGCTGCGCACATCGCTATAGCCGACCTCTTCGGTAATCCGCTCAATCGGCATATCAGGATTGGCCAACAGACTCATCGTGCGCGCCTGGCGCACTTGCTCCAGCAGCGCTTCAAACGTCAGCGAATGTTCAGTCAGCCGCCGACGCAAAGTACGACTGCTCATGTTCAAGTCGCCGGCGATCTTTTCAATGTGGCTGCCCCGGCTCAGGTCCCGGACAATCGCCCGCTCCACAGCCTGGATCAGATCGAGTTTCTGATGCACCTGCGCCGCTTCCAGCTCCAGCAGTTTGACCGCCTGACGCAGCGCCAGCGAATGATGATTGGGCAGGTTCACATCCAGCCATTGCACGTCGATCAGCATGCGATTGTGCAGGCAACCGAAGCGTACCTCCGGCCCCAACAGCCGCCGGTATTCATCAACGTAATGCGGCGCCGCATGCATGAACTCCACGGCAATCGGCTTGAACGTCTCGCCCACCAGCGCCCGACCGTAAACCAGCAGACTGGCGAAAAACTCTTCAACGGCAAATACCTGCACCTCGGCGAATGGCAGTCGGCATTCGACGTCGACGTACACCTGATCACCCACCACATCGACGCTGGAAACGACGATCCCGCCTGAAGTGTGCTGATGCCGAACCCCGATTTCGAACGCATCGCGCAAGGTCTTGCACAGCGACAGCACGTGCCCGAGCAGGCCCAGCGTACCGAGCACGTTCTGCGCGCCGACCCACAGGCCCAGCCCCTGATTGGGCAAAGCTTTCAGCGCTCGCTGAATCATGGCCACGGCCTGGCGGTAGGAGATGCGCTGCGAAGGATCCTGCAGGTCTTCGAAGGTGAAACCGAGGCCACGACACAGGCTTTCGGCCTCAATACCCTTGTTGGCGGCGACGTCGGCCAGGGTTTGCAGGAGAAATGGCGACACCAGCGCCAGATCGAAGGTGGGGTCTTGGAGTTTTGCGTTCATGGGGGCTGACATTCCGGATCACGCTGAAATTGTTATTTTTGTTACCGGTTATGTCGAAGGAAGTTAGCACAGGGTTGACGAAGTGTCCGCAGAAGCCCCCTTCCGTGTCCGCCAATACCCTGCCCCGGCGTGCGCCAAGGGCTTATTTCTATAGTGGCCGGGCGTCCTGCGCGCCGGCGGTGCGCCCAAACACAATAATAATGAGGACGGACATGACCCCGAACCGCGCGACATTCCCTGTGCGACTGGCGCTGAGCCTGCTCGGCTGCGCCGCGACCCTGCCGGCGCTGGCCACCGAAGCCGGCGTCGATAACATCGGCACCGGCACCGACGGCTTCTTCATGCTGCCGCTGGAAGTCGACAGCCTTCCCGAGAACATGGTTGCCTTCAACCTCTACTACAACCACTACAAGGCGACCAAACTCAACATCAGCTCGTTCGGCGGCAAGGTGCCGAATGTCGAAATCGAATCCACCGCCGTTATCCCGCGCATCGATTATCTGAGCCCGGTACGGGTGTTCGGTGGACGTCTGGCCGGTTACATCGCCCAGCCGTGGCTGAAGCAAGAAGTGTCGGTGTTCGGCCTGAGCGACACCCGCGAAGGCATGGGCGATACCACCATCGCGCCGATCATCCTGTGGGACATGGGCAAGAACCTGACCCTCGGCGCCGCCCTGGAAATCACCGTGCCCACCGGCGAATACAGCGTCGATCGCCTGGCCAACACCAGCAACAACTTCTACACCTACAAGCCGCTGTTCTCCTTCACCTGGCTGCCGACGGACAAGACCGAGGTGTCGATGAAGACCACCTACAGCTTCAACGAGAAGAACAAGGACACCGACTACAAGTCCGGGCAGATCTTCCACTTCGATTACTCGGCCAGCTACAAGGTCACCGACGACCTGATGCTCGGCATTAACGGCTACTACCTCGAGCAGACCACCGACGACAAACAGTTCGGCCACACCGTGCAGTTCGCCGGCCAGGATGTAGACGACGGCGTGCGCGGCCAGGTCTTCGCCATCGGCCCGGCGCTGCATTTCACCTTCCTCAAGTACGCCAGCGCCGAAATTCGCTGGGCCAAGGAGTTCGACGTGGAGAACCGGCCGGAGGGGGAAATGTTGTGGGCGAAAGTGAGTATTCCGTATGCGTTCTGAGTGCATTTGTAGGAAGGCGCGCGCAGATTTGTAGGCTGGAAACCTGAAAAACAAAGAGGAGGAATAGGCCTACAGCGGCGGTCGAGATTGCCGGACAACGGAGAGAAACGTCCGGCAGATTTCAAAGGGGGTGTTTGCAGATACTGGATCCCGCAGCTTCATGGTTCTTCAAGGGCTCATGGAGTGCATCGTCTGCCAGTGACGACAATGGGCCAATCCCCCCTTAGACTGCTGAAATTGATCACGGAGATCACTATGAGCATATTGCATTCCCCGTTTTACTCTGACTTCGAATCCGAAGAAGAGGCAGAGAGCTACGATCGCTGGTTTCGTGCCAAGGTTCAGGAGGCTCTCGATGATCCCAGCCCTGGCATTCCCCATGATGAAGCTATGGCAATGCTCGACCAGATGCTGGAAGAGATGCGCAGGAAGCGCCGCGCTGCTGCTTGAATGGAGCGATCAAGCTCTGAACGATCTGGCTGACATTATTGATTACATTGAACAATACAACTCAAACGCTTCAGTTGCTCTGCAACACAAGGTTGGTGCAGCAACGAAAAGGCTTTCATCAATCCCCTATGGTTACCGGTCCGGTCGAGTGCCAAGCACTCGGGAAATGGTGATCAATCCAAACTATCTGCTGGTCTATCGGGTGAACGGGCGCATCAGGATATTGACGTTAGTCCACACCCGACGACAATACCCACGGACCTCATCGCCATAAAAAAAGGGCGGCCAAATGGCCGCCCGAAGCGTACTACACGAGAGTCCTTTTACAACGTCAGCTGCCCCCGCTCCTCCTCCGTCAGCTGCTGTTTCGCCTGTTCATCCAGCGCCCCGGCGCCCAACACCTGCACCGGGCTGTTGGGGTTGTAGCCCGGTGTCGGTGCACGGCTGGCGCCGTCGCGGGTCGGGGCCAGTTGTTCGTTGCCGAAGCTGAGTACCTGCACAGTGAACACCGAGGCCTGGTTCTGGCGCGAGGCGGCTTGCTGCTGACGGGCGACGTCTTCCGCTGCCTGGGTCGCCGACGACGCAGCCGAGCTGGCCGAGGTGATCGCCCCGGTGTTGACCGCCGAGACCACCGGTACACCGGTCGCCTTGCCCTGCACCGCAATGTTGGCGGCGTTGACCACCGTCAGCGCGGCGATGTTGACGTTGCCCGAGACGCGAATCCCCGCCTCGCCCGCATCGATGGTGCCCAGCGGCGCAATCAGGTCGATGTCCCCCGGTGCCACTTCGGCAATCGGGTTGAGCGTGGCGATACCGGCGCCGGTGCTCGGCACCGATGGCGACAGGGTCACGTTGCCCCAGGTGTCGTACACGCGTTTCGGCGGTGTGTAGACCACGGTGGTTTTCGAGCCGCGACCGGCGTTGATGTCACCCTCGGCGGACCAGCCGAGGATCGAGCCGCCAAACGTGGTCATGATCCGGCTCTGCCCCAGCAGAATGCTGCCCTGGGAGTAGAGCTGAATGTTGCCCGAGCCCTGGGTGATGATGCCCGCCGTGGATGGCGGCGCCGCGCCCTCGATGCCGAACACCTGACCACCGCCCGGCGTAAGCATCTGAATATCACCACCGAACAGCGTCTTGACCCCGGCACCGCCATAAAGCGTGATATCGCCGTCATAACGGATCGGGTTGCCCGCCACATCAGTGGCCGGGAACAGCGCAGCAATGGCGTTGCGACCGCGCAGGTAACTGCCTTTGCGTGGGCCATCGACATCGTTGTATTCCAGGCCACCGGCACGCAGTTCGGCGAAGTACACCTGACGGGCGAAGATCGCCTGCTCGGCACCTGGCAACGCGGCGAAGAAGGCTTGCGCCTGTTCGGCGTTGCCGCTGAAGCCGTAGCCCAGGGTCAGCCAGCTCTTCAACTCGTCGAGGTAAGTCTTGAACACTTTGCCCGGTTGCCCGCTGAGGGAGGCGTTCGGGTCGGCAATATTCTGCGCGTTCAGGTAACGGGCGATGAACCGCGAATAATCCGGTCCTTGTGCGCCCACACCCGCCTGCAAGACCACACTGGCGCCCGGTCGTTGATCACCCGCCACCAACGAGCCAAGGCTGGTGATACTGGCGCGGTCTTCCATCAGGATGTTGCGCCCGGCATTGATATCCAGAACGCCCGGGCCCGCGATGTCGAAGCTGCTGTAGAGGATGTCGCGCCCGGCCGACACTCGCGAAACATCCCGAGGGTCGTCATGCACGAACAAGTTGCCGGTCGACGTGATGCTTTCTGTCGACGGTACGCCCATCTCGGCAGCCGGCACGGTCGTGGGATTGCCCAGGAAGGTGCCGGACGCCACGATGTCGCGCCCGGCCAACATCCAGACTGGGCCTGCCGCTTCGTACCAGGTGCGTTTCGACAGGCTGAACGTCAGCGTTTCACCGCTGCGAACGCCCACCAGGTCGCCGGTCAAGGCATAGAACCGCGCCGGCGTCTGGACGTCGCTCAAGCCTGAGTAGCTGTTGGCGCCGAAGGCAAACAACGGATAGCGCAGGTTTTTATCCGGCGAAACACCGTCGGTGTTGCGATTGCTCATGATCGGCGTGGCTGACGTGTTGTTGTCGTAACCGTTGAAGGCCGGCGCGAACGGCGTGGTGATGGCCAGTGGACTGGCGCCCGACTGATTGATCGCATAGCCGCCCGCGTAGATCGAGTCTTGTGCCAACAACTCCAGTTGCCCGGCCCTGGAGGGCGCCAGCAGCAGCGAATACCCGGTTGCCGGCAATACCCCACTGCCCTGGCTGTAGACCGCTGAAGGTCCGGCATAAATCGAACCTTGCGCCGCCACCGCGCGCAGAATCGACGGATACACGAAGCGTCCGTCGGTAGGCGACGTATTGCGGCCGGTGACAGGGCCCAGACCGTCAACTTCGCCCAGTTGGGTGCTCGGTGTCAGGTTGCCTCCCGCCGAAAACAGGTCGATGGCGGTGTGATCGGTCCACAACGAGAAGCCCGTCAAGCCGCCCCCCGCATGGACTACACCGTCTTCAGTGGTGAACGGCGTGGAGTTCTGCAGCCGCACCCGCCCCGGATCCGCCGCCCCGCCCAACACCAGATCACCGCGCGTGCTGAGGCTCATTCCCGAATCCCCCGGTATCAGCACCAGCCCGCCGGAGGCGCTGCCCATGGTGGACGTGAACGGATCGAACGGACGCACTTCTCGAGGGTCCTGGACCGGTGCTGCGGCGCCATATTGCAGATTGATCCCTCCCAGTGCACCACCGGTCAGCCGCGCGGCACCGCGCAGGTTGATCAACGCGCCTTGCAGGTCGTGTTGCGCGACACCGATGCCGTTCTCTCCGGCCCGGGCCTGCAACGACGGGTTGACCGATCCGCCAATACGGATGTCCATGTCGCCGCCCCCGGTCAATTGCAGGCTGCCGTCGCTGCCCACGCGTCCAGTGCTGCCAACCGCCACAACCAGACCTTGCCCGCGCGGATAAAGATTGACCTTGGCACCGTCGCCCATCGCCTTGAGCATGCCGGCGTCGCCCCCGGCACGCAGGCTGATATTGCCGCCGCCCAAAGTACCGAAACCGGTGAACCCGACCAGATAAGGGCCGGTATCAACACTTTGATCCGGCAACGGTTGCGTCGCATAGCTGCCGAAGTTGATCCACCACGCCGTCGGCACATCACTGTTGCCGGTGCCCTGACGCCAGAGCCAGTTGCCCACGGCCACACTCGGTATCTGCTCACGGGTGTCCATGGTTTGCGACAAGCCGCGACGCCCCACTACATCGCCCGAAATCGAGCCGCCGGCATTGATGGTCAGGTTGCCGCCCATTTGCGGATACCAGGCCTGATACAGGCTGTCACTGCCACTGACCCACTTCTCATAATCGCTGCCGGCGCTGCCCAGCACCGAGCCGTTGTCCGACAGGCGTCCGCGAGGCTGATTGAAACGCGGATCGATGCCTTCGGACTGAGTGCCGGCGGTGTAGACGCCGTACGGCGAATCCATGCTCAGGTCGCCGGCGGCAAGCACGTCCAGATCACCGGTGCCGGTCCGCAACACGCTGAACATCTGCGAGCGGGTCTTTACGGTGATACCCGGTTTGTTTTCCACGCACAGTTCCGGGAATGCACCACACCAGGCGAGCACATCATCGTCGGTCATCGGCGAGCCAGGGGGCATACCCATCCAGTTGTCCGGTGCCCAGACCCAACGCGGGGCGGGCACACAGGAGTTCGGCGCCCAATCGCACCACATCAGTTGATCATCCGGGACAGGGTCACCCGGTGTGAAGCCGCCCAGGTTGCCTTCGCCCCAGACCAGAGTCGGTGGCTTTTCTGTCACGGTCAGGCCGTAGTGGGTGTCGGCCAGGCGCAGGTGGCCATCGCTGGACACCGGTTTGATCGCCCGGCTGTCCGCAGCGCTCAGATCGGCACCCGCCACCACGCGCATCGACCACGACGCGCTGCCGGCCGGCAACAGGCTGGCGACCGCCCAATTGCGGCCCTGAGTCGTGCCGGTCAATGGCCGCAATTCGATGAACGCCGTACCGTCCGCCAGCACGACATCGGTCATCGACGGAATCAGCGAACCGCGCAACAGGGCCAGCGAACCGCTCAGGCGCACGCCCTTGATCGCGTTGTTTCCCGCCTCGACGCTGCCCGGCAGTGGCACGCCCTTCGGCCAGCGCAGAGCTTGCAGCGCCGTTGCGTTGTTCAAGCGGATACCCGCTCCCAACCGGCTGCCCGCTGGCAAAGTCACGCTGTCGGCGAGCAGCGTACCGGCGGCATACAGCAAATGGCCCGAAGCATCGCGAACCGAGCCCGCGAGCACCGTGCCGGCGCCGAACGTGTAAGGCGCCGCCAGCGTGGCGTCGACCGGCAGCAACGTGCCGCTGGCCAGCGTCGTCGCTTGCAGCGGGAGGTCGTAGTTCAACGTGGCGCCGACCGGGAACAACGTACCCTCTGCCAGAGTGACGCCCGCCCCCGGCACGATCAGATCGCCGCCGAACGGTTGAATCCCCGGCAGTAATTTCCAGCCGGCATCGTCCACGGTCTCCGGCGGCGGCGCGAAACCGTCGTTGAGGCTGCCGTGGATATCGAGGTTGCCGCCCGCGCGAATCACCAGGTTACCCGCCTCGCCCGAGCCGTATACCGAAGTCTTCTGCGTATGCGGATTCAGGCTGGCATAGCGGTAACCGGACAAGTCCACATCACCCTGCACCACCAGATCGCCGTCGGCGGTTTTACTGGCGATCTCGACACCGGGGCGCAAATGGAAGGCGTCGGCATAGGTTGCGTTGTTCAGGCCGGCCAGTTTGTTATTCAGCAAGTTGCTGTTGGCCAGCGCCGCGTCGATGAACGCCGTGCTGTCGCCGTGGATACGATCGAGGTACGCCTGATCGATCACCTGATACGGACGTCCACTGGCCGCCGGGTCCGTGCCGTCGCTGGCATCGGTATAGCGGCGCGTGGCGTTGAGGCCAATCGAGCGGGCACCCTGAATGCTCAGCGCACCGCTGGCATCGATGGCGATGTCATCGGCACCCAGACGCGGCGCGTTCAGTTCCAGCGTGCCGCGCAGCAGCCCGTCGGATTGACCCGGCAGTGAGCCGCGAACGGCCTCGGTGCCATGGCGCAAATCGATGCGCGCACCGGCACCGAGGGTCAGCACGCCTTGCCCGGAGTTGAGCTCGACCATCGCCCGGTTCGGTGCGTCGATGATCTTGCCGTAGCTGTCGACTCGCAGTACACGACCATGGGCGTCAAGCACGGCATTGCCCGCGACCGTCAGGCCGTTTTGCGCAGACAGTCGAATACTGCCGACCCGCTCGCCGCTGGCATCGATCAGACCAGCAACCGTCAGCCGGCCGTTGTCCACCGACACATTGACTTCGGCAGCCTTGAGCCCGTCGCCGATCAACAGATCGCCTTGTTTGAGCTGCAAGCTGCGGCTGCCAAAGACCTGCCCCGCGTTCAAGCGCTGATTGAGGGCCGCGAATTGCTGACTCGCATCGCCATTGAGGTGCTGCGCGCGGAGATCCACGCCACCGGCCTTGTACGGCACCAGCGTGCCGCCGGCATCGTAATAGCCGCTGCTGGCACCGAGGATATCGCCTTGCAGATCGACCATGCCGGCATCGGCGGCCAGCGCGACGGCACTCAGGTTACCGGCCTGATTGTTGCGCGCCGACAGATCGATTCGCGAACCCGCCATCTGGCGGATATTGCCGTGGCTGCTGTACAGCGCCACATCACCGCCCCAGCTGTACTTGTTCACATCGTTGAAGGGCAACGTGCGGCCGGCCATGTCCAGATACGCGCCACTGGCGAGGGTCACATCGTCCTCGGACTTGACCACCAGTTTGCCGCTGGCCAAGGCGATACGACTGTCCAGCAATACACTGCGGGCATCGAGGGTCAATTCCGCTCCCAGGGCATTGGCGGCGGCCGCCGTACCGGCACCCGTCAGGGTCAGGTCTTTACCGGCCTTGAGCAGGTTGACCGAGCCCGCCTCCCCCGTCAGCAACGGCGTACGCAGCGTGAGATTGCCGCCGCTGTACGCATAACCGTTGATCGGATCGAAAACGCCCTGTGCCTGATACACCGCCAGGCTGCCCTTGTGGTTGGCGGTGATGCGTTCGCTGGCGGTGAGATTGACGTCGGCAAAACCCAGCACCAACCGTTTGTTCACATCCAGGCCGCTGGCCTGCGGGTTGGCGCCGTAACCGAACTCGATGCGTTGCGCCTGAATATCGAGCGTGCCCCGGCCGGTGCCGGCGCCGCCCGTGATCACTGCGCCTGGTGCCTGGGTGGCACCGTTCCAGATCAGATTGGCGGTGCGAATGGACGCTACGTCGCCGCCTTCACCCAAACCGTAAATGGCCGGGGTGCTGAGGATCAGGTTTTGCAGTTTGCTGACGCCGGTCTGCGGATCCAGCGTATCGAGGCTGACATTGCCGTAGAAATTGAACGCGTCGCGACTGGTCAGGCTCAGGGTTTCCAGCGCCGGTGCACCGAACTGTGTATCGCCCCGCAACAGGCGGTTCAAGACGCTCTGGTTCAGGGTCAGACCGGTGGGCACCCGATTGCCGGCGGCGCTCAAGGCCTCGGCACTTCCGGCATTGACGGAGCCCACGGCCAGCATCAGATGACGGGTGCCGAAGCGCACCGACTCGTCGAGATCGAATTGCTTGTCGGTGGCAGCGGTAATGCTGCCGCTGGAATAGAGCAGCGTCGGGTTGTTGCAGGTTGTCGTCGGGCAACGGCCAATGAGAATGTTGCCCGAGCCGGATATCCTGTCCGAGACCTCTGGCGCCAGAACATTGGTCCAGCCGTTCGACACCACCAGCAGCCCCGCCGCACCCGGTTTATAGATGAAGCCGGTGCTGGAGTCATAAGGAACATTGCCACGCCCCAAAGTGTTGATGCTCGAGCCGGCTTCGAGGGTAATACCGCCATCGGTCCGGGTGGTGCGCAACAGCACTTCGGGGGCCGACAACACGGCACCCTCACGCAGGGTAATCGTTGAGGTATCACCGCTGAAAGCGATGATGTTGCCCGACGTGTTGTAATCGATCGTCGGTTGCGCGCCGATCGTCAAGCGGCCGGCGTTGAGCGCGTTGAGGCTGTCGGCATACAGCGACACACCTGCAAAACCTTCAGTGCTCGAATGCCCTGCGCCGAGAATCTCGAAATTCGCCGCGCCGTGCACTACCGCCGTCCCGACGACGCCGCCCGTGGCCGGCTGAAACAGCGCCTGACCGTTGAAATCCAGCGCGTTACCCGACGCGGATCCCTGGGACAGGTTCAGTCTGAGGGATTTGCCGTCCATGGGCGCCAATGCACGAGGCACGCCCCGGCGCGTCGCATCGCTCTGGATGAACTGACTGAAAGAGGTCTCGTTGTACTGCGAGTAACGGCGCAGCACATCGGCAGACGTCAGGATGACCTGGCTCGCCAGGCTGTCACGCAGGCCGGTGTTGGCAATCGACATCTGCCCCGAACTTGTCCACGAACCATTGCGCAGTGGCAGCGCAACACGGGGCACCCCGGGTGCCGTTTGACCATTGACCTCGACCCGGAAGGCACCCGGTAACAACGCAAACGTCGAGGGCAGTAGCGTATAGGTGCCCGCTGCCAACCCCGGCACACCGGCCCCAACGGTGATCTGCTGACCGATGCGCGGATCGACCGCCCCCGCCTCGGCGAGCATTGGTGCATAGGCGCTCTGATTCCCCGGCACGATCGCGTACACCGGGTTGCTGGCCAGGCCCGGCAGGCTGAAGGTGCCGTCGGTGGTATTGCGCACCAGCGGGTTATAACGGACATCGGTGGAACCGCCACGGCCGGAAACGAAACCGGTCCCGCGCAAATCACCGCCGCCCGACAGGTCGATCACCGCGCCGCCTTGTACATCGACGTATTGCGAGGTCAGCGTCACGCCGGCGGATTCAGCGGTGATCCCTCTGAGCAGCACAGACTTGCCGTTGTAGCGATAGTCGATGCCGTCTGTGGTGCCACCATAAGGCATGACCAGTCCGGCGGCGCTCACCGACGTGATGCTGCCTGGCAACAGATGCAGGGCCTGGGTATCAAGGACCAGATTGTCACCCAGATTGATCATGCCCAATGGCGCGCGGATCACCCCGCCCTGCTCGATATGCGCGGCGGCCAGCGTCAGGCTGCCGAAGACCGAGTAGGGCAACGCGGCAGGCGCCGCCCCGGAGCTGCCGATTCGTAAGGTCCGCGCCGGGTTGGCGTCACGCTGGACACTCTGATAGCCCACCCGCACCTCGGCCACGACATCACTGGCGGGGTAGATCTGTGCGGCACGCAGGTCCAGATCTCCCGGCGTCCAGAGTTCGGTTTTCTCGACGTTACCGGTGGGTGCCAGAAAGCGCAGATCACCTCGGCTGTCGAGCGTGACCTTCTCAAATCCACGACGGCCGACCTGCAAGGCCGGGCCGCTGAGCTGCACGATCGACCCGGCCGTGCCGAACGACAGACTGTTGCCCAGATCCAGCAGATCCGCCGTGGCGGTGAACTGTGCCGGCGCCACTTCGGTGGTCGGAGTGTTCATCACCCGCGGCCGGATATTGCCGGGAGCCTCGAAATACTTGCCCGTCCCCGACAGGCGCACGTAAGGCGCGGACAAATTGATCCGCGCGTTGTCGTTCGAGCCGTCGGCCAGTGACAGGGCGCCGGCGTAAAGGCTCAGGCTTTGATTCAGGTGCAAATCGACGTTGCCGTCGAACGACAGCAGACCGTTGCTCAACACGCTCAGGTTATCGAACCCGCCGGACATCAACTGATCGGCCCCCAGCCGGGCACGACCGTATTGCAGCGCGGGTGCGGCATCACCCGCTTGCAGACCGGCCGGCAACAGCGACGGACCGGCGTCCTGGCCGATGACGATTTCGCGCGGCACACGAACATCGTTGCTGGCATCGCTGCGCAAATAACTCGGCGTCTCGAGCGCAATGTCGAGTCGCCCACCCGCCGCCCCGGCGCCACCAGCCGCGGCACGCAGGTCGCCTTCGATGAACAGGCCGTTGTAGGAGCTCAGCGAAATTCGCCCGCCATCCGTGGCAACCAGCGTCGGCCCCTGCCCGGTGATATCCAGCATCGTTTGTGCGCCGGATGCATCCAGGCGCGCACCGCTTCGCACGATCACATAAGCGTCGGCCGACGTAGCCGTGGCTTTCTTCGCATCGGTTTCACCGCCGATGATGATTGAGCCGCCCTTGCCGACCTGGCCATACACACGCCCCAGCGCATCAATGCCGGTGGCCACGCGACCGGCCACGTCCAGCACCGCATGCTCGCCGATCCAGATCGAACGGTTGTGAATTTTCCTGTCCGCCGTCTGCGAGGAATCGGCAACATTAATCGAGCCGAACTGTTGCTGGCGGATATCGATCGTGCCGCCCCAGGCATTCAGCTCGCCATCGACTGTGAGCTGGCCGGCGCTACGCAGGTTGATGCGCTGCCCCGGATCGACACTGATGCGCGAGCCCTGGCCGAGGGTCAAGGTGTTACGGGCCGGATCGACCAGAGCGATCTCGCTGGAGCCGGCCTGCAAAGCCAGGCTGGCGCCGGCACGCTGGGTCAGTTGCGCCTTGACCGGATTTTCCTGATAGAGCGTTGGCGTCCACAATTCCAGCGCCTGCCGTGGAGCCGTGCCACTGGCCTGGTTGGCTGCGGCGTCACCAAAACGGTAGACCGGCATCAATACGTCAACGCGGGTATTGTCCGCAACGTCCAGCCGATTGAGGCCGATGAGGCTATAGGCAGAGAAGCCCTTGTCGAACAGATCCGGTTGCAGTTGCAACGTGTTGTCGGCAAGGGGTTTACCGGTCTGGCCGATGAGGATATCGCCCGCCTGAATCAACAGGCGGCCACCGCCGGACACACCGTAACCACGCAGTTGGCCATCCAGGGTCAGGTGACTGTCACCCGGCGCGGACAAGGCGCTGGACTCCAGCATCACGTCACCGCCCTTGCCACCGCGAGTCTTGCCGTTGGCCAGAATCGCTCCACCAGAAGACACGTCCAGCAGGCTGCCGGCACCGACCTCGATGTCGCCGCTGCTGCGAATCGACACCACGCCACCGTCCAGATACGCCAGGCTGGCGGCATCGTCCGGGTTGGTGCGCAGATTGCTCCACACACCTCGGGTATCCAGTTGCACCCCTTCAGCCACGCTCACCCGCGTGGACTTGCCGGTCGGTGTGACCAGCCGGGTGTCGGTGAGGTGATCGGTGTTGAGCTGATTGAGCACGTTGCCCAGGTGCAGGCTGCCGCCCCGCGCGGTCAGGTCTGCGTTGACCTGCACGTGCGGCGCGTAAAGGGTGATGTCACCGCCGTTGCCGACCGTGACGGCGCCTTGCACGTCGATCCGTTCCCTGGCCGCCACTTTCAATGCGCCCAGTTGCCAGTCACCGAGCTGTCCGGCATCGAGGAACAGCTTGCCGTTGCGCGCATCGGACACCGCAGCGGTCAGATCCAGATCATTACCGGCAACCGGGCGCTCGCCGCCGATCTGCACCTGATCGAGCAACGGATTGAGCCCATAGAGCAAGCCACCGGAGGCCGCCACGTACGCCGGGTCATAACTGCCAACTATCAACTGTCCGCGTCGCGCCAGCGCCGTCTGACTCTGTGCATAGCCATCGAGTACGGCACGCGGCGCCTGGGTCTGACGCTCGCCCTGATAAACCTCGCCGAGCATCTGGCCTTCCAGCACAGCGTTGCGGGTGCCGATCACCAGTTGCCCGGCATCGCGTCCCACGGTGTAGCCCGATTCCTGACGCTTGCTCGGCGCAATCAACGGGTTGTAGTAATAGTTCGTCTGGCCCCAGCGCTGACTGTTGTCTTCAAAGCCCTTGTACAGCCCGGTGTAGAGCAGATCCCCCGGAGCTCTGGAGATTTCATACAGGTGCCCGTCCGCACCACGCAACCAGCTCTGGCGAATCTCGCCACTTTGTACATCCAGCGTGCCGCCGGACAGGTTGATCAACGAGCCTTTCTCGGTCACCACGTCATTGCCGGCGAAACTCACCATTCCGCCCTGGGCCATCCACTCACCGATGCTATGGCCCTGGGTGCCGAGATAACCGCCGACCTCCAGCAAACCGCCAGCGGTGTACCAGCGATCCGTGGCATAGCCGTTGGTGCCGGCCGGTACGTAAACCAGTTCGCGTACATCAACCCACACGTCATTGCTGTTGAGCGCACCTTTATCGCGATTGCCTGACGCATCGCGCTGCTCGTTGCCCTGGACGTTGATCTTGATGCTGTTGGATTCCATCGCCACTTTCACGCCGATGGCACCGGAGACATCGATCATCGCGCCATCACGCACCAGGCTGCGACGCTGCGCCGCCACCGCTACTTGTCCGCCGGTAGCCAGGGTGATCGAGCCGCTCTCGAACTCGACACTGCCACCGCTCTGTATGTCGATGCGCGACTGATCGCTACGAATACGGTTGGTAGGCGTAACGCCCGTCAGGGCCGCCTGATGCTGGCTGTCGAGGGCGGTCAGATCGCTGCTGTCGAGCAGGATCGCCGTCGCGCTGCCCTGCCCCAGCGTCACGCTGCCCTGAGTGTCAGTGGCCGGATTGAGCAAATGGATGGTGCCGCGGGTCGCGACCGAAGTGCTGGCCAGCAACACGCCATTTTGCACGACCTCATGGCCGGTCAGGGTGATGTCGCCGGTCGATGCCTGAATCAGACCGTTGTTGCTGACCTTGCCGGCAGCGCTGCCGGTCTTGAAGCCCGGCGTGACTTCGTTGCCGAACGTCGTCGAGAAGCCATTGCCTTCAGTGCCCGAGCCTTTGCGAATGTAGAAGCGATCCCCCGCGCCGAGCACAGTCTGGCCCTTGGCGGTGTTGATGCTGCCGTCGTTCTGCACCTCGTTGCCGAGCAGCAAGGCATAGCCGCCGGCATCGGTCGATTTGGCCGGCCGCGCCGTCTCGATAGACGCACCGCGCTCCACCAGCACCTTGCCGGCCGCCTCGGTGAACGTCGGCTGGCTGCCGGTGCTGTCGAAAAACAGGCCCCGGTCGCGGAATTGAATGTCGGTAATGTTGGCCGCCGCCGCCACCAGGTTGCGCACGTTGACCTGGCTGGTGCCGCTGAACACGATGCCGTTACGGTTGATCAACATCACCGTGCCGTTGCCCTTGATCTGGCCCTGAATCTGACTGGCCCGCGCGTTCGGATCGTTGACCCGGTTAAGCACTGCCCAGTTCGACTGCTGGGCGAAGTCGACCGTTGTGTTGCGCCCGACGTTGAAGGTCTCCCAGTTGAGGATCGCCTTGTCGGCGGTCTGTTCGATCTTCACTGTGGTCTTGCCGTCGACCTGAGTCTGCTGCGGGCCTTTGGCGTTCTGCCAGCCTTGAGTGAGGCTGTTATCGACCTTCAAGCCGCCCTCGCCCAGACCGTCCGGCACAAGCTGCACCGTACCCAGCGCCGCCGTACGACCGGCCGCCTGTGCCGCCTGTTGCGCAGCAATGGCGGCCACCGTGTTGTTCAGGGTCTGAATCGAGCGCTGCAACTGCTGGTTGGCCTTTTGCTGCTGCGCCAGCGGTGGCGTCATCCCAGGCAATCCGCCCACGCTCGGGCGTGCCGCCGCGGCCTGTTGCGCCGCGCCTTTGGCGGCAAACCATCCCGAACTGAACGCGGTCGCCGCCTCGGCACTGCCCGCCACCAGGCACAAGGCAATCGCCTGCGCCAAAGGCTTGAGCAACCACAGCGCCGGATCGGCGGCCATACGCTGCTGAGGCTGAACACGGGTACTGCGACGGGATGGGCGAGCGAGCATCACTACGAGATCCTTTTTGTTTGCCACACAAGGCCGCAGGTCGGCTTGCCCCTGCTGTTACGACATAGGCGGTTGGCGAGGGCCGAGACCGAACGGATGTCACACAAACTTCATGAATGAGGAGTAAATCGGCCAAAAAAAATGGCAGCAGCCCGAAGGCTGCTGCCATTTCATTACCGGTTAAGCGAGGCTTACAAAGGACGACCGATGGCGTTGCAGACACTGGCGTTGTTGATGTTCAGGTTGTTGCCCGAGGTGTTGGTGACGAAGTTGGCAGTCACAGCCGCTTTCCAGTTGGTTGGAACCGGAGTGAAGCTGTGAGCGACGGTGGCAGCGTTGTTGCCCGGGTTGCTGTAGTGGGTGGTCAGGAAGGCTTTGACATCAGCGGCCACGGCTGCATCCTTGTAGCACTGGCCGAAGATGAAGTTGGTGTAAGCCACGATCGGGTAACCGCTGGCTGGGTTAGGTACGACCGGTACCCACTGCGAAGGGTTCGAAGGGGTGGTTGGCAGAGCAGCCGAACCCAGAGCCAGCGAAACGTTGGCGGTGGTTGGCTGTACGCCGTTGACGCGAGCAACCACTGCGTTGCTGGCGGCATTCACACCGTCCGGGCCGACGTAACCGATGGAGCCGTCAACCGCGTTGACTTGAGTGGCCACATCAGCAGTACCGGCAACGCCTACCCAGTTCGAAGGCAGGGTCGAACCGGCTGGCAGACGAGCGCTGGTGAAGGTGGAGTTGGTGGTGAACTGAGTCGGGCAGATCGAGTTCAGGTGACGGGTCAGGATTTCCGAAGTGCCGCTGGAAACGTTGCGATAAACAACGCGGATCGGCGTGGTGTCGGCAGTGCCCAGCAGAGCGCCCCAAGTGGTTTTGGCGCCGGAGAAGGCATCGCACAGCTGAGCGCTGGTCAGGTTCAGAGCAGTCTGACCGGATTTTTTGTACGGAATGGCAACCGAAGTGGCCACCGAAGGCAACTGGATCAGCGGGCCGTACGAAGCACCGAAGTTGGTGTTGTAGGTGCTGATTTCCGAAGCGCTGAGGATCGAGTCGCTACCGGCGAAGTGAACCGAACCGGTGGTGCTGAACAGTGCCGAGTTGTTGGTCAGGAAAGCGGTCTTGCCGGTGCCGCTACCAGTACCCAGGTAGCTGAAGTTGGCCGGCAGAATGCTGTTGGCAGAACCTTTGTACAGAGCGGCAGGCAGAGTCGCGCCACCACCGGTAACGTTGGCGGCCATGGCCTGGGCGGAAGCCAGGGCAGCGACGGTCAGGGAAGCTGCGATCAGAGTGCGCTTGAACATGAAGAATCTCCTTTTCAACGTTGGTTGTGAACACAGGTTTTCAGGGGTCTTGCATGACACTGGGAAGACTCACCGCCGACCTTCGCAAGCGGGGTCCGTGGTTAAGTCGCACTGAGAAATTCGCAGTTTCCGGTGACAGATAAAGGAAAAAACCTCGGGAGGTGCAGGCTGATTTTCGAGGGATTTTCTCGGGTGTTTGCGCGGTTGTGCGGAGTGTCTACGGCAAGCTTTTCGAGGGAATCGGCCACAGCCCGTGAAGGGCCGTTGCAGATGACAGAAAGGAGAACCCGAGGATGGGGGGAATGAGGGTCGGGTGATGCTGAAGTCCTGGAAAAAAGTTTGGATTATTTGTTGCTGTCACTGACCCCAACGCTGGCAAGCCAGCTCCCTCAGGTTTCTTGGGCGTACATAAAATCAATGATCAGCACTGTCCACTGTGGGAGCTGGCTTGCCAGCGATAGGGCCAGTACAGACAACACAGCCCACTTACTGCACCAACTGGTTGATCTCGATGATCGGCAACAGCACCGCCATCACGATCACCAGCACCACCGCGCCCATCACCACAATCATCAGCGGCTCCAGCAAGGCCGTCATGCCCATCGCTCGGCGCTCGATATCGCGGGACAGGGTTTGCGCCGCACGCTCGAGCATCGGCGGCAATGCACCGGTTTTCTCGCCGCTGGCGATCAGGTGAATCAGCACCGGCGGGAACACGTTCTCCACTTTCAGCGCTGCCGCGAGGTTCACACCCTCTCGCACCTTGGCGGTGGCCTCATTGACGCTCAGGCTCAAACGATCATTCGACAAGGTCTGCCGCGCCGCCTCCAACGCGCGCAGCAACGGCACCCCGGCACCGCCGAGAATCGCCAGCGTCGAGGCGAACCGGGCGGTGTTCAGCCCCAGCACAAACCGCCCGATCAGCGGCAACTTCAGCACCCGATGATGCCAGCTCAAACGTGCCGCCGGATTGCGCAGATACAGGCGCCAGCTCCAGAACGCACCGGCCATGACGCCCGCGCACAACCAGCCCCAGGCGCGGATGAAATCACTGGCATTGAGCATCGCCAGCGTCAGCCCCGGCAGATCCTGCCGCGCCTGGGAAAACGCACTGACCACCTGCGGCACCACGTAACTCAGCAGGAAAATCACAATACCGATCGACACCAATCCGACCACGCCCGGATAGATGAACGCGGTGAGAATCTTGCCGCGCAGGTTGTTACGTTCCTCGATGTAATCCGCCAGCCGTTCCATCACCTGCGCCAGATCGCCGGACTCCTCGCCCGCCGCAATCAGCGCCCGGTAGATTTCCGGAAAGTCCCGTGGCCGCGCCGCCAGTGCTTCAGCCAGGCGCATGCCGCTGCGCACATCGGCGCGCACGGCGCTGAGGGTGTGGGCGATGTGTTTTTTCTCGGCTTGTTCGACCGTGGCACTCAACGCGGCCTCAAGTGGCAGACTGGCCCCGAGCAAGCTCGACAGCTGCCGTGTGGCCCACGCCAGATCGTTATCCGACATCCTGGCGCTGAACATGCCACCGCCGCCGTGCTGGGAGACATTGCTCTCCTTCTCCACCGACAACGCCGTCAAGCCACGACCGCGCAACACGCCAAACGCGGCGCCCTGACTCTCCGCCTCCAGATGCCCGGATTCGATCTTGCCGCTGGCATCGGCGGCTTCAAAACGATAGCGATTCATCAGGCGTCCCGTGTCACACGAAGGATTTCTTCAGGGGCCGTGGCACCGCTGCGGATCCAGCGCTCGCCGTCTTCACGCAGGCTGAACATCCCGGCCTTGCTCGCCGCCGCACGCAAGGCCTGCTCCCCTGCCCCTTGGTGAATCAGGGTGCGGATGTCGTCGTCGATGCAGAACAATTCATGAATGCCGGTCCGGCCGCTGTAACCGGTGTGATTGCACGCCGCACAACCGACCGGGCGCCAGGTGCCGGGCGTCGCGGGGTCTTCCTGTTTGCACTGATTGCACAGCCGCCGCACCAAGCGCTGGGCCAAAACTCCCAACATCGACGAAGCCAACAGAAACGGCTCGACGCCCATGTCGATCAAGCGGTTGACCGCCGACACCGCATCGTTGGTGTGCAAAGTCGCCAGCACCAAGTGACCGGTCAACGAAGCCTGCACTGCGATCTGCGCGGTTTCGAGGTCGCGGATCTCGCCGATCATGATGATGTCCGGGTCCTGCCGCAAAATGGCGCGTAAAGCGAGGGCGAAGGTCATGTCGATCTTGGTGTTGACCTGAATCTGGCTGATGCCCGGCAGGTCGTATTCCACCGGATCTTCCACGGTGAGGATGTTGCTGGTGCTTGCATCCAGCCGCGCCAGCGCCGCATACAAACTGGTGGTTTTGCCGCTACCGGTCGGGCCGGTGACCAACACGATGCCGTGGGGCTGGCGGATCAGGTGATCGAGTTTGGCCAGCACCTGCGCGTCCATGCCCAGGGTTTCCAGATGCAAGCGTCCGGCCTGCTTGTCCAGCAGACGCATCACCACCCGCTCGCCATGACCGGTGGGCACGGTCGAGACACGAATGTCGATGGGCCGCCCGGCCACGCGCAATGCGATACGACCGTCCTGTGGCAGGCGTTTTTCGGCAATGTCGAGCTGCGCCATGATCTTGATCCGCGACACCAGCGCACCGTGCAAGGCCTTGCGTGGCGACACCACGTCGCGCAGGGTGCCGTCGACCCGATAGCGCACCACCGAGTGGGTTTCGAACGGTTCGATGTGAATGTCGCTGGCCTCGTCCCGTGCCGCTTGGGTGAGCAAGGCGTTGATCATGCGGATCACCGGCGCGCCGTCCTGGGTGTCGAGCAGGTCGGTGATTTCCGGCATGTCCTGCATCAGGCGGTCGAGGTCGACTTCGTTTTCCGCCGCCCCGACGACCGCCGCCGCACTGCCGGTGTCGGCGTAGGCCGTGGCGAGCAAGCCGTCGAGTTCGTCATCGCGCACCCGCTCAAGCCTGGCCGCGCCGAACTGCCTCCGCACCTCGCTGATCGACCAGCCCGGCGTCGACGGGCACACCGTCAGCACACCGTCGCGCAGCAAAATCCGCTGCGCCTTGGCCCAAGCGTAAGGCAATGCGCTCATTGCAGCGGCACCGCTTTGATGGTCGCGCGCGGGCCCGTCCCCGGCAGCGTCGCCGGCACGCCTTGCGCAGCCGTCGGCAATTGCGGCGCCTGCATGTCCGGCATCGCCCAGCTGCGTTCCGGTTGCAGCCCGCCTTGAGCGCGGCGCATAAAGTCGTAGCGATTGAGCGTGATGCTGCGCCCCGCCGCGCTGTCGCGAATGATGTACGGGCGCAGGAACACCATCAGGTTGGTCTTGGTGATCGAGCGGCGTTCGTTGCGAAACAGCGCGCCCAGCCCCGGAATGTTCGAGAGCCATGGCACCGCGTCATTGCTCTGGCTGTAGCCGTCCTGCAGCAGACCGCCGAGCACCATGATCTGCCCGTCGTCGAGCAGGATGCTGGTGTCGATCGCACGCTTGCTGGTGACGATCCCCGCCGAGGTGGAGGCCGCCGAAGCGCGCTCGTCGATGCTGCTGACTTCCTGATAGATGTCGAGCTTCACCGTACCACCCTCGGAAATCTGCGGACGCACGTTGAGCTTCAAACCGACCTCTTCGCGGGTCACGGTCTGGAACGGGTTGTTGCTGGTGCCTCCGCCGCCGGTGACGTAACTGCCGCTGACAAACGGGATGGTCTGGCCGACGAAAATGCTCGCCGCTTCGTTGTCCAGGGTCAGCAGGTTCGGCGTCGATAGCACGTTGGTGCCGCCCTTGCTCTTCAGGGCACGGGCCAGCACTTTCAGGTCAAGAATTTTGCCAATGCCAGGAATGTCGACCGTGCCGTTGACGTAGCCGAGGTTCAAACCTTTGGGCAACACGTCGACACTGGTCTTGCCGTTGACGTTGATCCCCGAGCCACCAAGGTTGGCGCCGCCGATCACGCCATTACCAGCCAGATTGCCGGTCTGCCATTGCACGCCGAATTCGCTGGCATCGTCCTCGCCGACTTCGACGATCAGGCTCTCGATCACTACTTGTGCGCGGCGCTGGTCGAGCAGGTCGATGACTTCGCGCAGGTTGCGGTACAGCGGTTCCGGCGCGGAAATCAGCAAGGTGTTGGTGGTGGCGTCTGCCTGAATGGTCACGCCACCAGCGCTGAAGGCGACGTTTTGTTCGCTGCTTTGCGCATTGCCGCTGCCGCTGGTGGCGCTGCTACCCTGAGCGTAGCCGCCGCCGGTGCTGCCGCTGTTGGTGGTCGAGGTGCTGCCGTTGGTTTGCGTACCGCTCTGGCCGTTCTGCCCGCCGCCCGAATTGGTCGAGCTGCCCATCGCACTAAGTACCGAACGTGCGCTGTCGCTGGTGCCGCTGTCGCTCTCACCGGTCAACAATCCGCGCAGCGCTTGCGCCAGTTTGCCGGCCTGTGCGTTGCGCAGATACACCACGTGCAGGTTGCTCGGGTTGCTTTGGGCGTTGTCGAGTTTGTAGATCAGGTTGCGCGCCAGCTCCGTGCGCTCCGGGCTGCCGGCGCGGATGATGATGGTGTTGGAGCGCGGGTCGCCGATCACCGCGATTTTCTGTGTCGGGTCGTTGCCCGGAGCGTCGAGCAGGTCAGCGACCATTGGTGCGATGTCGGCGGCGATGCCGTTCTGGATCTGCACCACGTCGGTGTCGATGGCGCTCGGCGTGTCGATGCCCTGAATCAGTTGCGCGACCCGCGTGAGGTTTTCGGCGTAATCGGTGACGACGATGGTGTTGTTGCCCGGATAGGCATTGATCGGATTGTTCGGCGACACGATCGGGCGCAGCACCGGGATCAGGTTCACTGCGTTCTCGTATTGCAGGCGGAACGTGCGGGTGAGCATGCCGTTGCCGGCCGGTTTGTCAGCGCTGTAAATCGGCCCGCCGAGCAACTTGGCGTCGGCCTCCGGCACCACCTGCGCCACGCCGCCCACGTCCACCACGCTGAAGCCCTGCATGCGCAGCGCCGCCAGCAGCATGTCGTAAGCCTGATGCGCCGGCACCTGGCCTTCGGAGACCAGCGTCAAATTACCCTTGACCCGAGGGTCGACCAGAAACTGCTGACCAGTGGAGCGCGACAACGCCCGGACCACCGCTTGAATATCGGCGTCGACAAAATTCAGCGTCACCGGTTGGTCGCCCAACGGATTGGCCGGCAACGTCGTGCCCCGCGCCGAACCGCCACTGCGGGCGCGTTCGGTGATGTTGTGCAACTGCTTCGGCGCGGGTCTGGCCTGGGCCTGCGCACGCTCGCGGTCGAGCACCGCGTCGCCACTGCGCTGGGTGTTGGCCAGCGGCCGGCCGAGTTCGCTGTCCACCAGCAGCGGCGGTTGATTGGGTGGTGTGGTGTTGCTGCACGCGCTCAATGCCATCAACAGCATCGGCAACGCCATGCGTTTGGACCCTGACCCCTTCATGAAGCTTCCTTAGCGCCCAGCGCCTGATCCATGCGTACGGTGCCCGACAGAGTGCCGGCGGTGTCATCGGTCGCCGCGTCGTCTGCGCGTTGCAGACGAGCCTCGACCACTTGCAGTGAAAAATTCCGGGGTTGGCTCAGCAGCCAGTCGAGCACGGCGTCGGCGGGTGCCGCGTCGAAGGTCAACTGCCAGCCGGCGGACGCGGCTGCCAGTTGGTAATGGCCGCCCAGTCCGCTGGCCTGCAAAGTCTGTTGCAGCGACTGCTCCAGGTTTTGCCCGTCCGGGCGCACGCTGACATCGCGCAGCAGCACTTCCAGCGCTTCGGCCTGGGCGCGCAATTTCGGGGTTTCGACTTGCGATGCGGCGATCTTCTTCAGCGGCGGCTGAATCAACGCCATCCACACAAACAGCCCCAGCAGCAGCGCCGCCATCCCTCCCACCATGCGTTTTTCCCGCAACGCCAACGGCTGCCAACGGGCCTGCAATTGAACGTTGAAGCGCTGCCAACCGGCGCGATACCTGGCCAGCACCGGGCTACTCATCTTCGGCTCCGCTGCTGTCGTCGTTGTCGTTGTCGTTGGCAGCCACTTCGCCTGCCGGGCGCAAGATCCAGCCATCGTCATCGGAGGTGACGCTAATGCCGGCCTGGGCCAGCGTCCCTTGCCAGTCCTTGTCGTTACCCGAGCGTCGGGCCTCAGGCAGCAGACTCAATCGCAACTCTTCGTCGACGAACGCCAGACGCTGCACCGTGCCCGCCATGGACGGCATGCCACTGCCGGCCTGCAACACCAGCCACGTGAAATCCTGCCCCGGCGCATCCGCCGCGCCTTGCTGGCGAGCCGCAATTTGCTGCCGCGCCTGTTGCAGCGGATTGAGGATCACCGGCAACTCGGGAAACGCCTGCTTCACCCGCTGCGCCATCTGCGCCTTGATCTGTTGCCCTGCCCCGGCCTCACGGGCCGCGTACAGGTTCAAACCGATCACCCACACCGCCAGAGCCAACGCACCCAGACCCAATGCCCGGCCCCAGCCGCGAGGCTCGGTGCCCGGCTGTTGAATGCCAGCGTGCAGCCCCCAGCCCGGCAAGGGCCCGGACCAGCGTTGTGAATCAGCCAGTGTCGATTGCACCGCGTCAGGCCCGCCTTCACCGATCCAGTGCGCAGGCAAGGCGATTTCCATCAGCCATGCTTCATCGATCAACGGTTGCACCTGCGCCGAGTCCGGCCCCTGGCGCAATAACAGATGATCGCCGTACAACCGTCCGACGCCGCCACTCATCACCGGCAAACTGTAGGCCGCCGGATACAGACCTTTAAGGTTCAAACCGACCTGGTGCAGCAACTGCCCGAGGTATTGCAAGTCCCGACGCGGCAGCCAGGCAAGCTGCACCTGCCCCGAGGCATCTCGTGGCCCATGGGCGACGTGCATCGAGCTGATGTCGCTGAGCATCAACGCCTGCGCGGCGCACTGCACGGCCGCTGCGGTTTTGCTGGTGGTCAGCGGCGGCAGGTTGATGCTCGCCAGCAAGCTGTCGGTCGGGTGCAGGAAACACACCAGCGGTTGCTTCGGCAGTTTGCGCAGCAGTTGACGATCCTCGCGCGTGATCTTGCCGTGGCGGTCCAGCCACGCGCAGTCCAGTTCGCTGTCGAGATCGAGTTCCGCCAGTGGCGGCAAATTTACGCGCACGTGGTTCATACGCCCACCCGCGACCAGATCACTTGTGGCAAACGGTCTTCACTGCGATGCAACAACGCATCGAGGCTGACCCGCCGCTGATCGAGCCGCGCCTGCCCGCGCAGACGGAACCAGTCGCTGGTAATGCCGACCTTGACGCTGGTGATCTCCAATTGCGGCAAGCGCAGGCGATTGACGAAATCCCCGCGGTTGATGAACCAGCGCCCGGCATCACGCTCATTGATCAGCGCCTGCGCCCGTTCAAGCGACAACCCCGGCACATAAGCCGCCAGCACCGGCGCGGTGGCGGTGTTGCCGTTGAGCCAGGTGGTCGCCGGAATCACCGTCAGGTACGGCGCCAGTTTCAGCAGCACAGCATCGTTGACCCCGTCGACGCTGCGCAGGTCTTCCAGATTACGCAGCATCGGCAGGGTTGGCGTTTGCGGTTTGCGCGAGGCACCTGGCGAGGTGCCGCGACCGCTGTCGAAGGAATTCTTTGCCACGGTTTTTTCCGTCAGTTGTGCATTTAACAGATGGGGGTAAGAGGCGATCACTCGTTGACTGATGCGCCGGCTCAACCCGCTGCTGACACCGATCAACTCGCACAAACGCTCGAACGCCTGCACCTGCGCATCATCGATCCGCTCGTTGGCCACCAGATTGCGCAGGTTGAACTTGCCCTGCTCGTCCTCCAGCCGCCCCTCGAAACCCTGAGCGTTCAACCGCTGCGCCCAAGGCTGATCGAGTCGGGTCAGCGGATCGCGCTGCCGCGCGTCCCACAACAATTGCCGGCTGATCTCCAACCCGCCGTGCAACACCCAACGGCCCTGCACACGCAATTGTTCGGCTTCCAGCGCACGGGTCGAAACGCTCTGGCGGGTCAGCATGCCGGCGGCGATCACCGCGACCACCGCCGCGATCAGCAGCGCACTGATGATCGCCATCCCCTGCTGGTTCGATTGGCTGTTCATGACCGGCCTTACAACTGCCAGGAACCGATGTCGGCATTCACGCCATCGCCGTCAGGCTGGCCGTCGGCGCCGAGGGAAAAGATGTCGATCTCGCCGTTGGCACCGGGATTGAGGTACTGATAAGGACGACCCCACGGGTCATTCGGCAGGCGCTCCAGGTACGAGCGCCAGTTGGTGTTCTTCGCATCGGCCGGCCGCTCCACCAGCACTTTCAGACCCTGGCTCTGATTCGGGTAAGTGCCGTGATCGAGGCGATACAACTTCAGCGCCTGCATCAACCCGCCAATGTCCTGCTTCGCCGCGGTGGCCCGCGCCTGATCCGGCCGGTCGAGCACCTTGGGCACCACCATCGCCGCCAGAATCCCGAGAATCACCACGACCACCATGATCTCGATCAGCGTGAAACCCTGCTGCCCACGGGGCATCCGGCTCGGTCGACTGGGCTGTTTGAATTGCGCGATATCCATCTCGTCATTCCCTGGCTTGATTCGATTCGACGCGCAGTGTTGCAAGAAGATATGTCAGGGATGTTGAAAATCCTCGGGTGTTTTCGTCGTCAAGCCGTCAAGCACGGGCGTTAGCGTCAAGGGCTGCCCGACCGCCCGAGACCCCGATGCGCACCCCCTCCCCGCAAGCCGGATTCACCCTGATTGAAGTGCTCGTCGCACTGGCGATCATCGCCGTCGCCATGTCCGCCGCCGTGCGCGTGGCGGGGTTGATGACGCAGAGCAGCGGGATTTTGCGGGATCGCTCGATTGCGATGATTGCGGCGCAGAGTCGGATAGCTGAACTTCGGTTGGAAGGGAGATTACCGATGGGGGTTAAGGCGATGGAGTGTGATCAAGGGAGGTTGTTGTTGCGGTGTGAGCAGGTGATTGGGGGGGTGGAGAATGGGCGGTTGCTCAAGGTTGGGGTGCAGGTGTTTGATCGTAGCCAGGAGGGGCCGGCGTTGGCGAGGCTGGAGACGTTGCTCAGCCGCCCCGAAAATCCCTAGCCCTCCCAAAACGTCGAATCGCTCGTATGCAAGCGAATCGACCGTGGGAAATTTCCGATACCAACTTGAAGATCCTCACCAACTCGCACACGCCGCGTTGAACCCATAATCAACTCGGTCGCCCAGGTCGATGTACAACGCCAGACACCTCCCTCGGCCCCCTCTCCCTCCGGGAGAGGGCTGGGGTGAGGGCAGGCTCTTGTTCCACCCGTTTTAACCGACGCCTCAAAACAATCCTAGATATTCCGCCCAACCATACAAAGCCATAATCCCCAGCAGAGAAAATGCATTCAATCGATATGGAATTTCGACCCACCGCCGCAAATTCAGCGGAAGGCTCCGGACATCTTCGAGGGCGTTCGGATTATCCAGCAACAGGAGCGAAGGACGTTTACGAAGCAAAGCAGTGATCACATTGAGTCTGTACCTGCGCGCCCAAAAACCGGAACGTCCCTTCTGCGGGCAGTTATGGAGCAGATAACAATTTTCAAGGTGCGACTCAATTTCGGAAAGCTTGAAATACCCGACATAGATCATCACCAGAACGTTGGTGATGATCAGCACCAGTAAAGCAATGCCAGTGGCGGCGAACAGAAGTTTGATTTCAGTCATGGGGAGAGGCTTCGTAAACCACTTCACCGAGGGATTGTTTTTCTCTTTGCCCCATTACAAAAAACCTCTGTATTTCCCGTAATGCCAAAGCACCGCAGTCCCGCCGCATACAAAATAGCCGACATGAAATGGACGCGTCGCCCAGAACCTGAGTCCTCTGGGAAGGCGTTCAACGGCGTCGATCAGCAACGGTTCCTGCCGTTGGATACTCTTGGAGGTAATCAACCGGCTGACCTCTGCCATTCGAAGAGTTCTCCAGTGAAAACTCCCACCTGAAGAACGCCAGTCCGTGATCAGGTATAGCCAATCGTCAAAGTGGTTTTCCAGCGCTTCGAGTTTTGTATAAACGGCGTAGAAAATCATTGCGCAGTTGATTATGCCCAGCAGGATCAGCGCTCCACAGGCCCAAGCGAATGCTGATTGGGTGATTTCCATTATTCAGAATACTCATAGAGTTCTTGGCCGATTGACTCCCCTAGCTCGGTCGTCCTTGTTCCTGTCTCAACGGAACCAGCCGCACCGACCACAAGCACACACACCAGTTTTCCCACTCCCTTCAACTTCGCGCAAACCGCCGAACCTACCTTCCCTCCAAGAGTTCCACCAGCAATCGCTCCAATAGTCCCGCCCACCATTTTCCCTCCCTCGACAAACCTCACTTGCCTGCATTCCGACTCGCGGTCGGACGCGCATACCTCGTAGATTTTTGAGCTGGATGCGCCCAGTTGCAGACCTATGCCGAGATAACCACCTCCCTTCATGAACTTCGCTGCTCTGGCAACGCCCGCAATGTTGGTTGCATATCCGGGTAGTTGTGCCGGTGCGCCTGCCTTGCCCCATCGGTGAACAATTCGGCGGCTGGACAATCCCAGTGCACGTTTGAGTTTTGGATGATCCGGCAGACCGGTGCCTTTGCGTACCAGCGGCCCAAGGCTGGCATCCAGTTTCGCCATCAGACGCTTGCGTTTGGCAAAGAACTCCGGAGCATGCAGATGACGATGTTGGGTGTATTGCTGCTGATGCAGTTGCTCCAGCTCTTTGAGGGTGTTTTTCAATCCTTCCAGATGATGGCCGATCATGAATGACGCCACGCCTAATGTGCCCGCCGACACCTCCAGAAACGGCTCAATAACCTCATGATGCTCAACCATGAACGAAGCCTCTTCATCCGAGAGATCTTTCAGCGCCTCGTTCACCTTCTCCGCAGCGGCCATCATCTGTGCTTCTTCGCGCCGGCACGTGTAGTTGCGAGAGTCGCTGAACAAGACCATTTGCCCAGGTTTGACCTGCTCACCGAGATGTCGATTGAGAGAACGGAATTCGCGACGCAGTGAGTCGCCGGGCCTGACTTCGTACAACTCCCGTTCAAGCGCTTCGAGCGTCATGGGTTTCTGAACAATGTGAAAACCCGATTCAGCGGGTTGCGGCAAGGTGTAGGCGTGTTCCTCCACCAGGTGTTGTGCGGGAGGTGGCTCGGGTTTGGGGTTGAAGGCGTTCCAGGAGGCGCCGCCGTTGTCTGTAGCCATGCGTGGCTTCACCAATGCCCACTCACCGTTACGCACAGCATCGATGAGTTTTCGCTCATTCGCGCCTTGCATGTAGTTCGAACGATGCAGGCCCATGGCGTTTAACAGGTCGTCGAATCCGGGCAGTTCGTCCGGGCGATTCAATGCCTGTCGGAAGTCTTCCATGGCCTGGTAGGAATCGAGGATCTGGTCGCGCTGGCCATGGAGTTCGCTTTGAGGGATAAGTCTGGTCACGTCCGTGTCCCGTTCTGAAAACGAGGGACTTTGGGGAACGGAATCAGGTTTGAATGCAGGATGGATCGGTGTTCTTTGTAGGGAAAATCCGGATTTCTGGCTTGCGGACTCCGGGGTCAAATCATCAGTGTTTTATGGCGGCTGTACGTGGCGGATCGACGAACAGCGAGATTGGCGATCACTCACTAACGGTCAACCCCAACATTGTCAGATTTGTGAGCGCACCTTTTGCCTCAGGCAACCTGCACGAAGCATGGGTGAGCGACTCAAAGACATGACGGTTACGCGATGGACCGATGAATGTCCGGATGTGCCTTCGGAGCCAGATAGCAGCGGCGCGGGTTAAGAAACAAAGGGGACCGAATGAAATAATTCAATCCCCTTTCCCCCGCTAAATCCCCGTGGGAGCGAGCTTGCTCGCGAAGGCGCCAGAATTGACACCCGTTTTAATTAGCAGGTGATCCCGAGATCTGCCTCACTCCGGCAATTGCAAATTATCCAACGCCCGATTCACCGCCAACTCCCCGAGCATGATCAACTGCGCAATCCCCACCAACGCCCGACGCTGCGAAGCCGGCACCAGACTGGCGATGTTTTGGGCAATGGTTTGGGCCGAAGCGAGAGTTTCACTGGCATCAATCAGCAGTTCTTCGTTTTTGTTGTCCGCAGTCACGGCATACATCCCGCGGGTTCTACGTGGGGGCGGCGTGGAGCCGGGCGGACAGAGATAATGGTCGAGCGCGCGGTCGGCGGCTTCGTGGAGTTTTCTGGAATCTATGGATTCGTAGGGGGAAACCGATTCGGTTTCGGGCGGGGTGGGTGTTGGTTTGATCATGGTGAAGCTCCTTGATGACCGGAGCCGCCACCGTTCGCGGTCAAACAAACAGGGTGGCAGCTGTACGCGGGTTGACCGACCGGACATCAAGGAATCCGGCACACCCGAAGGTGTCCCACGCACAGCCACCGCGACATGATTTCAGACAATGCCTGAACACGTGCAGAACGCTGGTGCGCCTTGATGTTGGGCGGACGGTCAAATCCGATCACTGATTCGTCAGCGACCGCACCACAATAGAACCCGTCCCCAAGGCGCACAAGCCGGCGGATTCTGGCGTAGCTGTAGGCAACGGCGCAAGGATATGTAGCCTGAGAGAGTGTCTGGAGATGTCTTTTTAAACGTTGGTGCTTATCGGAATTCTCATTGCGTCTCGGACCCCACGACAGATCCGTCCCCTTGCCCCAACAAACGTAAGCGTCCGGCGAACACATCCCTCTGAAGCTGATATGGAGCCGTCGCCTCCATTGAACCGAAGCAGGAGTGGTTATGCGGAATCTGTTCTCTGCATAATGACTGACCGACCATGTTTAGGGTGCTTGTTATGCCAGCCTCCGTTGATCAAAACTCCGCTGTCGTTTTATGCGCAGCTTCCAATAACGACCTGGAAAATCTGGTAGCCATCAGAATTGAGGCCATGCGCGAGAGCCTTGAACGGCTTGGACGATTTAACCCAGATCGTGCGCGCGAACGATTTGTTGCTGGGTTCGACGTTAACAGCACTCGCCGCATAGAAGTATCAGGTGATCTGGTCGGTTTTGTCGTAATCAAAGACCACCAGAGCGAGCTTTTGCTTGACCACTTGTATGTGATGCCCAGTGCTCAAGGAGCAGGAATCGGCTCTGAAGTTCTTACTCAGATTTTCAGAGAGGCTGATGAGATCGGGCGCCCCATCAAGGTCGGTGCTCTCCAGGAAAGCGCTTCAAATCGTTTTTACACTCGCCATGGCTTCGTGTTCGTCGAAAGCGGTGAATTCGATAATTATTATGTCCGGGCTAACGGTGATGCCGTTGATTTGGGCGACTAAGCAGATCTTGATGCGGCGCCCCGTCAGAAACAAAGGAAACAAAGGGGGCTGATCTATTTTCTGGAAAATAAATCTGTCCCCTTCTTTCACGGTCCCCTTCTTTCAATTGCGATGATTGCGGCGCAGAGTCGGATGGCGGAGTTGCGGCTGGAGGGAAGATTGCCGATGGGGTTAAGGCGATGGAGTGTGATCAAGGGAGGTTGTTGTTGCGGTGTGAGCAGGTGATTGGGGGGGGGTGGAGAATGGGCGGTTGCTCAAGGTTGGGGTGCAAGTCTTTGATCGGAGTCAGGTGCGACCTCCTCTGGCTCGGATTGAAACGTTGCTCAGCCGCCCGGAAAACCCCTAGCCCTGGCCCGCTCAAAAACGTCAGGCACGATGTATGAGGAACAGATCGGGATCCTTGAGAACCTCGTGCCTCAAATCTCCCGATCTTTCCGTTGAATCTATTTTCTACTGTTGAACCACTGAAAATTTTCTGGTAGCTGACACAGCTCCGTCATCTGAGGCCGTAATCGAGTGTGCACCCAGAGCAAGTCCACCTAAGACCAGTAACCAACTGCCTGCTGCGTCAGCATGGGCAGTGCCTTTCGAAACTGTTCCATCGAGCACTTCAACTTTCTTCGTTGGTTCAGCACGACCTGCGACTGTCACAGTGGTATCAGGGGTCACTCCGCCTTGAGGCACTTCACCACCCTTGGAATCCCTGATAGAAAGGATCAGGGGTACGATGGCATTGGACTTTGCTGTAGACATGTCAGTAACTCCGTTTCGTGGGATTGGTTTGACGGAGTGATTCAATCAAGGACCGCAGGAAGCGTCACCTGTCAGATCTGACAGGTATTCGGATGTTTACGACCAACGGTCATTTCTCTTGTATTTGTTTTTCGCCCTGTTCAATCACTGACGGCCCCCTATACCGCAAGAACGGACGCTGTGCCGACAGTTTGTTTAACCGATTTTTTCAATGCTGTTTAAAGACACTCAGCGTTACTTCCTCAAGGCTACAACGCCTTGCGTCATTGCCTACGACTACGCCAGAATCCGCCGGCTTGTGCGTCCAGGGTGCGGGTTTTATCGTTTCCGGGTCACTGAAAAAAACAGTGATCGGGTTTGGTAGCCCGGCTTACCTGTCGCATCGCAACTCCAGTTTGCAGGGACTCTTTCGTCCTCTGTTTTATGGTGGCCATGCGTAGGGCGTCTTCGGACGCGCCGGGTATCCAGGTGACCGGTCTACCAACCTCCGTATGGCCACCACCCTCGTTTGGTAGCGAGGCTGATGGCTCCACTTTTTCACCCTGGAGTTACATCTATGATCAAGCCAACACCAAATCCACCAGAAACCGACCCAGCTTCCCCCTACCAATCCCCCAACTCCCGAACCCTCAACGAAGCCGCCGAACGCGCCCTCGACCACTACCTCACCCCACAACAACGCATCATGGGCAGCCACCACAAACACGACCCCATGTTCCTGGCCAACCCCGCCTACAACAGCGAATCGCTCCTGGCCAACGCCAGCGAATCCCTGGATTCCGCCAGCGAAATGCTCAGCAACTTCGCCGCGATCCTGGAACCAGCGCACCGCAAGACTGCACTGGGGATTGCGCAGGTGGTTATGGTTGCAGGGTTGGCAGTGAATCAGGCGTTGGATCATGTTGAGGTGAACACGTAAGCGGCTGATTGCTGTCGCTCAATGGCCGGAAAGAAAATGGCCGAGGTTGCCAGGTGAAACTGACGACCTCGGCCAAATGAGCATTTCTATTTTTTGCCGCACATCTCGACGTCTGGGGCGTCGGCGTCTTGATGTGCGCGATGCCATCAGCATCGGTGACGCCTTTGGTCTCGACGCCATTGACCGTCGCAACGTAGTCACGAAACGCCAACGGCTTACCCGTCTCACTGTCGGTAACACTGAACGACTGCCCGAATCGTTTCTGAATGGCGAGAGGTAAAGGAGGAATGAAAGGTGCCGGGGTATGCGAATCCCCGATGATGACAGTCCCCGAACCACCAATGACAACGTCGCCGTGTGAACCTGTGGTATCGATCAGCGCAGCATTCTTGCCGTTGATGAACACTGTGGCGGAAACACCTGACACCAGGGCACTTCCACAGGTACAGGAATCTCCTTTACGGGCGGCAGCGAGGCCGTCGAAGAACACGTCGGGGGATCCTGAGGCGATGGCCTTCGGACCATGCCCGGGCATTGGGCAGGAGGTTGGATCAGTAATGCGTGCGGCAGGTTTTGCCATGTGCTTGACTTCCTGTCAGCGGATTGAACGAGTGCGGACTCTATCAGAAAGCCGCTTGAACGTTGACCTGAGGGCTGCTCCCAATCTGTATTCAAAACGGAATAAGCCAAGTGAGTGGCCATGTGCTACTTTTTCAGAGCTTCTCATCACCGTTCTTTACAGGAGTTTCTATGTTTACTGATATCAAGCCAGGCCCAAAGCCAAAGCGTGAAGATGGCAAGGAAGACCGTAGGCGGCATGTGAATCCACCCAACGATAAAAAACACCCGACTTTGCCTATCCACAAGCATAAGCCCGGAGACTAATTGCAGGCTGACCGCCTATTTAATCGACATTTGTCGTCGGAACGGATTCATTTTCCAAACATGGATCTGTTCCCTTGTTGGATTATCAGACGCTGGACTGCATAGGAAGAGAGCAGTGATGGGCATAGTCATCAAATATCAAGATGGTTCCGGTCAGATTACGGAGCGGGAAATCTCGGACCTACGTTTGGAAAACGAGAACAATATTGATGCGTTTTGCCATACTCGGGAGGAGCGTCGGACGTTCAATCTAGATCGGATAATGCATGCAGTCATTCCTGAGACAGGCGAGTTGTTGAATCCGTATCAACTCGTACCTTTGATGCGTGATCCAGAATCACTGGATTCTCTAACCTGGGAAGCCCGCCATGCCATCAAAGCATTAAAATTCTTCAGCCTTACTACTCGCGGATTCGGCAAGCGTGAACGCAAACACGTAGAGACCTTTGTCAAATCTTTGGTCAACAGCCAGTCACATTCTGATGAAGATATCAGCGAATGGGTCTACGGGCTTTGGTGCGCTGACATATACAACTATCGCGACGGCAACATTGACGAATACAAAGGCTTGCTAGAGCAGATCCCAAATTCGCTACTTGATATGTGTCGGGCATACGCTATAAGAATCGTGATTGGCTCAGCTAGAAATACAGAAAACACCACTTGGATACAAAGAGTTGATGAGGAGTTCGCCCCTCAGCCAACAGTGCGAACGTTTATTAGACCCGACGGGGACCACTGACTCTCAAAAAAAATTCGAAGAATTGTGACGGATTGTTTTTGTTGGAAATAACCCTCCCCATTTTTTAAGGGATAATAAAATGAAAACAATTATAGCCCTTCTCACGCTAATTTTTCTTATAAGTGGCTGCAAAGATGACCAGAAACTCGAGACAGCAAAACAAGAAATAAAACAGTCACAAGAGAAAATCCTAGAATTAGAAAAAAGCCTAGAGACTCTAACCAAGGCTATTAACAATGACAGAGACTCATATGAATGGGATAAGCTAGTCAGCACCTTTGATCGGGTGGCATATCTCACACCGGGTTCTGACGGTTATAGAACTGTTCGCTTCGACCTAGGTGTTCTTACCGCAAGCCTGATTGATATCAAACCTTACGCAAACGGAACAAAAGTGACCCTTGAATTTGGAAATACGCTTTCAGCCACTATTTCCGGCTTAAAAGCGACCATCGACTGGGGAAAGGTCAATGAAAAAGGATCTCCAATGAACGAACAGGCTAAATCCAAAGAAATCACCTTCAATGAAGCGCTATTGCCTGGCGCGTGGACAAAAGTCTCAGTAGTTCTAGATGGGGTTCCCGCTAGTGAGTTTGGGTTCATTCGCGTGAAAGACATCCATCATTCGGGAATAAGACTATTAAAAAAATAGCTGCATAAAAGGGCGATTTATTACATGAAATAAATCGCACCATGCTCTTTAAGAGCAGGATTATTTTCCAAACCCTTTTCGAGCAGTTTCTTTTTTATCAAAAAAGTACTGAACCTTTTCAAAAGAACCGCTACATATACTTACACTTTCTTCCCAGCTATAATATTCGGACTTAATATTTGAACTCCGCCATATTGCCGTTAAATAGTCACGAAACTTACCAGCCCTATTAAATCGCACAGAAAGATCAGTATTGCGAATCGCCGCCGCTATCTCCTGCCTGACTTCTCGATCAAATATAGGAGTATCGAATAACATCGCATCCAGATACGCAAAATCTGCTGACCAGTACTGAATATGGTAAACCCCCGTTGCCGTAACCCGGAAAGAGTCTGGCATTTGTCCGATAAGCCCTGTTATATCTTCCTCAAACGTTATCCTTTCAGAGGCCTTAATAAGTTTTTTATTGGTCAACTTTCTGAGCTTTATTTCTATTTGCGACTTGGAAAAACCAAGACCTTGAATCTTATCAAACAAAGCATCCGCTCTAACAAAGCCCTCGGCATTTTTCAATGTATCAGCATTATCTAATAGCGAAATAATTATTGACGCCAAAAAATGCTCACGAGAGTCTGCTGCGCTCACATCAAACAAATTAAATGCCATCGAGCGCTCTGGATAATAGGTGACATACTCCCCATAAATAATGGTTTTAGCAAAATCATGAACCGGGATTTTGTACTTCTCACCCAAAATCATTTCTTTAATTATTCTTTCCGAGTCGGCATTGGCGCTACCGATATAATTCACAACTAGCTCAACAGCGGTCCTGACGTTTCCGTTTGAAATATTATCAATGAGAGTTATAAGTTCATCAGTCTGATTTAATGTAAAGAGGATCGCCTCAAGAAAATGTGCTAGAGAGCTCATACCCAGTCTGGAGCTACGAAGCTGTTCAATTGGGGTTTTACCACTTGCCATACTCAAAGCGAACCCAAGCCGCTTCTCCAGAACCAAATCAATTCTAGGGGGGGATATAGTAAAAGCTTTGGTTGGGTAGGCCGCCAACGCCCCGGACCTTTTAGATTGATAAAACGTATGTGGTCTAACTGTAATAAATACGACCGCGCCCCATCCAGATGCTATTTCTTCTGAGATTACAAACGCTTCTTGCTGTACGGAAAGACTACGCTGATCCGCATTATCTATCGCTATAACAACCTGCTTGTGCCTTGCTTTGGATATATGATCAATCGACCGCCTTAAATGTTCAGGCTTATTCTTTGTCTTCTCTCTCAGATGTTCTTTCAACGCTTTCTTATAAGCAGGAGGATCAGTTTCCTCCAAGTCGCCATCCAACCCCCGTCTAAATCGAGCGACTTCCGAATGGTAGACTCCAAATATAAAACCGGACTCATAAAGATCAACTTCATGTTTGTCATGCAACTGAGCTTCCGTTTCATCTATAACGAAATCTCTAATATTGTCGTAGAAGTTAGCCTGCCTACCTAAATCGATATAGATAAACAAAGCGTTCTCGAACTCTTCTTTCGCTGAAACATTTATCAAGTTTTTAATGAATGACGTCTTACCAACTCCAACATCACCAATGAGTACTATGGGTCTTTTACTTGTAGTTAAAGCAACCACTTCATCTGACAGCTTTGAAACTTTTTTCCTATCACCTTTTACAGGTTGCAATGTAGGATTTGAATCTCCTGGAGAAAACAATGCAGCATATCGATAGCTAAGTATTTTCTTGCTTAGAAGCGAGTATTGTGACAAGGCACCGGCCTCGCAATAGCACTGCTCGTAAAAGGTTTTTTCTATAGACTTATCTCCAAGCACATCCTCAAGTACTATATCTGAAATTATTTTCAAACTAGCCTGAAAGTCACTCCTCTCTTTCAGGTCTGGATAAGTGGGAAGTGAGGAGCTTAGTTTTGTCGGAGTGCTTATGCTTCCACCCGAATTCAGATACGCCATCAATCTATTTTCTTCAATTGCAACCTTGCTTAACAAGCTATGTACAAGAGGAAAATCTTTAATCAGCTGATTGAAACTGGATATGACAAAACACTTGCCATCCAAAGGTTCTATACCATCCTGGCGACTACCAACAAACGCGATCACTTGCTCACCATTTGTAATAGCTGCGTATGTTACACCTCTATTTGCGCAGTATTCCTGAACTTGCTTTAGTGCCTCCTCATTGGTTTTTGAAAGCTTTTTTATTTGCTTTAAACTATGTATATGCTTGTGGTTACCAGCAGGTATTTCAAAATGCTTTGACTGTCTCTTTGCTTCATAAATCATCTTGCGTGGTGTGCCCAGCTCATAATCCGTATAGTCCGGACCATTTGGCTGCTCAACTTTTATCTCTAGATGATCCCACCCCATGCAGCGCTCTAGAAAATGGTCAACCAGGTCGAATCGAGTTTGCGCTTCATTGCGATCACAAGACTCCTTTTGAGACAGCTCGAGCAAATCAAGTGCTGCTTGATAACAAGTTTCGTAGTCCATTATTCTGCCCGCCTTCTGCGTCAGTATTTTGTTTTATTTTTATTTATGACCTAAGAACACTAGCCATACAATGCATTTATTTAAAATAATATAATCGAATGCGCTATCAAGATCGATATTTTAAACCTACAAGGGGTCACTTCCTGCCTAAACTAGCTGATTTTTTTCCAAGAGCTTTTCCATGCGTTTGGCCGTGATGACCATACTCATACCTAATACAACCCAAGAATCCTTCATACCGATCCCTCACCAGTCAAACATCAACAGAAGACTAGCCGCACATATGGTAAAAGGCTATCACACCTTGATAAGTGAAGTATTGGGTCCACACATCCATACGTGCTTTGGGCTGAAATTAACCATAAATCGTCTTTTCTTGAGCCCTATCTTGCTGTCCAAAGACGCCTGTACTGCTATCCGAGAAGGCACTCCCTCGACCGGAAACCTCAGGCGACCTTTCCTAAAGAATCACGGCCTAACCAACCTAGGCATCTCCACCCCCTCCCCCAACTTCTCCACCTCCAACCGCACCCTCTCCCCCCCCTGCTCAATCACCACCCCATCCCCCTCCACCGCCACCAACCTCACCCCAGGACTCACCCGCTCCCCCTGCAAAAAACTCCTCGGCGGCCCATCGTTCAAACTCAAAATCGCCACCGCCCCGCGACTCCCCGCCATCACGCCGCTGACCTTGATCTCCACCGGCGCCGTGCGGTTGGAAAACCACTGCAACGCGGGGTTGTCGCTACGTGCAGCGAGCAGTTGTGGCGTGGCGGCCGGGGTGTGGGATTCGGCGGTGGTCAGGAGCAGGGATGACCAGGTGGCGATGCCGACCAGGGCGGCCAGCAGTGCGGCGGCCTGGATGATTTGGGGGGGTGAAAAGCGTGCGGTGAATCTCATGGGCTGAATCTCCTTTTAGTCCCGGTGACCAGACTACGCGGCAATTCTCACGGTTTTATTTCACACGCCTTACATGTTGGCCGTGCAGGATGGTTTTTTGGGACGGGCTGGACGCAAGGGAGTGCGCATTCGATGAACCGGTGCAGGCAGCAGGGTTTTACGCTGATCGAGTTGATGGTGGTGCTGGTGATCATCGGGATCGCCAGTGCGGTGATCAGTTTGAGTATCAAGCCCGATCCGTTGCAGTTGTTGCGCAAGGACGCCGAGCGCGTGGCGCAGTTGCTGCAGATTGCTCAGGCTGAGGCCCGCGCCGATGGCCGGCCGATTGCGTGGTTGAGCGATGGCAAGGGGTTTCGGTTCAGTCGGCGTAGTGACAGTGGCAAGGGTTTTGATCATTTCGATCGGGACCCGCAGTTGCGGCCGCGTCCCTGGCAGAGTCCGAAGCTGGAGGTGCGGGTCGAGCCGAAGCAGAAGGTGGTGCTGAACGCGGAGTGGATCAATCCGCCGCTGCAGTTGACTCTGTCTGACGGGCTCAATCGGTTGAGCGTGCTGCGCGATGCTTCGGGCCGGATTAGCGTGCAATGAACAGACAACAAGGTTTTACGCTGATCGAGGTGATGGTCGCGATTCTGTTGATGGCGGTGGTCAGCTTGATTGCCTGGAAGGGGCTGGACAGTGTCACGCGCGCCGACAGCCATTTGCAGGCCAGCGGTGAGCAGAGCGACAGCCTGTTGCGGGCGTTGAATCAGATGCAGCGGGATGTGGAGATGCGCGCCGGGATCGAGCTGACGGAGCCGAAGAAGGTCGGCACCGAGGACGAACCGGTGACGGCCCCGCCTGCCGTTACGGTGCGCAGCAGTGACAGCAAGGGGTTTCGGCTGGACATTATTCGTAGCGCGGCGGATCAGCCGGGGGCTTTGCAGCGGGTGCGCTGGTGGCTCAAGGGGGACACGTTGTATCGCGCGGTGGCGCCGGCGCGGAGTCGGTATCCGTTGCCTGCGCCGACGGCGGGGGTGGCGGTGTTGGGTGAGGTGAGTGATTTGCAGGTGCGGGTCTGGGAGGCGGACAAGGGGTGGCGGCAGTTGAGCGGGAATCGGCGGGAGGATCCGTTGGGGTTGGAGGTGCGGCTGACTCAGCAGACACCGCAAGGGCCGGAGAAGTATCGGCAGGTGATGGGGCCGTTGCAGTAAGTCCAGTCACCTCTAATCCTGTGGGAGCGGGCTTGCCCGCGATGGGGCCTGCACATCCAACATCTCATTGCCTGACATACCGCCATCGCTGGCAAGCCCGCTCCCACAGGGTTTGGGGTGTTTGTGGGGGTTGTGTTGGGTTAGCTGAGGACGACTACGCCGCCTGGGAGTTCGGTGCATTTGACGCCGTAGGCATCACGGATCAGTGCACCTACGCCGGCCAGTTGATCGAGGGAGAACCGTGCTTGTACGCGGCGCTGGCCGAGATCGCGATTCAGCAGCAGCAACATCCCCGGGCGATAGCGGTTGATCTCGTCGATCATCTGACTCAGCGTCGCGCCGTTGAATACCAGCACCTGCTGACGCCAGTTCATCACCGCCGCCGTGTCGACGCTTTGCACGGTGCCGACCTGTTGCGCGTCGTAGGTCAATTGCTGGCCCGGCTCAAGGCGCAGGCTGCGGCCTTCGACTTCCACTTCTACTGCGCCATCGAGGCACGTCACGCACACCTGTTGATCGAGGTTGCGCAGGTTGAACCGCGCCTTGCTCGCCCGCAACCAGCCGCCACCGGCCTGCATCGCCATCGGCAGGCGTGCGGTCTGCACTTCGACTTCGCCGCTGACCAGTTCAAAGCCTTGCACGCCCTCATCCACCGAACGCTGGTTGATGCGGGTCTGGGTATTCAGTTCCAGGCTCAAGCCATCGGCCGGTTCGACGCGACGTTGCTGGCCGACTTCGGTGATGTAATCGGCGCCAAGCCCGGAGAACCCGCCCGGTATCGTGCCGCGTACCAGCAGAAACGCCGCCGACGCGGCAATCGCCCCGCCGAGAAAGGCCCGGCGTCCAAACCGTCGTGGCGCCTGCGTCGCTTCCGCCGCCGGTTGCAGCAGGTGCCACAGGGCCTTGCACTCTTCGAAGGCGCGGGCGTGTTCGGGGCTTTGCGCGCACCACTGGCGCAGCGCTCGGGCGTCGGCGACCGTGGCGCGGCCGGAGGTCAGCAGGATCAGCCAGTCGCGGGCTTCGCTTTGCAGACGCTCGGCAGGCGTGGGCTCGGCAGGTGTCAGACGGAAGATGTTCAAAACGCACAGGTACTCGACGGGTTGATCGGGACACTCAATCGGAGCTTCATTCACTAGACGGTTTTCCGGCCCCGCGACCGAACCGCTGAAACACTTTTCTTTCCAGTTTGGCCGCGCAGTGTCCGAGGGCAGCCTTGATTTCCTTCTCTACCATGCGTGTGGAGATGCCGAAACGCTGGGAGATTTCCAGGTGCGGCGCTTCTTCCAGCCGTGCGGCGATGAAGATCCGGCGGCGCCGGGCCGGCAGCTCGTAGAGGGCGCTGAGCAGGGACTGGATTTCCTTTTGGCCGCCAACCACGCGCATCGGGTCCAGCGCTTCGTCGCTGACTTGCAGCAGTTCTTCGACTTCGCTACCGGTGAGCAGTCGCGCATCAGCCTGGCGGCGGTCGGCGGCGATGTTCAGGGCCATGCGATAGAGGTAGGCGTTGGGCCGCAGCAGGTTCGGCGGCGCTTCCATGCGGTCGACCCGCAGATAGGTTTCGTGCAGCACGTCGTTGGCCAGGTCCTCCGAGCCGAGACGGCGTCGCAGGCGCACCCGAAAGTCCTCGTAGGACGTCAGGAACAGCTGGACCATCGAACTTTGTCCGGCGTCTTTCATCCCCCGGAAACTCCTTCCCATTCTGTGCATTCCATGCGCTTTCCTGAAGATTCGGGTAACAACAGCAAGGTGACTGGCTGGCGCAATGCGCCGGGTGTCGGCCGGTCGATTTTCAGCGTGTGAAAACTGTCTACCAGCGCTGCATCGCGCCGAACATCGCCGGTCGAGGTGACCAACCGGTTGTGCTGCACCACGCCGTCGCGGCCGATCCACAACTGCAACACGGCGCGAAAACTACCGGGCCGGGTCAGCGGCGAGCGGCACAGGTTGCGTTCAATCGCGGCCTGCACCGCCGTGGCGTAACTGCGGTTGACGGCTGCGCTGGCGGGGGTCGGTTTCTCCGCCGGCATTGGCACTTCCTCGACTTGCGCCACTTGCAAGGTGAACGCGTCGTCGCGGCTGTACTTGGCCATCAAGCCGCTGCCGCCGAGCATCCGGCGCAATGCTTCGGCGGCGGTGAATTCACCGTCCACCGCCAGGGAACGCCGACCGCGACTCAGTTGGCTGTCGACCAGCACCGCCATGCCGGTGGCGCGGCTGAACTGATCGAGGGCTCGGGCCAGTTCCTGGGCCGGGATGTGCAGCGTCATGCGCATCGATGCCGGCACCGGATCGGCGCTGGCGCGGCTCAGAAACAAGCCAAGCAACAGCCCCAGACAGAGCTGGCGCACGAGCGCTGAGCGCACAACATCCTCCCTGGCACGGCCTCGCTGCACGGCTGATGTATTCCTGAAAACCGTCATCCTGAGGGCTGTTTATGAATCTGGTGTGACGGCCACTGCAAAAAAACCATCACGGGATCGGCGCCGCCGTTGCACTAGACTCTTGAGCCAGAGCGGCCCCTTCGGGCCAGCCAGGAGGCACGCATGAAATCACTGTGGACATTGGCGCTGAGCGGGCTGTTGTTGACCCTGTCGGGCGGCGTGCATGCCGAGCAGGCAGTGGGTTGCGTCGAGGTGACCGTGGGCGGTTACAAGGCGCCGAATTACGACTGCCTGAGCCAGCAGATGGGCAACAACCCCGACGGCGCGGCGGCTGCGCAGAAGAATCAGGAAGCGATGAATGTGCCGATCGACAAGCGTCCGCCGAATCAGGTTGGGCTGGCGACGCCGGCGGCCACCAGTACGCGGATGGGCAATACGTTTGGCACGTCGGTGAAACCGCAGCGGCCACCGAACTAACTGTTCTACTGTGGGAGCGAGCCTGCTCCGTGCGGCGTTCCGACGATAGCGTCCTGTCAGTCAACATTGATTGCACAGACAAACCGCCATCGCTAGCAAGCTAGCTCCCACAGTATTTTGTATTTGGCATTGATCAATGGTCTGCGGGGACCTGTCGGAAGCTCACCGCCAGGCGATTCCAGCTGTTGATGGTGCTGACGGCCATGGTCAGGTCCACCAGTTCAGTCTCGTTGAACTGTTCCCGCGCCTGCTGGTAAACATCGTCAGGCACCCGGCTATCCGCCAGCAGCGTGACAGTCTCGGCCCATGCCAGTGCGGCCCGCTCGCGCAGGTTGAAGAAGCCGCTGTCGCGCCAGACTGCGATGGCGTACAGCCGTCGATCCGTCTCCCCTGCCCGCCGTGCTTCCACCGAATGCATGTCGGTGCAGAACGCGCAGCCGTTGAGTTGCGAGGCGCGGATCTTGATCAGGTGCAGCAACGGCGCCTCGATGCTCAGGCTGCTGGTCAGCGCTTCCAGGGCAATCATCGCTTTCATGGCTTTGGGTGAAGCGCTGTAGTAATCCAGACGCGGGGACATGGGCGGGTCTCGGGCAGCAGAAGAGTGATTTCACGGTAAGCGCTGATAGGCCAGCGTTACAGCCCCAATTCCACGGAAAACCGGCAGACCATTGCCCCCGGACCAAACTCAATACCTGTGGGAGCTGGCTTGCCAGCGATGGCGGTATACCTGCTTACACTAATGCCGGATCCGAAGGCCTCATCGCTGGCAAGCCAGCTCCCACAGGGTACGTGACCAATTCGAGGTTTTTACTCCGCGCAACTACTGCCCCGCAGACAAACGGGAGTAATCTGGCCGGCACACTCAATTGCCCGGAGAGCCCCGTCGGTATGGAACTTCATGTCGTGATCAACGGCCGCAAGGATCTGGCCGGTCAGTTGTATCAGCAACTGCGGGGCGCCATTGAATCCGGGCGTCTGGCCGCCGGCACGCAACTGCCGCCGAGTCGCTTGCTCGCCGAGCAACTGGGGATTTCGCGCAAGACCATTTCCGACACTTACGCGCAGCTGACTTACGAAAACTTCCTCACCGGCGTCATCGGCAAGGGTACGTACGTCAACGCCCGCCCGATGCCGGTTCAGCGCAAGCAAAGCCATTCCGAACTGGCCAGTTCCGAGGTGATCGAGAGCTGGTGCAACCTGCCGGTGTTCCTGCGCCATCCGACGCTGGAAGGCTCGCTGCGCTACGACTTCATCGGTGGTGCCACCAGCAAGGGCCAGTTTCCCCACGATGACTGGCGCCGCTGTGTCTCCCACGCCATGCGGCAAATGGCGGGTTCCAAAGGCTTTTACAGCGTGGCGGAAGGCCTGCCGGCGCTGCGCAATGCGATTGCCCGGCACATCGCGTTTTCCCGTGGCGTGAACTGCCAGGACGAAGACATCGTGGTGTGCAACGGCGCACAACAGGCGCTGGACCTGATCGCCCGCGTGCTGCTGCGCCCCGGCAGTCTGGTGGCGATGGAAGACCCGGGTTATCCGCCAGCCCGACTGCTGTTCGGTACTCACGGCGCCACGGTGGTCGGGGTGCCGGTCGATGCGGAGGGGATTCAGGTCGAGCACATTCCCGATGGCACCCGGTTGATCTACGTGACGCCGTCGCACCAGTTTCCGCTGGGGATGCCGATGAGCCAGGCGCGGCGCGAAGCGTTGCTGGTCCGGGCCCATGAGCTCGGCGCGATCATCATCGAGGACGACTATGACAGTGAGTTCCGCTACGAGGGCCGCCCGACCGATTCGCTGCACAACCTCGATCAGCGCGGCATCGTTGCCTACGTCGGCACCTTCTCCAAGACTCTGCTGCCGGAGCTGCGGCTCGGCTATGCGATTCTGCCGCCGGCGATCCTCGAAGCGGTGATCCGCGCCAAGCAGCTCACCGATCTGCACGCCTCTACCCTGCCGCAATGGGCGCTGGCCAAGTTCATCGCCGAGGGCTGCCTGCTCAAGCACATCCGCCGCTGCCACACCATTTACGCCCAGCGCCGCGAGCGGATCCTGGCGCGCATGGCCACCGACCTCGCGCCGTGGCTGGAGGCCGTGCCGGCGAGTGCGGGCTTTCATATGGCGGTGTTCTGCCGGGTGCCGATCGACTTGCCGCTGGTGATCGAACTAGCGAAAAAGGTCGAAGTCGGGCTGTACGCCATCGATGGCTTCTATTACCAGCAGCCTTCACGAAGCGGGATGTACTTCGGTTTCGGCGCCATCGAGACGCTGGACATCGATATCGCACTGGATCGCCTGCGCGACATTCTGCAACAGGTCGCCTGATAGATTGGACTAACGGATTACCCGCCGATTGGTTATTGGTGATCCGGGGGTGCAGGCCTATTCTGCACAGGCGTTATCCCTCAATGAGCAGGATTCGTCCGGCCTGATTCAGGAGTGTGAGCAATGTCCAACGAAGTGATCAACACCGTACAGGTGCAGGCTGCGGCCGGCCGCTCCGAGGAGCTGGGCAAGCAGTTGCAGAAGATCGTCGAAACCCTGCGCGAAACACCGGGCTGCGATTCCTATATGGTCGACCGCTGCCCCGACGACAGCCACCGCTGGACGGTCAGTGCCCATTGGCAGTCGGAAGCGGCGATGCAGGCGCACTTCAACCGGCCTGAGGCTCAGGGGTTTATCGATTTGATCGACAGTCGGCTGGCTAACAGCGTCGATTTCAACAGTTTCCCTATCGTTTGACTTACTGACGCCATCGCTGGCAAGCCAGGCTCCCACAGGTTCTGTTGTCGTTCATATGATTTTTGAACGATACGAAACCTGTGGGAGTCTGCGGTGCGACGATTCGACTTGCCAGCGATGGCGTATTTGGAAGCACAGAAATATCGAGGATTGGTCACCCGAACTTCCCGAATATTGGCCGTTTGAATAGCCCTCCACGCGGACTACTGTGAAGACCGACTCCCCCACTTCACAGGTGACCCGCCATGAAACTCCTGCACATTTTCGCCGCCGCTCTCGCCCTGTCTGTTTCTGCCGCCGCCATGGCTCACGATGCCTCCGAAAAAGTCTCGGTCCTGCAGGACCAAATGCTGAAAAACGTCCCGGGCAAAAAAGCCATGATGATCGAAGTCGACTACAAACCCGGCCAGTCCTCCATCGCCCACAAACACGACGGCACGGCCATGGCGTATGTGCTCGAAGGCGAAGTGACTTCCCAGGTCAAGGGCGAAGAGGCAATCACCTACAAGAAGGGCCAGTTCTGGTACGAACCCGCCGGCTCCGAACATCTGGTGTCGAAAAACGCCAGCAAAACCAAGCCGGCCAAGTTGCTGGTGTTCATGGTGCTGTCGCCGGACGAGCAAGTGCTGATCCCATTGAAAAACTGATGGTTGTTTAACCAGCCATAAATAAAAGGCGCAAATCGTTGATTTGCGCCTTTTTAATTTCTCGCGGCAATTAATCAAAAGCGCTTACAGCCAATAAAACTATTGCATGACAGTCATTCAGCAAATTGTCAGGTTGTTTTCAGTTTCGCGGGAGTAGTCTGAGGCAACTGTCGCCGGTTCCATTTAATCAACCCCGACACCTCTGACTTTCCGACTGAAGTTGCTTCACGGGAGACTCACCATGAAACTTGCCTTTGCCAGTACTTTGGCGATATCGGTTTTAGCGTTGTCCGCCTGTTCCGTTCCCACCGCTCCAAAAGCGGTTTCCTCCCTCGACACGCTGTTCACCCAACCGGTGGGACGCAGCAGCGCCACTCAGGTGAAAAGTGGTCCCGGCGTCTCGCTGGGCGTCGTCTACAGCCCTAGCACCCAGACCAACCGCGAATACCTGCGCGACTATCAGGCCAACGCCGGCACCGGTTTCGGCCAGAGTTTACTGGTGCAGCCGATCCATGACGCCTACGTCGCCACCTCGAAACCGGACATGGCGGTGGATTGGGTGAAAGCCTCGCTGCAACGCCAGTTCGGCTCGGTCACGGTGTACCCGGACATGCAAAGCCTGCGTGCGGCGAATCCCGATGTAGTAGCGATCATCGATACTCACAGCCAGTTGATTACCTCGCGCAGTTCGGACATCAAGGCCGATGTGAGTGCGGACTTCTATGACGGCAAGTTCAACTATGTCGGAACGGCCAAGGGATCCGAGGCGAAAGAGTTGACGCCGGTCTGGGCGGACTTCAAGCGGTCGGAGGAGATTGTTGCGGATATTAATCAGCAGCAGGAAGTTCAGGTTAGGGCGTTGCAGAAGTTTGACCAGTCGCTCAGTAATTTGTTGACTGGGGCGGCAGGTAAAGTGTCGATGCTCGAGAGTAAACAAGGTCTTAGTGTGCGGTGATAGTTAGGCCGCTGCCCTCACCCTAACCCTCCCGAAACGTCGGACCGCCCGTAGGGAGAGGGGACTGACCGAGTGGTCTGGGCGAAATACATCGACCTGTTATTCCTGAGTCGAACTCAGGTTTGGAAGATCATGAAGACCGGCTCCCTTGCGATGATGGTTAGACCGCGGCCCTCACCCTAGCCCTCTCCCGGAGGGAGAGGGAACTGATCGAGGTGTTTGTTAGAGTTACGCCGACGTGAAATATCGATTCGAACTCAGGTTTGGAAGAGCATGAAGATCGGCTCCCTTTCCCCCTCTCCCCTTTGGGGAGAGGGCTGGGGTGAGGGGCTGGATTTGTGCAGCAACACTCAAATACCGCCGAACACCAGACATAAAAAAGCCCCGCCTCTTTCGAGTGCGGGGCTTTTTCATTCAGCAGCTACTCAAGCAAGCTCAAGCTCCGCAGTCGCCGCAGCAGGCACAACCGCCTGACCGCTCAGCGCCACGTCGTTCAGCTCACGGTTGGCCACCGCGTACATGGCGTAGTCAGTGCCGCTGGCGGCACGGATTTCCACCAGCATGGCGCGCCAGCGTTGGATCATGGCGTCGTGCTGCGCCATCCATAGCGCCAGACGCTCTTCCACGTCCAGGTTGCCGCCGCCCGCTTGCAGAACGGCGATGGTGATCGCGCGTTGCTGCCAGTCGACGTCGTCGCGGAACGCTTCACGGGCCAGGGCCTGCCAGTTGTTTTCCACCGGCAAGGCGCTGATCTGCGAAATGTACCAGGTGATGTCCAGCGCGCTGCCCACGGCGAAGTACGCCTTGGCCACTTCGGCTGGGTCCTGACCGGTCACGTCGGCCGCTTCGATGATCGGCAGCAGCGTGTAGAGGTGGGTAGTCCCCGCCACCATACGCGCCAGCAATTCCGGTACACCGGCTGCGACGTAAGCCTGATAACGCGCCTGCCAGTTTTCGCGGATTTCGCCGCTCAGCAGCTCGTCCAGCTTCAGACCCAGCTCCTTGAGGTGCGGACCGAAATGCGCGACGTCACGGGCAGCGTTCTGCTCGTTGCGACGGGCACGCAGGAACCAGCGCGTAGCGCGACGGCCCAGACGCATCAGCTCGTCCATCAGCTCCAGTTGCACATCAGCAGAGACCTGATAGTCCAGCGCTTCGATCTGACGGAACCAGTGCGGGAGGTGGAAGATGTCACGCACGATCACGTAAGCGCCAGCCACGTTCGCCGGGGTCATGCCGGTGGACTCTTTGAGTCGCTGAACGAAGGTGATGCCCATATGGTTGACCAGATCGTTGGCGATCTGGGTGCTGACGATTTCGCGCTTCAGACGGTGACGGCGCATGGCTTCGGCGAACTTGCTGACCAGGGTCGGCGGGAACGCGGTTTCCATGTCGCGGGTCAGGTAGTCGTCATCCGGCACCAGCGAATCCAGCAGCTGTTGCTTGAGGTCGATCTTGCTGTACGAGATCAGTACCGACAGTTCTGGACGCGTCAGGCCCTTGCCCGTCGCGGCGCGCTCGGTGAGCTGCTCCTCGGTCGGCAGGTACTCGATGGCACGGTCCAGCTTGCCACGGCCTTCCAGGTCGCTCATCAGGCGTTTGTACTCGGCAGCACGCTCGTAGGCACGGCGGGCAGCCAGGGACAGGGCCTGAGTCTGCTTGTAGTTGTTGCCCAGCACCAGACCACCGACTTCGTCGGTCATGCTTGCCAGCAACTGATCGCGTTGCTTGCCGGTCATGTCGCCGGCCTGAACCACTTCGTTCAGCAGGATCTTGATGTTTACTTCGTGGTCGGAGCAGTCCACGCCACCGGCGTTGTCGATGAAGTCGGTGTTGGAACCGCCGCCATTGAGACCGAATTCCACACGACCCAGTTGGGTCATGCCGAGGTTACCGCCCTCGCCCACCACTTTGCAGCGCAGTTCGTTGCCGTTCACGCGCAGTGCATCGTTGGCCTTGTCGCCGACATCGGCGTGGCTTTCGGTGCTGGCTTTCACGTAAGTACCGATACCACCGTTCCACAGCAGATCCACCGGTGCCTTGAGCAAGGCGTTCAGCAGTTCGGTCGGGGTCAGTTTGTCGGCCTTGATGTCGAAGCGTTCCTGCATCTGCGGGGAGATGGCAATGCTCTTCGCGCTGCGCGAGAAGATACCGCCGCCTTCGGACATGATGCTGGTGTCGTAGTCGGACCATGCCGAACGCGGCAGGTCGAACATGCGCTGACGCTCGACGAAGCTGGTCGCCGGGTTCGGGTTCGGGTCGATGAAGATGTGCAGGTGGTTGAACGCAGCAACCAGTTGCAGCTTGTCGGACATCAACAGGCCGTTACCGAACACGTCACCGGCCATGTCGCCCACGCCGACCACAGTGATGCTGTCTTCCTGAACATTGATGCCGCGCTCGCGGAAGTGGCGCTGTACGCCGACCCACGCGCCCTTGGCGGTGATGCCCATTTTCTTGTGGTCGTAACCGGCCGAACCACCGGACGCGAACGCGTCACCCAGCCAGAAGCCGTAGTCGATGGCGATACCGTTGGCGATGTCGGAGAAGGTTGCAGTGCCCTTGTCCGCCGCGACCACCAGGTACGGGTCATCGTCGTCATGACGCACGACGTTGGCCGGCGGTACCAGTTTGCCGTCCTTCAGGTTGTCGGTGATGTCCAACAGGCCCGAGATGAAGATGCGGTAGCAGGCGATGCCCTCGGCCGCGATCTCGTCACGGCTGCCGCCCAGTGGCAGGCGACGCGGCAGGAAGCCGCCCTTCGCACCCACCGGCACGATGACCGAGTTTTTCACTTGCTGGGCTTTTACCAGGCCGAGGACTTCGGTACGGAAGTCTTCTTCACGGTCGGACCAGCGCAGACCGCCACGAGCAACGTTGCCGAAGCGCAGGTGCACGCCTTCTACGCGTGGCGAGTAAACGAAGATTTCGAACTTCGGAACAGGCTTCGGCAGCTCAGGGATCAAGTGCGGGTTGAACTTGAAGCTGAAGTACGACTTGTTCTGGCCGTTGGCGTCGGTCTGGTAGAAGTTGGTGCGCAGGGTCGCTTTGATCAGGTCCAGGTAACGACGCAGGATGCGGTCTTCGTTGAGGACTTGAACGTCGTCCAGCGCGGTCAGGATCGCTTGTTCCAGACGCAGTTGCTTGTCGTCCAGATCATCGCTGCCCAGCTTGCGCGCCAGGTAGAAGCGGGTCTTGAACAACCGGGTCAGTTCGCGAGCGATGTCGGTGTGGTTGTTCAGGGTGCTGGCGATGTAGCCGAGGTCGAAGCCCAAACGGATCTGCTTCAGGTAGCGAGCGTAGGCACGCAGCAGCGCGACGTCGCGCCATGGCAGGCCGGCGGTCAGCACCAGACGGTTGAACGCATCGTTTTCGGCGTCGCCGCGCACGATGTGGACGAACGCGTCCTGCAGGGTGTCATTGAGCTGCTGGATGTCCAGGTCCATGCCTTCAGCGGCCGTGAACGCGAAGTCGTGGATCCAGAACTCGCGACCGTTGTTGTGACGCAGACGATACGGGAACTCACCCAGCACGCGCAGGCCGAGGTTTTCCAGGATCGGCAGCACGTCGGACAGCGCCAGCGGGGTATCGGCGTGATACAGCTTGCAGTGCAGCTCGCGCGGGCCGGAAGCCAGCGGCTGGTAGAAGCTCATGGCCAGCGGCTTCTTCTCGCTCAGGTTGAGCAGGTGCTGCATGTCGACCACGGCCGAGTGCGCAGCGAAACGCTCGCGGTAGCCGGCCGGGAAGCCTTTCGGGAAATCCGCCAGCACGTTGGTGCCGTTGGCTTCGCCGAAGGTTTCAACGGTCAGGGCGGCGTAGTCGTCCTGCCAGCTGCGGCAAGCCTGGATGACTTCGTTTTCCAGTTGCAGCGGGTCGATGTCGATGCGGTTTTTCGGGTCTACGCGCAGGATCAGTTGCACGCGAGCCAGCACGGACTCGGAGAAGAAGGTCCAGAACTCGCAGTCGGTCGCCTTCAGGCGCTCCATCAGCACTTGCTGGATTTTCTGGCGGACTTCGGTGGAGTAGATGTCGCGCGGCACGTAGGCCAGGCAGTAGCAGAAACGGCCGTACGGGTCTTTGCGCAGGAATACGCGAATCTTGTTGCGTTCCTGGATCTGCACGATCGACATCACGGTGCTGAACAGTTCGTCGACCGGAGTCTGGAACAGGTCGTCACGCGGCAGCACTTCCAGCACCTGTGCCAGTTCCTTGCCCAGGTGGGCCTTGGACTGGAAGCCGGAACGGCGCTCGATCTCTTCGACCTTGCGGCGGATGTAAGGGATGACACGTACGCTTTCGCCATACACCGACGAGGTGTACAGGCCCATGAAGCGGTGTTCCTTGATGACTTTGCCGTCGGCATCGATTTCACGGATCGACACGTAGTCCGGGTAGGCCGGACGGTGGACGCGGCTCGGGTGCGCAGCCTTGGCGAACGACAGCAGCGTCGGTTCGCGCAGGTAGTTCACGGCGTAGTCTTCGATGTGACGGTCTTCGTTGGTCAGACCGGTGCGCAGCATCTTGGTCAGGCCGAGGAACGAGTTCTGGTCATATTCGATGTGGCCGCCATCGGCCTGATCGACAACGGTGAACTCTTCGTAGCCGAGGAAGGTGAAGTGGTTGCCCACCAGCCATTCCAGGAAGCTCTTGATTTCGGTCTTCTCGTCGGCATCGACGGCGAATGCGCTGTTATCGAGCTTGGTGAGGATTTCCTGCACCTTGGCCTTCATCGGCTCGAAATCGGCAACCGCGACGCGGACTTCACCCAGAACCTGTTCCAGTTCCTTGGACAGCACATTCAGTTCGGCCGCGTTGGCGCAGCGGTCGATTTCCAGGTACATCAGCGATTCGTGCTGAATGCCTTCGCCGCTTGTGCCTTTAGGCAGGATTTCCAGCAACTCGCCCTTGCTGCCACGACGCACGCTGAGCACGGTGGTCTGCAGGGTGTGGATGCTGTAGCCGCGGCGGTTCAGCTCGGTACGCACCGAGTCCACCAGAAATGGCAGGTCGTGGTGCAGCACTTCGACCGCGGTGTGGGTCGACTGCCAGCCGTGACGTTCGTAATCAGGGTTGTAGACGCGCACTTGCGGTTGCGCGTGATCGAAGCGCTCAAGCAGGCGCCACGCAGAAAGAGTACAGCCAGCGAGGTCGGAGAGGCGACGTTGAGTCAGCTCGTCCAGGGAAATGATGCCGAAGAATTGTTCAGCGAACAGCGCCACTTGTGGCAGTGCCTGTTCACTGATGTGCTGCGCCAGTGCCGCTTGCAGTTGGTGCTGGAAGTCGGCTTTGCTGGCTGCGGTGAAGAACGCCATCTGTGGTACTCCGCTTGGGCTTGTTATTGATGGAAAGCGTCGCGTACAAAACCCCTTTCGGGGCGTTCCGTCGCCCTGTTCCTGAATCTCGGGCAGAGGAAACAGGGTGACAGGTGGGTGAAGCTGGACGAGACACTCAGGTCACATTCACCTTCCATGAATGGGCATCTGCAAAAACGACTGCCGGGCGCCGCTCGCGGGCCATGGCAATGCCTTTACGGGTGCTCATCCGTTGCGCAGCTTAATGGGTGCGACAATGTGTCTGCTTGCGGTGCTGCGACATATTCGGTCATTGGCACGTAAACCGAGGCAAGCGCATCGGTAAACACTAGCATTCATGGGGCAGAACGCCGGTCTGAATCCCCGTATTTACGGTACATGCGTGCCAGGAATGACCATTGACCTGCGTCGCGTTCACGACACATCCTCTGACACTCAGGCGAGCAGAAATTCCCGAGGGCTGGCAGAATCGCGCTTTATTGCGACCACCGAGCCCGCCGAGGCAGGAATTTCCCATGCAAATGACCACCGCCCTTTTGATCGTCAACCCGTGCGACGACGAAGAAGACAACATGGCTATGCTCTGCTGCCACAGCGACAAGGGCGACATGTTTCTGATGAGCCGCTACCCGGACGAGGATGAGCTGGAGATCACGCTGGATGGCGAGCCGTCCACCCTCGATGGCGTTAAAGTCACTCTGACCAAGACCTTGCTGAAAATCGAAATCGCCGCAGCGGATGCCGATGCGTTGAATGGTGATGATGTGCTGGAAATCACCTACAACCCGGACATGGTGGATCTGGCCGAGGTCGAGGAAACCCTGAAGAACATTCTTGATGGTACTGGCACCTTTATCAGCCAGATTTGATGGTGTCTGCACTGGCCTCATCGCAGGCAAGCCAGCTACCACAGGGGAACGCGTAATACAGACAGAACGCGGTCAATGTGGGAGCTGGCTTGCCTGCGATAGGGCCGGAACTGGTACCCCAACTTTCCCTGTCTACAAAATTCCAACAAATCCCCCGGTCATTTCCCGTACTTTGCGCAAAATGCCGTTAGTCGCCACCCCCTGCGATGGATTAAAGTAACGCCCCCAGCCCCGGCGTTATCCGAACGCCTGTGGCCACCCTTTCCAGGAACAGTCATCGATGGAACATCGTGAAGCGCTGCTGGCGCTGCGAACCTTTCTTTCAACGCAGATTCTCGGCCAGGAAAAACTCATCGAGCGCTTGCTCATCGCCCTGCTCGCCGACGGCCACATGCTGGTCGAGGGCGCTCCGGGTCTGGCCAAGACCAAAGCGATCAAAGAGCTCGCCGAAGGCATCGAAGCCCAGTTCCATCGCATTCAGTTCACCCCGGACCTGCTGCCCGCCGACATCACCGGCACCGAGATCTATCGCCCGGAAACCGGCAGCTTCGTGTTCCAGCAAGGCCCGATCTTCCACAACCTGGTGCTGGCGGACGAAATCAACCGTGCCCCGGCCAAGGTCCAGTCGGCGCTACTCGAAGCCATGGCCGAGCGCCAGGTCAGTGTCGGGCGCAGCACCTACGAGCTGTCGCCGCTGTTTCTGGTGATGGCCACGCAGAACCCGATCGAGCAGGAAGGCACTTATCCGCTACCCGAAGCGCAGCTCGACCGCTTCCTGATGCACGTAAAAATCGGTTTCCCAGACGCCGCCGTCGAACGCCGGATCCTGCAACAGGCCCGGGGTGAAGCCCTGAATGGCGAGACCAAGCCCGAGCGACGGGTCAGCCAGCAAGCTATCTTCGCCGCACGCAAGGAAATCCTCGGTCTGTACATGGCGGACGCCGTGGAGGAATACCTCGTGCAATTGGTCATGGCCACGCGCAACCCGGCCAAATTCGACCCGGAAATGGCCGAGTGGATTGCCTACGGTGCCAGCCCGCGTGGTTCGATCGCCCTCGACCGCTGCGCCCGCGCCCACGCCTGGCTGGCCGGTCGCGACTTCGTCAGCCCGGAAGACATCCAGGCTGTGCTGTTCGACGTGTTGCGTCACCGCATCATCCTGTCATTCGAGGCCGAAGCCGCTGGCATCGACCAGGATCGGGTGGTGCAGCGGATTCTCGACGTCGTAGCCGTCGCTTGACCCCGATGAACGCCTCCCTGCCGTCCGAACCGGGTATTCGCGTCAGCCTCTCCGAGCTGATCGAGATGCGTCACCGCGTACGCGAAGTGCAGCTGTTTTCCACGCCGAGCCAGCGCAGCCCGCTGATCGGCCTGCACCACTCCAAATTTCGCGGGCGTGGCGTGGACTTCGATCAGGTCCGGGTCTATCAGGCCGGCGACGACGTGCGCACCATCGATTGGCGCGTGACCGCACGGACTCAGGAACCGCACACCAAGCTGTTCCATGAAGAACGCGAACGGCCGATCTTCATCATGGTCGAGCAAAGCACGCGGCTGTTCTTCGGTTCCGGGTTAATGTTCAAATCGGTGCTCGCGGCGCAGGCGGCGGCGCTGATTGGCTGGGCCGCGCTGGGCCACAACGATCGGGTCGGCGGACTGGTGTTCGGCGACAACGAGCATTACGAAATCAAACCGCGCCGCAGCAAGCAGAGCCTGTTGCAACTGCTCAATCGGCTGGTGAAGGTCAATCAGTCGCTGCACAGCGAGCGGGAGCCGGATCGCGATGCATTTGGCGTGGCGTTGCGCCGGGCCCGTGAAGTGTTGCGGCCGGGCAGTCTGGTGATCGTGATCTGTGACGAACGCGCCCTGAGCGACAGCGCCGAGCAACAACTGAGCCTGCTGTCGCGCCATTGCGACCTGCTGATGCTGCCACTGTCCGATCCACTGGATCACGCCCTGCCCGCCGCCGGACTGCTGAGATTCGCTGAACGCGGCGCGCAACTGGAACTCGACACCCTCAACTTCGACCTGCGCCAGACCTATCGCGCCCAGGCCGAAGCGCGCATCGCCCGCTGGGAACTGCTCGCGCAGAAACTGCGGGTGTTGCTGATGCCGTTGAGCACCCAGAGCGAAATGGTCGAGCAGATGCGCGAGTTCCTCAACCCGCAGCGTCCGGGGAAAGTTCGATGAACGGCCTCGAACAACTGCAACCGCTGATTTCCCCGCCACCGATTGCCTTCTGGCCGCCGGCGCCGGGCTGGTGGCTGCTGCTTCTGTTACTGCCGCTGATCGGCGTCGTGCTGTGGCGTCTGCGCCGTTTCATTCCAATCAAGAAGAAACCCGTCGTGCGCGCCGAAATCCCGCTCGATCCGGTGCGCATCGCCGCACTCGCCGAGCTGGCGCAAATGGCAAAACCCTACGACGGCGCCCCGGCCGGCGCTTGGCTGCAACAGCTCAACGGCTTGCTCAAACGCCTGTGCCGCAACCATTATCCCTACAGCCAGAGTCACACGCTGAATGGGCGCAAATGGCTGGCGTTTCTCGACAACCGCTGCCCCGCCGCCGGCCTGACACGCTGGATGGTGCTGGTCGAAGGCGCGTACAAACCCGAGTGCAAACTCGACGACAAGGCCATCGCCGGCCTGACGCAAGCCGTCGACACGTGGATCCGCAAGCATGTTTGAATTCGCCTGGCCGTGGATCTTTGTGCTGTTGCCACTGCCGTGGTTGATGCGCCTTGTGCTGCCGGTGGCCGACAGCGGCGAACCGGCATTGAAAGTGAGTTTCCTCGGAGACCTCGAGGGCCTCGCCCGCCGCCGTGCCCGGGCCAATCTGCCGGCCTGGCGCCAACAGGCACCGTTCATGCTGCTGTGGCTGTTTCTACTGATCGCCGCCGCCCGCCCGCAATGGCTCGGCGAACCGTTGCCGATTGCCGCCAGCGGCCGCGATCTGCTGGTGGCGGTGGACGTGTCCGGTTCGATGGACTTCCCCGACATGCAATGGAACGACGAGGACGTCAGTCGCCTGTCGCTGGTTCAGCATTTGCTTGGTGATTTCCTGGAAAGCCGCGATGGCGACCGGGTCGGTTTGATCCTGTTCGGTAGTCAGGCTTATCTACAGGCGCCGCTGACGTTTGACCGACGGACCGTGCGCGTGTGGCTCGATGAAGCGCGTATAGGCATCGCCGGCAAGAACACCGCCATTGGCGACGCCATCGGCCTGGCCCTGAAACGCCTGCGCATGCGCCCGGCCCAGAGCCGCGTGCTGATTCTGGTCACCGACGGCGCCAACAACGGCGGCGAAATCGATCCGTTGACGGCCGCACGACTGGCCGCCAATGAAGGCGTGAAAATCTATCCGATCGGCATCGGTGCCGACCCCGAAGAAAGCGGCGCCACGGCACTGCTGGGCGGTAATCCGACTCTCGACCTCGACGAGCCGGCGCTCAAGGCGATTGCCGACGCGACCGGCGGCCGCTATTTCCGCGCCCGCGATGGCAAGGAACTGCAAGCGATCAAGGACACCCTCGACCAACTGGAACCGGTGGCCCAGCAACCGACCCAGGCGCGCCCGGCCCAGGCGTTGTACCAATGGCCACTGGCATTCGCGTTGCTGTTGAGCATGTTGCTGGTCGCCCGTGAATTGTGGCCGGACAACCCATTGCAACGGCTGTTCACCAAGGAGCTGTATCTGCAAAGCCCCCTGCCTGACTGGCGCGAGCGCCTCAAGCGTTTGCGCCTGCGGAGGCGCCGATGATCGCTCTCTGGCCGCACTGGTTCCGTCCGTGGTGGTTGCTGTTGTTGCCGCTGCTCGGCTGGCTGATCTGGCAACTCTGGCACCGGCAGAAACGCGCCGGGCGCTGGCAAATGATTCTGCCGCCGGCGTTCCATGCTGTGTTGCTCAGTGGCGGCAGTGGTCGCGACAGCAAGTTGCCGTGGGTCGCACTGGGCGGCGCGTGGCTGCTGACGATCCTGGCGCTGCTCGGGCCGAGCTGGGAGCGCGTCGAACAGACCAGCCAGAAACCCGCCGACCCGCTAGTGGTGGTGCTGGAACTGACTCCGGAAATGCTCGCCACCGACTCACCGCCGACGCGTCTGGAACAGGCCCGACGCAAGTTGTTCGATCTGCTGCAAGCACGCAGCGATGCACAGACCGCCATCGTGGTTTACGCGGGCAGCGCTCATACGTTGGTGCCGCTGTCGGATGATCTGGCGACCAGTCGTAATCTGCTTGATGCCCTCAAGCCGTCGCTGATGCCGGAAAGCGGCCATCGCGCCGATCTTGCGGTGAGCAAGGCGCTGGCCTTGCTGGAACAAGGCGCACTGGGTCAGGGACGCATCCTGCTGATTGGTTCTTCGCTGTCCGATGAGGAACGTCAAGGCATTCGCCATGCGTTGAGCGGGCAATCGGCGCAACTGTTGATGCTCGGCATCGGCACCGCCGAGGGCGCGCCGATTGCTCAGGAGGACGGCAGTTTCCTCAAGGACGCCCAGGGTGCGATCCGCGTGCCGCAACTCGACAGCCCCGGCCTCGGCGCCTTCCTCAATTCCGTGGGCGGCGAGTACCACAGCGCACGGTTGGATGAGTCGGATCTGCGCAGCCTTGGCCTGCTCAATGGCCCGCGCAGCCTGCGCAACGACGGCCAGACCCTGCGCCTCGATACTTGGGCCGATCAGGGTTACTGGTTGCTATTGCCGTTGTTGCTGCTCGCCGCGTGCGCCGGGCGCCGTGGCTGGTTGTTCTGCCTGCCGCTGCTGTTTTGCCTGCCGCAGCCGAGCTACGCTTTTGATTTCGAGGACCTGTGGCTGCGCCCCGATCAGCAGGGTTTGCATCTGCTCAAGCAGAAGCGTCCGGCAGAGGCGGCGAAACACTTCGAAGATCATCAATGGCAAGGGCTGGCGTTGTACGAAGCCGGCGACTACAGTGGCGCCGCCCAGCGTTTCGCCGAAGGCAGCGATGCCCGCGCCCACTACAATCGTGGCAACGCACTGGCGAAAAGCGGTGAGTTGGAAGCGGCGATCGATGCCTATGAACAGGCCCTGGAATTGCAGCCGGACTTACGTCCGGCACTGACCAACAAGGCGCTGGTGGAAAACCTGCTCAAGCAGAAAAACACCCCGCCGCCGACCGAGCCCGAGAAGCAACCGACGCAGCAAAACGTGCCGGGCGACGAACCACCGCCCGCCACTGCGCCGCCACCGGCGGTCAAGAATGATGCGCCAAGCGAGGCCCAGCCTGCGGAGTCGGCCAGCGAACCACCGCCGACCACCCCGCCGCAGCCAGGTCCCAACGAATTGCCCAACAGCGCGCCGGACGAAGAACAGAACACCAGCCCGACGCTGCGCCCTAGCGAGGACAACCTCGAAGGCGAGCAACGCCAGGCACTGGAACAGTGGCTGGGTAAGATCCCGGACGATCCGGGCGAACTGCTGCGACGCAAATTCTGGTACGAACAGCAACAACATCAGGATCAGGAAAACACTCGATGACCCGTTTCACCGCTCTTTTGCTGCCCCTGCTGATCTGCACGGCCACCGCCCAGGCGGCCGGGCTGACGGCCAGTGTGGATCGCAGTCGCCTGAACTCCGGCGAGACGGTCGAACTCACCCTCGAATCCAACGATGTCACGCAGTTCGGCAAACCGGATCTGACCCCGCTGGAACCGCTGTTCGAAGTGCGCGGCACGCGGCAGGTCAACCAGTTGACCACCCTCAACAACGAGAACCGCGCCACCACCCGCTGGATCATCACCCTGCTGCCGAAACAGAACGGCAGCATGGAAATTCCACCGTTGAAACTGGGCGAAACCGAGAGCCAACCAATCACCGTACAAGTGGTTGAAAGCGACGTTCACGAAGAAAAGAATGCCCTCGATCCGGTGTTCATCGAATCCAGCCTCGACCAGAACAGCGTCTACGTGCAGGCCCAGGCGATCCTGACCCTGCGCATCTACCATTCGGTTTCGCTGTACGACGACAGCAGCGTGACCCCGTTGCAGATCGCCGACGCGCGTATCGAACAACTGGGCGACACGCGCACCTACGAAAAAGACATCAACGGTGTGCGGCATGGCGTGATCGAGATGCGCTATGCGATCTATCCGCAGCACAGTGGTTTGCTGACCACCACCCCGCAGACCTTCAGCGCCACATTGGTCGACACTCAGCCGGCAAAAGATCCCACCGCCCAAGGGCCGAAAACCGGCAAATTGCTGCGGGTCACGTCCTCGGAAATCCCGCTGACCGTCAAACCCAAACCGATCACGTATCCGAGCGATGCGCCGTGGCTGCCGGCCCGCAGCCTGAGCCTGAGCGAGAGCTGGAACCCGGAGCCGGATCACACACAGGTCGGCGACTCTCTGACCCGCAGCCTGACCCTCAAGGTCGAAGGCCTCGCCAGTTCACAGCTGCCCGCCCTGCCCGCCACCGAGGCCAATGGCTTGCGCCGCTATCCGGATCAGCCGGTACTCAACAACCAGAGCAGCGAACGCGGCCTGATCGGCAGCCGTGAAGAACGCGAAGCGCTGGTACCGAGCCGCAGCGGTTCGATCGAACTGCCGACCGTTGACGTGGTGTGGTGGAACACCTTCGAGGATCACCTGGAACACACCAGCCTGCCGGCGCGCACCCTGCAAGTGGTGAACAACCCGAGCCTGCAAGTCGACACCCCCGCCGGCAGCGCTCAACCGCTCAGCGGCGCCGACAGCGAAGCGCTGTGGTGGTGGAAACTCAGCACGCTGATTCTGGCCTGCACCACCCTGCTCGGCTTCGGTCTGTGGTGGCGTGCCCGTTGGCAACCGGCAATCCTGCGCGCCACTCAAACCGGCCCAAGCCCGCGCACCCTGCTCGACGACATCAAACGCGCCAGTCAGGCCAACGACCCACACGCCACCCGCCAGGCCCTCGACGCCTGGGCTCGTCAGCAACCGGAAACCCTCGCGGACATGGCGGCGCGTTTTGTGCCGTTGTCCGACGCCCTGGACGGTTTGAATGGCGCGCTTTATAGCGAGACCGGGCAGCACTGGCAGGGTGAGGATCTTTGGCGGGCAATCCGCACAATTCCAACCGCTGAACGGGTACAGGATCCGGTGGGTGACAGCGGCTTGCCGCCGCTTTATCCCAAATAAGCCGGTTCGCTGCCGAGATAGAATTCGGCATCCAGATGTATCGCCTGTAAAAAAGCAAGATCGTGGGAAACGACAATCAACGCGCCGGTGTATTGATCAAGCATCTGTTCGAGGGCGATTTTGCTGGGCAAGTCCAGATGGTTGTCAGGCTCGTCCAGTAACAGTAATTGTGGTGGCCGTAGCGCGTACAACTCTGCGGCCAGGGCAATTTTCAGACGCTCGCCGCCGCTCAACTGACAGGTTTTGAGCTTCGCCCGATCCGCATCAATACCCATCTGCGCCAACCGCGTTCGCGCTTCGGCTTCGGGCAGTTGCGGATTACTTTCGTAAAGCCACTGCACCGCCGTCCGTTCGGGATGCTGCAGTCCGGCATGTTGATCCAGCCAACCGACATGACAACTGCGTACAACCTCCCCTGCACGCGCGGCAAGTTTTCCGGCGATGACCTGCAATAGCGTCGATTTACCGCTGCCGTTAGTACCCAGAATCGCCACACGCATCGGTCCAGTCAGCGTCAGATTGACAGGTTCCGTGTGGCCAAATGGCAGAACGACATTGATCAATTGCACAATCAGCTTGCCTCTGGGCACCGAGCATTCCGGTGACAACATCACGCGCTGGATCTCTGGTGCACAGCGTGCCCGGGCCTCGGCGATACGTTGCTGTTGTTGTTCGCGGGCCAACTGTTGAGTGAGGCGTAACTTGCCCTGACTGTTTTCGCTGCGCTCCTTTTGCGCGTTGGTAATGATTTTGGTCTGGTTACCGTCACGCGCCTGACGGTCACCGCGAGCATTGCGTCGTTGTTGACGCTCCATCTGCACGACCATCTCACGTTGCTCACGCCGGGCCTGTGCCCGCTCGCCTTGCAATGCCGACTGAAACGCCTGCTGCTCTTGCTCGCGCGTCGCAGAATAATGACTGTAGTTGCCGCCATACACCGCCAGCCCCAAGGGCGAAAGCTCGACAATTTCGTTGACGTGTTCCAGAAGACTGCGGTCGTGGCTGATCAGGATCAGTCCATTGGGCCAGCGCTCGATTTGCTGCGCGAGCTTGTGCTGCTGATCGATATCCAAATGATTGCTGGGTTCATCCAGAATCAGCCAGTCGGCCCTTGATAACCACGCGCCCATCAGCGCCACCCGCTGCCGCTCGCCACCGCTCAGCGTGTCGGTGCAAGAATCGGCACTCAAATGACCGAGGCCGATCTGCTGCAATTCCGCCTCAAGGCGAGTGGCACAATCCCATTGGTCGACCGCCAGTGCGTAGTCGGCATCATCGACGCTGCCTTGGGCAATGCGCGCCAGCGCCGCCAGAACAGGCTCGACCCCGGCCAGCGCGGCGACGGAGGGAAAGCGCTCGGGTTCAAGCAACTGCGCCACCGCGTACACCTGCCCTTCGCGGCGAACGATACCACTGGTGGGCTGTTGTTCACCCGTGAGGAGCCGGCCGAGCAAGGACTTGCCACACCCATTGGCACCCACGATGCCCGTGGCCCTGGAACTGAAGGTGTGGTTCAAGTGATCGAAGAGCACGCGCCCGTCGGGCAGGTTGAACGACACTTGATCAAGTTGCAGTAACCGTTGAGTCATGACACTTCCTTGAATAATCGGCCCGAGGGGCAACGCACCGCTCCCTGGTGATGCGCAACAGCACCCGGCGGATGGGCGATGACCGTGAACACGGCATCTGCCCCTATTTGAAAATGGCCTTCAAAAAGCATACCGGCCCGGATCGACGCTGACAGCTCTTGTGCCACCCTCAACACCAGGCGCCCGGTGGGCCAATGTATCTCGACGAGGCGCGCGGCATCGAAATCAAAATACCGGCCAACCTGCGGAAACAGGGCCTTGAACAGGCTTTCCTTGGCCGAAAAAGCCAGGGTCAACATCTGCTCGAAAGTCCCCTGCGCCGCAAGGTAACGGGCCTCCTGAGGGTCGACGATCGTTGCGCTGATTCTGTTTGCGACCTCGGGTGTCAGCCACGGCTCCAAATCCAGACCGAGCAACCCGACCTCGCAGGTCCTGGCCAGACAACTGAGCGCAATTGACGATGTGTGGCTGATGGAGCCGATCCAGCCGCCCGGCCATATCGGCTGACGATGCGGCCCCGAACCCACCTGCACCGGAGCGAGATTGCGCCCGGCCCACAGATGCTGACTCAACCAGCGTCCGGCCAGGTATTCGGCCTGACGGCCAGTGACCGCCCGGGCAATGGCTGGCGGACAATCAATACCCGCGCAGGCGTACAAACCACGATTGAAATGCCGCAGATCAAACCGCCCCGACACCGCCGTGACTGCCGTCAGGCCCAGGTCCAGCGCTTCGATTTCGGTGAGGAACCCACCCAGTACGCACGGGCCCGGTTCCTGCCGGGTTGGGGTCCGACTGTTCAATGTTGCCGAGCCTTTACAAAGTCGAACAGAAGCTCATTGAAACGTCGCGCAGCAGTCAACGGAATAAAATGCCCCTGATCGGCAAAGACTTCCAGGCGGGCATCCGGCAAACGCTGCAGCAATTCCACATCCGTTCGGGCGATGACGACATCCTGCTGACCGTGAACGATCAACGTCCGTACATCAATGCTCGGCAGTTGCGCGCTGAAATCGAGTGCTCCGAGCATCTGATAATAATGACTCAGCGTACTCATCGATGCGCCGGCCCCCACTTGCTCGGCAATGTTTTGCCGAGGTTCGAGCAAGATGTCCAGGTAGTCGGCATGGGCTTTAAGCTCAGCATTCAACTCGATGGTCTTGCCGAAGATATCATCGCCAAAACGTGCGGCAGTGCTGATCAGGATCATCGATTCGACGATTGCCGGGGCGCGCTGGCCGAGCGCCAGGGCGAGACAACCTCCCAAAGACCAACCCACTACCGGCACCGCACGGCCGCCAAGTTGTTGATTGATGTAAGCCTCGATCTCCAGCACCAGCCCTTCCAGACTGAACCGGCCTTCATCCAGCGGGGTGCCCTGATGACCGGGATAGGACGGGATGTGCAGGGCGAAACCCTGGCGCGTCAGGACGTTGACTTGCTGCATCCAGGCCTGCGCGCTCATGTTCAGCGGTGGCAGCAGTAAAATCGCCCGCCCTTGTCCAGTTTGTGTCCAAGTCATCGGCGTACGACTCATCGGCCTGTCGACGTCCCTGTCGAACGCGATTGTCGATTCGGCTTGCAATCCCTCAACGGCTTCGGCCAGCGCGGCAATGGTTGGAAAATCGAAGACATCGTGAGGCTGCATCCGGCTGGCACCGGCACCCATTCGACCCAACAATTCAATCAACGAAATCGAATCGACACCGTAATCGCGCAGCGAGCGGTTGGTATCAATGTCGGCCTCATCGAATCCGAGCAAACGCGCCAGATCACTTTTCAGCGCCTGCAAAACATTGCCTCGTGGCGAATCCGGCCTGGCAACGGCTGCCTGCGCGGCTATCAGCGCGGTCCCGACCCAGTAGGATTTTCGATCAAAGGGGTAACCCGGCAGGTCGATGCGTGGGTAGCGAACCGTTTGCGCGGTGCTGTACAGCGCCTGATCGTGGCCCGCCAACCAGCGCTGCAAACGCTCCTCAAGCACCGGGTCGCCCAAGGCTTCGCCCCTGAAGCGACCGACGTCGAGTGGCTCTGCTGGTGTCGCCAGCCATTGCCGCAACTGCATCGTCAAAGATTCACGCGTCGAAGCCGTGACAGCCAGACGCAGACGATAGACCTGGCTTCCTTTACCAAGCGCCACACTGAACGCCGCCAATTGATCGTCGGCCAGACCGTCGACAACGCTGAGCATCTGACGGATACGCGCTTGCAGGCTGGCGGAAGATTGCGCGCTGAACAGAAACGCCCAAGGGCCGGCGCTGTGCTGCGGGTCAATCGGACGCGGCACAGGCTTGCCGAGCACCAGATGAGCATTGCTGCCGGTAAACCCGAATGCACTGACACAGGCGTAATCCTTGTCGGATGGCCAGGGCACTGCCTGTTCACTGATTTTGAACCGATCAAGCTGCAGAGCGCTGTTGAGGGACCCCGCCAGAGACTGGCCCGGAATAGTCTCATGACGAAAGATCATCAGCGTCTTGATCACGCTGGCCAGCCCGGAGCACACCAGTGTGTGGCCAATGACGCTTTTCGAAGCGCCCAGGTAGGCGTCATAAGGTTGCTGCTGAGCGCGGAAGCCGTTGACCAGCCCGGCCACTTCTATCGAATCCCCCAACTGTGTGCCGGTCCCATGGGCCTCGACGTAGCCGATACGTCCCACATCGATGCCGTAACGTTGGTAGGAACCGGCGATCAGCGCCGCTTGTGCCTGGCTGTTGGGCGCCATCATGCCGTTACTCATGCCATCGTGGTTGAGGCTGATCGCCTCGATGCTTGCCAGCACCTCCAGACCCAGTTCGCGAGCCTTGTCGGCGTTCATCAACATGATTGCCGCGACACCTTCAGAGGGAACGAAACCGTCGGCCTGGTCACCGAAGGCATCGCAATGCCCCCTCGTCGACAACATGTTCGAGCGTTGGGCAAACTCGAACACCTCTGGGGTGGCAAACACCGAAACCCCCGCCACCAGAGCAGCCTCGCATTCACCGGCACGCAACTGTGCAACGGCGATCTGCAAGGCTGTCAGTGACGATGAACAGGCGGTATCCAGCGTCACCGATGGTCCATGAAAATCGTAGAAATACGACACTCTTCCCGCCAGCGACGAAGCCGCGTTACCCAGAAAGCTGTGGCTGCTGAACGCCGCTTCAGGTTCCTGTGCCAGCAAAAACTTGTAGTCACCGGGCAGGCCGGTGCAAAACACGCCGCACTGCAAGTCACGCAAGGTTTGCAGCGGTACGCCGCCGTCATCCAGAAGATGTTGTACGGTCTCCATCAACAGTCGTTGTTGCGGGTCCATGCAACGCGCCTCGTTGGGCGAGATACGAAAAAACCCCGCATCGAACGCGTCCACCTGTTCCAGCAGGCCACCATAAACTGCCGCCCCGCGCAGAGACTCCCAACGCGTGACCGGTGCGACACAACGCTGGCCGACCATCAGGTTCTGCCAATAGGCCGACAAGGACTCGCTGCCGGGCAAACGGCAGGCCGCCGCGACAATCACCACTTTTTCGCCCGGTGGCGGTTTGATCTGCGTTGTCATGTTGTTCGTCTCGTCCGTGTGCATTGTTCTGCTCCTTTGATTTCAGCGATTGCCCGGCTGAACCTGTGCTTCATCGTCAAACCAATACTGGCGCGTATCGAAGGCATAACCTGGCAAATGCAGGCGGCCAGCCTGCGGGTACAAGGTCCGCCAGGCCACCTGCCCACCCTGCAAATAGCGTTCGCGCAAGTCCGCCCCTTGCTGATCGAGGTCGGCGCCTTCGCTGCCGCGTCCGACCTGGCGAATATCCGGGGGCAGTTCTGCACGCAAAGCCTGCACCAATGCATCGACGGTACGAACGTTCCAGGCCAGACGGTATTCAAAATGCTCACGCCCGGCCCCCAGGGTAAATGCAATGTCGGCCAGAGCCTGGGACTGAACCGAGGGCGACTCAAGGTGCCGCAACAAGGCCCCCTTCATGGCAAGCAACGAGTCGCAACTGCGAGCAGACAAGACGACCAGATGTTCCTCATGGCTCGATGCCTGCGGTGTGGTGGTGCAGGCCGGCGGCTCGCTCAGCACCACATGAGCATTGGTGCCGCCGAAACCGAACGAGCTGATTCCGGCGACGCGCTCCTGCCCCTCCCAGGGCGTATTGCGATCCAGCACTTTGAATGGCGAATGCTCGAAGTCGATGTAGGGATTGAGTGTGCGCAGATGCAAATTGGCCGGCAGCATTCGGTGCTTGAAGGCCAGAATCACTTTGAACAAGGATGCAATGGCAGCGGCGGGCTCCAGGTGACCGACGTTGGTCTTGACCGAGCCGAGCAACACCGTGTCCTTCTGGTCCGGCGCCAGCGTGCGCCAGGCGCCCTTCAAGGCATCGATTTCCACCGGATCGCCCAGGCGGGTGCCCGTGCCATGGGTCTCGATGTAACTGACGCGCGCCGCCAGCTCCGGCGTGTAGGCAGCCAGCAACAAGCGCTTTTGTGCGTTGGGGTTCGGCGCCGTCAGTGAGTGCCCCCGCCCGCCGTGATTCTCCTCGGCGGCTTCAATCACCGCATGAATGCTGTCACCGTCGCGCCGAGCATCGGCCAGGCGCTTGAGCAACAGACTGCCAACCCCCTCCGCACGTACGTAACCATCGGCTTCGCTATCGAAAGTGGCGCAACGAAAGTTTGGCGAGAGCACGCCCATGCTCTGCGCTGCTTCGGTCATGTCGCTGTCGATCAACAAGCTGACGGCACCGGCCAGCGCGTAATCGCACTCCCCACGTTGCAGCGACATGACCGCGCGGTTCACCGCCACCAGCGCACTCGAACAGGCCGTATCGATCGATTGGCTCGGCCCTTCGAAATCGAACAGGTAGGACACCCGGTTAGCCAACATGGCGTGGGCGTTCCCGGTGGCGGCAAAGGGGTGAAAGCTTTGCCCGGATCGCTGCAGTAACGTCTGGTAATCCGTGAACTGGACCCCCGCAAAAACCCCCACCCGTTTCAGCGAGGACGGCGCGTAACCGGCATCGAGCAACGTGTTGTAGCACGCTTGCAAAAACAGTCGGTGTTGCGGGTCCATCAGCATCGCCTCACGCGCCGATATACCGAAAAAACGCGCGTCGAAATGTTCGATATCGGCAATGATTCCGGCGTGACAGTCTTTTTCTGGCCAGCGACGTACCGCCTGGATTGCACTGCGGTTGGCGATCAGTCCCTGCCAGAATCCGGCGATGTCATCGCCGCCGGGCAAGCGGCCGTCCATGCCGATGATCGCAATCCGCTGGTCATGGGCCTCTGTAGCATCACCCGGCATTGTCAGCGTTGCCGAAGCTGACGGAACCCCTGGCACCGATGACGAACCCGCAGTCGCCTGCGCACCGCGCTCATGAAGGTATTCGATCAACTGCGCGACCGAGTTGTAGGTAAACAGGGTATTGGGTGCCATCGGCACGTTGAACTGCGCCTCAATGTCTTGCGCCAATTGCTGCAACATGACCGAATTCAACCCCAGGTCACCAAAACTGCAATGATCATCGATGTTTGCGGTGAGCAATCCGGTCAACGCACTCAACAGCGCCTTGAGCCGCAACTTCAGTGCCTCAGGCGTTGCCGATTCACGGTTTGTTTCAGCGTTGGTCGCTGCGCCGGCTTGCGGCGCCGAGTGGCTGTGCAGTCGGTCGGGAGCAATACTGCGACGGATCTTCTCGCTGTCACCCATGAACGGAGCAATCTGCGTCATGCTCGCGTCCACGCCATCAATCAGCCGCACCAACAGATCGACGCCGACAGCCGGGGTCAACGGTTGCATGCCGTAGTTGTCTTGCAGATAGCGACCCAGGGCAGCGCGATCCGACGCGTCGTCACTGTGTTCCTCAAGCCACAGAGGCCAGTTCACCGACAGGCTCAAACCACGTCGATGCCCCTGCGCGACTTGCCGCTGACGGCCGCCAGCGAACAGGTCCAGATAATGATTGGCCACGGCGTAGTCGGCCTGGCCGACATTGCCGAACAACCCGGACACAGAGGAAAACAACACGAAGAAATCCAGCGCTACATCGGCAGTCGCATGATCGAGATTACGCGTGCCGTTGAGCTTCACCGCAATCACTTTCTGGAAATCTTCCAGTTGTTTATTGCGCAACAGCCCGTCGCGAGTGATGCCGGCAGCATGCAACACGCCGTGCAATGCACCGTGCCTGGCAATGATCGATCTGATCAGATCATTCACAGCAGCGCTATCGCTGATGTCAGCGCTGATGTATTCAACGCTTGCCGGTGCCGCCAACCCGGCCAGCTTGTCGCGCTCAACGTTCCCAGTGGGGCTGCGACCGACCAGCACAACCCTGGCGTCGAACTGCTGGATCAAGCGCGTCGCGACCGCCAGCCCGATAAGGCCCAGACCGCCGGTGATGAGGTAAACGCCCTGGTGGCGAAAACGGCTGCCGGCCGCCACCGGCCAGGGCACTTCACGAACGCGGGACTGCCAACGCTCACCGGCCACATGCCGAGTAGCACTGAAGCCATCGACGGCATTGGCCAGTTCCCCCCGCACAGACACCAGCAGTTCCGGGACACGTTCAAAATCGTGCGCAGCGACGGTCATCGACAGCAACTGGAATTCGGGCTGCTCCATTTGCAACACGCGAAACAATCGGTTCACGGCACCGGCGGCGGGCAGCGGCCAGGCATCCTGACGTTCTTCGTGGACAAAGGCCATCCGGTAGCCCGCCCCTTCAGCACTGATCGCCTTGGCCAGCGTGAACTGCCAGCGCGCCCATGCAGCCTGCATGTCCTCGGCACTACTGTGTACCAGGTTGATCAGCCATGGCCGCTGTACCCTATTGCCCGAGGCATAGCGCTGCAGGACTTGCCGACAATCGTCGATCGAATCACTGCGCACCTGGGCGAAGTGCTCATCCAGGCGCAGACTGTCGCCGAGCGTCACCACAACGATGTGCGGTTGCCCGACCAACGCACGAGATTGCGACGGGCTGCAAAAGACAATGACGCCCTGCCCTTGCGCGCCCGTCGATGGGGGAATCGCTTGCGGCTCCCAGACGGTTTGAAAACACACAGGCTCCGAGATCTTTTCCAGCGCGGCAGTATGCTCGCGGCCAGAGGTCTGCACAGCCGTGACCGTCGGCCCCGAGATGAAGAGTTGGTCATCCCAGTACGACTGTTCTTCAAACGGATAATGAGGCAACGACACTAGCCTGCGGCAATCATGCAGCGCCGCAAAGTTGAGTGTCCCACCCGCCAGATAAGACGCCTGAAGCGGTTGCAACACGGACTGCGACTGAGCGGCAACAGTCTTGTCGGCCGCGGCATCCACCAGCTGTCGGGTGAAGCTCGCCAGGTTGTCGGCAACAAAACAGTGACGGTGGCCAAAGTGTTCACGCGCAACGCCCAGAGTATAGGCAATCGCCGCGAGGCTGGCCTGCGGGTGCTCCTTGAGCCAGGTGCTCAGGTCGTTGATCCGGGCCTTTAGTGCCAAGGGGGTACGCGCTGAAACGGGCAACAGATACTCAGCGTGCGGCTCCGGCGCGTTTGGCGTCGCGATGTACTGCTGAACGATGACATGCGCATTGCTCCCCCCGGCACCGAACGAACTCAGCCCGGCCAGCAGTGGTGCTTCGGCGCTCCAGGGTTCGCGGGTGCGCGGCAGGCGAAAGTCTGTCTCGGCGAGGTTCAGCCAGGGATTTTCGATTTCACAGTTAAGCGTCGGCACTCGCACCTGATGCTGGAACTGCAACAGGATCTTCACCAGTCCAGCCAACCCGGCAGCCGACTCAAGGTGCCCGATATTGCTCTTGATCGACCCGATACAGCGCCGCTCGCCTTGCCGTGTGCCATAGGCTGCGCTTAGCGCATTGATCTCGATGGGATCGCCCAGCCGCGTGCCGGTGCCGTGGGCTTCCACGTAATCGATCTGGCTGGCCTCCACACCCGACTTGCTCAACGCCTGACGAATCACTTGCTCCTGCGCTCTTGCCGAAGGCACGGTAAAACCACTGGAGCGTCCGCCACTATTCAGCGCACTGGCACGAATGACGCCGTGAATCCGGTCGTCGTTGGCTTGTGCGTGGGCCAGCGGTTTGAGCAACAGGGCAACGGCGCCCTCGCCCGGCACATAACCGTCGGCTTCGATACCAAAACTGTGGCAGCGCCCACTGGGACTCAGGAAACGCCCTGCCGAGAGCAATTTGAACTTGCCCGGATGCGGCATGATATTGACCGCACCGACCAACGCCTGAGCGCATTCGCCACTGCGCAAACTGTTGATGGCCAGATGCAGGGCCGTCAGCGACCCCGAGCACATGGTATCGACACACAGGCTCGGCCCTTGAAGATTGAACGTGTAGGAAATGCGGTTGGCGATCGAGGCGAAAGAACTGCTCGTCACTGCACTGGCAGCGTTAAGGTTTTGATAGTGGCCGAACATCGCCGCCGTAAAGACGCCAGTGCTCTCCAGCGGAAAGGCAAAATGCCCGGCGTCTTCCAGCGCATGGTAGGCCATTTCCAGCAGCCGCCGTTCCTGAGGGTCCAGACGCGCGGCCTCAATCGGCGTGATGGAAAAAAAGCCTGGATCGAACTGCTTGGCCCGCCGCAGAAACCCGCCATGGCGACCATAGCTGGTGCCCGGTTGTTTGGGGTCAGCGCAGTAATCGAGCTGCCAGTCCCAGCGCTCAGCGGGAATGACACTGATCGCCTCCGCCCCGGACTCCAGCAACGCCCACAACTGGGCCAGATTGTCCGCCCCGGGAAACTCGCCTGCCACACCGATAATCGCAATATCGTCAGGACGATAGTGAACGCTGGTATCGGACGCAGCATCGCCACCGGCATCGGCCGTCACCTTCGCCGTCACGTCAGCCGGTTTGATCTCTGCCGCCGTTTGCTCCACGGCAGTCTCCAGCACGGCAGCCACCTGCACCGCAAAGCGCTCTGTGAGAAAACGTACGATCTGGCCGATGCTTGAATATTCAAACAACAGTGTCTTGCTGATGTTGACCGGGGTTTGGCTCGACAGGCGTCGTGCCAGTTCGGTGGCAATATTGATACTGGCCACCGAATCCAGGCCACGCTCCAGCAGATTGTCGCCCACCGCCGGAGCGGACAGACCGCTGAAGCGCTGAACCACCTCTTGAACCCACTGTGTCAGGCGCGCCTCAAGGTTGGCCTGTGCACCAGGCACGGACGCAATCGCCTCAACGGCGGGTATGGGCGTCAATGTCTGCACCCTTTCACTGGCAAACGCTGCGGCCAGCGCTCCGGGCTGGGTAGCCAGCAAATAGTCCGTCAATGCGCCGATCGATGAATAATCGAAAATCAGCGCCTTGCTCAGGGAAACTGCGATGCCAGTGGCGTTCAGCCGTTGCTCTACCGCCGAGACAATGCTGATCAGCGCGGACGATGTCACGCCCAGCGCCACCAGCGATGCGTCCTGCGAAACATCGCGCAAACCACTGAAGGTATGAACCAGTGAACCCAGCCACTCACTGACCTGGGCCTGGGCCGGCAGCTGCGCGGCGGCCACTGCGTCGGCGACAGTTTGTCCGTCACTTGATGGGTTCAGCGTGCCCAGTACGGCGCGACTGCCAGCGAAGGCCACCAGCCGTGGCGCGCTCTGATCAAGAATGCCGCGCAATGCCGCCAGCCCCTGCTCATCCGACAAGGGCAGTAACTCACTGCTGCCTTCGGCCATTTGCATGCCTTCGGAAGCCCACAAACCCCAGTTGATCGATTGCCAGCGCGCATGGCCGCCGGGTGCCTGACGACTGACGAAATCGGTCAGCTCATCGATAAAACCGTTCGCAGCGGCGTAGTCAGCCTGACCGACATTGCCCACCAGTCCACTGAGGGAACTGAAGTGACAGACAAAACCTGGCTGTATCAGTGAGTCCAGTGCCCAAAGATTCAGACTGCCGGCAATCTTGGGTAACAGCACTCGCTCGACATCAGCCGGATTTTTATTGATCAACAGGCGATCAGCCGTGGTGCCCGCCAAGTGAAAAACCCCGTCAATGGCGCCATAACGATCCTTGAAATGTTGCAGAGCGCCCGCCAGTGACTGACGGTCTGCTACATCGGCCTGCACATAAGAGGTTACCCCGTGCGCCAGAAGCATCGCGCGTCGCTCGTCATCCACCGGCGAACGACCAACCACACAGACCTTGGCCCGGTACTCGCGAGACAGCCATCGACACAACAACCGACCGACACCGCCACCGCCGCCCGTGACCACGTAGCACGCGTTGGTGCGCAAGGCGGATTCAGCGCTCGCAGCAAGAGGATTGCCCACCGGCTCAAGGTGCTCACGCGCCAGAGTGTGCGCGTCGAAACGGTAGCGAACACCTGGTTGCTGCAAGACCGTGGCAATGGCTTCGGCCAATGTCGAGGTCAGCGCGCCCTCAACGATCAGCGAGGCATATTGCAGGCGAGTCGTTTCCTGGCATGCCGACAACCCGAGGCCATCGAGCACACTCGCGGCCAGCGCATCGTGACGACGCAGCCCAATCAGCGTGATGGCTCTGGACTGCTTGATCAAACCCTTGAGCAGCGCCAGAAAAACCTGAGTGCATTGGCTGACTGCGGAGTATTGCTCAACGGCGGGCGGGCACTCCCCGGACAATGCGCAAAGGACCGTGTGTGCACGGCCGGCGTCGAGGCGTGAGAGGAGTTTTTCCAGTTCATCCGCTGCGGCCAGGCGTTCGATGTCTGTCTGAATGACCGCCAGCCCAGCGGTGCTGCCCCAGCGCGCGAACTCATCACTGTCGGTCAGCAGGACACCGCCGCGCAACGCTGCAACCGACCCGGAAACAATCGGTGTCGGGACGAAATGACGCTTGAAAATATCCATATAAAAAAATCTCTCGGTAACCATCGAAGCCGGCTTGCGGGCAATCCTTCTGTTCGTTTAGCGGATGTATCGCCCGTCCAGATATTTCATTGCCAGCTCGATGTAGTCGGGCCGCGTGGAGTGACGGATGCATTCGAAGAAGAACATTTCCCGGGTCAGCACGCGGATGCCTGCCTGCGCGAAATTGGCCAGCGCATGCTGGTGGTCGAAAAGGTTGCGCGCACTGCACGCATCTGCCATCACACTGACCTCATACCCCGATTCGCGCAGGCCAAGTGCAGACTGCAGCAGGCACACATGTGACTCCGCCCCGGCCAGCACCACCTGGCGCCTGCCGACAGCCTCAAGTGGATGGGCAATGGAGTCATGTGAGCTGCAGTCGAACCAGGTCTTTTCAAGATAAGAGGCGCTGCCCGCTACCTCTTTCAATGCCTGGGACGATGCGCCGAGTTTGCTGTGCTCGATAATCAGCGTCGGCACCTGGAGGGTCTGCGCCACATCGGCGAGCCAGCAGCAGTTGTTCAACACTTGCGTGCCTTCATGCAGCAACGGAATCATTTCCAGTTGCATATTGAAAATAACCACGCAGACGTTGTCGGCCTGGATCAACATAATGAAACTCCCTGTCAGATGATGTGCTCGCTAAACCGCTGAGTCGGCTTAAACGATGACGTCCTTGATGAATTTGTGAGACTGGCTCTTGTGCAGCGAGGTGCCCTTGGCAGCCGCGAACAGCATGTTGGTCAGTGTCGCCTTGAAGCGCTCGGAGGGGCGGTGCACCCCCATCAGATCCTTGATGACATTGAACTGAATGGCCGCCAGATTATTTTCGGCAAAGGGATGGTCGGCACCCAGGCGGTGGGCAATGACCAACCCCGACACCACCGCCCCTTCGTGACCGGTCAGTGAGGTGTCGGTGCCGCAGTACCAGAGTTTCCCCAGCCCCTGAATGCGGCGATAGCGCGACTTCTGGTAGAAGTCGACCGGGCGCAGCTTCGGCAACTTCCAGTGCTGTTCACACACTTGCCGTTCGGGGGAAATGGCCTGTTTGGGGTCGAATGTCACCAACACCGGCTCACGCACATGGGCATAAGGCGCCAGGGCATTGTTGATACGCGTCAGTTGCCCATGATCCGTGCCCTCGAGACCGGCAGGTCGGGAAAACTCGCAGTACTCACCGCGCCCGCCCTCAACCAGCAGCTGTTCATCGGTGTGCAGCACACTGCGGGTCGGCACATAGTCGAAACGCGAAAGAATGTCCCGTTGTTCGGCACTCGGTGCTTCGAGCAACTTGAGAGTGACATCGGCGTGCGTCGCAAAGATCACACTGTCGAAATGTTCAATGCCGCCTTGTTCTGTCTCAACCCGCCAGCCACGACCGGCCTCCTTGCGTACTTGCCGTATCGGGCAGGCAAGGCGTACGCGCGCCCCCAGTATCTCGCCCAGCAGGCGCAGATAGCCGTCGATGCCGCCCTTGGCCTTGCGCCAGACACCCGGCGTGAAGAACGACAACAGGCTCATGTTGAACGAAACCGCGACGTACATGAGCGTGTATTCCAGCGAGGGTGCGTTGCATCCGGAAAACGTCGTCAACAGGGGCAGCAATGCCTGCTGTTTAAAGGCTTCGGAGTAGTTGCGCTCGGCGAGGAACTGTCCGATGTTGAGTTTCTTGTAGCGCGGATCTCCTTCGCTGAGCACCTGGGTCATGTCCAGATGAAAACGGTCGATCTCATCGGCCAGTTCCTCGCGCAGGTGCCCGCGGCCGTGCAGGTTGCTCCAGGCATTGTCGACCCCGGGAAATGCTGCGCGAAACGACATGGGCGCGATGTAGGTCTCGATGCCCAACTGCTGCAGCATCGCGAACAGGTTGGGGGCCAGACGTTCGTTGAAATATTCGACTCCCATGTCGACGTGCAACGTGTCCTCACCGACATTGAAATGGTGGGTATAGGCGTGCCCCCCCAATCGCGGGCCAGCCTCGAACAGAGTGACATCATGTAGTGTGTGCAACTGCCAGGCGGCCGTCGTACCTGCGGCGCCACCGCCAATAATCGCAATCCTTTCGCGTTTCATATCGACCTCATCCGTGTCTTCAAGCGCTGTTCAGTGGTGCGCAAGCAATTGCGCGTTCAGACGGGTCAAGACCTGGCCCGGTCCTATTTCCTCGAAGGCAATATCGTCAAAGCGTGAACACAAGGCGCGAATGCTTTGGGTCCAACGCACCGGACGCACCAGTTGCAGGGCCATTTCTTCCAGTAAATGCGCCTGACCGAGGCGTTCGCCGCTCGTGCTGGAAACTACCCGTCCATCGGGAGAACCCAGCGTCTGCTGTTGCAGGAACGCGACATAGTTCAACCGGGCCGGCTCCATGTAGCGGGAATGGAACGCCCCGCTGACGGGAAGCCGCACACATCGCAAGCCATGCTGTTCCAGCGCTTTGCACGCCGCGTCGATGTCCTCGGCCTTGCCGCTGATCACGGCCTGCACCGGGCTGTTGTAGTTGGCGACATCAATTTGATGAAACTGATGTTCAAGCAGCAGCTCGGGCAAACGCTCGACGTTGTCGCCGATGATCGCCGCCATCGCCCCACCCTGCACCGCCGCCATCAACTCGCCTCGCTTGGCCACCAGGCGCAGGCCGGTCGCCAGGTCGAAAGCCCCGGCGCCGAACAATGCGGCATACAAACCCAGGCTGTGCCCGATCAGTAACTGGGGCAAGTCGCCGCCCTGCTGTTGACGATCAAGCCAGGCCAGACAACTGACGAAGAAAATCGCCGGTTGGGTATAGGCCGTCGAGTTCATCCGGGCAGCATCATCGCCCTTGCACAGAGCAGTGATCGAATAACCGAGAATCTCGTCGGCGATTTCGCATTGCAGTGCATAGCGGGCGAATAACTCCCGCCCCATACCAGGGGACTGTGATCCCTGGCCGGGAAACATACCTATCAACATGAGCGTTCCTCTCTTAATCGAGGTCGAAGGCGACGATCCGGGACGGCCGGTGAACCGCCGAAAAATCACGTTCGACGCCGGCAGGACGCACGGTTTTCAACGCGTTTTCATGCACCACCACCGACGTCAACTCGCGCATGACAATCAGCGGACTGCCCTGGCCATCACTAAACAGCAAATCGAAAGTGACCGAGCGATCACCGGGCTGCGCCGGGCGCATCACGCAATGACAGAACACCGCTTCATGCTGCGGAATACGCAACACCTGAAACTCGCCCAAGTGGTACGGCACCAGCAGTTCATCGGCACCCAGCCCCTGCAATTGCGGGATCAAAATAGCGGTTTGCAAGCCACCGTCGATCAGGGCCGGCGAGATCCGATAACCCCAGTCACGCCCCACATCAATCAATGTCCTGACACTGCTCGACCCTACCTTTGCCCATCGCAGAGGCCGCAGATCTTCGCCGTAGCGATAACCCAGATCAGTGAACTGCCGGTAAATCTGCTGGTGTTCCAGCAAGTTCGTCGAGGTGTCGGCAGCCGGCCAGTTCAGCCGTGAAGGTTCGACTGCCGGTTGCAGCAGGCCTTCGCAGTAAATCTGTGCGTGGTCCAGTGAGCGCAACTCGAAGCGCTCGCCGTTGATGTCCAGCAGCACATCATCCAGATCACGTATGACACTGCGCCAGGTCACGGCCTTCAGGCTCACGTCGCGGCGGCTCTCCAGGCAATGTGCAAGTGCCCACGCCGCCGGTGCGATTTCGCTGCCGAGAATCGAATGCTGACGCACCAGATCATTGGCATGATGGAACGCACTTTGACTCGACTTGACCCACGACCGGGTTTTTTCGAACGGATAACCGGGCAACGAGATGACCTCGCGTCGTGCAAAGAATGCCGACCACGCAATGTCCTGGCCCGCCTTGAATGCCTGCACCCGCTCAGCCGCCTGCGCCGCCGTCAACGAAGCGGAACCGACCGGCACAGCAATCGAAGCGGGATCGACCGGGGCAGTATGTGCCGACGCACGCTGCTGCAGGTCTTCACGCAGCAGGCTCAATAACTGTGCCTTGCTGGAGAACACGTAACCTTCGCGGTGGGCGAAGTGTTCCCGTGCACAACACAAGGTGTAGCTGAGCGCACCGAGCGCCGGATCGTGCTGCTCCAGCCAGTCGTGCAGCGCATCGATTTGCCGTTGCAAACCCGCCTCGGTACGCGCCGACAACAGCGCGATGTTCACCTCGCCCGCGGGTTGGGCCACCGGCGCCGGCACCGATTGCAACACCGCGTGGGCATTCGCCCCGCCCGCGCCAAACGAGCTCACCGAACCGTACAGGGTGCCGTTCGCCGACAGGACCGTGGGCTGCCGAACCAGATAAAACGGCGTACTGGCGAGGTTCAACAGTGGGTTGATCTGCTGCGCGTTGATCGAAGGTGCCAACGTGCGAGCCTGTAATTGTTTGAGTACCTTGATGACACCGGTCATCCCCGCTGCCGACTCCAGATGCCCGACATTGCCCTTTACCGAACCGATGGCGACCGAACCCGGTGTGAGTCCGTCGAACACGCTGCTCAAACCTCGGATCTCGATCGGATCACCCAACTCGGTACCGGTGCCATGCGCTTCGACAAAATCGATATCGGCCGCCGTCAGCCCGGCACGTTCAAGTGCCTTGTCGACGACCCGCGACTGCGCTTGAGGATTGGGCGCCGAGTATCCGTTGGATTGGCCACCGGCATTGATCGCAGTACCACGGATCACCCCATAGATACGGTCATTGGCGCGGATCGCTTCGGCATAGGGTTTGATCAGAATCGAGCAGACGCCCTCACCGTCGACGAAACCATCCGCTTCTGAGCCAAACGGGCTGCAGGTGCCTGAGCGCGAAAGCATGTGCAGGCTGCAGAGCTGCTCGTAATGGCGTGGGTTGACGATCAGGTTGACCCCTCCGACGAGTGCCTGACTGCAATCGCCATTGCGCACAGCCTGGCAGGCCAGGTGCAGCGCGGTCAGCGAAGCCGAACAGGCTGTGTCGATGGCCATGCTCGGCCCCTTGAGATCGAACAGATAGGAAACACGATTGGCAATTGACCAGAACAGCGACGTTGGCATCGGGTCTTTCGGGTCTTCAGGACGATGCCAGGCATAACCGCCATTCATCACCCCGACAAAAACGCCGGTCTCACTGCCTTTGAGATCTGCGCGCCGATAACCCGCATCGGCGAACGTCTGATAAACGTTCTGCAGAAACAGGCGTTCCTGCGGATCCATGCGCTGAGCTTCGAGCGGGGTGATACTGAAAAACGAATAGTCGAACGCGTCGACATCCCGCACAAATCCACCTGCCGAGGTGTAACTCCCGCCTTCAAGTGGACTGCGTGGGTTCTCGAAGCCTTTCAGTGGCCAGCGTTGCGCAGGAATTGTGGCGGTGCACTGCCGCCCGGCCAGCAGATTCGCCCAGAACGCTTGCACATCGTCAGCATCGGGAAACTGCCCTGCCACACCGACGACTGCCAGGTCATCGGCACGTGCCTGCAACGCGGTGTCCATGCCGTCACCCGAAACAGCGGCCTGAACCGGCTCGCCCGGCACATCTGTTGTCATCGATGCAGGCCCCGTTACTTGCGGCGCGACGGCATCGGGGTAGTGCTGCTCAAGGTAGGTCGCCAACCGCTCGACTGTCGGATACTCGAACAGCAATGTCGCCGGCAAATAACCAAACCGCTCTCGCAACGGTTTGAGCAACTCCAGAGAAATGATCGAATCAATGCCGTATTCCTTGAACGGCACCGTGTCTTCCAATTCGTCGGGCTCCATCAACATTGTCTCGGCGATCACCTGGCGCAGGAACACCCTGGCCTGTTGCGATGAGGCTGCCGGCGCGGGTGCTGTCGGCATGACGACAGCGGCTGCGTGCTCTGTGCCAGGGGCCGGATCCGGCATGGCGCCGGCCGCGCGCTGCACCTGCTCACTGAACTCCGTCAGAAAGTGCTCTGCCAGACGCGAGATAGTCGGATGTTCGAACAACACGGTGGCCGGCAAGTAACCCAGGCTTTCCTTGAAGGGCTTGAGCAACTCCATTGCAATCAACGAATCGACGCCGTATTCGTTGAAAGGCTGGTTCACATCGATTTCGTATTCGTAGGCGTGCAGCACATCAGCGATCACCCGGCGAACCCAGTGCTCGACCTTCGTGCGCGAATCACCGCCGAAGTCAACGCTCGGAGCGGCGCCGGCCACTGGAGCAGACACAACGCCGGCGGGTTCCAGTCTGGCAACGAGCACCTGTTGATCTTCAGTGCCGTGACCCATCGTTGCGCTGAAGCCGGCCTCGCGCAGCAAGGACTGCCAGGTCGCGGCGGCCACCAGCGGGCTGTTGGGAATCCGGTAAGGATCAACACTCAACCACCAGCCTTCGGTCAGGCCAAACGTCAATGTGGCGTAGTCCTGGCAGGAGGTTATTTCGTTGAGAATAAAGATGCCGCCAGGCGCCAGCCGATCACGAACGTTGGCCAGCGTCGCCGGAAGATCGGCAGTCGCATGGATGACGTTCGTCGCAATAATCACGTCATAGCGCTGGTCGTTGGTGGGCGGCCGGGCGATATCGCACAGTTCGTACCGTACGAATCCGTATTCGGAAAAACGCGCGCGTGCCTTGTTCAAAAAGGCATGTGAGAGGTCAGTAAACGTGTAAGTGGCCTCGCTTCCGCGCAGCACCGGAAGTACAAACTGACAGGTACTGCCGGTACCCGCGCCCACTTCAAGCAACTGCAAGGGACGAGCTTGCTGACGGACAAATCTGTCGACGACCTGCGCCACGATATTGTTGAAATAGTCCGCCAGCGGATTGTCACGGTACACCGGCTCGACCAGCGCAAAGCTGCCTTCGGGAAACAGCACCGTCAAAGGGTCGATTTCGCCGCTGAGTATTTGTGGATAGCGCGCCAGGCAAGCGTCAAGCAATGTGACATGCCCGGCACTTTGCGGAAATTCACTGAGCAATTGTTCACGGGTGGGGCCGTCACTGGGCGAGATGGCGTTGATGGCCGCCACCAGTTTGGCGTGCCGAGGCACCGTGACCGCTGGAATGGTGGTCTGCGCCAGACGTGCTCGGGCGTAGTTTTGCAACCCGAGGGACAAGCCGATATTGCGCCGCACCGCCTCGCTGTGAGGATCAAACGTCGGGACAATTGCAGTCAGCAGCGCAAGCGAATCGCTCACCGGGGACGCGGTCGCGACGTCGGGATGAGGGGTGATGCGTAACCGCTGCAAGGCTTGCGTTGACGCTTTGACCACGCTGATCTGAGGGACGGCACTGTGCAGCAACGCTTCGATGATCGCCAGGCCTTCCGGCGCTTCGATCGAGCCGATCTGCAGTTTTTGCATCCGCTCACGATAAAGGGGCGACGCCACAATGCCGATGGAACCCCAATAACCCCAGTTGATGACTTTGGTGTTTACCATCAGTACATCGCGCAACAGCCCCCCCAGTGCGTCCTTGCTGACACAGGCTGCGGTGTAGTTGGCCTGGCCGGCATTGGCAATGTAGGACTGGATCGAGGAAAACAGCAGGACAAAATCGAAGTCACGGCCACGTACCGCATTGAGCAGATTGACCATGCCGTGCAACTTCGGCTCCAGCACACGCATTAACGCCTGCTCGGTCATGTTGCTCAGCACCGCATCATCGAGCAGCAATGCCGAGTGAATGATCCCGTCTATTTGCGGGTAACGCGCCATCAGCGCCGTGACGGCGGCCGCATCAGTCAGGTCGACCTGCTCATACACCACACTGGCGGCCTGGGGACGCAGGGCCGCGAGCAGTTCATCGGCGTTGGCGCGACGACCGACGAGAATCAGACGAGCCTGGTAACGACTGGCCAGGTAGTGGGCGAGCATGCTGCCCAGACCACCCGCGGCGCCGAATATCAGGTAGGTGCCTCCCTGCTTGAACCCCTTGGCCGAGTCGACAGGCGTCAGCGGTTGCGCAACCAGTGTCGGTGTCCACCATTGCTGGTGATCAAGGCTGACCGGTTGCCCGCTCTCGACCGGAAAGTGTCCCTGCAACGCCGCCCGAAAATGCTCCGCTGTGAACGCTGCCAGGGAGAAACAACGCACGTCCCAGCCACTGAACTCCTTGGCCGCCGTTTGCCCCAGCCCCATGTAGACACTGTCAACCGGATGGGTCGGTGCTTCGGCAGCCGGTGACACGATCGACTTGACCGTCACGATATCCAGCCGCAGATGCGCCAGACCCGCCAACCGTTTGTTCATCTGCAGAAAGAGTTTTATCGCCTGATCATCGACACCGTCTCGCCACGGCGTAACCGACATGAAGACAATGCGCGAAACCGCACCGCTCTCGACCATCCCCCCTGCCCGCTCGACGTTTTCAGCCGTGAGCAATAACGACTGGGCCTCGGGTAACCACTGTTTGAGCGCATCGAAGGTCGCGGTCTGTGCGGCTGGCACCACAACCAGAATGTCACGTTCGATGCAGGGGCGAGTGTCGAGCTGAAGCTTCGAACACTGCCACTTCGGTGCGTACACCAATGATGCAACCTGGGAGAACGGAAGAACGGGCTGGCTCATGTTTCACCTCCATATGAATATGATCTGCGCTTTACAGAAGAGACGGCTTGACGCCCAGGTCGCGAACCGAAATCAGTGGTCTGCCGTCATGGCTGAGCACACAGATATCGGTTCGGAACTCAGTATGTTTCCGGGTAGTGACCCAGTATTCATTCGTGTGACTGAAGTCGATGGGCGCATGCAGTACCAGCGTGCCCAGCGAGAACGGCATCAGGCTGCCTCGCTCGGTACCGATGGAAATCGCCATGCCCGATTGAAACGCGCAGTCCAGCAGATTACTGAAACAGAACCCGGCGCCGGCCTGCCTTGAAAGCAGCGCCAGCGACAGTTGTTCATGGATGCGCACATGGCTGATCTTTTTGAAGAACGGGCCGTAATCGATGCCCATGCCACTGAACTCTGCGTACACCTGCTGATGGTCGAAATGGCGGCTTGAGTTCAGTAACAATTGCTCGCGAATGCGCTGCCCCTGCGCAGGCACTTGCGTGACGGAGGCCTCGCTGCAAAGGCAGCCGAGGGCATAGGTGTGATCCTGGTCAGCAACAGTAAATGCCAGGCGCTGATTGCCGGCGGGCTTGAGCTCGATATTCAGGCGCGGCGACGCGACGTTGCCAAGAAACGGTCTGAGCCACAGGCAGTCCTCAAGCGTGCTTGCCCTGAAGTGTGGAAAGAGCATCGTCGCGGTGTTCAGGACCAGTTCCAGGTAACTCACACCGGGCAACACCGGCAACGATCGCACCTGATGATCGGAAAAACACGGATGATGAGGCGGCACACAGAGCGTCGCTTCGTGGTCGCCTACTTGTTGAATGAACGGTGCAAAAATACCCGCCCCCATCATCCGAGCGATCCCTGTGCGGCACGCTGAGGTCGGACCTGGTCAAACCAGTATTCGCGCTCGTCGAAGCGATACGTCGGCAGGTGCACCCGCTGGCCGCTTTCACCCTGATGCACGCTTGCCCAATCCAGTGTCTCACCCTGCAAGAAGCACTCTCGAAGGGCGGACAACCTTTCATGCCTGGGCAGATCTGCCGGCAGCGAGGCGGCAATACTCCCATTGGCTTGCGCGGTGGCGCGCCATGAGGCCGACGGCAATGCCATCTGCTGCACCAGATCGGCAAGGCTGCTGGCCACCCAGGCCAATCGGTACTCCGCCTGAGCCCGACCGTTATTGCACGTGTAAGCGACCTGCTCCAGGCCAAGCAGCGAAGGATCGGACTGCGTCGTGCGATACAAAAAGTCTCGGAGCTGTTCCCGCATGGCTTGCAAGGCTTTGTCGCTTGCCGCCGACAACGTCACCAGGTAACTGTCGTGAAGACTGGCACAAGGCTCACGGCGAGGCGCCTGGCCGACCACGAGGTGAGCGTTGGCACCCCCGAAACCGAAAGAGCTGATACCGGCGACCTGCGGCGAGGGCCATGGCCGTGTCTGACTGAGGATCGAGAACGGTGACGGCTCAAGATCGATCAGTGGATTCAGACGATTGAAATGATGGTTCGCCGTCAGCGTGCTGTGCTGCATGGCCAGCAGTACTTTGGCCAGCGAGGCAGCTCCGGCGGCTGGTTCCAGATGACCGATATTGGATTTCACCGCCCCCAGCCAGACCGATTGCGGCGGCTGGTTCGGACACAGTTCGCGCCACGCACTCTTGAGCGCATCGATTTCGATAGGATCGCCCAGCAGCGTGCCAGTGCCGTGAGTCTCGATGTAGCTGACTTGCGCGGCAAGCGCGGGAGTGTAGACCCGGGTCAACAGTGCCGCTTGAGCGGCCGGGTTGGGTGCAGTCAGGGAGTTGGCACGGCCGCCATGATTTTCGCCATGCGCCAGGATAACGCCATGAATGGCATCGCCATCCAGCTGCGCCTGACGCAAGGGCTTGAGCAAGAAGCAACCGACACCTTCTGCGCGGACGTAGCCATCTGCAGACTCATCGAAACTGGCACAACGAAAACGTGGCGACATGAAGTTGCCGGCCTGCAGCCCAAGGGAAATCTGCTCATCGGCAATCAGGTTGATACCACCCGCCAGGGCGACGTCGCACACGCCCGAAGCCAGATCCTGACACGCCTTGACCAATGCACTCAATGAACCCGAGCAGGCGGTATCAAGGGTGAATGACGGACCGCGCCAATCAAAGAAGCTCGACAGACGATTGGCCAGAATACTCAACGAGTTGCCGGGCAGCGTGTACGGGTTGGGTGGCGTCGAGAACCTCGCTTGCAAGGTCGCGTAGTCGGCGCCGGTGCCTGCGATGTAACAGCCGGTTCGAGTGCCGGCCAGGGTTTGCGGCGCATAGCCGGCGTCTTCGAGCGTACGCCAGGTCGTCTGCAAAAGCAGTCGCTGACGCGGGTCCATGTAATTGGCTTCCAGCGGCGAGATGGAAAACAGTCGGGCATCGAACGTCTTGATATTCTTCAGAAAGCCGCCGTGCAAAGGCGCGGTGAAACCGGGACGCAAGGTACTGGAGATCAGGTTTCGATTGTCCAGTAACGCCTGCCAGAACGCGGGGGCTTCAAGGTCTTCCGGCATCAGCACGGAGTACCCGATGATCGCGACCTGCCCGTCCTGCTCGGCCGAAGAGTTCGGTTGCGGTTTCGCCTGCGCCTGCTGGCTATCGGTATCAGCTTCGAGCGGCGAAAGATTCGACAGTTCTGCGCTGATGGCGGCTAGCGTGTTGAGTGCATAGAAACGATGCGGGGCAATGCGCACGCCGAGCTCATCGGACAGCGCCTGAGACAGCAAATTGTAGGAAATCGAGTTCAACCCCAGCCAGCCCAGAGGTAAGTGGCGGTCATGAACGTTCACCCCCAGACACGACAGGATAATTGCGCGAACGCTGGCCTCGCTGTCCGCAAACGTCGCAACTGCGGGCGCCGGGGTTGCCAGTGGTGTGCCTGCGCCAATAGCTTTGGCGCTCAGTTGCGTCAGCGGCGCGCTGGCCAGGCGGCGCAAATCGACCTTGCCACTCGAGGTCAGCGGGATCGCTTCCAGGGGCAATAAGGCAGATGGAATCATGTAAAGCGGCAGGGCTTTCTTCAGTTCCGCCAGGACGCTCGATTCATCCACGGCATCACCCTGCCCCGACCAATAAAAACTGCATAAGTGGGGAACGGTACCCGTGCGCACGACGGTGAACACCTCCACCGACCCGAGCAATGCGGCGAGACGCACATTGATTTCTTCAAGTTCGATTCGATGGCCGTTGAGTTTGAGCTGACTGTCGGCGCGCCCCAGATAGGTCAGCTGGCCCTCACCGAAATGCCTGACACGATCCCCGGTACGGTAAACCTTGCCCTGTATACCGGGTACATCGATGAATGCGTTTTGGCTATCGACATTCAAATAACCTGGCGCGACGTTGGCGCCACTTATCAGCAGCTCCCCGGCCTGGCCACTGGCGACGGTTTGTAAGTGCTCATCAACAACGTAGAAACGATTGTTGAGTAGCGGGCGACCGAGGTGAATCACCTGCGGATCATCAATTCGCGCGCAAGACGCCCAGATCGTAGCCTCTGTAGGGCCATACACGTTGTACAGCAGGTGCCTGTCGCGCAGCAGGAACCGAGCGATATCAGGCGTCAGCGCTTCGCCGCCGCAGACAATCGTCAATGAGCGGGGGCAGGACCAGCGAGCATTCTTGAGCAAACGCCAGGACGCCGGCGTGGCCTGGACAACCGTGGCCGCCGACTCATTGATGTACTGTGAGAGTGCGGGTGCCGAGCGCCGGACCTCATCCTCTACAATTTCCAGTGTGGCGCCGACGACCAGTGGCAACAGCAGTTCGAGAATCGAGATATCGAAACTGATGGGCGTCAATGCCAGGAAATGATCTTCCTCACAGAACCCCGGCTCGAACGTCATGGCCAAGAGAAAATTCGCCAAATTTTCTCGGGTCGGGGCGACCCCCTTGGGCACACCGGTCGAACCCGAAGTGAACAGAATGTAGGCCTGATCACAACCCAGTTGCCGCAGCGGTTCCTGACTGTCATGTGGCAATATCGCGGCAGTGCAAGGCAGGTCGATCACCCGCACGTCTGGATGGCGAGCACGCAGGCCGGCAACATCGGCCTGTCCGTCACTGAGCACCACGGCCATTCGCGTTGTCGCGAGGATGGCGTCCAGTCGCTGTGCCGGCAGCGCGCTGTCCAGCGGAATAAACGGCACCTGCAGATTCAGTGCAGCGAGCATCGACACCGGTAGCCACGAAGAGCGCCCCAGCATCAGACCGATACCCTGCCGCAGGGAGGTGTCCTGTACAACCGCTTGAATCTGTCGGGCCAGATGCTGAGCCTGGTCGAACATTTGTGCGTACGTCAGCACCTGTTGCGGTGCCTGAACGGCGATTTTTTCCGGACGCCGTTGCACCTGCTCTCGAAAGCGTGCGACCACGCTGTCGGCCGCGGTCAGTGCCTGCACATCACCACAGGCAGCCGGCCGTAAAGGCTGGCTGAAATCAATGGCATCGATAGCGGTGTCGCCATCAATGACAAATCGATTCAACACTTGCAGCAGATTATCGGCCCACTCGTTGACCAGCGCTGGCGTGGCAAGACTGCGAGGAATATCGACACTGAGGACCAACTCATCAGCCTCGTGATGGAAATTCACCGCCAGGTCGTAAGGCCCGCCGGTGGTCGGCCGTTCAACCAGTTCGACCCTGAGCGATTCCAGCTCTGGGCAGGCTCTGGGCAACAGCCCTTCCGACTGATTGACCACAACGTTCAAGACCGGACGATTGCGGTTGAGCCGCTCCTCAGCCAGGCCCAACAACCGCTGCGGCGCCAATTGCTGATGCGGCCTGACAGCTCGGCGCTCCTGATCCACATGGTTGAGATACTGGCGAGGTGACCAATCCGGATGATGTGGAATCCACAGGGGCACAAGGCTGGTGAAGCACCCTGGCGATGTAGGCTCTTGCCGAGTGTCGAGGGTGTGCGCAATGCTGACCCCGTCAAGATCCTGATCATTGCTGTAACGCGCAATGGTGATGGCCGTCGCAGCCACGATCAGCCTGAACAACGTACTGTTCGACTCGGCTACAACGTTCTGGAGCGCCGCACAGCTCGGGCCGTTCAGCGAGCGTTTCACCGTCACAAAAGACGATTCGCCGCGATGCCCCGCCTTGAGAAATGGCAGTGCCTGACCCAGCGGATACCGGCTCAGCCGATCCTTCCAGAACGCCAGAGAATCGACTGATTCCGGGGGCACCGCCTTGCCTGCACGACTACGCGGACTTTGTATCTCAGAGACCGATTCGGGCTGCACATGCGCTTGTCCGTAAAGGCGGGACAGCAGGTTGCAAAATATCCGATAGCACTGCCCGTCGAATATCAGATGGCTGAACGTCAAACGCAGATGGTGGAGATGCTCCGAATGGCGGGTCAGCGTGAAGCGAAACAGTCGGTTTTCCGGGAGCGAAGCGGCCAGATTGCAGACAACACCCGTGTCACTCAGAGGAGGACTTTCTACATATTCCAGGACGTTTTCCGGCATGGCAGCCGGATAAACATGAACACCGGAGGCTCTTCTCACGAATGTACTAAAAGCCACCCGATAATGGCGGCGCATCAAAGTATTCAGTGCGTCACCCAGCACAGTTGCCACTATATCGCCATGAAGCAAGAAGCCATATGACAGCATGCAACCAGGATCGGCCCGATTATTCTCGATGCGCTCGAATATAAGCTCTTCATAGCAACTTGCGAGCCTGTGCATTGTATATCGGCCCTCCCGGCCACTATTCGGCGCTTAATTAAACGCCCAGTCCATAAACTCTAAAAACATACACAATTACAATAGGTTACGACTAACGACTGATACTAGAGTGCGGCCCTGACATCAACTATTGACGAGGAGCCTACATCACCAAAAGCGCATGAAGCAACCCGACTTGCAAATATCAAATATTGGGCTACATTCACTGCGAAATCACATTTTTCGCCTGTGAAACCTGTTTAAACATCGTACCCGCTGCGTGAAAAAACCTGCACCAAAATCCTACTTCGCCCAATAAATTCGGCACTTCCAGGATCATTTACTCAAGCAACTTATTACATGGATATTTTTTATGGATGATATAAGCACTCGCTCACTTCCCTTGAGCCTTGCGCAGGACGCTTATCGCGAGAAACGCTGGCAAGCCTTAATGATTATTTGCCTGGCCACGTTGATGATTGTGCTCGACACCACCATCGTTAACGTCGCGTTACCTTCGATCAAACTGCAACTGGGCTTTAGCGATGTATCGCTGGCCTGGATCGTCAATGCGTACCTGCTGACGTTCGGCGGTTTCCTGTTGCTGGGCGGTCGTCTGGGCGACTTGTACGGGCAGCGCAATCTGTTTATTACCGGGGTCACGATCTTCACACTGGCATCGCTGGCCTGCGGCATGGCATCGACGCAATGGACACTGGTAGCGGCACGGGGCTTTCAGGGCCTCGGCGGTGCATTGGTCACCGCCACGGCGTTGTCACTGATCATTCATTTGTTTACCGACCCGATCGAGCGCGCGAAAGCCATCGGCGCCTACAGTTTTGTGTGTGCCGGCGGCGGCAGCATTGGCGTATTACTGGGTGGCGTGCTGACCAACACTTATGACTGGCACTCGATTTTCCTGGTCAATCTGCCTCTGGGCGTTATCGTCCTTGGCTTAACCCTGCGGTTGCTGCCGCCAGCCGAAAACACCAGCAGGGCCTCGCTCGATGTCGGCGGAGCCATCACCATCATTGCCGCACTGATGCTGGCGGTGTATTCGATCATGAATGGCAATCACGTCGGCTGGGGATCTGTGCAAACCCTCGGATTACTGGCTCTGGCGGCCTTGTCCTTCGTGCTGTTCCTGGTCATAGAAACTCGCGTGAAAGAACCGCTGGTGCCGCTAAGACTGTTCCGGCTGCGAAACCTGAGCACGGCCAATTTGATCGGCGTGCTGTGGGCAACCTCGATGTTCGCCTGGTTTTTTCTTTGTGCTCTGTACCTGCAACAGGTATTGGGCTATAGCCCGCTTGAGGTAGGGTTGGCGTTTTTGCCCGCCAACCTCGTGATGGCCGTGTGTTCTTTGAGCCTGTCCTCTCGACTGATCATCCGCTACGGAATCAAGCCGCCGCTGGTAGCAGGCCTCGCGCTGGCCGCAGCAGGGCTGCTCCTGCTGTCGCGAGCACCGGTCAACGGCGATTTTCTGATGGACGTCTTGCCTGGGATGCTCTTGCTCGGATTGGGTGCCGGGATGGCTTTCAATCCGGTCCTCGTCGCCGCCATGAACGATGTCCCCCCCAGCGAGTCCGGTCTCGCCTCGGGCATTGTCAATACATCCTTCATGATGGGAGGCGCGTTAGGCCTGGCATTCATCAGCAGCCTCGCCGCATACCATCGTGACCACCTTGTGGAGAGCGGTCTCGCGCCGCTCGAGGCATTGAGCAGCGGCTATTCCATGGCATTTCTGGCGGGAGCCGTGCTTGCCCTCGCAGCTTCGCTGGCAGGCGCAGTGCTACTGCGCAAATAACCGTTCAAGTACAGCCACCCGACGAAACCCGCTACCCCGAGGCAGGCTGTACACATCGCAAACGCGGGTCGCTGAGTCTGAGCGGCCCGCGTCTGCGATTTGTCTGCCCTTTCTGCATTCCAGACCTTTTGCCAGTAAACTCCCTCTCTTTCCAGCCGCCACTCCATTGCACGCGGCCATCATCTATTTCTGTTGCGGAGTTTGCCTTGCGTCTGTTTCACACCTCCGACTGGCACCTTGGGCAAAACCTTCACGGCCAGGAGCGCGATTTCGAGCACGCCTGTTTTCTCGAGTGGCTGCTGCGCCAATTGAAGCTGGCGCAGCCGGATGTGCTGCTGATCGCCGGCGACATCTTCGACACGGTCAATCCGCCGGTCAAAGCCCAGGAACGCCTCTACGATTTCATCGTCAGCGCCCACGAACAGCAACCGTTGCTGACCATCGTGATGATCGCCGGCAACCACGATTCCGGCTCGCGGATCGAACTGCCCGCACCGTTGATGCGACGTTTGCGCACCCATGCGCTGGGCCGGGTGTTGTGGCTGGACGACGGGCAACTGGATGCGGAGCGTCTGTTGTTGCCGCTGCCGAATGCCTCGGGCGAAATCGCCGCGTGGTGCCTCGCGTTACCGTTCCTGCGGCCTGCCGAAGTAACTGGCGCACATCTGGGCGACAACTATCTGCGCGGCATTGGCCAAGTACATGAATGGCTGATCGAAGCGGCCAACGCCAAGCGTCAGCCGGGCCAGGCACTGGTCGCCATCAGCCATGCGCACATGGCCGGCGGGTCGGTGTCGGAAGACTCCGAACGCAGCCTGATCATCGGCAACGCCGAAGCCCTGCCGGCCAGTCTGTTCGGGGCGAGCATCAGCTATGTTGCGCTCGGCCATTTGCACAAGCCGCAGAAGGTCAACGGTGAAGAGCGGATTCGCTACAGCGGCTCGCCGATCCCGTTGTCGTTCTCGGAAATCGGCTATCAACACCAGATTCTCGATGTCGTGCTCGACGGCGAAACACTGATCAGCGTCGAGCCAATGCTGATCCCCCGCTCCGTCAATCTGCAACGTCTCGGCCCTGCGCCGCTCACAGAAATCCTGTTGCAACTGGCCGACCTGCCGAACATCGACCTGCTGGCCGAAACCCAGCGCCAGCCATGGCTGGAAGTGCGGGTGCGCCTCGACGAGCCGCAGCCAGACTTGCGCCATCAAGTCGAAAGCGCCCTGCAAGGCAAAGCCGTGCGTCTGGTGCGGATCGCGGCCGAATACGCCGGTAACCGTGGTGCTGATGGCGCCGAGGACGGCAGCGCGCTGATCGAACTGGACCAGCTAACACCACAGGAATTGTTCAGCCGCGCCTGGCTCGACAATTACGGCAACGAGGTCGACGAGCAAACCCTCAAGGACTTCGCCGAACTGCTGCAAGACGTACAGATGGAGGGCGAGCAGCCATGAAGATTCTCGCCATTCGTTTGAAGAACCTTGCTTCGCTGGCCGGCCCGTTCGAGATCGACTTCACCGCCGAACCGCTGGCCAGCGCCGGTCTGTTCGCCATCACCGGCCCGACCGGCGCGGGCAAAAGTACCTTGCTCGATGCCCTGTGCCTGGCGTTGTTTGGCTCTGTGCCGCGTTTGAACAACACCAGCCGTGACGCCAAGGTGCCGGACGCCGACGGCGAAATCGCCACCGGCGACCCGCGCACCCTGCTGCGGCGCGGCACGGGTGAAGGTTTTGCCGAAGTGGATTTTGTCGGTGTCGATGGACGCCGCTATCGCGCACGCTGGGAAGCCAACCGCGCCCGGGAAAAGGCCGGCGGCAAGTTGCAGGCCAGCCGTCAGAGCCTGCGCGACATCGATCAGGATCAACTGCTCGCCAGCCAGAAAGGCGAGTACAAGGTTCAGCTCGAAGCAGCGCTGGGCCTGAACTTCGAACAGTTCACCCGCGCCGTGCTGCTGGCCCAGAGTGAGTTCAGTGCCTTCCTCAAGGCGGATGACAACGACCGCAGCGAACTGCTGGAAAAACTCACCGACACCGCGCTCTACACCCGCCTCGGCCGGCGCGCGTTCGACAAGACCAAAGAGGCGCGCGAAGCCCACAAGCAGTTGCAGGATCAGGCCACCGGCATGACCCCGCTGCCGCCCGAGGCTCGCGCCGAACTCGACGAACGCTTCAACACTGCCCAGCGACAACTGAAATTGCAGCAGGCCCAGCTCAAACAGCTTGAACAACAACACACCTGGCTCAAGGATCTGCACCTGTTGCAGGACGCGCAGCAGGCAGCCGCCGAACAACTGCAGGGCGCCGAACACGAACGCGAAACGCTGGCCGGCGAACGCTTGCGACTGACGCGCCTTGAACAACTTGCCCCGCAACGGCACCAGTTCGCCCGCAAGGCTGAAATCGATTCGCTGCTGACACCGTTGGCAGCGCAGATCAGTGCGCACAATCGACAACAAGGCGAGATGACTGAACGCCAGACACAACTGGAGCGGGATCTCACCAACGCGCAAGTCGCCCTGACCCAGGCACAGACGCAACAGAGCGAAAGTGCGCCGCTGTTGCGTCAGGCTTTCGACGAGCAAAGCACCCTCGCCCACCTCGCCAGGGAGGTCGCCTCCGGTGCCGAAGCCAAGCAAAACGCCGAACAGGCCTGCACCCAGGGCCAGAGCGCGATCCAGACCCTGCTCGACCAACAGAAAATGGTCGCCGAACGCTTGCAACGCATCGCCGCCGATCTTCAGCAAAGTGCTCATCTGGCACCGTTGAGCGAAGCCTGGAATGCCTACCGCGATCGCTTGCAGCAATTGATGCTGATCGGCAACCGGTTGAACAAGGGCGAAAGCGAACTGGCGAATCTCGAACGGAACGCTGCCCGCGCCACCGAAGAACTGGCCACGCAAAAGCAGCAGCTGGAAGTGCTGTTCAAAGAGGCTGGCGCCGAGCCGAATGCAGTCGCCGAACAGATCGGCATCCTCGGCACTCTGTTGCAGGACAATCGCAAGCAACTGCGCGCGATCGAAGAGCTGACACGCCTTTGGGCCGGCCAGCAGGACCTGGACAAACGTGGTGCCGAGCTGCAACTGCGTCAGCTCGATGCGCAACAGGAGCGCGAGCGCCTGACCCAGGACGGGGTGAAAACCAAGTCCGAACTGACCGTCGCCGAACAGACCCTCAACGTCACCCGTGAGTTGCTCGAACGCCAGCGTCTGGCCCGCAGTGCCAGCGTCGAAGAGCTGCGTGCGCAGTTACAGGACGACCAGCCGTGCCCGGTCTGCGGCAGCAATGAACATCCGTATCACCAGCCGGAGGCGCTGCTGCAGAGTCTCGGTCGGCACGATGAAAGCGAGCAGGCGAACGCGCAACAAGCGGTCGATCAACTGAAGGAAAAAATCACCGAGCTGCGAACCAGTGTCGGTGGCGTGATTGCCCAGCAGAAAGAGTTGCTGCAACAACAGGAACAACTCGCCGCTCAACAGCAAGCGCTGACGCCGAGCATTGAGGCTCATCCGCTGGCCGCGCCGTTGCTGAATCAGGCCAGCGACAAACGCGCTGACTGGCTGACTCGCCAGAACGATCAACTGAACCAGAGCATCACGCAAGACGAACAGCGCCAGACGGCCTTGCTCACGCTGCAACAGGATGCGGCGCGCCTGACCCAGCAACTGCGTCACGCCGAAACCGCGCACCAGCAAGCGGCGCAGCACCTGAGCAATCAGCAGCGCGAGTTGAGCGCTGACCGCCAGCGTCTCGACGAAGAGCTCGCAGCCTTCGCCACACTGCTGCCCTCCGAGACTCACGAAGCTCTCCGCGCCGAGCCGGCTGCGACCTTCATGCAGCTTGACCAGCAGATCGCCGAGCGTCTGGCGCAAATCGATCAGCAAAAAGAAGAACTGACCGAACAGCAACAACGCCAGCAGACGCTTGAGAAGGAACAGGATCGTCAGCAAAACCGCGTGCAGCAATTGCAAAACGCTGAACAGCAGTTCAATGCACTGACCTCTCAGCAACAGGCCAGCCAAGAGAAACTCGCGCAATTGCTGGGCGATCACAACTGCGCCGAACACTGGCAACAGCAGCTTGAACTGGCGGTAGAACAGGCGCGCATCGCCGAATCCACCACAACTCAGGCACTGCAAGGCGTGCGCACGCAACTCGTGCAAATCGCCGCCGAACTCAAAGCGCAGCAGGAGCGTTTGCAGGCGCTGGAAACCGAAGACCGCGATCTGGCCGGCAAGATTGCCGACTGGCGCGCCCGTCACCCGGAACTGGATGACGGTGGCCTCAAAGATCTGCTGCGGGTCGATGACGCGCAGGTTGGCGAGTTGCGCGAGCGTTTGCAGCGCAACGAAAAAGCCCTGGAACACGCCAAAGTGCTGTTGCAGGAACGTGATCGCCAGTTGCTCGAGCATCAGGCGCAGCACAACGGCAACCTTGAAGCCGAACAACTCACCACTGCCCTCGCCGACGTGCAGAATCAGTGCAGCGCGAGCGAACAGCTCTGCGCCGAGCTGCGTGCCGAGCAAGTCGAGGATCAGCGCCGGCAGAATGCCAATTGCGCGCTGGCGCAGCAGATCGCCGACGCCTATGCCGAGTATCAGCGCTGGGCGCGGCTCAATGCGCTGATCGGCTCGGCCACTGGCGATACCTTCCGCAAAATCGCCCAAGCCTACAACCTCGACCTGCTGGTGCATCACGCCAACGTGCAACTGCGGCAACTGGTCAAGCGCTACCGCCTCAAGCGTGGCGGCAGCATGCTCGGCCTGTTGGTGATGGACACCGAAATGGGCGACGAACTGCGCTCGGTGCATTCGCTGTCCGGCGGCGAAACCTTTTTGGTGTCGCTGGCTCTCGCATTGGGCCTGGCCTCGATGGCGTCGAGCACACTGAAAATCGAATCGCTGTTCATCGACGAAGGCTTCGGCAGCCTCGATCCGGAATCCCTGCAACTGGCCATGGACGCCCTCGACGGCTTGCAGGCACAGGGCCGCAAGGTCGCGGTGATTTCCCACGTACAGGAAATGCACGAGCGGATTCCGGTGCAGATTCAGGTGCAGCGTCAGGGCAATGGTTTGAGCACACTGGAGGTGAAATGAACACGTTGTATTCGTTCCGCCGCTGCCCGTATGCGATGCGGGCGCGGATGGCCCTGCGTTATTCGGGCGTGCCGGTCGAGATCATCGAAGTCAGCCTCAAGGCCAAACCGGCCGAGATGCTGGCGATCTCGCCCAAGGGCACGGTGCCGGTGCTGGATGCCGGTGGTCAGGTGATCGATGAGAGCCTGGAAATCATGCGCTGGGCGCTGGCGCAGAATGATCCGGATGACTGGTTGCTCAAGGATGATTCGTTCGGGGCGTTGTGGGCGGACAAGCTGATTCAGGGCAACGATCAGATATTCAAGGTGCATCTGAATCGCTACAAGTACGCCGAGCGTTATCCGGAACAACCGATGGAAGTTTATAGGACCGAATGTGAAGTGTTTTTGCGCCACTTGAATAAGATGATGAAGAGTCGCGATTACTTACTGGCCGATCATCCCTGCCTGGCCGATATCGCGCTGCTGCCCTTCGTACGCCAGTTTGCCCATGTTGATCGTGAGTGGTTTGCGACGACACCTTATGAAAGATTGCAGGCGTGGTTACAACGCTTTCTTGAGTCGGATCTATTCACCGCCATCATGAAAAAGTAAGCGCCTTACGCCAGTACCTGGCACATGCCGATGGCCGAGCAATCCACTTGGAATGGTCCGAGAAAACTCACTTCGGTTTTCACCGGCGGATTGCCGGCCAGCAGCCCCAGCGCATTGGCCCGCTCGATGTTGTGGGCGATGGTGTGGTTGGCCTCTATGGCCCGGGCTAGCCCGCCGACCGAGCCCTGACCGAATCCCAACAAGGACGCGCCATTGGTCATGAGCGCCAGGCCGGCGATGACCCAGAATCTGTAGCCTTTCATGCTCCGACGGCTCCCGCGAGTCCGGTTGAATCCACCGCTGCATTTTGCGAGCGAAGTTCGAACTGGATGCCGGGATGCGCGACCTGGATCGGTGCATCGAAGCTGTGCTGCGATTGGGACGAGAGGCTGACGAACAGCACCATGGCCAGGTACAGACCGATGGCCAGGTAGGCGCCGCGTTTGGCGGAAGTGATGATTGAACTGGCCATGATGTGTGCTCCGTGGACATGTTTCGAGGTCCACAGAATCGATCAAAAAAGCCCGGGCAACCACTCAGGGTTTGGCATAGTAACCATCAGCTTCGTTGATTATTTAGCCGATCTATCTCGCCGTTTGAAAATACCTATTACTTGACGAAACGCACGCAAAAAAACCGCCCAAGGCTGCGATCTTTTGATTTTGCTTTTAACAAACAAGATCAAAAGATCGCAGCCTTTGGCAGTACCAGGACGTGGCGGAAATTTCAGTGTTGGGCTTTGTGATCCAGCGCGGCGTAGAAGTTGGCGCTCTGTTGCAGGTATTTCTGGGTGTAGCTCTGGGTGTGGGATTTTTTGTCGCTGATTTCAACGTTGGCGCTGGCTGGCAACGCAACGGTGGCGGAGATGGCGGAAGCGGCGATGATCGAGAAGAGATTGAAGTTCATGGCGGTAACCCTCGTGTTCGGTTGGCTTGCTTGCCCGGTTGGGCCGTGAAGCAAACTTAACGCTCGAGGGTTGCTCGCTTGAAATGCTTTGTACCATTACCTGTTATCAGCAGGATTAATACAAAGCGTCAGGCCCCGTAGACCGGGGCCTGCGGCTTATTGACGCACGAGAAACTTGAGGTCGCTCGGGGCGTCCATCGGCAGTTTTTGCACGGTTTTACCGAGCAGACCGGTCTTGCCGTCACGCTCGACCACGACAATCTGGTTGCTCTTCTGGTTGGCGATCAGCAGGAATTTGCCGCTCGGATCGAGGCTGAACTCACGCGGGTGATCGCCTTCCACCGAACGCCGTTGCAGCTCTTTGAGCTGGCCGGTGGCCGGGTCGATGGCGAATACCAGCAGCTGATTGGCGGTGCCACGGTTGCTGACGTAGAGGAATTTGCCGTCGGCGGAGGTGTGCAACGCCGCAGCGGCTTTGTCCGAGGTCGGCTGGCCGGCGGCCAGGTCGATCATTTGTGTCTGGGTCAGCACGCCGTCGTTGTAGTCGAACACTGCAACCTGCGCGCTCATTTCCATGGTCAGCCACGCGTGCTTGCCGTCAGCGCTGAACAGCAGATGACGCGGGCCGCTGCCTGCTGGCAGTTGCACCGAGGCGGTTTTCGCTGGGGTCAGCGGCAGATACGGATTGGCTTTCGGGTCGAATTGGTAGACAAAGACTTTGTCTGCGCCCAGGTCGTTGGAGAACACGTAACGACCGTCCGGCGAAGAAATCGTCGAGTGCACGTGGTTTGAGGCCTGACGCTCAGGGTTGACCCGGCTCGCCGGGTGCGCGCTCATCTGCACCACCGGTTTGAGTTTGCCGTCGCTGCCCACCGGCAACACCGCGAGGGTGCCGCCCGGGTCTTCAACCACCGAATAGTTACTGACAAACAGATGACTGGCGTCGCCGCTGAGGCTCGAATGGGTCGGCTCATTGCCCAGGCTCTGCACCTGATTGATCAGGGTCAGGGCGTGGGTCTTCGGATCGATCGAGTAACTGCTGACGCGACCGACCGGATCTTTCTGACCAGGACCGTTTTCATTGACCACGAACACCCGGTGCTGATCCTTGGACAGGGTCAGCCACGACGGATTTTCACTCTTGATCACTTGCAGCGGCTTGGCGTCGATCTGGCCCGTGGCGCTGTCGAAGTTCATCCGGTAGATGCCCTGGCTGGTGCCGGCGGTGTAGGAGCCGACCAGCAACTGGAAGCTCTCGGCCGAAGCGCTCGACAGTCCCATCGCACCAACGCTGCCGGCCATCAGCAACGGCCAGAATTTACGCATGTTCATTCGGTTTCATCCTCGTCGTCGGCGCTGCTGAGCACATCGCCGAGGCAGACCAGACGGTGTTCGCCGACGGTTTTGGTGTCGCTGGAAAACCCAACGATCAACCAGCTCTGCAGGTCCTGGTCAAACGTCGCCGCTTCAACCTGAGCCGGCGTGAACTCCCAATGCCTGGCCGTTCGGCCATCGATGCACTCGATATGCAGATTATCGTCTTCATCGAGGGCAAATTCGAAGGCGTGCAGGCCGTCGATTTCGACCATACCGCAGTGTTCGAGGGCGTTGAGAAGGGTGTCGGTTACGGCAGTCATGGCAATCATGTCTTTCAGGGGGAAAGTGGCAATGATAGCTCAATGTGACCGCCGGGCCTTAGGGGAGCTTGCCCACACAAGGCCCGGCGGCCCCGCTTAGAGAACCTCTCGCGAGGGCTTACCATCTACCAGCCGCTGAATGCGCAGCGGGTTGGCGTTTTTCAGCGGTTCCGGCAGCAGGCTGTCGGGGTAGTTCTGGAAGCACACCGGGCGCAGGAAACGGTCGATCGCCAGGGTGCCGACCGAGGTGCCGCGAGCATCGGACGTCGCCGGATACGGTCCGCCGTGGACCATCGAATCGCACACCTCGACGCCGGTCGGATAACCGTTAAGCAGGATCCGCCCGACCTTCTGTTCCAGCAACGGCGTCAGTTCCGGGAAGCGCTCGAAGTCCGCCTGCTCGCCAATGATCGTCGCCGTGAGTTGCCCATGCAGGCCCTGCAACGCCGCGCTCAACTGCGCCTTGTCAGCCACTTCGACGATCACCGTGGTCGGGCCGAACACTTCCTCTTGAAGCACTTCATCGCCATCGATCAACAGGCTGACATCGGCTTTGAACAACTGCGGCTGCGCCTGATTGCCCTGTTGCGGATTGCCGGCCAGATGTTCAATGCCGGCATGCGCCAACAGTTTTTCCAGGCCCTTGCCATAGCTGCCGAGGGTGCCGGCATTCAGCATGGTTTGCGCCGGTTGGTCGCCGATCAGCGCGGCAACTTGCTCAACGAACGCCGTGAACTGCGGCGAGCGAATGCCGATCACCAGGCCCGGATTGGTACAGAACTGACCGCAGCCCTGCACCACCGACGCGGTCAGATCGCGGGCGACGGTTTCCGAGCGCACGGCCAAAGCCTGGGGCAACACGATCACCGGGTTGATGCTCGACATCTCGGCGAACACCGGTATCGGCTGCGGACGCGCGGCGGCCATGTCGCACAGTGCCCGTCCGCCCTTCAACGAACCGGTGAAGCCGACGGCTTGAATGGCGGGATGCTTGACCAGCCATTCGCCAACACCGCCGCCATAAATCATGTTGAACACCCCGGCCGGCATCGCGGTTTTTTCTGCCGCCCGAATCACCGCGTCAGCTACGAGCTCGGCCGTGGCCATATGGCCGCTGTGGGCCTTGAATACCACCGGGCAACCGGCGGCCAGCGCCGACGCGGTATCGCCGCCGGCGGTGGAGAATGCCAGCGGAAAGTTGCTCGCGCCGAACACCGCCACCGGGCCGAGGCCGATGCGGTACTGGCGCAGGTCCGGACGTGGCAATGGTTGACGATCCGGCAGCGGCAGGTCGATTCGCGCACCGTAAAAATCACCGCGCCGCAGCACTTTGGCGAACAACCGCATCTGGCCGCTGGTGCGCCCGCGTTCACCTTGAATCCGCCCGGCAGGCAATGCGGTTTCGCGGCAGACCACGGCGACGAAATCATCGCCCAGTGCATCCAGTTCATCGGCAATCGCATCGAGAAATTGCGCACGGCGTTCGGCGCTGAGGCTGCGATACGCTGGATACGCGGCCGCAGCAGCCTTGGCGGCAGCGTCTACTTCCACTTCCGTGGCCTGAATGAAATCGTGGGGCAATGATTCGCCCGTCGTAGCGTCGGTGCTGTGCAGTTTGACGCTACCCGCCGCGCTGCGACGACCACCGACGTAGTTGTGACCGAGAATCTGAGTCATGGGATCTCCTTAAAGGGTGCCGATGCTGTTCGGTTGGAAAACGGCTTCAACCGGGGCGATGCCATTGATCAGCGGCGCGCCGAATTCGGCCTGGCTGATCTCGAATACATCGCCCGGCTGAGTGCGGATGCCATCAGCGAACGACAGGGTCGCGGTGCCGAAAAAGTGAATGTGCACGTCGCCGGGGCGCAGGAACTGGCTGTATTTGAAGTGGTGGTATTCGAGGTTCGCCAGGCTGTGGCACATGTTGGCCTCGCCGCTGAGGAATTCGTTCTGCCACAGCACTTCGCCGTCGCGCAGGATGCGGCTGGTGCCGGCCAGGTGTTGCGGCAATTCACCCACGCGCAACTCCGGGCCGTAGCTGCAACTGCGCAGTTTCGAATGGGCCAGGTACAGGTAATTTTTGCGTTCCATGACGTGATCGGAGAACTCGTTGCCCACCGCAAAACCGAGGCGATACGGCTTGCCGTCGTGGCCGATGAGGTAGAGGCCGGCCATCTCCGGTTCTTCGCCGGCGTCTTCAGCAAACGGCGGCAACGGGAACGGCTGACCGGGGCGCACCACAATGCTGCCGTCGCCCTTGTAGAACCATTCCGGCTGAACCCCGGCCTGTCCCGCCGCCGGTTTGCCGCCCTCCACGCCCCACTTGAAGATGCGCATGGTGTCGGTCATCGCTGCTTCGTCGCCGGCCTGTTGGTGCATCTTGTCCCGGGCCGACGCGCTACCGAGGTGCGTGAGGCCGGTGCCGCTGACCAGCAGGTGCGCCGGGTCCGGATGATCCAGCGGCGGCAGGATGCGAAGCTTGGCCAGCAACTCGGCGTAGTCGTGGCTGATGCCCAGACCCAGGGCTTGCACTTGCTGTGCAAGGGTGCTGCCGGCATCAATCGCGGCCAGGGCAAGATCGCGAACCGTGCGCGCATCCTGCACTTCACGCACCAGACCGTCCTCGACCACCCCGACGCGGCGCTCGCCGTTACTCAATTCGAATTGAACCAGATGCATGAATCCTCTCCTGTAAACAAGCTTTCGAAACACCCCAAGACCCTGTGGGAGCTGGCTTGCCAGCGATAGCCATCTGTCAGATACATCAATGCTGAATGTGCTGACTTCATCGCTGGCAAGCCAGCTCCCACAAGGAATAGCGCCGATCATTCAGGTGCGTGTTGAGCCTCGTGCGCTGGCGGCAAATTGCTCGACTGGCAGCACATGCTTGCGCTCCAGCAAGCGATAGACGACGCCCGTCAGAACCAGCCCGAACACCATCACCCCGGACAGGAAGTACAGGCCCGAAGCGAGGTTGCCGGTGTATTCCTTCAAGGCGCCGATCACGAACGGGCCGATGTAACCGCCGAGGTTCCCCACCGAGTTGATCAAGGCAATGCCCGCCGCCGCACTGGCACCGGCAAAGAAGCGTCCCGGCAAGGTCCAGAACACCGCCGTGCAGGAAAACAGCGAAAACGCCACCAGACACAACGCCGCCAGTTGGGCCACTGGCAAGGACAGCCAGGCGCTGAGGAACAGACCGATGGCGCCCATTACGTACAGCACCGCCAGATGCCCGTAGCGATCATTCATGCGATCGGAACTGCGCGGCACGATCAGCAGCCCGACGATGCCGAAGACGTACGGCACCGATGACACGAAACCGGTCACCAGATCGCTGCCGCCGAACTGTTTGATCAGGGTCGGCAGCCATAGGCCCAGGCCATAAATGCTCAGGGTCACCGGCAGATAGAACAGCGCCAGCAGTAACACGCGTTTGTCTTTCAGCGCATGCAGCGGATTGCCGTGACGGGTCTGACCGTATTCCTGCAGGTCCTTTTTCAGCTCGCCGGTCAGCCAATCCTTCTCGGCCTGGTCCATCCATGTCACTTGCTGCGGGCCGTCCGGCAACCAGCGCAATACCGGCCAGGTCAGCAGGATCGCCGGGGTGCCGATGACGATGAACAGCCACTGCCAGCCGTGCAGGCCGAGGATGCCGTCCATGCCCAGCAAACCGCCGGACACGGGGCCGGTGATCATCATTGCGATGGGTTGGGAAAGGATGAACAGCCCGAGGATCTTGCCGCGATGGCGCACCGGGAACCATTGGGTGATGTAGTACAGAACGCCGGGAAAGAACCCCGCCTCCGCCGCGCCGAGCAGAAAGCGCATCACGTAGAAACTGTGCGGGCCCTGGACGAACGCCATGCCGATGGTGATCGCGCCCCAGGTGATCATGATCCGCGCGAACCAGCGCCGCGCACCGAAGCGTTCGAGCATCAGGTTGCTGGGGATCTCCAGCAGAAAGTAGCCAATGAAAAACAGCCCGGCACCGAGTCCGTAGGCGGCATCGCCGATGCCGATGTCGGCGCCCATGTGCAGCTTGGCGAAGCCGACGGCGGAGCGATCCACATAGGCGATCAGGTACAGCAGGATCAGGAAGGGAATCAGTTTCAGCGTGATGCGCCGGACAAGCCGCAGTTCCTGGCTCATGGGATCGGTCTCCGATTGTTGTTTTTATGGAACCTCGGGGGACGCCTCTCGCGGAAAACCGCCAGGGCCATCCCTCCGTCGAAAACGACTATATAGTAATACTAATTACCCAACAACACTTCCAAACCATCGATTTTGCGCTTATGTTTAGCCGAAGCTCGCAAACAATAGTCTTACAATAAGAGAATCGATCATGTCTGATAAAAAACCCACCCTGCGCTCCGCCCAATGGTTTGGCACGGCCGACAAAAACGGCTTCATGTACCGCAGTTGGATGAAGAATCAGGGCATCGCCGACCATCAGTTCCATGGCAAACCGATCATCGGTATCTGCAACACCTGGTCGGAACTGACACCGTGCAACGCGCACTTCCGCCAGATTGCGGAGCACGTCAAACGCGGGGTGATCGAGGCCGGCGGGTTCCCGGTGGAGTTCCCGGTGTTCTCCAATGGCGAATCAAACCTGCGCCCGACCGCCATGCTCACCCGCAACCTGGCGAGCATGGACGTCGAGGAAGCGATTCGCGGCAACCCGATTGACGGCGTGGTGCTACTGACCGGTTGCGACAAGACCACCCCGGCGTTGTTGATGGGTGCGGCCAGTTGCGACGTGCCGGCGATCGTCGTCACCGGCGGGCCGATGCTCAACGGCAAGCACAAGGGCAAGGACATCGGCTCCGGCACGGTGGTCTGGCAGCTCAGCGAACAGGTCAAGGCCGGCACCATCACCATCGACGATTTCCTCGCGGCCGAGGGCGGCATGTCCCGCTCGGCCGGCACCTGCAACACCATGGGCACCGCGTCGACCATGGCCTGCATGGCCGAAGCGCTGGGCACTTCCCTGCCGCACAACGCGGCGATTCCGGCGGTGGATGCACGGCGTTATGTGCTGGCGCACATGTCCGGCATGCGCGCGGTCGAGATGGTGCGTGAAGACTTGAAGCTGTCGAAGATCCTCACCAAGGAAGCCTTCGAAAACGCGATTCGGGTCAACGCGGCGATTGGCGGTTCGACCAACGCGGTGATCCACCTCAAAGCCATCGCCGGGCGCATCGGTGTGGAGCTGGATCTGGACGACTGGACCCGAATCGGTCGCGGCATGCCGACCATCGTCGACCTGCAACCGTCCGGACGTTTCCTGATGGAAGAGTTCTACTACGCGGGCGGCTTGCCTGCGGTGCTGAGGCGTCTCGGCGAGGCCAATCTGATCCCGAATCCGCACGCCCTGACCGTCAATGGCAAATCCATCGGCGAGAACACCAAAGATGCACCGATCTACGGTGAAGACGAAGTGATCCGCACCCTCGACAATCCGATCCGCGCCGACGGCGGCATCTGCGTATTGCGTGGCAATCTGGCGCCACTGGGCGCAGTGCTCAAGCCATCCGCCGCTACCCCGGAACTCATGCAGCACCGTGGTCGCGCAGTCGTGTTCGAGAACTTCGACATGTACAAGGCACGGATCAACGACCCGGAGCTGGACGTCGATGCAAACTCGATTCTGGTGATGAAGAACTGCGGGCCGAAGGGTTATCCGGGTATGGCGGAAGTCGGCAACATGGGTTTGCCGGCCAAACTGCTGGCCCAGGGCGTGACGGATATGGTGCGCATTTCCGATGCACGCATGAGCGGCACGGCGTACGGCACCGTGGTCTTGCACGTCGCCCCGGAAGCGGCGGCTGGCGGGCCTTTAGCGGCGGTGAAAGAAGGCGACTGGATCGAGCTGGACTGCGCCAGCGGGCGTTTGCACCTGGATATTCCAGATGCTGAACTGGCGGCACGCATGGCGGATCTGCAACCGCCGCAACAATTGCTGGTGGGTGGGTATCGTCAGTTGTACATCGAGCATGTGCTGCAGGCGGATCAGGGTTGCGACTTTGATTTCCTTGTTGGTTGCCGAGGAGCTGAAGTACCCCGCCACTCGCATTAACACCGCCGTCCCCTGTGGGAGCTGGCTTGCCAGCGATTACGGTCTTTCAGCTGACACCAATGTTGACTGACACTCCGCCATCGCTGGCAAGCCAGCTCCCACATTTGCTTTGTGCATCTGCCTCAAGATCGCGTCGTGCCTGCTATGATGCGCGGCATCTCCATCGCTCAGGATCGCGCCACTCCCCATGGATTACCGCAAACCTTCCGACCGCAAAAGCATGCACTCGCGCATCGTCCAGGAACTGGGCATGCAGATTGTTTCCGGACGCTTTTTGCCTTGCGACAAACTGCCCGCCGAAGCCTTGCTCTGCGAGGAGTACGCGGTCAGTCGACCGGTGTTGCGCGAAGCCACGCGGGTGTTGGTGGCCAAGGGGCTGGTGTACTCGAAGCCGCGCGTCGGCACCGTGGTCAAGCCGCGCCGCGAATGGCACATGCTCGATCCAGACGTGCTGCACTGGCTGATGCAAAGCAGCCCGCAAAACGAATTCTTCAACGTGCTGACCAGCGTGCGCAGCATCATCGAACCGGCCGCTGCCGCCCTCGCCGCCCAGCACGCCACCGATGCCGACATCGCAGCCATCGGCGAAGCCTACCAACGCATGGAAGCCGCGCCGACACCGGAAGCCTTGCTGCAACCGGATCTGGATTTCCACAGCCGCATCGCTGATGCGACCCATAACGACTTGTTGGCGAACCTGTGCAACATGCTGTCGGTGGCGATTGCCGAGGCGTTGAAGCATTCGAACCAGCGGCCGAATCTGCATGAACTGGCATTGCCTCGGCACAAGGCGATTTTGACGGCCATCGAGAACCGGGATGCATTGGGGGCGCGGCATGCGACGTTGGTGCAGCTGGATGATGCGCGGAGTGCTTTGAGTGTGGTGCTCGGTACTGAACTTTCTTAAGCCTTGAGACCGCTTGCCCTCACCCTAGCCCTCTCCCAAAGGGAAAGGGAACCGATTGGGGGTTATTGGAGAGATACACCGACTTGAACGAGTTGCTTTGAATCCATAATCGACTCAGTTATTCAGGTCGATGTCTGACGAAGCACCACTCGGTCAGTCCCCTCTCCCTCCGGGAGAGGGTTAGGGTGAGGGGGCTTTTGATCTTGCCCCATAAAAAAGCCGCAACCCTTGGGTTGCGGCTTTGTCGTTTCACACGCCCGGATCAGTGAGCAAACAACGAATTCCCCTTCTGCCCCGCCAGTTTCTCCGGTTTGATCAGGAACTTCGCCAGTGCCGGCAGCAGCCACAGCGCACCGAACATGTTCCACAGCAGCATGAAAGTCAGCATCAGGCCCATGTCGGCCTGGAACTTGATCGCCGAGAAGATCCAGGTACACACGCCGATGGCCAGGCACAGACCGGTGAACAGCACCGCTTTACCGGTGGATTTCAGGGTCTGGTAATAGGCTTCCTGCAACGGCAGACCGGCACGCAGGAAACTTTCCAGACGGCTGTAGATGTAGATGCCGTAGTCCACGCCGATCCCCACGCCCAGCGCCACCACCGGCAGCGTCGCAACCTTCACCCCGATGCCCATGAACGCCATCAGCGCGTTGCCGAGTACCGAGGTCAGCACCAGCGGCAGCACGATGCACAGGGTTGCCGCCCAGGAGCGGAAGGTGATCATGCACATCACCGCCACGCAGATGTACACCAGCACCAGGATGGTCAGCTCAGCCTGTTTGATGACTTCGTTGGTCGCCGCTTCGATCCCGGCGTTACCCGCCGCGAGAATGAATTCCAGACCGTCCTTGTTATTGTCCTTGGCGAATTCCTGCACCGCATGCACCGCACGATCCAGGGTTTCAGCCTTGTGATCGTTGAGGAACACCAGCACCGGCGCCAGCGAGCAACTGTTGTTGTACAGGCCGTCGGCACGGGCGATGGAGTTGTTCAGCACGTCCGGGTTACGCGACAGGGTTTCCCATTTCAGGTTGCCCTCGTTCATGCCCTTGATCATCTGCTTGGACACGGTCACCAGCGAGATCGCCGACTGCACGCCCTCGGTGTTCTGCATCTTCCACATCAGCTCATCGATCGGCGCCATGGCTTCGTAGCGCGAGCAACCTTCGGACTTGGTCTTGACCATCACCACCAGTACGTCGGAGCTGGTGGAGTAATTGTTGATGATGAAGTTGTTGTCCTTGTTGTAGCGTGAGTCCGGACGCAATTCCGGCGCGCCCTGGTCGAGGTCGCCGATCTTCAGGTTCTGGCTGTACCAGAGCCCGCCACCGAAGGCGATCAGAGCAAGGGCAATGGAAACCGGTGCGACTTTCGGGCTGGCAAAATTCGACAGCAAGCGCCAGAACGGGTGTTCGCGGTTCGCGTCCTTCTTGCTTCTGGCCACTGCGCGCTTGCTGATGCCGACATAGGAAATCGCCACCGGCAGCAGAATCAGGTTGGTGAACACGATCACCGCCACACCGATGGATGCGCCGATCGCCAGTTCACGGATCACACCGATGTCGATGATCAACAGCGTGATGAAGCCCACCGCATCCGCCAGAATCGCGATCATCCCCGGCAGGAACAGTTGCCGGAACGTGCGCCGCGCGGCGGTCAGGGCGTTGTCCGCCTCGCTCGATTGCAGGGCGATACCGTTGATTTTCTGCACGCCGTGGGAAATCCCGATGGCGAAGATCAGGAACGGCACCAGCATCGAATACGGATCGAGGCCGAAACCGAAGAAGTGCATCAACCCCAGTTGCCAGACCACCGCCACCAGCGTGGTGCTCAACACCGCCACGGTGCTGCGCAGGCAGTTGGTGAACCACAGCAACAGGATCAGGGTGATGACGAAGGCGATGCCGAAGAACATCACCACCATCACCAGACCGTCGATCAGATCACCGACCTTCTTGGCGAAACCGACGATGTGGATCTTGACGTTGGGGTTCTGCGCTTCGAACTTGTTGCGGATCTTGTCTTCCAGTTCATGGGAGAACTGGCGATAGTCCAGCGCCAGCAACTTGCCCTGGTCCTGCGGATCCGGGTAGGACTCCAGCAGCGGGATGTCGACGATGCTCGACTTGAAGTCGTTGGCCACCAGACGCCCGACCTGACCCGACTTGAGCACGTTGTTGCGCAGCATGTCGAGGCTGTCCTGGGAGCCGTCGTAGCTCTGCGGGATCACTTCACCGCCGGCGAAACCCTCCTCGGTCACTTCGGTCCAGCGTACGCTGGGGCTCCACAGCGACTTCAGGCCGGAGCGGTCGACGCCGGAGATGTAGAACACCTCGTCGTTGATCTGGCGCAGGGTCTCCATGTACTCCTTGGAGAAGATGTCACCGTCCTTGGCTTCCACCGAAATGCGCACGGTGTTGCCCAGGTTCGTCAGATCGTTGCGGTGCTCCATCATCTTCTCGATGAAGGGATGCTTGAGCGGGATCATTTTCTCGAAGCTGGTGGACGGCCGAATAAGGGTGGCCTGCCAGAACAGGAAAATACTGACCAGCAGGCAGATCACGATCACTGCCGGGCGGTTGTTGAAAATCAGGCGTTCGAGAAACGTCGCCTTGTCCTGATGATGAGTGCTCAAGGAAGTCATAGCCCCGCCTTCTTATTATTGATTCGGCTCATTTGCCCAGCTCGGTGCCGTTTGGCGTGGTGGTGTGGACGCCACCCTGCCCGCTCAGGATCAGGTTGCCGTTGCCGGCGGCGGTGACCGACGACAGCGAGATGCGATCCGGGCGGTTGAACACGCTGAAGGTTTCACCGTTGTCGCTGCTGCTGATCACCGTGCCGCCGTTGCCGACGATGACGATGGAGCCATCGTCGAGCCGTGTGGCACCGGACAGGCCGAATTCCAGCGCGCCGCGCGCTGCCTTGAGTTCGACCTGCTGCCAGGTGCTGCCGAAATCGGTGGAGCGGTAGAGATTGCCGCGCAGCCCGTAGGCCAGCAGCGTGGAGGGCTGGGCGGTGCCGATCACACCGAACAGCGAGCCCTGATATGGGCCTTCGATTTTTTCCCAGGTCTGGCCCCAATCGGCGGAGCGGAACATCGCGCCCTGTTCGCCCACGATGAACAGTCCGGCGTCTTTCACGGCGGCGATGGCGTTGAGGTGAAACTGGTCCTGGTTGTCGAGGCGGTCGCTGACGTCTTGCCAGTTTTTGCCGCCGTCGGTGGTTTCCAGCAATGCGCCGTAGGCACCCACGGCCAGGCCGTTGTTGACGTCCTTGAACCAGAGGTCGAGCAGCGGCGACTCGCGCTTGAGGTCTTCGAACTGTTTGGTCCAGGTCAGGCCGCCGTCTTCGCTGGCGAGGATCTGTGCGTCATGACCGACGGCCCAGCCGTGTTTGTCGTCGACGAAATACACGGCCGTCAGCAACTGGCGGCTTGGCACCTTGGCCTGGGTCCAGGTCTTGCCCTGGTTGTCGGAATAGAGAATGTGCCCGCGATCCCCGACCGCCACCAGCCGTGAACCGGCGTGAACGACATCGAGCATCAGGCTTTTCGGGGCCTTGGCCGATTCGATGGCGTAGACCACGTCGGCTGGCGCTTCGGCGGCCAGTACGGGCGCCGACAAGGTGGCAAAGCCCAGCAGAGAGAGTGCTGTGGCCAGCAACGCGGTGTTGCGAAACGCCGGCGGGCGGCAACGACTCATAGACCTTCCCCTATTTATTATTGTTAGGCCATTCGGCCTTCAAGGGCGCCGCAAGTGTGCTCCGGCGACGGTTGGTCAGAAGCATAGTCCTGAAACCCGCAATCCAGAGCCACTTCGGAAGCTGGCTCATCCTATCGGGCATTCGAAACGTCTGACAATCGGCGCAACGTTATCTTTTGTTAACCGCGATGAGTCAGTGTTGTGGGTGAATGAGTGACCATTCGCCGACCTGATGACGATCTTTATGTGAGCGAGGTGATAGTCATCGTCAAAGGTAATCGTCCTGCTTCAACCGTTTGGCAGCCTCATCTTTCAGCGCCCGCGTTGACAGGACGTCGCAAGGCATGGTCTCGAAGACATAACCCTTGGCCTCGGGAATGGCGACGACTGCGCGCTTTTCACTGATTAATGCGGCTTTGGCGCCTGGCGGCATTCCGGGGATACCACAGTCCCGCGGATGAAGGTGAAACGATGCAAAGACCAGAGTTTCCTGAACGCCCTCTTCTGCATGTGTAAGAACAAACTCCCAAACGGACCATGAGCTGCTGACGCTGAAAAGAGAAACACCCAGGACTATCCATCGCATGGTCGTGCGCCTGACATTGCTTCGGCCTGGCTTGTATCTTTTCCACAGCGGTGCAGACAACGGGTCGCGCTTCACCGACTCGCGAAATGTTGGCTTCACTTCATTCTTGAATGAATACACATAAATGACGACAAGACTGATCAGCATTGTCGCGAGATACAACCAGATGAGTGTAAGTATCACCAACGCCAACGTTTTCTGCGCGACAGGAAACTGGGTGGCCTCAATGCGCGTGTAGTGAACGATAAAGAAGTCAGCCCATGCACTGGAGAACTGTCCAAACCCCAGTGTCAACAATGCCGCAATCAAGGCCAACCACCAAAAGTGTTCCCTGACCTTTGCGACCAGTTTGAAATACCTGATCGAGAGAACGGAGGAAGACAGACAAAGCGTGACCCATACAGACAAGACCACGCTCAAGTCCGCCGGGCTACCCAGTTTTGCCCATAACGCGAGAAACAACAGCAACGCCAGCGAGACAAGGGTCAGCGCCGCCAGATACTCGTCGAATCCCCACCATCGGATGCTGTAGTTAAGCTTCCAGGGCCAGTGTTTCGAACCCGTTCTGACAAACATCGGGCCATCCATGCAGCGTCTGGCCACTTCCAGTACGAAAGCGAAAATCAAATAGGTAGCAATGTAGGGAAGCATTGATCGCGAGCGTCCTTTCTCTCAGATCAGACAATGTTATCCCAAGCCTCCCGCTTATCCGATCAACACCTCTAAACATTTGAACTGCTGCCCCTTGAATGGCGTGGCGCTGGCGCATGCCGTCCATCTGATCCCGTACAAATTCGAATGGGAGGCTTGCACGATCGGTATTATGGTATACCATCAGACGCACAGACACTCTTTATCCCCTACGGAGCAGCTCATGAGTTTCGAAATTCGCAAGATCGTCAGCTATGTCGAAGAAACCTTCATTGAAGGCGGCAAGGCTTCCGACACCCCGGTGACCATGGTGGGCCTGGCCGTCGTGATGAAGAACCCGTGGGTCGGCAATGGCTTTGTCGAAGACCTCAAGCCGCAGATCCGCGCCAACTGCTCCGACCTCGGCGCGATGATGGTCGAGCGTCTGGTGGGCATCATTGGCGGCGCCGAGAAGATCGAGGCTTACGGCAAAGCAGCGGTGGTCGGCGCGGACGGCGAGATCGAACACGCCTCGGCGGTGATCCACACCCTGCGCTTCGGCAATCACTACCGCGAAGCGGTCAAGGCCAAGAGTTACCTGAGCTTCACCAACAAGCGCGGCGGTCCGGGCACCTCGATCCAGATCCCGATGATGCACAAGGACGACGAAGGCCTGCGCTCGCACTACATCACCCTGGAAATGCAGATCGAAGACGCCCCGCGCGCCGACGAAATCGTCGTGGTGCTCGGTTGCGCCGACGGTGGCCGACTGCACCCGCGCATCGGCAACCGCTACATCGATCTGGAAGAACTGGCCGCCGAAAAAGCCCAGTAATCAAAACAAGAAGGCATTGCAGGAGCGCTCCATGATTCGGCATACCGCTGAACTCACCCCGGCCGGCACCAGTTATCTGGTGACTGGCCAGGGCCACCCCGTGGTGTTGATCCACGGCGTGGGCCTGAATAAAGAAATGTGGGGCGGCCAGATCGTTGGCCTGGCCACGCAATACCGGGTGATCGCCTACGACATGCTCGGCCATGGCGCCAGCCCGCGACCGGCCAGCGGCACCGCCCTGCTCGGCTATGCCGATCAGTTGCTGGAGCTGCTCGACCACCTGCAATTGCCGCTGGCGTCGGTGATCGGTTTTTCCATGGGCGGTCTGGTAGCGCGGGCCTTTGCCCTGCATTACCCGGATCGCCTGAAAAGCCTGGTGGTGCTCAACAGTGTGTTCAACCGCAGCGAAGAACAGCGCGCCGGGGTCATCGCCCGGACTGCACAGGCTGCCGAACATGGGCCTGACGCGAATGCCGAAGCGGCACTGTCGCGCTGGTTCAGCCGTGAATATCAGGCGGCCAATCCGGCGCAGATCGCCGCGATCCGCCAGACCCTCGCCGGCAATGATCCGCAGGGTTACCTGACCACCTACGAATTGTTCGCCACCCAGGACATGTACCGCGCCGACGACCTGGGCAGGATCCAGGCGCCGACGCTGATCGCCACCGGCGAGCTGGACCCCGGATCGACCCCGGAAATGGCCGAGCAACTGGCCGCACGGATTCCCGGTGCGAAGGTTGCCGTGCTGCCCGAGCAACGGCATATGATGCCGGTAGAGTCGCCTCGGCTGGTGAACCAGACGCTGCTGGAATTTCTCGAAACCGCACACGCCCGACAAAACCATATAAAGGGGATCGTTGCATGACACTCGCACGCTTCCAAATGTGCATCGGCGGAGAATGGGTCGACGCCCTCTCCGGCAAGACCTTCGAAAGCCTCAACCCGGCGCTGGCCGAACCCTGGGCCGTATTGCCCGACGCCGATGAGGCCGACGTCGAACGCGCCGTGCAAGCCGCACAGACCGCGTTCGACAGCCCGGCGTGGCGCGGCCTGACCGCCACCGCTCGCGGCAAACTTTTGCGGCGTCTCGGTGACCTGATCGCTGAAAACAAGGAGCAACTGGCGCAGCTGGAAAGCCGCGACAACGGCAAGCTGATCCGCGAAACCCGGGGTCAGGTCGGTTATCTGCCGGAGTTTTTCCACTACACCGCCGGCCTTGCCGACAAGCTCGAAGGCGGCACCCTGCCGCTGGATAAGCCCGATTTGTTCGCCTACACCGTGCACGAAGCCATGGGTGTGGTCGCCGCGATCATTCCGTGGAACAGCCCGCTTTATCTGACCGCGATCAAACTGGCGCCGGCCCTTGCTGCCGGCAACACCATCGTGATCAAACCATCCGAACACGCTTCGGCGACCATTCTGGAACTGGCGCGCCTGGCCCTCGAAGCCGGGATTCCGCCGGGTGTGGTCAACGTCGTCACTGGTTACGGCCCGAGCACCGGCGCCGCCCTCACCCGTCATCCGCTGGTCCGCAAGATCGCCTTCACCGGCGGCGCGGCCACGGCCCGGCATGTGGTGCGCAGCAGCGCCGAGAACTTCGCCAAGCTGTCGCTGGAGCTGGGCGGCAAGTCGCCGAACATCATCTTCGCCGATGCGGATCTGGACAGCGCGATCAACGGCGCGATTGCCGGGATCTACGCGGCGTCCGGACAGAGCTGTGTATCCGGCTCGCGACTGCTGGTGCAAGACGAGATCTACGACGAATTCGTCAGCCGACTGGTAGAGCGCGCCCAGCGCATCCGCATTGGCAACCCACAGGACGACAGCAGCGAAATGGGCCCGATGGCCACCGCGCAACAACTGGCGGTGGTTGAAGGTCTGGTGGCCGACGCCATCGCCGAAGGTGCGCGCCTGCGTCTGGGCGGCAAGCGGCCGAGTGGTGTCGGTGACGGCTGGTTCTACGAACCGACGCTGTTCGAATGCGACCGCAACTCGATGAAGATCATGCAGGAAGAAGTCTTCGGCCCGGTGGCCTCGGTGATCCGCTTCGAGGACGAAGCCGAAGCGCTGGCGATTGCCAACGACTCGCAGTTCGGTCTCGCCGCCGGAATCTGGACCCGCGACTTGGGTCGCGCCCATCGCCTGGCCCGGGACGTGCGTTCGGGGATCATCTGGGTCAACACCTACCGCGCCGTATCGGCGATGGCACCGATCGGCGGCTTCAAGAACAGTGGCTATGGACGCGAAAGCGGCATCGATTCGGTGCTGGCCTACACCGAACTGAAAACGGTGTGGATCAACCTCTCTCAGGCGCCGATGCCTGATCCGTTTGTGATGCGCTAGGAGTCCTGCGACATGATCGAACCCGGTATTTACAAAGACGTCATGAGCTCGTTTCCGTCCGGGGTCACGGTGGTCACCACCCTCGACCCGGATGGCGGCATCGTCGGCATCACCGCCAGCGCCTTCAGTGCGCTGTCGATTGATCCGGCGCTGGTGCTGTTCTGCCCCAACTATGCCTCCGACACCTACCCGGTGCTGCGCGACAGTAAGCGTTTCGCGATCCATTTGCTTTCCGCCGACCAGACCGCCGAGGCCTACGCCTTTGCCGGCAAAGGCAAGGACAAGGCCAACGGCATCGAATGGCACCTGAGCGAACTGGGCAACCCGATCCTTGCCAAAGCCACGGCGATCATCGAGTGCGAACTGTGGCGCGAATACGACGGCGGCGATCACGCGATCATCGTCGGCGCGGTGAAGAACCTGATCCTGCCGGCACAACCGGTGACGCCGATGATCTATCACAAAGGCAAGCTCGGCGCGTTGCCGAGCCTGACTTGAGAAAATAATGCAAAACACTGTGGGAGCGAGCTTGCTCGCGAAGACATAGTGTCAGTCGACATCAATGTGCAGGTGCTGACGCTATCGCGAGCAAGCTCGCTCCCACAGGGAATGGTGGTGTGAGGGGTAATGATGAACAACGACAAGTATGAAAAGGGTTTAAAGATCCGCACCCAGGTGCTGGGCGAAGCCTATGTGCAGCGCTCGATCGAGAACGCCGACGACTTCACCCACCCGCTGCAGGAAATGGTCACCGAATACTGCTGGGGCCATGTCTGGGGACGCGAAGGCCTGTCGCTCAAGGAGCGCAGCATGATCAACCTGGCGATGATCTCCGCGCTGAACCGCCCGCACGAACTGAAACTGCATGTGCGCGGCGCCTTGCGTAACGGCCTGAGTCGTGAGCAAATACGCGAAATTCTGCTTCAGGTCGGTATTTATTGCGGCATCCCGGCAGCCGTGGACAGTTTCCGGCTCGCCCGTGAAGCCTTCGCCGAAGCCGACGCCGAGGCCTCCAGTTAACCCCTCGGCTGTTTGAATGCCCGTCTGGCATGGACAGCCACCTTAAAGAGCGGACCCCATGAAACGCCTGCCACTCGACGACAGCTTCAAGGTCAATCGCAACCCCGTCACCCTGCGCGAAATCGTGCTGGATAAACTGCGAAGCGCCATCATGAACTTCCAGCTGCTGCCGGGCGATCGCCTGGTGGAACGCGATCTGTGCGATCGCCTGGGTGTGAGCCGTACGTCGGTGCGTGAAGCCTTGCGTCACCTGGAATCCGAAGGCCTGGTGGAATTCGCCGACGCCAAGGGCCCGCGCGTGGCGATCATCACCCTCGCCGATGCGGTCGACATCTATGAACTGCGCTGCGTGCTCGAAGGCCTGATCGTCCAGCTGTTCACCCTGCGCGCCAAGGCCAAGGACATCAAGGCCCTGGAAAAAGCCCTCGACGAGAACCGCAAGGCGCTCAAGGACGGCGAGCTGCAACAGGTGATCGACTCGGTGCAGGGTTTCTACGACGTGCTGCTGGAAGGCTCGGGCAACCATGTCGCGGCCACGCAGCTGCGTCAGTTGCAGGCGCGCATCAGCTATTTGCGGGCGACGTCGGTGTCCCAGGAAAACCGTCGCGGTGCGAGCAACCAGGAAATGGAAAAAATGGTCGAGGCGATCAAGAGCGGCGATCCGCTGGCGGCGCATCAGGCGTGCGTCGATCACGTGCGCGCCGCCGCTGCCGTGGCCCTCGATTATCTGAAGCGCAAACAGGAAGAAACCGGCGCCACACCGCCGATCACTCTGCCCATCGCGCTGAAAGAACCACGCATAGGTCACTGACATGTTCAGCCCGAGCTTTTGCCCGAAATGCGGTGGCCCTGACCTCGGTCATCAAGTGCCGCCGGGCGATACGCACGAGCGCCTGATGTGCCGCGGCTGCGGCTACATCCACTATGTGAACCCGAAGATCATCGCCGGCTGCATCATCGAACAGGACGGCAAATACCTCTTGTGCCAGCGGGCGATCCCACCGCGCCCCGGCACCTGGACCCTGCCCGCTGGTTTCATGGAAAGCGGCGAAACCACCGAACAAGCGGCCCTGCGCGAAGTCTGGGAAGAAAGCGGCGTGCGCGCGGAAATCATCTCGCCGTATTCGATCTTCAGCGTGCCGAAGATCAGCGAGGTCTACATCATCTTCCGCGCCCTCGCTTTGGAGATCACCGGCCAGTACGGCCCGGAAACTCAGGACTACAAATTCTTCGCCCCCGAAGACATCCCGTGGGAGCAGATCTACTACCCGGCGATCCGGCAGATCCTCGAACGCTACATCGAGGAACGCCAGGCCGGGGTCTATGGCATGTACATGGGCAATGACGACAGCGGCAAGATTCATTTCATGCGTTGATCGTGCTGCTTACGGCGCCATTCCTTCCACAATGATGATTTCCGCCTTCGCCCATTCCTCGCGATAACTTTTCGCTTCTTGATACGCCGCCGAGTGGTAGCACGCCACGGCCTGCTCGTAGCTGTCGAACTCAATCACCACGCTGCGCTGCGGCGTCGCCCGCCCTTCCATCGCTTCGCTGCGCCCGCCTCTGGCCAAGAACTTCGCGCCGAACTCGGCGAACGCCTTCGGCGCGCGCTGGGTGTATTGGCTGTAGTGATCGGGATCGGTGATGTCCACGTGAGCAATCCAGTACGCCTTCATAGTGACCTCTTGGTTGAATTTGTATTATGGTATACCACGAATTTCATCCCTATCGAGAGTCCAGCATGGCCTTCAACAGCATCGAAGAAATCATCGAAGATTATCGCCTCGGCAAAATGGTGTTGCTGGTCGATGACGAAGACCGGGAAAACGAAGGCGACCTGCTGCTGGCCGCCGACCGTTGCACGCCCGAGGCGATCAGTTTCATGGCCCGTGAGGCTCGCGGGCTGATCTGCCTGACGTTGACCGACGATCATTGCCAGCGCCTGGGGCTGGAGCAGATGGTGCCGAGCAATGGCAGCGTGTTCAGCACCGCGTTCACGGTTTCCATCGAAGCGGCGGTCGGTGTGACTACCGGCATTTCCGCGGCCGACCGCGCTTGCACGGTGGCCGCTGCGGTGGCGCCAAATGCTCGCGCTGAAGACCTGGTGCAGCCGGGCCATATCTTCCCGCTGCGCGCCAAGGAAGGTGGCGTACTGACCCGTGCCGGTCACACTGAGGCTGGTTGTGATCTGGCGCGCCTCGCCGGGTTCACGCCCGCCTCGGTGATTGTCGAGGTGATGAATGACGACGGCACCATGGCCCGTCGCCCGGATCTGGAAGTATTCGCCCGCAAGCACGGGATCAAGATCGGCACCATCGCCGACCTGATCCACTATCGCCTGAGCACCGAACACACCATCGAGCGCATCGGCGAACGCGAGCTTCCGACGGTGCATGGCACCTTCCGCCTGATCACTTTCGAAGATCGTATCGAGGGCGGCGTGCACATGGCGATGGTCATGGGCGAATTGCGCCGTGAAGAGCCGACGCTAGTGCGTGTGCATGTGATCGATCCGCTGCGGGATCTGGTCGGCGCCGAGTACAGCGGACCGACGAACTGGACGCTGTGGGCGGCGCTGCAACGGGTTGCGGCCGAAGGGCATGGCGTTGTGGTGGTGCTGGCGAATCATGAGTCATCGCAAGCGTTGCTGGAGCGGGTGCCGCAACTGACTCAGCCGCCACGGCAGTTCAGTCGTTCGCAATCGCGGATTTATTCGGAGGTGGGGACTGGGGCGCAGATTCTGCAGAACCTTGGGGTCGGCAAGCTGCGCCACCTGGGCCCGCCGCTGAAATATGCCGGTTTGACCGGCTACGATCTGGAAGTGGTCGAGAGCATTCCGTTCACCGAGTAAAGCAGCCCTCACCCCAGCCCTCTCCCGGAGGGAGAGGGAGCCGACCGAGTTGATTGGCCGCTATACATCGACCTGAAATTCCGAGTCGAACTCGAGTTTTGAACAGAAAGAAGACCTTCGCCAGATAGCCGGTAAGGCAAAGTGCTTGCACAAAGTTTGGAATACCATAATATGATATTCCATAGACCGGACGACCTGAAAAACCGTCCAGCTACTGCTCCCGACAGGCGGGCAACAACGCAAGCCCGCTCAAAAACACAACAATGAGGGCGTGAAAATGGTGTTGAACAAAGCTGCAACCGCGATCTTTCTTGCGGGACTGCTGAGCGTGACCGGTCAGGCCGCGATGGCCGCCGAGAGTGTGAACTTTGTCAGCTGGGGCGGTAGCACCCAGGATGCGCAGAAACAGGCCTGGGCCGACCCGTTCAGCAAGGCCAGCGGCATCACCGTCGTGCAGGACGGCCCGACCGACTACGGCAAACTCAAAGCCATGGTCGAAAGCGGCAACGTGCAATGGGACGTGGTCGATGTCGAAGCCGATTTCGCCCTGCGCGCCGCCGCCGAAGGCCTGCTCGAACCCCTCGACTTCAAACAGATCCAGCGCGACAAGATCGACCCGCGTTTCGTCAGCGACTACGGCGTCGGTTCGTTCTTCTTCTCCTTCGTCCTCGGCTACAACGAGGGCAAGCTCGGCGCCAACAAGCCGCAGGACTGGAGCGCGCTGTTCGACACCAAAACCTTCCCCGGCAAGCGCGCCCTGTACAAGTGGCCGAGCCCCGGCGTGCTCGAACTGGCCCTGCTCGCCGACGGCGTACCGGCCGACAAGCTCTACCCGCTGGACCTGGATCGCGCCTTCAAGAAACTCGACACCATCAAGAAAGACATCGTCTGGTGGGGCGGCGGCGCGCAGTCGCAGCAACTGCTGGCCTCCGGTGAAGCAAGCATGGGCCAGTTCTGGAACGGCCGGATTCACGCCCTGCAAGAAGACGGCGCACCGGTCGGCGTGAGCTGGAAACAGAACCTGGTCATGGCCGACATTCTGGTCGTGCCAAAGGGTTCGAAAAACAAGGACGCGGCGATGAAGTTCCTGGCCAGCGCCAGCAGTGCCAAAGGCCAGGCGGACTTCTCCAACCTGACCGCCTACGCCCCGGTCAACGTCGACAGCGTGGCGCGTCTGGACTCGACGCTGGCCCCGAACCTGCCGACTGCCTACGCTAAGGATCAGATCACTCTTGATTTCGCGTACTGGGCCAAGAACGGCCAGGCCATCGCGACACGGTGGAACGAATGGCTGGTCAAATGAAAATGGCGGCCACCGCGTCCCGTCCCTCCACTGCCACCGGGAGCGCCGCAAGTGCTGCCGGCCTGGCTGAAGGCAAAAAGGCGAGTGCAATGGCGCAAGCCCCGTCCCTCAAGCAACGCTGGCGCGGCGCCGGCAACCTCGCGCCGGCGCTGTTGTTCCTCGGTCTGTTTTTTCTCGCACCGTTGATTGGCCTGCTGTTGCGCGGCGTGCTGGAACCGGTGCCAGGCCTTGGCAACTATGAACAACTGTTCGCCAACTCAGCGTACGCACGGGTGCTGTTCAACACCTTTTCGGTGGCCGGACTGGTGACCGTGTTCAGCCTGCTGCTGGGCTTTCCGCTGGCCTGGGCAATCACGCTGGTGCCACGGGGCTGGGGCCGCTGGATCCTCAACATCGTGCTGTTGTCGATGTGGACCAGCCTCCTCGCCCGCACCTATTCGTGGCTGGTGCTGCTGCAGGCTTCGGGCGTCATCAATAAAGCCCTGATGGCCATGGGCATCATCGATCAGCCGCTGGAAATGGTGCACAACCTGACCGGCGTGGTGATCGGCATGAGCTACATCATGATCCCGTTCATTGTGCTGCCGTTGCAGGCGACCATGCAGGCCATCGACCCGATGATCCTGCAGGCCGGTTCGATCTGCGGTGCCAGCCCGTGGACCAACTTCTTCCGGGTGTTCCTGCCGCTGTGCCGGCCGGGTCTGGCGTCCGGCGGGTTGATGGTGTTCGTGATGTCGCTCGGTTACTACGTCACCCCGGCGCTGCTGGGCGGGGCGCAGAACATGATGCTGCCGGAGTTCATCATTCAGCAGGTGCAGTCGTTCCTCAACTGGGGGCTGGCCAGCGCCGGCGCCGCGTTGCTGATCGTCATCACCCTGGTGCTGTTCTACTTCTACCTGAAGCTTCAGCCGGAATCCCCGGTTGGCGCCAGTAACGCGAGGTAAGCCGACATGCTCCTGACCCCCAACGCCATGAGCCGCCGGATGCGCTTCGGCCTGTACGCCACCACCGGATTGATCGCGCTGTTTCTGCTGCTGCCGATCGTGTTCATCGTGCTGCTGTCGTTCGGCTCGTCCCAGTGGCTGGTGTTCCCGCCGCCGGGCTGGACGCTGAAATGGTACGTGCAGTTCTTCTCGAATGCCGACTGGATGAGCGCGGCACTGGCCAGCCTCAAGGTCGCCGTGTTGACCACGATCTGTGCCGTGGCCCTCGGTTTGCCGACCGCGTTTGCCTTGGTGCGCGGACGCTTCCCCGGCCGGGAAATGCTCTACGGTCTGTTCACCCTGCCAATGATCGTGCCGCTGGTGATCATCGCCGTGGCGGTGTACGCGCTGTTCCTCAAGCTCGGCTACACCGGGACGATGTTCGCCTTTGTCGTCAGCCATGTGATCGTCGCGCTGCCGTTCACCATCATCTCGATCATCAACTCGCTGAAGCTGTTCGATCAGTCGATTGAAGACGCGGCGGTGATCTGCGGTGCGTCACGTCTGCAAGCGGTGTTCAAGGTGACCTTCCCGGCGATTCGCCCGGGGATGGTGGCCGGCGCCCTCTTCGCCTTTCTGGTTTCGTGGGACGAAGTGGTGCTCAGCGTGATGATGGCCAGCCCGACCCTGCAAACCCTTCCCGTGAAAATGTGGACCACCCTGCGCCAGGACCTGACGCCCGTGATCGCCGTCGCTTCGACGTTGCTGATCGGCCTGTCGGTGTTGGTCATGGTGATCGCCGCCGCTCTGCGCCGGCGCAACGAAATCAGCGCCTGAGCGCCCAGGAGTACGACATGAGTGCCGTGATCAAAGACGCATCCCAGCAGAACGACAAGCCCCTGGTCAGCCTGCGCAACCTGAACAAGCACTACGGCGATTTCGCTGCCGTGGACAACATCTCGCTGGACATCAAGGACGGCGAATTCCTGACCTTCCTCGGTTCCAGCGGCTCGGGCAAAAGCACCACGCTGTCGATGCTCGCGGGCTTCGAAACCCCGAGCAGCGGCGAGATCCTGGTCAACGGCCAGTCGCTGGTCAACGTGCCGCCGCACAAGCGCGACATCGGCATGGTGTTCCAGCGTTATTCGCTGTTCCCGCACCTGTCGGTGCGCGACAACATCGTGTTCCCGCTGGCGATTCGCAAACTCGCTGCGGCCGAACGCGACAAGCGCGTCGATGCGATGTTGAAACTGGTGCAGCTCGAGCAATTCGCCCATCGCCGCCCTTCGCAACTGTCCGGCGGCCAGCAGCAACGGGTCGCTATTGCCCGGGCGCTGGTTTACGAACCACGCATTCTGTTGATGGATGAACCGCTCGGTGCGCTGGACAAGAAGCTTCGCGAAGACTTGCAGGATGAATTGCGCCAGTTGCACCGCCGCCTCGGCATCACCATCGTCTACGTGACCCACGACCAGGAAGAAGCCATGCGCCTGTCCCAGCGCATCGCGATTTTCAGTCACGGCAAGATTGTCGGGCTCGGCAGCGGTTATGACCTTTATCAGAATCCGCCGAATGCGTTTGTGGCGTCGTTTCTCGGCAACTCGAACTTCCTCAAGCTCAAGGCTCAAGGCAACGGCGCGGCGAGTTTTGAAGGGCAGTCGCTGTCGATCCGTCTCACCGCTGGATTGCAGACTGGTCAGGATGTGCTGCTGATGGTGCGCCCGGAAAAAGCGCTGGCGTTGAGCGTGCTGCAAGCGGCCAGCGAGAGTTTGGCGGCGGGTTGGAATGAGGTTTCGGCGAAGGTGGTTGAGGTGCTGTTTCTGGGGGAGAGCCAGACTTGCAGTGTGGTGACTTCGGGCGGGACTTCGATGACGGTTAAGGCGTTGTCGGCGGCGGGGATGCCGTTGAAGGCTGGGGATGCGGTGCGGGTGCGTTGGGCGACTGCTGATGCTTGCGTTTACACCGAGTGGGCCGAGAGTGATTTGAACAAAGCGGCGGGGGCTCATTGAGAACGTATCGCCTGCCGACCCTCACCCCAGCCCTCTCCCGGAGGGAGAGGGAGCCGATTGGGGGATATTAAAGAGATACGCCGACTTGAACGAACTGCGTTGAATCCATAATCAACTCGGTCTTTCAGGTCGATGTAGAGCGCCAGACAACTCGGTAGGCTCCCTCTCCCCCCGGGAGAGGGCTGGGGTGAGGGCTAGCAGGCGACTAGGTATCAGCTGATCGGCGCAAAACCCTCAATCTGATCGGGCCAAACCGTCAACACCTCAAACCCCTCCTCCGTCACCGCCACCATATGCTCCCACTGCGCCGACAATGACTGGTCCTTGGTCACCACCGTCCAGCCATCTGCCAGACTCTTCACATGGCGCTTGCCGGCATTGAGCATCGGCTCGATGGTGAAGATCATCCCCGCCTTCAGCTTCAGGCCCTGCTCCGGATAGCCGTAATGCAGCACTTGCGGCTCATCGTGATAAACCTTGCCGATCCCGTGCCCGCAGTACTCGCGAACCACGCTGAACCCTTCTTTCTCCGCCAGCGTCTGGATCGCATGACCGATGTCACCCAACGTGGCGCCCGGCCGCACCATGCGGATGCCGGCGCACATGGCGTCGTAAGTGGTCTTGATCAGGTGCCGCGCCTCGGGCGTCGGTTCGCCAACCACGTACATGCGACTGGTATCACCGAACCAGCCATCCTTGATCACCGCGATATCGAGGTTGACGATGTCGCCATCCTTCAACACAAGGCCCGATGGAATGCCATGGCAGACCACTTCGTTGACCGACGCGCAGACGGTTTTCGGGAAGCCGTGATAACCGACGTTGGCCGGAATCGCTTTCTGCACGTTGACGATGTAGTCGTTGCACAAGCGGTCGAGCTGATCGGTGGTGACCCCGGCCTTGACGTGGGGCACCAGCATCGCCAGCACCTCCGCGGCCAGTTTGCCGGCCTCGCGCGACTGGGCGATTTCAGCCTGGGAATTGATCTTGATCGGGTTTCTCATGCTTTGGCTGCCTCTTGAACCGGGACGTTCTGCGCGGCATCGGCCAGGGCACAGATTTGTTGCAGATCCAGACCACCCGCCTGCTCGGCGCGAATCAGCAACCGGCAGATGGCGTGGTGATCAAGGTCGGGATAGAGCTCGGCGAGCATGCCGATGCGCATCCAGTGCTCGGCCTGCGCGTTGATCGAGCGGCTGAGTGCGTTGCTGGAGATGCGCAGATTCTCGTGCATCTCTTCTGAAATCTTTACGATGCCCATGGCAATATCCGATACGAAGTGTATATGGATCGTATATTAATCGGGCATCACCACGGATTGCAAACTTTGCTCGTCTACTAAATCGCAGGCAAAAAAAAGCTGCCAAAGTTGGCAGCCAAAATCATGAAAAGCACGCGATGTATTGGGGTCAAGAATAGGCGACCGATAATGACAGTGTCATGACAGCGATGAATTCATTGAACCGCCCCGCCCGCGTCATCAGGTTGTCATCGAACCCACGGCAGAATCCTCGCAAACCGTCCCGAGCCTCCCGACGGAAGATTTGCAAGGACTCCCATGAAAGAAGACACCTCGCTGTTTGCTGCCATCGACCTGGGCTCGAATGCGTTTCGCATGATGATTGGCCAGTCGGTACGCAGCAGAAAGGGCTTCATGATTCAGGAGGTCAAAACCTTGCGCGAGCCGGTGCGTCTGGCCGAAGGTTTCGACGGCAGGGCACTGGATGAAATGGCGCTGGACCGTGGTTGGCAGGCGCTGGCACGGTTCGGCAAGAAACTGCGCGGTTTCGAGCCAGGTCGTGTGCGGGCAGTGGCCACCAGCGCGGTGCGCGAGGCCGACAATGCCCAGTTGTTTCTGGCTAGTGCGGAACGGCATCTGGGGTTTCGTATCGATGTGATTTCCGGGCATGAAGAAGCGCGCCTGGTCTACGCCGGCGTGGCCCACACCCTGCCGGTCGCCGATGACATGCGTCTGGTGGTCGACATTGGCGGCGGCTCCACCGAACTGATTCTCGGCCAGGGCTCGCAGCCGCTGTTGACCGAAAGCATCGCCATCGGCAGCGGCACCTTGAGCGCGCGCTACTTTCGCAACGGCGAGATTTCCGCGGGCGCCCTGCAAGAAGCCGAACGGGTGGCCATCCTGCAATTCGAAAAAGTCGCCCGTCGCTATCGCGCCCAAGGCTGGCAGCAGACGATCGGCTCTTCGGGCACCGCGCGGATGCTCGCCAAAGTGCTTAAGGCCAATCGCCTGAACGATCATGGCCAAAGCGGTATCACCTACGGTGGCCTGCTGCGGCTGTCGTTGCGCCTGCTGGAAGTCAGCAATGTTCAACAGCTGAAACTGGCCGGCCTGCAACCCCATCGCCAGAGCATTTTGCCCGGCGGCCTGGTGGTCATGCTGGCGGCATTCAAGGTGTTCGGGATCGCGCAAATGGAGCCGTCCGAGCCGGGTTTGCGGCTGGGCGTCCTGCACGGACTGATGAGCAACCATTGACTGGTTGTCGCTGCAGGATTTTCACTGCCGAATCAAGCCGGCCGTGACGCTGAAGACGCCCTTTCAATACTCAATGACGCCTCTGTGTAAACCTCTGTAATTCGCTCCCTTCCCCTCTCTGATTTCGTTCTATCGTTAGATCGAAATGGCTGAATTGCACGCTGACTAAAGGTTGCGACAGTTGATGTCTGCGCCTATGTTGCACGCGAGCTTTTCCCCCGCGAATGGAACGCGATCAACACCACAAAGAGGTGAAGAAATGTCTAAGGAATCACGCCCTGCCGTACTTGGGCTGATCGGTAATACTCCGCTGGTACAAGTCACCCGCTTCGATACCGGCCTGTGCACCCTGTTTCTCAAACTTGAATCCCAGAACCCTGGCGGATCGATCAAGGATCGTATCGGCCTGGCGATGATTGACGCCGCCGAACGCGACGGTCGCTTGAAACCCGGTGGCACGATCGTTGAAGCCACCGCCGGCAACACCGGCCTGGGCCTGGCGCTGGTTGGCCGCGCCAAGGGCTACCGCGTCGTGCTGGTGGTGCCGGACAAAATGTCCACGGAAAAAGTCCTGCACCTCAAGGCCATGGGCGCCGAAGTACACATCACCCGTTCCGATGTGGGCAAAGGTCACCCTGAGTACTATCAAGACGTCGCCGCGCGTCTGGCGAAAGACATTCCCGGCGCCTTTTTCGCCGACCAGTTCAACAACCCGGCCAACCCGCTGGCCCACGAATGCAGCACTGCGCCGGAAATCTGGGCGCAGACCGAGCATGACCTGGACGCCATCGTCGTCGGCGTCGGCTCGGCTGGCACGCTGACCGGCCTGACCCGTTTCTTCAAACGCGTGCAGCCGGATCTTGAAATGGTCCTGGCCGACCCGGTCGGTTCGGTCATGGCTGAATACAGCCGCAGCAAGCATCTCGGCACCGCCGGATCGTGGGCGGTGGAAGGCATCGGCGAAGACTTCATTCCGTCGATCACCGACCTGTCGAGCGTGCGCAGCGCCTACTCGATCAGCGACGAAGAAAGCTTCGATCACGCCCGTCAGTTGCTGAAAGCCGAAGGCATTCTCGGTGGTTCGTCCACCGGCACCCTGCTCGCCGCCGCGCTGCGTTACTGCCGTGAGCAGACCGTGCCGAAACGCGTCGTCAGCTTCGTCTGTGACACTGGCACTCGCTACCTGTCGAAGGTCTACAACGACCAATGGATGACCGATCAGGGCCTGTTGCAGCGCAAACGCTACGGCGATCTGCGCGACCTGATTGCCCGACGTTTCGAAGACGGCAAGGTCGTCAGCGTCGGCCCGGACGATACGCTGATGACCGCGTTCCAGCGCATGCGCCTGGCCGATGTCTCGCAGTTGCCGGTGCTGGTGGATGGCAAACAACTGGTCGGTGTGATCGACGAATCAGACATCCTGGTGCGCGTACACGAAGACGCCTCGCTCTTCAGCAAACCCGTCGCCAAAGCGATGACGGACAAGTTGCAAACCCTCGCCCCCGGCGCCACGCTGGCTGAACTCGAAGCCGTGCTCAGCAGCGGCCTGGTGGCGATCATTGCCGACGCTTCCGGCTTCCACGGCCTGATCACCCGCGTCGACATGCTCAATCAGTTACGGAGATCCCTCGCATGAGTCAGCACGACAAGAACGCCCGCCCTCAGGGCTTCGCCACCCGCGTGATCCACGCAGGGCAAACGCCGGACCCGACCACCGGCGCGCTGATGCCGCCGATCTACGCCAACTCCACATACCTGCAAGACAGCCCCGGCGTACACAAGGGTTTCGACTACGGCCGCTCGCACAACCCGACGCGTTTTGCGCTGGAGCGTTGCGTGGCGGACCTGGAAGGCGGCACCCAGGCCTTCGCCTTCGCTTCCGGGCTGGCGACGATTTCCACCGTGCTCGAACTGATCGATGCGGGCTCGCACATCGTGTCCGGCAATGACCTGTACGGCGGCACGTTCCGTCTGTTCGACAAGGTGCGCCAGCGCAGTGCCGGGCATCGTTTCAGCTACGTCGACCTGGCCGACCTGTCGGCGTTCGAAGCGTCGCTGCAGGACGACACCCGCATGGTCATGGTGGAAACGCCGACCAACCCGCTGCTGAGCCTGTCCGACCTCGCCGCCATCGCCCGCATCTGCAAGGCGCGCGGGATCATCTGCGTGGCCGACAACACCTTCGCCAGCCCATGGATCCAGCGTCCGCTGGAACTGGGTTTCGACATCGTGCTGCACTCGACCACCAAATACCTGAACGGTCACTCCGACGTGATCGGCGGCATCGCGGTGGTTGGCGACAACCCTGCGCTGGCCGAGCGTCTGGGCTTCCTGCAGAACGCCGTCGGCGCCATCGCCGGCCCGTTCGACGCCTTCCTTACTCTGCGCGGCGTGAAGACGCTGGCGCTGCGCATGGAGCGTCATTGCAGCAACGCACTGGAACTGGCGCGCTGGCTGGAACAACAGCCGCAGGTCAAGCGCGTCTACTACCCGGGTCTGGAATCGCACCCTCAGCATGAACTGGCCAAGCGTCAGATGCGTGGTTTCGGCGGGATGATTTCCCTTGATCTGAACAGCGATCTGGCGGGCGCTCGCCGCTTCCTGGAGAACGTGCAGATTTTCGCCCTGGCCGAAAGCCTCGGCGGTGTGGAAAGCCTGATCGAGCACCCGGCGATCATGACTCACGCCACCATCCCGGCTGAAACCCGTGCCAAGCTGGGCATCGGTGACAGCCTGGTGCGTCTGTCGGTGGGCGTCGAGGATATCGAAGACTTGCGTGCGGACCTGGCGCAAGCGCTTGCCAGCATCTAACTCGCAAAAACGTCAAAGCCCGCACGATGCGGGCTTTGGTGTTTGAGTAGGCGGCCAGTGCTGGTCTCTGGCTTACGAGGTTTATCAGGACTCTCACAGTACAGGCAATGTGCTCTGCTGCTTCACACGGCATAAGGGCTGGAACCCAGCGCGGGGTTCTTTCTAACCGTGTACCCTTCGGAACGCGCCCAACGCTTCCTCGCTATCCGCTTGCGCATCAGTCTGCGTCTTCGCCTACATCCTTGAGCCTAGCAAACACACTGCTTCGCGCTACACGGTTTTTAGACTGATTGTTTTCTAGCCCTGGCCCGCAAGGAAGCTAACCGACTATCGCCTTCAAAGCCCTTCCACCTGTCACCCGCCGAGCGCGAACTATACTTTTCAGCTCGCTGTGCAGATTTCATGTAAACCGTCGACACCTGTGCGCCTTGAGGTGCGCCCGTGCCAATCGCCAATCTGGTTAACCCCGGGCCAACGAGCCACGCCGTCAGCAACATTTGACGGGCAACGCTCGGATGCTTTGTGGCTGATGGGTCGTGGAGAAAATCATGAAACACAAGCTTTGGTCAGGCGTCGTCCTGGCGGTCGCTGCATCGGTTGTGGTGATGCCCAGTGTCTGGGCTGCGCAGGCTCAGGCGCTGGCGTCTGATGGGGCGGACCATGTCAAAACCGGGGCGGTTGCTTCGGATGGTTCGGATCATGTGGGTGCCGGTGCTGTGGCTGTTTCGACTGCGCCGGAAGTGGGGCGAATTATAGGCCTCCAGAATCTGCCGTCAACTCTTAATTTCACTTTTCTTTCAATAACTTGCCAATAGGCCAAAAAGCAGTCGATTCCCTCTATATAGAAGAAGGACTCATCACCTCTTCTATATAGAAGGAGCCATCAGAGCACCCCATCCTCTTTCATCGCAGCCACTGCCCCAGCCCCCAGACCCAACACCCGCTGCAAAACCTCAAGCGTATGCTCGCCCAATAAAGGAGGGGCGTGTCGATACTCAACCGGAGTCCGGGACAACCGGATCGGGCTGGCCACCTGCGGCACCATCCCCGCCAGCGCATGTGGTAGCTCAATCGCCAACCCGCGAGACTTCACCTGCGGGTCCTCGAACACTTGTGACAGATCATTGATCGGCCCGCACGGCACACCCGCCTGCTCCAGCTGAGCCACCCACTCGGCGGTCGTCTTGAAGACTGTCGCCTGGCGGATCAGCGGAATCAGTACTGCCCGGTTCGCTACCCGCAGCTTATTGGTCGCGAAACGTGGATCGTCCGCCCACTGCGGCTGCCCCGCCACCTCGGCAAACTTGCGGAACTGTCCGTCATTACCCACGGTAAGAATGAAGTCACCATCAGCCGTAGGAAAATCCTGGTACGGCACGATATTCGGATGTGCATTCCCTAGCCGCTTTGGCGCATTACCCGTCGTCAGGTAGTTCATCGCCTGGTTAGCCAGACACGCCACCTGTACATCCAGCAGCGCCATATCGATATGTTGACCGCCGCCATCGTGATCACGGTGAGCCAGCGCCGCAAGGATCGCCACGGTCGAATACAGCCCCGTGAGGATATCCGTGAGCGCCACACCCACTTTTACCGGGCCGGAGCCCTCATCACCTTCAGGTCGACCGGTGAGACTCATCAGCCCGCCAAGCCCTTGAATCATGAAGTCATAACCCGCGCGCTTGGCATACGGCCCGGTCTGGCCAAAGCCTGTGATCGAGCAATAGATCAGATCCGGATTGATCGCCTTCAGCGACTCATAGTCCAGACCGTAAGCCGCCAGCCCACCGACCTTGAAGTTTTCGATCAGGATGTCCGACTTGGCAGCCAGCTCCCGAACAAGCTTCTGACCTTCGGGACGCGTGAAGTCGATCGTCACCGATTGTTTGTTGCGGTTGGCCGACAGGTAATACGCCGCCTCCGACGTATTCTCGCCGTAAGCGTCTTTCAGAAAGGGCGGCCCCCAGGCACGAGTGTCGTCACCATTGCCCGGGCGCTCGACCTTGATCACTTCCGCCCCAAGGTCGGCAAGAATCTGCCCGGCCCATGGGCCGGCCAGCACTCGCGATAAATCCAGTACCCGCAGATGCGACAGCGCGCCCATGATCGCTCTCCTATTAATAGAACGCCTGCAGGCCGGTCTGCGCACGACCGAGGATAAGCGCGTGGACATCGTGAGTACCTTCATAGGTATTCACCACTTCAAGGTTGACCAGGTGACGAGCCACCCCGAACTCGTCGGAGATTCCGTTGCCGCCCAACATGTCACGCGCCATGCGAGCGATATCCAGAGACTTGCCGCAAGAGTTACGCTTCATGATCGAAGTGATTTCTACCGCAGCGGTGCCCTCATCTTTCATACGACCCAGACGCAGGCAGCCTTGCAGCGCCAGAGTGATCTCGGTCTGCATGTCGGCCAGCTTCTTCTGGATCAACTGAGTAGCGGCCAACGGACGACCGAACTGCTGGCGATCCAGGGTGTACTGGCGAGCGGTGTGCCAGCAGAACTCGGCTGCGCCCAGCGCACCCCAGGAGATGCCATAACGGGCAGAGTTGAGGCAGGTGAACGGGCCTTTCAAGCCACGCACGTCCGGGAAGATGTTCTCTTCCGGCACGAACACGTTGTCCATGACGATTTCACCGGTGATCGAGGCTCGCAGGCCGACCTTGCCGTGAATCGCCGGAGCGCTCAGGCCTTTCCAGCCCTTCTCCAGCACGAAGCCGCGGATGTCCCCAGCGTCGTCCTTGGCCCAGACCACAAACACATCGGCGATCGGGCTGTTGGTAATCCACATCTTGGCGCCAGTCAGGCTGTAGCCGCCGTCGACTTTGCGTGCACGCGTAATCATCGCGCCCGGGTCGGAACCGTGGTTCGGCTCGGTCAGACCGAAGCAGCCGATCCACTCGCCGGAAGCCAGTTTCGGCAGGTACTTCTGCTTCTGTGCTTCGGTACCGAATTCGTTGATCGGCACCATCACCAGCGAAGACTGCACGCTCATCATCGAACGGTAGCCAGAGTCGACGCGCTCGACTTCACGAGCAATCAGACCGTAGCTGACATAGTTGAGACCGCTGCCGCCGTACTGCTCGGGAATGGTCGCGCCCAACAGGCCAACCTCACCCATCTCACGGAAGATCGCCGGGTCAGTCTTCTCATGGCGGAAGGCTTCCAGAACACGTGGCGCGAGGCTCTGCTGGGCGAATTGCTCGGCAGTGTCGCGGATCATGCGTTCTTCTTCAGTCAGCTGTTGATCCAGCAGCAGTGGATCGATCCAGTTGAAGCTAGCTTTACCGCCCATGAGTGAGTCCTCGCAAATCGGGTGAATTAACGTGCCATTGATCCTAGGCCCGCTTCGCCATCCCGGCAAACGAGGATTTTGCATCCTGTTGTGCTAATTTCTCACTCCGAAACGTCGCGAAATGCCGATTGAGCGATGTATTAGTGAGGTTGACGTACATGCGCCGCAAGATACCCAGCACCACCGCCCTGATCAGCTTTGAAGCCGCCGCCCGTCACGAGAGCTTTACCAAGGCCGCCGAAGAACTTTCTCTCACCCAGGGTGCCATTTGCCGACAGATCGCCAGCCTCGAGGACTTCCTCAGTGTCGAACTGTTCCGACGCTCGCGTCGCGGAGTGAAGCTGACAGAAGCGGGGCTTTCCTACAGTCGCCGAGTCGCCACCCAACTCGACGCCGTGGAGCGCGACACCTTGTCAGTGATGGGTCAGCAAGGCACCAACGTGATCGAACTTGCCGTGGTGCCCACCTTCGGCACGCAATGGCTGCTGCCAAGACTGAAGGACTTCCAGCTCAAGCACCCGGAAGTGACCGTCAACCTGACCAACCGCACGCGCCCGTTCCTGTTTGCCGACACCGACTTCGATGCCGCCATCTACTTTGGCGATGCCGACTGGTCCGGTACCGAATCCCACAGGCTGATGGGCGAGAATCCGATGCCGGTATGCAGTCCTGCCTTGCTCGGCAATAAGAACAGTCTGACACCCGAAGAGATCGCCGACCTGCCGCTGCTCCAGCAAACCACTCGCCCCTACGCCTGGCGGCAGTGGTTCAACTCGCAACACCTGAACATCCCCCGCGACATGACAGGTCCACGCTACGAGCTATTCTCCATGCTGGCCCAAGCGGCCATGCACGACATGGGTATCGCGCTGATTCCTCCGTTCCTGATTCAGCGCGAACTGGCCGAGAAACGCCTGGTGATTGCCAACCCCAATGCACTCTCCAGCATCAAGGCGTATTACCTGATGATTCCGGATCGAAAAGTCGAATCCGCGTCACTCAAGGCTTTTCGCGATTGGCTGGTGAACCAGGCACACAGCTACAACCTAGAGGGTTAAAGGCTTTCAGCGATTGCTAACCCCGTAGTCAGGATATTCAAAGCCCTACAGATATAACTATTTGTCGCAAATTGACAGACTGTATCCGAAAGTCGTACAGACGTCCCACAAGCGGCTGGCGACGTGGCTTAGAGCCCTCATTCGCGACTCATTGCGACCTATTCACGTCACCGATGAGAAAATTCTTCAAATTCATCCAGACTCCTTGAAAGGCACGGCCTGCAAGGGATTCAACCGGCCATCTGCGACATTCGGTCACGGGATGACTTGTAGTTAATTTTCCGTCACCCGTCATAATCCCTTGAAGGGCATAAACTTCGCCTGCAAAATGCCGCGCCCCGCCCTGATTTGGCGGGATCGTGCTGATCGGCCGCCCCAGTCGCACCATCCGTAGTGCATGGGTTTACTCAATAAGATCACGCAGGAGATTTGACGTGCACATTGGTGTTCCTCTCGAAACCCAGACCGGTGAAACACGGGTTGCTGCAACCCCGGAAACCATTAAAAAGCTGATCAGCCAAGGTCATAAGGTCACTGTGCAAACCGGCGCCGGCGTTAAAGCCAGCGTTGTCGACAGTGCCTATGAAGCGGCAGGCGCAACCATTGGCAGTGCCAATGACGCGTTTGGCGCCGAGCTGATTCTCAAAGTGGTCGCGCCAAGCGATGCCGAACTGACGCTGATCAAGCGCGGAACGGTGCTGGTGGGCATGCTCAACCCGTTCAATAACGACACCATCGCGAAGATGGCCGAGTGCGGAATTACCGCGTTCGCCCTGGAAGCGGCGCCGCGCACCTCTCGGGCCCAGAGCCTCGACGTGCTGTCGTCCCAGGCGAACATTGCCGGCTACAAGGCCGTGTTGCTGGCCGCTCACTACTACCCGCGATTCATGCCGATGCTGATGACCGCTGCGGGCACCGTGAAAGCGGCGCGCGTGCTGATTCTGGGGGCTGGTGTGGCCGGGTTGCAGGCGATTGCCACGGCGAAACGTCTGGGTGCCGTCATCGAAGCGTCCGACGTACGTCCGGCCGTGAAGGAACAGATCGAGTCCCTCGGCGCCAAGTTCGTCGACGTGCCTTACGAGACCGATGAAGAACGCGAATGCGCAGTCGGTGTCGGCGGTTATGCACGTCCGATGCCGGCGAGCTGGATGCAGCGTCAGGCCCAGGCTGTGCACGAGCGGGCCAAGCAGGCTGATATTGTCATCACCACTGCACTGATCCCGGGCCGTAAGGCACCGACGCTGTTGAGCGCGGACACCGTGGCGCAGATGAAACCCGGCTCGGTGGTCATCGACCTCGCTGCAGCCCAGGGTGGCAACTGCCCGCTGACCGTGGCCGATCAGGTCGTGATCGAGAACGGCGTGACCATCGTCGGCCCGACCAATCTGGCCGGTGAAGTCGCCGCAGACGCCTCGGCGCTGTACGCACGCAACCTGCTGGACTTCCTGAAGCTGGTCTTCACCAAAGAAGGCCAGTTCGAAGTGAACCTCGAAGACGACATCGTCGCCGCGTGCCTGATGTGCCGCGACGGCCAAGTCATCCGCAAAAACGCCTAAGCAGGGATTCAGACGATGGAAGAGCTTATCTCCCCCGGTATCTACAACCTGATCATCTTCGTGCTGGCGATTTATGTCGGTTACCACGTGGTCTGGAACGTTACACCCGCGCTGCACACGCCGCTGATGGCGGTGACCAACGCCATTTCGGCAATCGTTATCGTCGGCGCCATGCTTGCCGCCGCCCTGACCGTCACTCCGCTGGGCAAGACCATGGGCACCCTCGCCGTGGCACTGGCCGCGGTCAATGTGTTCGGTGGCTTCCTGGTGACCCGCCGCATGCTTGAGATGTTCAAGAAGAAAGCCCCTAAAGTAAAAGAAGAGGCGCCGAAGTAATGAGCATGAACCTCGTCACGACGCTCTACCTGATCGCGTCGATCTGCTTCATCCAGGCCCTCAAAGGCCTGTCGCACCCGACCACGTCGCGCCGCGGCAACCTGTTTGGCATGCTCGGCATGGGCCTGGCGATTCTCACCACCGTCGGCCTCATCTATAAGCTGGGCGCTGAACTTGCTACGGCAGGTATCGGTTATGTGATCGTCGGCCTGCTGATCGGCGGTACTGCCGGTTCGATCATGGCCAAGCGCGTTGAAATGACCAAGATGCCAGAACTGGTCGCCTTCATGCACAGCATGATCGGCCTCGCGGCGGTGTTCATCGCTATCGCTGCGGTGGTCGAGCCGCAGTCGCTCGGCATCGTCAAGCAACTGGGCGACTCGATTCCGGCGGGCAACCGTCTGGAGCTGTTCCTCGGTGCAGCCATTGGCGCCATCACCTTCTCAGGTTCGGTGATCGCGTTCGGCAAGCTGTCGGGCAAGTACAAGTTCCGCCTGTTCCAGGGTGCACCGGTACAGTTCTCCGGACAGCACAAGTTGAACGCAGTGCTGGGGCTGGCAACGTTGGCGTTCGGCGTGACGTTCATGCTGACCGGCAACCTCGCCGCGTTCGCACTGATGCTGGCCCTGGCGTTTGTCATGGGCGTGCTGATCATCATCCCGATCGGCGGCGCCGACATGCCGGTGGTGGTATCGATGCTCAACAGTTATTCCGGCTGGGCAGCGGCGGGTATCGGCTTCTCGCTGAACAACTCGATGCTGATCATTGCCGGCTCCCTGGTGGGTTCGAGCGGTGCGATCCTCTCGTACATCATGTGCAAGGCGATGAACCGCTCCTTCTTTAATGTACTGCTCGGCGGTTTCGGCAATACGGCGGATGCTGGCCCGGCCGGCGCGAAAGAAGCACGTCCGGTGAAATCCGGTTCGGCTGACGACGCGACCTTCCTGCTGACCAACGCCGACACCGTGATCATCGTGCCGGGCTATGGTCTGGCGGTGGCCCGTGCGCAACATGCGCTGAAAGAGCTGACCGAGAAGCTGACCCATCGTGGCGTGACCGTGAAGTACGCGATTCACCCGGTGGCCGGCCGGATGCCCGGACACATGAACGTACTGCTGGCCGAGGCCGAAGTGCCGTACGACCAAGTGTTCGAGATGGAAGACATCAACTCCGAGTTCGGCCAGGCCGACGTGGTGCTGGTGCTCGGCGCCAACGACGTGGTCAACCCGGCCGCCAAGAACGATCCGAAATCGCCGATTGCCGGCATGCCGATCCTCGAAGCGTTCAAGGCCAAGACCATCATCGTCAACAAGCGCTCGATGGCCAGCGGCTATGCCGGTCTGGACAACGAACTGTTCTATCTGGACAAGACCATGATGGTGTTCGGCGACGCGAAGAAAGTCATCGAAGACATGGTCAAAGCGGTCGAGTAAACCTCGCAGGCAATACAAAACGCCCCGACTTGTCGGGGCGTTTTTGTTTGCGCAAAGCGTCGGACAATTTGCCGCGTTGTTGCAGATCCGGTAACGGTGTTTTACTTGAAACCCGCTAAATAGACGCCTCGTTTGCGACCTTGGTAGCGGGACAGGCGCCCGCGAAATTCACTAGACTGCGCATCCTGCTACTCGCTGCCCGAGAAAATAATCCATGTACCGTGACCGTATTCGCCTGCCTTCGTTGTTGGATAAAGTGATGAGCGCCGCCGACGCCGCTGCGCTGATTGAGGACGGCATGACCGTCGGCATGAGCGGCTTCACCCGCGCCGGCGAAGCCAAGGCCGTTCCCCATGCGCTGGCCGAGCGAGCCAAGGTCACGCCGCTGAAAATCAGCCTGATGACCGGTGCCAGTCTGGGCAACGACCTCGACAAACAACTGACCGAGGCCGGCGTCCTGTCCCGGCGCATGCCGTTCCAGGTTGACAGTACCTTGCGCAAGGCGATCAACGCCGGCGAAGTGATGTTCATTGACCAGCACCTGTCGGAAACCGTCGAACAACTGCGCAACCAGCAACTGAAACTGCCGGACATCGCCGTGATCGAAGCCGTGGCTATTACCGAACAGGGCCACATCGTGCCGACCACCTCGGTGGGCAACTCCGCGAGCTTTGCGATCTTCGCCAAACACGTGATCGTCGAAATCAACCTGGCGCACAACGCCAACCTCGAAGGTCTGCATGACATCTATATCCCGACCTATCGCCCGACCCGCACGCCCATCCCGCTGGTAAAAGTAGACGACCGCATTGGCAGCACCGCGATCCCGATCCCGCCGGAGAAGATTGTCGCGATCGTCATCACCGAGCAGTCGGATTCGCCGTCCACCGTGTCGGCGCCTGATGTCGACACCAAAGCCATCGCCGATCACCTGATCACCTTCTTCAAGCAGGAAGTCGATGCCGGGCGCATGACCAACAAGCTCGGCCCGTTGCAGGCCGGGATCGGCAACATCGCCAACGCGGTGATGTGCGGGTTGATCGATTCACCGTTCGAAGACCTGACCATGTACTCCGAAGTACTGCAGGACTCGACCTTCGACCTGATCGATGCAGGCAAGCTGAGCTTCGCCTCGGGAAGCTCGATCACCCTGTCGGAGCGGCGCAACAGCGACGTGTTCGGTAACCTGGAGAAGTACAAGGACAAACTGGTGCTGCGCCCGCAGGAGATCTCGAACCATCCGGAAGTGGTTCGTCGCCTGGGCATCATTGGCATCAACACTGCGCTCGAGTTCGACATTTATGGCAACGTCAACTCAACCCACGTCTGCGGCACGCGGATGATGAACGGCATTGGCGGTTCGGGTGACTTCGCACGCAACGCACACCTGGCGGTGTTCGTGACCAAGTCGATCGCCAAGGGCGGCGCGATTTCCAGCGTGGTGCCCATGGTCAGCCACGTCGACCACACCGAACATGACGTCGACATCCTGGTGACCGAGGTCGGTCTGGCCGACCTGCGTGGCCTGGCGCCACGTGAACGCGCCCGGGTCATCATCGACAACTGTGTGCACCCGGACTACCGCCAGGCGCTGAACGATTACTTCGAAAAAGCCTGTGCAATCGGTGGCCACACCCCGCACATCCTGCGTGATGCTCTTAGCTGGCACATCAATCTGGAAGAAACCGGACGCATGCTGAAGGTGTAATCCGCACAGAAATTCCGCTGGTGCAAACACAGTTTCGCCAGCGTGAATTTGAAAACTTCCAATATCGTCAAAAACTGTACTGCTGTACCGGTCTTTTCCTACGGCTTTTGCCTGCTTGAATCATCGATTTGGGCAAAAATGCACCAAATAGGCGCATACAGGTACAGTTTGCGCAATTTTGACCCGTACACCCCCTATAAACAGTTAACTGGTCACTCACAATACAAGTGAACTGTATCTAGAGAGTCTGGCCAAACGAGAGGATCATGGGCACCAGTTAAACCACTACCTAATCCCGCCACAAGCGGAAGGATGTCAACCATGGAACGTACACTCAGTTCCGAACTGTTCTTCGAAGACAAAGCTGCAAAAACCCAGGCTTCCATGCCTCTGCGCGTTATCGCCAACCTGATGCTGTGGCAGCGCCGCATCTCCAGCCGCCACCAACTGGCTCGTCTGGATTCGCGTCTGCTGGCTGACGCGGGGATTAGCGAAGCACAACGCTACGAAGAGCTGAGCAAGCCGTTCTGGCGCTAAGTAGCGTCGCTGGCTCTGGTCGCTAGACCCACCGCCAGCAACCCGAATTGAACACACAAGACCCGTCGCGGGAAACCGCGACGGGTCTTGTCGTTTTGGGCTCCAAAAACGCCCGGTACAGGTGCCTGTGTCGATGACAGGTACAGTTTCACTTAATTCAAAACTGAACCAGTACAATTCTAGCAATGTGTATCTGCCGTGCTCACTGCATTCGGCTCAACATGACCTTCCGCCTCCGTCGGCAAAAGGAAGACGTCATGAATCACTTACAGGATGTTTCAGCCGTTACGGTCGAACGCTCTCCTCGCTTCGGTCTTCTTCGACGGCTGTTCAGAGGCTTCTGGCAAGGGCTGGAGCGCGCCAGGACACGGCGCCTGCTGGCTCAACTCAATGGTCGGGATCTCGCCGATCTGGGCCTCAGCCACGCTGACCGACTGAACGAACTGGAGAAACCCTTCTGGCGCTAGCATTTTGCCCTCTGTGCGAAACCTCCCACACAGGCCTAATATCCGGGCAGAACGTGGCGAATGCCGTGCGACTGGCGTCTGACTTCCCAGACACCAAGCCACCTCCCAATACGAAATTTCCAGAGGAGTTACACCATGTCCCGTCTTCGCCTGCTCAGCGCTGCCGCCCTGCTGGCCGTGGCTGCCAATGCCAGCGCTACCAGCTTCATCGTGACCACCGACGCCGTTGTCGGCGCGCTGAAGTCCTCTTCGGACGCGACTTCCGACGTCAGCTCTTCGCTGCGTGACAACAAAGTCGTGATCGCTGCCCGTGACGATGCTGCCAGCTTCGTTGCCAGCGAAGGCCAGATCCGCGGCGTGAAACTCGAGAGTGCCCTGGATCTCATCCGCCATCAGGCCCCGCAACTGAATGCGACCGACGCACAACTGGCACAAGCCATTCTGGCGATCTGAGCCAGCATTGCTGGTAGGGACATGCCAGTCATGTCCCTATGTTTCGCCGCTGGCTCTAGACCGGGCATTACGCTAGCCTTGGGACTCGCTAACAGCTCCTGAGACCCATGCGTTTTTATCAAAATCTGCTTATCCCTTCCGTTCTGGTCACTGTCTGCTGGGCAACGTCGGTCGATGCCTTTGACGTCTCGACGCAAAACACCGTAGTCAGCGGTTACGCCACCAGCATGGTGTCTTCCGCACCTTTCGACCGTAAACTACTGCTTGCCGCCCACGACGATGCCGCGGTATTCGTTGCCAGTGACGGCCAGTTGCGAGGCGCTCAGCTGGAATCCGCACTGCATTACCTGCGCAAATCCCGGCCAAAACTTCATGTAAGCGACCTTGAACTGGCACAGGCAATTCTCGTCCAATAGTTATTCTTGCCCCCTCCGGAGTCGTTCCATGCGTAGCCCGCTGATTGCTGCCGCCCTTGGCCTGCTGTTGTTGGCCGATATGGCCCAGGCACATACCCTGGTAGCCACCAGTAACATCATCGTTCGTGCCTCCCAGCGCACCATCGATTTCACCTCCGACACCACCACGTCGATCCGCGATTCGAAAATCATCCGCGAAGCCCACGACGACGCCGCCAGCTTCGTCGCCAGCAACGGTGATATCCGTGGCGCGCACCTGGAAGCCGCCCTCAACACCTTGCGCACCCGCGTGCCGGAAGCCCGCGACGCCAGTGACCAGGTACTCGCCGAAGCCATCCTCGCATTGTGAAGTCTCTCAACGCCTGGCTGCTGGCCGGAGCGCTGCTGCTGATCGGCAGTAACGCCCACGCCAGCCTGCAACTGCGGCTCAAGACCGACGGCCTGAGCCCCGCCCAACAACAGGCCAGCCAGGCACTGCTCGATGAAGCGATGCAGAAACTGCCGCCGAGCTTCATCGAACGCCTGGATCGACGCATCGATGTCGGCTGGACCGACGAGATGCCCGACAATGCCTATGGTGAGGCGGCTCTTGTTTCCGAGCTGGACCTGAACCGCAAACTGCTCGCCAGTCTTACCGATGGCAGTGCGGCCAAACAAAAGACCAGTCGCCCCCACGGCACTGTGCGGCAGGAACTGCTGGCTACGGTGCTGCACGAAATCACCCATATCTACGACCGCGCACGGCTGTGGCCGGCCGCCGAACGCACGCTGATCCAGCGCTGCACCCGCCGCAACAACAGTGCCGGGCTGGTCGGACTGCCGGATGAGTGTCGGGGCCAGAACGATCGGCGCTTCACCCTCAGCGATGACCCTCGTCTGCTCGACCTCGCCGGCTGGCAGCAATACGTCGGCCGCCGTGGCGAACGTGAGCAGCACAACCGGCAGATCGCCCGCAGCCCGGACCTGTACGAAATCTCAAGTCCGAAGGAATTCGTCGCGGTCAATATGGAGTATTTCCTCCTCGACCCGAGCTACGCCTGCCGCCGGCCCGCGCTGTACCGCTATTACAAGGAACACTTCGGCTGGGCGCCGCCGGAAAAGGACTCCTGCGCCAAATCCTTCGCCTTCCTCAATGCCGGCAACGACTTTGCCAAACAGCCGCTGGGCCAGGTCGATCCGGAGCGGGTCTACGCCATCGACTACCTGCTGGCCGAAGCGAATCAGAACTGGGTCAGCCGCTGGGGCCACAGCATGCTGCGCCTGGTGATCTGCGCCCCGGGCCGGCCACGCGGGCCGGACTGCCGACTGGATCTGGACCAGCATCTGGTGCTGTCCTACCGCGCATTCGTCGGCGACGTGCAGCTGTCGAGCTGGGATGGACTGGTCGGTAAATACCCTTCGCGCCTGTTCGTTCTGCCACTGGCGCAGGTAATCGACGAATACACCAAGACCGAACTGCGCAGCCTCGCCTCGGTGCCGCTGAACCTGTCGCGCAACGAGATCGAAGACGTTGTCGAACACGCCGCCGAAATGCACTGGAGCTACGACGGCAACTACTTCTTCCTGTCCAACAACTGCGCGGTGGAAAGCCTGAAGCTGCTGCGCAGCGGCAGTAATAACGCGCAGCTCACCGGCCTCGACAGCATCATGCCCAATGGCTTGCTGGAAGTGCTCAAGGGCCGGGGCCTGGCGGATACCAGCGTGCTGGATAATCCAAAAGAGGCGTTGCGCCTGGGTTACCGTTTCGACTCGTTCCGCGATCGCTATCAGGCAATGTTTGATGTGCTGAAGAAGCAATTGCCGATCAAGCAGACCAGCGTCGAGGAATGGCTGTCGCTGTCGGCGGAAGAACGTCGACCATGGTTCGAACGCGCCGACCTGCGTACCAGCGCCGCATTACTGCTGTTGGAGCAGGCCAGTTTCCGTCGCCAGTTGCTGCTGGCCCAGGATGAGGTCAAGCAACGCTATCTCGGCGCCCGTGAACTGGAAAACGGTGGCATGGACAAGGCCAACGCGACGCTGCAGCAGATCCTCGCCAACAGCGGCTTCCTCAGCCGTCCGGCGGAACTGCTCGATTCTCGCGGTTATGGCCTGCCGCAACCGAGCGAGTTCAGCCGACTGGAAGCCGAAAGCAGTCAGCGCCAGAAACAGTTGCTGGTGCTGAGCGGCGATCTGGACAAGGAAGTGCGTGCGCTGCTGGAGCCCAAGCGAGCGGCAGAAATTGCCGCCAACGAGGCCAACGTGAAGCAGATCGGCGAGCATTTGCGCAAATTGCACAAAGCCTCGGGCGGCCTGGAGTTGCCCTGAAATAACTGACCTGAAAAACAAAAGACCGCAGCCTGTGAAAGGCTGCGGTCTTTTTTATGGCCTGCAATTCAGTACAGAACGCCATCCAGCACTTCGTAGACGATTCCGGTGCCGACCGCGATCAACACGATATCGCCACCGGCACGGCGCCATTCATAGCCCGGATACACCGGCAACCGCCCCAACGCCCGAGCATCCAGCCGCTCGCCGTAATAGCCGTGGGGCAACGGCCGGCCGCGTTCCAGGCGAATACCCGGAGGCGGCGGCGCACCGCGAACGAAGTAGCCATGATTGTCACGAATCACCTGACGCACGGGCCCGAAGTCACGCGGTGGCGGACCGCCGCGGTGACTGCTTTGCCAATCATGGTGATCACCACCGCGATTGTCGTACTGACCCTGCTGCGGGCCGCCGTGGTCGTGATCGTCGCGTGGGTCAGCGCTGGCCAGCAGCGGCGTCGCGCTGATCATCAGCACGCCCAGACTGGCAATCAGACGTTTCGGCATTTTCATGGGTTTTCCTCACTGCACTAACAGCAAAAAGGGATTCAGAACGTGGTTCTGAATCCCTCGGTCTTGCTCAATTAGTCTGTGCCGCGAGGCGCTAATTCCTCTGTATCAGGAACTTTACCTTCAGCTGACGCGAGCCTTACGCACACCTTCGGACAGCGCCGAACACAGGCTCAGCACGCCGTCGATGGCCTGGTCCGGTGTGGTCGCATTGGCGATGTGATCGATCAATGCCGACCCCACCACCACGCCATCGGCCAGACGCGCGATGGACGCAGCCTGCTCCGGTGTACGGATACCGAAACCGATGCTGATCGGCAGGTCGGTATGACGACGCAGACGCGCCACCGCTTCCTCGACGTGCTCCAGAGTCGCGGCACCGGCACCGGTCACACCGGCAACCGACACGTAGTAAACGAAACCGGAGCTGCCGTTCAACACTTTCGGCAGACGTGCATCGTCAGTGGTCGGCGTAGTCAGGCGAATGAAGTCGATGCCCGCAGCCTGGGCCGGATCGCACAGCTCCGAGTTGTGCTCCGGCGGCATGTCGACCACGATCAGGCCGTCAACACCCGCTTCTTTGGCTTCGGCGATGAAGCGCTCGACACCGAACTTGTGGATCGGGTTGAAGTAACCCATCAGCACCAGCGGCGTGTCGCTGTTGTCCTTGCGGAACTCGCGGACCATTTGCAAGGTTTTGATCAGGTTCTGCTTGGCGCCCAAAGCACGGATGTTCGCCAACTGAATCGCCGGGCCGTCGGCCATCGGGTCAGTGAACGGCATGCCCAATTCGATCACGTCGGCACCAGCCTTCGGCAGGCCCTTGAGGATCGCGAGCGAAGTGTCGTAATCCGGGTCACCGGCGGTAACGAAGGTCACCAACGCGGCGCGGTTCTGTTCTTTGAGTTCGGCAAAGCGGGTTTGCAGGCGGCTCATCAGTGTTTCTCCTGCTTCGATTGTTCCATGTGGTGCATGACGGTCTGCATGTCTTTGTCACCGCGGCCGGACAGGTTGACCACCATCAGGTGATCCTTCGGCAGATTCGGTGCGCGCTTGAACACTTCGGCCAGCGCATGAGCGCTTTCCAGTGCCGGGATGATCCCTTCGAGGCGGCAGCATTTGTGGAACGCATCAAGGGCTTCGTCATCGGTCACCGAGGTGTACTGGACGCGGCCGATGTCATGCAACCACGCGTGCTCAGGGCCGATGCCCGGATAGTCGAGGCCAGCGGAAATCGAGTGGGCGTCGATGATCTGGCCATCGTCGTCCTGCAGCAGGAAAGTGCGGTTGCCGTGCAACACACCCGGTACGCCGCCATTGAGGCTGGCCGCATGCTTGCCGGTCTCGATGCCGTAACCGGCGGCTTCGACGCCGATGATCTCGACGCTCTTGTCATCGAGGAACGGGTGGAACAGGCCCATGGCGTTGGAACCGCCACCGATGCACGCCACCAGGCTGTCCGGCAGGCGACCTTCCTGAGCTTGCAGTTGCTCGCGGGTTTCCTTGCCGATCACGGCCTGGAAGTCGCGAACCATGGCTGGGTAAGGGTGCGGGCCGGCCACGGTGCCGATCAGGTAGAAGGTGCTGTCGACGTTGGTCACCCAGTCACGCAGCGCTTCGTTCATTGCGTCTTTCAGGGTGCCGGTGCCGGCGACCACCGGAATCACTTCGGCGCCCAGCAGTTTCATGCGGAACACGTTGGCCTGCTGACGCTCGATGTCAGTGGTGCCCATGTAGATCACGCAGTCCAGACCGAAACGCGCGGCCACGGTGGCGGTGGCCACACCGTGCATGCCGGCGCCGGTCTCGGCGATGATGCGTTTCTTGCCCATGCGCCGCGCCAGCAGGATCTGGCCGATGCAGTTGTTGATCTTGTGCGCGCCGGTGTGGTTCAGCTCTTCGCGCTTGAGGTAGATCTTGGCGCCGCCACAGAACTCGGTCAGGCGCTCGGCGAAATACAGCGGGCTTGGACGTCCAACGTAGTCGCGCTGGAAGTAGGCCAATTCCTCTTTGAACGCCGGATCTTCCTTGGCCGCTTCATATTCACGGGCCAGGTCGAGGATCAACGGCATCAAGGTTTCGGCAACGTAACGGCCGCCGAACGAGCCAAACAGGCCGTTGGCGTCAGGGCCGTTACGCAGATCGGAGGTGTTCGAAGTCTGGGTCATGGTTCGCTCCAGCGGATTTCAGGAGAAGGCAATGGCGTTCACTCTACCCCTGACCTTGCAGGCTGAAAACCGATAAGATCGCCACAACCTGTCAGGAAAACTCACAGATATCATGAGCCATGACCTTCCCCCGCTGAATGCCCTTCGCGCCTTCGAAGCCACCGCCCGGCTGAACAGCGTCAGCCAGGCCGCCGAGCAGCTGCACGTCACCCACGGTGCAGTCAGCCGCCAGCTCAAGGTGCTTGAAGAGCACCTTGGCGTCAGCCTGTTCGTCAAGGACGGTCGCGGCTTGAAACTCACAGATGCCGGTATCCGTCTGCGCGATGCCAGCGGCGAGGCGTTCGACCGCTTGCGCAGCGTTTGCGCCGAGCTGACCCAAAGCACCGCTGATGCACCGTTCGTGCTCGGCTGCTCCGGCAGCCTGCTGGCGCGCTGGTTCATTCCGCGACTGGGAAGGCTGAATGCCGATCTGCCGGACTTGCGTCTGCACCTGTCGGCCGGAGAAGGCGATCTCGATCCACGACGCCCGGGACTCGATGCATTGCTGCTGTTCGCCGAGCCGCCATGGCCAGCCGACATGCAGGTGTACGAGCTGGCCAGCGAACGCATCGGCCCGGTCATGAGCCCGCTGTTCAGCGGCTACCAGCAACTGCAATCGGCGCCGCCCACTGCCCTGCTGGGCGAACCCTTGCTGCACACAACCTCACGCCCGCAAGCCTGGCCGAGCTGGGCGCAGCAATGCGGCCTCGACGCCAAGGCGTTGAAGCTGGGGCAAGGTTTCGAGCATTTGTATTACTTGCTGGAGGCGGCCGTCGCCGGATTGGGCGTGGCGATCGCGCCGGAACCGTTGGTGACCGAAGACTTGAAGGCCGGGCGCCTGGTCGCGCCATGGGGTTTTTGCGAAACCCCGGCGCAACTGGCGTTGTGGCTACCCAAGCGCGCCGCAGACGGACGCGCCCGGCAACTGGCGCAGTGGCTCAGGAACGAGCTACGCCAGGCGGATCACTCGCCGCGCTTGAACAGCAAATAAGCGGCCAGCAGACCCAATGCACCGACCGCGACACCGGCGGTCGTCCACGGATGTTCCTGCGCGTAATCACGGGTGGCGATCCCGGTTTCGCGAGTTTTGACTTTGACTTCTTCGTAGGCATCGCTGAGCAAGCTGCGCGAATGTTTCAGCGCACTTTCGGCGTTGCCCTTGAGCGCCTTGAGGGTCTTGCGCGACTCGTCCGAAGCGTCGTCTTTCAGGCTTTCCAACGACTTGAGCAGACTCTCGATCTCCGCTTCCATGCTTTGCAACGAGGCTTTGCGTAACGAGGTGTTGGCCATGGTGGCTCTCCTGCATTGGTGATGAGTGGCGTGTGTTGTTTGGGACTTCACGGGTTCTGGAAAGTGCAGAAAATCTGAACTCCGGTTTCTCCCGACGACCGAAATCAACAGCGCAAATCGCTGCTAGGCTCAATTCCACACGTCAAGGAGATCGCCATGAGTGACCATCACACCTACAAGAAAGTCGAGCTGGTCGGTTCGTCCACCAGTAGCATCGAAGACGCTATCAACAATGCGTTGGCCGAGGCCAACAAGAGCATCAAGCATCTGGAATGGTTTGAAGTGGTCGATACCCGTGGCCACATCAAGGACGGCAAGGCTGCCCACTTTCAAGTGACCCTGAAAGTCGGGTTCCGGATTGCCAGCAGCTGAGTTTGGTCTACGCTTCTGAACTTGCGCGCTGGCCGAGTGCCATAGGAATGGCAAAGCGCTACAGGGTGAGCGCATCGGGTAGATCGCTCGATGCCCGCCTCTTTTAATCCGACCAGGGAGTGCGACCGATGAAGAAGTTCATGTTGGCTGTAGGTTTGTTGAGCCTTGCGGGTGGTGCTTTTGCTGCCGGCAAGCCCTGTGAAGAAGTGAAAGCCGAAATCGCGGCAAAACTGGATGCGAAACACGTCTCCGGTTATTCGCTGGAAATCGTCGATAAAGGTGCAGCAGCGGGCGGCAAGGTCGTCGGCAAGTGCGAGGGCGGCACCAAGGAAATCGTCTACAAGCGCGGTTGATCGCGCCTGAAATGCAAAAGCCGACGCAATGCGTCGGCTTTTTTGTACCCGGCTATCTTTGTGAACAACTCTCAGACCTCAGCCCTTCATCACCTGCGCCAGCAACTCGTAGGAATGCAGGCGATCGGCGTGTTCGTACAGGTCGCAGGTGAAGATCAGCTCATCCGCCTGAGTCTGTTCGATCAGCACCTCAAGTTTTGCCCGGATTTTCTGCGGGCTGCCGACCATCGCCAGACCGAGGAAATCGCCCACCGCCTCGCGCTCGTGAGGCAGCCACAGGCCGTCCATGGTTTTCACCGGCGGACGCTGCACCAGACTTTGCCCACGCATCAGCGCGAGAATTCGCTGGTAAACCGACGTTGCCAGATAATCGGCCTGCTCATCGGTGTCGGCCGCTACCAGCGGCACGCCGAGCATCACGTACGGCTTGTCGAGCACCGCCGATGGCTTGAAGTGGTTGCGGTAGACGCGAATCGCCTCGTGCATGAAGCGCGGTGCGAAATGCGAGGCAAAGGCGTAGGGCAAACCGCGCTCACCTGCCAGTTGCGCACTGAACAGACTGGAACCCAACAGCCAGATCGGCACGTTGGTACCGGTGCCCGGCATCGCGATCACACGTTGATCCGGCGTACGCGGGCCGAGAAAACGCGCCAGCTCGGCGACGTCTTCCGGGAAATCATCGGCACTGCCAGAGCGCTCACGGCGCAGGGCGCGTGCGGTCATCTGGTCTGAACCAGGGGCACGGCCCAGGCCGAGGTCGATCCGCCCCGGATACAGGCTTTCAAGGGTGCCGAACTGCTCGGCGATCACCAGCGGCGCGTGGTTGGGCAGCATCACGCCACCAGAGCCGACACGGATGGTCGAGGTGCCGCCGGCCAGATAGCCCAGCAACACCGAAGTCGCGGAGCTGGCGATGCCGTCCATGTTGTGGTGCTCGGCGACCCAGAACCGGGTGTAGCCGAACTTTTCGACATGCTGCGCCAGATCCAGCGAGTTGCGCAGCGACTGGGCCGGGCTGCCGTTCTCGCGCACAGGCACCAGATCGAGAGTGGAAAACTTTACGTCGGACAGTTGCTTCATAAACCTGCATCTCCGATTGAGGGCGCAGGTTTGTTCCTGACGAACGCAAACCTGCCCAATTCATAAGCGTGTTCTGTGCAATAAGGGCATATACCCGAGTTTCAATAGCCGATCCGAAATTTCCTACTAAAAAAGTCAACGATTCAGATGAGCTGAACTTTGTCCCGGCGTCTATCCTCAGAAGCCTTGCAAGCAGAAACCCTGATGGCGCGGCGTTTCGCGCCCGAATTGAAGGAGGCACACATGGCTATCGTGAAAAAGGCATCCGCACATTGGGAAGGTGACCTGAAAACCGGCATCGGCTCGATCTCCACCGAAACCGGCGTTCTGCGGGAAGCACCCTACGGGTTCAAGGCCCGCTTCGAGGGCGGCAAAGGCACCAACCCGGAAGAACTGATCGGCGCCGCCCATGCCGGCTGTTTCTCCATGGCGTTCTCGATGATCCTCGGCGACGCCGGCCTGAAGGCCGAAAGCATCGACACCCAGGCGGAAGTCACCCTCGACCAAGTTGACGGCGGTTTCGCGGTCACTGCGGTGAAGCTGATCCTCAAGGCAAAGATTCCGGGCGCCACCCAGGCGCAGTTCGAAGAGCTGAGCAACAAGGCCAAGGAAGGTTGCCCGGTGTCGAAGGTGCTGAACGCGAAGATCAGTCTGGAGGCGTCACTGGTCAGCTGATTGACTTGAGCCGAATCAGAACCCGCCAGGCAAAAATGTGGTCGAATAAATGACAGCAGCTTTCGCGCATCTTCGTGCGCGCTGCTCCCAGGAGCTTCAACCATGAAACGTTTTGCTTTGGCGGTTATCTGTGGCGTGCTGGCAACGTCGGCCTTCGCGGCGCCAAAAGATTGCGAAGAACTCAAGAAAGAGATCGAAATCAAGATTCAGGCGAATGCCGTGCCCTCCTACACGCTGGAGATAGTCTCCAAAGAGGAAGCGGAAAAGCATGACGTCGCCATGATCGTCGGCACCTGCGACTACGGGACAAAAGCCATCATCTATCAGAAGAACGACCGCTGACTCAGGCTAGATGGCGCAATAAGTGTCGCGATCCTCGGCGACGATTTCCCGCTTGGCGTTATACAGCCGGGCACTGGGAGTAAACATCAGGGAGCGGCCCTCCAGCACGTAACGCTGACCCGCTTCGAAATGGTCGAAGCGGATGGTCAGGTAGCACAGGCGCTCCACGGGGTCGTTCAACATTCCGCCCCCTCCACCAGGCGCCTCGAAATCGAAACGCACCAGCAACTCATGGCTGCCGGGCGTTACCTGGAAAAAACGTCCGTCAGTCAGGCGCTGCTTGTCGAGACGTTCGGCCATCAGCAGTTTTCCGCCCGGGGTCGGCGTCGAGAACTCGACCCAAGCCATGTTGGGGTCGACCGGGGGCATCGGCGTCTGACAACCGGCGAGCACGCCGGCAATCAGCAACAGCATCGTCTTGCGCATGATGAATGTCCGTGAATTCGGATATCCAGCATAACGCCGATCAGGTGCGCTGACAGCCTGCCGGTTTGCCTTGGCCGACTACATTTTTCTGCTGGTCATAGAGCTTGGCCCACGGCCGGAAGCCGATATTGCCGGCCTGAAGTTGATAGCGCTGGCCGGCGTTGAAGTCCTTGAATGTCACGTTCAACTGGCAATCGCGCCACAGCGGTTCGGCGTCGGGGCCGATGTTGGTCGCCTCTACCGGAAACTGGTAGCGCACCTTCAATTCATGGCTTCCGGGTTGTACTTCGAAGTAACGTTTGTCGACAGCAGCCTTCCTGTCGACTTCCAACGCTTGCAGCGCCGTGTCCTGTTGCCTGGTATCCAGATCGATCCAGGCTTGCGTGGGGTCGGGCGAAGGCATTCCGAATCCGGCACAACCGGCCAGCGTCAGCAGGCCTCCCGTCAGTATCAACATGCGCATGGCGGAGCTCCAATGGGCGGGATAGTCTTGCGATCAGACTTTCCGGGGGGTTTCTTATTGTGATCAGGCCGTTTCCAAGCCTTGGGTTACTTGATCGCGTTTTGCGGGTTTTGTTTCCGAGCACATTGCTTTTGCTGCTCAACGGTTGTTCCAGCGTCAGCTATTACAGTCAGTTGGCCAGTGGTCAGCTGCAATTGCTGCGGGCGCGCGAACCGGTGGCCAAGGTGATCGCCGACCCGAGCCGGGACGCGACACTGCGCGCCCACCTGGCCCAGTCGCAGAAGGCCCGGGACTTCGCCAGCCAACACCTGCACCTGCCGGATAACCAGAGCTATCGCCTTTACGCCGATATCCATCGCCCGTACGTGGTGTGGAACGTGTTCGCCACCCCGGAGTTTTCCTTGACCCCGCAGAACCATTGCTTTCCGATTGCCGGGTGCGTGGCCTATCGCGGTTACTACAGCCAGAGCGCGGCGCGGGGCGAAGCGGCGATTCAACGCCTGCAAGGCATGGACGTGTCGATTGGCGGCGTCGAAGCCTATTCGACCCTGGGCTGGTTCAATGACCCGATCCTCAACTCGATGATGGGATGGGGCGACGAACGGTTGGCCACGCTGATCTTCCATGAGCTGGGCCACCAACGTTTCTATGTGAAGGACGACACCGAGTTCAACGAGTCCTACGCGACCTTTGTCGAGCAGGAAGGCACCCGGCAGTGGCGGACGTTTCGTGGTTTGCCGCCAGAGAACGATGCCCAGCTCAAACACCGCGATCAGTTCATTCAACTGATCCTCGACACTCGTGGCAGGCTGGCGAAGCTGTACGCTCAGTCGATGCCCGTCGAACAGATGCGCGAACGCAAGGCTGTCGAGTTCGAACGGTTTCGCCGGGACTATCGGGCGATGCGTGACAGCCAATGGGCCGGGGACAAACGTTACGACGCCTGGGTCAATGCGCCGTTGAACAACGCACGACTGTTGCCGTTCGGGCTATACGACCAGTGGGTGCCGGCGTTTGCTGCCTTGTTCAGGCAGGTCGATGGGGACTGGCTGAAGTTCTATGCACAGGTCGAGAAACTGGGCGGATTGCCAGCTGACCAGCGAAAGGCAGCCCTGCGTAAGCTGGCCGCCCTTCGCTCCGATTGACGATCAGCGCTGCAAAAACGCCTGATGCAACTCGGCCAGGGTTTCAAAGTGATAAGCCGGCGCTTCAGCGCTCAGCTCTTCATGACTGCCAAAACCATATCCCACGGCCGCTGCATCCAGCCCGTTGCTGCGTGCACCGATCAGGTCGTGCTTGCGGTCACCGATCATCAGCGTATTGGCCGGATCCAGGCCCTCTTCTGCGATCAGGTGGGCAATCAACTCGACCTTGTTGGTGCGGGTGCCGTCCAGTTCGCTGCCGTAAATCACCTTGAAGTGTTTGGCGAAATCGAAGTGCCGGGCGATTTCCCGGGCGAACACCCACGGTTTTGAGGTCGCTATATACAGCTGCCGACCTTGGCCACTCAGAGTTTCCAGCAGCGGCGTGACGCCCTCGAACACCCGGTTTTCGTACAGCCCGGTGACCTTGAAGCGCTCGCGATAGAAATTCACAGCCTCCCAGGCCTTGGCTTCATCAAAACCATAAAACTGCATGAATGCCTGCAACAGCGGCGGGCCGATGAAGTGTTCCAGTTTGGTCAGGTCTGGCTCATCGATACCAAGCTTGCTCAAAGCGAACTGGATGGAGCGGGTGATGCCCTCGCGCGGATCGGTCAGGGTGCCATCGAGGTCGAACAGTACGGTCTGGTAATGCATGAAAAATCCCGAGCAGTAGAGAGAAAAGTCAGAGCTGGTCGTAGCCTTCAGCCAGATGCAGGTCCTTGAGCTTCACGTAGTTCGCCGCGCTGTAGGTGAAAAAGGCGTTTTCCTTGTCGGTCAGCGGGCGGACCTGCTTCACCGGGCTGCCGACGTACAGGAAACCGCTTTCCAGGCGCTTGCCCGGTGGCACCAGGCTGCCGGCACCAATGATCACGTCGTCCTCGACCACCGCGCCGTCCATGACGATGCTGCCCATGCCGATCAGCACGCGGCTGCCGACGGTGCAGCCATGCAGCATGACCTTGTGGGCGATGGTCACGTCGTCACCGATCAGCAGCGGGAAGCCGTCCGGGTTGAACGGGCCGGCGTGGGTGATGTGCAACACGCAGCCGTCCTGCACGCTGGTGCGTGCGCCGATACGGATGCGGTGCATGTCGCCGCGGATCACAGTCAGCGGCCACACGGAGCTGTCTTCACCGATTTCAACGTCGCCGATCACCACCGCGGAGCCGTCGACAAAAGCGCCTTGGCTCAAGCGTGGGGTGTGATTCTGGTACTTGCGAAGGGACACGATTAGTTCTCTCTCTGTCGCCGATAGCTGCGGTGGGTGTCGATTGTAATTAAGATGGGCGCATGTTTCTTCCAGCCAAGGTGCCAACCGTGAGCGTGAACAACCCTCTTCTGCAGTCCTACGACCTGCCGCCGTTCTCCGCGATCCGTGCCGAACACGTGCAGCCGGCCATCGAAACCATCCTGGCCGACAACCGCGCCGCCATCGCCGAGATCCTCAAGACTCAGGGCCAGAACCCGACCTGGGCCGGGCTGGTGCTGGCGATGGACGAACTCAATGATCGCCTGGGCGCTGCCTGGAGCCCGGTCAGCCACCTCAATGCCGTGTGCAACAGCGCCGAACTGCGTGAAGCCTACGAGTCGTGCCTGCTGGCCCTGAGCGCCTATTCCACCGAGATGGGCCAGAACCGCGAGCTGTTCCAGGCTTATGAAGCCCTGGCCAACAGCCCGGAAGCCGCCGGTTTCGACGTGGCGCAAAAAACCATTCTGGAACACGCCCTGCGCGATTTCCGCCTGTCAGGTATCGACCTGCCGGAAGCCGAACAGAAGCGCTACGCCGAAGTACAGAGCAAGCTGTCCGAGCTGGGCAGCCGCTTCTCCAACCAGTTGCTCGACGCCACACAGGCCTGGACCAAGCACCTGACCGACGAGGTCGCCCTCGCCGGGCTGACCGATTCGGCCAAGGCGCAAATGGCTGCTGCCGCACAGTCCAAAGGCCTCGACGGCTGGCTGATCACCCTGGAATTCCCGAGCTACTACGCGGTGATGACCTACGCCCAGGACCGTGCGCTGCGCGAAGAAGTCTACGCCGCCTACTGCACCCGTGCGTCGGATCAAGGCCCGAACGCCGGCCAGAACGACAACGGCCCGGTCATGGGCGAAATCCTCGACCTGCGTCAGGAGCTGGCAAAACTGCTCGGTTTCTCCAGCTTCTCCGAGCTGAGCCTGGCGACCAAAATGGCCGAGTCCAGCGATCAGGTGCTGAGCTTCCTGCGCGATCTGGCCAAGCGCAGCAAACCGTTTGCCGCCCAGGATCTGCAACAGCTCAAGGCCTACGCCGCCGAGCAAGGCTGTGCCGATCTGCAAAGCTGGGACAGCGGTTTCTACGGTGAAAAACTCCGTGAACAACGCTACAGCGTCGCCCAGGAAACCCTGCGCGCCTATTTCCCGATCGACAAAGTGCTGGGCGGCCTGTTCGCCATCGTTCAGCGTCTGTACGGCATCGAAATCGCCGAACTGAAAGGCTTCGACACCTGGCATCCAGACGTGCGCCTGTTCGAGATCAAGGAAAACGGCCAGCACGTCGGCCGCTTCTTCTTCGACCTCTACGCCCGCGCCAACAAGCGCGGCGGTGCCTGGATGGACGGCGCCCGCGACCGTCGCCGCACCATCGATGGCGTGCTGCAAAGCCCGGTGGCCAACCTCGTGTGCAACTTCACCCCGGCCGACAGCGGCAAGCCTGCGCTGCTGACCCACGATGAAGTGACCACCCTGTTCCACGAATTCGGTCACGGCCTGCATCACCTGCTGACCCGCGTCGAGCATGCCGGCGTATCGGGCATCAACGGCGTGGCGTGGGACGCAGTCGAGCTGCCGAGTCAGTTCATGGAAAACTGGTGCTGGGAGCCGGAAGGTCTCGCACTGATTTCCGGCCACTACGAGTCCGGTGAGCCGCTGCCGCAGGACCTGCTGGAAAAAATGCTCGCAGCGAAGAACTTCCAGTCCGGCCTGATGATGGTGCGTCAGCTGGAGTTCTCGCTGTTCGACTTCGAGCTGCACGCCACTCACGGTGACGGCCGCAGTGTCGCGCAGGTGCTTGAAGGCGTACGCAACGAAGTCTCGGTGATGCGTCCTCCAGCCTACAACCGCTTCCCGAACAGCTTCGCGCACATCTTCGCCGGCGGTTACGCGGCGGGTTACTACAGCTACAAGTGGGCAGAAGTGCTGTCGGCGGATGCCTTCTCCAAGTTCGAAGAAGACGGCGTGCTCAATGCCGACACCGGTCGCGCCTTCCGCGAGGCAATCCTGGCCCGCGGCGGCTCGCAGGAACCGATGGTGCTGTTCGTCGACTTCCGTGGCCGTGAGCCATCGATTGACGCACTCTTGCGCCACAGCGGCCTGAGTGAGGACGCGGCAGCATGAGTGAGGCACCTGTGAAGACCAAAAAACGCTTTATCGCCGGGGCCGTCTGCCCGGCGTGCAGCGAGCCGGACAAGCTGATGATGTGGAGCGAGGACGACGTTCCGCACCGCGAATGTGTGGCGTGCGGCTACAGCGATACGCTGAATGCTCAAGGGCTGTCGGTTCCAAAAGAGCTGGGCACGCGGGTCAATACCAGCGCGCTCAAGCCGGCCCCGGACAAAACGGTTCAGGCGGTGCAGTTCTTCCCGAATCCGAAGCTGAAGAAAAAGCCCGACGAGCAACACTGATCCAGAACCACCTTCTACCGAATCCCGGTGGAAGGTGGTATTGGCTTAACACCTGTCCCCCGCACTTGCTTCGTAGGCTGGCCGTTTCCGCCACGCCTCGAAGGAAGCTGCCATGTCCGACCCTAATCCCCTCCTGCAACGCTGGACCCTGCCGCCCTGGCCGGATATTCGCGCCGAGCATCTGCTGCCGGCGATCAACAGCATCATTGCCGACAACCGACAAATCATTGCGCAAGTGATCGCCAGTCAGATCGAGCACCCCGGCTGGGATGATCTGGTGCTGAGCATCGACGAAGCGGATGCCCGTCTCGGTGAGGCCAGCTCGATTCTTGAAACGTTGTCGACGGTCAGGTCCGACGATGCCGCCTGGCTCGTAGAAAGCGCCAAGGCGCATCTGGCGATCAATCAGTATCGATCCGAAAAGTCCCGCAACCGCCCGTTGTACGAGGCCTACCAGCGGCTGGCGCAGAGTTCGATCGCGGCCAGTTTCGACGAGTCGCGCAAAATTGCCCTGACGCGGATATTGCGCAAATTCAGGCGGTCAGGCATTGAGCTAGCCACCGCGCAGCAACAGGAACTGGCGCGGTTGAACCGCGAGATCGGTGGGTTGGAATACGTATTTCTGGACAACCTGGAGCGCTGGGCCGGGACATGGAGCAAACGGGTCGACGATGCGGCACTGCTCGCCGGCCTGTCCCCCGCTCTGAAGGAGCGTCTCGCGTTGAACGCACACGAGGCCGGCCATGACGGCTGGCTGATCCGCCTGGATCAGAACACCTGCAATCACATCCTCAAATACGCCGATAACCGCGCGCTGCGGGAGGAGTGCTGCGTTGCCTACATGACCCGAGCCTCCGATCAAGGTCCACTGGCCGGCCGCTTCGATAACGGCCCGGTGCTGACGGCGTTGCTTGCCTTGCGCCAACAGAAAGCGCATTTACTCGGCCACGAAAACGCCGCGCAACTGAGTCTGGCAAAAAACATGACCGGGACAACAGCCTGGGTCAGTGGTTTTCTCCAGCGCCAGGTTGTGCAGTTGGCGCCTGCTCTCGATCAGGACGCCAAGCAACTGGCCGCCTTTGCGCTGAAACGCGGAATCGACCGGATTCAGCCCTGGGATGAAGACTTTCTCGCCGAACAATGGCGCCAGCAGCAGTTTCCCGGTGTGCTGGACAACCTGCGAGATTACTTCCCGCTGGAGGGCACCCTGCGCCGGCTCTGCCTGTTCTGTGAACGCATGTTCGGGATCCGTATCGTCGAGCGAATCGGCGGCAGGCACTGGCATGACGATGTGAGGTTGCTGGAAATCAGCGAATACGAGCAGGTCATCGGCTACATCTACCTCAACCCGTTTCACCGCGACAACGCCGCGGACTTCCCCGGCGCCTCCACGCTACGCAACCGCCGGATCAATGCCGAAGGTCGCCCGGCACTGCCGATTGCCATGCTCTCCAGCAACTTCACACCGCCCACGGACACCCATCCGTGTCAGCTCGATCTCGACGACCTGCGAGTACTTTTTCATGAATTTGGCCACTGCCTTCAGCACGTACTGACGCGTTCACCTCATCACACCCTGTCCGGCATCCTGCAACTGCGCCATGAGTCCGCGGAGTTTTCCGGTCAGTTGTTCGAGCAGTGGTGTCAGTCGCGGGAGTTTGTGCTGTGGCTCGGCGCGCATTTCCAGACTGGTGAACGCCTGAGCGCCTCACGGGTCGACGCCGCCCTGACAGCCAGCCAGGCCCACGCCAGCCGGCAAAAAGCATTGCTGCTGATGGGCGCGATCATCGATTTCGAGCTGCACCTGACCCACGGCGATGGGCGCTCTGTCGAAGCGGTTTGCGCCGACGTGCAGAGGACAATGGCTCACCTGCAACTACCGGACGGTCACCGGTTCGCCAATGGTTTCGATTACATGGTGACCCAGTATGACGCGTCGGTTTACGCCTATATCTGGTCGGGAGTGCTGGCTCAAGAGGCGTTCAAGCGTTTCAGCCGTGACTGGGTGTTCAACGCGCAAACCGGCCGGGCATTGCGCGAAACGTTCTTTGCACCCGGGGCCGGGCGCCCCTTGCTGGAAGCGGTGAAAGCGTTCGTCGGCCGGCCAGTCGGTGAAATTCTTCACGCCGACCCGCCGACCTTCTTTGCGGAGTGATCCAGTGGATTACTTCAGATTGACGGTCTGGAACCAACTCTTCATCGAGCAAGTAGCGAACGCACTGGTGCTGCAATCACCATTGGCCAGCGCCGTACGCAGTTTTTCGACATCAGCCTGCATGACGTAGCGAACGCCGTCCTTGAAGTGACCGCTTTCACCGAAACCACCCTGGGTCATTTCATTCAGGGCGTCTTCCTTGCTCCAGCCTTGCACCACGATGCGGTACATCGCGGCCATCAGGCCGGTGCGGTCGGAGCCATGCTTGCAATGCATCAACACCGGGCCGTTGGTTTCGGCGGTCTGAATCGCGCGCAAGGTCTTCAGCACGTCGCTGTCATCGACGTGATTGGTGCGATACGGCAGTTGCACCTGATTGATGCCGGGGGCGTTCAGCCAACTCGAATCCGCTTCTGGCAGAAAGTTGATGACCGTGCCCACTTTCAGGCTTTGCAGCAACGGCACGGCACCGGAATCCGGCAGCGCACTGCGATAAAGCGTGGGCGACATCTGAAAGAAGTTGTATTTCACTTCGACCGGTTGCGCCCATTCCGGAGGACGAGAAACCGGCGCATCTGCGGCATGGGCCGTGATCGAGCCGAGCAGGGCAAACAGCGAGAAACAGATTGCGGAGGAAAAACGCTTCAAGGACATGCTGTGCGGTGACCGTGTGGGATTCGTCAGTGAGGGCCGCAGCTTGAGGGTTGTCCAGTCAAATCCCTGTGAGGCGTTTGTCAAAGAAACGTGAAGCCAAGGACATTCTTCGTCGCAAATCCGGGCTTTTTTTCGGCTGAATCGATTCATCCGGTTGGTTAGGCTGCTACCATTTGTCACATCATGTTGCGGACGCGTCCCCCTTTTCCGGGTCATTTCCGACCACGTCGCAACCGACCACTCAAAAGCCGTCCCCAGAAGCGGCTGATAACCATCAATGCCTGATGAGGTACACCCCATGTCTGATCAAGATCGAGACAACCCGCGGCGTGAGTTTTTGCGCAAATCCCTGACTCTGATTCCCGTGGTCACCCTCGCCGGAACCGGCCTGGGCAGCAGCGTGCTGCAAGCCGCCCCGGAAAGCGCACCGCCTGCTGCACCGGCAAAACCGGCCGTCGCTGACGCAGGCGTCTATCAGCCGAGCTATTTCACCGCCGAAGAGTGGGCGTTCATCAATGCCGCCGTCGCGCAGTTGATCCCAAACGATGCCCAAGGTCCTGGCGCTCTCGAAGCTGGCGTTCCGGAATACATCGACCGTCAGATGAACACCCCGTACGCCGCCGGTGCCCTCTGGTACATGCAAGGACCGTTCAACGCCGACGCTGCGCCGGAGATGGGCTGGCAGAGCAAACTGGTGCCAAAAGAGATCTATCGCCTCGGCATCGCCGCCACGGATCAGTGGGCAAAATCCCTCAATGGCAAAACATTTGTCGACCAAGACAGCGCTACCCGAGACGATTTGCTCAAGCAGCTTGAGGCTGGGAAACCGCAATTCGACGCCGTTCCGGCGAAGATTTTCTTCAATCTTCTGCTGCAAAACACTAAGGAAGGATTCTTCTGCGATCCGATCCATGGTGGCAATAAAGGCATGGTCGGCTGGACCATGATCGGCTTCCCCGGCGCCCGCGCCGATTTCATGGATTGGGTGGAACGCAACGAGCAATACCCCTTCCCGGCAGTTTCGATTCGCGGCGAGAGGGCGTGAGCATGGCAACGGTAATGAAGAAGGTCGACGCAGTGATCGTCGGTTTCGGCTGGACAGGCGCGATCATGGCCAAGGAGCTGACCGAAGCCGGGCTCAACGTGCTGGCGCTGGAACGCGGGCCGATGCAGGACACCTACCCGGACGGCAACTATCCCCAGGTGATCGACGAACTCACCTACAGCGTGCGGAAAAAACTCTTCCAGGACATCTCCAAAGAGACCGTCACCATCCGTCACAGCGTCAACGACATTGCTCTGCCGAACCGTCAGTTGGGCGCGTTCCTGCCGGGCAATGGCGTGGGCGGCGCCGGGCTGCACTGGTCGGGCGTGCACTTTCGGGTCGACCCGATCGAGCTGCGCATGCGCAGCCACTACGAAGAGCGTTACGGCAAAAGCTTCATCCCCAAGGACATGACCATTCAGGACTTCGGCGTCAGCTATGAAGAGCTGGAACCGTTCTTCGATTTCGCCGAAAAAGTCTTCGGCACTTCTGGCCAAGCCTGGACCGTGAAAGGCCAACTGGTCGGCCAGGGCAAGGGCGGCAACCCGTACGCGCCGGATCGCTCGAACCCGTTTCCGCTGGAAGCGCAGAAGAACACGGTTTCCGCACAGCTGTTCGGCAAAGCGGCTACCGAAGTCGGTTACAAACCCTACAACCTGCCTTCCGCGAATACGTCAGGGCCGTACACCAACCCTTACGGCGCGCAGATGGGCCCGTGCAACTTCTGCGGCTTCTGCAGCGGCTACGTTTGCTACATGTATTCCAAGGCCTCGCCGAACGTGAACATTCTGCCGGCGCTGAAACCGCTGCCGAATTTCGAACTGCGGCCTAACGCTCATGTGCTGCGGGTCAACCTCGACAGCACGAAAACCAAGGCCACCGGCGTCACCTACATTGACGGCCAGGGTCGTGAGATCGAGCAGCCGGCGGATCTGGTGATCCTCGGCGCGTTCCAGCTGCACAACGTACGACTGATGCTGCTCTCCGGCATCGGCAAACCGTACGACCCGATCAGCGGTGAAGGCGTGGTCGGGCGTAACTTCGCCTACCAGAACATGGCGACCATCAAGGCGTTCTTCGACAAGGACACTCACACCAACAACTTCATCGGCGCCGGCGGTAACGGCGTGGCGCTGGACGACTTCAACGCCGACAACTTCGACCACGGGCCACACGGCTTCGTCGGCGGTTCGCCAATGTGGGTCAACCAGGCCGGCAGCCGGCCGATCGCCGGCACCTCCAACCCGCCGGGCACCCCGGCCTGGGGCAGTGCGTGGAAACGCGCGACCGCCGATTACTACACCCACCAGGTGTCGATGGACGCACACGGCGCGCATCAGTCCTACCGTGGCAACTATCTCGATCTGGATCCGGTGTACCGCGATGCCTACGGCCTGCCGCTGCTGCGGATGACCTTCGACTGGCAGGAAAACGACATCAAGATGAATCGCTTCATGGTCGAGAAAATGGGCAAAGTCGCCGAAGCTATGGGCCCGAAAGCCATCGCCGTGATCGGCAAGAAAGTCGGCGACCACTTCAACACTGCGTCCTACCAGACCACCCACCTCAACGGTGGCGCGATCATGGGCACCGATCCGAAGACCAGCGCACTGAACCGCTACTTGCAGAGCTGGGACGTGCACAACGTATTCGTACCGGGTGCGTCGGCGTTCCCGCAGGGCCTGGGTTACAACCCGACCGGGCTGGTCGCCGCGCTGACCTACTGGTCGGCGAAAGCGATCCGCGAGCAATACCTGAAAAACCCCGGCCCGTTGGTTCAGGCTTAAGGAGCGATGACCATGAAGACTCTCGTTATCGCGACCCTGGCGCTGCTCGGCAGCGCTTCCCTTTATGGCGCCGAAGTTGATCAATCCTTGATCAAAAAAGGTGAATACCTCGCCCGTGCCGGTGACTGCGTGGCGTGCCACACGGCCAAGGACGGCAAGCCGTTCGCCGGTGGTCTGCCGATGGAAACTCCGATCGGCACGATTTATTCGACCAACATCACCCCGGACAACACCGGGTTGGGTGGCTACAGCTTCGAGGAGTTCGACCAGGCTGTGCGTCATGGCGTGGCCAAAAATGGCAGTACCTTGTACCCGGCGATGCCGTACCCGTCCTACGCCCGTGTCAGTCAGGATGATATGCAGGCGCTTTACGCCTATTTCATGCACGGCGTTGAACCGGTGGTGCAGGAGAACAAGGCCAGCGACATCCCGTGGCCATTGAGCATGCGCTGGCCGCTGATGGGCTGGCGCTGGCTGTTCGCGCCGAAGGTCGAGGACTACAAACCCGCGTCGGACGATGCTGTCGTCAGCCGTGGGGCGTATCTGGTGGAAGGCCTCGGACATTGCGGCGCCTGCCATACGCCACGGGCCCTGACCATGCAGGAAAAATCCCTGAACGCGACCGAAGGCAGCAGTTTTCTGTCAGGCAGTGCGCCGCTGGAAGGCTGGATCGCCAAGAGCCTGCGCGGCGACCACAAGGATGGTCTCGGCAGTTGGAGCGAAGAGCAACTGGTGCAGTTCCTCAAGACTGGCCGCAGCGACCGCAGCGCAGTGTTCGGCGGCATGAGCGACGTGGTCACCCACAGCATGCAGTACATGACCGACGCCGACCTGACCGCGATTGCCCGTTACTTGAAGTCACTGCCGGCGAATGATCCTGCCGACCAGCCGCATCAGTACGACGAGAAAGCCGCCAAAGCCTTGTGGAACGGTGACGACAGTCAGCGCGGTGCGTCGGTGTACATCGACAACTGCGCAGCCTGCCACCGCACCGACGGCCACGGCTACACCCGGGTGTTCCCGGCGCTGGCGGGCAATCCGGTGTTGCAATCGGAAGATCCGACCTCACTGATCCACATCGTGCTCAAGGGCGGCACACTGCCTGCGACGCACACCGCACCGTCCACCTTCACCATGCCCGGCTTCGCCTGGCGATTGTCGGATCAGGAAGTGGCGGATGTCGTGAGTTTTATTCGTGGAAGTTGGGGTAACAAGGGCTCCACTGTCACCGCGAAAGAAGTTTCCAAGTTACGCACCGACGATATGACTACAACATCAGCCGGTGATCTTGGACAAGTAACAAGCCACAACTAAGCGCAACAATCCCTGCATGAGAAATCATGCAGGGATTGTTCACTCAATCGCTGTTACGGATTGGTAATACTGGCGTAAGCTTTGGCCAGCGCAACCAGTTTGGCTCGATCCTGCTCACCGATTTCACCGTCGCGATCCACATCGTGCTCCAGACGGCCGATGCTGAAGGTATGGCCGCCATCCCGGGAGGTCGCGGTGACAAAAATCGGGTCCACCAGCATTTCAGTCTGTACGCCAGCCTCGGCATCCCAGCCCAGCTCCTTACGCGCCAGTTGCATGGAAACCAGTGTATTAGGCTCCGATGGGCCGGGCTGCATGAGTTGCAGAAAAATACCGCGCGAATTAAAAAACGACATCATCAAATCCTTTTGTCTTTTATATAGTCAAGTGGTGTGAAGCGGAGTGGATACTACGAACTTGAACAGTAAACGAACAGCCAACTTATGTTTCTTCAATTTGCACAACTGTAACTTTAGCTCTAAACAAACTTACAACTAACCGCGCGATTTATTGATGGACGGCTGAACGGTAGTGGATCATCCGCCATCTTGCAGATACTGTATGCATATACAGATCAAGGACACCCGTGATGACCAGCCTCTTGCCCCCGCGCGGTCGCGGCACCGCCACCAACCCGCACAACCGCTTCGCGCCAAGTCGTTCGGTGGCCGAGGATGACGGCTGGTTTCAGGAAGTGCCTTTGACCCAAGGCACCGAAGTCAGCTTCGAAACCGCAAAGACCATCATCACCCGCAACACCTCGCCGGACCTGCCCTTCGACCGCTCGATCAATCCCTATCGCGGCTGCGAGCATGGCTGCATCTATTGCTACGCGCGGCCGAGCCACGCCTATTGGGACATGTCGCCGGGGCTGGATTTCGAAACCAAACTGATCGCCAAGACCAACGCCGCCCAGGTGCTGGAAGAACAGCTGGGGAAAAAAGGCTATCAATGCGCGCCGATCAATCTGGGCTCCAACACCGACCCGTATCAGCCGATCGAGCGCGAACACAGAATCACCCGCCAGACTCTCGAAGTGTTGCTGCGCTATCGACATCCGGTGACCATCGTCACCAAGGGTTCGCTGATCCTGCGTGACCTCGACCTGCTCACCGAACTGGCGCAACAGCGGCTGGTGGCGGTGATGATCAGCCTCACCACCCTGGACGATGAACTCAAACGCATCCTCGAACCCAGGGCCGCCGCGCCCAAGGCCCGGTTGCGGGCGATACGGGTGATGCGCGAAGCAGGGATTCCGGTCGGTGTACTGTGTTCGCCGATGATTCCGATGATCAACGACAGCGAAATCGAAAGCCTGCTGACCGAAGCCCACGCGGCCGGTGCCCAGAGCGCCGCGTACATGATGTTGCGCCTGCCGCTGGAAGTGGCGCCGCTGTTCGAGGAATGGCTTGAGGCGCATTACCCGCAACGTGCCGCCCATGTGTTGAGCCTGATTCGCCAGAGCCGCGGCGGCGAGCTGTACGACAGCCGTTTCGGCGCCCGAATGCGCGGCGAAGGGCCGTTCGCCGACCTGCTCGCGCAACGCTTCGCCAAGGCATTGAAACGCCTGGGACTCAATCATCGCGAAGGTTTCAATCTGGATTGCACAGCCTTTTGTCCGCCGGGTCGCCAGATGGCGCTGATTTAGGGACAATTGGCCTATGGTTGAGTGGAGGGAATTGCTTGCCCGGTTACGCTGGTCACGTTTTTTGTGACCTGGAACACACGTTCTAGAGCGCTTGATTCAGTTTGAGTTAAGTTTCGGCGGTTACCTTGTTCATCGAGTGACTGACGGGTCGGGATGACCCGGATGTTTTTAAACAGCCACTGGCTTCATACCGGAATACACGGGAACGACTCCCCGAATCCGCCAAAGAGGATGAATCATGAGTGACAAGGATAAACAGCCGTTGGCTGCGTCGGCGCAAGCCGTCCCTGGGGCGGAATCCGCCGATGCAGCGCTGCGACATATCGTTGACGGCTTTTTGCATTTTCATCATGAGGTCTTTCCGCAACAGGAAGAACTCTTCAAGAAACTCGCCACGGCCCAATCGCCACGAGCGATGTTCATCACCTGCGCCGACTCGCGCATTGTCCCTGAACTGATCACCCAGAGCTCCCCCGGCGATCTGTTCGTGACCCGCAACGTCGGCAACGTCGTTCCGCCCTACGGCCAGATGAACGGTGGCGTTTCCACCGCCATCGAATACGCGGTACTGGCGCTTGGCGTGCAGCACATCATCATTTGCGGCCACTCCGATTGCGGCGCCATGCGCGCAGTGCTCAATCCGGACAGCCTGGAAAAGATGCCGACGGTCAAAGCCTGGCTGCGCCATGCCGAAGTCGCGAAAACCATGGTGCATGACAACTGCAACTGCACCGACGAAAAAGAAAGCATGCCGATCCTCACCGAGGAAAACGTCATCGCCCAACTGCAGCACTTGCGTACCCATCCTTCGGTAGCCTCGCGCATGGCGAACGGTCATCTGTTCATCCATGGCTGGGTCTACAACATCGAAACCAGCGAAATCAAAGCTTACGACGCGGATCAGGGACGCTTCCTGCCGCTCGACGGCAGCCATCCGATCCCGGTGGCGACGCCCAAAGCGCGCTTCTAAATCCTCCTAAAAATCCGTGTGGTCTGACGCCGGTCGCTGTTTCAGCGGCCAGGCTTCGCCACGCCTGAAGAAAACTTCGGGAGAGTCATCATGCGTGCGGCTCAATTAAAAGCTGTGTTGCCACGGGAGCTGCTCGCTTCAGTGGTGGTGTTTCTGGTCGCCCTGCCACTGTGCATGGGCATTGCGATTGCTTCGGGGCTGCCACCGGCCAAAGGCCTGATCACCGGGATCATCGGTGGACTGGTGGTGGGCTGGCTGGCGGGTTCGCCATTGCAGGTCAGCGGGCCGGCGGCAGGTCTGGCGGTGTTGGTGTTCGAACTGGTGCGCCAGCACGGTATCGAGATGCTGGGCCCGATTTTGCTGCTGGCGGGTTTTCTGCAACTGGTGGCCGGGCGCCTGAAGCTTGGTTGCTGGTTTCGGGTCACGGCGCCAGCGGTGGTCTACGGGATGCTTGCCGGGATTGGCGTGCTGATCGTGCTCTCGCAAGTGCATGTGATGCTGGATGCTGCGCCGAAACCCTCTGGCCTGGACAACCTGACAGCGTTCCCCGGCGCGGTGGCGCAGGCTTTGCCGTCGTTTGGCTGGCAGGCCGGGTTGCTCGGGCTGTCGACCATCGCCGTGATGTGGCTGTGGGAGAAATGCCGTCCGCATTCGCTGCGCTTTATTCCCGGCGCGCTGCTCGGTGTCGGGCTGGCAACTGGCGCCAGCCTGTTGCTGGCGCTGCAAGTGAAGCGGGTTGAAGTACCGGCGAATCTGGCCGAAGCCATCGACTGGCTGAAACCGGCGGACCTGCTGAGCCTGGCCGACCCGACCCTGCTGATCGCCGCGTTCGCCGTGGCCTTCATCGCCAGCGCCGAAACCCTGCTGTCCGCCGCCGCGGTGGATCGCATGCACAGCGGCCCGCGCTCGGACTTCGACCGTGAGTTGTCGGCACAAGGGGTCGGCAACATGCTCTGCGGCCTGGTCGGCGCGCTGCCGATGACCGGGGTGATCGTGCGCAGCTCGGCTAACGTCCAGGCCGGCGCCACCACGCGCTACTCGACGATTTTCCATGGCTTGTGGCTACTGGCCTTCGTGTTGTTGCTGTCGAGTGTGCTGCAAAGCATTCCGGTGGCGAGCCTGGCCGGGGTGCTGGTCTACACCGGTTTCAAACTGGTGGACCTGAAGGCGTTCCGTGGTCTGGGCCGTTATGGCCGGATGCCGATGTTCACCTACGCCGCGACGGCGCTGGCGATCATCTTCACTGACCTGTTGACCGGTGTGCTGATCGGTTTCGGCCTGACGCTGGTGAAACTGGCGTTCAAGGCTTCGCGGCTGAAGATCAGCCTGATCGATCTGCCGCAGGACGGGGAAATGGAATTGCGTCTGGTGGGCGCGGCGACGTTTCTCAAGGTGCCTGCGCTGACTCAGGTGCTGGGCAGCATCCCGCCGGGCACGAAGGTGCACGTGCCGCTCAACAACCTGAGCTACATCGACCATTCGTGTCTGGAGTTGCTGGAGGAGTGGGGCCGGGCCAATGCGGCCAAGGGTTCGAAGCTGTTGATCGAGGCGCGCGGGTTGAAGCGCAGGCTTGAAGGACGGATCCGCACCACCACCGGCATCGGTGCGGCAGGCTGAAAACATTTGGGGGAACAGAGCAACCTGTTCCCCCAATCGTTTGCGCAGAGATCAAGCAGCAGGCTGATCCAGTTCCAGGCCCACGCCCAGACGGCGACTCATGCACGGCCAGCGTTTCCACGCCGCACCGGTGTCAGGGCTGCTGAGTTTCTCGCGGTAGGCTTCCACCGACTCCAGCGCAAAGCTGTCGTCGTCGAGCATGCTGTCCACCGCGTGGTGCACCACTTCGTCGAGTTGATTGGCAAATTCCTCACCGAGCAACTGGTGAGCAATCAGATTGGCGACCGTCATGTCCAAGGGGATCAGTGGCTGGCCGAAATGCTTGATGTACAGGTCGTTGACCTCTTCGACAAAACGGTGCGCCAGATAGGCTTCGTCCAGCAGACTGTCCAGACCGACCGGCGGCTGGAGAAAGTACTGTTCGGCGATTTTCAGCACCGGTTTGATCTGTGACTCGATTCCCGCTTCCCTGGCAACTTCATTGGCTGCATCCAGCAGGTCTGGCACTTCATCGATGTAGGCGGCGACAAAACGCGTCAGCACGCCGTTGGCGTCGGTTTCCGGCAACTGGATCGCCGGGTGCAGGTGTTGCAGTTGGGCTTCCAGCTGACGGGTCAGCTTTCCGGTTTCAATCTCGTGTTGTCGGGCTATGTGGATCTGCTCGCGCAATGCGGCGGTGTTCATGAAAACTCCAGGAAACAAGGCAATGAAATAGGGAAGACATAACTTAGCTGGCTTACGAAAAATGCTAAGACGCATTTGTCATAATTATTTCATCCTTGATACACCTGCGTTATATCGGTTTGCCACCACTCGTCTGCATCCTTCTCCATTCGTGCCCCGGAACGCAAGTGCCAGCTGTTTCACTCGATTTACTTCCTCGCATTGCATTTTTCAGCCGCTGTCTATACTCGCCATTGAATGGAGTTAGCTGATGACGCCCGACTGCACCCGCAGCAAGGCCCGGCGATTCAAGTTCGTAGTCTGATGCAGCCGATCCCTTGCCGCAGGCGAAAGCCGGCGGGATAACAAGAACGATAAGGGGAACCCGCAATGATGCGACATCCACACGTCTGGATGGGCCTCCTGTTGTGGTCGATTTTCAGCCAGGCCAACGCGGCCTGGACTGTGAATATGGCGCCTGGAGCGACTGAAATCAGTCACGCAGTATTCGACCTGCACATGACCATTTTCTGGATCTGTGTGGTGATCGGGATCATCGTCTTCGGTGCCATGTTCTGGTCGATGATGGTGCACCGCCGTTCTACCGGGCAGGTCGCCGCAAAATTCCACGAAAGCACCACCGTCGAAATTCTCTGGACCATCGTCCCGCTGCTGATTCTGATAGCGATGGCCGTGCCGGCGACTGCGACCCTGATCCGCATGTACGACACCAGTGAGCCGGATATCGATATCCAGATCACCGGCTACCAGTGGAAGTGGCACTACAAATACCTGGGCCAGGACGTCGAGTTCTTCAGCAACCTGGCCACCCCCGCCGAGCAGATCCACAACAAGGAAGCCAAGGGCGAGCATTACCTGCTCGAGGTCGACAAGCCGCTGGTGCTGCCGACCGGCGCCAAGGTGCGCTTCCTCGTGACCTCCGCCGACGTGATCCACTCCTGGTGGGTGCCGGCCTTCGCGGTCAAGCGCGACGCGATCCCGGGTTTCGTCAACGAAGCCTGGACCCGCATCGACAAGCCCGGCATATACCGTGGCCAGTGCGCCGAGTTGTGCGGCAAGGATCACGGCTTCATGCCGATCGTGGTCGACGTCAAGGAGAAGGCCGACTACGAAAAATGGCTGGCCGATCGCAAGGCCGAGGCTGCGCAGCTCAAAGAGCTGACCAGCAAAGAATGGACCCTCGACGAGCTCAAGGAGCGCGGCGACAAGATCTACCACACCACCTGCGTGGCCTGTCACCAGGCCGAAGGCCAGGGCCTGCCGCCGATGTTCCCGGCGCTCAAGGGCTCGCCGATTGCCACCGGGCCGAAAGCCGATCACCTGCACCGCGTGTACTTCGGCAAACCGGGCACCGCCATGGCGGCGTTCGGAAAACAACTTTCGGAAGTCGATATCGCAGCGGTCGTGACCTACGAACGTAACGCCTGGGGCAACAACAAGGGCGACATGGTCACGCCAAAAGAAGTGCTGGAGCTGAAACAGGCGGAAAGCAAATGAGCCGGTCTATTGCGTACTGCGTGAACCGGCCGGGGCAAGGCGCCCCGGCCTGCCAAGTCCACTCACTTGAAGGAGACCGGCCATGAGCGCTGTCATCGATGACCACGGTCATGCCGACCACGCCCACGGCCCCGCCAAAGGCCTGATGCGCTGGGTGCTGACCACCAACCACAAGGACATCGGCACGCTGTACCTGTGGTTCGCGTTCTCCATGTTCCTGCTCGGCGGCTCGTTCGCCATGGTGATCCGCGCCGAGCTGTTCCAGCCCGGCCTGCAGATCGTCGAGCCGGCGTTCTTCAACCAGATGACCACCATGCACGGTCTGGTGATGGTGTTCGGTGCGGTGATGCCGGCGTTCGTCGGCCTCGCCAACTGGATGATCCCGTTGATGATCGGCGCGCCGGACATGGCCCTGCCACGGATGAACAACTTCAGCTTCTGGCTGCTGCCGGCGGCGTTCCTGCTGCTGGTCTCGACCCTGTTCACCGCCGGTGGCGGACCGAACTTCGGCTGGACGTTCTACGCACCGCTGTCCACCACGTATGCGCCGGAAAGCGTGACTTACTTCATCTTCGCCATCCACTTGATGGGGATCAGTTCGATCATGGGCGCGATCAACGTGATCGCCACCATCCTCAACCTGCGCGCCCCCGGCATGACCCTGATGAAAATGCCGCTGTTCGTCTGGACCTGGCTGATCACCGCGTTCCTGCTGATCGCGGTGATGCCGGTGCTGGCCGGGTGCGTGACGATGATGCTGATGGACATCCACTTCGGCACCAGTTTCTTCAGTGCTGCCGGTGGCGGTGACCCGGTGCTGTTCCAGCACGTGTTCTGGTTCTTCGGCCACCCCGAGGTGTACATCATGATCCTGCCGGCCTTCGGTGCCGTCAGCTCGATCATTCCGACCTTCTCGCGCAAGCCACTGTTCGGCTACACCTCGATGGTCTATGCCACGGCGAGCATCGCGTTCCTGTCATTCATCGTCTGGGCGCACCACATGTTCGTGGTCGGCATCCCGCTGGTGGGCGAGTTGTTCTTCATGTACGCGACCCTGCTGATCGCGGTACCGACCGGGGTCAAGGTGTTCAACTGGGCCAGCACCATGTGGCAAGGCTCACTGACGTTCGAAACGCCGATGCTGTTTGCCGTGGCGTTCGTGATCCTGTTCTCCATCGGCGGTTTCTCCGGATTGATGCTGGCCATCGCCCCGGCGGACTTCCAGTACCAGGACACCTACTTCGTGGTCGCGCACTTCCACTACGTGCTGGTGCCGGGGGCGATCTTCGGAATCTTCGCCTCCACGTACTACTGGCTGCCGAAATGGACCGGCCACATGTATGACGAAACCCTGGGCAAGCTGCACTTCTGGCTGTCCTTCGTCGGCATGAACATGACCTTCTTCCCGATGCACTTCGTGGGGCTGGCGGGGATGCCACGGCGGATTCCGGACTACAACCTGCAGTTCGCCGACTTCAACATGGTCTCGTCGATCGGCGCGTTCATGTTCGGCGCCACGCAGATCTTCTTCCTGTTCATCGTGATCAAGACCATCCGCGGCGGCCCACCCGCACCGGCCAAACCATGGGATGGCGCCGAAGGCCTGGAGTGGAGCGTGCCGTCGCCGGCGCCGTATCACACCTTCACCACGCCGCCGGAAGTGAAATGAACACTTTCTGCCTTGTGGAAACTCCTGTGGGAGCGGGCTTGCCCGCGATGGCGGCCTGCCTGAAACACCGCGTCGGCTGCATCGCTGGCAAGCCAGCTCCCACAGGGGTCTCGGCCGAGGGCAAAGATCATGGCTGACTCGATTTCGCTGAAGAAACTGGTGACCCGACTGCTCGGCGTGGTGGTGGCGATGTTTGTCTTCGGTTTTGCCCTGGTGCCGATCTACGACGTGATGTGCAAGGCCTTCGGCATCAACGGCAAGACTGCCGGACAGTACGAAGGCGAGCAGGTTGTGGATAACTCTCGACAGGTGCGGGTGCAGTTCCTGTCGATGAACAACGCCGACATGCCCTGGGAGTTCTACCCCAAAGGCGAGGAACTGGTGGCTCATCCGGGTGGGGTCAACGAGATGATCTTCATCGCCCGCAATCCAACCGATAAACCCATGAGCGCCCAGGCTGTGCCAAGCATCGCCCCGAGCGAAGCGGCGGCGTATTTCCACAAAACTGAATGCTTTTGCTTTACCCAGCAGGTGCTGCAGCCCGGTCAACAGATCGAGATGCCGGTGCGTTTCATCGTTGACCGCGACATGCCCAAGGACGTGAAGCACCTGACGCTGTCCTACACGCTGTTCGATATCACCGCCCGACATCCTCCGGTGGCTGCAAACACTGGCGGTTAAGCGTGCCCGATAAGGAGAACAATAAATGGCAACTCATGAGCACTATTACGTCCCGGCCCAGAGCAAATGGCCGATCGTCGCGACTATCGGCATGGTCACTACGGTGTACGGCCTGGCGACCTGGTTCAACGATCTGAAGGCAGCACGTCCGGAATCCCACGGCCCGCTGATCTTTTTCGTCGGCGGCCTGTTGCTGGCGTACATGCTGTTCGGCTGGTTTGGCACAGTGATCAAGGAAAGCCGCTCGGGGCTGTACAGCCCGCAGCTGGACCGCTCGTTCCGCTGGGGCATGAGCTGGTTCATCTTCTCCGAGGTGATGTTTTTCGCCGCCTTCTTCGGCGCGCTGTACTATGTGCGGCACATCTCCGGCCCGGCGCTGGGTGGCGAAGGCACCAAAGGCATCGCCCACATGCTCTGGCCGAACTTCCAGTTCACCTGGCCGCTGCTGCACACACCCGACCCGAAACTGTTCCCGCCGCCCAAGGAAGTCATCAGCCCTTGGGGGCTGCCGCTGATCAACACCATCCTGCTGGTGAGTTCCAGCGTGACCATCACCATCGCCCACCATGCCTTAAAGAAAGGGCATCGCGGTGCGTTGAAAATCTGGTTGGCGATCACCGTGCTGCTGGGTTGCGGCTTCCTCGCCTTGCAGGCCGAGGAGTACATGCACGCCTATCACGAGCTGGGCCTGACCCTCGGTTCGGGCATCTACGGCGCGACGTTCTTCATGCTCACCGGGTTCCACGGCGCCCACGTAACCATCGGCACGATCATTCTGTTTGTGATGCTGATGCGGATCATGAAAGGCCACTTCGACAACGAGCACCAATTCGGCTTTGAAGCCGCGAGCTGGTACTGGCACTTCGTCGACGTGGTGTGGATCGGCTTGTTCATCTTCGTTTACGTGCTTTGAGCAGCAGCTCTGAAAAACAGAGCTACCAGGGCGCGTGCGACACCAGTTGGCCGCTGTAGAAACCCCAGGCAATCAAGCCGACGGTGCAAGCGGCCAATGCCACCCGAACACTCAAGGCGATGACCAGACGATTCGAACTGCTGTCGTCCTTGACCAGGAAAAACAGGCCGCTGAACAGGCTGATCACCGTGGCAATCAGCATCAGGACGATAGCTGCTTTGAGCATGGGAAGACTCCGGGGGTACAGGCGATGCAATCAAGTATAGCGGTCGTATTCACTGCTTTTCTGGCGCGGCCATGAAGCGTTTTCGGCCGGGCGTCGTGCCGACGCTGGTGGTCGCCTTGCTGCTGCCGCTGCTGATTTCGCTGGGCTTCTGGCAACTGGGCCGGGGCGCGGAGAAAACCGCCCTGCTCGCCAGCTACGCCGAGCGCCGCGCCGCCGAACCGATGGCCAGCACTGAATTGCTGCACAGCGCCGATCCGGCGTTTCGCCGGGTTCATCTGCATGGCCAGTTCGATGCCGCCCACAGCCTGCTGCTGGACAACCGGCAGCGTGACGGCAAGGTCGGCGTCGAATTGCTGCAACCGTTTCAGGATCAGCGCACTGGCCTATGGCTGCTGGTCAATCGCGGCTGGCTGCCGTGGCCGGACCGCCGCGTTACCCCGCAATTCAACACGCCGGCCGATGCCGTGAACATCGATGCCTGGGTGTACGTCGCCCCCGGCGCGACCTTCCAGTTGCACGCCGACCCGGTCAGCAGCACCTGGCCGCAAACCGTCACCGCCGTCGAACCCGCCAAATTGTGGAAAACCCTCGAGCGCGACGGCTTCGCCTATGAATTACGCGCCGAACCCGGTCCCGCCAGCTATCAGGCCGACTGGCCGGTGGTTGCCATGGGCCCGGAAAAACACCTCGGTTACGCCGTGCAGTGGTTCGCCATGGCCACCGCCCTGTTCGGTCTCTACATCTACCTCGGATTGCACAACGCGAAGGAGAAACACCATGGGAGCGGCCATGAATCCACCCAGCATGTCTGAAACAAAAGCCCCGGCCAGTCGCCGTCGCGGCCGCATTCAACTGCTGCTGATCCTGCTCGGCGTGATCGGCCCGATGATCCTCGCCACCGGCATGTACAAATTGCAGTTCTGGGTGCCCGACGGTCGCAGCTATCACGGCGAACTGATCGGCAACGGCCAGAGCCGCGCCGACCTTGGCGTGACAGCGGACGAAGAACGCTGGCAGATGCTGGTGACCGCGCCGAAAGACTGCGCGGTGGATTGCCAGCAACTGGTGTACCTGGCGCGGCAGATCCAGATCGGCCTCGGCCGCGATGCCGGGCGCGCCAGCCATGCCCTCGCTGCCGCTCAACCGCTGACGGCCGACTACGAAGCCAAGCTGAGCCGCGAATATCCGCAACTGCAACGTTACCCGCTGGATAGCGCCGCGTTCAGCAAGGCGACGGGGGACAAAGCCACGCCACAGCTGTGGATCATCGATCCCCACGGCAACCTCGTGCTGCGCTACGACCCGAGTGTGAAGGGCAAGGATCTGCTCAACGACCTGCGCCACCTGCTGAAACTGTCGAACATCGGATAAGGGCATCGTCATGGCCAAACCTGGATTTCGCCTCGCGCTGTTTGCCACCCTGCTGGCGCTGATCGTCGTGCTGCTCGGCGCCTACACCCGCTTGACCCACGCCGGTCTCGGCTGCCCCGACTGGCCGGGCTGCTACGGGTTTATCAGCGTGCCGAAAAGCGAAGCCCAACTGGCCCATGCCGAACTGCATTACCCCGACTCGCCGGTGGAGGCGCACAAAGGCTGGAACGAGATGATTCACCGCTACTTCGCCGGCACCCTCGGCATGTTGATCTCGATTCTGGCCGGTCGCGCGTGGGTTAACCGTCGTCATCCGGGGCAGCCGCTGAAGCTGCCGCTGTTTTTATTAGCGGTGGTATTCGCCCAGGCCGCATTTGGTATGTGGACGGTGACGCTCAAGCTCTGGCCGCAAGTGGTGACCGGGCATTTGCTCGGTGGCTTCGCAACCTTGAGCCTGCTGTTTCTGCTGACGCTGAGACTGTCCGGCGTACTGCCGGCGCTGACCGTGCCCAAGCGTCTGCAATATTGGGCCACCGCTGGGTTGCTGCTGGTGATCGGACAGATCGCGCTGGGCGGCTGGGTCAGTTCCAACTATGCGGCAGTGGCCTGCATCGACTTCCCGACCTGCCACGGCCAATGGCTGCCGCCGGCGGACTTCGCCAACGGCTTTCACCTGACCCAGCACATCGGCCCCAATTACCTCGGCGGGCAACTCGACAGCGATGCGCGCACGGCGATTCACCTGACCCACCGCATCGGCGCCCTGCTGGTGACGATTGTCCTGCTCGGTCTGGCGTGGCAACTGAAAGTCGTGGGCATGACGCGACTGGCCGGGCTGGTGCTGATCGCCCTCGGCGCACAGATCACCCTCGGCATCAGCAACGTGCTGTTTCATCTGCCGCTGCCGGTGGCCGTGGCGCACAACGCCGGCGGCGCGGCACTTCTGCTGACCATGGTGCTGGTCAACTATCACGCGCGAACCAGTCTGGTTCGGGTCAAGCAGCCGATGCTTGCGCGCTGGCGTATGAGTCCGCGTAAACAGTCGGCGGCGCCCATCACTATAAAAGGAGAGACGCCATGGCGATTCTGATCGGCGAACGTCCCGCGCAGGCGTTGTGGCGAGATTACCTGGAGCTGACCAAACCGAAAGTCGTGGTGCTGATGCTCATCACCTCGCTGGTCGGCATGTTCCTCGCGACCCGCGCTGGCGTTCCGTGGACGGTGCTGGTGTTCGGCAACCTGGGGATCGCGTTGTGTGCCGGTGGTGCGGCGGCGGTCAATCACGTGGTGGACCGGCGCATCGATGCGGTCATGGCGCGCACCCACAAACGGCCACTGGCCGAGGGCCGGGTTTCGCCCACGGCAGCGCTGACCTTTGCACTGGTGCTGGCGTTGCTCGGCCAGGCCTTGTTGCTCACCTTCACCAATCCGCTGACCGCATGGCTGACTTTGGCTTCGCTGCTCGGCTACGCGGTGATCTACACCGGTTTCCTCAAACGCGCGACGCCGCAGAACATCGTCATCGGCGGACTTGCCGGCGCCGCACCACCGCTGCTTGGCTGGACCGCCGCCACCGGCCACGTCAGCGCCGAACCGTTGCTGCTGGTGTTGATCATCTTCGCCTGGACCCCGCCGCACTTCTGGGCGCTGGCGATCCACCGCAAAGAGGAATACGCCAAGGCCGACATTCCGATGCTGCCGGTCACCCACGGCGAGCACTACACCAAGGTGCACATTCTGCTGTACACCTTCGCCCTGCTGGCGGTCAGCCTGTTGCCGTACGTGATCCACATGAGCGGCGCGCTGTACCTGATCTGCGCGCTCGGGCTGGGCGCGAGGTTTCTGCAATGGGCCGTGGTGCTGTACCGTGGCACTCGGCCGCACGCGGCGATCAACACCTTCAAGTACTCTATCTGGTACTTGTTTCTGCTGTTCATCGCCCTGCTCGTAGACCACTACTTACTGTTGAACCTATGACTCGAACCCAGAAAACCGTCTTCATCCTCGTGGCCGTGATCGCGCTGATCCTCGGCCTGACCGTCAACAAAGTGCTGAGCGGCAAGGGCCAGGGCGACCCGACCGCGTTGATCGACGCCGGCATCATCCTGCTGCCGCAAAGCCGCAACCTGCCGGACGTGACGATGACCAATCAGGACGGCCAGCCGGTCACGGTCAACGAGCTCAAAGGCAAGTGGAGCCTGCTGTTTTTCGGCTACACCTTCTGCCCGGACATCTGCCCGACCACCCTCGCCCAGCTGCGCCAGATCAAGAGCGAGCTGCCGAAGGACGCGGTGGATAAATTGCAGATCGTGCTGGTCAGCGTCGACCCGAACCGCGACAACCCTGCGCAGTTGAAGCAGTATCTGGGTTACTTCGATCCGCAGTTCATTGGCCTGACGCCGAAGTCGATCGAGGAACTGCAGAAGGTAGCTAACGCGGTGAGTATTCCGTTCATTCCGGCGGATACCAGCAAGCCGAATTACACGGTGGATCACAGTGGAAATCTGGCGGTGATCGGGCCGGATGGGACGCAGCGGGGGTTTATTCGGGCGCCGTTGAACAACGCCAAACTAGTCGCGCAGTTGCCGGTGATGCTGAATCGCAAGTAAAAATCCGGACCAAAAAAAACCGCAGCCTGAGCTGCGGTTTTTTTATGCCTGTAAGCCAGGATCAGAACGCCGGCAACACCGCGCCTTTGTACTTCTCGGTGATGAATTTCTTCACTTCCGGGCTGTGCAGGGCAGCGGCCAGTTTCTTCATGGCATCGCTGTCCTTGTTGTCCGCACGGGACACCAGGATGTTCACGTACGGCGAATCGTTGCCTTCGATGACCAGCGCGTCCTTGGACGGATCCAGCTTGGCTTCCAGCGCGTAGTTGGTGTTGATCAGCGCCAGGTCGACCTGGGTCAACACGCGCGGGATGGTCGCGGCTTCCAGTTCACGGATTTTCAGGTCTTTCGGGTTCTGGGCGATGTCCTTGACGGTCGACAGGATGTTGGTCGGATCCTTCAGGGTGATCACGCCAGCCTTGGCCAGCAGCAACAGCGCACGGCCGCCGTTGGTGGCGTCGTTCGGGATGACCACGTTGGCACCGCTTGGCAGCTCGTCGAGTTTCTTGATCTTGCTGGAGTAAGCGCCCAGCGGCTCCAGGTGCACGCCGGTCACAGCGACCAGGCTGGTGCCCTTGGCCTTGTTGAACTCATCGAGGTACGGCTGGTGCTGGAAGAAGTTGGCGTCCAGACGCTTTTCGGCGACCTGCACGTTCGGCTGGATGTAGTCAGTGAAGACCTTGACCTTCAGATCCACGCCTTCTTTGGCCAGTGCCGGCTTCACGAATTCGAGGATTTCCGCGTGCGGCACCGGGGTGGCAGCTACGGTCAGGGTTTCAGCGTGGGCCGAAAAAGCGGCTACGGCAGCGAAAGCAGCGATCAGTTTTTTCATTCAGCTAACTCCTTTTTACGGCGCCCGTCTGGCGCCTGCCAGCGAATGGCCGGCTCATGTCATTACAAAACCGGTTATTTGCGCGAGAAGTGAACGACCAGTCGGTCGCCAACCATTTGCAGCACTTGCACCAGAATCAGCAGCAACACCACGGTGACGATCATCACGTCGGTCTGGAAACGCTGGTAGCCGAAACGAATCGCCAGGTCACCCAGGCCACCGGCGCCAACCACACCCGCCATTGCGGTGTAGGAAACCAGTGTAATCGCCGTCACCGTAATCGCCGCGAAGATGCCCGGACGGGCTTCCGGCAGCAAGGCGTTCATGATGATCTGGCGGGTAGTCGCGCCCATCGACTGGGTTGCTTCGATGATGCCGCGATCGACTTCACGCAGGGCGGTTTCCACCAACCGCGCGAAGAAAGGCGTTGCACCCACCACCAGCGGCGGAATCGCACCGGCCACGCCCAGCGAGGTGCCGGTGATCAGCACGGTGAACGGGATCATCACGATCAACAGAATAATGAACGGCAACGAACGCAGGATGTTCACCACCAGCGACAGCAGCGCGTAAACGCCTTTGGCTTCGAGCAACTGGCGCGGGCTGCACAGGAACAGCAACACGCCCAGCGGCAGGCCGAGCAGGACGGTGAACAGCAGCGAGCCGCCGAGCATCATCATGGTGTCGCCGGTGGCCAGCCAGATTTCGTACCAGTCGATATTGGTGAAGAAACTCATCAGGTCTGCCATTAGCGCAACACCTCCATGTGAACGTCAGCGGCGGTGAAGCGGGCGAACGCCGCGTCCATGTCGCCACCGGTGACGGCGAGGGTCAATTGCCCGTAAGGAATGTCTTTGATGCGGTCGATACGACCGGCCAGGATGCTGTAGTCCACACCGGTTTCCCGGGCGACGGTTCCGAGCAACGGCGCGTAGGTCGCTTCGCCCTGGAAGGTCAGACGCACGATGCGGCCCGGCACGTGAGCAAAGTCATCGCGCTGTTCGCTTTCGTCGATCTGCTCGTCTTCTTGGACAAAACGCTTAGTGGTCGGGTGTTTCGGATGCAGGAACACGTCGGCCACCGAGCCTTGCTCGACGATCACACCGGCATCCATCACGGCGACCTGATCGCAGACACGGCGGATCACGTCCATCTCGTGGGTGATCAGCACGATGGTCAGTTTCAGCTCGCGGTTGATTTCGGCCAGCAGTTGCAGGACCGACGCGGTGGTCTGCGGGTCGAGGGCGCTGGTGGCTTCGTCGCACAGCAGGATTTTTGGCTTGGTCGCCAGGGCCCGGGCGATGCCGACGCGCTGCTTCTGGCCACCGGACAGCTGCGCCGGGAATTTCTTCGCGTGGTCGGACAAACCGACGCGCTGGAGCAGCTCGGCCACACGCTGGTCGATCTCGGCGCGGGACAGTTCACCGGCGAGGGTCAGCGGCAGCGCGACGTTGTCGGCCACGGTCTTGGACGCCAGCAGGTTGAAGTGCTGGAAGATCATCCCGACCTGCTGACGGAAACGGCGCAGGCCGTTGGCGTCCAGCGCGGTGACTTCTTCGCCGTCGACAATGATCTTGCCGCCACTGGATTCTTCCAGGCGATTGATCAGACGCAGCAGGGTACTTTTTCCCGCGCCGGAATGGCCAATCAGGCCGAACACCTGACCGTTCTCGATGGAGAGACTGGTCGGATGCAGCGCGGTGATGTCCTTACCGGCGACGCGGTAAGTCTTATGGACGTTTTGAAACTCGATCACGTAGCGAACCTTGTGGGGCGCGTTAGAAAAGGATCAGCGGTTAGCCGGGCGCGCATTTTAGCCTGTCCGTATAGAGGTTATTAGCATTTATTCCGCATTCAACCTTTCATTTGGCAATAACGCGATCAAAGGTCATAAAAAAGGAACGGCCAAAACCCTCGTCAGTCACTAGTTAAGCGACTTGAAACTCCGGGTACCGTGCCCGGGAACCACTCAAGAGCCTCGGCAATACCGGGGTCAAACGAGGAGTTTACGTCTGATGAGTACCAAAAAACCTGCCGCCGACAAAAGCCAACTGGCCGGGACCGACACCCCGGATCGCGCCAACACCAACGCCAAACTCGACAGCCTGGAGACATTCCGCTCCGACGCCACCGGCCAGGCCCTGCGCACCAATCAGGGCGTGAAGGTCGCGGACAACCAGAACACCCTCAAGGCCGGTGCTCGTGGGCCGTCGCTGCTGGAAGACTTCATCATGCGTGAGAAAATCACGCACTTTGACCATGAGCGGATTCCCGAGCGCATCGTCCATGCCCGAGGCACCGGTGCCCACGGCTTCTTTCAAACCTACGAGAACCATTCGGCGCTGACCAAGGCCGGCTTCCTACGAGATCCCGGCAAGAAAACGCCAGTGTTCGTACGCTTTTCCACGGTGCAAGGGCCACGCGGCTCCGGCGATACCGTGCGCGACGTTCGTGGTTTTGCCGTGAAGTTCTTCACTGACGAAGGCAATTTCGATCTGGTCGGCAACAACATGCCGGTGTTCTTCATCCAGGACGCGATCAAGTTTCCCGATTTCGTCCACGCGGTGAAACCCGAGCCGCACAACGAAATGCCTACCGGTGGCTCGGCTCACGACACGTTCTGGGACTTCGTATCGCTGGTGCCGGAATCGGCGCACATGGTCATCTGGGCCATGTCCGACCGGGCCATTCCGAAAAGTCTGCGCAGCATGCAGGGCTTTGGCGTGCACACCTTCCGGCTGATCAACGCCGAGGGCAAATCACGCTTCGTCAAATTTCACTGGCGCCCCACCGCAGGCACCTGTTCGCTGGTGTGGGACGAAGCGCAGAAGCTGGCCGGTAAAGACACCGACTACCATCGACGCGATCTCTGGGAGGCCATCGAGACCGGGGACTACCCGGAATGGGAACTTGGCGTACAGGTCATCGAGGAGGAAAACGAGCACGACTTCGATTTCGACATCCTCGACCCGACCAAGCTGATTCCCGAGGAAATCGTTCCGATCACGCCGCTGGGCAAGATGACCCTCAACCGCAACCCGGATAACTTCTTCGCCGAGACCGAACAGGTCGCGTTCTGCCCCGGCCATATCGTGCCAGGGATCGACTTCTCCAATGACCCGCTGCTGCAAGGTCGGCTGTTTTCTTACACCGATACGCAGATCAGCCGACTCGGCGGGCCGAACTTTCATGAGCTGCCGATCAATCGCCCAGTTGCGCCGTTCCACAACGGCCAGCGCGATGCCCAGCACCGCACGGTAATCGACAAGGGCCGAGCCTCCTATGAGCCGAACTCGATCGATGGCGGCTGGCCGAAAGAAACCCCGCCGGCCGCACAGGATGGTGGTTTCGAGAGCTACCCGGAACGCATCGACGCCAACAAGATCCGTCAGCGCAGCGAGTCGTTCAGCGATCACTTCTCCCAGGCGCGGCTGTTCTTCAACAGCATGAGCAAGCACGAACAGGAACACATCATCTCGGCCTACAGCTTCGAACTGGGCAAAGTCGAGCGGGAGCATATTCGTGCGCGGGAGGTGAACGAGATTCTGGCCAACATCGATCTGGAACTGGCCAAGCGCGTGGCGGCAAATCTCGGTCTGCCGGCCCCCGCCAAAGGCACGGTCGAGGTGCGCAAGACTTCTTTGGATCACTCACCGTCCCTGAGTCAGGCCAACCTTTTGCCGGAGAACATCAAGACGCGAAAAGTGGCGATTCTGGCGGCCAATGGCGTCGATGGTGCGGCGATTGATGCAATGAAGGCCGCTTTGGCGGCAGAAGGTGCGCACGCCAAACTGCTCGGCCCGACCTCGGCGCCGGTGAAGACGGCCGATGGCAAAAGCCTCGCGGTGGATGCGTCGATGGAAGGTTTGCCTTCGGTGGCGTTCGACGCGGTGTTCGTGCCGGGTGGCGCGGCGTCGGTCAAGGCGTTAAGCGGTGACGGCGTGGCGTTGCACTACCTGCTGGAGGCGTACAAACACTTGAAGGCAATTGCTTTGCAGGGAGAGGCCAAGCAATTGCTGGATGTGTTGAAGCTGGAGGCGGATGCCGGGTTGATCGAAGGCAAGGATGTGAAAGCGCTGACCCAGCCGTTCTTTGCGGCGATCGGGCAGCATCGGGTCTGGGATCGCGAGCCTAAAGCGAAAGGCGTTCCGGCTTAAGAGATTGAGCGCCTGGTAAAACGTCATCGCGGGCAAGCCCGCTCCCACAGGATTGCGCCGTGCCTGTGGGAGCGGGCTTGCCCGCGATGCTTTTAAGGTTTGCGCGGGCTCAGAACCATCTGTGCCGGGACTGTGCGCAGAATCTGCTTCTCGATCTGCAGATCGAAATCCGGATCGAGCTTCTTCACGCGTTTGGTGATCAACGTCGCCAGCCAAGGGTAATCATTGGTGCGCGGTGCCTGAATGCTCACCGCGCAATCGTAATTCACCACATCGGCGGCGATCGCGTCGAGTTGACGGCGAAGTTTGCGGCTATCGGTGATATTCAGCGCAATCGTGGTGCTTTCGGCGGTCGGATCGATCACTTTGGCTTTCGGCTTGGCTTCAGCGGCCTGGAGCGCTGCTTCGGCTTTTTCCAGCTCAGCCTTGCGGGCTTCGGTGATGGCGCCGTTGACGCCACCGGTCAGCGCCGGAGCCTTGGGCATCAGCGCGCGGGCGCGGGCCAAAGCGGTTGCGGCCGCATTCACATCGCCCTTTTGCAGGACGATCTGGCTGCGGCGCAGATAGGCTTCGGCCAACTGGCGCTGGTATTGCTCAAGGGACTGATCGTTGGGCGTTTCGGTCTGCAAGGCTGCCAATTGGTCCTCGGCGGTGGCCAGTTCGCTGCTGGCCAGGCTTTGCTCCAGCTGTGCGATGGCCGTGGCCCGCGCATCGGGGGCTTCGGCCACCGGCGGCGTGCTTTGGCAGGCGCCCAGCAGCACTGAAAATGCGACAAGGAGCAGATAACGGGAGGCGAACGGCTTCATTCCTGCGACTCTCTATTTGCGCAAAAAACGAGCAAGTCTACACCCCTCGACGGGGCAGAACAAAACTCAGCAGAAACAGTGCGGCCGCCGTCACAACGATTGACGGGCCGGCCGGGGTGTCCTTGAACCAGGACAGCGCCAGCCCGCCACACACGGCGAGCATGCCCAGCAGGCTCGCGCCCAGTGCCATCTGCTCCGGCGAACGGGCGTGACGTTGTGCCGCAGCCGCCGGGATGATCAACAGCGACGTAATCAGCAACACACCGACGATTTTCATCGCCACGGCGATCACCACCGCGATCAGCAACATCAACGCCATGCGCAAACCAGCCACCGGCAGGCCTTCGACCCGGGCCAGTTCTTCGTGCACGGTGATCGCCAGCAGCGGCCGCCACAACGTCACCAGCAGCACCAGCACCGCCGCGCTGCCACCGAGGATCCACGCCAGATCGGTCGGGCTGATCGCCAGCAGGTCGCCGAACAGATAGGCCATCAGGTCGATCCGCACTTCATGCATGAAGCTTAGTACCACCAGACCGAGAGAGAGCGTGCTCGGCGCAAGAATGCCCAGCAATGTGTCGGACGCCAGCGGCTGACGCTGTTGCAGGGTCACCAGCAGCACCGCCAGCAGCAGGCAGCCCACGGTGACCGCAACGGTCGGGCTGACATCCAGCAAAAAACCCAGCGCCACGCCGAGCAGCGCGGCGTGGGACAGGGTGTCGCCGAAATAGGCCATGCGCCGCCAGACCACGAACGACCCCAGCGGCCCCGCGACCACCGCCAGCGCCAGACCTGCAAGCAGGGCGTAGAACAGAAAATCAGCCATGCTTGCAGCTATCTCCGTGAACGTGAGGTTGGCCCGTCACAGGCCCTTTGACCACCGAACCATGCAGGTCGTGGGCGTGGTCGTGATGGTGGTGATAGACCGCCAGGCTCGGTGCGTGATTGCCGAACAGCTCGACGAAAGCCGGATCGCCACTGACCTGCTCGGGATGCCCGGAGCAGCAGACATGACGGTTGAGGCACACCACCTGGTCGGTGGTGCTCATCACCAGATGCAGGTCGTGAGAGACCATCAGCACGCCGCAGCCGTGACGGTCGCGCAGGCGGGTGATCAGGCTGTACAGCTCGGCTTGCCCGGCCACATCGACACCTTGCACAGGCTCGTCGAGCACCAGCAGTTCCGGCTCGCGCAACAGCGCCCGGGCCAGCAATACGCGCTGCATTTCACCGCCGGAAACGCTTTGCACCGGGCTGTCTATGACGTGCTCGGCGCCGACTTCCTTGAGTGCCGCCAGCGCACGCGGGCGATCAACACCCGGCACCAGACGCAGGAAGCGCAGCACTGACAGCGGCAAGGTCGGATCGACGTGAAGCTTTTGCGGCATGTAACCGATGCGCAGTTTCGGCTTGCGCCAGACGCTGCCGCTATCGGGTTTCAACAGCCCGAGCACGGCGCGCACCAGCGTGGTCTTGCCGGCGCCGTTGGGGCCGATCAGGGTGACGATCTGCCCCGGCTCGACGCTCAGGTGAATATTGTCCAGCACGTTCTGCCCGGCAAACCGGACAGCCACCTGCTCCAGACGGATCAACGCATCGCTCATCAAGCCCCCCGGCAACCGGAGCAGAGGCCGACTACTTCAACGGTCTGGGCCTCGACGATAAAACCGACGTCCTTGGCGCTGTGGACGATCGCGTCGCTGATGGTTTTTTGCTCAAGTTCGATAGCGGCGTGACACTCGCGGCAGATCAGGAACTGGCCCTGGTGCGAGTGTTTCGGGTGAACGCAGCCGACAAAGGCGTTCAGCGAGGAGATGCGGTGCACCAGGCCGTTTTCCAGCAGAAAATCCAGCGCGCGGTACACGGTCGGCGGCGCGGCGCGGCGCCCGTCCTGCTCGCTGAGCACCGCGAGGATGTCGTAGGCACCCAGCGGCTTGTGGCTCTGCCAGACCAGTTCCAGCACCCGCCGACGCAATGCGGTCAGGCGCAGGCCTTTCTGTGCACACAAGGCATCGGCCTCGGACAGGGCGCTGTGGACGCAATGGGAGTGGTCGTGGGGACGGCTGGCAATCGGGGTAATAGGCATGAGCGGCGACGAGTTTGGTTAGAGACGTTATTATGTTACCCGTTCTCGCCTCCTTGAGTGGTCATCGTGTCCCGACTTTTTTCTGTTTTTGTGGCATTTGTCGCCAGTTTTCTGCTGATCGGTTCGGCTCAGGCCGAAGTCAGAGTCCTCACTAGCATCAAGCCGCTGCAATTGATTGCCGCGGCGGTGCAGGACGGCGTGGCGATTCCGGAAGTGCTGCTGCCGCCGGGGGCTTCGCCGCATAACTATGCGTTGCGCCCGTCCGACGTGCGCAAGGTGCAATCGGTGGACTTGCTGTACTGGATCGGCCCGGACATGGAAGGCTTCCTGCCTCGCGTGCTGAACGGTCGCACGTTGCCGAGCGTTGCCGTGCAGGACCTGCCGGGCATGAAGCTGCGTCGCTTCGCCGAAGACAGCCACTCCCACGCCGAAGACGCCGACGAGCATGATCATGATCACCGCCCGGGCACCCTTGATGCGCATTTGTGGCTATCGCCGGTAAACGCACGGGTTATTGCCGACAAGATGGCCGCCGACCTGAGCGCTGCCGACCCGGCCAATGCCGAGCGCTATCAAAGCAACGTAAAAGCGTTCGACGAGCGTCTCGATGCGCTGGATCAGCGTTTGAAGAAACGTCTGGCCAGCGTTGAAGGCAAACCCTACTTCGTCTTTCACGAAGCCTTCGACTACTTCGAAGATGCCTACGGCTTGAAACACACCGGCGTGTTCAGCGTCGCGGCGGAAGTGCAGCCGGGCGCTCAGCATGTGGCGGCGATGCGCGCGCGTTTGCAGGAAGTCGGCAAGACGTGCGTGTTCAGTGAGCCGCCGTTGCGCCCACGCCTGGCCGAAACCCTGGTAGCGGGCCTGCCGGTGAAGCTGGCGGAACTGGATGCGTTGGGTGGGTATACGCCGGCGACAGCTCAGGGTTATGAGCAAGTGCTGGAGAAGCTGGGGAATGATCTGGCGGGTTGTCTCGAATCGCTCTGATACAAAAAAACCGCAGCCTGCACAGGCTGCGGTTTTTTCTTTTACAGGGCGAAAGGTAGCGGCGTACTGACCGTCTGACGCTGGGCCAGACGCTGCTCGAACTCCTTCGGATCGTGAATCAGCACGTCCTGCCCGGCGAACGATTCCGCCGCGATCAATCGCGACAGCCAGAACCGCACGCACGCCACTCGCAGCATGGTAGGCCACAACTCTGCTTCGGCTGCCGTGAACGGGCGCAGTGTCGCGTAGGCACCCAGGAAGGCCCGCGCACGTGGGCCGTCGATCAGGCCGTCATCGTCCGAGCACCAGTCGTTCAAGGCAATCGCCACGTCGTAGAGCATCGGCCCGGAGCAGGCGTTGTAGAAGTCGATGAGCCCGGTCAGGTGCGTGCCTTCGAACATCGCGTTGTCGCGGAACAGGTCGGCGTGGATGTTCGCCCGTGGCAGCGCGAGAATTTTGTCTTTCTGTTGGGTGATTTCGTCCAGCGCGGCTTGCAGCAGCGCGCGCGGCTCGTCGCTCAGGTGCGAGAGAAACTGCGTGCCCTCTTCCAGCATCCAGTCCAGGCCACGATCGGTCTTGCGCTTGATCATGTTATTGCCCTGGGTTGCCAGGTGCAGGTGCGCCTGCAAGTCACCGACCTGCGCGCAATGCTGGGCGTTGGCCTGTTTGATGTGCTTGCCGGCGAGGCGCGGTTGCAGCAGCGCCGGCTTGCCTTTCAGCTCACGCAGGGCCACGCCGTCGGTGGTGCGCAGTGCGTAAGGCACCGGCAGGTCGGCTTCGTGGAGGACGTCGAGCAGGTCGATGAAGAACGGCATTTCCTGCACCGGGCCGCGCTCGACCAGGGTCAGGACGAACTCGCCCTTTTCCATGCTGATAAAGAAGTTGGTGTTTTCGCTGCCGGCGGCGATCCCCTGGAAATCGAGCAGACGGCCGAGCCCGTATGGGGCGAGAAAGGTTTCCAGCTCGGGCCGAGCCAGGGGGGTGAACACAGACATGGTTAAAAACTGCTCAGTTCTGGCGCCGCCATCGCGTCGGCGCCGGTTGAAATTAAGAAACTACTTCCACTCGAAAATCTTCCACGCGGGGATCAGCATATCCGGCTGGTCCGAGCGGATGAAGTTTGCATCAGTACCGTCCGCGCGCACCAGAAAATAGGGTGGAAAACCCTTCTTGGTCACCTTGATCGCGTACAGGAAACCGTTCTGCCGGTACTCCTGGATGGTTCTATCACCTTCGGTACGGATGGTGACCTCCGGTTCCGCTGACGGCGCATCATCCGCCGCGATCGCGGCCAGTGGCGTGGTTGCAATCAAACTGACCAGCAGCAAGCGATTTAACGTACGCATGATAACCTTGTCCCTTTGTCGTCAACGGTCCCGCTATTCTAGCGCCGGACCCGCCGAAAAGGTTGATCCTGCTCATGAGCCAAGCCCCCCTCGTCCTGGTGGACGGTTCGTCTTACCTGTACCGCGCCTTTCACGCGCTGCCACCGCTGACCACGTCCAAAGGCCTGCCGACCGGTGCGGTCAAAGGCGTGCTGAACATGCTCAAGAGCCTGCGCAAACAATATCCGGACAGCCCGTTCGCCGTGGTGTTCGACGCCAAGGGCGGGACATTTCGCGATGAGATGTACGCCGAATACAAGGCCAACCGCCCGAGCATGCCCGACGACATGCGCGTGCAGATCGAACCGCTGCACCAGAGCGTGAAGGCCCTCGGTTTCCCGCTGCTGTGCGTCGAAGGCGTCGAGGCCGATGACGTGATCGGCACCTTGGCCCGCAGCAGCGCGGCCGCCAATCGTCCGGTGATCATCTCCACCGGTGACAAGGACATGGCGCAACTGGTCGACGGGCACATTACCTTGGTCAACACCATGTCCGGAAGTTCGATGGACGTGGAGGGCGTGAAGGAGAAATTCGGCGTCGCTCCCGAGCAGATCATCGATTATCTGGCCCTGATGGGCGACTCTTCCGACAACATCCCCGGCGTTCCCGGCATCGGGCCGAAAACCGCGTCCGGCCTCCTGGTGGGCGTCAACGGCGGCCTGACCGAGCTCTACGCGCAGCTCGATATCGTGCCGACCCTGCCGATCCGCGGCGCCAAGACCCTGCCGGCGAAGCTCGAAGAGCATAAGGAGATGGCGTTCCTCTCCTATCAACTGGCGACCATCAAGGTCGACGTGCCGCTGGATATCGAGCTCGACGACCTGAAAATGGGCGCAGAAGACCCGGCCAAACTTTACGAGCTATACACCCTGCTGGAGTTCAAGAGCTGGATCAACGATCTGGACCGCGACGCCAAACGCCTGGAACTGAGCAGCGTCGCCGCGCCTGAGCCGGCCGGCGATCTATTCAGCGCGCCTGCGGAAGAAACGCCCGCCGCACCGACTGAGGCCGCGTACGAAACCATCCTCGATCAGGCACGCTTTGACGTCTGGCTGGAAAAACTGAAGAACGCCAAGCTGTTTGCCTTCGACACCGAAACCACCGGCGTCGACGCCCAACAGGCGCAACTAGTCGGTCTGTCCTTCGCGGTGCAGGCGAACGAAGCGGCCTATATTCCGCTGACCCACTCCTACATCGGCGTGCCGGAGCAACTGGATCGCGACACTGTGTTGCGCGCGCTCAAGCCGATCCTGGAAGACCCAAGCAAGCTCAAGGTCGGCCAGCACGCCAAGTTCGACATGAACATCCTGGCCAACTGCGCCATCGGCGGCGACCAGAACGAAGGCATCACCGTAAACGGCATTGCCTTCGACACGATGCTTGAGTCCTACGTGCTCAACTCCACCGCCATCCGTCACGACATGGACAGCCTGGCGCAGAAGTACCTGGACCACACCACCGTGAGCTTCCAGGACATCGCCGGCAAAGGCGCCAAGCAGCTGACCTTCGACCAGATCGCTCTGGAACAGGCCGGGCCCTATGCCGCCGAAGATGCTGACGTGACCCTGCGTTTGCATCAGACGCTGTTCGAAAAACTCAGCGCCATCCCGAGCCTGGCCAGCGTGCTGACCGACATCGAGATCCCGCTGGTGCCGGTACTGGCACGCATCGAGCGCCAGGGTGCCTTCGTTGATGCCGCGCTGCTCGGCATTCAGAGCATCGAGCTGGGCGACAAGATGGTCGCGCTGGAGCGTGAAGCGTTCGAGATCGCCGGTGAAGAATTCAACCTGGGTTCGCCGAAGCAACTGGGCGTGATCCTCTACGAAAAACTCGGCCTGCCGGTGCTGAAGAAAACCGCCAAGGGCCAGCCGTCCACCGCCGAAGAAGTGCTGGCGAAACTGGCCGAAGACGATCACCGCTTGCCAAAAGTGCTGATGGAACACCGTTCCATGAGCAAGCTGAAAAGCACCTACACCGATCGCCTGCCGGAACAGATCAATCCGCGCACCGGGCGTATTCACACTTCGTATCATCAGGCTGTCGCGTCGACCGGTCGCTTGTCCTCGAGCGATCCGAACCTGCAGAACATTCCGGTGCGCACCGCTGAAGGCCGACGCATCCGTCAGGCCTTTGTTGCGCCGAAAGGTTACAAACTGCTGGCGGCGGACTACTCGCAGATCGAATTGCGGATCATGGCGCACCTGTCCCGCGACGAAGGCCTGATGAACGCCTTCCGCAATAACCTGGACGTGCACACCGCAACGGCCGCCGAAGTATTCAAGGTCGAGCTGAACGAAGTGTCCTCCGACCAGCGCCGTGGCGCCAAGGCGATCAACTTCGGTCTGATCTACGGCATGGGCGCGCAGAAGCTGGGCAAAGACATCGGCGTCGACACCAAGACCGCCAAGGCTTACATCGACACCTACTTCGCGCGCTACCCGGGCGTTCGTGAATACATGGATCGCACCCGCGCGCAGGCGGCAGACCAAGGTTTCGTGGAAACGATCTTCGGCCGTCGTCTGTATCTGCCGGACATCAACTCCAACAAGCCGCAGGAACGCGCTGCCGCTGAACGCACGGCGATCAACGCGCCGATGCAGGGCACTGCAGCAGACATCATCAAGAAAGCCATGGTGGCGGTGGATAACTGGCTGAGCGCTTCGGGGCTGGACGCCAAAGTCATCCTGCAGGTGCACGACGAACTGGTGCTGGAGGTTCGTGAGGATCTGGTCGATCAGGTTCGCGACGAAATTCGCGTGCACATGAGCGAAGCGGCGAAACTGGACGTGCCGCTGCTGGTGGAAGTCGGGGTTGGCAACAATTGGGACGAGGCTCACTGAGGCCTCTGGGACGGGGTTTTGCCGCGACATGACGTCGCGGCAAAAGCATCGAATGGCGCTTAGTTCTGATCGCTCTTGAGCTTATTCCAAAGTTTTTTGAAAAGAATCTGAACTAATCTTGCGACAGGCCACTCAGAGATACTGAATGGCTGGTGAAGCCCTTCGATGCTCCTATGTTGTGTTAAGTGTTGGCAGATATCTGAACCCCGCCCTAGCGGTTCGGAACTTGAACCCCGGAACTTCTCCCTCCCCATATGAAGTCCGGGGCTTTTTTTGCCCCAAAATCGGCTGTAGCGCGGTCATGCTGCGTTAAAAGCGTTACTAAAAATGCTCATTTAGGTTCCCTAACGTCGAGCGCGACCCCGGCCGTTTTACTAACACTTTTGCCTTGCCTGACCGCACTACAGCCAATTTTCCATATCCTGATTATTCAGCAGCTACTTCCGCGCCTTTGTCTGCCAGTTCCATCCAGCCCGCCAACACAGTGTAGGCGTCTTCCAGGCCCATGCGTTTTGGTGCGGAGAACAGCTGGATCGTCACCAGGTCACCCCACCCCTTGCGAATTTCCGACTGCACCTTGAGCAGCGTGTTCTTGGCTGCGCCGTAGGTCAGCTTGTCCGCTTTGGTCAGCAGAATGTGCATCGGCATGCCGGCCGCAACGGCCCAGTCGAGCATCAGCAGGTCGAAGTCGGTCATTGGATGACGGATGTCCATCATCAGAATCAGACCCTTCAAACTCTCGCGACCACCGAGGTAAGCCTCGAGGTGACGCTGCCAGTGTTGCTTGAGCGGGATCGGTACTTTTGCATAACCGTAGCCCGGCAGGTCGACCAGACGCCGTTCATCGTCTAGCTTGAAGAAGTTCAACAGCTGTGTGCGACCCGGGGTTTTCGAGGTGCGCGCCAGGCTGGCGTGAGTCAGGGTGTTCAGCGCGCTGGATTTACCGGCGTTGGAACGACCGGCGAACGCCACTTCGAAGCCTTCGTCGTCGGGGCACTGATCGACTTTGGCGGCACTGAGCATGAACGTGGACTGTTGGCACAGGCCGAGGATGGGATTCTTGAGTTGCATGGGATTTCCGATGTGGGCGGCGCCGGGATTGGGCGCGGAACGCGGTGTCGCTTCCGTTTCAGTGACGCCAGTATATAATGCCGCAGATTTTGTGTGTGCTTTGTCCCAGCGAAGGATGAAGTTCACGAGAGCGACAGACCTTGATTGCGCATTAGAACGCAGAACGCTCTCAACCCTGAAAAGGTCGTTTTATGACGAAATGGCTGCTGGCTGCCGGAGTCTTGATGCCGCTTTACAGCGCACAGGCTACACAGGATCCGGAAGCAGTGTACAACCGTGTTTGTGGTGCCTGTCATTCCGGCCAACTACCCATGGCGCCCAAAAGAGGCGATCAGGAAGCTTGGACGCCGAGGTTGGCGAAAGGTATGGAGACGCTGGTGCAACACGTGACCCAGGGTTTCAAGGCGATGCCGCCGCGTGGTTTGTGCATGGACTGCAGTGCCGAGGATTACCAGGCCATCATCCTTTGGATGAGCGGAAGTAAACCCGGTCCATAACTCTTAACCCTTAGCCGTAGTTGGATTAGCTGATGAACAAATTGATCGTGAGTCTGCTGTTGACCGTGGGAATCTCAGGCTTCGCCCATGCTGCCGGTGATGCCGCCGCAGGCCAGGCGAAAGCCGCCGTTTGCGGGGCCTGCCATGGCCCGGATGGCAACAGCATGGCGCCAAACTTTCCAAAACTGGCCGGACAGGGCGAACGCTACCTGACCAAGCAGTTGCACGACATCAAATCGGGCAAGCGCACCGTTCTGGAAATGACCGGACTGCTGACCAACCTGAGCGATCAGGACCTGTCCGACATCGCTGCCTACTTCGCCAGCCAGAAAGGTAGCGTCGGCGCCGCCGATCCGAAGATCGTCGCTCGCGGTGAAGCCCTGTTCCGTGGCGGCAACCTGGAAAAAGGCCTGCCAGCCTGCACCGGTTGCCATTCGCCGAACGGCGCCGGTAACGCAGCCGCCGGCTTCCCGCACCTGGGTGGCCAACACGCTCAGTACATCGCCAAGCAACTGACCGACTTCCGCAAGGAAGATCCAGCAGTCGGCCGTAGCAACGACGGCGATGCCATGACCATGCGCACCATCGCTCGCAAGCTCAGCGATGAAGATATCGCCGCGGTCTCCAGCTACATCCAGGGCCTGCACTAAGGCCAGACCGGCGATGGTCTATCGAGCGTTGCGAACGACGGTCAACTCCCGCCACGTTAACGCTCGATTAATCCGGTGCATGAAGTATAAAAAGGGTGGCTTTGGCCGCCCTTTTTTGTGGCCGCTGCCGTTACACTACAGAACTCATGCCCGCCAGGATCTGTCTGAAAACAGCTCGCGCGAGGCGACCAAAATTGTCCAGGAGTAAAGCATGCGTAATCTGATCATCAGCGCCGCCCTCGTCGCTGCCAGCCTGTTCGGCGTGACCGCCCAGGCCGCCGAAGCACCTGCTGCCCCGTACGTCGAACTGAGCAATCCGGTGCCGGTTGCCGTGCCTGGCAAGATCGAAGTGGTGGAGCTGTTCTGGTACGGCTGCCCGCACTGCTACGCCTTCGAACCCGTGATCAATCCATGGGTTGAAAAACTGCCTTCCGACGTCAACTTCGTGCGCATCCCTGCCATGTTTGGCGGTCCGTGGGACGCTCACGGTCAGATGTTCCTGACCCTGGAAGCCATGGGCGTCGAGCACAGCGTTCACGCTGCCGTCTTCAACGCGATCCAGAAAGAACACAAGAAGCTGACCGACAAGAACGACATGGCCGACTTCCTCGCCACCCAAGGCGTAGACAAAGACAAGTTCCTGGCCACCTTCGATTCCTTCGCCATCAAGGGCCAGATCATCAAGGCTCGCGAACTGGCCAAGAAATATGAAATCTCCGGCGTTCCAACCATGATCGTCAACGGCAAGTACCGCTTCGACATCGGCTCCGCCGGCGGCGCCGAAGAAGCGCTGAAACTGGCTGACCAACTGGTTGCCAAAGAGCGAGCGACCAACAAGGCAGCCGCCAACTAAGCGCGGCAATCGCCATGCGCCGCTGGGGAACCGAACGTCTCGTTGGCCTGCACGATCCGCAGGTCAACGAGCATCACCTGGAATCCACGGGCCTGCCCGCAGACAGCCGTTTGCGCTTGCTCAGCTTCAATATCCAGGTCGGCATCAGCACCGAGCGTTATCGGCACTACCTGACCCGCAGCTGGCAGCATTTGCTGCCGCACACCGGGCGCTCAGGCAATCTGCAAAAGATCGGCAATCTGCTCGGCGACTTCGATCTGGTCGCCCTGCAGGAAGTCGATGGCGGCAGCCTGCGTTCAGGCTACGTCAATCAGGTCGAACACCTGGCCCATCTCGGCGCCTTCCCCTACTGGTATCAACAACTCAATCGCAACCTCGGCCGACTGGCCCAGCACAGTAACGGCGTGCTCAGTCGTCTGCGCCCGTGGGCGATCGAAGACCATCCGCTGCCGGGGCCGAAAGGTCGCGGGGCGATTCTGGTGCGTTTCGGCGAAGGTCCCGATGCACTGGTGGTGGTGATGATGCACCTGGCGCTCGGCGCCCGGGTACGCACGATGCAACTGGCCTACATTCGCGAGTTGATCGGCGGTTACAAGCATCAGGTCCTGATGGGCGACATGAATACCCACGCCAGCGACCTGCTGCAACACTCGCCCTTGCGCGACCTCGGCCTGCTGGCCCCACAACTCGAAGCGACATTCCCCAGTTGGCGCCCACAGCGCTGCCTGGACCATATTCTGCTCAGCCCGACCCTGACCCTGGAAAAGGTCGAAGTGCTGGCCCAACCAATTTCCGATCACCTGCCGGTCGCGGTAGAGATTCGTCTGCCGGGTTCGCTTACGGCCGATGCATTGCCCGCGTTGAGTCCTGCCCCTCGCGGAACGCCTGAATGAGCGACGAAGCCCAGCGCTGGAAAGAGAAATACCTCAAAAGCATCGAACAACAGGAAAAGCTCGAGCGTCGATGGGACGCCCGGCTCGACCTGCTGCGTCGCGGCCTGGTCCGCAGCACCCTGGCGGCGGAAGGTACCGACCGCGTGGTCGATCAATGCATGAAAGAAATGCGCGACGTGGTGCGCACCGACGACATGGATGCCGGCCTCGCCGCCCTGTTGCCGCGCCTTGAAAAAGCCGTGCTCGACTCCGAGCAGCGACGTGAAACCCGGATCGATCAGGTCAGCACCGCTCTGAACTCGTTGGTCGCTCAGTTGCAATCGCTGCCCCTGCCCCGGGAAGTCGCCCAGCCACTGAAGAAATTCGCCAAGCAATTGGATGGCCGGGTGAGTCAGGCACGGGAGATGCCGCTGCTGCTCAGCGAACTCAGCGGCTTGCAGGGCAAGGCCCTGAGCCAACTGGAGACGCCGGCGGAACCGGGACGTCCGGGATTGTTGCAGCGCCTGTTCGGCAGCCGCGACAACGAGGAAACGTCTGCCCCTGTGGCTCAGCCTGCCGTGATCACTCCGGCAGCTCATCCAGAACAACCGCCCGCCGCGCCTGAAAGCGCGCCAATGCCAGAAGCGCCTGTCGCAATCGCCGAACCGGCAGCCGTTGCCACCGTCAGCGAAGCACCGGTCGCCGTGCCCTTGGCCGCGCCACCGCAAGCACCAGCACCAGCACCAGCACCAATATCAACGTACGTTGCAGAGTCGGAAGTGGCTGCCTTCGAGCCTGCCCGGATCATTACAGAAGTCGTCACCGCTCCCAGCGAACCGAAACCCGCCGAGCCAGAACCCGAGCCGCAAGCCTTCGCGCTGCCTCCGGTCTTCGCGCCGTCCGCTCCGGCGACCATCAACCCCGACGAACTGATCCACCTCGGCGACAACCCGCCTCCGGTCATCCTCGACAGCCTGCCCTTGCCCGAGCCTATCGCGCAGGCACTGGCGGCCATCGATCCGGAGCAATCCGAGCAGGACATTTTGTATGCTTTGCCAGATTCACCCGAGCCGTCTTACAGCTCGGTGGCCAAACACATCGAAGATACGCTGATCGGCCTGCTGGACGATCTGACCTTGCCGGAACGCCATCGCCCGCAAGCCGAGGCCATGCGTGATCGGCTGAAAAATGGCCTCAACTGGTACGAATTGCTACCGATCCTCGACGATCTGGCGACCTTGATGCTGGCCATTACCGACAGCGGCCAGCACGAGTTCGAAGCCTATCTGCAGCAACTAAACGAACGCCTCGAAGCGTTCCAGAGCAACTTGCAGGCCGCCAGCGAAGGTCACGCCGACAACAGCTCTGCGGCGCGAGCGATGGATACGCAGATCCGTGAGCAGGTCGATGGCCTGCAGAACAGCGTGCAGGAAGCGGCGGATCTGAACGACCTCAAGCAGGTACTGGAAAACCATCTTGAAGGCCTGCTCGGCACGATGGATCAGCACCAGAAACAGCGTGACGCCCGTGAGCAGGAAGTGGCCGGACGCTTGAAAAGCCTGGCCGAGCGCGTAGCGCACATGGAACAGGAAGCCCTTGGTTACCGCGAACACCTCGAAGAGCAGCGCCAGAAAGCCCTGATCGATCCACTCACCGGTCTGCCCAACCGTGCAGCCTGGAGCGAGCGACTCGACCACGAAATCGTCCAATGGCAGCAACACGGCAACACCCTGAGCCTGGCGATGCTCGACCTCGATCACTTCAAACGAATCAACGACAACTACGGGCATCTGGCCGGCGACAAGGTGTTGAAGATCATCGCCACGGTCTTGCGCAAACGCCTGCGCGGCAGCGATTTCATTGCCCGCTTCGGTGGTGAGGAGTTTGTCCTGCTGCTGCCGGCAACCCCGCCGGCCGTCGGCGCCAAACTGCTGGAAACCCTGCGCGCCGCCATCGAAGCCTGCCCGTTCCACTTCAAGGGTGAGCGGGTCACGATCACCATATCCATGGGGCTGGCGGCGTTCAGGCCGGGAGAACACAGCGATCTGGTGCTCAAAAGAGCCGATCAGGCGCTGTATCGTGCAAAAAACGCAGGTCGCAACCGGGTGGAGCTGGGCTGAAGACAATTGTTCCATTTCATTTAAATCAGCCCTTTTGCCATCGGCACGCAAGTCAGTACGTTACACTGTTGCATTATTGACTTGCGTGTACTGCCATGAAATTCCTTTCTCTCATCGCGTCGCTGCTCGTTCTGGCCGGCTGTGCCAGCGGCCCGCGCTACGACACCAGCCACCCTTCTGCCAATCACGACAGCCGCGCGCAGTTCGTGATCGTGCATTACACCTCCGCCTCCCTCGAGCGTTCGCTGCAACTGCTGACCCACGGTGAAGTCAGCAGCCACTACCTGATCGGCGACGACAAAAACGGCACGATCTACAAACTGATGGACGAAAATCTGCGCGCCTGGCATGCCGGCGAAAGCGAATGGCAGGGTCGTACCTGGCTCAACTCAAGCTCGATCGGCATCGAAATCGTCAACCCAGGCTTCAAGGACACACCGACCGGACGCATTTGGTATCCATACAGTGAAGCCCAGGTGCAGTCGCTGATCGTGTTGCTCAAAGACATCAGCAAACGCAACGGCATCAGCCCGGACCACATCATCGGTCACAGCGACATCGCACCGTTGCGCAAGCTTGATCCGGGCCCGTTGTTCCCGTGGAAGCGTCTGGCCGCCGAAGGTCTTGGCTTGTGGCCCGATGAACAAGCCGTAGCCCGCCAGCAAATGCGGTTCGACGTCGAGTTACCGAGCATCAGCTGGTTCCAGGCGCAACTGGCACGCCTGGGCTACGCCACGCCGCAGAACGGCGAGCTAGACGTGGCGACCCGCCATGTACTCGCAGCCTTCCAGATGCACTTCCGCCCTTCCCGCTTCGACGGCACCCCGGATGCGCAAACGGCAGCGTTGCTGCTGGTATTGAACCAGACAAAATAATGACGCCCGCCCGACGGTCAGGGCGAAAGTGCAATCAGCAGCTATAACTCATTGGTAACTCTTCGGATATCCATGATGGTTGCTACCCGAGAGACGCTGCGTAGCTGGTTTTATCGCCCCTGGTTTCTGGCGATGCTGGCGGCTGTCCTCAGTGCGGGTCTGCTGATCACGGGCGGATTGTTCGTCGCCATGCATCAGGTCGAACAAAGCGAGAGCCAGGAAATGAACGCTCAGGGCGAACGCTTCCTCGCCCGTCTGGAGCAGTTGTTCGGCCAATTGCGTGAAAGCCTTGACGACCTCGAGGCCCAGCCTCTGCGAAGCTGCGACGACGAGATGATCGCCACGCTGCAGCAAGTGACCTTCAACTACCGCTTCGTTTATGAAGCGGCCTACATGGACGCCTCGCGGATCTGCTCCAACCGTCCGCGCCAGGAAGGCCTGTCAGGTGCCCGCCCTCCCGACATCAAGGGCCCGACCTACAGTTATTGGCTGAACACCACCACTGAGCCCGATGAAAACCGCGCGGCGCTGATGCTCGGGCGCGGCAACTTTCGCGTGGCCACCTCACGCGGACATCTGACCGACATGGTCGACCTGTCTCCCGGCAGCAGCCTGCTGGTGGTACTGGACCATGGCAGCCGGGCGATTCCGGTGCTCGGCGTGCCACAGACATGGCCGCCCACCGAGCCATGGCCTCCGAAGAGTCTGGACGCTCTGCAAGTCACCCAGAGCCATCTGATCTATCGCATGCCCACCGACAACCCGGAATACCAGTTGGTACTGATTACCCCGCGCACCGGCATGCACATCCCCGAGCTTTGGTGGTGGATGGTGCCGGTCTGTCTGCTGCTGGGCGTGCTGGTCGGGCTCGCGGTGTTCTGGCTGGTGCGTCAACATCAATCACTGGATGCCGAACTGCACGGAGCGATCCGTCGCGGCGAATTGCAGGTGCTATATCAGCCGATCTTCGACCTCGACAGCCGCAATTGCGTCGGTGCCGAAGCCCTGCTGCGCTGGCGCCGGCCGGACGGTACGCTGACCAGTCCCGACCTGTTTATCCCGATGGCCGAGAACACCGGGCAGATCCGCCAGATGACCGACTTCGTCCTCCAGCGGCTGCTGGAACAACTTGGCCAGTTACTCCGGGCCAATCCGCAGCTGTACATCTCGGTGAACCTGGCGGCATGCGACGTAATGGTGCCGCGTATCGGCCAGGTCATGGCGCGGCTGCTGACCCTGCATCGGGTGGCGGCGCGGCAGATTGCGTTTGAGGTGACCGAGCGCGGCCTGATCGATGTGGTGGTGGCCCGGGAAAACCTGCAAGCGCTGCGCGATGTCGGCCATCAAGTGTTGATCGACGATTTCGGTACCGGTTATTGCAGCCTCGCCTACCTGCAAACCCTGCCGGTGGATTGCCTGAAAATCGACAAGGCGTTCATCGATGCGCTCGGCCATGACGCGGCCAGCAGCGGTGTGGCGCCGCACATCATTCACATGGCTCAGGCACTGGATCTGAAAGTGATCGCTGAAGGCATCGAGTATGAATCCCAGGCGGCGCTGCTCAGCAGCGAAGGCGTGAAGTTCGGTCAGGGCTGGCTGTTCGCTCACGCGTTAAGCGCTGTGCAATTCATCGAGCTCATCACTCGAGGACGGCGGCTCGCCGGCCGCCGGATGGACGACGAGGCCTAGACCGCCAGCGCCATGTAGAACTGCGTGCCCTGCCCCGGCCGCGAATACACGCCCATCCGCCCGCCGTGCAACTGGACGATTTCCTTACACAGCGCCAGACCGAGCCCGGCTCCGCCCTTCTTGCGTCCGACCTGTACGAACGGTTCGAAGATCCGCCCTTGCTGCCCATAAGCAATACCTTCGCCATTGTCCTCGACGCTAATGATCACCCGCTCGCCATGCCGGCGCGCCTGCAAACGGATCAGCCCTTCGCGAGCCGTATGGCGCAAGGCGTTATCGATGAGATTGTCCAGAACGCGATCCAGCTGAGCCTGATCGGCCTGCAAACGCGGTAGCGGGCCTTGCACCTCGATATTCAACGCAACGCCCTTCTGCGCTGCCGAGTCGGCAAAACGCGATTGCGCCTGGGCCAGCAAATCCTCGATAGAACACGGAGCCAGTGCGAGCTTCTGCAAGCCGCTCTGATAACGCGAAAAATTCAGCAGATCGTTGATCAGCTGCATCAAGCGCTGCATCTCTTCATTGACGGTGTCGAGCAGGTCAGACTCCCGTGACTCCGCCGGAAACTTCGCCCGCTCGCGAAACAGTCCGAACGCCATGTGCATACCGGTCACCGGTGTGCGCAATTCGTGGGAGGCGCGCAATACGAATTCGCTGCGCACCCGTTCGAAGGCACGCTGTTCGGTGACGTCGTGCAACACCATTACCGCACCGAGGATGTGCCCCTGGGTGTGGCTGACCGGGGTCAGGCTGTAGGTCAGCAGTCGCGACTCGCCATCGACTTCGATGCTCAAGTCTTCCGGGGCACGCTCAAGGGTACCGCCGCGCAACACCAGTTGCAGTTGCGCATCCAGTTCCGGACGCTGTAGCGCAGTGCCCAGACCTTCGCCAAAACGGTCGCTGTCCCAGCCCAGTTGCCGCTGGGCCACCGGGTTCAAATGCTCCAGATGCCCCTGGCGGTCGATCATCAGCAAACCGTCATCGATGCTGTCGAGCACGGCCTGCAAGCGTTGCTGACCGGCCAGCAGTTCATCGACATTGGTCGCTTGATGCTCGCGCAGCGCTTCGGCCATCAGCCCGAAACGCCGGGTCAGCAGGTTGATTTCCATGGCCGAGGACACCGGCAGAGTCACTTCGAAATTGCCTTGGCCGATATTGTCCGCTGCTTTCGCCAGCGCCTCGATCGGCGCACCGAACCGGCGGGCAATCCCTTGGGCGGTGATGAAGCCGATGATCAACACCGCCAGCCCCACCAGCCCAAGCAGGCCGGAAATCAGCAGCGCTCGGTCACGGGCAGCGTGCTGAACAGCGTTGATGTTATCCAGTGCGTGCTTGTGCTCGGCAATCAGACCGTTGCGCAAGGTGTTGAAGCGCTCGCGCAAGTCGCCACCGCCACTCAGGGCCGCGCCCGGATTGCGGGACACGTCGAACGCCTGAAGGAAGCTCAGATAATCGGCCTTGGCCTGACTGAATCCGTACTGGCGGTCGTCGTCTTTCTGCTCCTGAGCGATACCTTCATCTAGCAGCTCGAAATAATGCTGCTTCGACGCTTCGAAGGCGGCTGGATCGGGCTTCTCGGCGAGCATCATGATCAACTGGTCGCCCAAGGTCTGGCGCAGCTTGAGCCCCAGATCGAGGGTAACGAAGTTGTTGCGGATCAACGCCTCCTGAGTCCCGGCCATTTGCATCACACTGACCAGCCCGAGCAACAGCCCGAGCAAGGCCACCGTGATCAGCGCGGAAATGCTCAGGAACAAGCGAGTCCGCAACTTCATCGCCAGTTTCATTGGCGCACGCTCACAAGTTGTACTGCTTGCGCTTGCGATACAGGGTCGAGGCGTCGATCCCCAGGGTTTTGGCGGCCTGGTCGAGGGTGCCAGCGGTGGCCAGCACCGCGCCGATGTGAGCCTTCTCCAATTCGTCGAGGCTCAGGGCCGCGCCAACTCGCGGGGCATTATTGGCCGGTTGTTCTGCCATGCCGAGGTGATTGATTTCCACGCGTTCCTGCGGGCAAATGATGCTCGCCCGCTCGACCACGTTGCGCAACTCGCGGATGTTGCCGGGCCAGCGATAACCCAGCAGCGCTTCCCGTGCTTCGTCGCTGAAACCACGGGCCGGCCGCGCGTATTCCTTCACGAAGCGAGCAAGGAAACGGTCGGCCAGAGTCAGAATGTCTTCAGCGCGTTCGCGCAGCGGCGGCAGATGCAGAGTGATGACGTTCAGGCGATAGAGAAGGTCTTCGCGGAAACGTCCGTCGCGCACCATGTCTTCAAGATTGAGGTTGGTGGCTGCAAGGATGCGCACATCGGCGCGCCGGGTGACCGGATCCCCTACCCGTTCGTATTCCTTGTCCTGGATAAATCGCAGCAACTTTGGCTGCAACGTCAGCGGAAAATCGCCGATCTCGTCGAGAAACAGTGTGCCGCCATCGGCTTGGTTAACCCGGCCCAGCGTGCTTTCACTGGCACCGGTGAACGCGCCGCGACTGTGTCCGAACAGCTCGCTTTCCATCAGTTCGGCGGTCAGCGACGGACAATTGATGGTGACGCAGGATTTCTTCTCGCGCTTGCTCCAGCCGTGAATCGCACGGGCCAGTTCACCTTTACCCGTGCCGGATTCGCCGAGGATCAGGATATTGGCGTCGGTGCTTGCCACTTGCCGCGCCGTTTCCAGTACGACTTTCATCGCCGGGCTGTGGGAATCGAGACCGTCCTTGGGTTTGCGGATCTCGCCTTCGAGGGCTTCCAGACGGGCCGAGAGCTGGCGGACTTCCAGTTGCTTGGCGGTGGCCAGGCGCAACTGGTCAGGGCTGCACGGTTTGACCAGATAATCGGCAGCGCCCGCCTGAATCGCGTCCACCGCCGTGTCGACGGCGGAATGAGCGGTGACGATCACCACCCGCATCCACGGCGCCTGAATGCGCATCTGCGCCAGTACATCGAGACCGTTATCTTCGCCCAGACGCAAATCAAGGAAGCACAGATCGAACACCTGACGCTGCAGCAGCGCATCGGCCTGGGCCGCGCTGTTGGCGGTCGCGACGGTATAGCCTTCGTCTTCGAGGCAATAACGGAAGGTTCGCAGGATGGCGGATTCATCGTCCACCAGCAGAATGCGGCCTTGGTGCTCAGTGGCTGATTCCATTTTTCCTACGCTCCATAAGTGAATGTCTTGAGTTAGTCCCGGAAAAATCGGGCAAGTTGCATGGTTGATTCTGATCGATTCCAGTCATAGCAGGGTAGCTCTCTCCGGCCCTCAGGGCTAATCCACTGAATTTGTTGAGTTTTTAAACAATCAGCGTTTTTTTGGCATACACCTGCGTACCTTTCTGACATCCGCACCCTGCTCTCAATTCAAAAAGAATGATTTCTCCTACGAAATAATCGTGCATTACGCACGACCCCGCGCGGACCATCGTGCAGGATGCGTCGTCAGGAATTTTCATCTCATCTGTAACTATTTGATTTTATTGGTTTTTTTAAAACAAAAAAGCTGGCATGCAGGCTGCAATACCTCTCTCAGCCCGGGCAGAAATGCACTGCCCCAACCGAATAAGAGTGAGGAACCCAGGATGACTCGCCCACGTGCCGCCCAAATGCGTATCTCGCCACTGCATCTGCAGCAGGCCTTGTTTGGCGCACTTGCGCTGCTGATCACTCTGATCGCCTGCCAGCAATACCTGCGCTGGGAACAGAGTCAGCAGCCTGAGCCCCTGATTTCGATGCAGCACGCGACGCAAACGCACTTTAGCGCCGTCAGCAGCAGCCAAGCCGATAGCGGCGCGATGCGCATGGTGGATGTTGACCAGCCGCAGCCGCTGGGCGACATGCCACGTGAAGAACGCTGGGTTTTCTGATCAACGAATCTGGGCGCCTTCGCGTCGAGACCGGCAACACCCCTAAATAGAAACAAGGAGAATCACCATGTTGAGCTGGGCTATTACATTCCTGATCATTGCCATCATCGCTGCAGTACTGGGCTTCGGTGGTATCGCGGGCACCGCCACGGGTATCGCCAAGATTCTCTTTGTGGTGTTTTTGGTGATGTTCATCGCCTCGTTCTTCTTTGGCCGTCGCGGCCGAGGTTGACCATGAGTGCTTTAAAGACACTGGCAGCCGCCCTGCTCCTGGGCGGTAGTGCCATGGCGATGGCGGCCAATGATGGCCAGGCGCGGGTCAACGAACTGTTGAGCTCAGACCCGCACTACAGGGAAACCTGGGAAGGCGTGGTGAAGAAGGAAGAACGCCTGCCGGAATGGGTGATGAACCTCTCCGGTACGCCGGACCAACAGATGAATGCCGTCACTGAAGATGGCGACAAGTACCTGGTCGGCCCGCTCTGCGAATCGCAGGACAAGTGCCTCAACCACCGCTTGATTGTCGCTTTCAGCTTCGACAAGAAGCATGCTTACGCCATGCTGGTCGATGTGCCCGAAGGACTGCCGGCCGACAAGTCGCCAACGCGACATGCCACCTACCGCTTCCTCGGCAAACCCGATCAGGGCATGCAGGAACTGTTGATGGAAACGTTGAAGAAAGATCCGAACTGGTATTGAACATGAGGGCAGCAACGCGCTGCCTTCCATTGCGCCCGCCCGAGGAAGGCCGGTGCATGACCAGGGGGCCGGGACGTTCTGACTGTTGCAGGGTCGGAGTGACCTACGGGTACAGGGAGTGCCTGCGATGAGGGCCGGGTCAGGGTAAAAGCTGCGACGCAAGTTCGCCAACCCGAGGGGGTTCGACGGACTTGCGCTGAGCTTTCATAGTGACAAAACATTGATCCAGAGCGTTCTGCTCATCTTTTTATCGATCACACTGCGCGCGAAAAGCGTTTCGCGGTGTTTCATCGCGACCGTATATCGAGAAAGAGTCGATTGCGCCAGTCGGACTTTTAGTTTCCAAGCGTAAGCTTTTTCCGAAAATTTTCGTCGAAATCACTCGTTCAAAAAATAACCAACCTACGCTGTAATGGCCGGTTCACGGCACTTATGCCTGCTGAAATGTCGTATTCGAACCGGTTGGGACGCCAGTTTCGTTTAAAAAAGCTCATGCCGATTCGGCATAGGGTAGGCGTTTACGGCATTAGACGGCGCAACCCCGCATCGGAATAGTTGCGCCTTTTTTCGCCTGCCGGAGAGCCGTAAACACGCGGCCCGGGGCACCTTATACGGAGGCAGATGCACCGACTTTTCCGCTAAAGAGCGTTCCAGTTCCTGCATGTGCCTGAGTCAAACGCAAGTAAGGGTAAAGATAATGAAGAAGGCAAAGCTTAGCCTCGCCTGGCAGATCCTCATCGGTCTGGTATTGGGGATTGCAATCGGTGCGTTGCTCAACCATTTCAGTGCCGAGAAGGCCTGGTGGATCAGCAACGTCCTGCAACCGGCAGGCGATATCTTTATCCGTCTGATCAAGATGATCGTGATCCCGATCGTCATCTCTTCCCTGATCGTCGGCATTGCCGGCGTGGGCGACGCCAAGAAGCTCGGGCGCATCGGCCTGAAGACCATCATCTACTTCGAAATCGTCACCACCATCGCCATCGTCGTCGGTCTGCTGTTGGCCAACCTGTTCCATCCAGGTGCCGGCATCGACATGAGCACCCTGGGGACCGTGGATATCTCCAAATACCAGGCGACCGCCGCCGAAGTACAGCATGAACACGCGTTCATCGAGACCATCCTCAACCTGATCCCGTCGAACATCTTCGCGGCCATGGCCCGCGGCGAAATGCTGCCGATCATCTTCTTCTCCGTGCTGTTTGGTCTCGGTCTGTCGAGCCTGCAATCGGACCTGCGCGAGCCGCTGGTGAAGATGTTCCAGGGCGTCTCGGAAAGCATGTTCAAAGTCACCCACATGATCATGAACTACGCCCCGATCGGTGTGTTCGCTCTGATCGCGGTGACCGTGGCCAACTTCGGTTTCGCCTCGCTGCTGCCGCTGGCCAAACTGGTGATCCTGGTTTACGTCGCCATCGCCTTTTTCGCCTTCGTCGTTCTGGGCCTGATCGCCAAGATGTTCGGTTTCTCGGTGATCAAGCTGATGCGCATCTTCAAGGATGAGCTGGTACTGGCTTACTCCACCGCTTCCTCGGAAACCGTGCTGCCACGCGTGATCGAGAAGATGGAAGCCTACGGTGCACCGAAAGCCATCTGCAGCTTCGTGGTACCGACCGGTTACTCGTTCAACCTCGACGGTTCGACCCTGTACCAGTCCATCGCGGCGATCTTCATTGCCCAGCTGTATGGCATCGACCTGTCGATCAGCCAACAATTGCTGCTGGTTCTGACCCTGATGGTCACCTCCAAAGGTATCGCCGGCGTGCCGGGCGTGTCCTTCGTGGTTCTGCTGGCCACTCTGGGCAGCGTCGGTATTCCGCTGGAAGGCCTGGCGTTCATCGCCGGTGTCGACCGTGTGATGGACATGGCGCGTACCGCCCTGAACGTGATCGGCAATGCCCTCGCGGTACTGGTCATCGCGCGTTGGGAAGGCATGTACGACGACGCCAAGGGCGAGCGCTACTGGAACTCGCTGCCGCATTGGCGCAGCAAGGACAAACTGCCGGCCGGCGAAATCTCCAAAAACTGATGCAAAACCCTGTGGGAGCTGGCTTGCCAGCGATGAGGTCGGCACATTCAGAATATCCGCTGAATGACACACCGCCATCGCGGGCAAGTCGAGTCGTCGCACCGCCGCTCCCACAGTGGCTGATGCAAGCCTTACCAACAAACCCCGGAGAAATCCGGGGTTTGTCGTTTCTGGCGACCCCGCTATCATTCGCCGCATCTTCCGGGGGATTTGACTGATGCTTAATGGCCTGTGGCTTGGCTTCTTCATCGTGGCAGCCGTTTCGGCGCTGGGGCAATGGCTGATCGGCGGCAACGCCGGGATCTTCGCGGCGATGGTGGAAAGCATTTTTGCCATGGCCAAGCTGTCGGTCGAGGTCATGGTGCTGCTGTTCGGCACGCTGACCCTGTGGCTGGGCTTTCTGCGCATCGCCGAGAAGGCCGGGATTGTCGAGTGGCTGGCCAAAGCGCTGGGCCCGTTATTCCTGCGACTGATGCCGGAAGTGCCGGCAGGGCATCCGGCCATCGGCCTGATCACCCTGAACTTTGCCGCCAACGGCCTGGGACTGGACAACGCTGCCACGCCGATCGGCCTCAAGGCCATGAAGGCGCTGCAGGAGCTCAACCCCAGCTCGACCATCGCCAGCAACGCGCAGATCCTGTTCCTGGTGCTCAACGCTTCGTCCCTGACTCTGCTGCCGGTGACGATCTTCATGTACCGCGCCCAGCAAGGCGCGCCGGACCCGACACTGGTGTTCCTGCCGATCCTGCTGGCGACCAGTTGCTCGACCATCGTCGGCTTCCTGTCGGTGGCGTTCATGCAGCGCCTGCGGGTCTGGGACCCGGTGGTGCTGGCTTACCTGATTCCAGGTGCGCTGATCCTCGGCGGCTTCATGGCGCTGCTGGCAACGATGTCGGCCACTGCGCTGGCGGGCCTGTCGTCGATCCTTGGCAACCTGACGCTGTTCGGCCTGATCATGCTGTTCCTGGTGATCGGCGCATTGCGCAAGGTGAAGGTCTACGAAGCGTTCGTCGAAGGTGCGAAGGAAGGTTTCGACGTCGCCAAGAACCTGCTGCCGTATCTGGTAGCGATGCTCTGCGCGATCGGCGTATTGCGCGCATCAGGCGCGCTGGATTTCGGCCTTGATGGCATTCGCCATCTGGTGGAGTGGGCAGGCTGGGACACGCGGTTCGTCGATGCGCTGCCGACCGCGATGGTCAAACCGTTCTCCGGCAGCGCCGCCCGGGCGATGCTGATCGAAACGATGAAGACCTCCGGTGTCGACAGCTTCCCGGCGCTGGTGGCGGCGACCATTCAGGGCAGCACCGAGACCACGTTCTATGTGCTGGCGGTGTACTTCGGTGCGGTGGGCATCCAGCGCGCCCGACATGCCGTCGGTTGCGCGCTGTTGGCCGAGCTGGCGGGTGTGCTCGGCGCTATTGGCGTCTGCTACTGGTTCTTCGGCTGATCCTCAAGGCCGGGCGGTCGGCGCGACCTTCTGGCCTTGTTCCACAGCCCATGCCACGACTTTCGCGGTGAGGCGATCACTGGCCTGACCGAATCCGGCCACCACCGCCGGAACCTTCACATCACTCAACGGCTGGCGCTCTTCAAAGCGGCGGCTGGCGAGGATGCGCTGGTCATAACCGCGCACCAGCAACGCATCCACCCGCACCACGACGCTGGCCTGCGTGCCCTGATACTCGGTCTGAAACGCCTGCAGACTGCCGCCCAGTTCCAGGTCCGCCTGGAAGTTGCTGTCATCGGTACTCAACAGCGACACCCGGCCGTCACGCGCAAAACCATCGAGCAGCCGATTGCGTACCAGCACCGGCGCCGGATCGCTCCAGCGCGAGGCTTTATAAGTGCTGATCACATCACCCTGGGGAATCACCGCGATGCCCGGCCGGTTCAGCGCCTCGCTGGCCTGCAATTTGTTCAGCCGCAGCGACCAGTGCTGAGTCGCCGCCGAACTGGCCGAGGCGGGTGCCTGTGCGGCTGGCAAGCGGTAGACGTCCAGCGGTTCGGACTTGGGCAGGATCGAGCACGCGCTGATCAGCGAAAGGCCGGCGGTGAGGAGGGCGAGGCGAGTCAGCTTCATGGCGTGAACTCCTTGTTCTTGTCACTGCCCAGCAGGTAACCGCTGGGGTTGGCCTCCAGACGTTGAGAAATGGCCCGCAGCGAGGACAGGGTTTCACGCAGTTCGCGCACGGCCGGCGCCAGTCCGTTGAGGCCCTGCATGCCGCTGTCGAGGGAATTCTGATTCTTGCTCAGCAAGCCGTTGATGGTGGCGCTACTTTGTTCCAGCGACTTCATCGCCTGCTCGGCGCTGCCCAGAGCCTGTTTGCCCTGATCGTTGAGCAGACCGTTGGCGTTGCGCATCAGCAACGAAGTCTGCTCGAGCATGCTGCCGGCCTGTTTGCCGACGGTCGCCAGTTGCTGCATGGCCTGACGCAGGTCGCCGCGCTGATCGTTGATCGAACCGGTGGTCTGTTCCAGATGGGCCAGAGTCTGGCTCACGCGCTCGATGTTTTCGCTGGAGAACATCTGGTTGGCGTTACTGAGCAGGGTGCTGATCCCGCTCATCAGGTCATTGCTGTCATTGAGCAGCCGCGAGATAGGCGAGGGCGAGGCGACGATGGTCGGCAAATTGCCGTCCTTGCCGCGCAGTTTCGGGCTCTCTGGCGTGCCACCGCTGAGCTGGATGATCGAGGTGCCGGTGATCCCGGCCAGGGCAAGTTTGGCGAGGGTGTCTTCCTTGACCGGCGTGTCGCCCCCGAGGCGAATCCGCGCCAGCACCCGGCGCGGGTCCTGCGGATCAAGCCGCAGGCTGACCACATCGCCAACCTTGATCCCGCTGTACTGCACCGGGCTGCCCCGGGACAGGCCGCTGACCGCCTCGTTGAAGACGATTTCGTAATCCTTGAACTCGGTGTCCACGCTGGACTTGGCCAGCCACAGACCGAAGAGCAGGGCGCCGGCCACCACTATCACGGTGAACAGGCCGATCAACACATGATGGGCTCGGGTTTCCATGTCAGACCTCGTTGAGCAGTTTGGCGGCGTCCAGCGCCGAGCGGCCACGAGGGCCGTGGAAATATTCGTGAATCCACGCGTCATTGGTTTCCGAGACCACATCAATCGGCCCCGCCACCAGCACTTTCTTCTGCGCCAGCACCGCCACCCGATCGGTGATGGTGTAGAGCGTGTCGAGGTCGTGGGTCACCAGAAACACGCTCAGACCCAGGGCATCGCGCAGGGTCAGGATCAATTGGTCGAACTGCGCCGCGCCAATCGGATCGAGGCCGGCGGTGGGCTCGTCGAGAAACAGGATGTCCGGATCCAGCGCCAGCGCCCGGGCCAGCGCCGCCCGCTTGATCATCCCGCCGGACAGCGACGACGGGTATTTGTCCGCCGCCGACAACGGCAGCCCGGCCAGCGCCAGCTTCACTGCCGCCAGATGCTCGGCGTCTTCGCGACTGAGGCCGGCGTGTTCGATCAGGGGCAGGGCGACGTTCTCGGTGACCGTCAGCGACGAAAACAGCGCGCCTTTCTGGAACAACACGCCAAAACGCCGCTCGACCAACGACCGCTCGTGCTCGGAAAGACTCGGCAGGTTCTGACCAAACACTGTCACGTTGCCTTCGCTGGGCCGGCGCAAGCCAACGATGCTGCGCAGCAACACCGATTTACCGCTGCCGGAACCACCGACCACAGCCAGAATCTCGCCTTTGTACAAGTCCAGGTCGAGGTTCTCGTGCACGCTCTGGCTGCCGAAGCGATTGCACAGGCCACGGACTTCGATCACCGCCTCGGACGGCATGCGGGGTAGACGACTCACCAGCCCATCTCCATGAAGAACAGCGCGGCGACCGCATCGAGCACGATCACCACGAAGATCGATTGCACCACGCTGGAGGTGGTGTGGGCGCCGACCGATTCGGCGCTGCCGCTGACTTTGAAGCCTTCCAGACAGCCGATGGCGGCGATCAGGAACGCGAAGATCGGAGCTTTGACCAAGCCCACCAGGAAATGTTGAATCCCTATGTCGCTTTGCAGCAGCGACAGGAACATCGCCGGCGAAATATCCAGCGACACCGCGCAGACCACGGCGCCACCGATGATCCCGCAGATCATCGCGAGGAAGGTCAGCATCGGCAGGGCTACCAATAAGGCCAGCACCCGAGGCACTACCAGCAATTCCATGGGGTCGAGGCCGAGGGTGCGAATCGCGTCGATTTCTTCGTTGGCTTTCATTGAGCCGATCTGCGCGGTAAAGGCACTGGCGGTGCGGCCGGCCATCAGGATCGCCGTGAGCAACACGCCGAATTCGCGCAGGAAGGCGAAACCCACCAGATCCACGGTGAACACACTGGCGCCGAAACTGGCCAACACCGTCGCCCCGAGAAACGCCACTACGGCGCCCACCAGAAAGGTCAGCAACGCCACGATAGGCGCAGCGTCGAGACCGGTCTGTTCGATGTGGGCGATCATCGGTGTGATCCGCCAGCGCTTGGGCCGGAACAGGCTGCGGGCGATGGTTTCGAGGATCAGGCCGACGAAGCCGAGCAGTTGCAGGGTGTCTTGCCAGACCGTGTCGACGGCCCGGCCGATGCGCGTCAGCAATTGCACGCTGACGCTGATTTCCGGTTCCTTGATCGGTACGCAGAAATCGGTCAGCGAGCGATACACGGTTTGCAGCAACGCGCGGTCGGCGACGGAAATCGTGCAATCGGGGTGTTCGGCGGATTTGCCCAGACGCTCGGAGCCGAGCAGTTCCACCAGCAGCGAGGCGCCGGCAGTATCGAGGGCGCCGAGGCCGTTGAGGTCGATGGGGGTGCTGGCGTCGTACTGACCGCGCAGGGTTTCGCTCAGGTGCTTGAGCTCGGCGTAATGGGCAAGCGTCCAGTCCCCGGTGACCCGCAGGCGGGCAGGGGTGATCGAGGTGTCCAGTCGGGCATTACCGGTCATCGAGCTGCTGGTCATAAGCTCCGTGCTTGTTCGGCTAAATTCGCGAACCTACGTAATAGCACGAACCCGATTACTTTTCTTTGATCGGTGTGCTGTCCGTGACTTCGAAACGCAGAACGCCGATCACCTGGCCGTCTTCAGTCAGCACTCGCACCTGCCAGTCACCGACCGGGTTGCCGGGGAAAACCTGCTTGTGGGTCCACGCCCGGTAGCCTTCCTTGCGCCCGCCATGAATATCGAGGGCGATGCGGTCGACCTCTTTGCCGTTGAACTGCCACACATGGTAGATCCGCTCATCGAGCCCGCGCGGCGCGTTGATCGCGGTGTAGGCGTAGAGCCCGCCGCCACGGATCTGCTCGGCGCTGACTTGCTCGAGGCTGGCGCCGGGGGTGCGATCCTGCAACTGGGTGCTGATCGCAACATCAGTCATCCACAGTGTCGCCGGCGGAACCCACGAACGCAGAACCCAGCCTACGCCGCCGATACCGATGGTGATGCTGAGGATCGCCAGCGCGTTGCGCACGGTGCGGATCGGGAAGATCGACGCCAGGCTCGGGAACGACAGCACCACGGCCGTCCCCAGCGCCCATTTGAAGCTCTGCGACGTGGTCAGGTGCATGATCACCGGCAAGGCGGTGAGCAGGGCGGCGAACAGGGTCAGGGTGTGCAGCGCGAGGAACGCCCAACGCCGCGGCGCCAGCCATTTGTAGTAGAGCGGATCGACGATCGAGATCAGCGCGGCGATGCACAGCAGACCGGTGAACACCAGTTGGCCGCTGTTCCAGGTGGTGGTGATGAAGAAGAACGGCAGGACGAAAAACAGGCTTTCCTGATGGATCATCTGCGTCGCGTAACGCAGCAGCGGCTGGGGAATTTCCCGTTTGAAGATCCGTGTGAACAGCTGCGTCAGGCTGTTTTCCAGCATCAGCCAGATCCAGCTCAGCAGCATGATCGTGGTGATCCAGCTTGCCAGCCCCTGTTGCCGGTCGACCAGAATGAAACTGCCGACCCCGGAGATGAAACCACCGAGCGCAATGACCCCGGGGTAGCGCTTCATCAGTTCGAGAATGCGCTGGATCAGGAGGGTCAATTTGAGCATGTGGGCGGTTCACGACAGTCGAGGAAAAAAACCTCGACAGAGTACCGCCCGCCGGGGCCCGTGGCGAGGCTGTCGATCAGTTAACGCCCTCGGGATCACGGCTTGGCCGGGGGGGGACGATGCAGCCGCCAGCCCAGCAGGATCAGCAGCAGAACACCCAGCCCGCCCGCCACCAGCCACAACACCTCGTCATCGCTGAGCAAAGGCTTCTCGATCCGCAGGTATCCCGGTTGCAGCAGCAACTCGCGCATGGCCTTGTTCGCCGCTTCCAGCGTCACGCCTTGCAGCTCCAGCGCAGGGTTGGCGAAACGGCCATCCTCGTAGTCGCCCAGCGCGCTCCAGTAATAGTCGGCCATGGCGCTGTTGCCTTGCACGGCCCAAGCCTGATGGGCGATTGCTGCCTGTTTGATACGGTTGAACGTATCGGCATCGAGACCGTTTTTCAGCAGGTCAGCCTTGAGGCTTTCCAGTACCTGTTCGGCTTCGGCGATGTCACCGCGATCCAGGTCGGCATTCAGGCTCATGAAACCGACGCCGCCGAACACCTCGCGCTCGGCCCACGGCCCATAGGACAAACCATGATCCAGGCGCAGTTGGCGGTACAGCGCCCATTCCAAGTATTCCTTGAGCAGGTCGAAAGTCTGGTCGTACTGATCGTCCAGCACCGGCTCCGGCACCAGCCAGTGCAGCTTGGCGCTGTTGCCGATGAAGCCGCGAGTGATCGTGCGTTCGTGGGCGGCGCTGGCGAGAATGTCCGGCAACGGCCGGTGCTCGCTCGGGTCGACCGCTTCGAGCGCGCCCCACGCTCGCTCCAGATAGGCCGGCAGCAACTTGTCGAGGTCGCCGACGACGATCAGGGTCATGTTGTTCGGTGCGTACCAGGCCTTGCGCACTTTCTCCAGCTGTTCGCGGGTCAGGCCATCGACTTCGGCTCGTTGCGGGCATTTCAGGCCCAGTTCGACCGCCAGTTGATTGCTCGCGGTATGGCCCAGGTCCTGCCGGTCGAGAAACCGTTGCAAGCGGGTGTAATGCCCGCCGTCCTCACGCTCGACCACCCGTTTGGCGGCGTTGATCGCGTTGTCGTCGAAGCGGGTCTGGGTCAGCAGGTCCAGCAGCAGGTCGAGGACCTTACGCTGGTTTTTCGCCGGGGCTTCGATGACGAACGTGGTGTCGGCGTTGCTGGTGAAGGCGTTCCAGTCGCCGCCGAGGGCTTGCATGCGCTCTTCGAGGCCACCTTCGCCAGTCGCGTCGATGCCGCTGAACAATAGGTGTTCGAGCAGGTGCGGCAGCTCTTTTTCATTGCAGTCGAAGTCGTCGAGACCGACGCCCACCACCAGCCGGATCGCCACGTGCCCACGCTCGGTGCCGGGCTTGAGCAGCAATTGCAGGCCGTTGGGCAAGGCATAGCCTTCGACCTGAAAGCGATCCAGGGCGAAGGCGGGCAGGGAACCGAGCAGCAGACAAGCGAACAACAGGCAACGCATAACGAGCTTCCATACAGCTGAATTGGAGATCCGTGTCGTCAGTCCGGCCCTGAGGCCAAACCTTGAGTTACTGACTGACCACAGCCCCAGACGTTCAAGGCGAATGCGTGATGTCCGCCATATCGTCGGTTTCGAGCGCTCCGGTATCGGCGGTTTCCAGCACCACGTAGGCGCTGCTGCAGAACAGCGAGTTCAAGCGTTTCATGTCGGCAATCAACTCCAGGTGCAGCGAACTGGTCTCGATACTTTGCACGATCTTGCGTTGCAAACGGCTGACATGCGCATGGGCCAGACGCCGCTCCTGCGCGCGGAAGCGCCGTTTTTCGCGCAGCAACTGCCGGGCGCTTTCCTTATCGCCGCTGAGGAATACCGACAGCCCCAGCCGCAGATTGGAGATCAATTGCTGGTGCAGGCCCGCCAGTTCTTCCAGCCCGTCCTCGGAAAACGAGCGGCGCTGGGAGGTCTTCTGCTGCTGCACTTTACGCAGCATGCGTTCGATCAGGTCGCTGGCGAGCTTGAGGTTGATTGCCAGTTCGATGATTTCTGCCCAGCGCCGACTGTCCTGCTCGCCGAGATCTTCACGGGGCATTTGCGCCAGATACAGCTTGATCGCGCTGTACAGCGCTTCGACGTCATCGGTCAGCTTGCGCATTTCCATGGTGACCGCGGTTTGTTTGCCGCGCAGTACATCGAGGGTCGCGTCGAGCATGTTGTCGATCAGGTCGCCCATGCGCAGGGTTTCCCGGGCGGCGTTGGCCAGCGCCAGGCTAGGCGTGACCAGTGCTGTCGGGTCGAGATGACGCGGTTTGGCGGTGCCGTTGATCTCCGGCCGCTCCGGCAGCAGCCAGGCACACAGCCGTGCCATTGGCGCGACGGTTGGCACCAGGATCAGGCAGCGCGCGGTGTTGTAGAGCAGGTGGAAGCCGATGACCATTTCCTGCGGACTGAAATCCAGGCCGTCAATCCAGTGCACCAGTGGGTCGAGCACCGGAATGATCAGCAACAGCCCGATCAGCTTGTACAACAGACTACCCAGCGCCACTTGCCGCCCGGCGGCGTTCTGCATGCTGGTGCTCATGAACGCCAGCACGCCGCTGCCGATGTTGGCGCCGATCACCAGACCGATCGCCACCGGCAGGCTGATCACATTGGCGCCGGCCAGCGTCGCGGTCAGCAGCACGGCGGCGAGGCTGGAGTAGGAAATCATCGCGAACAACGCACCGACCAGGGCGTCGAGCAGGAGGTCGCCGGTCAGCGAGGCGAAGATCACCTTCACGCCTTTGGCGTGCGTGATCGGCCCGGCGGCCTCGACGATCAGTTGCAGCGCCAGAATGATCAGCCCCAGCCCGATGGCCACGCGCCCCATCTGCCCGAGCCGCGTCTGTTTGCGCGACAGAAAGAAAATCACCCCGAGGAAAATCAGCAGCGGCGACAGCCACGACAGATCGAACGTCAGCACCCGCGCCATCAGCGCCGTACCGACGTCGGCCCCGAGCATGGTCACCAGGGCCGGGGTCAGCGCCATCAGGCCCTGGCCGACGAAAGACGTCACGAGCATGGCGGTGGCGTTGCTGCTCTGTACCATCGCGGTCACGAGGATGCCGGCGATGAAGGCCAGCCATCGTTTGGACATGTTCTGGCCGATCACATGGCGCAGGTTGGTGCCGTACACCCGCAGGATGCCGGTTCGGACAATGTGCGTGCCCCAGATCAGCAGGGCCACGGCAGAAAGCAGATTGAGCAGGGTGAGCATGCAGACCCCCTGTAGTTGCAGCGCCCCAAAGGGGCAAGTTGACGATACCGCGCGGTTTCTACGTGTTGTTCTTAAGCTGTAGTTGGCTAACGGTCCGGGCGCCAGCATTGCACAGCTAAAGTGCGGATTGAAACAAAAGCGTCATGAAAACAGGTTCATGCAGCCATAAAAAAAGGGCCCGAAGGCCCTTTGATCTTATGCGCAGCGTTCGGGTTACTGACCCGGAATATCCTTGCGCAGTTTCACCGGATCCTGCTGTTTCTTCTTTTTCGCCATCGCGGTGCGCAGCTTGATGTTGATCGCTTCGACTGCCAGCGAGAAGCCCATGGCGAAGTAGACGTAGCCTTTCGGTACGTGCACGTCGAACGATTCGGCGATCAGCACGGTGCCGACCACCAGCAGGAACGACAGCGCGAGCATTTTCAGCGAAGGGTGCTTGTCGATGAATTCGCTGATCTTGCCCGAGGCCAGCATCATCACCAGCACCGCCACGATGATCGCCGCGACCATGACCGGCACATGGGACACCATGCCGACAGCAGTGATCACCGAGTCCAGCGAGAACACGATGTCGATGATCGCGATCTGGATGATGGTGTAGAGGAAGTTACCGCCCTTGCCGCCAGGCGTATCGTCGCTTTCGTCTTCACCTTCCAGCGCGTGGTACATCTCCTGGGAGCTTTTCCACAGCAGGAACAGGCCACCGAAGAACAGAATCAGGTCACGTCCGGAAATGCCCTGGCCGAACACCACGAACAGGTCGGCGGTCAGGCGCATGACCCAGGTGATCGACAGCAACAACAGGATCCGCGTGATCATGGCCAGGCCAAGACCGAAGATCCGCGTGCGCTGTTGCATGTGTTTGGGCATGCGGCTGACCAGGATCGAAATCATGATGATGTTATCGATGCCCAGAACGATTTCCAGGGCGGTCAGGGTAAAGAAGGCAACCCAGATCTCAGGGTTGGTCAGCCATTCCATGTGTATTCCTTTGAGCGTGTGTTAAACCAGGACGCCAGCAAGCAGCTGGCGTTCTGGTGAGTTGATGCCGTTACAAAGTGCTGAACAGCGGGAAAGTCCCCAACAGCAAGGCTGCGACCAGTATGCACAGGCAGACCAGCACTGCCCACTTCAGGGTGAAACGCTGGTGATCGCCGAACTCGATCCCGGCCAGTGCGACCAGCAGATACGTCGACGGCACCAGCGGGCTCAGCAGGTGAACCGGCTGGCCGACAATCGAGGCACGGGCCATTTCCACCGCGGTGATGCCGTAATGGCTGGCCGCTTCGGACAACACCGGCAACACGCCATAGTAGAACGCGTCGTTCGACATGAAGAACGTGAACGGCATGCTCACCAGCGCCGTGATCACCGCCAGGTACGGGCCGAGGAAATCAGGGATCACCGCCAGCAGGCTTTTCGACATGGCATCGACCATGCCGGTGCCCGACAGGATACCGGTGAAGATGCCCGCCGCGAAGATCAGACTGACCACCGACAGCACGCTGCCCGCGTGAGCCGCGACGCGGTCCTTCTGCTGTTGCAGGCAAGGGTAGTTGACGATCATTGCAATACTGAACGCCACCATGAACAGCACCGGCAGCGGCAACAGGCCGGCAATCAGGGTGCACATCAGCGCCAGGGTCAGCAGGCCGTTGAACCAGATCAGCTTCGGACGACGGGCATCCGGGAATTGCGAGACGCTGATTTCACTGTGATCGATTTCGTCGCCAATCAGGTGCAGTTCACCCAGACGCGCACGTTCACGTTTGCCGTAGAAGTAGGCAATGATCAGGATCGCGATCACACCGGCGCCCATGGCCGGGATCATCGGTACGAAGATGTCTGAAGGGTCCACGTGCAGAGCACTGGCGGCACGGGCGGTCGGGCCGCCCCAGGGGGTCATGTTCATCACGCCGCCGGCGAGGATGATCAGACCGGCCATGATCCGCGGGCTCATGCCGATGCGGCTGTAGAGCGGCAGCATGGCGGCCACGCAGATCATGTAAGTGGTCGCGCCGTCACCATCGAGGGAAACGACGAGCGCCAGTACGGCGGTGCCGACCGAAACTTTCAGCGGGTCGCCCTTGACCAGTTTGAGGATCTTGCGCACGGCCGGGTCGAACAGGCCGGAGTCGATCATCAGGGCGAAATACAGAATGGCGAACATCAGCATCACGCCGGTCGGCGCAAGCTTGGTAATACCTTCGAGCATCATCGGGCCGATCTTCGGCGCGAAACCACCGAACAGGGCGAACAGGATCGGGATGATGATCAGAGCGATCAGCGCAGACAGGCGCTTGGTCATGATCAGGAACATGAACGTGATGACCATGGCGAAGCCAAGGAAAGTCAGCATGGGAATACTCCAGGCGTAGCGCGGCTAGGTAAGTGAGCGGATCGGGCGGGATCAGCGCAGAACGGGAAGCACGAGACGTACGGGCGGAGTTGGAGCGAGGAGGCGGGCTACAGAAGACATCAGAATCACCATTGTTGTTGTTAATTGGGCCTGACGTGCGAGCAATCACACGCGTTGGCCAACCGGTCTGTTGCCGGTAGTGGCGGCGATCCTAATCGGGGAACCTTTCAGCTACCTTTCGCCGATGAAAGCTTCGGGCGAATGGCCAACCGGCCGTCGGATGCGGCTAGAGTCAATGAACACGGGAACGGGAGGGCGGGACGATGAGTGAATTGCACAGCGGCGGCTGCCATTGCGGACATATTCGCTATCAGTTAAGCGGAACCTTGCGCGACATTGCCCACTGTCATTGCTCGATTTGCCGAAAGGTCAGCGGTGGCATCGTCACCACCTGGATCACGCTGCCGGCGGCGAACTTTCAGTGGCTGGCCGGGAAACCCTCGCGCTACGACTCCTCGACGAGTTGCGCACGGTTCTTCTGCCCGAACTGCGGCGCGCAACTGGCGCTGGTGACGTTGCTCAGCCCCGAGAGCATCGATCTGACCGTCGCCACCCTGGATCACCCGGAGCAAGCCGCCGCCGAGCGGCACATCTGGACCGACAGCCAGTTGCCGTGGCTGCATCTGGATGAGCATTTACCTGGCGAGCCTGAAGAAACCATCTGATTAAAAAATAGACAGATCCAGCGGCCGCATCGCGCCCATCCAGATCGCGTGCTCGGTGTGGTCGAGCAAGTCATCGCCGGTGTCCGGGTGCAGGAACACCACCAATCCCTTGCGATTGAGCGCCAGCCACGGCAACACGTCGCCGATCAGATCCGGGCCGAAGGCCAGTTGGCAGCTCCAGTCCGGGTGCGGACCCACCGGGCGTTCATGCACGCGGCCCATCTTTAATGGAAACAGCGCTGCCGCCTGCTCACACAGCGCCCGCGCCTGTTCGATCGTGCTGGCGTCGTAATAAATGTGGGCGTGATAACCCTTGATCGTCTGCATCGCAAACCCTCTGAATCGGTTCGAACCCTCGGCGTTGGCCGTATGTCACACGCCATACAAGGGAAAACAAAGGACCTCAGCCATGAAGAATGCCGAAACCCCGGCGGTGAAAGTGGTGCTCTATGGTGCCATGAGTAGCCTGGGCAGTGCGTTGATGGCTGAACTGCTGCGCCGCCAGCACGAAGTCATCGCCATCCTCGACGACCTGACGGCTCTGGCGCCACGCCCGGGCCTGCGCACCAAAAGCGGCGATCTGTTCGATGCCGAGCGGGTCAACCAGAGCGTTGCCGGCAGCTCGGCGGTGATCTGTCTGCTCGATGCGCCGGGCCTGCCGTTCAGCAGCGATCATGTGGAAAAGTCTGTGGTGCTCGGGCCGGTGGAACAGGTGCTGGCGGTGGACGCGTTGATCGACGGCCTGCAAGCGGCGAACGTGTCGCGCTTGTTTGTGGTGGGGGATTTCGCGCTGCTGGACGAGCCGGACCTGGATGATCGCCTGCAACGTCATGCCGCCGAGGAAATCCGTGAAGCCCTGCAAGGCAGTCCGCTGCGCTGGACCCTGGTCAATGCGCCGCGTGGAGTGGCGGGGCTGACCATCGAGCATTTCAGTCAGGTCAGCAGCAGTCTCGAGCCGGGGCTGGCCGAACCGCTGGAGCGCCTGAACCGGGTAGCGGTCGGTATTGTCGATGAGCTGCGGCTGAATCTGCATGTAGGCGAGCACGTGAGTTTTGTCGCGGCGTCAGGCGCCTGATCACACCGCGATCGAAGGCAACTCCATTCCCGTCAGCGACTGCGCGCTGCTGGCCTGCTCGGCCCTCAACCAATCGACAAACTGCTGAATCAACGCCCCACGCCGTTTACGCTGCGGAAGCACCACGTAATAACCGAGGCGGGAGAGGGTGGTCTCGGCAATCGGCCGACACAACAAACCCTGCGCCAGCAAGTTATCCACAAGGTGCCGCCAGCCGATGGCCACACCTTGGCCGCCAATCGCCGCTTGAATCAGCAAGGTGTAGTTGTCGAAACGCAGCTGCCCCGGCGCCGGCGGCGTGTTGATGCCGAGTTCGCGGAACAGCCCGCTCCAGTCGAACCAGTTGCTGCTGTTCTCGCCGCGCAGATGCAGCAGGGGAAACTCAAGCAACGCCTGAGCCGGCAAGGGCAGAGAGCGATCCTTGAGCAATTGCGGGCTGCACACCGGGAACACTTCTTCACTGAACAGCCAATGACTTTCGCCCTGTTTGAAGCGACCGTCGCCGAACAGCACGGCAACGTCGATATCCGGGCGCAGCATGTTGTGATTGCGCTCGCTGGTGACCAAGCTCACGTCCACTTGCGGATTGGCCTCGTGAAAACGATGCAGACGCGGCATCAACCAGTACGCGGCAAAGGCGAAATCGGTGGCGACCTGCAGCACTTCATGCTGCTGTTGTGCGCTGATCGCGCTCAATCCTGCGTCGATATTCTGCAAACCGAGGGTGACTTGCTCGAAAAGGATCGAACCGACCTCGGTCAGCTCGATACCTCGGTAGATCCGGTCGAACAGCCGTGTTCCGAGCTGTTCCTCAAGCCGTTTGATCTGCTGACTGATCGCCGGTTGGGTGGTTCCGAGCTCCACCGCCGCCGCAGTAAAACTGCGATGGCGGGCTGCTGCCTCGAAGGCGCGCAGTAGATCCAGCGACAAATCACCGAGGGCTTCATACATAAGCTGTGCTTATCCTAGTCATTGTCCGGCGCGGGCTTTACCGGATATTGCGGGGAATCCATGCTCGATCGCAGCAATGTCGCATAAATTTTCACTATGGAATGCCGCGATCACATGAAGCGCAAGAACATTCTCTTCATCATGGCCGATCAAATGGCCGCGCCAATGTTGCCGTTCTACGGCCCGTCGCCGATCAAACTGCCAAATCTCAGCCGCCTCGCCGAACAAGGCGTGGTGTTCGAGGCCGCATACTGCAACAGCCCGCTGTGCGCGCCGTCGCGATTTACCCTGGTCAGTGGCCAGTTGCCGAGCAAGATCGGCGCCTACGATAACGCCGCCGATTTCCCCGCCGACATTCCGACTTACGCCCATTACCTGCGACGTCTCGGCTATCGCACCGCGCTGTCGGGCAAGATGCATTTCTGCGGGCCGGATCAACTGCACGGCTACGAAGAACGCCTGACCAGCGACATCTATCCCGCTGACTACGGCTGGGCGGTGAACTGGGATGAGCCTGATGTGCGGCCGAGCTGGTATCACAACATGTCCTCGGTGTTGCAGGCCGGGCCCTGCGTGCGCACCAATCAGCTCGACTTCGACGAAGAGGTGGTGTTCAAGGCTCAGCAGTACCTGTTCGACCATATCCGTGAGGACGGCAACCGGCCGTTCTGCCTGACCGTGTCGATGACTCACCCCCACGACCCATACACGATTCCCAAGGCATTCTGGGATTTGTACGACGATGCAGATATCCCGCTTCCGACGACGCCGGATCCGCATTCACTCGACCCGCATTCCCAGCGGTTGCTCAAGGTCTACGACCTGTGGGACAAGCCGCTGCCTGTGGAAAAGATCCGCGATGCCCGTCGGGCGTATTTCGGTGCATGCAGTTATATCGACGCCAACGTCGGCAAACTTCTGCAAACCCTCGAAGATACCGGGCTGATCGATGACACCATCATCGTGTTCTCCGGCGACCATGGTGACATGCTCGGCGAGCGTGGGCTCTGGTACAAAATGCACTGGTTCGAAATGGCCGCCCGGGTGCCCCTGTTGATAAGTGCGCCCGGTCAGTTCAAATCGGGCCGCGTCAGCGCCGCCGTGTCCACCGCCGACCTGTTGCCGACCTTCGTGGAACTGGCCGGCGGCAGCCTGGAGCCGAACCTGCCGCTGGACGGTCGTTCGCTGGTTTCGCACCTGCAAGGGCAGGGCGGTCATGACGAAGTGTTCGGCGAATACATGGCCGAAGGCACCGTCAGCCCGCTGATGATGATCCGCCGTGGCGCTTTCAAATTTATCTACAGCGAAACCGACCCTTGCCTACTCTTCGATGTGGATAACGATCCACGCGAGCAGGAAGAACTCAGCCAATCACCGCAACATCGCCAGCTTTTCGACGACTTTCTCGCTGAGGCACGTGCCAAGTGGGACATTCCAGCGATCCACCGCGATGTTCTCGAAAGCCAGCGCCGTCGGCGTTTCGTTGCCGAGGCGCTGACGATCGGCAAGCTGAAGAGCTGGGATCACCAGCCGCTGGTGGACGCCAGTCAGCAGTACATGCGCAACCACATCGACCTCGATGATCTGGAGCGCAAGGCCCGTTATCCACAACCCTGCCAAAACCAATAACGTTAAGGGGAAGTCCATGGTCAAGTTATCCACAGTCGTGACGGTCAGTCTGTTGGCACTGGGCAGCGCATCCGCGTTCGCCGAGAGCTGCGACACGGTGAAAATGGCCGATCCCGGCTGGAGCGACATCGCCGCGACCAACGCCATCACCGGGTTTCTGCTGGATGGCATGGGCTACAAGGCCAAGGTCGACACCCTCGCGGTGCCGATCACCTTCGGCGGCCTGAAGGATGGCCAGGTTGACGTGTTCCTCGGCAACTGGATGCCGGCGCAGCAGGGCTTCTACGACAAGTTCGTGGCCACCGGTGATGTCACCCAACTGGCGAAGAACCTTGATGGCACCGAGTTCACCCTGGCCGTGCCGGATTACGTGTGGGATGCGGGTGTGCATAACTTTGCCGACCTGAACAAATTCGCCGACAAGTTCGAGAAGAAGATCTACGGCATCGGCTCCGGCGCGCCGGCGAACATCTCGCTGCAAGAGATCATCAAGAAGAACGACTTCGACCTGGGACAGTGGAAGCTGATCGAGTCCAGCGAACAGGCGATGCTTGCCGAAGTCTCGCGAGCGGTGAAGAAACAGAAATTCGTCACCTTCCTCGGCTGGACCCCGCACCCGATGAACGTGCAGCTGAAAATGCACTACCTCAAGGGTGGCGAGAAGTACTTCGGCGACACGGGCAGCGTCTACACCCTGACCCGCAAGGGCTACGCCCAGGCCTGTCCGAATGTGGGTAAATTGCTGACCAATCTTTCGTTCACTCAGGAGATGGAGAACAGCATCATGGCCGAGGTGGTGAACAAGAAAGTCAGCAATGCGGATGCTGTGAAGGCTTGGATCAAGGCGAATCCGGGGGTTTTGGATAAGTGGCTTGATGGGGTGAAGACGGTGGATGGGAAGGATGCGTTGGCGGCAGTCAAAGCCAAGCTCTGATCGTGAGGTTTTCGAAATCGGTGATCGACTGGAGATTTCCCCCCTCACCCCAGCCCTCCCGAAACGTCGGACCGCCCCCAAGGGGGCGAGGGGGAAAGGGAGCCGATTGGGGGCCATTCAAAACCTGAGTTTGACTCGATATTTCAGGTCGCCGTAAGCCATATATTCACCGCGGTCAGTCCCCTCTCCCTCCGGGCGGTCCGACGTTTCGGGAGGGTTAGGGTGAGGGGCTGTTCCTGACTGACACCCTGATACCCTTCACACACCACCAATCCCAAACCGAGAGGATCCATGGCCCTCCCCAGCCGCCGCTCACTGTTCCCCTTCCTGACCTGGCTGCCCCGGCAAACCCGCGCCAGCGTCGGGCGGGACCTGATCGTCGGCCTCAGCGGCGCGATTCTCGCGTTGCCCCAGTCGATTGCCTACGCGCTCATCGCCGGCCTCCCACCCGAGTACGGCCTCTATGCCGCGATCATCCCGGTACTGATCGCCTGCCTGTGGGGCTCGTCGTGGCATCTGATCTGCGGGCCGACAGCGGCGATTTCCATTGTTCTGTTTGCCAGTGTCAGCCCATTGGCCGTGCCTGCGTCACAGGACTACATAACCCTGATCCTGCTGCTGACGTTTCTCGCCGGGATTTTCCAGTGGTTGCTCGGCCTGTTGCGCTTCGGCGCGCTGGTGAATTTCGTCTCGCACTCGGTGGTGCTGGGTTTCACCCTGGGGGCGGCGGTGGTGATTGCCATCGGTCAGTTGCCGAACCTGTTGGGACTGGATCTGCCGGCCAAGTCAACGGCGCTGGCCAGCCTGATGGACTTGCTGCGTCATCTCGGGGCTGTGGATAAACCGTCGCTGGCCCTCGGTATTGCCACAGTGATAATCGGTGCGTTGCTTAAACAATGGCTGCCACGCTGGCCGACACTGTTGATGACACTGGTGCTCGGCAGCCTGGTGGTGTGGCTATGGCCGGCGATGTTCGGCCACGTTCAGTTGGTCAGCGCGTTTGTCGGGCGCCTGCCGCCATTCAGCGGGCTGCCACTGGATTTGGATCTGGTCCTGCGTCTGCTGCCCAGCGCCGTAGCGGTGGGCATGCTCGGGTTGGTCACCAGCCTGTCTATTGCCCGCTCGATTGCCGCGCGTTCGCAACAATTGCTCGATGCCAATCAGGAAGTCCGCGCGCAGGGGCTTTCCAATATTGTCGGGGCGTTCTTTTCGGGATCGTTGTCCGCCGGCTCGTTCACCCGTTCCGGGCTGAGCTACGAGGCCGGGGCCTGTTCGCCGCTGGCCGGGGTGTTTTCGGCGTTGTGGGTGGCGTTGTTCGCGATCTTCGGTGCCGGGCTGATCGCACACATTCCGATTCCTGCCATGGCTGGCAGCATTCTGTTGATCGCCTGGGGACTGGTGGATCATCGTGGCATTCGTGCGCTGCTGCGGGTCAGCCGGGCGGAGTTTGTGGTGATGGGCCTGACCTGCGTCGCTACCTTGCTGCTGGAATTGCAGACGGCGATTTACGCCGGTGTGCTGGCCTCGCTGTTTTTCTACCTCAAGCGCACCTCGCAACCCCGGGTGCAGCATTGGCGCGATGGCGAAGATGATGTGCTGCGGGTCGGCGGCTCGATTTTTTTCGGCGCCAGCCACTACCTGCAAGTGCGCCTGCAGCGGATGCACGGCGCGCGGGTGGTGATCGAGGCTCAGCAGATTAACTTCATCGACTATTCCGGCGTGGAAATGCTCCATCAAGAAGCCCGGCGTCTGCTGCGCCAGGATCGCAGCCTGACATTGCGTCAGGCGCGACCGCAGGTGGTGGAGGAATTGCGCAAACTCGAAGGGCCGGAGAAATGCCCGATCCGCTTCGAAGATTGAAGAAGAACCCATTGTGGGAGCGAGCTTGCTCGCGATGGCGGTCTGTCTGTCAGATTGATGCTGGATCTGGAGACTTCATCGCGAGCAAGCTCTCTCCCACGGGTATTATTCCGCCAGCTGCCGACGCAATTCAGCCAGAACCGGCGTCGTATCCGGCCGGACGCCGCGCCACAGGAAGAAAGCTTCTGCTGCCTGTTCCGCCAGCATGCCCAACCCGTCCATCACCACGCCCGCGCCATGCTCACTGGCCCAGCGGCAGAACGCGGTCGGCTCCTTGCCGTACATCATGTCGTAGCACAGGGTCTTGCCTGGCTCGATCAGACTCGCGGCAATCGGCGGCACGTCGCCGGTGAGGCTGGCAGAGGTGGCGTTGATGATCACGTCTACCGGCTCGCGCAACCAGTCGAAACCGCTGGCCGACACCGGCCCCAGATCACAGAACAGTTCGGCCAGCAGCTCGGCCTTGTCCACCGTGCGATTGGCGATGATCACCGAGGCCGGCTTTTCCGCCAGCAACGGCTCCAATGCACCGCGCACCGCGCCGCCCGCACCCAACAGCAGAATGCGTTTGCCGGTGAGGCTGAACCCGGCGTTGACCGTCAGGTCCCGCACCAGCCCGGCACCGTCGGTGTTATCGCCGAGCAGGCTGCCGTCGGCGAGTTTGCTCAAGGTATTCACCGCACCCGCGCGCTGGGCACGTGCGGTCAGGCTGTTGGCCAGGCGATAGGCGTCTTCCTTGAACGGCACGGTCACGTTGGCGCCGCGACCTTCCTGGAAAAACGCCGTGGCGCAGCCGGAAAAATCGTCGAGCGGTGCCAGCAGGGTGTTGTAGTCAAGGCTGTGTCCGGTCTGTTCGGCGAACAGTTTGTGAATCATCGGCGACTTGCTGTGACCGATCGGGTTACCGAAAACGACGTAACGATCCATCAGAAATCCTCAGGCCTTGGCCAGCCAGTCGCGATCTTGCAGGAAGTAGTCGGTCAGGCGCGCTTCTTCGCTGCCCGGCTCGGCTTTCCAGTCGTAGGCCCAGCGTACTTGCGGTGGCAGCGACATGAGGATCGACTCGGTACGCCCGCCCGATTGCAGGCCGAACAGGGTGCCACGGTCGTAAACCAGGTTGAACTCGACGTAGCGGCCGCGACGGAATTCCTGGAACTCGCGTTGTTGGGCGGTGAACGCGTCATTCTTGCGGCGTTGCACGATCGGCAGGTAAGCGTCGATGTACGCATCGCCGATGGCGCGCATGAAGGCGAAGCTGGTGTCGAAGTCCCACTCGTTCAGGTCATCGAAGAACAGACCGCCGATGCCCCGAGGTTCATGGCGGTGCTTGATGTGGAAATAGGTGTCGCACCAGGCTTTGTAGCGCGGGTAGACGTCCGGGCCGAACGGCGCGCAGGCCTGCTCGGCAACGCGGTGCCAGTGGATGCAGTCTTCTTCGTTGCCGTAGTACGGCGTCAGGTCGAAACCACCGCCGAACCACCAGACCGGCTCTTCACCTTCCTTCTCGGCGATGAAAAAGCGCACGTTGGCGTGGGACGTCGGCACATGCGGGTTATGCGGGTGGATCACCAGCGACACGCCGAGGGCTTCGAAACCGCGGCCGGCCAGTTCCGGTCGATGGGCGCTGGCCGACGGTGGCAGGCCACTGCCGAAGACGTGGGAAAAGTTGACACCGCCCTTTTCGATCACCGTGCCGTTCTCGATCACCCGGGTGCGACCGCCACCGCCGGCCGGACGGTTCCAGGCGTCTTCGACGAAGCGCGTGCCGCCGTCTTCAGATTCCAGCGCGGCGCAGATGCGGTCTTGCAGGTCGAGCAGATAGGCCTTTACGGCGTCGGTGCGGGTCGTCATGGCATCACCTTGGATCGGGGCGTAACTGCGCGGCGCCCCGCGCAAATGGGCGCGTAGCATACCATCGCAGGTCGACACGCCGCAGTTGACGAAGATCAAGCATGGGAGTTCGATAGGGGCCTTCCAAATCGTCCCAAGGAGTAGGCAGATGGCCAAGCGAATCCAGTTCCGCGCCCATGGCGGCCCCGAAGTGCTTGAGTATGTTGATTATCAACCTGCTGAGCCCGGCCCGCAGCAGGTTCGCGTGAGCAACAAGGCCATCGGCCTGAACTTCATCGACACCTACTACCGCAGCGGTCTCTACGCGCCACCGGCACTGCCGTCGGGCGTGGGCTCGGAAGGCGCGGGCATCGTCGAAGCGGTAGGCAGCGCCGTCACCCGGTTCAAGGTCGGTGACCGCGTGGCTTACGGCAGCGGCCCGTTGGGCGCATACAGCGATGTTCACATTCTTCCCGAGGCCAATCTGGTGAAACTGCCGGACGCCATCAGCTTCGAAACCGCTGCCGGGGTGATGCTCAAGGGCCTGACCGTGCAGTACCTGTTGCGTCAGACCTATGAACTGCAGGGCGGCGAAACCATTCTGTTCCACGCAGCGGCTGGCGGCGTCGGTTTGCTGGCCTGCCAATGGGCCAAGGCCCTGGGCGTGAAGCTGATCGGCACCGTCAGCTCGCAAGCGAAAGCCGATCTGGCCAAGGCCCATGGCGCCTGGGCAACCATCGACTACAGCCACGAAAACGTCGCCCAGCGGGTGCTGGAACTGACCGACGGGAAAAAAGTCCCGGTGGTCTACGACGGCGTCGGCAAGGACACCTGGCCGGCCTCGCTGGACAGCGCAGCGCCACGTGGTCTGGTGGTGAGCTTTGGCAACGCGTCTGGCGCGGTGGACGGGGTAAACCTGGGGATTCTGTCGGCGAAAGGTTCGCTGTACGTGACCCGGCCAACCCTGGCGACCTACGCCAACAATGCCGAGAACCTGCAACGCATGGCGGATGAGCTGTTCGGGATGATCACCAGCGGCAAGCTGAAGGTGGATATCAGCCAGCGTTATCCGCTGGCTGATGCGGCGAAGGCACAGACCGAGTTGTCGGCGCGACGCACCACGGGCTCCACCGTTCTGCTGCCCTGACGACAGACTTCTCCGGCCAATCGTCATGACTTGGCCGGGGTCTGTGGCAACTCTGCAAAAAACGGTGTCTTGCCGGTCAGGGTGGTTTCGAATGCCTGACGGGCAAGACGCTTCACCTCCAGCCCCAACACGCCGGGCAGCCTGAGTAATGCACTTGCCTGCCCTTCGACCTGCAACGCACCTTCGATAAAGGTATGCGTGACGACTGTCAGTCTGTCCTCAGCGATAGCCAGACGTAGACATGCACCACCGGGCTCTCGATCAATCTGCACCTGGACATCTGAAGGGTCCAACTCAGGCAGGAGCTGCCGGAGTGCGTGCAGTACCTGCCGCTGAGTGATGATCGCGCCGCCCAGTTTGATCGATGTTTCGACCCGCCCTTCGAGGGCCAGGACCGGCATGGAACTGCCACACGCACATTTCGTGATCGTGCGCAGGATTCGCCCACGATCCCCGATCCTGTAGCGAAACAGCGGCGCGTGATCGGGTAGCAGGGGCGTCAGCAGGAATTCACCGGTTTGCTCTTCAGCCAAAGCTTGCAGGGTCAAAGGGTCAACCACTTCGAGCAGCATGGCGTCGGCATGCAGATGATAAAAACCGTGCTCAAGGTGTGCACACTGAAAGCCGATGGGGCCCGTTTCTGTCGAGCTGTAGCCTAACGAGCGAATTTTCAGCTTGGGCCAATCCTGGGCCAACTGATCACGCAGCCCCTTCCCACAGGACTCCCCGATGTAGTAAAGCCATTTCAAACTGCCCAACTGCTCTGCGCCGACATTCGCATGATTGAACAACGCTGTGGCAAAGGAGGGAGTGCACATCAGCGCATCGGCCGCGTGTGACTGAATCAACTCGGCTACGCGCTGCACGCCCATCTGTGAGCCGGCAGGCAACAGGCGTGCGCCTACGTGCTGGGCGATGGCTGCCGCGTATTGAAAGGCACCCTGCATTTCCCCGGCCGTCAGGCAGTTGATAACCACGCCGGGGCGCTCGTCCGTCACACCAAACATCCGTGCCCCCAAGGGCACGATTGCGGTGTTGAACGCCCAGGAATGGGTGATCTGTTTGCGATTGCCGGTGCTGCCGCCCGATGTCAGGGTCAGTCCTCCGCCTGACGCTCGGTGTGAAGCTTCGCCGAGGGTGCAAAACAGCACGCCGCCGGATTCGTCTTCCACCGCCAGAACCGGCAGTCGATGCAGATCAGCCAATGTCTGCACCTCCAGGATCCGGGGATACAGCGCACGAAACCATGGCAGTGATCGCGCGTGAGCCAATTTTTGCGCGAGAGCCTCGGCCGATAAATCCATCAGTGGATCATTGCTCATTGCACCGCCCTCCCTGACGAATGCCTAGCTCATCGAATCCGCTACGGACAGCGTTTGCCAGAGATTCCAGCTGGAGCTGACTGTGGCTCGCGCTGATGGCCAGACGCAGAATCGCCTCGCCCTTGGCCACTACCGGGAACAGTGCGGTAGTGACCGCCATGCCCTGCCGGCGCAAATGTCGCGCCAGACAGATCGCGTCTCTCTCGGCCCCGACGCGGACGAAACGAATGGGGGACTCGACCTGATGATTGCCCAGCACCGGCCCCAGCAGACCGTCAATCACGGCAATATTTCGCCACAGGGCGGCCTGCAACTGACCCAGCTCCGGCGACAGGTGGATTTTCCCGGAGGCGACTGCCGCACCTACTCCCCCCATGGAAAGCGGTCCGCCAAACGTATAAGTCGAGGCGTGGCTTCTAATCAACTCGGCATCGCCCGCCGTGCGCACAGTGATCGCTCCACCGGTTGCACCGAATGCCTTGGAAAGAGACGACAGGAGGATCAGCCGACCGCGTAACCGTTCTTCAGCAGCGGCCAATGCATAACCACCCCCTGCCACTCCGTGGATCGAGGTACCGTGGGCGTCATCCGCATAGAGATATCCCTCGAAACGCTCCGCCAGTTGCAGCAGGCGGTTGACCGGATATAAACCGCGCATCGAGCCAATGCTGTCGGTCAGGATAACGGGCGTGTTACCCGCTGCCGCCGCCGTCGAACACGCTTCCTCCACTTGCTCCACATCGCTGCAATCGCAGCGCTGTACCGGGCCGAACTGCCAGAGAATGCCTTGCAGCACCTGCATCGAGGCATGCGCCGCGCGGTCAACAATCCAGCAGGGGCCACGACGCATGGGATAGGAAGGCATCTCACCGGAACCGAACAGCGGCAGGCAGCCGAGATGTGCACTGCCCACCGAGTTGAAGGTGACCGTATGCCCCTGAAATATCTGGTTCAGTTGTTCATCCAGCTCACGCATGGGAGGCATCAGGACTCGGGTTCGCGCGGCAGCGAACTGCACGCCGAAGGCTTCGGCGGCGCTCACGGCACCGTGAATCAAGCGTGGATCACACTCCAGCCCCAGATAAGAGCATGAGAGAAACTCCGTCAGCCGTTCGCCGCTGTCGAGTTCGATCTCCTTGCCTTCACGCTTGACCAGCTTCAGACCGTTCAACCCGGCATCGAATAACTGCTGCTGATCGTCCCGAGATTGCCGGACACGGTTTTTGACCCAATTGACGGTCGATTGAAAGGTGGTCATCGGGATACCTGCATAGCGGCTGTCCGGCGATAGACCTGCACACGCCAGAGCTGGGTTTTTTCTCGTGCGATCTCTGCCTGGTACTGATGGGTGATATCGCAGAAGCCTGCACAATCGGGTTGAACCACATGCAGATGGCCACGCATGACCACCCGCGCGTTTTCCGAGAGCGCCGGGGCAAGGCGCTGCAGAACATGGGGACCGGCCGTTTCGGGCAGGAAGGAAGGCACGTCCGACAGCGAGACGAAATCGATCCCGGTTTGCCCTGCAACGCAGTCGAGGATGTCAGCCTGCACCACACGTAACTCGCACTGTAGAAGCCCCTCACGGGCACGCTGGAAAATCTCCGGGTCGCACTCCAGCGGGAAGCCTTGCGGATAGCGCAGTTCGCCGAAAAACAGCATTTGCAGGAAAAAGCTCTCGCGGACCACCTGAGAGGTGAACAACCTATGGAAAATTTCCAGATAGGCCGAGCGGGAACTGATACCGAGGTTGTTGGGGGGAAACGAGCCTTTGTACAACAGCGAATTGAGTACTGCTGCGTTGCCCAGCAAAGCGATCACGGCCTTCCAGCGCTTGAGCGGAAAACGCTTTCGGTAATATTCCGATTGTTCTTCAAGACAGCCGAACTGAAAAATGCCCCGACCCGCTTTGCCGGTAAACAGCCCGGTGATCTTCGCCAGCCGCTTCAGGGTCTGCTCGAATGCGCCCATGTAAATCGGCGCTTCCCAGTGCCGGGACTGGAACAACCCGGACAACCAGCGACGGTCCTCGGGCGGTAAGATCAATTGCTGAAAAATGGATCGTCGCCGTGCCCTCAGACCTTCCCTCCGATAGCCCATGAAATCCATGAACGACTCGTGATCGGTCTGTTCCAGTAGCGCCAGTCGCAACCGGGTGAACGCCAGTTGCGGCGCACTGATATCGGTACAGGTCATGCGTAACGGGGTGGCGGCCAGCAGCGGCAACAGGCGCCCGCCGCATCCGGCAATTCCCAGCACGTGTCGGGCATGCCTGGGCAGGATCGCATACTCGAGCGAGGTATCCTCATCCCCCAACGTGTAGTTGAGCTGGTTGAAATAGTCAGCCATGTCTACCTCCAGCCACCTGATATGAACATGGGCGTGAGGTCTTCATTGGTTGTCCAGGGCGTGAAGGAAGTCATAGCGGGGTGCCAGCCCTTTTTGCCAGGCTTCATACTGCTCATAAACGGCCTCAAGCATGTTGCCGGTCAGGCGCAGGCTGGTTTCCATGACTGTGGCAATGGCCTCCCAATCGTCCTGACGCTTGCAGGTGCGCTGCAGCATGAGTTTGATTTCGTTGAAGTGCTCGAGATCGATGTCGGAATGTGCAACGAAGAATGTCAGTTGAGAGGATTTCAGCTCCAACGTTTCACTCAGACGGTCAATAAGCGGAGTAATGAACTGGTAGGCATTTTCTGCCCAATAACTATAACCAAGCCGCTGTAATGGATTACCAGTAAAAGAAATCCAGTACAGATAGGCAATCAATACATCAGTCTCTGGAAGTGCAGATGGAATATCAAATACTTCATTTTTCAGACCAAGACTCATGACATCGTGTAATGCCATTTTTTCATGACCAACTTCCTGTGCCGCATGTTCAAAGCAGAATTTTGCGTACACCGGATTATCCGCATGTCGAACGCCCACCAATCCCTGATTACGCGCATTGTGTGCCGTGTAGTGAAAAGTTTCGATCATGTAGATTGCATATAACGCTCTGGAAACACAGCCCTCGCGAATGGCCTTTACCAGCCGCGAGTTCTCCAGAATATCGGCCCATGACTTTTCGATTCGTTCATCGAGCAGGCTTAACTGTTGGTTAAAACTGAGGGGCACATTCATCAACGTGTTTCTCCGATGGGTTGGCGAGTAGGTGAGTGGGTTGTTGAAGCGCGGTGAAAATATGCTGCCATTGAGCTGAAAGCAGCCAGTAATCACCGCGTTTGCGGTGTTCGATGTGTAGAGCATCGGAAGTGATCGGCGTCAGGCCGAAGCGCTGGAAGAATCGCCGTTGCGGTGATCGGCAGAGGGCGGTAACGCCTTCATAACCGTGTTTGATCGCCCATTCGGTGGCGGCCGCCAGCAGGCCGTTGACCGACATCGGGAATTGATTTTGCGAGTGACTGATCAAGCGGCTGAACTCGACATGGCGCGACAGCGCCACGGTAGGAGAAACATGCTGCTGCGCCAGTGATACCCATTCGAACGGAGATGGGGTCACTCTCAATACCGCCATGAGTCTGTCGTGCAGATATAACAAAAAGTGGGTGCTGCGCGAGCTAATAGCCAGGCGTGTCTCAAACGACCTGGCTTTGGGTGTCAACATGTAGTGCTGCAATCGCAGTCTAAAATGACGAGCAACAAACTGTTCAAACTCTTGCGTATCTGATCCAGCTTCAAGAATAACGATACGATAACTTTCATAACGACTTTTCAAGGTCGCCTGTAGTGCCTGCAGACAGTCCGTTAATTGCAAATCCCTGATATCCATTTCTTCCCCGCAGCCGTTAACTTATCGAAGTTTTCTGAGCGCATTGAAATAATGAATGGTTTTAGAAAAATCGCCACTGCGCGACTTCTGAGAATAACGTCGGAAAAATTACAACAAATGAATACTTACCGATTCATCTGACATAGAAAGGAAAAATTCAAACTATAAAAACACGCTGTATTTTCAGTTCCATGAAGGAAAAATCGCAGGCATGCGTAGTACTCCTCGCTATGGAAGCCGAGGAGTACTCACAGAATTAACCAAGGGTGATATCAGGCTGGGCGCACGACATTGCCGGTGGCCAGATCCCGAATCAGACTCGGGTTCTTGCGTCCGCCAAGCGCTCCGCCGAGCACCAGATCGATCTGACCACGGAAATACTGCTCGACCCGCAAGCGACTCTTCGCCGCCGGACGCCCCTGCGGATTGGCCGAGGTCGAAATCAACGGCCCGACCAGCGAGCACAGATCCCGCACCTGCGGATGATCGCTGACTCGCAGCGCCACGGTGTCGTGCACTCCAGTCACCCACTCCGGCAAAAGATTCTGATGCGGCACCAGCCAAGTGTTCGGACCCGGCCAGGTACTGGCCATACGGTCGATCCAGTCCTGGGGGAAATCCTCGAACAGGAAATCGAACTGACGAATGTTGTCGGCGACCAGGATCAGCCCTTTGTCCGCCGAGCGGTTCTTGATCGCCAACAAACGATCCACCGCTTCTTCATTCCACGGATCGCACCCCAGCCCCCAGACGGCTTCGGTTGGATAGGCAATCACCGCCCCGGCGCGAATCTCTCGTGCGGCTTGTTGCACACGCCAACTGTTGACCATGAAAAACTCTCCGAAAACAGGTTTTGCGCAGTTTACCGATCTTCAATGTAAAACCTAGCTTACCCGCGCAAACCAGCGGCCGTTTTCACACACCGCGCGGCCATCCATCTCCAATTCGGTCAACGCCGCCAAGACTTTGGGCAACGCCCAGCCACTGCTGTCGGCCAGGCCCTCGCTGGTGTGGGGCGCGGCATGCAGCAGACTTAGCAGCAGATTGTCCGTGGCCGCTGCGGTCGTGGACACCGGCAAGAGCTGCCAGCCACGCAGGGCCTCGAGGATGTGTTCGATGGTTTCCACCAGCACCGCGCCATCGCGGATCAGTTGATGGCAACCGCGCGCGCCGGGGTGATGGATCGAACCCGGGATCGCATAGACCTCGCGGCCCTGTTCCGCCGCCAGTCGCGCGGTGATCAGCGAACCACTGGCCACACTGGCCTCAACCACCAATACGCCGAGGGACAAACCGCTGATGATCCGGTTGCGCCTGGGGAAGTTGCTCGCGGTCGGCCCGGCGTCCAGTGGAAACTCCGAAATCACCGCACTGCCCGAGGCAATCATCGCGTCCGCCAGCCGCCGATTGCGCTGTGGATAAAATTTTTCCAGGCCGGTGCCCAGCACACCCACGGTTTGCCCGCCGACGTCGAGCGCGGCTTGATGCACCGCGGCATCGATGCCAAGCGCCAGGCCACTGGTGATGACGAAACCGGCTCCGGCCAGACTGCGGGCAAACGCCGTAGCGGTGTCCATGCCCGGACGTGAAGCGCGGCGACTACCGACCATCGCCAGCTGTGGTTTTTCCAGAATAAAAGTGTCACCGGCCACAAACAGCAGCGGTGGTGGATCAGGAATCTGCGCCAGCAATGCCGGGTAATCCGGCTGGTCCCACATCAGCAAATGCTGGCCCGGGCGCTCTAGCCAGGCCAGTGCGCGACTGGCACCGTCGCGCACTTCAGGGCAACGGCGAGCGTCGGCGCTCGCCACCGGCAAGCCCAACGAACGCCAGGCACTGGCCGGCGCACTGATGGCCTTGGAGGCCGAGCCGAATGCTTCGAGCAACCGGGAAAAACGTTTCGGGCCGATTTCCGGCAAACGGTGCAGGCGCAAACGCGCTTCCAGTTCCGCCGGGGAAACCGGTGTACAGACAGGCATCATCATGGATCATCCTTGATCGTTATAAGCCCCGAACCTTTCGGAACAAGCTGTGGATAACTCTGTTGGTAACTTGTGAAGCCAGCTAAGGATTTCGCACCTTGTCCAGCACCGCCAACGAGCGCGATGCGTTCAATACCAAGCCGTAGCTGAGCTTGTCGTAGGTGCGGAACACCATCAGCAATCCGGCGCGTTCATCGGGGATTTTCAACGGCTGGCCGGTGATTCGGTCACGCACGGTTTCCCCGGTTTTCATCACCACCAGCACGTTGCCCTCGGCCAGACCGTCGCGTTTGCCCTTGTTCAGTGTCACCACGTCCATCGCGCCGATCTGCGTAACGCCGCGCGGCACATCGATGATCAGACCGTTGATGTCGGTAGTGGGAGCGCTGGGCATGAAGGTCGAGTTGATCGAGCGTTCCTCGCCGCTGAACAGACGGTCGCCGAGGCGCACTTCCTGGGTCGTGCGTTGCAGGGCCAGGGTCGCGACGTCGCCCTCGGTGGCGACGATTTCACCGCCGCCGATGTCGTCGGCGTTGATCCCCAGGAACTCCTTGCTCTGCGGATCGGTGTAGACCTTGCCTTGGCGGAAGATCCCGTAGACCGGCTGGTTCGGGTCGAAATGCCCGCGGGCGAAGATCCGGTCACCGGTGCCGCTGAGCACGCGCTCGGCATCGCCGGCAACGATGTACGGCGCCTTGTCGAAGTCCTCGACCTTGTCGACGATGCGGTTGCTCAGCAGAAAGCTGTTGATGGATTTCAGCGGAATGCTCGGGATCGCCTCGGCCACCGGGCTGCTGCGGATCCGGGGCGACAGCTTGATGGTGCCGCGCGACACCCCGCGATTGAGGGTCAGGCGGGGCTGGCCGTTGACGTAACTGAGCGTCAGCGTGTCGCCCGGATAGATAAGGTTGGGGTTTTCAATCTGCGGATTGGCCCGCCACAGCTGCGGCCACTGCCAGGGTTCGCGCAAATATTTACCGGAGATGTCCCAGAGCGTATCCCCCGAAACCACCGTGTATTGCTGTGGAAAACCTTCCTTGAGTTGCACTTGCCCGTGCGCTGTACCGACCGAAGCCAGAAACAGCAGGGCGAGTAGTGATTTCCTCATGCGGTGAATCCCTTTATTATGTGCGTTCGCGTGAAACGCCAGAGCCCCCGTGGCTCGCTCCCTGCTCTATGCTGAAATTCAAGGAGCTACGTTTCACAACGGTAGCCTGCATCTTCGGACCCGCCAGGCCATCGACCCGACTTTACCTCACACGTGCAGCAATCAAGCTTATGGCCATTTTGAACATCCTCGAATTTCCGGACCCGCGTCTGCGCACTATCGCCAAACCTGTGGCTGTAGTGGACGACGAAGTGCGTCAACTGGTCGATGACATGTTTGAAACAATGTATGAAGCGCCGGGCATCGGCCTTGCCGCGACCCAGGTCAACGTGCACAAACGTATCGTCGTGATGGACCTTTCCGAAGACCGCACCGAACCCCGGGTGTTCATCAACCCCGAGTTCGAATCGCTGACCGACGAAATGGAGCAGTACCAGGAAGGCTGCCTCTCGGTGCCGGGCTTCTACGAAAACGTCGACCGCCCGCAGAAGGTCAGGATCAAGGCGCTTGATCGTGACGGCAAGCCTTACGAACTGATCGCCGAAGGTCTGCTCGCGGTGTGCATCCAGCACGAATGCGACCACCTCAACGGCAAGTTGTTCGTCGATTACCTGTCCACGCTCAAACGCGACCGGATCAAGAAGAAACTGGAAAAGCAGCACCGCCAGAACGCTTGATGCCCCTCTCCAAAGGCTTGCTGCGGCAAGCCTTTTTCTTTTTATGAGACTCCCCCATGACTGAGCCACTGCGCATCGTTTTTGCTGGCACCCCGGAATTCGCCGCCGAACACCTCAAGGCACTGCTGGACAGCCCTTACGAGATCGTTGCGGTCTACACCCAACCGGATCGCCCGGCCGGTCGTGGGCAAAAACTGATGCCGAGCCCGGTCAAACAGCTCGCTCTGGAAAACAATATCCAGGTGTTGCAGCCGCCGACCCTGCGCAACGCTGACGCCCAGGCCGAGCTCGCTGAGCTGAAGCCTGACTTGATGGTGGTGGTTGCCTACGGCCTGATCCTGCCGCAAGTGGTGCTGGATATTCCGCGTCTGGGCTGCATCAACAGCCACGCCTCCCTGCTGCCACGCTGGCGCGGTGCGGCGCCGATCCAGCGCGCCGTCGAAGCAGGCGACGCCGAAAGCGGCGTAACCGTAATGCGCATGGAAGCGGGCCTCGATACCGGTCCGATGCTGCTCAAGGTCGTGACCCCGATCAGCGCCGACGACACCGGCGGCAGCCTCCACGACCGCCTCGCCGAAATGGGCCCGCCTGCCGTCGTGCAAGCGATTGCCGGCCTGGCCGCTGGCACCCTGGAAGGCGAAGTGCAGAACGACGACCTCGCCACCTACGCGCACAAACTGAACAAGGACGAAGCACGCATCGACTGGAGCCGCCCGGCCGTCGAGCTGGAGCGTCTGGTCCGCGCCTTCAATCCATGGCCGATCACCCACAGCACGCTCAATGGCGAAGCGCTGAAAGTGTTGGCGGCGACGCTGGCCGAAGGCAACGGCGCACCGGGCACCATCCTCGGCGCCAGCAAGGACGGCCTTCTCGTCGCCTGTGGCGAACAGGCGCTGTGCCTGACCCGCCTGCAATTGCCCGGCGGCAAGGCGCTGAACTTCAGCGATTTGTTCAACAGCCGTCGTGAGAAATTCGCCACCGGCATCGTGCTTGGCGCAGCGGTGGACGCGCAATGAACCCGCGTCTGGCCGCCGCCAAGGCACTCGCCGCCGTTCTGAGCGGCAAGGCTTCGCTCAACAGCTCCCTGCCGACGCAGCTGGACAAGGTCGAGGATCGCGATCGCGGCTTCACTCAGGATCTGGCTTTCGGCACCGCCCGCTGGCAGCCACGCTTGTCGGCGCTGGCGGAAAAACTGCTGCAGAAGCCGTTCAAGGCTGCGGACGCCGATGTCGAGGCGCTGTTGCTGGTCGGTCTCTATCAGTTGCTCTACACCCGCGTCCCGCCGCACGCCGCCATCGGCGAAACCGTCGGTTGCGCGGACAAGCTGAAAAAGCCATGGGCCAAGGGTTTGCTCAACGCAGTGCTGCGCAATGCCCAGCGCGAACATGAGGCGATCTTCGCCGAACTGGAACGCGATCCGGTGGTGCGCACCGCCCACCCGCGCTGGCTGCAAAAATCCCTGAAGGCCTTCTGGCCTGAACAGTGGGAAGCCATCTGCGAGGCGAACAACGCGCATCCACCGATGATCCTGCGGGTCAATCGCCTTCATCACAGCCGCGACGCTTACCTCGGTCTGCTGACTGAAGCAGGCATCGCCGCGCAACCGTGCACTTTCAGCCGCGACGGCATTATCCTCGACGCTGCCGCCGATGTGCGCAGCCTGCCGGGTTTCGCTGAAGGCTGGATCAGCGTGCAGGACGAAGCCGCGCAACTGGCTGCCGATTTGCTCGACCTTGCGCCAGGCCAGCGGGTGCTGGACGCCTGCTGCGCGCCGGGTGGCAAGACCTGCCACATCCTTGAAGCCGAACCGGCGCTGGCCGGCGTGGTGGCGGTGGACCTGGAAGCCAAGCGTCTGGTGCGGGTAAAGGAAAACCTCGAACGGCTCGGCCTGAACGCCGAACTGATCGCCGCCGACGGTCGCGACACGGCAACCTGGTGGGACGGCAAACCGTTCCAGCGCATCCTGCTCGACGCACCATGCTCGGCCACCGGGGTGATCCGCCGTCACCCGGACATCAAGCTGACCCGTCAGGCCGACGACATCGCCGCCCTCGCGCAACTGCAAGGCGAGTTGCTCGACGCCATGTGGAAGACCCTCGAAGTGGGCGGCGTCCTGCTCTACGCCACCTGCTCGACCTTGCCGACCGAGAACACCGAAGTCATCGGCGCGTTCCTTGAGCGCACGCCGGGCGCCCGGGAACTGGATCTGGCCACGCAGGCCGGGATCAAGCAGCCGCATGGTCGCCAATTGCTGGCCCAGCAGGGCGGGCATGACGGGTTCTACTACGCCAAGCTGATCAAGATCGCTGCCGCGCGCGGCTAAACGGATTCAATGGAGTGACGGGTTGAAAATCATCATCCTCGGTGCAGGGCAGGTCGGCGGTTCGCTGGCTGAACATCTGGCCAGCGAAGCCAACGACATCACCGTGGTCGACACCGATGGCGACCGTCTGCGCGACCTTGGCGACCGTCTCGATATCCGCACCGTGCAGGGCCGTGGCTCGCTGCCGACCGTGCTACGTCAGGCCGGCGCCGACGACGCCGACATGTTGGTGGCGGTGACCAACAGCGACGAAACCAACATGGTCGCCTGTCAGGTTGCCCACACCCTGTTCCACACCCCGACCAAGATTGCCCGGGTACGCGAAGCGTCGTACCTGACGCGCGAAGAGCAACTGTTCCAGAACGAAGCGATCCCGGTCGACGTGCTGATCAGCCCCGAGCAAGTGGTCACCAACTACATCAAGCGTCTGATCCAGCATCCCGGCGCCTTGCAGGTGATCGACTTCGCCGAGGGGCAGGCGCAACTGGTGGCGGTGCGCGCCTATTACGGCGGGCCGCTGGTGGGTCAGCAACTGCGCCAGTTGCGCGAACACATGCCGAATGTGGAAACCCGAGTGGCGGCAATTTTCCGTCGTGACCGTCCGATTCTTCCCCAGGGCAACACGGTGATCGAGGCCGACGACGAAGTCTTCTTCATCGCCGCCCGTGAGAACATTCGCGCCGTGATGAGCGAAATGCGTCGCCTCGACGAAACCTACAAACGTATCGTCATCGCCGGCGGCGGGCAGATCGGTGAGCGGCTGGCCGAGGCCATCGAAAGCCGTTACCAAGTGAAGATCATCGAGATGAACCCGGCGCGCTGTCGTTATCTGTCCGACACCCTCGACAGCACTGTGGTGCTGCAGGGCAGCGCGTCGGATCGCGACCTGTTGCTGGAAGAGAACATTGCCGACGCGGACATCTTCCTCGCGCTGACCAACGATGACGAAGCCAACATCATGTCGTCGTTGCTGGCCAAGCGCCTGGGCGCGAAGAAGGTGATGACGATCATCAACAACCCGGCCTACGTAGACCTGATCCAGGGCGGCGACATCGACATCGCCATCAGCCCGCAACTGGCGACCATCGGCACCTTGCTGGCCCACGTGCGGCGCGGCGATATCGTCAGCGTGCACTCCTTGCGCCGGGGCGCGGCGGAAGCCATCGAAGCGGTGGCCCATGGTGATTCGAAGTCGAGCAAGGTCATCGGCAAGGCCATCGAAAACATCGCCCTGCCGCCGGGGACCACCATCGGCGCGATCATCCGCGATGAAGAAGTGATCATCGCCCATGACGACACAGTGATTGCCGCAGGCGACCACGTGATTCTGTTCCTTGTGGATAAAAAGCACATTCGCGACGTGGAGAAGCTGTTCCACGTGGGATTGAGCTTCTTCTGACCGACCAAGAGGCGAGACCGATGATCGAATCCCTGGAAAAAATGCTCGCCAAGGGTGTGGATAACTCTTTACTGCGCTTCGGTTTGGGCAAGGGTTATCTGGATCTGGGGGAGAACGCGCGGGCGGCCGAGCATTTCCAGCGTTGTGTCGGCTTCGATCCGAAGTACTCGGCAGCATGGAAACTGTTGGGCAAGGCGCAACTGGCGCTGGGTGATCTGGCGGCTGCGCGGCAGGCGTGGGAACAGGGGCTGGAAGCGGCCCGGGCCCATGGCGACAAGCAGGCGGAGAAGGAAATGACGGTGTTTCTGAAAAAGCTGGATCGGCAGAAGCCGTAACGGCTGTGGATAACCCGTTTGGTCAGGTTATCCACAATTGCACATCGCCGATCAGTACCAGCGCGCCTCACCCGGCGGACGCTTCTTGAAGCGCTTCATGCTCCACATGTACTGGCTCGGATAAGCCGCCACATAACGCTCGACCACCTGACTCATCGCCGCGCAGGACGTTTCGGTGTCGGTGCTGTACATCGCTTCCGGCGCGGCTTCCAGGATCACCTTGTAGCCGGAACCGTCCGGCAAACGCAGCGCATGCAGGAACACCCCGACAGCTTTGCCACCGGCGAGCATGTTCGGCACGAACTTGCTGGTCAGGGCCTGGGTGGCGAAGAACGGCACGAAGATCCCGGCTGATTCTGCTGGTTCCGGGTCCGCAGGAATCCCCACCTGACCGCCCTTGCGCACTTCCTTGATGACACTGAGGATGCCTTCCTTGGTCGACGCCGCCACGCGGTTGCCCAGTTGCACCCGCTGCTTGCGCAGCAATTCATCCACAGCCTTGAGCTTCGGCGGCCGGTAGAAAATGATCGGTTTGCACTGGCTGCAATAGAAGTGGTTGAGCACTTCCCAGTTGCCCAGGTGACTGGTGATGCCGACCACGCCTTTGCCGGACGCCAATGCGTCCTTGAGGATGTCGAGGCCTACGACTTCGCGCACCAGGTCGATGGAACGCTGGGCCGGCCAGATCCAGGCGCAGGCGCTTTCGGTCAGGGACTTGCCGATGTCTTTCAGGCTCTGGCCGACCAGACGCTCACGTTCGGCCGGATCCATCTGTGGAAAACATTTGGCGAGGTTGATCCGCACCACGTCGCGGGAACGGTTGGGGGTTTTCCACATGATCCAGCCGATCGCCGAACCCACGGCCTGCACGGCCCGCCACGGAAGCAGGGCAAACAGCCGCAGAGCGCCAACCAGCATGGCGCCTTTAAACTTTTCCACAGGTCACTCCTGATCTTGTGCTGTGCGCGAGGCGGCCATTCTAACCGGCGTTGACGAGCTGCGCGTAGCGGTCGCAGTCCTGAGTGTGATCCATAACCATGCCCGAGGCCTGCATCAGCGCATAGCAAATGGTCGGACCGACGAAGGTGAAACCGGCCTTTTTCAGGCCTTTGCTCATGGCCACAGCTTGCGGGGTGATGGCCGGGACTTCGCTGCGATCCTTGAAATGATTGATCACCGGTCGGTTATCCACAAACGACCAGAGGAAGGCCACCGGGTCTTCGAGTGCCAGCCAGGCCTGGGCGTTGCGCCGGGCGGCATTGAGCTTGAGGCGGTTGCGGATGATCCCCGGATCGAGCATCAATTCATCGATTTCGGCGTCGCTCATCTGCGCCACGCGCTGTACGTCGAAGCCGAACAATACCTCGCGATACCGCTCGCGTTTGCGCAGCACGGTGATCCACGAAAGCCCGGCCTGGAACCCTTCGAGCAAAAGCAACTCGAACAATCCCTGCGCATCGCGTAGCGGCGTGCCCCACTCCTGATCGTGATAAGCCATGTACAGCGGATCTTCGTTGCACCAAAAGCAGCGTGGCATAAGGCTCCAGGGGGTGGAGGTGCGACTGAATCGGGTATACTCCCGCTCTTTAAATCGCAGCCCAAGAAACAGGTGAATTTCGTGAGCCAGCCTACGCCAGCCGTGCGTACCTTCCAAGACTTGATCCTCGCGCTCCAGCAATACTGGGCCGAGCAAGGTTGTGTGGTACTTCAGCCCTACGATATGGAAGTAGGCGCCGGCACTTTCCACACCGCGACATTCCTGCGTGCCATCGGCCCGGAAACCTGGAACGCCGCTTACGTACAGCCAAGCCGCCGTCCGACTGACGGCCGTTACGGCGAAAACCCGAACCGTCTGCAGCACTACTACCAGTTCCAGGTAGTCCTGAAGCCGAACCCGGACAACTTCCAGGAACTGTACCTGGGCTCCCTCAAGCATGTCGGCCTGGACCCGCTGGTCCACGACATCCGCTTCGTCGAAGACAACTGGGAATCGCCGACCCTCGGCGCCTGGGGTCTGGGCTGGGAAGTCTGGCTGAACGGCATGGAAGTGACCCAGTTCACTTACTTCCAGCAGGCGGGCGGCATTGAGTGCTACCCGGTGACCGGCGAGATCACTTACGGTCTGGAGCGTCTGGCCATGTACCTGCAGGGCGTGGACTCGGTCTACGACCTGGTCTGGGCTGACGGTCCGTTCGGCAAAGTGACCTACGGCGACGTGTTCCACCAGAACGAAGTGGAGCAGTCCACCTACAACTTCGAACACGCCAACGTCGACAAGCTGTTCGAACTGTTCGACTTCTATGAAAGCGAAGCCAAGCGCCTGATCGAACTCGACCAGCCGCTACCGTTGCCAAGCTACGAAATGGTTCTGAAGGCCTCGCACACCTTCAACCTGCTGGATGCACGCCGGGCGATCTCGGTGACCGCGCGTCAGCAATACATTCTGCGCGTTCGCACCCTGGCGCGTTCCGTCGCCCAAGCCTACCTGCTGGCCCGCGCCAAGCTGGGCTTCCCGATGGCAACCCCGGACCTGCGTGACGAAGTACTGGCCAAGCTGGAGGCTGCACAATGAGTGCTCAAGATTTTCTGGTTGAACTGGGCACCGAAGAACTGCCACCCAAAGCCCTGAACACCCTGGCCGAAGCGTTCCTGGCCGGTATCGACAAGGGCCTGCAAGCCGCCGGCCTGAGCTACGAGACCAAAACCGTCTACGCTGCGCCACGTCGTCTGGCTGTGCTGATCACCGCGCTGGCCACCCAGCAACCGGATCGCAGCATCAACCTCGACGGCCCACCACGTCAGGCTGCATTCGATGCCGACGGCAACCCGACTCAAGCGGCACTGGGCTTCGCCAAGAAGTGCGGCGTCGAGCTGAGCGAAATCGACCAGAGCGGTCCGAAACTGCGCTACAGCCAGAACATCGCCGGGAAACCGACCGCCAGCCTGCTGCCGACCATCGTCGAAGATTCGCTGAACGACCTGCCGATCCCGAAACGCATGCGTTGGGGTGCGCGCAAGGAAGAGTTCGTACGTCCGACCCAGTGGCTGGTGATGCTGCTCGGCGACCAGGTCATCGACTGCACGATCCTCGCGCAGAAGGCTGGCCGTGAATCCCGTGGCCACCGTTTCCACCACCCGGAAAACGTGCGCATCGGTTCGCCGTCGAGCTACCTGGCCGACCTGCGTGCCGCTTACGTGCTGGCCGACGCCAACGAGCGTCGCGAAATCATCAGCAAGCGCACCGAAGAGCTGGCAACCCGTCAGGAAGGCACAGCAATCGTGCCGCCGGCGCTGCTCGACGAAGTGACTGCACTGGTCGAGTGGCCGGTGCCGCTGGTGTGCTCGTTCGAGGAGCGTTTCCTCGACGTGCCGCAAGAAGCGCTGATCACCACCATGCAGGACAACCAGAAGTACTTCTGCCTGCTGGATGCCGACGGCAAGCTGCTGCCACGTTTCATCACTGTGGCCAACATCGAATCCAAAGACCCGCAGCAGATCGTTGCCGGTAACGAGAAAGTGGTTCGTCCACGTCTGACCGACGCCGAGTTCTTCTTCAAGCAGGACAAGAAGCAGAAGCTCGAAGCGTTCAACGATCGCCTGCAGAACGTGGTGTTCCAGGAAAAACTCGGCAGCGTCTACGACAAGGCCGAGCGCGTTTCGAAACTGGCCGCGTACATCGCCGCACGCATCGGCGGCAACGCTTCGTGGGCTGCCCGTGCAGGCCTGCTGTCCAAGTGCGACCTGGCCACCGAAATGGTCGGCGAGTTCCCGGAGATGCAAGGTGTCGCCGGCTACTACTACGCCCTCAATGACGGCGAGCCGGAAGACGTCGCTCTGGCGCTGAACGAGCAGTACATGCCACGCGGTGCCGGCGCTGAACTGCCTGCCACCCTGACCGGTGCGGCCGTGGCCATCGCCGACAAGCTCGACACCCTGGTCGGCATCTTCGGCATCGGCATGCTGCCGACCGGCAGCAAAGACCCGTATGCGCTGCGCCGTGCGGCACTGGGCGTGCTGCGGATCCTGATCGAAAAACAACTGGATCTGGACCTGAACGACGCCGTGGCTTTCGCCGTGAATGCGTTCGGTGCCAAGGTCAAGGCTGCCGGCCTGAACGACGCGGTCCTGGAGTTCATCTTCGACCGTCTGCGTGCGCGTTACGAAGACGAAGGCGTGGATGTGGCCACCTACCTGTCGGTACGTGCCCTGAAGCCGGGTTCGGCGCTGGACTTCGACCAGCGTGTGCAAGCGGTTCAGGCCTTCCGCAAACTGCCGGAAGCGGCAGCGCTGGCGGCGGTGAACAAGCGTGTGTCGAACCTGCTGAGCAAAGTGGAAGGCTCCGTGCCGACCGACGTTCAAGCCAAGTACTTCGACAACGCCAACGAGTTCTCGCTGTACTCGGCGATCCAGCAAGCGGACCAGGCTGTACAGCCAATGGCCGCGGCGCGTCAGTACAACGAATCGCTGGCACGCCTGGCCGCTCTGCGCGAGCCGGTGGACGCGTTCTTCGACGCGGTGATGGTCAATGCCGAAGACGCCAATGTGCGGGCCAACCGCTACGCGCTGCTGGCGCGTCTGCGTGGCCTGTTCCTGGGTGTTGCCGACATTTCGCTGCTGGGTTGAGGGATTGCTGTTGAAACTGCTGATTCTCGATCGGGACGGAGTGATCAATTACGACTCCGACGCTTACATCAAGTCGGTGGAGGAGTGGATTCCGCTGCCCGGCTCGATCGAAGCGATTGCGCAGTTGAGCAAAGCCGGCTGGACGGTGGCGGTCGCCACCAACCAGTCGGGCATTGCTCGCGGCTACTACGACCTCGCCACTCTCGATGCCATGCACGCGCGCCTGCGCACGCTGGTGGCGGAGCAGGGCGGTGATGTCGGGTTGATCGTGTATTGCCCGCATGGGCCGGACGAGGGTTGCGATTGCCGCAAGCCGAAACCCGGCATGCTGAAAACCATTGCACAGCATTACAACGTGGCGCTGACGAATGTCTGGTTCGTCGGCGACAGCCTTGGTGACCTGGAGGCCGCCAAAGCCGTCGATTCACAGCCCGTTTTGGTAAAGACCGGGAAAGGCGAAAAGACTCAGGCCAAGACCTTGCCGGTCGGCACCCTGATTTTTGACGATCTGGCGGCGATTGCCGCAGAACTTATCCACAACTAGAGTACTTCTGAAGTTCCTGACCAGGGATTGATCGGGAGTGCGCTTGAACAGTCGGGCATCGCCCGTAACGGTAAACGTCGCCATGTCGATACTGCAGGCCATCAGAATCTTCCTCTTTTACCTGCTGCTGGGCACCACGTCCCTGCTGTGGTGCAGCCTGAGCTTTTTTATCGCGCCCTTTCTGCCGTTCAAGGCGCGCTATCGTTTTATCAACGTGTACTGGTGCCGTTGTGCCTTGTGGTTGACCAAGGTGTTCCTCGGTATCCGTTACGAAATCAAAGGCGCGGAAAACGTGCCTGACCGGCCCTGCGTGATTCAGTCGAACCACCAGAGCACCTGGGAGACGTTCTTTCTCTCCGCTTATTTCTCGCCTTTGAGCCAGGTGCTCAAGCGTGAATTGCTGTACGTGCCGTTCTTCGGCTGGGCCATGGCCATGCTGCGGCCGATCGCGATTGACCGCGACAATCCGAAAGCCGCCCTCAAGCAGGTCGCTGCGAAGGGTGACGAGCTACTCAAGGACAATGTCTGGGTGCTGATCTTCCCTGAAGGCACTCGCGTTCCCCACGGCACCATCGGCAAGTTCTCCCGCAGTGGCAGCGCATTGGCGGTGAATGCGGCGCTTCCAGTGCTGCCGATTGCACACAATGCCGGCAAGTTCTGGCCGAAAACCGGATGGGGCAAGAAGCAGGGCGTGATCACCGTGGTCATCGGCGAGCCGATGTACGCCGAGGGCACTGGCCCACGCGCCATCGCTGATCTGAACGACCGCGTGCAAGCGTGGAACGAGCAGGCGCAACGGGAGATGGGCTCGCTGCCACCGACTCCGCAGGCACCGGTCGCCAACGATCAGGTAGTTGTCTGAGATTTTGTGGATAACCTGTGTACGGTTTGTTGGAAAAGCGCCGAAATCACGAATTAAGTGACTGATTTACTTATATATTTCCGGAGCTGATAAAACACCGTAAAAGGTGCATAAGTTTTTTTCGGAAGTAAGAAAACCGGCTGATATAGCCGGTTTTTTTATGCCTGCTCTTCAGCGATCAGCGGCAGCTCAAGGCGGAATGTGGTGCCCTGATCGAGAACACTGATGCACTCGATCCGCCCACCATGGTGATCCACCACAGCCTTGACCATCGACAGCCCCAATCCCACGCCATCGATCCCTTGAGCCGATGAAAAACGGCGGTACTGGCTGAACAGATCAGGCAGGTCCTCAGCCCCGATACCCTTGCCCTGATCGGTCAGTTCGCAATGCAGCCAGTCATCGTGGCATCGAACGCACAACCTGACCGTAGACCCGGCCGGGCTGTACTTGATCGCGTTTTCCAGCAGATTGAACAGCGCCCGGGTCAGCAGGCCCTGGTCCGCCAGCACCAGACGTTCCTGGGATTGTTCATCCATATCGCTCAGCAGTTCGATACGCTTTTGCTGGGCAATGGGCAGTGCCTGGTCCAGAACGTCCATCACCAGCATCGCAAACAGACTCGGCTGGAACTGATACGCCTCGGATTCGGCCCGGGCCAATAAAACGAAACCATCGGTCAGCTCCAGCGCCCGACGCACCTGGCGTTCAATCTGCTCGAACAGCGGTGAATCCGTTCCAGCCTGATGCCGGTGGACGTCGAGCAGGGCAAGGATCGCTGAATGTGGCGCGCGTAGGTCATGGGACAGAAAGCGCAGCAGCACGCCGCGCTGTTCTTCGGCGGCGCGCTCGGCACTCAGGTCGGTCAGGCTCAACAACCAGCCAATCGGTGTGTCGCCGTCCACCGGCAACAACGCGGCGCGTTCGAGCCGCAGGCTGCGCTCCTTGTGGTCACGAAACTCCAACAGAGGCAGCTCAGATAGCGGCGGGCGCGGCTCTGTGGACAACTCCGGATAACCCAGGCTTGCCAGTTGATCGAGGACGTCTTCGCCCACCAGATTATGATCGAACAGGCTCCGGGCCTTGCGATTGCCTAGCAAGACCTGTCCTCGAGGATCACTGATCAGCGTTGCCACCGGCAGATACTCCAACCCATCGGCGATGAAGCGGCGAGTATCGCGGGTACGGCTCATGGCTTGTTCAAGGGCCATGATCTGCCCCTGCAAACGGTCGGCGCTGGGGAACTGCGCCCGACGCCGTTCGGGAAACACCTTCGGTTCACTGTCCAGCCGCGACAGCTCCCAGCTGAAGTAGGTGAGCACCACACTCAGGCGCCGCCAGTTCCAGATCAGATAGCCGAACAGCATGCCCAGCGCCGCAGGCGTCGGCGACCACCAACGCCGCACTTCAGCCAGGCCGGCACTGGTCAGCAGCACGCTGGCAATCCCGCCGAGCGTCACCCAGATTGCCAGACGCGGTCGCCACAACAGCAACCCCAGCACGCAAGCCACCAGAGCGACCGACACCATCGCGCCGGCGACTGGCGCCGGGTCGTGCAAATTGACTTGAGCACGCCACGACAACAATGCAGTCAGCGGCAACAGCACTAGACTTATCCACACCCACTCGCGCACCAGTTGCCGAAACAGGCGTTGAACCTGACTTTGCACACGGCTTTCGTGGCGGCGTCGGTTAATCATGGAAAACAGGGCAGGGCGGGTTGAATGGTTTCATAGGCGACAGGTCTGAGGACGTAGACCCGAAGAATCATAGCGGCTCGCCCCACGGCGTGCCGCTTACTTTCACTGCTTTGGTCGAACCGCCGGTGTCGACCACCCATTACCCAAGCGACAAGGAATCCCGCGTATGCGCGTTGCGATACTGGACGATGAACCCGCCGAACTGCGCCGGGTCGAGCAGACCCTGCAACAAATGGCCGAGGCCGGCGAACAGCCCTGGTCACTGCACAGTTTCGAACGCGGTGAAGACCTGCTGCGGCAACTGCGCCGGGAAACCTTCGACCTGCTGATCCTCGACTGGCAACTGCCCGACCTCACCGGCCTGGCGCTGCTGCGCTGGACCCGCGAGCACATGGAAGCGCCACCGGCGGCCATCATGCTCACCAGCCGCGATGGTGAGAGCGATATCGTTCAGGCGTTGAATGCGGGAGCCGACGATTACGTCAGCAAGCCCTTTCGTCCCAACGAGTTGAAGGCCCGGGTCACCGCCGTACTGCGCCGGCACAGTCATCAGCGCCCATCAGTAGCCAACGTTCTGCGCTTCAACGATCTGGTGTTCGACGACGCCGAGCTGACCGTCACCCGCGAAGGCAAACCAATCATGATGACCGAGCGCGAATATCGGCTCGCTCACTGCTTATTCAGTAACCTCGGCCGACCACTGTCACGGGACTATCTATACGAAAGATTCTGGCCCCATGAAGAAATGGCCTCGTCGCGACCACTGGATACTCATATCTATCGGCTGCGCAACAAGCTGGGGCTGACGGCGGATCGGGGTTGGCAGTTGCTGACGATTTATGGGTACGGGTATCGGTTGGAGAGTGTGGCGGCGGGTGAGTGAATAGCAGGCAATAAAAAAGGCCAACGCGTATGCGTTGGCCTTTTTGTGGGTGCCGACCGGGATCAGAAATCCAGGTTGGAAACCGCCAGAGCGTTGCTCTCGATGAAGTCACGGCGAGGTTCGACCGCATCACCCATCAGGGTGTTGAAGATCTGGTCTGCGCCAATGGCGTCTTCGATGGTGACTTTCAGCATGCGGCGCACGCTTGGGTCCATGGTGGTTTCCCACAGTTGATCCGGGTTCATTTCACCCAGACCTTTGTATCGCTGAATGGTGTGGCGCTTGGTGCTTTCGGCCATCAGCCAGTCCAGGGCTTCCTTGAACTCGGTGACCGCTTTCTTGCGCTCGCCACGCTGGATGTACGCGCCATCGTCGAGCAGGGTGCTCAGTTGAGCGCCGAGGGTGACGACAGTCTTGTAGTCGTTGCTGCCGAAGAAGTCACGGTTGAAGGTGACGTAGTTCGACAGGCCGTGCGAGATCAGCTCGACCTCTGGCAGCCAAACGCCACGTTCACGGTCTTCACGCAGGCTGGCCTTGTAGACCAGGCCGGACTTCTCGACGGTGCGCAGACGGACTTCGTACTGGGCCAGCCAGTCTTGCATCTTGGCGTGATCGCCGAGCATTTCCAGGCTCACGGCCGGCAGGTAGATGAAGTGCTCGGTCAGCTCCTGCGGATACAGGCGCGACAGACGCTTGAGGGTCTTCATCACCATGCGGAAGTCATTCACCAGACGTTCCAGCGCTTCGCCGGAAATGCCCGGGGCCTCTTCGTTCAGGTGCAGGCTCGCATCTTCCAGGGCCGACTGCGTCATGTACTCTTCCATGGCGTCGTCGTCTTTGATGTATTGCTCTTGCTTGCCTTTCTTGACCTTGTACAGCGGCGGTTGTGCGATGTAGATGTAGCCACGCTCGATCAGCTCTGGCAGCTGACGGAAGAAAAACGTCAGCAGCAGGGTACGGATGTGAGAACCGTCGACGTCAGCATCGGTCATGATGATGATGTTGTGATAGCGCAGTTTGTCGATGTTGTACTCTTCGCGGCCGATACCGCAGCCCAGCGCGGTGATCAGGGTGCCCACTTCCTGGGACGAGATCATCTTGTCGAAACGTGCTTTCTCGACGTTGAGGATCTTGCCCTTTAGCGGCAGGATGGCCTGGGTCTTGCGGTTACGTCCCTGCTTGGCAGAGCCGCCCGCGGAGTCACCTTCCACGAGGTACAGTTCGGAAAGAGCTGGATCTTTTTCCTGGCAGTCAGCCAGTTTGCCCGGCAGGCCGGCGATGTCCAGCGCGCCTTTGCGACGGGTCATCTCACGGGCCTTGCGCGCCGCTTCGCGGGCACGGGCAGCGTCGATCATCTTACCCACGACCAGTTTGGCTTCGTTCGGGTTTTCCAGCAGGAAGTCCGAGAAGTACTTGCCCATTTCCTGTTCGACTGCGGTCTTCACTTCGGAAGAGACCAGCTTGTCTTTGGTCTGGGAGCTGAACTTCGGATCCGGCACTTTCACCGAGATGATCGCGGTCAGGCCTTCACGGGCATCGTCACCGGTGGTCGCGACTTTGTGCTTCTTCGCCAGACCTTCCTGCTCGATGTAGTTGTTCAGGTTACGCGTCAGCGCAGAACGGAAGCCCACCAGGTGGGTGCCGCCGTCGCGCTGCGGGATGTTGTTGGTGAAGCACAACAGGTTCTCGTTGAAGCTGTCGTTCCACTGCAGGGCGATTTCCACGCCGATGCCGTCTTCACGCTGGATGTTGAAGTGGAACACCTGGTTGACCGCAGTCTTGTTGGTGTTCAGATATTCAACGAACGCACGCAGGCCGCCTTCGTACTTGAACAGCTCTTCTTTGCCGCTGCGCTCATCCTTGAGGACGATGCCGACACCGGAGTTGAGGAAGGACAGTTCACGAATGCGCTTGGCCAGGATGTCCCAGCTGAAGTGAATGTTCTTGAAGGTTTCGCTGGAAGCCTTGAAGTGAATCTGGGTACCGGTAGTTTCGCTGTCGCCAACGATCGCCATCGGTGCCTGAGGTACGCCGTGGACGTAGGTCTGTTCCCAGATTTTACCGCTGCGGCGAACGGTCAGGACCAGCTCTTCGGACAGCGCGTTCACAACAGAAACACCTACACCGTGCAGACCGCCGGATACCTTGTAGGAGTTGTCGTCGAACTTACCGCCGGCGTGGAGGACGGTCATGATGACCTCGGCGGCGGAAACGCCTTCCTCTTTGTGCACGTCTACCGGGATGCCACGACCGTTGTCTTTAACGGTGATGGACTCATCCGGGTGGATGATGATGCTGATGTCGTCGCAATGGCCGGCGAGGGCTTCGTCGATCGAGTTGTCGACTACCTCGAACACCATGTGGTGCAGACCGCTGCCATCGTCGGTGTCACCAATGTACATACCGGGACGTTTGCGTACGGCATCCAGGCCTTTCAGCACTTTAATGCTCGTTGAGTCGTACGTATTTTCTTCGCTCAATGCCTTCACTCCCGATGGTCGTGGGTCTGGGTGATACGGCCCTGTTCCACGTGGAACAGAGCGACTGGCGTTTCCGTCTGCCAGCCTTCCCTCAATAATTCGTGATCTACACAGGTGATAAAGACCTGGCAGCGTAAGTCTTCCAGCAAGCGGCACAGCGCGCGACGGTGGCTTTCGTCCAGCTCGGACGGCAAGTCATCCACCAGATAAATACACTGACCGCGTCGGGCCTGGCTCACCAGATGCCCCTGGGCAATGCGCAAGGCACAGACCACCAACTTCTGCTGACCCCGGGACAAGATGTCCGCAGCATTGTGTGCGCCCAATCTAAGACGCAAGTCAGCGCGTTGCGGTCCGGCCTGGGTATGACCCATTTGCTGATCCCGCTGCAGGGATCCGGCAAGCACGGCACTCAATTCCCGGTCCTTGTCCCAGCCTCGGTAATAGCTGAGCGTCAAACCCTCGAGCTCAACCAGTTCGCTCAAGGTTTGTTCAAAGACTGGTTTCAAGGCTTTGATGTAAGCGCGGCGGTATTCATCGATTTCAGCGCTGGCCTGGCACAGTTCCCTGTCCCAAACCGCTTGCGAAACGGCGTCAAGTGTACCATGCCGCAGCCAGGAGTTTCTCTGGCGCAAGGCCTTCTGCAACCGCTGCCAGGTGGCCATGAACCGTGGCTCGACGTGGAACACGCCCCAGTCGAGAAACTGCCGGCGAATCTTCGGCGCACCTTCGAGCAGACGAAAGCTGTCGGGGTTGATCAACTGCAGCGGCAGGATCTCCGCCAATTGCGCGGCACTGCGGGCATTCTGGCCGTCGATGCGAATCTGAAACTCGCCCTGACGGTCGCGAGAGATCCCCAATGCACTGTGACCACCCTCGGCGAGTTCGACCTGACCGAATACGGTGCAGGCAAGTTGCTCATACTGGATGACCGGCAACAGCCGCGTACTACGAAACGAACGGGCAAGCCCCAGCAGGTGAATGGCTTCCAGAACACTGGTTTTGCCGCTGCCGTTGGCGCCGTAAAGAATGTTGATTCGGGGGGAGGGGGAGAAGGTCACCGGGTGCAGATTGCGCACCGCGGTGACCGAGACGCGACTTAGCGACATCCAGAGTCAGCTGATTACAGACGCATCGGCATGACAACGTAAGCCGAATCGTCATTGTCGGACTCTTGCACCAGCGCACTACTGTTGGAGTCGGACAGGATCAAGCGAACCTGCTCGGTGGTCATCACGCCCAGCACGTCCAGCAGATAGCTGACGTTGAAGCCGATTTCCAGGGAGCCCCCGTTGTATTCCACGCCTACTTCTTCTTCCGCTTCTTCCTGTTCCGGGTTGTTCGCCTGGATCTTCAGCTGACCGTTGGCCAGTTGCAGACGGATACCACGGTACTTCTCGTTGGACAGAATCGCGGTACGGCTGAAGGCTTCGCGCAGCGCCTGACGATCACCCAGTACCAGCTTGTCGCCGCCCTTCGGCAGAACGCGCTCGTAGTCAGGGAACTTGCCGTCGACCAGTTTCGAGGTGAAGGTGAATTCGCCGGTGGTCGCGCGGATGTGGTGCTGACCCAGAACGATGCTGACATTGCCGTCCGGCTCGGTCAGCAGACGTGCCAGTTCGAGAATACCTTTGCGTGGCACAATCACCTGGTGGCGATCCTGCTGACCGATGTCGGCCTGCATCGAGCACATTGCCAGACGGTGGCCGTCGGTGGCCACGGCACGGATCACACCGGTCGACACTTCCAGCAACATGCCGTTGAGGTAGTAACGCACGTCCTGCTGGGCCATGGCGAAACTGGTGCGTTCGATCAGGCGACGCAGCTTGCTTTGATCCAGGCTGGTGGTCAGCGAACCCGGGCCTTCTTCCACCGTCGGGAAATCGTTGGCCGGCAGGGTCGACAGGGTGAAGCGGCTACGGCCGGCTTTCACCACCAGCTTCTGCTCGTCGACCTTGATGTCGATCAGCGCATCGTTTGGCAGGCTTTTGCAGATATCCATCAGCTTGCGCGCAGGCACAGTGATGGAACCCGTTTCAGCCGGCTCTTCGAGTTGCACGCGACCGACCAGCTCGACTTCCAGGTCGGTACCGGTCAGCGACAGTTGCTGGCCATCGACGACCAGCAGCACGTTGGACAGTACCGGCAAGGTCTGTCGGCGCTCGACGACGCCTGCGACCAGTTGCAGGGGTTTCAACAGGGCTTCGCGTTGAATGGTGAAATGCATGGTCTAGTCCCTTGCCTTAATAAGCTGCGCTGGTGTTCATCAAGTGGTCAGTGTACGCAGCAGGTTCTTGTAGTCCTCGCGGATGTCCGCGTCGGATTCCTTAAGTTCGTTGATCTTGCGGCAGGCGTGCAACACCGTCGTGTGGTCGCGACCACCAAACACATCGCCGATTTCCGGCAGGCTGTGGTTGGTCAGTTCCTTGGACAGTGCCATGGCGACCTGACGCGGGCGAGCGACCGAGCGCGAACGGCGCTTGGACAGCAAGTCGGAGATCTTGATCTTGTAGTACTCAGCGACGGTGCGCTGAATGTTATCCACAGAGACCAGTTTGTCCTGCAACGCCAGCAGGTCTTTCAGGGACTCGCGAATCAACTCGATGGTGATGTCGCGGCCCATGAAGTGCGAGTGGGCGATCACGCGTTTCAGCGCGCCTTCCAGCTCACGGACGTTGGAGCGAATGCGCTGGGCAATGAAGAACGCCGCATCGTGTGGCAACTCGACTTTGGCCTGGTCGGCCTTCTTCATCAAGATGGCTACACGGGTTTCCAGCTCGGGTGGCTCGACGGCAACGGTCAGGCCCCAGCCGAAGCGGGATTTGAGGCGCTCTTCAAGGCCTTCAATTTCCTTCGGATAGCGGTCACTGGTGAGAATGACCTGCTGGCCACCTTCAAGCAGGGCGTTGAAGGTGTGGAAAAATTCTTCCTGGGAACGTTCCTTGCGGGCAAAGAACTGAATGTCGTCGATCAGCAGGGCGTCCACCGAACGGTAGAAACGCTTGAACTCGTTGATCGCGTTCAGTTGTAGCGCCTTGACCATGTCGGCCACGAAACGCTCGGAATGCAGGTACACAACCTTGGCATTCGGGTTCTTCTTTAACAGGTGGTTACCCACCGCGTGCATCAAGTGCGTCTTACCCAGACCCACGCCACCATAAAGGAAGAGCGGGTTGTAGCCGTGCTTGGGGTTATCCGCCACTTGCCAGGCCGCCGCACGGGCGAGCTGGTTGGACTTACCTTCGACGAAGTTCTCGAAGGTAAAGGTGCGATTCAGGTAGCTGGTGTGCTTGAGCGCGCCTTCGACCTGCACCGTGCGCTGTTCGGCACGCACCGGCGCTTGCTGGGAGGCGGCACCTGCCATCGGGTCGAAGCTGTCACGGGACGGCTCTTCGCTGACTTCCTCGGATTTTTGCGTCGCGCGCTTGGCCGGGGTTGGAGCCGGTGCGGGTGCCGGAGCACTGACGGGCGCGGAACTGGCTTGAGCCAGCGATGCAGCGGCAGCGGCCAGCGGCGCGTTCGGTGCAGCACGCGGCGCAGAACTGCGCTTGCTGCCTATTAATAAGGAGAGCGACGGCGCCAGGCCGTTGCCATGCTCATCCAGCAGTTCAAGGACGCGCCCCAGGTACTTTTCGTTGACCCAGTCCAGAACAAAACGGTTCGGTGCGTAGACACGCAACTCGTCGCCTTCGGCTTCGACCTGTAATGGACGGATCCAGGTGTTGAATTGTTGGGCTGGCAGCTCTTCGCGCAAAAGCTCCACGCACTGCTGCCAAAGTTCCACTGACACGGAAATCCCCTAATTTGAAAGCCGGTGAGGCAAAAACAAGCGGCCATTGTAGCGGCCAGACGTCCACTTATCCACATGCAGGTTGTCCGATGGGCATGATTTATCAATGCCTTAACCGGTGAAAAATCGACCAACGGCATGTGAATAAGCTCTGTGGATAACCCCGTTTGAGCACACTGGACAACTGGGGGTCGAACCCGGTGGATAACCAGCCTGTGGATAAACACCCTTTCCACACACAGGTTATCCGATAGCGCAGCACAGGCTGAACACGGTTTTCCACTGTAGTTGTCATTCTCTGTACAGTGCATAAAACATGGCCTCAAGTGGGTTATCCACAGACAAGGCCGGGCCTAGCTTTTATAAGCTTTACAGAAAAGCTTTAAATACTTCGCTTCTTTATTTTTATATCTAGCTGAGCGGAATTCAGGTCCGACAGCTCCGCAGATCTATTTATAAGGAAACGTTGGTTGGAAATTGACCTGAAGGCTTGCTTTCTCTAGAATCCCCGGTCTCTTAAAACGGGGGCCATTCCGGCCCGTTGTGGACGAACCAGGTAACACGACATGAAACGTACTTTCCAACCAAGCACTATCAAACGCGCTCGTACCCACGGTTTCCGTGCTCGCATGGCTACCAAGAACGGCCGCGCAGTCCTGTCGCGTCGTCGCGCCAAAGGTCGTGCGCGTCTGGCAGTTTGATAATCCGGTACTGGAGGTGAGTCAGGACTTCAGTCGGGAAAAGCGTCTGCTTACTCCCCGGCATTTCAAGGCAGTCTTTGACTCCCCTACCGGCAAGGTTCCGGGGAAAAATCTCCTGCTCCTTGCGCGCAACAACGATCTCGATCACCCCCGTCTCGGGCTGGTTATCGGGAAAAAGAGCGTAAAGCTCTCCGTTGAGCGCAATCGCCTCAAACGTCTGATGCGCGAATCGTTTCGCCTGCACCAGGATTCACTGGTCGGCTGGGACATCGTTATCGTCGCGCGCAAAGGTTTGGGTGACGTAGAAAACCCCGAATTGATTCAGCATTTCGGCAAACTCTGGAAGCGTCTGGCACGCAACAAGCCAGTACCAGCAGTCAAAACCGAAACTGTAGGGGTAGACAGTCCAGATGCGTAAACTGGCACTCGTTCCGATCCAGTTTTATCGCTACGCCATTAGTCCTCTGATGGCCAGTCACTGTCGTTTCTACCCCAGTTGTTCTTGCTACGCGTATGAAGCCATCGAAAATCATGGCCTTCTGCGCGGTGGCTGGCTGACCTTTCGTCGTTTAGGTCGCTGTCATCCGTGGAATCCCGGTGGTTATGACCCGGTTCCACCTATCCCTACCTCCCGTTCTTCTTCGATGGCCGAGTAATCATGGATATCAAACGCACGATCCTGATCGTCGCCCTGGCAATCGTGTCCTACGTCATGGTTCTTAAATGGAACCAGGACTATGGTCAGGCTGCCCTGCCGACTCAGAATGTTGCTTCCAGTACGACTACATCCGGTTTGCCGGACACCGCCACTGGCAATAACGCTGCCGCCAGTGACGATATTCCGCGCGCCGCAAGCGATACCAGCGCACCTGTCGAAACGCCAGTTGCCGCCAGCAAGGATCTGATCAAGATCAAAACCGACGTGCTCGATCTGTCGATCGATCCACAGGGTGGCGATGTTGCTCAACTGACCTTGCCTCTGTATCCACGTCGTCAGGATCGTCCAGACGTTCCGTTCCAGTTGTTCGACAACGGCGGCGAGCGTACTTACCTGGCGCAAAGCGGTCTGATCGGCACCAACGGTCCGGACGCCAGCCCGGCCGGTCGCCCGATCTACTCTTCGGAGAAGAAAACTTATCAACTGGCTGACGGTCAGGACCAATTGGTCGTCGACCTGAAGTTCAGCAAGGACGGCGTCAACTACATCAAGCGTTTCACCTTGAAACGTGGGCTGTATGACGTGACCGTCACCTATCTGATCGACAACCAGAGCGCTCAGCCTTGGTCCGGTTCGATGTTTGCCCAGCTGAAACGCGATGCAAGCGCCGACCCTTCGTCGACCACAGCTACTGGCACCGCGACTTACCTGGGCGCCGCCCTGTGGACAAGTTCCGAGCCGTACAAGAAAGTGTCCATGAAGGACATGGACAAAGGTCAGCTCAAGGAAACTGTCACCGGTGGTTGGGTAGCCTGGCTGCAACACTACTTCGTGACTGCATGGGTTGCTCCGAAGGGCGAAAACAACGTCGTTCAGACCCGTAAGGACAGCAAAGGCAACTACATCATCGGTTACACCGGTCCTTCGTTGACCGCTGCACCGGGTGCGAAAGTCGAGACCAGCGCTGTTCTGTATGCCGGTCCGAAAAGCCAGGCTGTGCTGAAAGAGTTGTCCCCAGGTCTGGAACTGACCGTTGACTACGGCATTCTGTGGTTCATTGCCCAGCCGATCTTCTGGCTGCTGCAACACATCCACGCCATCGTCGGCAACTGGGGCTGGTCGATCATCTTCCTGACCATGCTGATCAAGGGGATTTTCTTCCCTCTGTCGGCCGCCAGCTACAAGTCGATGGCCCGCATGCGCGCCGTGGCTCCGAAACTGGCTGCACTGAAAGAGCAACATGGCGATGACCGGCAGAAAATGTCGCAAGCCATGATGGAGCTGTACAAGAAAGAGAAGATCAATCCGCTGGGTGGCTGCTTGCCGATCCTGGTGCAGATGCCGGTTTTCCTCTCGCTGTACTGGGTTCTGCTGGAAAGCGTTGAAATGCGCCAGGCGCCGTTCATGCTGTGGATTACCGACCTGTCGATCAAGGATCCGTTCTTCATCCTGCCGATCATCATGGGCGCGACCATGTTCATCCAGCAGCGTCTGAACCCGACTCCTCCGGATCCGATGCAGGCCAAGGTCATGAAAATGATGCCAATCATCTTCACGTTCTTCTTCCTGTGGTTCCCGGCTGGTCTGGTGCTGTACTGGGTTGTGAACAACTGCCTGTCGATTGCTCAACAGTGGTACATCACGCGTAAGATCGAAGCGGCGACGAAAAAAGCCGAGGCGTAACTTACTCTGTGGATAACACCACTCAAAACGCCCCCTAGTGGGGCGTTTTGCTATCTGCCACTTTTGTCTGGATACCGGTTTATGAGCGCACCTCGTGAAACCATCGCAGCCGTCGCTACCGCCCAGGGCCGTGGCGGCGTGGGCATCGTTCGAATTTCCGGGCCGTTGGCCAGCGTTGCGGCCAAAGCCATCAGCGGCCGCGAACTGAAACCGCGTTTTGCCCACTACGGCCCGTTCTTCAGTGACGATCAACAGGTGCTGGATGAAGGTCTGGCGCTGTATTTCCCCGGGCCGAACTCGTTCACCGGCGAAGATGTGCTGGAACTGCAAGGCCACGGCGGCCCGATCGTCCTGGACATGTTACTCAAGCGTTGCCTGGAACTGGGCTGCCGTCTGGCCCGTCCCGGTGAGTTCAGCGAAAGAGCATTCCTCAATGACAAACTCGACCTGGCTCAGGCCGAGGCTATTGCCGACCTGATTGAAGCCAGTTCTGCACAGGCTGCGCGCAATGCCTTGCGCTCCTTACAGGGTGCGTTTTCCCAACGTGTGCATAACCTCACTGAACAGCTGATCGGGTTGAGGATTTACGTTGAGGCAGCCATAGACTTCCCGGAAGAAGAAATCGACTTCCTCGCCGATGGCCACGTGCTGAGCATGTTGGACAAGGTTCGTGACGAGTTATCCACCGTATTGCGTGAAGCCGGTCAGGGTGCGCTGTTGCGTGACGGCATGACCGTGGTGATTGCCGGTCGTCCGAATGCCGGCAAATCCAGTCTGCTCAACGCATTGGCCGGTCGAGAAGCCGCGATTGTGACGGAAATCGCCGGCACGACCCGGGATATCCTGCGCGAACATATCCACATTGATGGTATGCCGTTGCATGTCGTGGACACCGCAGGTTTGCGCGACACCGACGATCATGTGGAAAAGATCGGTGTCGAGCGAGCGTTGAAGGCCATTGGCGAGGCCGATCGAGTGTTGTTGGTGGTCGATGCTACGGCTCCGGAAGCTGCCGACCCGTTCGCTTTGTGGCCGGAATTCCTTGAAACCCGACCAGATCCGGCGAAGGTCACCCTGATTCGCAACAAGGCTGATCTCACCGGAGAGAACATTGCGCTGGAAGTCAGTGACGATGGCCACGTGACCATCAGCCTGAGCGCCAAGTCCGCCGGTGACGGTCTGGACCTGCTGCGCGATCACCTGAAGGCCTGCATGGGTTACGAGCAGACCTCGGAAAGCAGCTTCAGCGCACGCCGCCGTCACCTGGAAGCCTTGCGTCATGCCAGTGCGGCCCTTGAACACGGTCGCGCACAGCTGACTCTGGCGGGTGCCGGCGAGCTGTTGGCAGAAGATCTGCGCCAGGCTCAGCATTCCCTCGGGGAAATTACCGGGGCGTTCAGTTCCGATGATCTACTGGGCCGGATCTTTTCCAGCTTCTGTATCGGTAAATAGCCTTTCCGTTGTCCACAGACAGGTCCATTCGCGACCTGTCTGTCTCTCCTCTTTGACTTCCATTCCTCCAGTGCCGGACAGATTTTCTGTTCCTGAGCGGATTTTCCGTGTCCGCAGTTCCTTCATTCGTCCGATTTCTGTGGATTAAGCCCTGTGAATAACTGCCGCTGAGGGCAGTTGATAACAGGGCCTGAAAACTGAACATAACTGCCTCTGTGGATAACCACCTCATTCATCCACAGGCTTACACCGGTTATCCAAGGGCCTCATGGCCACATGGGCACAGGGTTTTGAATCTCTGTACATATTGAATATTAAGGCCTGTAGCAATCTATCCACAGAAATGTTGGCCAGTAAGAATAAGCTTTAAAACAAAGGTTTTATAAATTTCTCTCTTTTTTATTCTTTTAACCGCGAGTTCTCCACAGCTGGTTAATTTTTGTGCAAAGGGTTCTTTAGGAGGGGCGAAGTCCCTATACTTGTCGACCAGGTCCAGAAACCTGATCTCAAACTATTCCTGAATTACCTACTTAAGCAGGCACGAGGTGCGTGGTGGATTTCCCTTCCCGTTTTGAAGTGATCGTCATCGGCGGCGGTCATGCCGGTACCGAGGCAGCACTGGCCTCAGCACGCATGGGTGCAAAAACCCTTCTGCTGACGCATAACGTGGAAACCCTCGGTGCCATGAGTTGCAACCCGGCCATCGGCGGCATCGGCAAAAGCCATCTGGTCAAGGAAATCGACGCCCTCGGCGGCGCGATGGCCATTGCTACCGATCTGGGTGGCATCCAGTTTCGCGTGTTGAACAGCCGCAAAGGCCCGGCCGTACGGGCGACCCGTGCGCAAGCCGACCGGATTCTGTACAAAGCCGCTGTCCGCGAAATTCTGGAAAACCAGCCGAACCTGTGGATATTTCAACAAGCTGCTGACGACCTGATCGTCGAGCAGGAACAAGTACGCGGTGTTATCACGCAAATGGGTCTGCGTTTCTTCGCCGATTCCGTGGTGTTGACCACCGGTACGTTCCTCGGCGGACTTATCCACATCGGTTTGCAGAATTTTTCCGGCGGTCGCGCCGGTGATCCGCCGTCGATCGCCCTGGCGCACCGTCTGCGTGAACTGCCGCTGCGTGTAGGTCGCCTGAAAACCGGTACGCCACCGCGTATCGACGGCAAGTCTGTGGATTTCTCGGTAATGACCGAACAACCGGGTGATACGCCGATCCCGGTGATGTCGTTCATGGGCAACAAGGAACAGCATCCACGGCAAGTCAGTTGCTGGATTACCCACACCAACGCTCGTACCCACGAAATCATCGCCGCGAACCTCGACCGTTCGCCGATGTATTCCGCTGCAGGCGAGATCGAAGGCATCGGCCCGCGTTATTGCCCGTCGATTGAAGACAAGATCCACCGCTTTGCCGACAAGGAAAGCCATCAGGTGTTCATCGAACCGGAAGGTCTGACCACCCATGAGCTGTATCCGAACGGGATATCCACAAGCCTGCCGTTCGACGTGCAATTGCAGATCGTGCAATCGATCCGCGGCATGGAAAACGCACACATCGTGCGTCCGGGTTATGCGATCGAGTACGACTACTTCGATCCGCGCGACCTGAAGTACAGCCTGGAAACCAAAGTCATCGGCGGTCTGTTCTTCGCTGGCCAGATCAACGGCACCACCGGTTACGAAGAAGCCGGCGCCCAGGGTTTGCTGGCTGGCGCGAACGCCGCGCTGCGTGCGAAAGGCAAAGAAGCCTGGTGCCCGCGTCGCGATGAGGCCTACATCGGAGTACTGGTCGATGACCTGATCACCCTCGGTACCCAAGAGCCGTACCGCATGTTCACTTCCCGTGCCGAGTACCGCCTGATCCTGCGTGAGGACAATGCCGACCTGCGTCTGACCGAAAAAGGTCGCGAACTGGGTCTGGTCGATGACGCGCGCTGGGCGGCCTTCTGCAAGAAACGCGAAAGCATCGATCTCGAAGAGCAACGCCTGAAAAGCACCTGGGTTCGCCCGGGCACCCAGCAGGGCGATGCGATCGCCGAAAAATTCGGCACACCGCTGACTCACGAATACAACTTGCTCAACCTCTTGAGCCGTCCGGAAATCGACTACGCTGGTCTGGTCGAAGTGACCGGGCAAGGCGCCGAAGATCCACAGGTTGCCGAACAGGTCGAGATCAAGACCAAATACGCCGGTTACATCGACCGTCAACAGGACGAAATCGCCCGTCTGCGTGCAAGCGAAGACACGAAACTGCCTGTGGATATCGATTACACCAACATTTCCGGTCTCTCCAAGGAGATCCAGAGCAAGCTTGGCGCGACTCGTCCCGAGACGCTGGGCCAGGCTTCGCGGATCCCGGGTGTGACCCCGGCAGCAATTTCGCTGTTGATGATCCATTTGAAAAAACGCGGCGCGGGCCGTCAGTTGGAGCAAAGCGCTTGAGTTCTAAGGTCACTTCGCAACACGCCGAAGAGTTATCCACAGGAGCCCGCGAGCTCGGTGTCAATCTGAGCGAAGCCCAGCACGAATTGCTGCTGGGTTATCTGGCCCTGTTGATCAAATGGAACCAGGCCTACAACCTGACCGCCGTGCGCGATCCGGATGAAATGGTTTCCCGTCACTTGCTCGATAGCCTCAGCGTGATGTCGTTCATCGAAAATGGCCGCTGGCTGGATGTCGGCAGCGGCGGCGGCATGCCGGGGATCCCTTTGGCAATCCTGTATCCGGACTCGCAAGTGACCTGCCTGGACAGCAACGGCAAGAAAACCCGCTTCCTGACCCAGGTCAAACTCGAACTCAAACTGGATAACCTGCAAGTTATCCACAGTCGCGTCGAAGCGTTCCAGCCTGCGCAGCCGTTCAACGGGATTATTTCCCGGGCATTCAGCAGCATGGAGAACTTCACCAACTGGACTCGCCATCTCGGCGACGCCGATACACGCTGGCTGGCAATGAAGGGCGTCCATCCGGCCGATGAGCTGGTAGCATTGCCGGCAGACTTCAAACTCGATAGCGAACACGCCCTGGCCGTACCCGGTTGCCAAGGCCAACGCCATCTGCTGATACTGCGCCGCACGGCATGATTGGGAACACAAGCAAGAATGGCTAAGGTATTCGCGATAGCGAACCAAAAGGGTGGTGTGGGCAAGACCACCACCTGCATCAACCTCGCAGCATCCCTGGTCGCGACCAAGCGCCGGGTGCTGTTGATCGATCTCGATCCACAGGGCAACGCCACCATGGGTAGCGGTGTGGATAAACATGGCCTGGAAAACTCGGTCTACGACCTGCTGATCGGCGAATGCGATCTGGCCCAGGCCATGCACTACTCCGAACACGGCGGTTATCAACTGCTGCCGGCCAACCGCGACCTGACGGCGGCCGAAGTGGTGCTGCTGGAAATGCAGATGAAGGAAAGCCGTCTGCGCAGCGCGCTGGCGCCGATCCGTGAAAACTACGATTACATTCTGATCGACTGCCCGCCGTCGCTGTCGATGCTCACGTTGAACGCACTGGTCGCCGCTGACGGGGTGATTATCCCCATGCAGTGCGAGTACTTTGCGCTCGAAGGTTTGAGCGACCTTGTGGATAACATCAAGCGCATCGCCGAACTGCTGAACCCGAACCTGAAAGTCGAGGGCCTGCTGCGGACCATGTACGACCCGCGCCTGAGCCTGATGAACGATGTATCGGCGCAGCTCAAGGAACACTTTGGTGATCAGCTGTACGACACGGTGATCCCGCGCAACATCCGCCTGGCCGAAGCCCCGAGCTACGGCATGCCGGCGCTGGCTTACGACAAGCAATCGCGTGGCGCGCTGGCCTATCTGGCCCTGGCAGGCGAGATGGTTCGCCGTCAGCGCAAAAATTCACGCATCGCCGCTGCTCAGCCAACTTAAGGAATCCCCATGGCCGTCAAGAAACGAGGTCTCGGACGAGGACTGGATGCACTGCTGAGCGGTCCGACTGTCAGCTCGCTGGAAGAACAAGCGGCGCAGGCAGACAGCCGTGAGTTGCAGCACCTTCCATTGGACCTGCTGCAACGCGGCAAGTATCAGCCACGCCGGGACATGGATCCGCAGGCGCTGGAAGAGCTGGCGCAGTCGATCAAGGCCCAGGGCGTAATGCAGCCGATTGTGGTTCGCCCGATTGGTGGTGGCCGCTTTGAAATCATCGCCGGTGAGCGTCGCTGGCGTGCAAGCCAGCAGGCCGGGCAGGAAACCATCCCGGCCATGGTCCGTGATGTGCCGGATGAAACCGCGATCGCGATTGCGCTGATCGAGAACATCCAGCGCGAAGACCTGAATCCGATCGAAGAGGCGGTGGCCCTGCAGCGTTTGCAGCAGGAATTCCAGCTCACCCAGCAACAGGTGGCCGAGGCTGTGGGTAAGTCCCGCGTCACCGTGGCCAACCTGTTGCGCCTGATTGCGCTGCCGGAAGTCATCAAGACCATGCTGTCCCACGGCGACCTGGAAATGGGCCATGCCCGTGCATTGCTCGGTCTGCCGGACAATCAGCAGGTGGAAGGGGCGCGACATGTTGTCGCACGCGGTCTTACCGTGCGCCAGACTGAAGCACTGGTTCGTCAGTGGTTGAGTGGCAAACCCGAGCCTGTCGAACCCTCCAAACCCGACCCGGATATCGCTCGCCTCGAGCAGCGTCTGGCTGAGCGCCTAGGCTCTGCGGTGCAGATTCGCCACGGGAAGAAGGGAAAGGGTCAGTTGGTGATCGGTTACAACTCCCTCGATGAGCTCCAGGGTGTGCTCGCACACATCCGCTGAAACAATTCCTCTTGTAGCGCGCAGTCGGAAATCACTACCTGACAGTTGAATAGGGGCAGAACCGCCCCTATACTCTGCGCGCATTTTGTCGGCACAAATTATGCCAAGTTATTGAATTTCGGCAGCCGACCATTGGAGAGCAATCGTGATGGAAACCCGCAAGCCAAACCGCCTGCCGTTCCATCGCCTGGCGGTTTTTCCGGTGTTAATGGCTCAATTTGTCGTTTTGCTGATTGCCGCTTTGGCGCTCTGGCAATGGCACGGAGTCGTTGCCGGATACTCGGGACTTTGCGGAGGCCTGATAGCCTTGCTGCCCAATGTTTATTTCGCTCACAAGGCATTTCGGTTTTCCGGCGCCCGAGCAGCCCAGTCCATCGTCCGGTCGTTCTACGCCGGCGAGGCAGGCAAATTGATTTTGACGGCAGTGCTGTTTGCACTGGTGTTTGCAGGTGTGAAGCCATTGGCGCCGATTGCTGTATTCGGTGCCTTCGTGCTGACTCAGTCGGTCAGCTGGTTCGCTCCCCTGCTGATGAGAACAAGACTTTCGAGACCTTAGGGCGTTTGAGGCAACCATGGCAGAAACAACCGCTTCGGGCTATATCCAGCACCACTTGCAGAACCTGACCTTCGGTCAGCTACCCAACGGCGGCTGGGGCTTTGCCCACACCGCAGCAGAAGCCAAGGAAATGGGCTTCTGGGCTTTCCACGTCGATACCCTCGGCTGGTCGGTCGCGCTGGGTCTGATTTTCGTTCTTCTTTTCCGCATGGCGGCCAAGAAGGCGACTTCCGGTCAGCCAGGTGCACTGCAGAACTTCGTTGAAGTGCTGGTCGAATTCGTCGATGGCAGCGTGAAAGACAGCTTCCATGGCCGTAGCCCGGTGATTGCACCGCTGGCACTGACCATCTTCGTCTGGGTGTTCCTGATGAACGCCGTCGACCTGGTACCGGTCGACTGGATTCCTCAGCTGGCCATCCTGATCACCGGCGACCACCACATCCCGTTCCGCGCCGTGTCGACTACCGACCCGAACGCGACCCTGGGCATGGCGTTCTCGGTTTTCGCACTGATCATTTTCTATAGCATCAAGGTCAAGGGCTTCGGCGGCTTCATCGGCGAGCTGACCCTGCACCCGTTCGGTAGCAAGAACATTTTTGTTCAGGCTCTGCTGATCCCGGTGAACTTCCTGTTGGAATTCGTGACCCTGATCGCCAAACCGATCTCTCTGGCTCTGCGTCTGTTCGGCAACATGTATGCCGGCGAGCTGGTGTTCATCCTGATCGCTGTGATGTTCGGCAGCGGCCTGCTCTGGCTGAGCGGCCTGGGCGTTGTCCTGCAGTGGGCGTGGGCTGTGTTCCACATCCTGATCATCACCCTGCAGGCGTTCATCTTCATGATGCTGACCATCGTTTACCTGTCGATGGCGCACGAAGAAAACCATTAAGACCAGTCTCGACTAGTCTGATGTCCTTCCCGGTAAAACGGGAAGGGGCTCCTCACGGGGCACCATGAAACGATTTGTTTTACCGCTTTAATCTAAAAAACCTAAACCATACGACGTAAAAGTCGGGAGGAAAGATGGAAACTGTAGTTGGTCTAACCGCTATCGCTGTTGCACTGTTGATCGGCCTGGGCGCACTGGGTACCGCAATTGGTTTCGGCCTGCTGGGCGGCAAGTTCCTGGAAGGCGCAGCGCGTCAGCCAGAAATGGTTCCAATGCTGCAAGTTAAAATGTTCATCGTTGCCGGTCTGCTCGACGCCGTAACCATGATCGGTGTTGGTATCGCTCTGTTCTTCACCTTTGCGAACCCGTTCGTTGGTCAAATCGCTGGCTAATCATTCGGATTTTCCGAGTGATTTGGTGTGATGGACAACGTAACTGCGAGGTGTTGGCGTGAACATTAATGCGACCCTGATTGGCCAGTCCGTTGCGTTCCTGATTTTTGTACTGTTCTGCATGAAGTATGTATGGCCTCCGGTCATCGCTGCTCTGCACGAACGTCAAAAGAAGATCGCTGATGGTCTGGACGCTGCCAGCCGTGCAGCTCGCGACCTGGAGTTGGCCCAAGAAAAAGCGGGTCAGCAACTGCGCGAAGCGAAAGCTCAGGCAGCTGAAATCATCGAGCAAGCCAAGAAACGCGGTAACCAGATTGTCGAAGAGGCCGTTGAAAAGGCCCGCGTCGACGCTGACCGTGTGAAGGTTCAGGCTCAAGCCGAGATCGAACAGGAACTGAACAGTGTCAAAGACAAGCTGCGCGCCCAAGTGGGCTTGCTGGCTGTCGGCGGCGCCGAGAAGATCCTGGGTGCCACAATCGATCAAAACGCGCACGCAGAGCTGGTTAACCAACTGGCTGCTGAAATCTAAGCGAGGGCGATCATGGCAGAACTGACCACGTTGGCCCGACCTTACGCTAAGGCGGCCTTCGAGCACGCTCAGGCCCACCAGCAACTGGCCAATTGGTCAGCCATGCTCGGCCTGGCTGCAGCGGTGTCGCAAGACGACACCATGCAGCGCGTGCTCAAGGCCCCGCGACTGACGAGCGCAGAAAAGGCCGCCACGTTCATTGACGTGTGCGGCGACAAGTTTGATGCCAAGGCACAGAACTTCATCAATGTCGTTGCCGAAAACGACCGTCTCCCGCTTCTGCCGGAGATTGCCGCTCTTTTCGACCTGTACAAGGCCGAACAAGAGAAATCGGTAGACGTTGAAGTGACCAGTGCTTTTGCATTGAACCAAGAACAGCAAGACAAACTCGCCAAGGTTCTCAGTGCACGACTCAACCGGGAAGTGCGCCTGCAAGTTGCGGAGGATGCTGCCCTTATAGGTGGTGTCGTTATCCGCGCCGGCGACCTGGTTATCGATGGCTCGATTCGCGGCAAAATCGCGAAACTTGCCGAAGCATTGAAATCTTGAGTTTGAAGGGGCAGCAGAGCAATGCAGCAACTCAATCCTTCCGAAATAAGTGAAATTATCAAGGGCCGCATCGACAAGCTCGATGTGACCTCCCAAGCCCGTAACGAAGGCACTGTCGTCAGCGTATCTGACGGTATCGTGCGGATTCACGGTCTGGCCGACGTCATGTACGGCGAGATGATCGAGTTTCCGGGCGGCGTCTACGGTATGGCCCTCAACCTGGAGCAAGACTCCGTAGGTGCTGTTGTATTGGGCTCCTACCAGTCTCTGGCTGAAGGCATGAGCGCCAAGTGCACCGGCCGCATCCTCGAAGTTCCGGTTGGTAAGGAACTGCTGGGTCGCGTTGTCGACGCACTGGGTAACCCGGTTGACGGCAAAGGTCCACTGAACAACACCTTGACCGACGCGGTCGAGAAAGTTGCTCCGGGCGTGATCTGGCGTAAGTCGGTAGACCAGCCTGTACAGACTGGCTACAAGGCTGTCGATGCCATGATCCCTGTCGGCCGTGGCCAGCGTGAGCTGATCATCGGTGACCGTCAGATCGGTAAGACCGCTCTGGCGATCGACGCGATCATCAACCAGAAAGACAGCGGCATTTTCTGCGTCTACGTTGCAATCGGTCAGAAACAATCGACCATCGCCAACGTGGTTCGCAAGCTGGAAGAAAACGGCGCTCTGGCCAACACGATCATCGTGGCTGCCAGTGCTTCGGAATCTCCTGCGCTGCAATTCCTGGCTCCGTACTCCGGTTGCACCATGGGTGAATTCTTCCGCGACCGCGGTGAAGACGCGCTGATCGTTTATGACGATCTGTCCAAGCAAGCAGTGGCTTACCGCCAGATTTCCCTGCTGCTGCGCCGTCCACCAGGCCGTGAAGCTTACCCAGGCGACGTGTTCTATCTCCACTCCCGTCTGCTGGAGCGCGCATCCCGCGTTTCGGAAGAGTACGTAGAGAAGTTCACCAACGGCGCAGTGACCGGCAAAACCGGTTCCCTGACCGCACTGCCGATCATCGAAACCCAGGCTGGCGACGTTTCCGCGTTCGTTCCGACCAACGTGATTTCCATCACCGACGGTCAGATCTTCCTGGAATCGGCCATGTTCAACTCGGGCATCCGCCCTGCAGTGAACGCCGGTGTTTCGGTATCCCGTGTGGGTGGTGCCGCTCAGACCAAGATCATCAAGAAGCTGTCCGGTGGTATCCGTACCGCTCTGGCTCAGTACCGTGAACTGGCGGCATTCGCCCAGTTCGCTTCTGACCTGGACGAAGCGACCCGTAAGCAACTTGAGCATGGTCAGCGCGTTACCGAGCTGATGAAGCAGAAGCAATACGCACCAATGTCGATCGCTGACATGGCGCTGTCGCTGTATGCCGCTGAGCGTGGGTTCCTGACTGACGTTGAAATCGCCAAGATCGGCAGCTTCGAACAAGCGCTGATTGCTTTCTTCAACCGCGATCACGCCGATTTGATGGCGAAGATCAACGTGAAGGGTGACTTCAATGACGAAATCGACGCTGGCATGAAAGCCGGTATCGAGAAGTTCAAGGCCACCCAAACCTGGTAAGCCGCAGCGGGAGCCGCAAGGCTCCCGCTTGCTAACCTGATAGGTGTTACATGGCAGGCGCAAAAGAGATTCGCAGTAAGATTGCGAGCATCAAAAGCACGCAAAAGATTACCAGCGCCATGGAAAAAGTGGCGGTCAGCAAAATGCGCAAGGCACAAATGCGCATGGCTGCTAGCCGTCCTTATGCGGAGCGTATCCGCCAGGTAATTGGGCATCTGGCCAACGCCAACCCGGAATACCGCCACCCGTTCATGATCGACCGCGCCATCAAGCGCGTTGGTTATGTCGTGGTGAGCAGTGACCGTGGTCTGTGCGGCGGCTTGAACACCAACCTGTTCAAGGCCCTGGTCAAGGACATGGCGGTAAACCGCGAAAACGGCGTCGAGATTGATCTGTGTGTCGTTGGTAGCAAGGGTGCGGCCTTTTTCCGTAACTTCGGCGGTAACGTCGTTGCAGCTATCAGCCACCTGGGTGAAGAGCCGTCGATCAATGATCTGATCGGCAGCGTCAAGGTGATGCTGGATGCTTATCTGGACGGCCGTATTGACCGCCTGTCCGTGGTGTCCAACAAGTTCATCAACACCATGACGCAACAGCCTACCGTGGAGCAGTTGATTCCATTGGTGGCAACCCCGGATCAAGACCTCAAGCACCACTGGGACTATCTCTACGAACCGGATGCCAAGGAGCTGCTGGATGGCTTGATGGTCCGTTACGTGGAGTCGCAGGTCTACCAGGCGGTGGTCGAGAACAACGCGGCTGAACAAGCTGCGCGGATGATCGCGATGAAGAACGCTACCGACAACGCCGGTGATTTGATCAGCGATTTGCAGCTGATCTACAACAAGGCGCGTCAGGCTGCGATCACCCAAGAGATCTCGGAAATCGTCGGCGGCGCTGCCGCGGTTTAACGGTTCAAATATTCAGAGGATCCAGCTATGAGTAGCGGACGTATCGTTCAAATCATCGGCGCCGTTATCGACGTGGAATTTCCACGCGACAGCGTACCGAGCATCTACAACGCGCTGAAAGTAGTGAGCGCGGCTGAAACCACTCTGGAAGTTCAGCAACAGCTGGGCGACGGCGTGGTTCGCACCATTGCGATGGGTTCCACCGAGGGCTTGAAGCGCGGTCTGGAAGTTACCGATTCTGGCGCGGCCATCTCCGTACCGGTCGGTAAAGCGACCCTGGGCCGGATCATGGACGTCCTCGGTAACCCGATCGACGAAGCTGGTCCGATCGACACCGACGAGCGTTGGGGCATTCACCGTCCAGCGCCTTCGTTCGCTGAACAGGCAGGCGGCAACGACCTGCTGGAAACCGGCATCAAGGTTATCGACCTGGTTTGCCCGTTTGCAAAAGGCGGTAAAGTCGGTCTGTTCGGTGGTGCCGGTGTAGGCAAAACCGTAAACATGATGGAACTGATCCGTAACATCGCCATCGAGCACAGCGGTTATTCCGTGTTCGCCGGTGTGGGTGAGCGTACTCGTGAGGGTAACGACTTCTACCACGAGATGAAGGACTCCAACGTTCTGGACAAAGTGGCACTGGTTTACGGTCAGATGAACGAGCCGCCGGGAAACCGTCTGCGCGTAGCACTGACCGGCCTGACCATGGCCGAGAAGTTCCGTGACGAAGGTAACGACGTTCTGCTGTTCGTTGACAACATCTATCGTTACACCCTGGCCGGTACTGAAGTATCCGCACTGCTGGGCCGTATGCCTTCGGCAGTAGGTTACCAGCCGACCCTGGCTGAAGAGATGGGCGTTCTGCAAGAACGTATCACTTCGACCAAGGAAGGTTCGATCACCTCGATCCAAGCGGTATACGTACCTGCGGACGACTTGACCGACCCGTCGCCAGCGACCACGTTTGCTCACTTGGACGCCACCGTCGTTCTGTCCCGTGACATCGCTTCCCTGGGTATCTACCCAGCGGTAGACCCACTGGACTCGACTTCGCGTCAGCTGGACCCGAACGTGATCGGCAACGATCACTACGAGACCGCTCGCGGCGTTCAGTACGTGCTGCAGCGTTACAAAGAGCTGAAGGACATCATCGCGATCCTGGGTATGGACGAGCTGTCGGAAGCCGACAAGCAGTTGGTAAACCGTGCTCGTAAGATCCAGCGCTTCTTGTCGCAGCCGTTCTTCGTGGCTGAAGTCTTCACCGGTGCTTCGGGTAAATACGTTTCCCTGAAAGACACCATTGCTGGCTTCAAAGGCATCCTCAACGGTGACTACGACCACCTGCCAGAACAAGCGTTCTACATGGTTGGCGGCATCGAAGAAGCGATCGAGAAAGCCAAGAAACTGTAATCCCGGCGCCCGGCAACGGGCGCTCATTTAGGTTGAGGCAATCAGATGGCTATGACAGTCCATTGCGATATCGTCAGCGCGGAAGGAGAAATCTTTTCCGGCCTGGTCGAGATGGTGATTGCGCACGGTGCTCTGGGTGATCTTGGTATCGCTCTGGGCCACGCGCCGCTGATCACGAATCTCAAGCCGGGTCCGATCCGCCTGATCAAGCAAGGCGGGGAAGCCGAGGTGTTTTACATCTCCGGTGGTTTCCTCGAGGTTCAGCCGAACATGGTCAAGGTGCTTGCCGATACCGTGCAACGTGCCGCCGACCTGGATGAAGCTCAGGCTCAAGCAGCTCTCAAGGCTGCCGAAGCTGCTCTGCATGAGAAGAGCGCAGATTTCGACTACGGAGCTGCGTCCGCACGACTGGCCGAGGCTGCAGCTCAGCTGCGCACCGTCCAGCAGATCCGCAAGAAGTTTGGCGGTTAATCCGTCAGCCACTTGTTGTGCGATTGTTAAAAAAGGGTAGCCTCGGCTACCCTTTTTTCTTTTCCGACTTTCAAAAACCCGGTCGCAGTTGCTGACCACCCAGGATTGGTAGCCAGTCATGTCTCTTGAAATCGTTATCCTCGCGGCCGGTCAAGGCACCCGTATGCGTTCGGCACTGCCGAAAGTGCTGCACCCGATTGCCGGTGACTCGATGCTCGGCCATGTTATCCACAGCGCCCGTCAACTTGATCCACAGCGCATTCACGTCGTCATCGGCCATGGCGCCGATGTGGTGCGCGAGCGGCTGGCCGCCGATGATCTCAATTTTGTCCTGCAGGACAAGCAGTTGGGCACCGGCCATGCGACTGCCCAGGCTGTGCCGTTCATCACCGCCGATACCGTTCTGATTCTCTACGGTGACGTGCCGCTGATCGAAGTCGAAACCCTGCAGCGTCTGCTCAAGCACGTTGTGCCAGGGCAGATGGGGTTGTTGACCGTCGAACTGGACGACCCGACCGGTTATGGCCGCATAGTGCGTGATGCCAGCGGCAAGGTCGCGGCGATTGTCGAGCACAAGGACGCCAGCGAAGCACAACGCGCGATCACCGAAGGCAATACCGGCATTCTCGCGGTGCCTGCCAGCCATCTGGCTGACTGGATGGGGCGTCTGTCGAACAACAACGCCCAAGGCGAGTATTACCTGACCGACGTGATTGAAATGGCAGTCGGTGATGGCCTGGTGGTTGCCACCGAACAACCTCACGACCCGATGGAAGTGCAGGGCGCCAATGATCGTAAACAACTGTCCGAGCTGGAGCGCCACTATCAGTTGCGCGCTGGCCGTCACCTGATGGCTCAGGGCGTAACCCTGCGCGATCCGGCGCGGTTCGATTTGCGTGGTGAAGTAACCGTCGGTCGCGATGTGCTGATCGACATCAACGTCATTCTCGAAGGCAAGGTTGTCATCGAAGACGACGTGGTGATCGGCCCGAACTGCGTGATCAAAGACAGCACCCTGCGCAAAGGCGTGGTGATCAAGGCCAACAGTCATATTGAAGGCGCGGTACTGGGTGAAGGCAGCGATGCCGGCCCGTTTGCACGCCTGCGTCCGGGCACCGTGCTGGAGGCCCGCGCTCATGTGGGTAACTTCGTCGAACTGAAAAACGCCCATATGGGCGAAGGCGCCAAGGCTGGACACCTGACTTATCTGGGCGACGCCGAAATCGGTGCCCGCACCAACATCGGCGCCGGTACCATCACCTGCAACTACGATGGCGCCAACAAGTGGAAAACCGTGTTGGGCGAAGATGTGTTCATCGGCTCCAACAACTCGCTGGTCGCGCCTGTGGATATCTCAGCGGGTGCAACCACCGCAGCCGGTTCGACCATCACCCAGAACGTGGATAACGCTCAGTTGGCGGTGGGCCGTGCGCGGCAGAAGAACATCGATGGCTGGAAGCGGCCGGAGAAGATCAAGAAGAGCTGAGTTATCCACAGCGCTTCAATTCAAAGGATCGCTGCCCACGGGCAGCGATTTTTTTTCATCCCCGTCTTGACGGGTTTGCTGCGATAGGTTTTGATTGCTTTCATTATCTTTCGAATCGAAACTTAGCGCGCTATGTCGAAACGCAATACACCCCAACGTCGCCACAACATTCTGGCCTTGCTCAACGAGCAGGGCGAAGTCAGTGTCGACGAGCTCGCCAAGCGTTTCGAAACCTCGGAAGTTACGATTCGCAAGGATCTGGCCGCGCTGGAAAGCCATGGTCTGTTGCTGCGCCGTTATGGCGGAGCGATCACCATGCCCCAGGAACTGGTGGCCGACGTCAGCCAGAACGTTTCCAAATACAAACAGGCGATTGCCCGCGCTGCGGTAACACGCATTCGCGAGCACGCCCGCATCATCATCGACAGCGGCAGTACCACGGCCGCGATGATTCCCGAGCTCGGCCAGCAGCCGGGTCTGGTGGTGATGACCAACTCCCTGCACGTCGCCAACGCCCTGAGCGAACTCGAACATGAACCTGTCCTGCTGATGACCGGTGGCACCTGGGATCCCCATTCGGAATCCTTTCAGGGCCAGGTCGCCGAGCAGGTACTACGCTCTTACGACTTTGATCAATTGTTCATCGGTGCCGACGGCATCGATCTGGTGCGTGGCACCACCACCTTCAATGAATTGCTCGGCCTGAGCCGGGTGATGGCGGAAGTGGCGCGGGAAGTGATCGTGATGGTCGAGGCCGACAAGATCGGCCGCAAGATTCCAAACCTGGAGCTGCCATGGAGCAGTGTCCATACCCTAATCACCGATGATCGCCTGCCGCAGGAGGCACGGGATCAGATTCAGGCTCGCGGTATCAATTTGATTTGCGCGACGGTCAGTCAGGAGAAATAAGCATGTGTGGAATTGTCGGCGCGGTAGCTGAACGTAATATCACCGCCATCCTGGTCGAGGGCCTCAAGCGTCTCGAATACCGGGGTTATGACAGTGCCGGTGTGGCGGTGTACACCAATGACGGCACGCTGGAACGCACCCGTCGTGTCGGCAAGGTCAGCGAACTGGACACGGCCCTTGCTGAACATCCGCTGATTGGCCGTCTCGGTATCGCCCACACCCGCTGGGCAACCCATGGTGCGCCGAGCGAACGCAATGCGCACCCGCATTTCTCTGGCAACGTCGCGGTGGTGCACAACGGCATCATCGAAAACCATGAGGCGCTGCGTGAGCAACTCAAGGCGCAGGGTTATGTGTTCTCTTCCGACACCGACACCGAAGTCATCGCCCACCTGCTGACCGAAAAACTCAAGGCGCTGCCGGACCTGTCCGACGCCCTGAAGGCAACGGTCAAGGAACTGCATGGCGCCTACGGTCTGGCGGTTATCCACGCGCTGCAACCGGATCGCCTGGTCGCGGCTCGCAGCGGCAGCCCACTGGTGATCGGCCTGGGCCTGGGCGAGAACTTCCTCGCTTCCGACCAATTGGCCCTGCGTCAGGTCACCGACCGTTTCATGTACCTGGAAGAGGGCGATATCGCCGAAATCCAGCGTGACAAGGTGCAGATCTGGGACGTGACCGGCAAAGCCGTCGAGCGCCAGACCGTGCAGTACACCGACGGTGCTGAAGCTGCCGACAAAGGCGAGTTCCGCCACTACATGCTCAAGGAAATCCACGAGCAGCCATCCGTGGTGCAACGCACGCTGGAAGGTCGATTGAGCTCGGACCAAGTGCTGGTACAGGCGTTCGGCCCGCAAGCCGCCGAACTGTTCGCCAAAGTGCGCAATGTACAGATCGTTGCGTGCGGCACCAGTTACCACGCCGGCATGGTTGCCCGTTACTGGCTCGAAGAGCTGGCGGGGATTCCGTGTCAGGTCGAAGTTGCCAGTGAGTTCCGCTACCGCAAGGTGGTGGTGCAGCCGGACACACTGTTCGTCACCATTTCCCAGTCCGGCGAAACCGCCGACACCCTGGCCGCCCTGCGCAACGCCAAGGAATTGGGTTTCCTTGGCAGCCTGGCGATCTGCAACGTCGGCATCAGTTCGCTGGTGCGCGAATCCGACCTGACCCTGCTGACTCAGGCCGGCCGCGAAATCGGCGTGGCCTCGACCAAAGCGTTCACCACACAACTGGTCGGCCTGCTGCTGTTGACCCTGTCCCTGGGCCAGGTCCGCGGCACTCTGGAAAAAGGTGTTGAAGCCCGACTGGTAGAAGAATTGCGTCGCCTGCCAACTCGCTTGGGCGAAGCGCTGGCTATGGACAGCACCGTGGAAAAAATCGCCGAACTGTTCGCCGACAAGAACCACACCCTGTTCCTCGGTCGCGGCGCGCAATACCCGGTAGCGATGGAAGGGGCCCTGAAACTCAAGGAAATCTCGTACATCCACGCCGAAGCCTATCCTGCCGGCGAACTGAAGCATGGTCCTCTGGCGCTTGTGGATAACGACATGCCGGTGGTCACCGTGGCGCCGAACAACGAACTGCTCGAGAAGCTCAAGTCCAATCTGCAGGAAGTCCGCGCCCGTGGCGGCGAACTGATCGTGTTCGCTGACGAGAAGGCCGGGATGACCAACGGCGAAGGCACCCACGTGGTGCAGATGCCGCACATCCACGACATCCTGTCGCCGATCCTCTACACCATTCCGCTGCAACTGCTGTCGTACTACGTCGCTGTGCTCAAAGGCACCGACGTGGATCAGCCGCGCAACCTGGCGAAGTCGGTCACCGTCGAATAAGTTATCCACATGGGTAACCCGCAATAACCGGTCATAGCCTGGAGTCCCCTTGGGGTCTCCAGGCTGTGGCATTTTCCCCACTTTTTGTTACCGAACACCCCAGCGAGGCGCAACGCCACGTTTCTGTAACCGTCTCCCGCCGCTCAAAACAATCCCTGCAAAAAAGCTGAAATACGCTGCAACCCTTGATTTTGGCGCTCTCCAGCCATGTCTGCGGTTCTTGTTGGATAGCTTCTCAGCAAGTTGGCCGTTCAATTGCATATGCTTGTATGTACAAGTAAAGACGTATGCATACGAGTTGAACAAAACTCCGCATCACGTCCACTGATTCGCTTGTCGCGCATTGAAGCGCACAAGCCGCTTGCCCATCGCCAGGGTTGGTTTGAATTGATCGCTGAGGAGTCTTTTTCGTGACTGACAATGCCCATAAACCTACAAAGTATCGTGACGTCGAAATCCGCGCCGCACGCGGTAACAAGCTGACCGCCAAGAGCTGGCTGACTGAAGCGCCGCTGCGCATGCTGATGAACAACCTCGACCCGGAAGTGGCCGAGAACCCGAAAGAGCTGGTGGTCTACGGGGGCATCGGTCGCGCCGCGCGTAACTGGGAATGCTACGACAAGATCGTCGAAAGTCTGACCAACCTGAACGACGACGAGACCCTGCTGGTGCAATCCGGCAAACCGGTCGGCGTGTTCAAGACCCACAGCAATGCCCCGCGCGTGCTGATCGCCAACTCCAACCTGGTGCCGCACTGGGCGACCTGGGAACACTTCAACGAACTCGACGCCAAAGGCCTGGCGATGTACGGCCAGATGACCGCCGGCAGTTGGATCTACATCGGCAGCCAGGGCATCGTCCAGGGCACTTACGAAACCTTCGTCGAGGCCGGTCGCCAACATTACGATTCCAACCTCAAGGGCCGCTGGGTCCTGACCGCCGGCCTGGGCGGCATGGGTGGCGCCCAGCCATTGGCCGCGACCCTGGCCGGTGCCTGCTCGCTGAACATCGAATGCCAGCAGGTCAGCATCGATTTCCGCCTGAAAAGCCATTACGTCGACGAGCAAGCCAAAGACCTCGACGACGCGCTGGCGCGTATCACCAAGTACACCAAGGAAGGCAAGGCGATCTCCATCGCGCTGCTGGGTAACGCTGCGGAAATCCTCCCGGAACTGGTCCGTCGCGGCGTGCGCCCGGACATGGTCACCGACCAGACCAGCGCCCACGACCCGCTCAACGGCTACCTGCCGGCCGGCTGGACCTGGGACGAATACCGCGCCCGCGCCAAGACCGAACCAGCTGCGGTGATCAAGGCCGCCAAGCAATCGATGGCGGTGCACGTCAAGGCGATGCTGATGTCTCCGAACACCTGTCCACCATGTCTCCGGTACATACACTCCCGGAGGGAGAGGGGACTGATTGGGGGATGCTGTAGAGATACGCCGACCTGATTATTCTTCACCGAATCCATAATCGGCTCGGTTTTTCAGGTCGATGTCTGTCGAAAGACAACTCTGTCGACTCCCTCTCCCAGGGGGAGAGGGCTGGGGTGAGGGGGCTTTTCGCGTTTGATCTACGCGGTGTGTTTCAACGCTCTGCGCAAAGCCACCAGCCATTTCACGAAATCCTGCGGATCCAGTCGCTGCGGCACTTTTACGTCCATGTTCTCTTCCTTGTTATGGGGTTCGGCCGGGGGAGTCTGGCCAAAAGCTGTTCGTCCTTGGAGGGCTTCGATGAAAAAAAGATCCGTCCTACAGCGCTGGGGACAATAGCCTTCCTCCTTCTTCCCGGCAAACCCGACGATTAGTTTTTTGCGTGATATCAATATGCTTTAACGGTATTTAAATTCTTCTTTTTATACCTTTAAAGTCGGTGCCTGCCGGGCAGCTATCCGCTGCCCATGGACTGCACCATCGTCGCTTACCGAGCGGCGTCAGGATGTTTCATGAACTTCGATTTCGCATTTATCCTCAGCACCCTGCCGGCGTTTTTAAAAGCCGTGGGCGTGACGCTGCAGGTCGGTTTGATCGCCATCGGCACCTCGCTGCTGGTGGCGTTGCTCAATGCGACGATTCTGGTGTTTCGCACCCCTTACCTGCAGAAGCTGGTCGGGCTGTATGTGGAGCTGGCGCGCAACACGCCACTGCTGATCCAGTTGTTCTTCGTCTACTTCGCCTTGCCGGCACTGGGGGTCAAGGTTTCCGGTTTCACGGCGGCGATCATCACCATGACTTTCCTCGGCGGCGCCTACCTGACAGAAGTGCTGCGCGCCGGCGTCGATGCGGTGCCCCAGGCGCAACTGGAGTCGGGCCGTTCCATTGGCCTGTCCCATGGCCAGTTGCTGCGCTACGTGATCCTGCCGCAAGCCGGGATCCTCAGCCTGCCGTCGCTGTTCGCCAATTTCATTTTCCTGCTCAAGGAGACCACCGTGGTCTCGGCCGTGGCGGTGCCGGAGATTCTCTACACCACCAAGAGCTATATCGCGCTCTACTACAAAACCTACGAAATGCTCGCCGTGCTGACGCTGATCTGCGTGCTGTTGTTCCTGCCGCTGTCGCTGCTGTTGAGCCGTCTGGAAAGGAGGCTCCAGCATGGCCAGTTCGGGTCTTGAACTGCTCTGGGTGTCGTTGCCGCAACTGGCAAAAGGCGCCGGGCAAACCCTGTCGATCTCGTTCCTGAGCATCGCCATCAGCACTGTCGGCGGCGTGCTCTACGGCGTGCTGCGCACGCTCAACGTGACGTGGCTGAACGCGGTGTTGCGGATCTATCTGGAGCTGTTCCGAGCGATTCCGGTGCTGGTCTGGTTGTACCTGCTGTTTTTTGGCCTGCCGATTTTCTTTGGCCTGAGCCTGCCGAGCTTCTGGTGCGCGGTGCTGGTGCTGTCGCTGTGGGGCGCCAGTGAGGTCGGCGAAGTGGCGCGCGGTGCTCTGCATTCGTTGCCGCGCGGGCAGCGTGAGGCGGGGCTGTCGATCGGCCTGAACGCGGCGCAGCTCTACGGCTACGTGCTGTTGCCCCAGGCGCTGAAACGCATGACGCCACCGACCATCAACGTCTACACACGGATCATCAAGACCAGTTCGCTGGCGGTGCTGATCGGCGTGGTGGACGTGATCAAGGTCGGCCAGCAAATCATCGAGCGCACCTACGAATCGGTGCTGATCTACGGCGCGCTGTTCCTGTTTTTCTTTTTCATCTGCTACCCGCTGTCGGCCGCCTCGCGCGTGCTGGAGCGGCGCTGGACGCAAGCATGAGTGCATTGATCGAGTTTCAGGGCTTCAACAAATTCTTCGGCGAACATCAGGTGCTCAAGGGCATCGACCTGCAAGTGAAATCCGGCGAAGTCATCGTCATTCTTGGCCCCAGCGGCTGCGGAAAAAGCACCCTGCTGCGTTGCCTCAATGGTCTGGAAACCGCCCACAGCGGCCACCTGAAATTCGCCGGGCGCGAGCTGCTGGACAAGGCCACCGACTGGCGTGAAGTCCGTCAGCAGATCGGCATGGTGTTCCAGAGTTATCACCTGTTCCCGCACATGAGCGTGCTCGACAACTTGCTGCTCGGCCCACTCAAAGTGCAGAAGCGCGAACGCCGCGAAGCACGGCAACAAGCCGAAGCGCTGCTTGAACGCGTCGGCCTGCTGGACAAGCGCGATGCCTTTCCCCGGCAACTGTCCGGTGGTCAGCAGCAACGCATCGCCATCGTCCGTTCGTTGTGCATGAACCCACGGGTCATGCTCTTCGATGAAGTCACCGCCGCCCTCGACCCGGAGATGGTCAAGGAAGTGCTGGAAGTGATTCAGGGCCTGGCCCGCGAAGGCATGACCCTGTTGATCGTCACTCACGAAATGGCCTTCGCCCGCGCGGTGGCCGATCGCATCGTGTTCATGGATGCCGGGCGCATCCTTGAACAGAACCCGCCCGAGCTTTTCTTTACGAACCCGCAAACCGCACGCGCGCAGCAGTTCCTGGAGAAGTTCTCCTACGTTGAAGCCCTGCCTTCAACGACTTCGCCCAAAACGACTCAAACCAAGGAACTGGAACTGCCATGAAAACTGCCAAAGCCCTATTTGCTTTACCGCTGATCAGCCTCGCGTTGCTGGCCGGCTGCAACAAGACCGAAGAACCGGCCAAGCCGAAAGTCGCCAGCGAAAGCACCGCACCGGCTGGTTATCTGGACAAGATCAAGGCCCGCGACAAACTGATCGTCGGCGTGTTCACCGACAAACCGCCGTTCGGTTTCGTCAATGAAGCCGGTCGCTATGTCGGCTTCGATACCGACATCGGCCGCCAATTCGCCAAGGATCTGCTGGGCGATGAAAACAAGGTCGAATTCGTGGCCGTGGAACCGGCGAGCCGCATTCCGTTTCTGCAAAGCGACAAGGTCGACCTGATCCTCGCCAACATGACCGTGACCCCGGAGCGCAAGGAAGCGGTGGAATTCACCAACCCGAACCTCAAGGTCGCGGTGCAGGCTCTGGTGCCGCAGAGCAGCGAAGTGAAAAAACTGGACGACCTGGCGACCCGCACCACGATCGTTACCACCGGCACCACCGCCGATATCTGGCTGACCAAGAATCACCCGGACTGGAAACTGCTGAAGTTCGAGAAAAACTCCGAGTCGCTGCAAGCCCTGGCCAACGGCCGTGGCGATGCTTACGCCCAGGACAATCTGGTGCTGTTCAGTTGGGCCAAGCAGAACCCGGGCTACCGCGTGCTGGATGAAAAACTCGGCGCCGAAGCCCCGATTGCACCGGCGGTGAAGAAGGGCAATATTGAACTGCGTGACTGGGTGAATACGGAGTTGGCCAAGCTTGGGGAAGAGAAATACCTGCTCAAGCTGTATGACCAATATGTGCGTAAAGAGCTGAGTGATGACACCAAGCCTGAGAGTGTGATTGTTGAGGGTGGGAAGTGGCAGGGCTAATCGTCTGATAGTCCGCAGTGAACCCTCGCCCTCACCCCAGCCCTCCCGAAACGTCGGACCGCCCGGAGGGAGAGGGAGCCGATCGAGGTGTTTTGAGAGTTACATCGACCTGAAATATCGAGTCGATTATGGATTCGGCACAGCTAGATCAGGTCGGTGGAGTTCTGAAGCATCCCCCAATCAGTCCCCTCTCCCTTCGGGAGAGGGCTGGGCGGGCGGCGTTCCGATGAGGGGGCTCTTGGCTGGCACACCTAATCTGGCCAATTCCACGCCGGCTCATCCAGCATCCTCTGCCCGACAACCCCCGTCTGCCCCAGCGTCTTCTCCAGCACGATGCAATTGCATTCCTCATCTTCCTGCAACGCCGAAATCAATCGCCGTGCGTGTGAAACCACCCACACCTGACACTCCTGAGACGCGCGAATGATCAACCGCGCGAGCGCCGGCAACAGGTCCGGGTGCAGACTGGTCTCCGGTTCGTTCAGCACCATCAGCGAAGGCGGGCGTGGCGTCAGCAGCGCCGCGATCAGCAGCAGATAACGCAGCGTGCCGTCTGACAACTCGGCCGCCGATAGCGGTCGCAATAACCCTTCCTGAAAAAACTCGATGGCAAAGCGTCCGCCGTGCAGCGGCGCAATGTTCAGCCTTGCGCCAGGAAAAGCATCGCTGATCGCCGTCTGCAATGCCTCGGGATCGCCAATCTCGATGATGGTGCGCAACGCCGCCGCCAGGTCACGGCCGTCGTGATGCAGCACCGGCGTGCGCGTGCCCAGTTGTGGCTGGCGCACCGGAGCGTCGGCGTCGCTGCGAAAGTGATCGTAGAAGCGCCAGCGGCGGATGAACTCGCGCATCTGGAACACTTCCGGCGAGGTGCGCAGGCTGCCGACCTGATCGAACAGGCTGTCGAAGTTCGGCGTGTGCTGTGCCAGCACGTCCCAACTGCGACCCTCGCGGGTACGGATCATCGGACCGTCGCGATCCACCAGCAGACTGGCCGGACGATAGAGCGGCCCGGCCCAGATGCATTCCTTTTTGATTTCCGGGTCGAGGGAAAAGAACGAGAGGCTCGGCTCGGGTAACCCCAACGCAATCGAATAGCTGAAATCCTCCCCGGCAAACCCCAGCCGTAGTCGTTTCACGCCTTGGCGGACCGTCGACTGAATCGGCACTTCACCGTTGCGCATGCGCCGGCTGATGGTTTCCGGCCCGGCCCAGAATGTCGATTCCAGCCCGCCTTCGCGGGCCAGCGCATTGACCACGCCGCCCTGAGCAGTTTCCGCCAGCAGCCGCAGCGCCCGGTAAAGGTTGGATTTGCCGCTGCCGTTGGGGCCGGTGATGAGGTTCAGCCGACCCAGCGGAATCACCAATTTATTGATCGAGCGGTAATTGGCTACCGCGAGGGTCTTGAGCATGAAAATCCTTCCTGGATGCCCTGAAATCCGGGTCAGGATACCCGTTGCACATAAATGCATATATCGCACGGACGAAGGTTGAACCCTGTTCTAAGCTCACAGTCGTATCGTCACTTGCACGTTCGTACACAGGAAGGAGTCTGCATGGCGAGTCCCGGATTGAAAACAGCGGTCATGTTGAGCCTGCTCGCTTTGCTCGCGGCCTGCAGTGAAAAGAAGCCTCCTCAGGAATACCTGCCGAGGGTCTTTGTGCAGGAAGTGAAACCCGCTGACTTCGCGGCCTCCGTGACCCTTACCGGTGACGTACAGGCACGGGTGCAGACTCAGTTGTCGTTCCGGGTTGGCGGCAAGATCATCCAGCGTATGGTAGATGTCGGTGACCGCGTCTCCGCCAGGCAAGTGCTGGCCAAGCTCGATCCCAAGGATTTGCAGACCAACGTCGACTCCGCGCAAGCCCAGGTGGTGGCCGAACAGGCCCGCGTGAAACAGAGCGCGGCGGCGTTTATGCGTCAGCAAAAACTGTTGCCCAAGGGTTATACCAGCCAAAGCGAATTCGACTCCGCGCAGGCTGCTTTGCACAGTAGCCAAAGTGCTCTCAGCGCGGCGCAGGCGCAATTGGCCAATGCCAAGGATCAACTCAGCTACACCGCACTGATTGCCGATGCCCCGGGCATCATCACCGAGCGCCAGGCCGAAGTTGGCCAAGTGGTTCAGGCGACCGCTCCGATCTTCACGCTGGCCCGGGACGGCGACCGTGACGCAGTGTTCAACGTGTACGAATCGCTGCTGTCCCAGCGGCCCGCGGATCGTTCGATTGTCGTCAGCCTGCTCGACAACCCCGCGATCAAAACCACGGGCACCGTACGTGAAATCACCCCGGCCGTGTCGGCGCAGTCCGGTACGGTGCAGGTCAAAGTCACCCTCGACAGTCTGCCGCAAGGCATGCAGCTTGGCTCAGTGGTCAGCGCCACCGCCAAGGGCAGCGGCAAATCGGCGGTGGAGCTGCCGTGGTCGGCCCTGACCAAAAACATCAGCGAACCTGCGGTGTGGATGGTGGACGATAAGGGCGAGGCGCAACTGCACAACGTCACCGTCGGCCGCTACCTGACCGGGCACGTGATCATCAGCGAAGGACTCAAGGGCGGCGAAAAAGTGATTGTTGCCGGTGGGCAACTGCTGCACCCGGGCATGAAAGTCGAGATCGCCGAGAACACCTACAAGGATCTGCAACCGGGAGCGCAACCATGAAGCCTTTGTGGGTGCTGTCCATCGGGCTGCTGCTAGGTGCCTGTTCAAAAAGCGAGCCACCGCCGGAACCGGTGCGGCCGGTGCTGTCGATCAAGGTCGAAGCGCTGAGCGAGGAAACTCTCGGCCGTTTCGCCGGCAGCATTCAGGCGCGCTACGAGAGCAACACCGGTTTTCGCGTCGGCGGGCGCATCGCCAGCCGTAACGTCGATGTCGGCGCCGAGGTGGAGAAGGGCACCTTGCTCGCCACCCTCGATCCCTCCGACCAGCAGAACCAGTTGCGCTCGGCCCAGGGCGACCTGGCGAAAGTCGAGGCGCAACTGATCAACGCCCAGGCCAACGCCCGGCGTCAGCAGGCGCTGTTTGATCGCGGGGTCGGCGCCCAAGCGCAACTGGACATCGCCACCACCGATCTGAAAACCACCCAGGCGTCTCTCGACCAGGCGCGGGCGGCGGTGAACCAGAGCAAGGATCAGCTCGGCTACACCGAACTGCGTTCCGACCACAAAGCCGTGGTCACTGCATGGAACGCCGAGGCCGGGCAAGTGGTCACGGCCGGCCAGCAAGTGGTGACGCTGGCGCAACCGGACATCAAGGAAGCGGTGATCGATCTGCCGGACACGCTGGTCGACCAGATCCCCAGCGACGTGGTGTTTCTGGTGGCCGGGCAACTCGATCCGAGCATCAACACCACGGCGGTCATCCGTGAAATCGAACCTCAGGCGCAAAGCGCCACCCGTACCCGTCGTGCGCGTTTGACGCTGGCTGCCACGCCACCCGGATTCCGTCTTGGCACGGCAATCAGCGTGACCCTCAGTTCAGCGATCAAGCCGCGCATCGAACTGCCTGCGACAGCCTTGCAGGAGGTCGACGTCAAAACCCGGATCTGGGTGATCGACCCGCAAAGCAAAACCGTTGCCCCGCGTGACGTCAGCGTGACCCGCCGCACCGACAGCACCGTGGTGCTGGCCGGCGGGGTCAAGTCCGGCGAGCGTGTGGTCAGTGCCGGCGTCAACAGTCTCAAGCCCGGACAAGCCGTGAAACTCGACGAGGACAGTCAATGAAAGGGTCTTTCAATCTCTCCGAATGGGCCCTCAAACATCAGTCGTTCGTCTGGTATCTGATGTTCGTCGGTCTGCTGATGGGGGTGTTTTCGTACTTCAATCTGGGGCGTGAGGAAGACCCGTCGTTCACCATCAAGACCATGGTGATTCAGACCAAATGGCCGGGCGCGACCCAGGAGGAAACCCTCAAGCAGGTCACCGACCGCATCGAGAAAAAACTCGAAGAACTCGATTCCCTCGATTACGTGAAAAGCTACACGCGCCCCGGCGAGTCAACGGTCTACGTCTACCTGCGCGACACTACCAGCGCCAAGGACATCCCGGAAATCTGGTACCAGGTGCGCAAGAAGATCAACGACATTCGCGGTCAGTTTCCCCAGGGCATTCAGGGGCCGGGATTCAACGACGAGTTCGGTGATGTGTTCGGCTCGGTCTATGCGTTCACCGCCGACGGCCTGACGATGCGTCAGTTGCGCGATTATGTGGAACAGGCTCGGGCCGAGATCCGCAATGTGCCGGGGCTGGGCAAGATCGAGATGGTCGGTCAGCAGGACGAGGTGATCTATCTGAACTTCTCGACCCGCAAACTGGCGGCGCTGGGTATCGACCAGCGCCAGGTGGTGCAAAGCCTGCAATCGCAGAACGCCGTGACCCCGGCAGGTGTGATCGAGGCCGGACCGGAACGCATTTCGGTGCGCACCTCCGGGCAGTTCGCCTCGGAAAAGGATCTGGCCGAGGTCAATCTCAAACTCAATGATCGCTTCTATCGTCTGGCCGACATCGCCGATATCAGCCGTGGTTATGTCGACCCGGCGTCACCGGAGTTCCGCTTCGACGGCAAACCCGCCATCGGCCTGGCGATTGCCATGCAGAAGGGCGGCAACGTTCAGGCGTTCGGTAAAGCCCTGCACGCGCGCATCGACCAACTCACGGCTGACCTGCCGGTCGGCGTCGGTGTCCATACCGTCTCCGATCAGGCAGTGGTGGTGGAGGAGGCCGTCGGCGGCTTTACCAGTGCGTTGTTTGAAGCGGTGATCATCGTGCTGGTGGTGAGTTTCATCAGCCTCGGCGTGCGCGCCGGGCTGGTGGTGGCGTGTTCGATTCCGCTGGTGCTGGCGATGGTGTTCGTGTTCATGGAATACAGCGGCATTACCATGCAACGGATTTCCCTCGGTGCGCTGATCATTGCCCTCGGCTTGCTGGTGGACGACGCGATGATCACCGTGGAGATGATGGTCACGCGCCTGGAGATGGGCGAGACCAAAGAGCAGGCTGCCACGTTCGCCTACACCTCCACGGCGTTTCCGATGCTCACTGGTACGCTGGTGACCGTGGCCGGTTTTGTGCCGATCGGTCTGAACGCCAGTTCGGCGGGTGAGTACACCTTTACCCTGTTTGCAGTGATCGCGGTGGCAATGCTGGTGTCGTGGATCGTCGCCGTGCTGTTCGCCCCGGTGATCGGCGTGCACATTCTCAGCACCAATGTAAAACCCCACGAAGCCGAGCCAGGGCGTATCGGGCGCGCCTTCAATCATGGTTTGCTGTGGTCGATGCGCAACCGCTGGTGGTGCATCGGCATCACCGTGCTGTGCTTCGTGCTGGCGGTGTTCTGCATGCGCTTCGTGCAGAATCAGTTCTTCCCGTCTTCAGATCGCCCGGAAATCCTGGTCGACCTGAACCTGCCGCAAAACGCCTCGATCGATGAGACTCGCAAGGCCGTCGACAAACTCGAAGCCACGCTCAAGGGCGACGCGGACATCGTGCGCTGGAGCACTTACATCGGTCAGGGTGCGATCCGTTTCTACCTGCCGCTGGATCAGCAACTGCAGAACCCGTACTACGCGCAACTGGTGATCGTCAGCAAAGACTTCAAGGCCCGCGAAGCCTTGAGCCAGCGTCTGCGTGATCGTCTGCGCAAGGACTTCGTCGGCATCGGCAGTTACGTGCAGGCTCTGGAAATGGGGCCGCCGGTCGGTCGGCCGATCCAGTACCGGGTCAGCGGCAAGGACATCGACCAGGTGCGCAAGCACGCCATCGACTTGGCCACCGAACTGGACAAGAGTCCGCACATCGGCGAGATCATTTATGACTGGAACGAGCCAGGCAAAGTCCTGCGTATCGACATCGCCCAAGATAAGGCGCGCCAGCTCGGACTGTCATCGGAGGACGTGGCCAACCTGATGAACAGCATTGTCAGTGGCTCGCCGCTGACCCAGGTCGACGACGATATCTACCTGATCAACGTGGTCGGGCGCGCGGTGGATTCCGAACGCGGTACGCCGGAAACCCTGCAAAACCTGCAGATCGTCACGCCCAACGGCACGTCGATTCCGCTGCTGGCCTTCGCCACGGTGCGTTATGAACTGGAGCAGCCGCTGGTGTGGCGTCGCGACCGTTTGCCGACCATCACCATCAAGGCCTCGGTGCGCGATGAAATCCAGCCGACCGACCTCGTCAAAGTCTTAAAGCCAACGATTGATGACTTCGCCGCCAAACTGCCGGTGGGCTACAAGGTCGCCACCGGCGGTACGGTCGAGGAGAGCGGCAAGGCGCAGGGGCCGATTGCCAAGGTGTTGCCGCTGATGCTGTTCCTGATGGCGACGTTCCTGATGATCCAGCTGCACAGCGTGCAGAAGCTGTTCCTGGTGGCCAGTGTCGCGCCGCTCGGACTGATCGGCGTGGTGCTGGCGCTGGTGCCGACCGGTACGCCGATGGGTTTCGTGGCGATCCTGGGGATTCTGGCGCTGATCGGCATCATCATCCGCAACTCGGTGATCCTCGTGACGCAGATCGAAGAGTACGAGCAAAAAGGCTATGCACCCTGGGATGCGGTGGTGGAAGCGACCGAGCACCGGCGCCGGCCGATCTTGCTCACCGCGGCGGCGGCGAGCATGGGCATGATCCCGATCGCCCGGGAAGTGTTCTGGGGGCCGATGGCCTACGCGATGATCGGCGGGATTGTGGTGGCGACACTGCTGACGCTGCTGTTTCTGCCCGCGCTGTATGTGGCCTGGTACAAGATTCGCGAGCCGAAGAAAAATTAGTTCAAAAGCATCCCTCACCCTGGGGTGAGGGGAATCAGATCTTGCGCCAGACACTCGCCAACCAGGGCTGCTGCTCCCGCGGCAGCCCTGTCGGCCGGTAGTAGTGTTCCAGCTCGACAAAACCGGCAGCGCTCAGCAATCCGCGCCACGCTTCCAGATCGTGATACGAGCCATAACGCGGCCCGTTCCAGCCTTCACGGTTGTCCCCGCGCGGATTGGAACTGAACAACACACCACCCGGTTTCAATGTCCCGTGCAGTTGCTGCAGAACCTGTGGCAACGCCTGCAACGGCACATGAAAAAGCACCGCATTGGCGAAGATGCCGTCAAAGCGTTCTGCCGGCAGATCCAGCTTCAGAAAATCCTGACACCACACCTCGCAGCCACTGTCTTCCCGGGCCATCTGCGCGAATTTTTCTGCACCGTCGAGGCCGACAGCGATGTGATCCAAGCGGGTAAAAGTCTGCAAATCCCGACCCGGGCCGCAGCCGAAGTCGAGGATGGAAAACGGCGCCTCAGCCTGAATGTGTCGCAACAGTGCATCGATATTCTGACTGACATCGTGATCGCGGGTGCCTTCACGAAAGTCCTCGGCCACGGCGTTGTAGTGGGCGAGGGTGGTGGAGGTGATCTGTTCCAGATCGGAGGGGGTCTGCTTCATGGTCGGGCTGCAGTGGCAATCGGGTTTGCCGAATATACGCCATACACGATCAGGCCAACGCACGGGCAGTACCTATGTACCTCCCCGAATCCTCCGAGGGCCGTTGAAATGACGCCTGCGCGATAGATGACTTTCGCGATGCCGGTCCGGGTTTTCCGGGACTGAACTCACTTGGAAAGGAATTCGCATGGCCATCGGACGTAAACCCCGCGCCACTCCACCGCCCCTAGCGCCAGATTTGCCCCCGATTCGCACAAGGCCCGTTGATATACACCGGTTTGACGAGCCTTCGTCAAAGGTTGCACGCACCATGCTTCCCGACATAGATAACAACTCCGGATTACCCGCAGCGCTCGACGACTCCATGCGGGTGACCCCGCTGCAGGTAGCCGAGACCGCATCGATTCGTTCAATGGTGATCTCACTGGATCCTTATCGGTTGCGTTTTCCGGCCGGTTTGCCGGCTGCCGATATCCAGGGCCTGCGGCATTTCAAGGGGCGCCATTTCGTCGACATCGCCCCGGGCGAGATCGTGCAGGTTCGTCAGGATGTGATAACCGGCGAGTACCGGGCGACGTTGACATCCGAACCGTTTGCAATGGGTCCGGCACTTGTTTTTGATCGCCAGTCGATGATCTGGAAGGCCGCTCAGCCTTCGATACTCTCCGATATCGGCAACGTCATGAATCAAGGATCGGGTCGCACGCCTTCAGGCGACCTGAATTCGACAAGTGCGCAAGGAAAACTCTACGAGGGCCGGGACGACATCTTCGAGCGCCGGGCCTCCCGAGACTCAGCCATTGTCGCGCGTGGACTCGGACAGTTTGCCCCGGAGTACGCCGACGTCCTGCATTCGGAATTGAAAGCAGCACAGATGATTTTTGCCGATGCGAACACGGCGTCCGGTAGGAGCTATGTCGAGGCCGACGACGTTCTTCAGGGATATTTCGGTCGGCATCATGCGTTGGTCAAGGATCGGTTTGCCGATTGCCTGTCGCGAGGTGAAGCCCTTTCAAAGGAGTATCAAGGGCCGTGGGGCCTGGACAAGTTTGTCGCCGTGGATTTTGACCAGGGTCGCAGGGCGTGGATGTACTCGCTCGATTTCCATGGCCGGTTCTTCATCAGCCAGAACCATATCCATGAAGGGGATTTTGCTGCCGTACTGGGACACGAAATACTGCACACGATCAGGGTCAACCGATTCCGAAATGTCGGACCGGGCGCACTGGATTTCTTTTACCTGGACGCCCGTATGGCAAACGCTCTGGATCGCCCCGTTCCTGTCTACGACATAGCCGAGCGCGGTGTCAGCGAAGTCATCATGGACGGCGGTCTGACAGTGGCGTATCTCGATGGATTCACTCGCGACCACAGCAGCTTCATTGCAGGCGTCCGGGACGGAGTGGGATTGCTCGAAAAACTGGATGTGCAGAGGGCGGTTGAACTGTTCAATGCCCTCCCCGCCCTAAGGACAAGGATGGCTTCGAACAATGCCGACAGCATCATTTACGCTGCGAAAAGCATGCAGGCACTGCACCTGGCCAGAACGGCCGACAGCCAACTGCTGATCAGCCTGCTGGAGAGTTGATACACAACCCATTTATCGTTTGTTCAACCCCCGGGCCAGCCGATCGCCGCCCAACTGAATCACCGCCACCAGCACCACCAGTAACACGATCACAGTCAGCATGATCTGGCTGTCAAAGCGCTGATAGCCATAGCGATAAGCGATGTCGCCCAAGCCGCCGGCGCCAATCGCTCCGGCCATTGCCGAGGAATTGATCATCGTCACCAGGGTGATGGTGAAACCGCCGACGATGCCTGGCAGCGCCTCAGGCAACAACACGTGCCAGATGATGTGCCAGCGCCGGCAGCCCATGGCCTGCGCGGCTTCGATCAAGCCGTGGTCGACTTCGCGCAGGCTCACCTCGGCGATCCGCGCAAAGAACGGCGTGGCCGCAATGGTCAGCGGCACAACGGCCGCCCACACACCGTACGTGGTGCCGACGATCAGCCGGGTGAACGGAATCAGCGCCACCATCAGGATCAGAAACGGGATCGAGCGAAACAGGTTCACGAACGCACCCAGAGCGCGATTGAGTACCGGCGCTTCGTAGATACCGCCCTTGTCGCTGGTGACCAGAATCACCGCCATGGGAATCCCGGCGAGCAACGCGATCAGCGACGACACGCCGACCATCAGAAACGTGTCGATGAAACCCTGCAGCAAGCGATCAAACCACATAACCCAGTACCTCCGTGCGTTGTGCCCATTGGCTGGCACGCTGGCGCAATTCCTCGGCGTTCAGCTTCGAGCCTGCCACCGCCAGCAACAATTGCCCGAGCGCGTGCCCCTGAATCCGTTCCACACCGCCCTGCAGCAGTTTCACCCGGCCACCGAGCGCGGCGAACAGCGCGGCCAGATCCGGTTCATCCTGCTGGCTGCCAGTGAACTGCAAACGCAGTACCACTGATGCATCGGACGACGACGGTTGCGCCTGCAATCGGCTTTGCAATTCTTCGGGCAAAGCGTATTGCAACGGCGCGAGCAACGTCTGGCTGACTTCGTGCTGCGGGTTGCCGAACACTTCCCAGACCGGGCCCTGCTCGACGATGCGTCCGTGTTCCAGTACGACGACGCGGTCGCAGATTTCCCGGATCACGGCCATCTCGTGAGTGATCAGCACGATGGTCAGGCCCAGGCGTTTGTTGATCTCGCGCAGCAGGCCGAGGATCGACTGGGTGGTTTCCGGGTCCAGCGCCGAAGTGGCTTCGTCACACAGCAGAATGTCCGGGTCGTGCACCAGCGCACGGGCGATGCCGACACGCTGTTTCTGCCCGCCGGACAGCTGCGCCGGATAGGCCTTGTGCTTGGCTTGCAGGCCCACCAGTTCCAACAGTTCGCGAACCTTTGTCTCCCGTTGCTCCTTCGGGACACCGGCGACTTTCAGCGGCAGTTCGACGTTCTGCCACACCGTTTTTGCCGACATCAGATTGAAGTGCTGGAAGATCATGCCGATCCGCCGACGCAGGGCGACGAGGCGATCCTCGTCGTACTCGCCGATGTCCACCTGATCGATCAGCACCCGGCCCGAGGTCGGTTGTTCGAGGCGGTTGATGGTACGGATCAGCGACGACTTGCCGGCGCCGCTGCGGCCGATGATGCCGAACACTTCACCGCGCTGGATTGCCAGGTCGATGCCTTGCAGGGCTGCGACCGGGCCTTGTTTGCCGTCGTAGGTTTTGCCGAGCCCGACGAAACGCACATGGGCGCGGTTCAGTTCGGGATGCAACTCGGTGCGCTGTGCCAGCGCGGGTGGCTCTGGAAGATCCAGTCGCCGTTGAATGGCTGCGGTCATCCTCAGCTTTCCCAACCGGCCTGGTACAGCTTGCCGTGGGCCTTATCCAGCGCGGCGCGTACGGCCGGCGAATGCTGGTAGATGTCGACGAACTTGATCAGGCGCGGGTCGGTTTTGCTCTTCGGCTGGATCACGAACTGGATCACGTATTCCTTGTGGTCGAGGCCGTCGAACAGCAGCGCAGAGCCGGCATCGAACGTCTTCGCCAGACGGATGTAGGCCGGGTAGCCCTGGACCAGATCGGCGTCATCGTAGGCGCGTACCAGTTGCACGGCTTCGACTTGCAGGATCTTGATCTTCTTCGGGTTGGCGACAATATCGTCTTCGGTGGCCTTGTAGCCGACGCCCGGTTTCAGGGTGATCAGGCCGGCCTTGGCCAGCAGTTGCAGGCCGCGACCGCTGTTGATCGGGTCGTTGGCGATAGCGACGCTGGCGCCTTCCGGCAACTCGTCGAAGCTTTTGTATTTCTTCGAGTACAGGCCGACGTTGTTGATGATCCCCGGCGCGAACGGCACCAGGTCGAAACCGGAGGCTGCCTTGGCGTTTTCCAGGAACGGGATGTGCTGGAAGTAGTTCACGTCGATGTCACCGGCCGCGAGGCTGACGTTGGGCGCGATCCAGTCGGTGAACTCCACGAGTTCGACTTTCAGGCCCTGTTTGGAGGCCTCTTCGACGGCGGCTTCCAGCGGAATCGCGAAGGCTGCGGTGGTGCCGATTTTCAACGGCGCGTCGGCGGCGAAAACGGCCGAGCTGAACAGGCCGAAGGCCAGGGCCAGTGCTTTGACTGGGTGGGAAAGAAGTGTCTTGGTCATAGGGTTTTTCCAGTCAGTGCATGAATTGTGTGGTGTCTGGTCGGGCCTCATCGCTGGCAAGCCAGCTCCCACAAGGATGTGTTGAGTTCACGAAACCTGTGGGAGCTGGCTTGCCAGCGATGCTTTTAGCGGCGGAATGAAGAGCCCGTGTGTTGCTCCGGCAGATGCGCTTCGCCGTGAAACAGTTTTTCCCGCAGGCTGCCGGTGTCGTACGCGGTCTTGTACGAGCCGCGTCGTTGCAGTTCCGGAATCACCAGGTCGATGAAATCCACGTAGCTTTCCGGGGTGACGATGCGGGTCAGGTTGAAACCGTCGAGGCCGGTTTCGGCGATCCACGATTCCAGCTCATCCGCCACTTGCTGCGGCGAGCCGACCACGGTGATGTAGCGCCCGCCGAGGGCGTGCTGGTCGAGCAACTTGCGCCGGGTCCAGTCATTGTTCTGCAGGTTTTTGGTGGCGGACTGGATCGCGTTGCTCTTCACGTACTGGATCGGTTCGTCGATTTCGTACTGGGAAAAATCGATCCCGGTGGACGCCGAAAAATGCGCCACGCCCGCCTCGGCGCTGGCATAGCTCAGGTACTCGGCGTGCTTGGCCCACGCCGCTTCCTCGGTCTCGCCGACGATCACGTTGAGGCCCATGAATACTTTGATGTCCTCGGGATTGCGACCCGCTTCGACGGCGCTGGCGCGGACCTTGTCCACTTGGACTTTGGTCGACGGCTTGTTCTGACCACTGATGAATACGCACTCGGCATGCCGCCCGGCGAACAGCAGACCGCGATCCGAACTGCCCGCCTGGAACAGCACCGGCGTGCGCTGCGGCGACGGCTCGCAGAGGTGATAACCCTCGACCTGATAGAACTCGCCCTTGTGCTCGACCTTATGCACTTTGTCTGGCTGCGCGTAGATCCGCTGCTGCGGATCGTTGAGCACTGCACCGTTTTCCCAACTGCCTTCCCAGAGTTTGTAGAGGACTTCGAGGTACTCGTCGGCCTGGTCGTAACGCCGGTCGTGCTCGACCTGCTCGCTCAGGCCCATGGCCTTGGCGGCGCTGTCCAGATAACCGGTGACGATGTTCCAGCCCACCCGTCCACGGCTCAGGTGATCGAGGGTCGACATGCGTCGGGCGAACAGATACGGCGGCTCGTAGGTAAGGTTGGCGGTCAGGCCGAAACCTAGATTTTTGGTCACCGCAGACATGGCCGACACCAGCAGCAGCGGATCGTTGACCGGCAGCTGGATCGACTCTTTCAGGGTGACGTCCACCGAGTTCTGATAGACGTCGTACACGCCGACGATGTCGGCGATGAACAGCCCGTCGAACAGCCCGCGCTCCAGCAGTTGCGCCAGTTCGGTCCAGTATTCGATGGTCTTGTATCGGGTCGAGGTGTCGCGTGGATGCGTCCACAACCCGTGGTTGATGTGGCCGATGCAGTTCATGTTGAACGCATTGAGCAGGATCTTTTTCTTGCTCATCAGATGGTCCCTCGCAGCGGAGGGTTTTCATCGTTGAGGTAGTAATTGCCCACCGCGTGATACTTCCAGCGTACCGGGTCGTGCAGGGTGTGCACCCGGGCGTTGCGCCAGTGACGATCGAGACCGTGTTCGATCAGGGTGGCCTGACTGCCGGCCAGTTCGAACAGGGTGCTGCCGGCGGCCAGGGAAATTTCGGTGCTGATCGCCCGTGCTTCGGCGACAGCAATCGACGCCGCTGCAACCGTCTCGGCGTTGGTCTCGACCTGGGCCGCGTCGAGGAATTCGCCGGCACGTTCGAGCAGTGCTTCGGTGGCGTGCAGGCGAATGCTCAAATGGCCGAAACTCTTGAGGGTCAGCGGGTCTTCGGTGGCTTTGTCATTGCCCGAGTCGATCCACGGCCGGGTCTTGCTGCGCACGAAGTGCAACGCATCTTCGTAAGCGGCGCGGGCGATGCCGGTGTCGATGGCGGCGTGAAGAATCTGCGCCAACGGGCCGACGGTGGTCGGGCGCTCGAAAGCGCTCTGGAACGGAATGACATCTTCGGCGGCGACGTACACGTCTTCGAACACCACTGAACCGCTGCCAGTGGTGCGCTGGCCGAAGCCGCTCCAGTCGTCGATCACGGTCAGGCCTTTACTGTCACGCGGGACGAACGCCAGTTGTTGCACGCCGTTTTCATCGACCACCGAGGTCGGAATGCGCTGGGCGTAAATCGCACCGGTTGAATAGAACTTGCGACCGTTGATGCGATAACCGCTGCCGTCGCGTATGAGGCTGGTGACACGGTCGTGGGCAGTCTTGGTGCCCAGCTCCGCCAAGGCATTGCCGAAGCGCTGGCCGGCGAGGACTTCAGCGTAGAGGCGTTGTTTCTGCTCGTGGCTGCCGTTCACCCGAAGCACTTCGAGGGCATAGAAATGGTTCTGCGGAATCTGCCCGAGCGAGCCATCGGCCCGGGCGATCAGGGCGATGACTTTGGCCAGCGTCACGTTGGAAACGCCGGCGCCGCCATACTCCTTGGGAACGCTGATGCCCCACAGGCCGGAGCGGGAAAACACGTCGAGCTCCGGCAGCGGCAGACGGCGTTCGCGGTCGCGCAGGTTGCTGTCGCGCTGGAAATCTTCGGCCAGGTCGCTGGCGACGATCAGGGCTTGCTCGTCGCTGGTGATGACCGCGACGGGATGGGAAAAGGTCATAGGTTTTTCTCCAGATGTCTGGTCGTCAGATCCAGGAATGGCGAGCCGGAAGTTTTCCGTTTAGGCGATAGGCGCCGACCGCGTGGTACTTCCAACGCACCGGGTCGTGCAGGGTGTGCACCCGGGCGTTGCGCCAGTGACGGTCGAGGTTGAATTCGGCGAGGGTGGCGCGGCTGCCGGCCAGCTCGAAGAGCTTTTCGCTGGCCAGCAGCGAGATTTCGGTGGTCAGCACTTTGGCTTCGGCCACGGCTATCGAAGCTCGGGCGGCCGACTCGGCAGTGAGCGGCGCGGCGTGCACCTGATCCAGCACTTGCCCGGCCTTGCGCAGCAACGCTTCGGCAGCGTGCAGTTCGATTTTCAGTTTGCCGATGTCGGCGATCACGTAGAGGTCGTCGCTGGCCCGTTCGACCTTGGCGTCGATCCACGGCCGGGCGCGCGTCTTGACGAATTCGATGGCGTCATCGATGGCGCCACGGGCGATGCCGGCGTCGATCGCTGCCTGAATCAACTGCGACACCGCGCCCTGGGTGTTGGGCTTTTCGTTGATCTTCCAGTTGTCCACCACAAGACCAGCGTCGACCCGCACGTTGTTCAGCAGGATCGTGCCGCTGGCAGTGGTGCGCTGGCCGAAACCCGACCAGTCGTCGACGATGCGCAGGCCGGGCGTGCCACGACGGACGAAGGCCAGCACTTGCTTGCCGTCATCGTTGAGTGCCTTGACCGCCACCCAATGGGCGAAGAGGGCGCCGGTGGAATAGAACTTCTGGCCGTTGATCACGTAGTCATCGCCATCGGCGGTGATGCGCGCTTTCAATTCCAGGGTGTCTTTGGTGCCGCGCTCAGGCCCGGCGTTACCGATGCGCCAGCCTTCGAGCACGCTTTGCAGCAGCTGCTGTTTCTGCTCTTCGGTGGCGCTGCCGAGGATCAGGTTGATGATGCCGAACTGGTTCTGCGGGATCTGTCCCAGTGCCGGGTCGGCCGCGGAAACGATCGCGAACACCTCGGCCAGGGTGACGAAGGAAACCTGCGGGCCGCCGTACTCGCGCGGGATGGCGATGCTGCCCAAACCGCTGCGGGTGAACTGTTCGATTTCCGACCACGGCAGCTTGCGTTGGCGGTCGCGTTTGGCGGCCTGCACGCGGGCGACTTGCGCCAGCTCATGGGCGGCCTTGATGGCTTGTGCGTCGTTGCGCAGCACTTGCGCGGGCAACAACAACGGGGCGATGTCCAGGTCACTCTGGACGTTTGCATCTGCCAGACTGGACATCAGTGCCGCTCCTTGGCTGCACGCAATGCCCTGGCGATTTGCACTGGGGTGATTGTGTTCCGGACCATGTTACCTACCTCACATCTCATGAAAAACGCCGCGAAAGTGCGGCGAACGAAAGAATGTCCGGTGGTCCGGTTCATATACCCTAAGCGTGTATAAATATTAAATAAACTAACTTTTAGGAATATGCATAGAAGATCAAAAGCTCACTCGGCTTTGCGCTCCGCGGCTATTGGAATCTGCTTCAGCGGCACTTTCAGATAAGGATTCACACAACCGATTTTCAGCGCCTGTGGCGGCGCCCAGCGCGAGTTGTTGCCGACCCGGTCGATGATGCAATAGGTCACATCCAGCCGCAGGTCTTCGCCGGCTTCGACAATGATTGCCGGGGGCACCCAGACCTGAATGCCGTGACCGACACCGGATTGGGTAATACGTGGCAGATCCATGCGCGCGTCGCCCCAGCGCAGGGTGATTTCGTCACCTTCGGCCATGTTCAGGTACGGCTCGATGGTCAGCGGGACGCCGCGCTTGATCTGGTTCGGGTTGACCCCGCGTCGGCGAATGATTTCGGGAAGGCTGACCGGCAGCAGGTACTGGTTTTCCTCTGCGCAGCTTGTCGCGAATTGCCCACCCGGGCAGTCGAGCTTGACCTGGAACCGCGCGCTGGCCGACAGCGCTGGTTTTCTTCCGACCTGCATGACCCGGTAGTGCACACGCGGCGAACCGCTGATGATGAAGCTTTCCGGCACTCGCAAGCTGATCGTGTTTCCGACATCCCCGGCATCCAGTACGCGGGAAGCGACGTAGCAGCCATCCCAGAACAACTCGATCAGGTCGCCGCCGTCCATGTCGTGCCAGGGCGCGATGTCGACCGAGAGGTTGACGGCCGCCATGAGGTTGATACCGGCCCCGTGGGATTTTTCCAGGGTCGGTGGTGCCAGCAGCAGGGTGTTTGAAATGCAGGTCATCGGTTTCTCTCCTTGAAGCCTTGCAGCGAAGTCCGTTTTCGAAAGAACGAATGGCGTGAATTACCCGGCAATAAAACTTCGGAGTTCCGTACAAGTTTGAACGTGTCTTGTTGAACTAGCGTGTGCCGGTTGGCGACTAGATAAGAGTTCGCCGGAAGAGCTGTCAAGCAAGTGGATTAGTTAATCCGTGAATTACGGATTAATCAGAAAAATCCTACATTGTCGCGGCTTTTGGCCTAGGCCTTATAAGGAAGCAGGCCACAGATTGCTGCGGTTTTCAGCGTGTTTCGCTGTGTGTTCTGCCGAAGCGGGAAATCAAGATGCGGCGAATTTTACGCGCAGGGAACGTGTTGCAGAACATATATATGTACTGCATTTTTAAGAAGTTGATTGTTTGTATTTAAAGGACGATTTTTATTTCGAGGAAACACTACTTCCATCCGTGGAAGTGAGTGATAGCACTTGCGAAGTTGTCAGCCGTTGTTGCGGAACTTGCTGAGAAACTGTCGTGTGCGTTCTTCTTTCGGATTGGCAAACAGCGCCTTTGCTTCACCTTGCTCGACGATCACACCCTTGTCGAAAAACACCACGCGGTTGGCCACGTCACGGGCGAACGCCATTTCGTGGGTGACGATAACCATGGTGCGTTTTTCTTCGGCCAGGCCGCGAATGGTCGCCAGTACTTCGCCGACCAGTTCCGGGTCGAGGGCCGATGTAGGCTCGTCGAACAGGATGACTTCCGGCTCCATCGCCAGCGCCCGGGCAATCGCCACGCGCTGTTGCTGGCCACCGGACAGGCGCCGTGGATAGGCGTCTTCCTTGCCCGCCAGGCCTACCTTGGCCATCAGTTTCTTGCCCAGGGCAATGGCAGCGTCACGGGGCATCTTCTTGACCACGATCGGGCCTTCGATGACGTTTTCCAGGGCGGTGCGGTGGGGGAACAGGTTGAAGTTCTGGAACACGAAGCCCACGTGCTGGCGCAGGTTGCGCACCAGGCTTTGCTGCTGGTTCAGCGGGCGGCTGGTATCGATCTCGATATCGCCGACCTTGATCCGGCCGCTGGTAGGTTGTTCGAGGAAGTTCAGGCAGCGCAGGAACGTCGTTTTTCCCGAACCGCTGGGGCCGATGATTGCCACGACCTCGCCTTCTTTCACTTCAAGATCGATGCCGTTGAGCACGACTTGACCCTTGAACTGCTTTGTCAGTTTTTCCACGACAATCATGGGGTCAGGACTCCTGGTCGTGCCGATTGACCCGCTCTTCCAACTTGTTCTGGAAGTGCGACAGCACCGTGGCCAGAATCCAGTAGATCAGCGCGGCGGCAAGATACATGGTGAAGACTTCGAAAGTCCGGGCGGTAATCAGCTGTGCCTGACGGAACAGCTCCGGCACCTGAATGGTGGCGGCCAGTGCGGTGTCCTTGACCAGTGAAATGAAGCTGTTGCCCAGCGGCGGCAAGGCCGTGCGCATCGCTTGCGGCAGGATGGCCCGGCGCAGGGTCTGCGCACGGGTCATGCCGATGCTCGCAGCCGCTTCCCACTGACCGCGCTCGATCGAACCGATTGCGGATCGCAGGATTTCACAGGCGTAAGCGGCCATGTTCAGCGAGAAGCCGATCAGGGCCGCCGGCAGCGGGTCGAGTTCCAGGCCCATTTGCGGCAAGCCGTAATAGATCACGAACAGCTGGACCAGCAACGGCGTGCCGCGAAAGAACGACACGTAGATGCGGGCCAGCCAGCTGACCGATTTGAAACGCGACAGGCGCATCAGCGCCAGGCCAAAGCCCAGCAGCAGACCGAAGAACATGCCGCCGAGGCTGAGGACTACCGTGTAGTACGCGCCCTTGAGCAGAAAGGGCGCGGAGTCCAGTGCGAGTTGGAAAGCTGCTTCCATTATTTAGTGACGTCAGCTTGGAAGTACTTTTCCGAGATCTTGGCCAGGGTCCCGTCGGCACGCAGCTCGTCGAGGGCCTTGTTCACGGCTGCCAGCAGTTCAGGCTCGCCTTTGCGCAGGGCGATACCGGATTCCTGACGGGAGAACGCCTGACCGGCCGCTACGGTTTTCGGGGCTTTCTTGGCGTATTCAAGTGCGGCCAGACGGTCGATCAGGATGGCATCGGTACGGCCGTTGTTCAGGTCGGCGAACTTGGTCGGATCATCGTCGTAGGTGCGCACGTCGGCACCCGGCACGTTGGCGCGAACCCATTGCTCGTAGTTGGTGCCCAGGCCCACACCGACTTTCTTGCCGGACAGGTCAGCGGCGGACTTGATGTTCAGCGCAGCTTCCTTGTCCTTCAGCACGAGTGCCTGAATACCGGAGATGGTGTACGGTTCGGAGAAGTCATACTTCTTCTTGCGCTCGTCGGAGATGGTCACTTGGTTGACCACGACGTCCAGACGCTTGGATTCCAGAGCGGCGAGGATGCCGTCCCACTTGGTTGGCTGAATCTTGGCCTTCACGCCCAGCTTCTTGGCCAGGGCTTCCGACAGTTCGACTTCGAAGCCCGACAGTTTGCCGTCGGCGTCGACGAAGCTGAACGGCGGATAAGTGCCTTCCAGGCCGACGTTGATAACGCCTTTGTCCTTGATCTGTTGCAGTTGCTCACCGGCAACGGCGCTGCTGATCAGACCGGCGCTCAGTGCCAGGCCCAGCGAACCTACCAGCAGATTTCGACGTAGTGCGGAAAGAATCATGACAAGCCCCTGTGTTTTCTTATGGAAGACGCTTAAGGAAAGTTGGCGAATCCGGGAGTTGAACGACAGCGCTATCCTGCCTTAAAGCAGCTTATGCGTCTCTCGCGAAATTCGCCTGTGGCGAGACTATAAGACGGTTTTTTTAGAATGGAAAATAATGAATTTTCTATTTGTTATGCATTTAGTGAATATGCATTCGAGCCGACGCTGAGCGTTCCCACGCAGGGCGCGGGAACGCGCTCAGGCCTACAGAAAATCCTTGTAGGCAAACAGCGCCGGGGCCCCGCCGGTGTGCAGGAAGATAATCGGGCCGTCGTCGAAACGCCCGCGACCGATGCCGTCGAGTAACCCGGCCATGGCCTTGCCGGTGTAGACCGGATCCAGCAGCACGGCCTCCTGGCTCGCCAGCAGTTTCACCGCTGACAGTGTCCCGGCATTTGGCTCGCCATAGCGCGGGCCGAAGTACTCGTCCCACAGCTCGACCTTGAAACTCTCCGGCAGCGCCACGCCCAGCAGATCGGCAGTACGCTCGGCCAGACCTTGCACCTTCGGGCGCTGATCTTCTTCGCTGCGCGAGACGGTCACGCCGATCACCGGCAGTTGCGGCAGCGCTTCGCTCAAGGCCAGTGCCAGGCCGCTGTGCGTGCCGGCGCTGCCCGAGGCCAGAACTACAGCGGAAAATTGCAGGCCGGTGTCCTTGATCTGTTCTGCCAGCTCCAGGCCGGCGCGCACGTAACCCAGCGCGCCGAGGGCGTTGGAACCACCGATCGGCACCAGATAAGGCTTCTTGCCGTTGCTGCGCAGGCGCACGGCGAGGGCGGCCAGTTGTTCGTCGGCGTTGTCGAGGTTGTCGACCAGTTCGACCTTGGTGTCGAACAGATCCAGCAGCAGGCGGTTGCCGTTGCCGGTGTAGTTGCTGTCGTCGGTACCCAGTGGGTTTTCCAGCAAGGCTACGCAGCCCAGACCCAGTTTGGCGGCCAGCGCGGCGGTCTGGCGAACGTGGTTCGATTGCAGTGCACCGGCGGTGATCAGCGTGTCCGCGCCTTGGGCGAGGGCATCCGCGGCGAGGTATTCGAGCTTGCGCAGCTTGTTGCCGCCCATGGCCAGCGGCGTCAGGTCATCGCGCTTGATGTAGAGGTCGCGGCCGAGCCAGGTGGACAGGCGCTCGAGCTTTTCCAGTGGGGTCGGTTGGCCGAGCAGGTCGAGGCGGTTAAAGCGGTCCAGCTGTTGTTTGATCATGGGTCCGTACTGATGCAAGGAGATGTCAGGACTATAGGCACGCCGATTTACCGGGGCAACCGTCAATCGCTTATAGCCAAATGTGCTTAGGCCAGCACTATCGGTTCTTAATTCGCATCCGGGGCGTTGCCGTAAAGTAATGGCCGTTGACGCGGCCAGACAGTCCGGCCGCCCGTGAGGAGTCTTTACCGTGAGCGAGCGTTCCAGCCATTGGCAATTGCAGACCATCGTCAGCCAGCTGCGTACCGCGCGGGATCAGTGGCGTACGCAAAATGGCCGCGCCACCGGCGAGCAGGGCGGGCGCGAGCTGCCGTCCCGTGATGCGATGGCGCAGATTCTCGAAGCCTTGTGCGGTGCGTTGTTCCCGATGCGTCTGGGGCCGGTGGATCTGCGTGAGGAGAGCGAGGATTTTTACGTCGGCCACACCCTCGACGTTGCGTTGAATGCGTTGCTGGCACAGGCGCGACTCGAACTGCGTTACGTCGCGCGCCACAGCGCCCGGGCCGACACTGAAGTCGAAGCGCAGGCGATCAGGATCATTCAGGATTTTGCTCTGGCGCTACCAGGCCTGCGTAGCCTGCTCGACACCGATGTGCTGGCGGCGTATCACGGCGATCCGGCGGCGCGCAGCGTCGATGAAGTGCTGCTGTGCTATCCGGGGATTCTGGCGGTGATTCACCATCGACTGGCGCACCATTTGTATCGCGCGGGTTTGCCGCTGCTGGCGCGGATCAGTTCGGAAATCGCCCACTCGGCGACCGGTATCGATATTCACCCGGGCGCGCAGATCGGCCGCAGTTTCTTCATCGACCACGGGACCGGTGTAGTGATCGGCGAGACCGCGATCATTGGTGAGCGTGTGAGGATTTATCAGGCGGTGACCCTCGGCGCCAAACGCTTCCCGGCGGACGAGGACGGCCAGTTGCAGAAAGGCCATCCGCGGCATCCGATTGTCGAGGACGACGTGGTGATTTACGCCGGCGCGACCATTCTCGGGCGGATCACCATCGGCCAGGGTTCGACTATCGGCGGCAACGTGTGGCTGACCCGCAGCGTACCGGCCGGGTGCAACCTGACCCAGGCCAATCTGCAGCATGATGACGGGACGCAGAAGTAATTTTCCTGTCCGTTCGTTCCTGCTCAAGGTGGGAACGAACGCCTTCGTCACAGCGTCATACCCCTCCTTGAGCTAGCGTACGAAAGCGACCGCTGAGCCCTGCGATTAGTCCTTAGTGTGCTATCCATGTTTAACTTGAACGTTCATTCAAGTTAAACCGGTAGCTCGCTGCCCGCTCACAACAGGAGGCTTGCCTTTGCTGAGTCCGATCATTTCAGCCATTTTTCAACCCCTTGAGGTGCACCGTTCATGAGTGCATCGTCCACCCCCGCCAGCGGTCTGGTGCGCATGAATCCGCCGGTGTTCTGGTTCGCCGCGTCGGTGATTCTGCTGTTTGGCCTGGTTGTCATTGCGATGCCGGAACAGGCCGGTGCCTGGCTTCTTGAGGCGCAAAACTGGGCGGCCAACACGGTCGGCTGGTACTACATGCTCGCGATGACCCTGTATCTGGTCTTCGTGGTGGTCACCGCGTTATCGGGCTACGGCAAGATCAAACTCGGTGCCGACCACGACGAACCCGAATTCAGTTACCTGTCCTGGGCCGGTATGCTGTTCGCCGCCGGGATCAGCATCACGCTGTTTTTCTTCTGTGTGTCCGAACCGCTGACCCACATGCTCCAGCCGCCGCAAGGCGAGGCCGGTACGGCGGATGCGGCGCGCCAGGCGATGCAGATTCTGTTTCTGCACTGGGGCCTGCACGGTTGGGGCGTGTTCGCCTTCGTCGGCATGGCGCTGGCGTATTTCGCCTACCGACATAACCTGCCGCTGGCCCTGCGCTCTGCGCTTTACCCGCTGATCGGCAAGCGCATCAACGGCCCCATCGGCTACGCGGTGGATGGCTTCGGCATCATCGCCACGGTGTTCGGCCTCGGTGCGGACATGGGCTTCGGCGTGTTGCATCTCAACTCGGGCCTGGATTACCTGTTCGGCATCGCCCACACCCAGTGGATTCAGGTCGGCCTGATCACGCTGATGATGGGCGCGGCGATCATCGTCGCCGTTTCCGGTGTAGATAAGGGCGTGCGAGTCATGTCCGACATCAACATGCTGCTGGCCTGTGCGCTGCTGCTGTTCGTGTTGTTCGCCGGCCCCACCCAGCATTTGCTCAACACCCTGATTCAGAACCTTGGCGACTACCTCGGCGCGTTGCCGATGAAGAGTTTCGACCTTTACGCCTACGACAAACCGAGCGACTGGCTCGGTGGCTGGACAGTGTTCTACTGGGCCTGGTGGATCGCGTGGTCGCCGTTCGTGGGCCTGTTCATCGCACGGATTTCCCGTGGCCGGACCATCCGCGAATTCGTCTTCGGCGTGCTGCTGATCCCGCTCGGTTTCACCCTGGCGTGGATGTCGATCTTCGGCAACAGCGCCATCGATCAGGTGCTCAACCACGGCATGTCGGCACTGGGTATGTCCGCCCTCGACAACCCGTCGATGACCCTCTACCTGCTGCTGGAAACCTACCCGTGGAGCAAAACCGTCATTGCGGTGACGGTGTTCATCAGCTTCGTGTTCTTCGTCACCTCCGCCGATTCCGGCACCGTGGTGCTCTCGACCCTGTCGGCCAAGGGCGGCAATCCGGATGAAGACGGGCCGAAATGGCTGCGGGTGTTCTGGGGCGCGATGACTGCACTGGTCACCAGTGCGCTGCTGTTCTCCGGCAGCATCGATGCGTTGAAGTCAGCGGTGGTGCTGACTTCGCTACCGTTCTCGCTGATTCTGTTGCTGATGATGTGGGGGCTGCACAAGGCGTTTTACCTGGAGTCGCAGAAGCAGATCGCGCAACTGCATTCGCTGGCGCCGGTGTCCGGTTCACGACGTGGCAAGGGTGGCTGGCGACAGCGCCTGAGTCAGGCTGTGCACTTCCCGTCGCGTGACGAGGTTTACCGTTTCATGGATTCCACGGTGAAACCGGCCATTGAAGAAGTGACGGCGGTGTTCGTCGAGAAGGGGCTAAATGTCGTTACGCAACCCGACCCGGCTCATGACAGCGTCAGCCTGGAAATCGGTCACGGCGAGCTGCACCCGTTCATCTACCAGGTGCAGATGCGCGGCTACTTCACGCCTTCGTTTGCTCGTGGCGGAATGGGCTCCAAGCAGCTCAACAATCGCCGCTACTACCGCGCCGAAGTGCACTTGAGCGAGGGCAGTCAGGACTACGATCTGGTCGGTTACACGAAAGAGCAGATCATCAACGACATCCTCGACCAGTACGAACGGCACATGCAGTTCCTGCATCTGGTGCGTTGATCGGCGCAGGGCGCCGGGACGGATTCAGGTCTCGGCGCTCAGCACCATGAACAACACCATTGCAGCGATCGGCACCCCGAACACGGCGCTGCCAATCGCAATCTCCGACCCCAACGGCTGCCCCGCGTGCACCACGCCGACCGCACCATTGATCACCGTCAACGCCAGCCACAACGCCGCGAAGCCGTAGGCCATGGTCTGGCGACTGAAGCCGATGCGCTCGCCGATGTAGAACATCAGCGCCAGCAGGATCAGGCCGAAGAAGATGATGATTGCGGTGTGCATGGATGTGCCTGCGGCATAGTCGGTGTTTGGTCGGGCGCCTTCGCGGGCAAGTCGAATCGTCGCACCGCCGCTCCCACAGGGTTCTGCGTCGTCCAAAGATTTTGTACGCAACACAGAACCTGTGGGAGCGGGCTTGCCCGCGAAGGGGGCACCTCGGTTTCATTTAGAGCATAGCCAATCCAGCCCACGCCATATTCGTCAGGTGCTTTCCCGCTCGATGACTTGGCATTGCAGCAGATTAAGTCGCTGCACCTCATCGCTCGGCAGCACGCCCAGGCTTTCCAGCACCCGCGTCGCCGCCAGTACGCCGATCTCCAGCGCTGGCGGTTTGATCGTGCTCAGGCTCGGCAGCAGCATCTCGGCGAACGGGTAGTCGCCGAAGCCGAGGACGGCGCAGTCTTCGGGGATCTTGAGGCCGGCCCGTTGTCCGGCGAGCAGGCCGCCGGCGGCGAGGTTGTCGTTGGCGAAGATGATTGCGTCCGGGCGCGGTGAGGCGTTCATCAGCGCTTCCATCGCTTGTTTGCCGGCCTCGAACGGGGCGCGATCGGCATCTGGTGCGAATACCCACGGTTCCAGGCCCAACTCACGCACGGTCGCTGCGTAACCGTCGCGGCGCTCCAGCGCACTGAAGTCGCCGGGTGCGCTGTTTTGCACGAAAGCGATGCGTCGATAGCCTTTGCCGTGCAGATAACGAGCGGCGCTGACACCCACTTCAAAGTGCGAAAATCCGATCTGCATCGGCTCACGATCCGGCTGGTAATCCCAGGTTTCGATCACCGGGATATCCGCCTCGGCGAGCATCTTTTCCGTGCCCGGACTGTGGAAGTGACTGGTCACCACCAGCGCCGCTGGCGACCAGCCGAGGAAGGCCCGCACCGCGTTTTCTTCCTGTTCGGCGCTGAAGTAACTCGAGGCCAGCAGCAACTGATAACCGTGGCGGCTGAGGGTGTCGCTAAAGCCTTGAATGGTGTTGGCGAAGATCGGCCCGGAGATGTTCGGGATCACCATGCCGACTATTTTGCCCCGCGCCGAGGCAAGCCCGCCGGCCACCAGATTCGGCACATAACCCAGCTCGGCGACCACCGCTGCGATCCGTTCGCGGCGTTCGGGCGAGACCTGTTCCGGCTGGTTGAAATAGCGCGACACGGTGATCGCCGAAACACCGGCCTGGCGCGCCACCGCGTTGAGGGTCACGCGACCGGCGCCACGGCGTTTGCGGGGCTTTTCTTCGCTCAAGGCTCGATCCTTCTTAAAAACCAAAACGCATATAAAAGTAATTTTTCAGTATTGGACGGTCTATGTCCGGCTTGCCAATACTGGCGATGTTAGCGCTAACAAGGCGCGTTGTCTGCTACTCGCTCGAGCGAATGCCCAAGACACCGAGACAGTCGCTGTCGTCGCAGAACGGCAGCGGTTCAGGGCAACTTTTCGAGCGGGCACAGCATGCACAACATTCCTGGGGCGACACATAAACTGGCGCAATCGATCCGCGCTGCGGGCTGGCTACTGACCGGGCTGGCCGCGCTGCCGCTGCCCGCCGCGTTCGCCGCCGACAGCACCGATCAGGAGCCGACACTCAAGTCCGTCACGGTCACCGCCACCCGCCGCGAAGAGTCGCTGCAAAAGGTCCCGGTGGCGGTATCGGTGATCGACGGCGAGCAACTGGAGCGCGACAACCGCAACAGCGTGGCGAGCATCGTTCAGCAAGTGCCTTCGCTGAATTTCCGCACCGGCGCCTCGAACAAGGACACCTCGTTGTTCGTGCGCGGCGTGGGGACGATTTCCACCTCGCCGGGCGTCGAGCCGACCGTGGCCACGGTGATTGATGGCGTGGTTTATGCGCGCCCCGGCCAATCCACTCTGGATCTGCTGGACCTGGAGCGCGTCGAAGTCTTGCGCGGCCCGCAAGGCACGCTGTTCGGCAAGAACGCCTCGGCCGGCGTGCTGAACATCACCAGCAAGGCGCCGACCGCCGAGACCCACGGCTACATCGATCAGTCGTATTACAGCGGCAACGAAAGCCGCACCCGTTTCGGCATCGGCGGCAGCCTGATTCCGGACACGCTCAAGGGTTCGATCAGCACTCTTTTCGGCACTTACGACGGCAACGTCGATAACAAGCACAACGGTCAGGAGGTCAACGGCTACAACCATCGCGGCGTGCGCGGCAAACTGGAATTCACCCCGAACGACGACGTCACCTTCACCCTGATCGCCGACTACATGCAGTCCCACGATGACGGCCCGAACGGCGTCGTGACCAAGGCACTGACCCCGGCCTTCGCCAATGCGTTGAGCCCGGTCGGCGCGACCAGCCACAACCGCGACATCAACACCGACACCCGCACCCACGTCGAGGACACTAACAAGGGCCTGTCCGGCCAGCTCGACTGGCAACTGGGCGACTACACCCTGACCTCGATCACCGCGTGGCGCGGCTGGGACAATACCCAGTATCAAGACGGCGACCGCCTCGGCACGGTGACGGCCGCGTTCCCCGGCACGGCGGACAAGGGCGATCTGGCCTTCGACCAGTACTCGCAGGAGTTGCGGCTGGCCTCGCCGAAAGGCGAGTTCCTCGAATACGTCGGCGGCCTGTTCTACATGCACGGCAAGGATGACGAGACTTATCAGCGCACGCTGACCACCACCACCAGCGTCAATCGGGGCATCGCTGACTACAGCACCACCAGCGACAGCTACGCGGTGTTTGGCGAAAGCACGCTGAATTTCACCTCGGATTTTCGTGGCATCGCCGGCCTGCGCTACACCCACGACGATCTGGAATACGATCACCGTCGTGTCTCCACGTCAGCCACCACGGTCAGCGGCATTCAACCGGCGACCAGCAGCTCTGGCTCGGTGGACGAGGACGGCTGGTCCGGTCGGCTCGGTTTGCAGTACGACCTGAGCGATACCGTCACCACTTATCTGACCTACTCGCGCGGCTACAAAGGCCCGGCCTACAACGTGTTCTTCAACATGCAGCCGCGCGATACCGAAGCACTGAAACCGGAAACCTCCAACACCTGGGAGGCGGGGGTCAAGGCTTCATCCTGGAACAATCGCCTGACCACCAACCTCGCGGTTTTCCACAGCGACTACGACAACTATCAGGCGAACTTTTTCGACACCGTCGCCGGCCAAGTGGTAACGCGCCTGATCAACGCCGGCAGCGTCAGCACCGAAGGCGTGGAACTTGATTACGCCTTGCAGGCAACCCAGCAACTGAAGTTCTCCGGCGCGCTGGCCTACACCCGCGCCCGCATCGACCAGTTCTCCTGCCCGGCGGGTGCGGCGGCGTCGTGCAACGTCAATGGCAAGCCGCTGCCGTTCAGCCCGGACTGGAAAAGCTACGTGCGTGCCGACTACACCATCCCGCTGGAAAACGGACTGGATATCGAGCTCGGCACCGACTACAGCTGGCAGAGTGAAGTGCAGTACGACATCAGCCAGAACGCCGACACCAAGCAGGGCGCCTACGGCCTCTGGAACGCCAGCGTCGCCCTGGCCGATTACACCAACGGCTGGCGCGTGGCGTTGCTGGGCAAGAACCTCACCGACAAGTCGTATTCGCCATTGCTCGCCAGCGGTGGCAACTACATCTACCGCGCTGTGCCTCGCGACGACGAGCGCTACTTCGGCGTGCAACTGCGCAAGGATTTCTGAGATGAGCAGACAGCTGAAACTCGGCGCGTTCCTCATGGCCACCGGGCACCACGTCGCCGCGTGGCGGCATCCCGACGTACCGGCCAACGCCGGACTGGATTTCGCCCATTACAAACGTCTGGCGCAGATTGCCGAGGCAGCGAAGTTCGACACGTTGTTCGTTGCCGACAGCGTCGCCGCGCCAACCCATGACATTGCCAGCCGCATGGCCCGTTCGGATCACTTCGAGCCGCTGACGTTGCTCTCGGCGTTAAGCGCAGTGACCGAACGCATCGGCCTGATCGCCACCGCCACCACCAGCTACAACGAGCCGTATCACGTGGCGCGTAAATTCGCGTCCCTCGATCATCTGTCGGGCGGGCGAGCGGGGTGGAATCTGGTGACCTCGGACAACGCCGCCGAAGCGCAAAATTTCGGCCGCGACGAACACATCGGCCATGCCGAACGCTACAGCCGCGCCCGGGAATTTCATCAGGTGGTGACCGGGCTCTGGGACAGTTGGCAGGACGATGCCTTCCTCCGCGACAAGACCAGCGGCGCCTATTACGACCCGGAAAAACTGCATGTGCTGGATCACGTCGGCGAGCACTTTCGGGTTAAAGGCCCGTTGAACGTCGCTCGTTCGCCGCAGGGTCAGCCGGTGATCGTGCAGGCCGGCTCGTCGGAGACCGGGCGTGAACTGGCGGCGCAGACGGCCGAAGTGGTGTTCACCGCACAAACCTCACTGGCTAGCGCCCAGGCGTTTTACGCCGACCTCAAGGGCCGCTTGCCGAAGTACGGACGCAGCGCCGATTCGCTGAAAATCATGCCCGGCGTGTTTGTCGTGGTCGGACGGACGGAAGCCGAAGCGCAGGAAAAATGTGAAACGTTTCAGCAATTGGTCGAACCCGAGGTTGGCGTCGCCCTGCTTGGGCGTATGCTGGGCAACTTCGATCTGTCGAAGTACCCGCTGGACGGGCCGCTGCCGGAATTGCCGCTGACTGAAAGCGGCCAGCAGAGCCGGCAGAAACTGTTGACCGAACTAGCCGGCCGCGAGCACCTGACCCTCGCTGAACTGGGCCGCCGGATCGCCGGCGGTCGCGGGCATTACAGCGTTGTCGGCACACCGGCACAGATCGCCGACCGCTTGCAGGAATGGTTCGAACAGGGCGCTGCGGACGGTTTCAATGTGCTGGTGCCGCACCTGCCTGGCGGGCTCGAAGACTTCGCCAATGGCGTGGTGCCGGAACTGCAACGGCGCGGGCTGTTCAGAACCGAATACGAGGGTCGGACCTTGCGCCAGAACCTTGGCCTCGCCCGGCCCGGCAATAGATTTGCGTAGCAATCGACACCCGATTCAAGACCGACAAGAGAGGATTCGATGACTTACACCGCTGCCAAGAACCGCTACAACTCCATCCCCTACCGCCGCGTCGGACGCAGCGGTCTGGTGCTGCCGGCGCTGTCCCTGGGCCTGTGGCACAACTTCGGCGACAGTACGCCGATCGACACCCAGCGCGCCTTGCTGCGCACCGCGTTCGATCTGGGGATCAACCACTTCGACCTGGCCAACAACTACGGCCCGCCCTACGGCAGCGCCGAGACCAACTTCGGCCGCTTGCTGCGCGAAGACTTCAAGCAGTATCGCGATGAACTGATCATCTCCAGCAAGGCCGGCTGGGACATGTGGCCCGGCCCTTACGGCCAGGGCGGCGGTTCGCGCAAATACGTGCTGGCCAGCCTCGACCAGAGTCTGCAACGCCTGGGCCTGGACTATGTGGATATCTTCTATTCGCACCGCTTCGACCCGGACACCCCGCTGGAAGAAACCGCCAGCGCCCTCGCCACTGCGGTGCAGCAGGGCAAGGCGCTGTACATCGGTATCTCGTCGTACTCCGGCGTGAAAACCCGCGAAATCGCCGCATTGCTAAAAGAGTGGAAAGTGCCGCTGTTGATTCACCAACCGGCCTACAACCTGCTGAATCGTTGGGTGGAAAAGGACCTGCTCGACACCACCGACGAACTCGGCACCGGCGTGATTGCATTCACCCCGCTGGCGCAAGGTCTGCTGACCGACAAATACCTCAACGGCGTACCGGCGGATGCGCGGGTCAATCGTCCGGGCGGTGGCTCGTTGCTGTCTTCGCACTTGTCCGAGGCGAATATCGCTCATGTACGCGCGTTGAACGAGATCGCCAAGCGTCGTGGTCAGAGCCTGGCGCAACTGGCATTGGCGTGGACGCTGCGTGATCCGCGAGTGACTTCGGCGCTGATCGGTGCGAGCCGGCCTGAGCAGATTGTCGAGAACGTTGGGGCGTTGAAGAATCTGAGTTTCAGTGCGGAGGAGCTGGCGGAGATTGACCGGTTTGCTCAGGAGGGCGGGATTAATCTTTGGGAGAAGCCTTCGACGGCTGAGTGATTGAAATTGGGGTGGGTCAGTTAGATTCACCCCCTCACCCCAGCCCTCTCCCCCAAGGGGGCGAGGGGGAAAGGGAGCATATCTCCATACTTTTCAAACCCGAGTTCGACTCGGTATTTCAGGTCGGTGAAGCTCTGATGAGCAACGGGATCAGTCCCCTCTCCCTCCGGGAGAGGGTTAGGGTGAGGGGGGGGTGATTTTGCTCTGGCGTTAAGGGCTCAACGAAAAAACGGTACATCCCCCAACACCGTAGCCCGCTGCATCACCCGCCGCGCCGGGCGGTAATCATCCACCGCATAATGCTGCGTCACGCGGTTATCCCAGAACGCAATGTCATCCTTCTGCCAGCGCCAGCGAATGGTGAATTCCGGCCGCGTCGCGTGAGCGAACAAGAACTTCAGCACCGCTTCACTCTCGGTTTCCGACAGCTCATTGATCTTCGACGTAAACCCCTCGTTGACGAACAACGAACGTCGCCCGCTCACCGGGTGCGTACGAATCACCGGGTGTGACAGCGGTGGATTCTTGCGCCGCGCCTCTTCCCACTGCGCCAGTGCTTCCGGCGTGTTGCCGTAACGTTCCAGCGGAAACGAACGGGTGAAGTCGTGAGTCGCGGTCAGCCCTTCGAGCAGCGCTTTCATCGGCGCCGACAGCGCTTCATACGCAGCAATCCCACTGGCCCACAACGTGTCGCCACCGAACTCCGGCAACAGTTTGGCGCTGAGCACCGCGCCCATGGCCGGGGTCGGCAGGAAGGTCACGTCGGTGTGCCAGATCGCGTTGTCGCGCACGTCGGTGACGGCGGTGTCGAGGATCAGCACTTCCGGTTGTTCTGGCACGTTCGGGTAGATCGGGTGAATGTGCAGGTCGCCGAAATAGTGAGCGAAGCGCGCCTGTTGCGACGGCTCGATCGGCTGATTGCGGAAGAACAGCACTTGGTACTTGAGCAGCGCCTGCTCGATGGCATCGCGTTGTTCCTGGTTCAGCGGCTGGCTGATGTCGACGCCGCTGATCTGTGCGCCGAGGGCCGAGCTTAACGGGGTGATGTTCAGGCTGCTCATGGTGGTTCTCGTCAATTCCGGGCCCCGAAAATGTCGGGGTAGTCAGTGCTGAAAAATCAGTGGGCCTGGCCGTGCCACGGCACCAGTTTGCGTTGCAGGGCGCGCAGGCCCATTTCCATGGCGAAGGCGATCAGGGCGATGACCAGAATCCCCAGCACCACTACATCGGTGACCAGGAATTGCGCAGCCGACTGCACCATGAAGCCGAGGCCGCTGGTGGCCGCGATCAATTCGGCAGCGACCAGAGTCGACCAGCCGACACCCAGGCCAATGCGCACACCGGTCAGAATGTCCGGCAGGGCACTCGGCAAAATCACGTGGCGAATCAGTTGTGCGCGAGTCGCCCCCAACGATTGCGCAGCGCGCAGTTTGGCCGGGTCGACGGTGCGCACGCCGGTCGCGGTGGCAATGGCGATCGGGGCGAAAATCGCCAGGTAGATCAGCAGCACTTTCGACAGCTCGCCGATACCGCACCAGATCACGATCAGCGGCAGATAAGCGAGCGGCGGAATAGGGCGGTAGAACTCGATCAGCGGATCCAGCACACCTCGGGCGATGCGGTTGGCGCCGATGGCGATGCCTACCGGCACGGCGGTCAGAATCGCAAAACCGAGGCCCAGACCGATGCGGCTCAGGCTCGCCCCCAGGTGCTGCCACAACGTCGAGTCCATGTAGCCCGTGGTCGCCAGCAACCAGCCTTTTTGCAGCACGGCGGACGGTGGCGGCAGGAACAGCGGTTCGATCAGGCCGGTGGCCGTGACGGCCCACCAGATCACCAGCAACGCGAACAGGGTCAGCAGGCTGATCCAGCGCGTGCTGAGGCCGCGGCGAACGGGAATCACCACCGACGTTGCGGCGGGTTTCACTGCGGTAGCGGAAACGTCGTAACTGCTCATGCGCGCTCCTGCCGCTGAACGGCGCTGCGTTGCGAGAACACTTTGGCGAGCACGTGTTCGCGGGTTTCGATGAAGCGCGGGTCGGACTTGATCGCCCGCGCTGATTCGCCAGCGGCGTAGCGCTGGCCGAAGTCGAGATGCAGGCGCTCGACAATCTGACCCGGATTCGGCGCGAGCAAAATCAGGTCAGTGGCGAGAAACACCGCTTCTTCAATATCGTGGGTAATCAGAAACACCGGTTTGGCGGTGCGTTGCCAGACTTGCAGCAACAGCTCCTGCATCTGTTCGCGGGTAAAGGCGTCGAGGGCACCGAAGGGCTCGTCCATCAGCAGTACACGCGGGTCGGCCGCGAGTGCGCGGGCCAGGCCAACACGCTGTTTCTGGCCGCCGGAGAGTTGCCAGATGCGGCGCTTTTCAAAACCGGAAAGGTCGACCAGCGCGAGCATTTCCCGGGCGCGCTGTTCGCGTTTGTCCTTGGGCACACCGGCCAGTTCAAGGCCGAAGGCGACGTTGGCCAGCACGTCCTGCCAGGGCAACAGAGCGTCGTCCTGGAACACCACGCCACGCTCGGCGCTCGGGCCTTTGACCGGAACGCCATCGAGGGTGATGCGCCCGGCGCTCGGTTCGACGAAGCCGGCAATCAGGTTCAACAGCGAAGTCTTGCCACTGCCGGACGGGCCGAGGGCCACCAGCAACTGCTGAGGCCCCAGAGTCAGAGAGATATCCGCCAGCACCGGTTCCGGGCTGCCGGGATACTGTGCGCTGATGCGCTCCAGCTGTAGCAAGGCCATCGCAATTAGCTCCCGATCAGTTGGTGATGTACTTGGGGGTGACGTACGGCGCGTAGTCCGGCAGTACCGCTTCGACCTTGCCTTGTTCCTTGAGGAACGCAGCGGTGTCGGTGATGGCCTTGGTGGTCGGCGCGCCGAGGTCACTGACCTGATCCGCCGCCAGCGGGTAGACGTTGCCTTGCAGCAGCAATGGAATGTCGCTGGCCTTGGCGCCGGACAGTTTCACGAGTTTGTCGACATTGCTCTGATTGGCGATCCAGGCTTTCGGATCCTTGCGGTAGTCGGCGTAGGCGTCGAGGGTGACCTTGGCGAATGCGGTAACGATTTCCGGGTGCTTCTCGGCGAAGTCTTTGCGCACGATCCAGGCGTCGAAAGTCGGCGCGCCGAACTTGGCCAGTTCGCCGGAGGTGATCAGCACTTTGCCGTTTTCCTTGGCCACACCCAGCGCCGGATCCCAAACGTAAGTGGCGTCGATGTCACCGCGTTTCCAAGCGGCAATGATCGCTGGCGGGGCGAGGTTGAGAACGGTGACTTTCGAAGGATCGATGTTCCAGTGCTTCAGCGCGGCGAGCAGGCTGTAGTGACCGGTGGACACGAACGGCACGGCGATTTTCTTGCCGACCAGATCCTGCGGCGTCTTGATGCCGGAGCCGTCGCGGGCGACCAGCGCTTCGGCGGCGCCGATCTGAGTGGCGATGAGGAAGGTTTCCACCGGGACTTTGCGGGTGATCGCGGCGGTCAGCGGGCTGGAACCGAGGTAGCCGATCTGCACGTCGCCGGAGGCGATGGCGGTGATGACGTCGGCACCGTTGTCGAACTTGCGCCAGCTGATGTCGGCTTTGGTGGCTTTTTCATAGGCGCCGTCGGCCTGGGCGACTTTCGCCGGGTCAACGGTGGTCTGGTAGGCGACGGTGAGGTCGGCGGCCTGAGCCAGGAAACTCGCGGCAGCCAGAGAGGCCACGGCCAGCAGGCGAAGCGGGACATTCAGTTTCATTGGAGAGCTCCATGTCAGGCGACCGAGGATCGGCGTGAAAGGAGACTAAATGATCTAAGAATCTAAAAATAAATAACTTTTTAGACTTAGCTTATGAGCGGAAAAATCTAAGGCTCGCTGGTATTGGGGGGCGTTTGAGTTTTGGGTATGGCTTGAGATCTTTTCCCCCTCACCCCAACCCTCTCCCCCAGGGGGGGCGAGGGGGAAAGGGAGCCGATTGGGGACCTTTCAGATACTGAGCTCGGCTTGATATTGCAGGTCGGCGTACCTCGCACCAACAACTCGGTCAGTCCCCTCTCCCTCCGGGAGGGGGAAAGGGAGCCGATTGGGGGCCTTTCAGATCCTGAGCTCGGCTTGATATTGCAGGTCGGCGTACCTCGCACTAACAACTCGGTCAGTCCCCTCTCCCTATGGGAGAGGGTTAGGGTGAGGGGCTTGCGATCTAAAGCCGAACGATCAGTTACTGATCGCCAGAATGCTCGCCTGATACGACCCGACAAACACATCGAAATCCCCCACCTCGTTCTGCTCCAGCTCAGCCTGTTGCGCCAGCGACGACCGCGCCAGTTCTTCAAACTTCGCCTGTTCCTCAGGCGCCAACGGCTCGCTGCGGAAGAACTTGGCGTGAGCCTGGCTCTGGCGCAGGGAGAATTGCGCGAAGCTTTCCTTGTGCTCGGCCATCGCCGCCAGCACCTGAGCCGAAGGTGTCAGGGACGAATCCTTGACCTTGGCCAGTTGTGCGTCGAGTGCCTTGCTGTGGGCATCGCCGCCATGGCTTTGATCCAGCAGCGCCGCCAATGGAGCGATTTTCTCCAGCAGTTCGGCCGCCCATTCCTTCAGCTCGACCGGTTGGCCGTCACGCTGCAATTGCAGGCCCGGACGGCGACCTTCCTTGACCACGCTGAGGAAGTTCGAAGTCGCACCGCCGCAGGAGTTGTTGGTCAGCAGCGGGCTCTCGTTCAGCGCGCAGTACAGCAGGAACGCGTCGAGGAAGCGCGATTCGGTGAGGTCGATGCCCATCGGCAGGAACGGGTTGATGTCCAGGCAACGCACTTCGACGTACTGGATGCCACGGGCAACCAGCGCCTGGATCGGCCGCTCGCCGGTGTAGGTCACGCGTTTCGGGCGGATGTTGGAGTAGTACTCGTTTTCGATCTGCAGGATGTTGGTGTTCAGTTGCACCCACTCGCCATCCTGGTGCGTGCCGACTTCAACGTACGGCGGGTACGGCGTGGCCACCGCCTTGCGCAGGCTGTCGGTGTAGCTTGCCAGGTCGTTGTAGCAAGGGGTCAGGCCGGCCTGGGCGTTGCTCTGGTAACCGAGGTCGCTCATGCGCAGGCTGGTGGCGTAGGGCAGGTACAGGGTGTCCGGATCCAGCTGTTCCAGCTGATGCGAACGGCCGCGCAGGAATCCTGCATCCAGCGCCGGCGAAGCACCGAACAGGTACATCAGCAGCCAGCTGTAGCGACGGAAGTTGCGGATCAGCGCGATATAGGACGACGACTGGAAATCCCGGTCGGTGCCAACGAAGCCTTCGGCTTCTTTCAGCAGCGGCCAGAGTTTTTCCGGCAGGGAGAAGTTGTAGTGAATCCCGGCGATGCACTGCATGGTCTTGCCGTAACGCAGGGCCAGGCCCTTGCGGTAGACGTACTTGAGCTGACCGATGTTGGAGGTGCCGTAATAGGCGATCGGGATGTCTTCCTCGGCCGGCAACGGGCACGGCATCGATGGACTCCACAGGTACTCGTTGCCGAGTTTGCTGTAGGCGAAGCGATGAATCTTGTCCAGGCTGGCCAGGGTGTCGGCCGGGTCCGGTAGGGCAGGCGTGATGAATTCCAGCAGCGACTCGGAATAGTCGGTGGTGATCTGTTCGTTGGTCAGCGCGGAACCCAGGCTTTCAGGGTGCGGCGTTTGCGCCAGACGTCCCTCGCCGGTCACGCGCAGGCATTCACGTTCGATACCGTGCAGGCACTGCTCGAGCAGAGAGAGGTTGGCGCGCTCACCGAGCAGAGCCAGGCGGCGGTTGAGAAGTTCGCTCAATTTGGATTCCTTCACGCGTCAGTCGCCCCAATATGGGGGTGGGCAGGACGGTCTACAAGGGTGAAGTTGAAACTGGCGTTTTCGCCTGGTTTTCGGGTGGTCAAACCCATGTTGGAAACGCCGACTTCAATCCTTGAATCTGGCTGATACACGCGAAGAAAATGAGATCCCTGTGGGAGCGGGCTTGCCCGCGAAAGCGGTGTGTCAGACAAGTTGATCCTGGCTGATACGCCCCATTCGCGGGCAAGCCCGCTCCCACAGGAAACTCCGACGCTGCGATCACAGCGCCGAAATTAACTCAAAATGATGAACAACATCTACAGGACAGCGAACGTGCCTTGCGCTTTTGCGACCAGTTTGTCGCCCTGCATCACGTCGGCTTCGACCACCAGCGTGCGCCGGCCCGGGTGGATCACCCGCGCCGTGCACATCACCTCGCCTTCGGAGACGGCGCGGATGTAGTTGATCTTGCACTCGATGGTCGCGCTTTGCTGGTCAAAGCCGTGAGTGCTGGAACAGGCCAGCCCCATGGCGATGTCGACCAGACTGAACAACGCGCCGCCATGCAGCTTGCCGCCGCGGTTGCGCAGTTCGGGTTCCAGCACCAGGGCGACTTGCGCCACCCCGGTTTCCAGGCTGTGCAGGCGGCAGCCCAACAGCTTGAAAAACGCGCTCTCGACGAGCCCGGCCGGAATCTCCATCAGCGTTTCTTCAACTGCTTGGCGTTGGCGAACAGCGACGCCATGGCGTTGTTCGCCGGAGCCGCCGGGGTGCTTTCCTTGCGTGGAGCCGAACCCTGCGACTGGCGTGGCGCCGAGCCCGGACGCGCGCCACGGGCACCGTCGATTTTCTCGCCCGGGGTGTCGCTCATGCGCATCGACAGGCCGACGCGTTTGCGCGGGATGTCGACTTCCATGACCTTCACTTTCACCACGTCACCGGCCTTCACCGCTTCGCGCGGATCCTTGATGAACTTCTCCGACAGCGCCGAGATGTGCACCAGACCGTCCTGATGCACACCGATGTCGACGAACGCGCCGAACGCGGTCACGTTGGTCACCACGCCCTCGAGGATCATCCCCAGTTGCAGGTCCTTCAAGTCCTCGACGCCTTCCTGGAACTCGGCGGTCTTGAACTCCGGACGCGGGTCGCGGCCCGGTTTTTCCAGTTCCTGCAGGATGTCGGTGACGGTTGGCAGACCGAAAGTCTCGTCGGTGTATTTCTTCGGATCCAGACGCTTGAGGAACCCCGCGTCGCCGATCAGCGAGCGGATGTCGCGGTCGGTTTCAGCGGCAATGCGTTGCACCAGCGGATAGGCTTCCGGGTGAACGGCCGAGGAATCCAGCGGGTTGTCGCCGTTCATCACACGCAGGAAGCCGGCGGCCTGTTCGAAGGTTTTCTCGCCCAGACGCGCGACTTTCTTCAGCGCAGCGCGGGTCTTGAACGCGCCGTGCTCGTCACGGTGAGTCACGATGTTCTGCGCCAGGGTCGCGTTGAGGCCAGAGATCCGCGCCAGCAGCGCCACGGACGCAGTGTTCACGTCCACGCCCACGGCGTTCACGCAGTCCTCGACCACGGCGTCCAGGCCGCGTGCCAGTTTCAGCTGCGACACGTCGTGCTGGTACTGACCGACACCGATGGATTTCGGATCGATCTTCACCAGTTCGGCCAGTGGATCCTGCAAGCGACGGGCGATGGACACGGCACCACGGATCGATACGTCCAGATCCGGGAATTCCTTGGCTGCCAGTTCCGATGCCGAGTACACCGATGCGCCGGCTTCGGAGACCATGACCTTGGTCATTTTCATCGCTGGGTATTTTTTGATCAGCTCGATGGCCAGTTTGTCGGTCTCACGGCTGGCGGTGCCGTTGCCGATGGCGATCAGATCGACCGAGTGCTTGGCGCACAGGGCGGCCAGGATGGCGATGGTCTGATCCCACTTGTTGTGCGGCACGTGCGGGTAAACCGTGGCGTGATCCAGCAGCTTGCCGGTGGAGTCGACCACGGCGACCTTGCAGCCGGTGCGCAGGCCCGGGTCGAGGCCCAGGGTAGCGCGCGGGCCGGCCGGAGCGGCCAGCAGCAAGTCGTGCAGGTTGTGGGCGAACACGTTGATCGCTTCGGTTTCCGCGCCGTCGCGCAACTCGCCGAGCAGGTCGGTTTCCAGGTGGGTGTAGAGCTTGACCTTCCATGTCCAGCGCACCACTTCGCCCAGCCATTTGTCGGCGGGGCGGTTCTGATTCTGGATGCCGACTTGTTGGCCGATCATGCCTTCACACGGATGCATGGTGCCCGGCAATTCGTCGCCGACTTTCAGCGCGGAACTGAGAATGCCTTCGTTGCGGCCACGGAAAATCGCCAGCGCGCGGTGCGACGGCATGCTTTTCAGCGGTTCGTCGTGTTCGAAGTAATCGCGGAACTTGGCGCCTTCCTCTTCTTTACCGGCGATCACGCGGGCACTGAGGGTGGCTTCCTGTTTCAGATAAGTACGCAGTTTTTCCAGCAGGTTGGCGTCTTCGGCGAAGCGCTCCATGAGGATGTACTTGGCGCCTTCCAGTGCAGCCTTGACGTCGGCCACGCCTTTTTCGGCGTCGATGAAGCGTGCGGCTTCGGTTTCCGGAGCCAGGCTCGGGTCGTTGAACAGACCGTCGGCCAGCTCGCCGAGGCCGGCTTCCAGGGCGATCTGGCCCTTGGTGCGGCGCTTCTGTTTGTACGGCAGATACAAGTCTTCGAGGCGGGTCTTGGTGTCGGCGAGTTTGATTTCGCGCTCCAGTTCAGGGGTGAGTTTGCCCTGCTCCTGGATGCTGGAAAGAATGCTGATGCGCCGTTCGTCGAGTTCTCGCAGGTAGCGCAAACGCTCTTCCAGATGACGCAACTGAGTGTCATCGAGGCTGCCGGTCACTTCTTTCCGGTAACGGGCGATGAAGGGAACGGTAGAGCCTTCATCGAGTAGCGCGACGGCCGCTTCGACCTGTTGTGGGCGTACGCCGAGTTCCTCGGCGATGCGGCTGTTGATGCTGTCCATAAAACCACCTGACAAATTGTGAAAGCAGGCTCGCAGGCACGTAAATAAAGGCCCGGAGTCTGGTTGGGCGGCCTGACGCTTGCCGCTGCCTGGGTCAAAAGGCTTCCCATTGACCCGTGAAATCGAACAATTACTGCTGCGCCCATGAAAATAAAGGACGGCCACCTGCGGTAACGATTCAGACGTTGCCTGACACAAAAGGCCGCGCATTATAACCAGCGTTCTGTCATTCGGGGGCGACACAGTCTGTAGGCTCAAGCCCCGGTTTTCTGGCAGTGAAGGAAAAATCTGCTAACAATGCACACGGTGCGTATAACGGCAGCTACGCCATAATGCGCGCCGAGCTAAAAGGAGCATCCAATGAGCAGCACTGCACAAACTGCTGAAGGCGAAAAAATTCTTATTGTTGACGACGATCCGGGGCTGAGCAGCCTGCTGGAACGCTTCTTCGTCAGCAAGGGCTACCGCGCCCGCGCCGTACCGAATACCGAGCAGATGGATCGTCTGCTGTCGCGTGAAGTGTTCAACCTGGTCGTTCTCGACCTGATGCTGCCGGGCGAAGACGGCCTGACCGCTTGCCGTCGTCTGCGTGGCGCGAACAATCAGATCCCGATCATCATGCTCACCGCCAAGGGCGACGAGCTGAGCCGTATCAAGGGTCTGGAACTGGGGGCCGACGACTACCTGGCGAAGCCGTTCAACCCGGACGAGTTGATGGCCCGCGTCAAAGCCGTCCTGCGCCGTCAGGCCGCACCGGTGCCGGGCGCGCCGGGCAGTGAAGAAGAAAACGTCACGTTCGGCGATTACGTGTTGTCCCTGGCCACCCGCGAACTCAAGCGCGGCGACGAAGTGCACATGCTCACCACCGGTGAGTTTGCGGTACTCAAGGCTCTGGTGATGAACGCCCGCCAGCCGCTGACGCGCGACAAACTGATGAACCTGGCCCGTGGCCGGGAGTGGGATGCCCTGGAGCGTTCCATTGACGTGCAGATTTCCCGTCTGCGCCGGATGATCGAACCCGATCCGTCCAAACCGCGCTACATCCAGACCGTCTGGGGCGTGGGTTATGTGTTCGTGCCGGATGGCAACTCCACCAAGTGACGGGTGATTTGTAGGAGCGGGTCTGTGGGGCGCGGTTGAAAGTACCGCCTCCGCAGACTCGTTTTCCGCAATATGCGAGCATTGCTCGCTCCTGCAAGTGCGTAGCGGTTATCCATGAAAACCCCTGTCTGGTTCCCCCAAAGTTTCTTCTCCCGCACCCTTTGGCTGGTGCTCATCGTCGTATTGTTTTCCAAGGCACTGACGCTGGTTTATCTGCTGATGAACGAGGACGTGCTCGTGGATCGCCAATACAGCCACGGCGTTGCCCTGACGCTGCGTGCCTATTGGGCCGCCGATGAGGAAAATCGCGCGAAGATTGCCGATGCCGCGACCCTGATCCGGGTGGTCGGTGCCGGTGTGCCGGAAGGCGAGCAGCACTGGCCGTACAGCGAAATCTACCAGCGGCAGATGCAGGCGGAACTGGGTGCCGACACCGAGGTTCGGCTGCGCATGCATTCGCCACCGGCATTGTGGGTGCGTGCGCCGAGCCTGGGTGATGGCTGGTTGAAAGTGCCGTTGTATCCGCACCCGTTGCGCGGCCAGAAAATCTGGAACGTGCTCGGCTGGTTCCTTGCCATCGGGTTGCTCTCGACCGCCTCGGCATGGATTTTCGTCAGTCAGCTCAACCAACCGTTGAAACGCCTGGTCTACGCCGCCCGGCAACTCGGCCAGGGCCGCAGCGTGCGCCTGCCGATCAGTGACACCCCCAGCGAGATGGCCGAGGTTTATCGCGCTTTCAACCAGATGGCCGAAGACGTCGAGCAGGCCGGTCGCGAGCGCGAGCTGATGCTGGCCGGGGTATCCCATGACTTGCGTACGCCGCTGACCCGTTTGCGACTGTCACTGGAGTTGATGGGTGACCGCACTGATCTGACTGACGACATGGTGCGCGACATCGAAGACATGGACGCGATTCTCGACCAGTTCCTCGCGTTCATTCGCGATGGTCGGGACGAGTCGGTGGAGGAAGTGGATCTGAGCGATCTGGTGCGTGAAGTCGCGGCGCCGTACAACCAGAGTGAAGAGAAAGTGCGCTTGCGTCTGGAGCCGATCCAGCCGTTCCCGCTGCGTCGGGTGTCGATGAAACGTCTGCTGAACAACTTGATTGGCAACGCGTTGAATCATGCTGGCGGTAGCGTGGACGTCGCGGCCTATGTGTCCGGAGACACCAGTGCGCCGTATGTGGTGCTGAGTGTGATGGACCGTGGGGCGGGGATTGATCCGTCGGAACTTGAAGCGATCTTCAACCCGTTCACCCGTGGCGATCGTGCCCGTGGTGGGAAGGGGACCGGGTTGGGGCTGGCGATCGTCAAGCGGATTGCTTCGATGCATGGTGGCAACGTCGAGTTGCGAAACCGGTCCGGTGGCGGGCTGGAGGCGCGGGTGCGCTTGCCGCTGGGGTTGATGCTGCCGCGAGACGCGGTTTAAGTTTCAGGCGGCCTTGCGGCCGCCTGATTCAAGGTTCAACCCTTGCCTTTTGTGCGGGTCATGTTCGGCCCGCCATTCTTTTCGAGATGCTCGATGATGATCCCCGCCACGTTCTTGCCGGTGGTGGTCTCGATCCCTTCCAGTCCCGGCGACGAGTTCACTTCCATCACCAGCGGCCCGTGATTCGAACGCAGGATATCCACACCCGCCACCGCCAGGCCCATGACCTTGGCGGCGCGCAGCGCGGTCATGCGTTCTTCCGGGGTGATCTTGATCAGGCTGGCGCTGCCGCCCCGGTGCAGGTTGGAGCGGAACTCACCAGGCTTGGCCTGACGCTTCATCGCCGCGATCACCTTGTCACCAACCACGAAGCAGCGGATGTCGGCGCCGCCGGCCTCCTTGATGTACTCCTGGACCATGATGTTCTGCTTCAGGCCCATGAACGCCTCAATCACCGACTCCGCCGCCGTTGCGGTTTCACACAGCACCACGCCAATGCCCTGAGTACCTTCCAGCACCTTGATCACCAGCGGCGCGCCGTTGACCATGTCGATCAGGTCGGGAATATCGTCCGGCGAGTGGGCGAACCCGGTCACCGGCAGGCCGATACCACGGCGTGACAGCAGTTGCAGCGAACGCAGCTTGTCCCGGGAACGGGCGATGGCCACCGATTCGTTGAGCGGAAACACCCCCATCATTTCGAACTGACGCAGCACCGCGCAGCCATAGAACGTCACCGATGCGCCGATCCGCGGGATCACCGCATCGAAACCTTCCAGCGGCTTGCCGCGATAGTGGATCTGCGGCTTGTGGCTGGCGATGTTCATGTAGGCGCGCAAGGTGTCGATCACCACCATTTCATGCCCGCGTTCGGTACCGGCTTCGACCAGACGACGGGTGGAATACAGACGCGGATTCCGCGACAGCACAGCGATCTTCATGCAACACCTGTGGAGGAGGTAGATACCGGGAACACCGGCTTGTCTTGTACATATTTGATGCCTGGATTGACCACCAACTGGCCGTCAATCAGGGCTTTGGAACCGAGTAACAAGCGATAACGCATGGACTTGCGGCAGGCGAGGGTGAACTCGACCGGCCAGACCCGATCACCGAGGGCCAGGGTGGTGCTGATCACATAGCGCACCTGGGCCTGGCCGTTGGAACTCTTGATGGTCTTGCGGGTGACCAGCGGTGCTTCGCAACGCCGATGGCGCAATTGCACTACCGTGCCCAGGTGCGCGGTGAAACGCACCCATTTCTCCCCGTCCCGTTCGAACGGCTCGATGTCGGTGGCGTGCAGGCTGGAGGTACTGGCCCCGGTGTCGATTTTCGCCCGAAGGCCCGCGACTCCCAAGCCCGGGAGCGCCACCCACTCGCGCAGACCGACAACGGTCAAATGGTCAAATGTCTTCAATGGAAAAAACCAACAATTAACGCGTCCACGCTCCAGGGGAAACCTGAGCTAACGCTTTGAATGCAGGCTTGGCGAACCAGAAACCCTGCATCAGAAATATTCCGCAGTCCGCCAGGAAATCCCGTTCACCAGCGCTTTCTATGCCTTCGGCGATGACTGTAACGTCCAACTCCGCACAGATTGTGACAATCCCCCGAACGATAGCCTGACGAACACGGTCACGGCCGATATCGCGGATCAGCGCCATGTCGAGTTTGATCAGGTCCGGCTGGAAATCGGCCAGCAGATTGAGCCCCGAATAGCCGGCACCGAAATCGTCGATGGCCGTCTTGAAGCCGAATTCGCGGTATTCACGCAGAATATTGGTCAAATGGCGATAGTTATCTACGTGCTCGCTTTCCAGTGTTTCGAAAATCAGCCGGTCGATCGGGAAATTGTGTTTCTTGGCGGCCTCCAGGGTGCTGCGAATGCATAACTCTGGACGATAGACGGCGTTGGGCATGAAGTTGATCGACAAGTGTGTCTGCATATTAAGCTCGGCCGCGCCTTCGATGGCGCGAGTCCGGCAGAGTTGGTCGAAACGGTAGCGGTTATCTTCTGTAACCTGATCCAACACGGTTAATGCGCCTTCACCGGCCGCACCGCGGACCAATGCCTCGTAGGCGTACACCGACTCGTCACGCAGATCCACGATGGGCTGATAAGCGAAGGAAAAATCGAAGCCCAGCGGCTCGCTTTGCTGGCAGCCCAGGCACCCGGATTTGGGCGAGGTCAATGAAGACGGGAATTTGGTCACTCGATCACTCCATGCCGTTGAACCGGCGAAGATCACAGTTTATCTGGAGCGCCGGGTTCTTGCGCCCGACAGAATCGGTAGTACAGTTCCGACTACTGGCTGAACGAGGAATTCATATGGCGCAAAAACAGGAAGAGGACGACAAGGTCCGTCTCGACAAGTGGCTGTGGGCCGCGCGGTTTTTCAAGACTCGCGCCTTGGCCAAAGCCGCCATCGAAAGTGGCAAGGTGCATTGTCGGGGAGAGCGCTGCAAACCTGGCAAAGAGCCACGCATCGGCGATGAATTCGAGATTCGTACCGGCTTCGATGAGAAGACTGTCGTGGTCCAGGCCCTGTCGATCGTACGTCGCGGTGCACCGGAAGCTCAGACGCTGTATGCGGAAACCGACGCCAGCGTCGCCAAGCGTGAGGCGGCTGCGGCGATGCGCAAGGCGGGCGCGTTGGGTGTGACCACCGATGGCAAACCGAGCAAGAAACAGCGTCGGGACTTGTTTAAATTTCGTGGGAATAGCAGCAGCGAATAAAAAATCGCAGCCTGCATGCGCTCCCGAAGGGGCCGCCGCAGGCTGCGATCTTTTCAGGCGCAGAGAATTAGCGGAGCGCCACCACACTCATCCGCGAAACCACCGGCAGCTTGCCCAGCAGGCCGAAAATCGGCGCGGTAACCTTCAGCCAGAAGTTCGCTGCGTGATACGCAAACGGCGTGTAGTAACCCCAGCCCAACGCCCACACCGCCAGCAGCAGGCCACCGATGTAATCGTCCTGGCCCCAGTGCGCGCCGGCCACCAGCCGCGGCAGCATGAACAGCAACGCCAGGCCCCAGATCGTCAGGAACTGGCCGGCTGAGCGACTGAATACGCCCATGAACAACGCCCAGATCAGCAACACCGAAGCATGGTCACCGGGGAAACTCTGGCTGGAGCGATCCTTCAGCTCAAAGGTCTTCTCCAGATGAGGGAAGTAGTCGCTCATATGAACGGCGCCCTGGAGCACCATGGATGGGCTATTGTGCTGCCAGCCCATGTGGTCGGCGAATTTGGAAAACAGCGCGCGGATCACCACCATCAGCAACAGGATCGAGAAAAATCCGAAGAAGGCGCGACGCACGTCAATCGCCTTGAACACCCAGTCGCCCTTGATCAGCAGCGTCAGCAGAATCAGTCCGACGACAACATCGAACGGGCGCAGACTTGCAATTGCCCAGATGTGGAGCCATATGGGGTTGCTGGCCAGCGGTGCATTGAGTGAGCGGAACAGCCACTCGTCGAAAATCACACACAGCATCTGACCCGTAGGCCATAACCAGAAAGCCAGTAGTGCCAATGGCACTGCATTGCACAGAACCAGCCGGCCGAGGTTCCACCTTGATTGGAACAAACCCGGATTGTTCATAAAATGCCTCCCGTGGCTGAACATAGGCATCAAAATGGATGCCAGAAGCGCGGGATTTTCATTCTTTGTAACCTTTTTGTCATTAAAATCAGATACCTAGACCTATGACCGATTTCCTCGATACCGATTACACCCAACGCTTCATCTTCGATGACAGCGACACGCGCGGCGAACTGGTGTCGCTGGAACGCAGCTACGCCGAAGTGCTCGCCAAGCACCCGTACCCGGAGCCGGTTGCGCAGCTGCTGGGTGAACTGATGGCGGCGGCGTCGTTACTGGTCGGCACTCTGAAGTTCGATGGCTTGCTGATTCTTCAGGCACGCTCCGAAGGCCCGATCCCGATGCTCATGATCGAGTGCTCCAGCGATCGCGAAATCCGCGGCCTGGCACGCTATGAGGCCGACCTGATCGCACCCGACGCAACGCTCTCCGACCTGATGCCCAACGGCGTATTGGCCCTGACTGTCGACCCGACCGTAGGCCAGCGTTACCAGGGCATCGTCGACCTCGACGGTGAAACCCTGTCCGATTGCTTCACCAACTATTTCGTCATGTCCCAGCAGGTCGGCACCCGCTTCAAACTCTTTGCCGATGGCCGTCGCGCCCGTGGCCTGCTGTTGCAGCAACTGCCTGCCGATCGCCTGAAAGACGAAGAGGAACGCGCCGCCAGCTGGCAGCACATCACTGCACTGGCCAGCACCCTGAGTGCCGATGAAATGCTGAGCCTGGACAACGAAACGGTTCTGCATCGCCTCTACCATGAAGAACAGGTGCGTCTGTTCGATGTGCAGAAACTGCGCTTCCATTGCAGCTGCTCCCGCGAACGCTCGGGCAATGCACTGGTCAGCCTGGGTCTGGAAGATGCGCAGGCGCTGGTGGTCGAGCAGGGTGGCAAAGTCGAGATCGATTGCCAGTTCTGCAACCAGCGCTACTTGTTCGATGCGGCGGATATCGCTCAATTGTTCGCTGGCGCGGGCGTCGAGACGCCGTCAGATACCCGGCACTAAAACGGTTCAGCGCAGGTAAATTCACTGCTCAACGACGGAATAACGCCGTTACGACGGGAGGGCCCTACTCTTTTTGGGCTTTTCTGGCATAATCCGGCCCACTTTTTTCGCGGTAGTAGTGCACGACTTTCTACTACAAAACGTTTGGAGCACACTCGGCCACTGGCCGACGGGGAACCTCATGACGCAAGCCAATAACGCCGTGTACACCGATCTGAGTGTTGATGATCTGGTAAAAGAAGCCCTGAAACGCGGTGAAGGCGAGCTTGCCGATACCGGCGCTCTGGTAGTTCGCACCGGTCACCGCACCGGCCGTTCGCCAGTCGACCGTTTCATTGTTGAAGAGCCTTCCACCCAGGCTGCCATCGCCTGGGGCCCGATCAACCGCAAGTTCCCGGCCGACAAGTTCGATGCCTTGTGGGCTCGCGTCGAGGCATTCAACAACGCGCAAGAGCATTTCGTTTCCCACGTGCATGTAGGCGCGGCCGAAGATCACTACCTGGCCGTGAAGATGACCACCCAGACTGCCTGGCAGAACCTGTTCGGTCGTTGCCTGTTCATCAACCCGGCCCAGTACAACCCGGCCGGTCGTGAAGAGTGGCAAGTGCTGAACGTGGCCAACTTCGAGTGCGTGCCTGAGCGTGACGGCACCAACTCCGACGGTTGCGTGATCCTCAACTTCGCACAGAAAAAAGTGCTGATCGCCGGCATGCGTTACGCCGGTGAAATGAAGAAAGCCATGTTCTCGGTGCAGAACTTCCTGCTGCCGGCTGCTGACGTGCTGCCAATGCACTGCGCTGCCAACATCGGCGAAGAAGGCGACGTGACCCTGTTCTTCGGTCTGTCCGGCACCGGCAAGACCACCCTGTCGGCCGACGAAAGCCGTTACCTGATCGGTGACGACGAACACGGCTGGGGCGAAGGCGTTGTGTTCAACATCGAAGGCGGCTGCTACGCCAAGTGCATCGACTTGTCCGAGAAGAACGAGCCGGTCATCTGGAAAGCCATCAAGCACGGCGCTGTGCTGGAAAACGTCGTGATCGACGACGCCAAGCACGCCGACTACGCCGATGTCAGCCTGACCCAGAACAGCCGCGCAGCCTACCCGCTGGAACACGTTGCCAAGCGTTCCGAGAAGAACCTGGGCGGCGAGCCAAACGCTGTGATCTTCCTGACCTGCGACCTGACCGGCGTACTGCCACCAGTGTCGATCCTGAACAACGAGCAAGCGGCTTACCACTTCCTGTCCGGCTACACCGCACTGGTGGGCTCGACTGAAATGGGTTCGGGCAGCGGCATCAAGTCGACCTTCTCCACCTGCTTCGGCGCACCGTTCTTCCCGCGTCCGGCTGGCGAATACGCTGAGCTGCTGATCAAGCGCATCAAGGGCTTCGGCTCCAAGGTCTACCTGGTCAACACCGGCTGGACCGGCGGTGGCTACGGCGTCGGCAAACGCTTCAACATCCCGACCACCCGCGCCGTGATCGCAGCGATCCAGAGCGGCGCGCTGATCGGTGCCGACACCGAACACCTGGACACCATCAACCTGGACGTGCCACTGGCCGTACCGGGCGTCGAAACCAACCTGCTCAACCCACGCAACACCTGGGCTGACAAGGCTGCGTACGACGAAGCTGCCAAAGCACTGGCCGGTCTGTTCATCGAGAACTTCAAGAAGTTCGACGTGAGCGACGCGATCAAGGCTGCCGGGCCTAAGTTGTAAGACTGGGTTCTGGTGAATGAAAAAGCCGCCTCTTGTGGGCGGCTTTTTTGTGGGCGTTCATTTTCTCAATGGGCCAATGCATTCAAAACATGAACCGGGTCGTTATGAATGGCCTTGAGCAAAGCTTTTGCCGGCCCGGTAGGCTCGCGACGACCCTGTTCCCAATTTCGTAGAGTGCCGAGTTGGACGTCGATCAGAGCCGCAAATTTGGTCTGGGTCAAACCGGTAGCTTTACGAATTTCTTTGACCTGCAATGCATCAACGTGGAATTCGCGAGAAGGTGCGCGCTGGCCTCGTACAATCTCGTCCATCTCTTGCACACTTTCCATCAGCTCATCAAAAAATTTGCTCATGGGCATCTCCATTTTTCGATCAAGACCTTGAGTGCTTTACGCTCATCGCTGGACAGATCGTGTTGTTCATTTTTAGGGTAGATCATCAATAACCCGATTTGTGACGCCGAAACGAAGTGGTAGTAGATCACCCGTGCTCCGCCTCGCTTGCCGTGTCCTTTCGCTGCGATTCGGGTTTTGCGGATCCCGCCTGTGCCTTCAATTACATCGCCAATCGAAGGACTTACAACCAGTTGCTTCTGAAAAGCGGCATACGTGTGATCGTCCAGCAGCTCTTTTACTCGACGAGTAAAGATCCGAGTCTCAACAAAAATCATCGTAAATGTACGCCATTGGCTTACCTTCCAGCAATGCTGAAGGGATTTGAGTAGATGACTGGTAAGTGATCGTTCTCATGTCGAACATGGGAACGATCTGATCACTCAACCTCAGACTGGAGCTTTCCAGTTGAGCATTCGTTGCTGGGCGACCTGCAACAGGTCAAACCCGTCTTTGGTCAGCAGGTAAAGGGCGTGGGTGATGTGGGGAATGTCTTCAACGTCGGCATGTTTGAAGCAGAGGCAGTAGAGAGTTTGCAGCAGGTCGCTTGAAGCGCGCAGGCGCTGGACGGCGCATTCGAGGATGTCTTGCGGGTTGGCCTCGGTGTCGATGACCAGGGGCTTGGTGTCGGTGAGGTTGGAGTCGAGTGGACGGTAGCGATCGGAGTGGAGCTCGTTCCATGATTTCATTTTTTAGATCCTCAATTGCTTCGAATGAAGCCACCAAATCGTGACCAAGCGACTGGAGGCGACTGTGTTCGGGTTGGTCAACCGGTGAGGATCATGCACATACCCGGCACGCTCGAAAGCGTCCCAAACACAGCCACCATAACGCTGCTGGCAATTGAGTGCCGGCAGGATACAGCGGACGCGAATGCATGATCCAATCGGGTGACCAAGCCCGAGCCGCTGAATTGGCAGCGATAGTCACAACTATAGGTTTCGACCTAACGGCGCCGATAGAAGACAAGGCGCCGCTGCGTGTAGGAACGGGATGCAGATTCGAGCAGGCCGTTCCTACAGATCAGTCACGGTTTTCAACGAATCGCCCGATACCCTTCAACATCCAGCACACTCGTCGTCAGCCCGGTCGCCGGGGTGTAGATCGTGCCTTTCACTGTCGAGAACGGGACGCCTTTGCTGCCCAGCGACACGTAGCGTTCACCTTGATCCAGTTCGGTGAACCAGGTGTAGGAGCACTTCTCCATGGCCTTGTATTTCGCTGCCGCGTTGACGATGGCGGCGGTGTGGTTTCGCAGGGCGGCGTCGGTGAGGTTGAGGTTTTTGTCGAGCACGGTGCCCCAGCGTTTCAGGCAGACCTCGGCAAAGTGGCGGACGATGAGGCCGGGTTCGGCCAGCACTTTGGGACCACTGTTGCCATCGGAGGAGGCGTTACCGACCAGGGTGGCGTGACGGCCAGGCATTGGGAAGATGCTGGTTTTGGTGCCGGTCGCGGTTTGCGGAATGACGCAGCTGAAACCCTTGGAGCGTTCGTCCCGAGCATAAAAGCCCACGTACTCTTTGACGTTGTAGTTGAGCTTTACCCGGTGTTCCTGAAAGTTACCGATACCGGGCACGGGATCAATGGCGAAGATATTCACCGGAATGTTTTTCAGCGCACTGTCGTTGAACATGGCATTGGCCAGCATATGGCAACTAATGCCGCCACGGCTCCAACCCACCAGATTGACCTTTGTTGGAATGACACCGTCCTTGCGGAAAGTTTTAATGATCTGCTCCTGTAACTTTTGTTGCGTGACGCTGCGCTCGCCATAGTTATATTTGCGCCATAGCCAGGAACCCTCGACCTTTACATCTTCAATGGGAATGCCGGCAGCTTTCAGGCGGTTGTATTCCGCTTCGGTCAGTTGCTCGCGCTGCCAGTCGCATTGGCCTTTGATGATGTTCATCGCGTGCTGGACGTTTTCCTCCCAGCCCTTGCCGAACAGGGTTCCGCTGAGGCCGTAGTCCTTGGATTTAGTGAATAGCTCATCGGCCTGAAGGTTGCTGGTGCCGGGACCATCGACCACGACCCATTCGGCGAATTCGCGACCGGTGTGATGGGAGGCCAGTGTGGAGACCAATTCGCCATCCCAATAGTTATCGTGGGCGTTATCAAACTTTGTCGAACCTGTACCGCAAAAGAAAATAGTTAAAGTAGTCATGTTGTTGCTCTCTGTTAATGTAAGAGCAAACAGGCTAGTTCTTAAATTTGTCGTATTGGAAGCGATGGGTTGTTGCGAACTTTGTAAGTTTGGCTGGCGGCTCTAATTGTTTATCCGATGCCTGGCAACTTCCAACAAATCACAACCGTCCTGCGTCAACAAATAAAGCGCATTGACGATGTTGGGGATATCTTTTACGTCGGCCTGTTTGAAACACAAGCAGTAAAGAGTTTCCAGCAGATCGCTGGCGGCACGCAGGCGTTGATCGGCGGCATTAAGCAGTTCACCCGGTTTTGCTTCGGTGTCGATGACCAAGACCGGGGTGTCGCCGTCGCAGGTTTTGAGAGGGCGAAAGCGAGTATTCAGCGGTTTGAACATGTTCATGATTGAGGCGTGTCCTTTACGAAGTCGCGTCGGTGGGCCGACACAGTGTTTTCAGCCGCGCCGGCCACTATAGAAGGGCGCCATCGAGTGGGACAAGACAGCCACAATGGACAGAATTCGTAGGGGTTTTTCCGGGGTTCGGGCATTTGCCCTACGCGTTTTTGCAGATTTTTCACAGCCAAACCCTGATGAGCGAAGTTTCCCACGCGTTTGTCGGGCGATTCCCGGTAAACCTCTGTATGGTGCGCGCCAGAATCCGTAGGGCGTTTCCAAATGTCCGACACTCGCTTAAAGGGAATTAGGTATGCAATGGCTACGAATGGCCTCGATCATTTTGCTGTGGGCCAGTGGTTGTCGTTTGGCGATGGCCTCCGATACGAGCAATGGGCTAGCACTTGCCAATCTGGAGCGCACCGGTTGGCCCGACGCGCTCACCACTCAGGCCAGCATCGACACCGCTTCCCGTGCTGAAGTGCTGATCTTCGGCAAGGCCCTGTTGGCGAGCGAAGCCCTGGATGAACCGGGACTCAAGCAACGGCTGGGCGTGCAGCAAATGCAGCTCAAGTCGATCAGGCAAGTGCGCGACGGTCTATGGGACCGCTTGCTCAGCACCTATCGCAACGCCAGCCAGAATTGCGACGAGCAAGCGTTTTGCCCGCGGGTGCGCAGCGTCGCCGACTTGCGTCAGTTGGCGGCGGCATTCACTGGCGATATCAGCCCGGCCCATGCACTTTGGGCGAGCAAGAGCCTGGACGTGCATGAGCGGGTACTGGATGAGCAATTGCGGGTGGCTGTGTTACGGCCATAACAATGCTCTTGCGGGTGTTAAGCCGAGGAGGCTTCATCCGCTGTCGCGGCGACAGCCCAGGGCGGTGGAAAACCGTCGGGAACTGGCGTGCATGCGCCCAGCAACAGGGATGTAAAGATCAGGGCGAGGGGTAGTTTCAAATGGTTCGACATGTTCACTCCTTGATAAAAATCCATGCGCATCGGCCGTCCTGGCTCGAGGCGTGACGGACATTACCCTCGGGTCGATTCACGCGGCGATGAACAAAGTGTTTCATTTGTTTGATCCCGTGGCAGGGCCGCCGACGCTGTATCATCCCGTATCGATTTGCCCCCCGACCTTTTCTCGACTCGCTGCGATCGCCCGCTAGGCTGTTGGCATCACAGCGGTCAACGGAGTGACAGCGAATGCACAACACCCTGGAACAGGTTTTTGGTTATCCACAATTTCGACCCGGTCAGGAAGCGGCAATCAGTGCCGTTTTGGCCGGGCGTTCGGCGGCGGCGATCTTTCCCACCGGATCTGGAAAATCTCTTTGTTACCAGCTGCCGGCACTCCTGTTGCCGCACCTGACGCTGGTGGTCTCGCCGTTGCTGGCGCTGATGCAGGATCAGCTCGAGTTTTTGCGGCGACATGGCATTTCGGCAGGCAGCATCGATTCGGCACAGAGCCGTGACGTCGCCAATGATGTGATGGCTCGCGCCCGTTCCGGCGAGTTGAAGATCCTGATGATTTCCGTGGAGCGGTTGAAGAACGAGCGCTTTCGCAACTTTTTGCAGCAGGTGCCGATCTCGCTGCTGGTGGTGGATGAGGCGCACTGTATCTCCGAGTGGGGCCATAACTTCCGGCCTGATTACCTCAAACTGCCGGACTACCAGCGCCAGTTCAAGATCCCGCAAACTTTGCTGCTGACCGCCACGGCAACACCGAAAGTCATCGCCGACATGCAGGCGAAATTCGCCATCGCTGCCGAGGATGTGGTGACCACCGGTTTCTACCGGCCCAACCTCAATCTGTTGGTGGAACCGGTGCGCGGTCAAGACAAGCGTCGACGGTTGGTAGAGTGGATGGCCGAGCGTGCGGATCAGCCGAGCATCGTCTACGTCACCTTGCAGAAAACCGCCGAGCACATCGCTGAACATCTGGGGCGCAATGGCATTCAGGCCGAGGCTTACCACGCCGGATTGCCTCACGAACAGCGGGACGCGATCCAGAAACGCTTCATGGGCGGGCAGTCCAATTGCATCGTCGCGACCATCGCCTTCGGGATGGGCATCGACAAGAGCGACATCCGCAATGTGGTGCATTTCGATCTGCCCAAATCCATCGAAAACTACAGCCAGGAAATCGGCCGCGCCGGGCGTGACGGGCAACCGTCCGACTGCCTGGTGCTGGCCAATCGCGACAGCCTCAATGTGCTGGAAAACTTCGTCTACGGCGACACGCCGGAGCGCGATGGCATTCGCCATGTGCTGGATGAATTGCAGGCCGCAGGTCCTGAAGGTCAGTGGGAGTTTTTGCTCGGGCCGTTGGCGGATCAGAGCAACATCCGTGCGCTGCCATTGAAGACGTTGCTGGTGCAACTGGAGCTGCGAGGGCTGATTGCCCCGCGCTACGCGTACTACGCCGAATACCGTTTCAAGTACCTGCTGGAACCCGAGGCGTTGCTTGAGCGTTTCGAGGGCGAGCGCAGGGATTTCGTCGCGGCCATCATCCAGACCTCAAGCCGCGCACGGACCTGGGCCACAGTGAATTTCGAGGCGATGTACACGCAATATTCGGCTGAGCGCAATCGTGTGGTGAAGGCGCTGGATTACTTCCAGGAGAAGGGCTGGGTCGAGCTGGAAAGCAAACAGATGACCGAGGTCTACAACGTGCTGCACAGCGCCTTCGACAGCCAGGTCTTGAGTGGCGAGCTGCATGAATACTTCTCCCGCCACGAACAGACCGAAGTGGCGCGGATTCACGCCATGCTCGAATTGTTCGCCACCGAACGCTGCCTGGGCTATCGACTGGCGGAGTACTTCGGCGATCACAACGCCCCCGAGCAGTGCGGGCATTGCTCGGTGTGTCATGGGCAGGTTGCCAGGCTCCCGGCACCTCCGGAATTGCCGGCACTTGTGGATAAAAGTTTCTCGGCGTTGTGCGGCGATTTTATCCACAGGCACGAGCAACAGACGGGCAGTGCGCCTTCAGCGGAGCGGCTGACGCGGTTTCTGTGCGGGATCAGTGTGCCGCTGTTTACCAAGCTCAAGGCGCGGACCATTTCCGGGTATGCATCGCTGGAGATGTATCCCTACGCGGACGTGCGGGCCTGGGCTCAGGCGCATCTTTGAAGAGATGAATCCATCTGCTGAATGTCGATCATCACGGTAATGAACTTCAAAAATGCCCGAGGGCTGACTATGGTGAAGACTGTCTTTGGATCTCCAACAAGAGAACAACATGAGCCAGACATCCTTCGAAATTCGGCAGGCCGCCGTGATCGGCGCCGGCACCATGGGCCGTGGCATTGTCATGTGCCTGGCCAACGCCGGCGTGTCAGTGCAATGGGTTGATAACAATCCACAGATGCTTGAGCAGGCGCTGAAGACGGTGGCCGATACCTATGCGCACAACGTGCGTCAGGGGCGGATCGATCAGGCCGAGGCCGATGCACGAATCGCCCGGGTCAGTACGGCGGCGGATTATGTGGCGATCCGCAATGTCGACCTGGTGATCGAAGCGGTGTACGAGAATCTCGAACTCAAGCAGAAGATCTTCCGTGAGCTCGATGGCTTGCTGAAACCCGAAGCCCTGCTGGCGAGCAACACTTCGGCGTTGGACATCGACGCGATTGCCGCGGCGACACGACGGCAGACGCAAGTGCTGGGGCTGCATTTCTTCAGCCCGGCGCACATCATGAAATTGCTGGAAATAGTCCGTGGTGCGCAAACCTCGCCAGCCGTGCTTGAAGCTGCGCTCGAACTGGGCAAGCGTATGGGCAAGGTCAGTGTGGTCTCGGGCAACTGCCACGGATTCATCGGCAATCGCATGCTCCATCCTTACGTGCTCGAGGCGCGCAAGATGCTGCTTGAGGGGGCCTGGCCGCAGCAGATCGACGCGATATTGCAGGGCTTCGGCTTTGCCATGGGGCCGTTTCGCATGTACGACGTGGTCGGCATTGATCTCGAGTGGCGTGCTCGTGAGCTGGCTGGCGAGGGCCAGGACGCGCCAGAGGTTCAGGTGGATAACCGCTTGTGCGAGTTGGGGCGGTTCGGGCAGAAGTCCGGCAACGGTTACTACCATTACGAACCGGGTAGTCGTCAGGCCGAGCATGATCCCGAGGTGGATGCGCTGGTGTTGAGCGTCAGCGAAGGTCTGGGGTTTCATCGCCGTGACATCGGGTCAGAGGAGATCCTTGAGCGCTGTCTTCTGGCACTGGTCAACGAGGGCGCGAAGATTCTGCAGGAAGGGATTGCCGAGTCGGCTCATGACATCGATCAGGTGTACCTGAATGGCTACGGCTTCCCGGCTGACAGGGGCGGGCCGATGGCGTGGGCGGATGATCAGGGATTGGAAGACATTCATAAGCGTTTGCTGGCGCTGGAAACGCGGCAGGGTGATCAATGGCGACCGGCGCAATTGATTGGCGAGTTGGCGGCACGAGGCAAAGGTTTTTACCTTTAGACTGGGCCGATCACTCAAGGAATCGACACTGATGTCCAACCCGATGCCGCAACGCGCCGATTACCCGCATTTCCAGCCGATCACCACGCGCTGGCATGACAACGATGCCTACGGCCACGTCAACAACGTCACCTACTACAGCTTTTTCGATACGGCCGTGAACACCTACCTGATTCAGGTCGGTGGCCTGGATATTCACGATGGCGAGGTGGTGGGGTTTGTGGTGAGTTCGTCTTGCGATTACTTCGCCTCGATTGCGTTTCCGGACTTGATCGAAGTCGGCTTGCGGGTCGGCAAACTGGGCAACAGTTCAGTGCAATACGAGCTGGCCGTGTTCAAGGCTGGCGAGCGTGAAGCCTGTGCGGCGGGGCGTTTCGTGCATGTGTTCGTTGATCGGGCGTCGAATCAGCCGGTGGCGATCCCGGCGGGTTTGCGCGAGGCGCTGGAACGGCTGGCGGTTTGACAGGCAAAAAAAATCGCAGCTCGGGGGAGCTGCGATCTGGCTGTACCGGCAACGAGGTCAAGCCTCAGTCGCGGTAATAGCGGTGATGCTTGCGGTGGCCGTAGGCATGGCCACGACCCCGGTGGTCGTCGCGGTAGTAGCGACCACGGTCACGGCCGCGATCGTAATTGCGGTCTTCGCGATTACTCTCGTTACCCATGTAGTTACCCAGCGCGCCACCGGCGCCGCCACCTGCTGCGGCACCGATCAGGCTGCCGGTGGTGCCGCCCATGCTGCGGCCAACCACGTTACCGCCGGCTGCGCCCAACGCACCGCCAATGGCGGCTTCGCCACGGCTGTGTTTGTTGGCGCCCACCGCGCTACCACCCGCGCCGCCCAGGGCCGCGCCAATGGTTGAACCTGTGCTGCCGCCTAAAGACTGACCGACGACCGAGCCAAGAACCCCGCCCAATGCGCCGCCCACACCTGCTTCGGTGGTGCCTCCGGCAGAAGCGAAGCCACTGACCAGGCCAAGGGACAACAAGAGAATCTGGGAGAACTTCATAGAGGAGCCTCAAAGGGATGACGGCGCGATCCTGAGGCTGTGTAACAGGGCTGACAATCGAAATCCGACGAATAACACGACTTGTATACAATTCTGCAAGTTACTGATTTTTGGGTGGAACTTAACCGATTTTGGCCGGTCTTTAACTGCTTCGGACAGGCCGCTTTTATGCAAAAGCGGCCTTTTTTGTGGGCGCTGAAAAGTTTGGTGTCAGGCCGATTTGGCCATGATCAGCCCTGTCTCGCTCGCTGCTTCCAACCGAATCGCGATGAACTTCGACGTCGGCGTATGGCTGCCATCCCCGGTGCTTTCCAGCGGCACCAGCGGGTTCACCTCAGGGTAGTAAGCCGCCGCTTGCCCCGCCGGAATATCGAACGCCAGCAGCGTGAAGCCCTTCACGCGACGCTCGCGTCCATCGTCCCACAGCGACACGATGTCAGCCTTCTGCCCAGGCTTGAAGCCCAGACGGATGATGTCCGCCTCGTTGGCGAACAGCACATCACGCTGTCCCTTCACCCCGCGATAACGGTCGTCGAGACCATAAATCGTGGTGTTGTACTGATCGTGAGAACGCATCGATTGCAGGATCAGGTCCGGCAGTTGGCCAGTGGCACGAGTGCGTTCGTGGATCAGGTCCTTGGGCAGCATGTTCGGCTTGAAGTTGGCCCGGCCCGACGTGGTGTTCCACTTGCGCGCGCCGGCGCTGTTGCCGAGGTAGAAGCCGCCCGGGTTCTTGACCTTCTCGTTGAAATCCTTGAAGCCCGGAATGGTGTCAGCGATCAGCTCGCGGATGCGCCGGTAGTCGGCCACCAGCCAGTTCCAGTCCACCGGTTTGCTGCCCAGGGTCGCGGCGGCGATGCCGGCGATGATCGACGGCTCCGAGCGCATCTGGTTCGACAGCGGCTGCAACTGGCCGTTGGAGGCATGCACCATGCTGAACGAGTCTTCCACGGTGACGGCCTGCGGGCCTTCGGTCTGGATGTCGATGTCGGTACGGCCCAGGCACGGCAGGATCAATGCGTCCTTGCCGTGGGCCAGGTGGCTGCGGTTGAGCTTGGTGCTGATCTGCACGGTCAGGTCGCAGTTGCTCAGGGCCTGGAAGGTGCGTGGGCTGTCCGGTGTGGCCTGGGCAAAGTTACCGCCCAGACCGATGAACACCTTGGCGCGACCCTCGGCCATCGCGTGAATCGCTTCGACCACGTTGTGCCCGTTGTGGCGCGGCACCTTGAACTGAAAGCGGCGTTCCAGGGAATCGAGGAACGCCACTGGCGGACGCTCGTTGATGCCCATGGTGCGGTCGCCCTGCACGTTGCTGTGGCCGCGCACCGGGCACAGACCGGCGCCGGGCTTGCCGATGTTGCCGCGCAGCAGCATCAGGTTGGCGATTTCCTGGATGGTCGGCACCGAATGGCGGTGCTGGGTGATGCCCATCGCCCAGCACATGATCACGTTCTTGCCTTTGGCGTACATGCGCGCCGCTTGCTCGATTTCCACGAGGGTCAGGCCGGACTGCGCAACGATCTGCTCCCACGGCGTGTCATCAACAACGCCGAGGTATTCCAGCACGTTGACGCTGTGTTCATTGAGGAAGTCGTGATCGAACACCGCCGGTGCACCGGCCTTTTGAGCATCGCGTTCCCATTGCAGCAGGAACTTGGCCATGCCGCGCAGCACTGCCATGTCGCCGCCCAATGCCGGGCGGAAGTACGCGGTGTTGGTCGGTTTGTCGCCGTTCGTGAGCATTTCGATCGGGTGCTGCGGATGCTGGAAGCGTTCCAGGCCACGTTCTTTCAGCGGGTTGATACAGACCACCTGGGCGCCGCGCTTCACTGCTTCACGCAGCGGTTCGAGCATGCGCGGGTGGTTGGTGCCGGGGTTCTGGCCCCAGACGAAAATCGCATCGGCATGTTCGAAGTCGTCGAAGGTCACGGTGCCTTTGCCGACGCCGACGCTTTGTGCGAGCGCCACACCGCTGGCTTCGTGGCACATGTTCGAGCAGTCGGGGAAATTGTTGGTGCCGTAAGCGCGCACGAACAGTTGATACAGGTAGGCGGCTTCATTGCTGGCGCGGCCCGAGGTATAGAACTCGGCCAGGTCCGGGCTCGGCAGGGCTTGCAGGTGCTTGCCGATCAGCGCGTAGGCATCGTCCCAGCTGATCGGCTTGTAGCGGTCGGTTTCGGCGTCATACACGACCGGCTCGGTCAGACGGCCCTGATATTCAAGCCAGTAGTCGCTCTGCTCCAGCAGCGAGGTGACGCTGTGTTTGGCGAAGAACTTGCCGTCCACGCGGCGCTTGGTCGCTTCCCAGTTCACTGCTTTGGCGCCGTTCTCGCAGAACTTGACCATGCCGCTTTCCGGCGAGTCGCCCCAGGCGCAGCCCGGGCAGTCGAAGCCGCCATTTTGGTTGGTTTTGAGCATCATGCGCAGGTTCTTCAGCGCGTTGTCGCTGGTCAACCAGGCCTGGGCCACGCTGATCAATGCGCCCCAGCCGCCGGCTGCGCCCTTGTAGGGCTTGTAGCGCGGGACGGGTTTCTGGTCGGCTTGATGGTGTTGGCTCACGAGTGTTTCTCCATTTCTGGGCTATACACCCGCGGCGCGTTCTTCTGCGGCAGGTGGATGAGATTGAGGTTGTGGCGGCGGGCCCATTGCACGGCGAGGCCGGTGGGCGCGGACAGACTGACGAGGGTCTGGATCCCGGCGCGCAGGACTTTCTGGATCAATTCGAGGCTGCAACGGCTGGTGACAATCGCCAGGCCGCCGGTTGTGGATATCTTTTGCCGGATCAGGCCGCCGATCAGTTTGTCGAGGGCGTTATGCCGGCCGATGTCTTCACGGCCCAGCAGCAATTCACCGCTGGCGTTCATGAACACCGCTGCATGCACCGCGCCGCAATGCTGGCCCAGCGGCTGGAACGCGCCGATGCGCTGGCGCAGACCGTCGAGCCATTCGGCCGGCGGCAAAGGGGCGCCGGGCAAGACCTTGAGATCGGGCAACGCCTGTTCCACCGCTTCCACGCCGCACAAACCGCAACCGCTGGTGCCGGCCAGTTGCCGACGCTGCTGCTTGAGGTTCCAGAAGGCGCGGTTGGCGATGGTCACTTGAGCATATTGCGCCGAGCCCGAACCGGTCAGTTGCAGGTCATAGATGTCGGTGGCGTCTTCGATGATGCCGCTGCCCAGGCTGAAGCCGACGATAAAATCTTCGAGGTCGGTTGGCGTTACCAGCATCACGGCCTGGCTGATGCCGTTGTAGGCAATCGCCAGTGCAACTTCCTCGGCCAGCGCAGTGCTGGCCGACTCGACAAGTGGCAGGTCGCTGTAACTGTAGGTCTGACTGGCGGCGGGCGCGGGCGTTTCGAGTGCAGGCGCCGCGCAGGCCGGGCGCTTGGCGTTCATGGCATCACCGACGGATTGATCAACGCTAAGACTAGGCGCGGCAACTTGTCGCGTCTAATCGCTAGTGTCGATCTATCGATAGATGCCGTCGATCAAGCGGCCGTTGGCGATTTCTGATAAAGCGCGAAACAGGCCTCGGCCAGCGCCGATCGCGGGGCGCCTCGGCGCATGATCAGGCCCAGCCGGGCGAGGGTCTGGGCGTTTTCGAGCGGTTGTAGGCGCAGGTGGTCGGTGAGGCGTTCGAGGCCGCCGTCCAGCGGCATGATCGCGCAGCAGAATCCGCCGTGCACAGCTTGTAACAATTGATGCACGGCGTCGGTCTGCAACAGTGGCTGCGGGGTCAGGCCACGGCTGTGGAAGTTGTGGTCGATGGACTGGCGAAAGTGCATGCCGCTGGTGAGCATGCCCAGCGGCAGCTCGATCAGCGCCTGCCATCTCAGCGGTGCCTCGCCGAAGCTGAAGGAGCGCTGATCGTAAAGCAGGCCCATGCGGGTTTCGTCGAACGCCAGAGATTCGAAACGCTCGTTGTCGAGGCGGTCCAGATACGAGACGCCGATGTCGATCCGGTTGTCCGCCAGTTGTTCGAGGATCTGCTCCGAACTCAGCGCCGACAATTCGAAGCGCAACTCCGGGTGTGCAGCGTGCAGGCGTTGCATCAGCGGCAGCGGATCAAAACTCGACAGCGGCACCACCCCCAGGCGCAAAGTGCCGATCAGGTTGCCGCGACAGGCCGCCGCTTCCGCCTGCAAGCCATCGTAAGCGGCCAGCACCATACGTGCCCAGGCCAGCACTCGTTCGCCTGGTGCGGTGAAACCTTCGAAGCGCTGGCCGCGATTGACCAGCGGCAGATCGAGTTCTTCTTCCAGGCTGCGCAGGCGCATCGACAGGGTCGGCTGGGTGATGTGGCAGCGGGCGGCGGCCTGGCCGAAGTGGCGTGTTTCGTCGAGGGCGATGAGGAATTTCAGCTGCTTGATGTCCATCTTCGCTCCGGGGCGCTGGCAAGGGTGGGCGATTCTACCGCTTGCGCGGCGACAGGGTCATTGGTCGGCCTGGAACCGGGTTGGTTTGTGGTGGTCTAGGCTTGGGCGTCTGGAACTTAAATCAAGGAGTGTGCGCTATGAGTCTTTTGAGCTTTGTAAAAGAAGCGGGTGAGAAGCTGATCGACCTGCTGACCCCCGGCAACGCCAATGCCAGCGAGCAATTGAAGGAACACATCAGCAAGGTCGGGTTGGGTAACCCGAATGTTCAGGCGACGGTGGATGGCGACAAGGTGACGGTCACCGGCGAGGTGGCGAGCCAGGAAGAGAAAGAGAAAATTCTGCTGGCGGTGGGCAATATTGAAGGCGTCGGCAGTGTCGATGATCAGATCACGGTTACCGGGCCGGTGGTGGCTGCCGCACGTTTTGTCGTAGTGAAAAAGGGCGACACCCTCAGCGCGATTTCCCTGGCGGTGTATGGCAACGCCAACCAGTACAACAAGATTTTCGAGGCCAATAAGCCGCTGCTCAAGGACGTGAACAAGATCTATCCGGGGCAGACGCTGCGCATTCCCGAGTAACAACAGGCTTGCGGGAGCTGCCTTTGGCAGCCCCCGCAGCGTTCAGAGTCCGGCGATCAAATCCCGGTAATCCTCGACCGCCGCGAATTCCGCCGTGTCCTTCGGCCCCTTGCGGCTGTCCGGCTCCCTCACCGCCAATAAATGCGCTACACCGAAATCCCGTGCGCTGCGCAGGATCGGCAAGGTGTCGTCGATGAACAGACTGCGCGCCGGGTCGAAACCTATATCAGCCTGCAAGGCATCCCAGAACTGCGGATTCTCCTTGGGAAAACCGTAATCGTGGGAGCTGATCAGCCGCTCGAAGTACGGCGCCAGTTCAACCCGCTCCAGTTTCAGCGACAGCGAATCGCGATGGGCGTTGGTGATCATGATCACCCGCTTGCCAGCGCGCTTGATTGCTTCCAGAAAGGTGTCGGCGTCCGGGCGCAGGGCAATCAGGTGGGCGGTCTCCTGCTTCAGGTCGCGCACCGAAAGCTTCAATTCCGCGCTCCAGAAATCCAGGCAATACCACTGCAATTGACCGGCATGGCGTTCGAACAACGGCTGCAATTCCATTTCCGCCATGGCCCGGCTCACGCCATGCAGTTCGGCGTAGCGCTGCGGCAAGTGTTCCAGCCAGAAGTGGTTGTCGAAGTGCAGATCCAGCAACGTGCCGTCCATGTCGAGCAGAACGGTATCGATGTCGGACCACGGTAATGAAGGCATGGCAACGTCTCGAACGGTAGAAAGATATCCGACGCAAACAATCGGAAAAGCCGCGTTATAGTAGCGCGTTCACGCCAAGGAGCTTTGCATGCGCCAGAAACCAACCGTACTTGCCCGCGAAATCGTCGCCACCAGTCGTCTGTTCTGCGTGGAAGAGCTGAAACTGCGCTTTTCCAACGGCGTGGAACGCACCTACGAGCGGCTGGTGGGCAAGGGCGCCGGTTACGGCGCGGTGATGATTGTGGCCATGCTCGATGCCGAACATGCGGTGCTGGTGGAGGAATACTGCGGCGGTACCGACGAATATGAACTGTCCTTGCCCAAGGGTTTGATCGAACCGGGCGAGGATGTGCTGGCGGCGGCCGAGCGTGAGCTCAAGGAAGAGGCAGGTTACGGCGCGCGGCAACTGGAACACCTGACCGAGCTGTCGTTGTCCCCCGGCTACATGAGCCAGAAAATCCAGGTGGTGCTTGCCAGCGATCTGTATGAAGAGCGACTGGAAGGCGACGAGCCGGAGCCGATGCGGGTGGACAAGGTCAACCTGCGGGATCTCTCTTCATTGGCGCAAAATCCGCAATTTTCCGAAGGTCGTGCCTTGGCGGCGTTGTACCTGGCCCGCGACCTGTTGACCCAGCGCGGCTTTTTCCAGTCATGAGTGAGATGTCTATGAGTTTTCCCCATCCGTTGATGGCGCCGGTGGTTGAACTGGCGTTGCGTGCCGGCGAGGCGATTCTGCCGTTCTGGCGCGCCGATGTGGCGGTCACCGCCAAGTCCGATGATTCGCCGGTCACCGCTGCGGATATTGCCGCGCACCATGTGATCGTCGCCGGCCTGACCGCGCTGGATCCGAGTATTCCGGTGTTGTCCGAAGAAGATGCCGACATCCCGCAAAGTGTGCGCGCCGGCTGGCAGCGCTGGTGGCTGGTGGATCCGCTCGATGGCACCAAGGAGTTCATCAACGGCAGCGAAGAGTTTACGGTCAATATCGCTCTGATCGAAAACGGCCGGGTGGTTTTTGGCGTGGTGTCGATGCCGACCAATGGGCGTTACTACGTCGGCGGTGCCGGGCTCGGCGCCTGGCGTGGCGACACGGGCGGCACGCCGGTGGAAATTCAGGTACGTGATGTGCCAGGGCCTGGCGAGGCGTTCACCGTGGTCGCCAGTCGTCGCCATTCAAGCCCGGAGCAGGAGCGCTTGCTTGCCGGACTGAGTGCGAGCCTGGGCGAGTTGCAACTGGCCAATATCGGCAGTTCGCTGAAGTTCTGTCTGGTGGCCGAAGGCGCGGCGGACTGCTACCCGCGACTGGCGCCGACTTCCCAGTGGGATACGGCGGCAGCCCAAGGCGTTCTGGAAGGCGCGGGCGGTGAGGTGCTGGATTTGAGCGGTGAAGCGTTCTGCTATCCGCCACGGGAATCGTTGTTGAACGGATTCTTCCTGGCGTTGCCGGCCAAAGCCGCGTGGCGGGCGAAGCTGCTGGAACTGGCTCGTTCGTAATCGCGTTCCCACACCTGGGATTGCTCAATCTTCAGCGGTGCAGGACGTACTGCCCGCTGAACGTCACCGCATCCTCATCGCTCCCCGCATTGACGACTCGCGTATGCAGCGTCAATCGCGCCCGCCCGTAGCGCTGATACATCGTCAGAAACCTCTTCCACACGGCCGCGTTCGGCGCCGCGCAGATGGCGTTGGCATCACCGGTTACCGGCAGCGGATAACTGATCTGTCCTTCCTGAATCACGATGTGCCCGTCGGTGATGCCTTCTTCTTTCAAACGCAAGTGCAGCCAGCCCCAACCGGCCAGCACCGCGCCGCAATACAGGCTGCCGCCGAACATGGTGCTCTTGTGATTGACGTTGGCTTCCAGCGGCAAATGCAGGCGTAGTTGCTGTTCCTGCCAGTCGAGCACTTTGAGGCCCATGTCCCGGGTCAGCGGAATGTCGTGATGGAGGATGGATTCCAGATAGCGGCTGTCGCGATTCATTCGGATTCGTCTCCATGGCTGCTGTCGGCGAAGTTCAGACCGTGCTTGCGCAGTTTGTCGTGCAGGGTCTTGCGCGGAATGCCCAGGGCTTCGGCGAGACTGCGCACCGAGCTGTGTGAACGGGCCAGTTCGGCGGCGATCAATGACTTCTCGAAATTCTCCACCTGTTCACTGAGGCCACCGCTGGTGACCTTGATGGCCGCGCTGCTGCCGTCAGGCTGAGTGTTGTCCAGTGCCAGCTCCAGGCCAAGGGCGAAACGCTCCGCCGCGTTCTGCAGTTCCCGCACATTGCCTGGCCATGAGTGACGGAGCAGCAATGCTCTTTGCGCCGGTTGCAGTTCATGGGGCGGCAAACCATGGCGTGCGCTGGCTTCGTCAGCATAATGCTGGAACAGTACCAACACGTCCTCGCCCCGTTCACGCAGCGGTGGAATTCGCAGTGGCGCCACGTTGAGGCGGTAATACAAGTCCGCCCGGAAGCGGCCTTGATCAGCGGCCTGACGCAGGTCCTCCTTGGTCGCGGCGATGACGCGGATGTCCAGCGGGATCAATTGATTGCCGCCCAACCGTTCGACCACTCGCTCCTGCAGCATGCGCAGTAATTTGACCTGCACGTCCATGCTCATGCTCTCGATTTCATCGAGGAACAGCGTGCCGCCATTGGCGAATTCGAACTTGCCGATCCGACGCTTTTGCGCACCGGTGAACGCGCCGGGCTCGTGGCCGAACAGTTCGCTTTCCACCACCGACTCGGCCAGCGCCCCGGCGTTAATCGCCACGAACGGGCCGTTGCGCCGGCTCGACAGGTCGTGCAGCGCGCGAGCCACCACTTCTTTGCCGGCACCGGTTTCGCCGAGGATCAAGACGTCAGCTTTGGTTGCGGCCAGTGCGCCGATCTGCTCGCGCAGGCGCGCCATCGGGGCTGACTGGCCGACCAGCCGCGCGCTCAGTTCGTTGCGGTCGCTCAGGGCCATGCGCAGGCTGCGGTTGTCCAGCACCAGACGCCGCAGGGCCAATGCGCGGCGCACGCTGTCGAGCAGGGCGTCGCTGGCGAACGGTTTTTCGAGGAAGTCGTAGGCACCGGCGCGCATGGCCTGCACGGCCAGCGGTACGTCGCCGTGGCCGGTGATCAGCAGCACGGGCAGCTCCGGGTCCTGAGCGTGCAGTTCGCTCAATAACTCAAGACCGTCCATGCCGGGCATGCGGATGTCGCTGACCACCACGCCGGGCCAGTCACGCTCCAGTTGAGCGGCCAGACCCTTGGCTTCGGACAGCGGAAGGATTTTCAGGCCGGCCAGATCCAGCGTCTGGCCCAGGGCCTGACGCAGGTGCGGATCGTCGTCGATCAGCACCACCTGAATGCGGTTGTCGATGGTCATGCACTTCGATCCTCGGACGGTTGCAGGCTGACCCCAGGCGCGCCGGCGCGCAGCCGCAGGGTGATCAAGGCGCCACCTTGCTTGTGGTTGGCGAACGACAGTTCACCGCCGAAGGCGCGCATCAGGGTTTCGCAAATGGCCAACCCCAGACCAAGGCCCTGAGTGCGGGTCTTGGTGGTGTAAAACGGTTCGCTGGCGCGGCCCAGTGCTTCCATGCAGAAACCCGGGCCGTTGTCGCGAATGTACAGATTGACGCCCTCGCCGGTGGATTCGGCACTCAGCCACAATTTACGCGGCGGGCCTTTCTCGGTCAGGGCGTCGAGGGCGTTGGCCAGCAGATTGCCGAGGACCTGACGCAGTCGGGTTTCCCCGGCCTCGACCCACAAGGTTGCGGCGGGCAGGTCGCGGATCAGCTCGACGTCCATACTCCGGCGACGTTTGGCCAGCAGCGCCAATGCATCGTCCAGTGCCGGTTGCAGGGCCACGCTTTCCGGGGCGTGGCGATCGCGGCGGGCGAAAGCGCGCAGGTGAGCGATGATCGACGCCATGCGCCCGGTCAGCTCGCTGATCAACTTGAGATTGCCGCGAGCGTCGTCGGTGCGCTGATGATCGAGCAGTACCTCGGCGTTTTCCGCGTAGCTGCGGATCGCCGCCAGTGGCTGGTTTAATTCGTGGCTGATGCTCGCCGACATCGTCCCGAGCGCTGACAGTTTGCCGGCCTGCACCAGATCGTCCTGGGCCCGCACCAGTTCCTGCTGGGCCTGTTCGCGTTCCAGCACTTCCTGTTTCAGACGTCGGTTGAGTCCTTCCAGATCGCTGGTCCGTTCGGCGACCCGGCCTTCGAGTTCCCGCCGCGCCTTGGCTTCGAAAGCGATCCGTTCCAGATAATGGCGGCGGCGCTGCATCATCAGCCCGAGCAACAGCATCACCACCAGCAACGTGGCGCCGCCGACGGCCACCACGGTGCGCACTGGGCGGTCGATCAGGGTGCGTGGGGCCAGAATGCTGACGCTCCAGCCGGTTTCCTCGATGTCCCGGGTCTGAGTCAGCCAGGCGGTCGGGCTGAGGTTCAATGGACGCGGTTCGCGAGTCGGGTACGGCTGGATCGCGGTGATTGCCGAACGTTCGTCGTTACTCAATGGACGGGTCGATCTGAAGCGCCACTCCGGGCGCGAGGTGAGAATGACCACGCCGTTGTGATCGGTCACCAGCAATTGTTCCGGGGTTTTGCCCCACAGGCTTTCGGTGTGGTCGAGGTCGACCTTGATCACCAGCACACCGATGATTTTCTCGCCATTGCGTACAGCTGCGGCGAAGAAGTAGCCGCGTTTGGCGGAGGTGGTGCCAAGGCCGAAGAAGCGGCCCAGGCGTCCGGCCATCGCTTCGCTGAAGTAGGGCCGGAACGAGAAATTGCGTCCGACGAAGCTGTCGTGCTTGTCCCAGTTCGACGCTGCCAGTGTCCGGCCGGTGGTGTCCATCAGGTACATGACTTCGGCGCCAGTCTGAGCGGCGATGTTCTTCAGCAGGCGGTTGGCATTACCTTGGGTGACACCATCGTCCGGTGCGCCGACGACCGCTCGCAGGGCCGGCAGGTCGCCGAGGATCTGTGGCAGCACTTCGTAGCGATGCAGGGTGCCCAGCAGGTTGGCCACGTAGAGATCGAGGGTTTGACGGTTCTGGCCGGTCAGCTCGCTGCGGTAATAACGCTCGGCCAGATGTTCCAGCGGCCACAGCAGCGGTGCCAGGCATAGGGCCAACAGGGCGAGGCTGCGCCAGCGAGGTCTGCGGGGAAGGGGTGGAGTCATGAGCCTCAAGCGCCTGGGGGAACAGGCGCATTATGCCCGGGCCAGGCCTGATCTGCGTATCCGCTTTTTTCGGATACGCGTGCGTGGAAATTTCACACAAGGTTTCAGGAAAAGACTTCGGCGTCCTTGAAAAAGGCTGCGGTTTGATCCTTGGCAGACAGCGTCGGCGCTTCAGCCAATTGCCAGTCAATGCCGAGATCCGGATCGTTCCAGCGAATGCTGCGTTCGGCCGCCGGGGTGTAGTAGTCCGTGGTTTTATAGAGGAACTCGGCGTAGTCGCTCAGCACCACGAAACCATGGGCGAAACCTTCCGGAATCCACAGTTGGCGGCAATTGTCGGCGGACAGGCGCACAGCCACCCATTTGCCGAAATTCGGCGAGCTGCGGCGAATATCCACCGCCACGTCGAGAACTTCACCGGCGGTGACGCGTACCAGTTTGCCTTGGGTGTGTTGCACCTGGTAATGGAGGCCCCGCAGCACGCCTTTTTGTGATCGGGAATGGTTGTCCTGGACGAAGTGCGGGCTGATACCGGTTGCGTCCTCAAAAGCCTTGGCATTGAAACTTTCGTAAAAGAAACCGCGCTCGTCACCAAACACCTTGGGTTCGATGATCAGAACACCGGGCAGATCGGTGGTAATTACATTCATGAAAAAATTCCAGTTAAAGGTGGAATGACCGATATTTTTGCGCAAAGTGCCGAGGCGCGCGAGTTCTGTTGTTTTTTATAGTCTATTGGCCGACTGCCGGCCATCGGGTAGACCACTACATCAATCCGGGCCTGTCAGGGTGAGGTGGAGGGGAGTGGAACGCAATCTGAAAATCTTGTGGGAAATGTCGCCTTGAATGGTAGCTGTGTGTATCGGCAGTCATTACCCAATCTGCAACCGGTCCAGGGGGTTGCTTATCGTCTGCAGCAATGGCGATATAAACGCCTAATAAAATTTCAGGGGTCGTTCCATGTCGTTCGCCACGTTGATTCATCGCGCCAGTCTGCCAGGCCCACAGGTCACTGCGGAGCAGGCGTTGCAGGTTCTGGCGCAGCATTACGGGCTGAACGGCACGTTGCAGGCACTGGGCAGCCAGCAGGACCTCAACTATCGCGTGGACAGCGAGCGCGGACGATTCGTGTTGAAGATCTGTCGGGGCGACTATTCGCTGGTGGAGTTGCAGGCTCAGCATGCGGGCCTGAAGTATCTGGCCGAACACTGCGATGTCCACGTTCCCCGGGTCATCCCGGCCAATGACGGCCAAGACCTGTTGTCGTTGGAGATCGACGGTGAGGCGGTGCACGTGCGGTTGCTCGACTACATCGAAGGTCAGCCGCTGACCGAGCTCGATCATCTTGGTCACGAAGTCGTCGCCGGGTTCGGCCGGCTATGCGGCGAAATGGATCAGGCCCTGGCCGGATTCGACCATCCGGGACTCGAACGCACCTTGCAATGGGACGCGCGCCACGCCAGTGCGTTGATCGAGCATCTGCTGCCAGTGATCGAGGATCAGCGCCAGCGTGCACTGATCGCCGAGGCCGCCGAACAGGCCGGGCGCCGCCTGCAACCGTTGCTGGAAAAACTGCCGGTGCAGGCGATCCACATGGACATCACCGACGACAATGTGGTCTGGCAGCGCGATGCCCGGCGGCACTGGCAGTTGCAGGGCGTCATCGATTTCGGTGATCTGGTGCGCACCTGGCGCATCACCGATCTGTCGGTCACCTGTGCGGCGTTACTGCATCACGCCGGGGGCGATCCGTTCGTGATCCTGCCGGCGGTGCAGGCCTACCACGCGGTCAATCCGCTGCAACGCGAAGAATTGCAGGCGCTGTGGCCGCTGATCGTGGCGCGGGCGGCGGTGCTGGTGCTCAGTGGCGAGCAACAGGTCAGCATTGATCCGGGCAACACTTACAGTCGCGACAACCTCACCCATGAGTGGGAAATCTTCCGAGTCGCCACCTCGGTGTCGCTGGCATTGATGGAGGCGGCGATCCTCTCGGCGGTCGGGCAGACGTTGCCAGCCATCGACAGCGAAGGCTTCGCGCCGTTGTTGCCGGATCTGGTCGGACGCGAGTTTGCGCTGATTGATTTGGGTGTGTTGAGCGCGCACTTCGAGGCGGGCAACTGGGAGCAGCCGGGCATCGATCAACGCCTGTTGAACGAGGCCGCCGCTATTCATGGTCTGGCCGCCAGTCGCTACGGACAATACCGGTTGTCGCGCACCCGGCCTGACAGCGCCGATGAGCCAGAAACATTCCCGCTGCACGTTGAATTGCGCGTACCCCAAGGCACGACGGTGGAAGCGCCGTTTGCCGGAGTGCTGCATTTGTCGGCTGACGGTGCACTGCGACTCGACGGCCCGCAACTGAGCGTGCGCCTGTGGGGCGTGACGCCGTCGCTGCACAGCGGCGCGGCGCTGGTCAAAGGCCAGGTGTTGGGTTCGGTTGAAGGTCCGTTGATCGTGCAACTGGTTCGCGATGCGCTCCTTGAAGCCCCGCTGTTCTGTACCCCGTCACGCGCGTTGGCGTGGCAGGCGCTGTCCCCATCGCCAGCGGCGCTGCTGGGCCTGGCTTGTGACGCCGAGCCGGAGCTGGATGCGCAAACCCTGCTGGCCCGCCGTGACGCCAGTTTCGCCCGCACTCAAAAACATTATTACGTCGATCCACCGCGCATCGAACGCGGCTGGCGCAATCACCTGATCGACATGCAGGGCCGCTCCTACCTCGACATGCTCAACAACGTCGCGGTGCTCGGGCACGGTCACCCGCGCATGGCGGCGGTCGCGAGCCGGCAGTGGTCGTTGCTCAATACCAACTCGCGGTTCAACTATGCGGCAGTCGCCGAGTTTTCCGAGCGCTTGCTGAAACTGGCGCCGGAAGGCATGGACCGGGTGTTCCTGGTCAACAGCGGCAGTGAGGCCAATGATCTGGCGATCCGTCTGGCCTGGGCCTACAGCGGCGGGCGCGACATAATCAGTGTGCTGGAGGCCTATCACGGCTGGACGGTCGGCGCCGACGCGGTATCGACCTCGATCGCCGACAACCCGCAGGCCCTGAGCAGCCGTCCGGACTGGGTGCATCCGGTGACTGCGCCGAACATCTACCGTGGCGAGTTCCGAGGCCTCGATTCGGCACCCGATTACGTGCGCAGCGTCGAACACAACCTGGCCAAAATCGACGAGCAGAAACGCCAACTGGCCGGATTCATCTGCGAGCCGGTCTACGGCAATGCAGGCGGGATCTCATTGCCGCCGGGCTACCTGAAAAAAGTCTATGAACGGGTGCGCGCCCGGGGCGGCGTGTGCATCGCCGATGAGGTGCAGGTCGGTTACGGGCGTATGGGCCACTTCTTCTGGGGTTTCGAAGAGCAAGGCGTGGTGCCGGACATCATCACCATGGCCAAAGGCATGGGCAACGGCCAGCCGTTGGGCGCCGTGATCACCCGTCGGGAAATCGCCGAAGCGCTGGAAGCCGAAGGTTATTTCTTCTCGTCAGCCGGCGGCAGTCCCGTGAGTTGCCAGATCGGTATGGCGGTGCTCGATGTGATGGAAGAAGAAAAACTCTGGGAAAACGCCCAGGTGGTTGGCGGGCACTTCAAGCAGCGGCTAGAGGCGTTGATCGATAAACATCCGCTGGTCGGTGCGGTGCATGGTTCGGGGTTCTATCTGGGGGTCGAACTGATCCGCAATCGGCAGACCCTGGAGCCGGCGACCGAAGAAACCACGTTGCTGTGTGATCGCCTGCGAGAGTTGGGGATTTTCATGCAGCCAACCGGCGATGACCTGAATATCCTCAAGATCAAACCGCCGATGGTCACCTCGCGCCAGAGCGTGGATTTCTTTGTCGACATGCTGTCGAAGGTGCTGGAAGAAGGCCTCTGAGCCTGTGACAGGCCGATTAATGCCGATTTCTATCGGCATTAATCGATAAAAACAAAACGCTGTATTTGTTTTTAGCTTTTAAAGTCGATATTTATCGTTTATAAAGTCGCCATCGTCCGTCGTCCAAACCTGTTCGGCGCGTTGAACAACCACGACCGTTCCCTGGAGTCCTGATCGACATGACCACCTTGAAAAGTACCCCACGCGCCGATGGCTTCCACATGCCGGCCGAATGGGCGCCGCAAACCCAGACCTGGATGATCTGGCCCGAGCGTCCGGACAACTGGCGTCTAGGCGGCAAGCCGGCGCAGGCCGCTCACGCTGCCGTGGCCAAGGCCATCGCGCGTTTCGAACCGGTGACCGTGGCGGTGTCCGCCGGCCAGTATGAAAACGCTCGCGCTCGCCTCGACGTGCCGAATATTCGTGTGGTCGAGATGTCCAGTGATGACGCCTGGGTCCGCGACAGCGGCCCTACCTTTGTGATCAACAACAGCGGCGAAGTGCGCGGTGTGAACTGGGACTTCAACGCCTGGGGCGGCTTTGACGGCGGTCTGTATTCGCCGTGGAACCGTGATTCCCAGGTCGGCGGCAAGATCCTCGAGATCGAGCGCAGCCCGCGCTATCGCACTGAAGGTTTTGTGCTTGAAGGCGGCTCGATTCACGTCGACGGCGAGGGCACGCTGATCACCACCGAAGAATGCCTGCTCAACCGCAATCGCAACCCGCACCTGGGCCGCGAGGAAATCGAAGCGGTGCTCAGCGAAAACCTGTCGGTGGACAAAATCATCTGGCTGCCGGATGGCCTGTTCAACGACGAAACCGACGGCCATGTGGATAACTTCTGCTGCTACGTGCGTCCGGGCGAAGTGCTGCTGGCGTGGACCGATGATCCACAGGATCCGAACTACTCGCGCTGCCAGGCCGCGATGAAAGTGCTGGAAAGCAGCACCGACGCCAAGGGCCGCCCGTTCACGGTGCACAAGATGCCGATTCCGGGGCCGCTGTTTGCCACCGAGGAAGAGTGCGCGGGCGTGGATCCGGTGGACGGAACTCAGGAGCGCAACCCGAGCGTGCGTCTGGCAGGTTCCTACGTGAACTTCCTGATCGTCAACGGCGGCATCATTGCGCCGAGCTTCGACGACCCGATGGACGCCCCGGCCCGTGAGATTCTGCAGAACCTGTTCCCGCAACACGAAGTGGTGATGGTACCGGGTCGCGAACTGTTACTGGGCGGCGGCAACATTCACTGCCTTACCCAACAGCAACCCGCGCCGCACAAAGAGTGAGTGCGGATGTAACAGCTTGAGTTGATTGAAAAATCGACCGGGCAGTCATTTGTTGCCCACGCTTGAAGAGAAACCCGCAGCCCGTCAGGACTGCGGGTTTCTTTATGTCCGCTGGTCGACAATTTCATTACGTTGGCATAGCTCTTGTATCGCTCATGACGCACTAGGGAGGGGGGAGAACTTCAACAGTTCTGTCATAAACCTTGGATAACGTAGCCGCTCACGAACGGGGAGAGAGCGCTGAAATGAACGCCGAAGTGAACGTAATCAGCGAGCGGACGTTGCATCCCATGGCTGTAAATAGTGAGTCGCTCCAGATTGTCGCGCACTGGTTGAAGTCCAATGGAACGCGTCAGATCAGGGAACCTGATCCGCGCCGGATGATGATCGAGCGTTACCCCGCTGACCTGTTCAGCGAGGCCGAACTGGACGCATTGTGGGATGTGATGGAAGGATAAGCAGAACAACAAGGATTGGTAAAAGCGCTGCCGGGATGGCAGCGCTTTTTTTATGGGCGCGAATCAGAAGCTGTAAGTACCGGTCATGACCAGGCTGCGGGGGGCGCCTGGCTGGATCTGGAAGGCGCTGGTGGCCGAGGAGTAGTACTCGCGGTCGGTGATGTTGTTCAAAGCTGCGCGCAGATCCCAGTCCTTGTGACGGTAGCCGACCAGGGCGTCCCAGCGACCGTAGCCCGGCAACACGGTGGTGTTGGCGTTGTCGGCGTAACGCTGGCCGACCAGGGTCAGGCCGGTTTCGCCGTACCAGCCCATCTCCGGTTTCCAGGTCAGGAACAGGCTGCCGTTGTGCTTGGCGACGTTGTTGACGCGTTTGCCTTCCAGGCCGTTGTTGTCCTTCTCGATGGTCGCGTCCTGCACACCGACGCCACCGCGCACGTACCAGTTGCCGACGATCTTGCCGGTTCCGGTCAGTTCGATTCCGCGTGAACGTTGCAAGCCACTCATCACGGTCAGGGTCGGATCGACCGGGTCGGTGGTGCGGCGGTTGTAGAGTTCCAGCTCGTAGATCGCCAGGGTGGTGCTCAGACGATCGTCGAGCCAGTCGCTCTTGACGCCGATTTCCTTCTGTTTGGTCAGCTCCGGACTCAGGTCATTGCTGTTGCCCGGCGCACCCGGCGTGATGCCGATCAAACCGCCACCGACCGGCGAAAACGTCTTGGTCCACGAAGCGTAGAACGAGTGATTCTGCAGCGGCGTCCAGACCACGCCGAAACGTGGGCTGGTGCTGTGGCTGTCACGGTCCTCGGAGATGTTGCGCAGTTTGTTGGTCGACTCGATATCGAAAGTGTCGTAGCGCAGACCGGCCAGCAGTTGCCATTCATCGTTAAGGCGCAGTTGATCCTGAACGTAGATCGCGCGGCTTTCGACTTCGGTGTGGCTGCTGCTCGACACCTGCATGCGCCCGGTGTGGCGAAGGTCGCGGTTGGGGTTGTACAGATCCAGCGACGGCACCGGAGAGCTGCCGCGACCGGAAGTAGCGGCGTTGTACAGCGTCGGGTCGCGGCGCTGGCTGCCGGTTTCGATCCCGGTCAGCAGGCGATGTTCGAGGCCGAAAGTATCGAATCCACCTTCCAGTTCGACATTGTTGAACACGTTGCGGGTGGTCAGGTCCTGTTGCCAGTGCTGGCGGGTGACCTTCTTGGTGGTCGGGGTGTAGCCAGTGAGATAGGTGTTATCGAAATCGCTGTCGAGCTTGAACACACCGAGCGTGTGGCGCAGTTGCCAGTTGTCGTTGATTTCATAGCTCAGCTTCGAACGCAGGGACTGCGACTTGTCATCGATAAAGTCGTGATCGTTGCCGTAGGTCGTGTCCCGGCCGACATCCGCCGGACGTCCGTTGACTCCGGGAATGCCGCGATCCGGCGAGCGGTTGTAGCGGCTGTATTCGTATTGCACCAGCCAGTTCAGGTCAGGCGTGAGCTGCCAGCTCATCGACGGCGCGAACAGTTTACGGTTGCCACTGACACCGTCACGAAAACTGTTCTCGTCCATGTTGCCCATATTCAGGCGCAGGCTGATGTTATCGCTCGGGTCGGCGCTGAGGTCGGCGTAGAGGCTGCGCAGATCTTCGCTTCCGCCTTGGGCCTCGATGGTCGAGCGGCGGCCGAATTCGGGTGCCTTGCTGACGCGGTTGACGATCCCGCCCTGGCTGCCACGGCCGTACAGCACGGCGGCGGGGCCCTTGAGCACTTCAACGCGTTCGATGTTATGCAGGTCGCGCTTGTACTGGCTGTCGTCGCGGATGCCGTCCAAGTAGAAGTCGTTGCTGGCGTCGAAACCACGGATGCGCAGGCTGTCGAAGCGCGTGTCGCCACCGCTGCTGACGTTGGGGATCCCGCTCAGGGCATCTTCAATGTCATTGATGCCGTAATCCGCGACGTTGGCGGTCTTGATCGAATCGATCGCCTGCGGCACGTAGCGCACCGGGGTGGACGTACGAGTCGCGGTGTTGCTGACCTTCACGCGTGGGTCGTCGACTTGCGATTCGGCGCTTATCGAAGTGGCGGGAAGCTCGGTCGCGGAGTAAGCGAAACCGGAGGACAAAAAGGCAGAAAGTCCAAGCGTGACGGGCGTGAGACGGAACGGGGCTGGCATTGAAAAGCGCATCCGAAAGGGTGGAAGAATTCGAGCGCGCGAATGGTAATGCTTTGCATTTGCTTCCGTTAACTATTCCTGAAAGGTTCCGTGGTTTGATTGTGTCAATTTATTTCGAAATTGTTACATAGCCGGTAACGACCCCATTCGACCGATTGCCGAAACAGACTTGAAGCCATTCCGGCGTTTTTCCGCAACCAACAAGGTATTAACGTGCCGCCATTGTTTTTCCCACTTTCATGCCGGAGCTTTCCGATGACGCTTCACTACATCTACGACCCTTTGTGCGGCTGGTGCTACGGCGCCAAACCGCTGGTACAAGCCGCACAACAAGTGCTGCCGGTGATCGCCCACGCCGGCGGCATGATGACCGGTGCCAACCGTCAGAGCGTTTCACCGCAATTGCGCAATTACGTGATGCCTCACGACCGTCGCATTGCCGAATACACCGGACAGCCGTTCGGCGAGGCCTATTTCGAAGGTCTGTTGCGTGATCACTCGGCGGTTTTTGATTCCGCGCCGCCAATTGCCGCTGTCATGGCAGCAGAAAGCATCGATGGGCGTGGCCTGGAACTGCTTGGCCGTTTGCAAACCGCGCACTATGTAGAAGGCCGGCGGATTGCCGATGAACCCGTGCTCGTGGAGTGCGCGGTAGAGATGGGCTACGAGGCGGACACGTTCCTCAAAACCCTGCAAGCGACCAACACCGATCAACACATAAAGAACAGCCGCGCACTGCTGGCGAAACTCGGTGGCCAGGGCTTTCCGACCTTTGCGCTGGAACAGGACGGCCAGTTCACCCTGATCGATATCGGCCCATGGCTCGGCAAACCGCAGGCCTTTGCACAATGGTTGAGTGAGTCCATTCCGTCGGCACCAGCGGCGCAAACCTTGCCGGTCTGCGGCCTCGATGGTTGCGCGTGACTGGGCATCAAAATCCCTGATTACAGGCGTTTCCCTGCACGCAGCCATCGAAAAATTTACTTTTTTTAGACGATTTTTGCCTATTTAAAGACGATTCTTGAAATTGACACATTGTTCAGGGCGCAGCTACGATTCGGCCCAACGCCTGTGGCCAACCGCCATGACTCAAAATAATAAGAAGGCCCGCCACGACTTTGTCGTGGGCGGGCCTTTTTGTTTCGGGGTGAAAAAAGAGTGCATTAGCGCCGTTTCAGCCGTTCGACACAGCGCGTTTCAACCCGTAATAAGGAAAACAAAATGTTGAACAAGCGGATCAGTCTGATCGCATTGGGGATGTTGAGCGCCACTCAGGCCATGGCTAACGACCAGGCCGAGTCCAAGGGTTTTGTTGAAGACAGCAGCCTCAAAGTGCTGCTGCGCAATGCCTATATCAATCGTGACTACAAAGACGGCAACAAGGACAAATCCGAGTGGGGCCAGGCGGCCATCGGTACGTTCTCGTCCGGTTTCACCCAGGGCACCGTCGGTGTCGGTGTGGACGCATTCGGTCTGTACGCCCTGAACCTGGAGCGCAGCGAAGACCGTAGCGGCGCCCAAGGTATCGACTTCTTCAAGAAGGGCGACAGTGGCCACCCGGCCAATGACCTGTCCAAGGGCGGCGCAGCGGTGAAATTCCGCTTGTCCAACACCACCCTGACTTACGGTGACCAGATGCCGGCCCTGCCGGTGCTGAACTACGACAACTCGCGTCTGCTGCCGGAAAGCTACACCGGCACCTTGATCACTTCCAAAGAGATCAAAGGTCTGCAACTGGATGCCGGTCGTTTCACCGCCGAATCGCGTAAAAGCGCTGAAGGCCGTGACAGCGGTGGTCTGAAGTCGATCAACGTGTTGGGCGGTAGCTACCAGTTCACCGAACAGTTCAAGGCTGCGCTGTACGCTTCCGACGTCGAAGACGTGCTGAAGAAGCAATACGTGAACGCCAACTACGTGTTCCCGATCGACAAGGATCAGTCGCTGACCCTGGACTTCAACGGTTACCGCACCAAGCTGGACAACTCCTATGTCCGCGAAAACGGTGTGACCGGCGACGACAACAAGATCTGGAGCCTGGCAGCGACCTTCGCTACCGGTCCGCACTCGTTCACCGTGGCGCACCAGCGCTCCACCGGCGACAGCAACCTGGGTTACGCCTACGGCGGCTACCAGAAAGGTCAAGGTCGCGTGGGTGACGGTGGCAACACCATCTACCTGGCCAACTCCTACTGGTCGGACTTCAACGCTGAAGACGAGCGCAGCTGGCAGTTGGGCTACGGCCTGGACTTCGGCGCATTCGGCGTACCGGGTCTGAGCTACAACTTCGCGTACGTACGTGGCGACAACATCACCACGTCCACCAGCGAAGGCGGCACCGAGCGCGAAATCTTCAACCAGTTCAAGTACGTCGTGCAAAGTGGCCCGGCCAAAGACCTGAGCGTGAAACTGCGTAGCTCGATCCTGCGTGTTTCGCAGAAATCCAGCGAATACAACGTCAGCGGCAACGAGCTGCGTGTGTTCGTGGATTACCCGATCAACATCTTCTGATGATTGGTTGAGCCTGCGAAAGCGATAAAAAAACCCCGACTTGTTCGGGGTTTTTTTTTGACGTTTTTTTTGACGTTTTTTTTGAAAAAAGCATAAAAACCCGTGTTTTTGTCATTTGAAATGCACTTTCAAGCCATTTCAAATCGCGTTTCAAACAGGGCTTTAAATGCCTGAAATTCTTTCTCATGGACGCAAATTCTCCACCTAATAGATTAGGCCGCTCAATGCAGCGGAGAATTTGGTAATGATCGTTTTAACCAGAGAAGTGGGCGAATCGCTACGGCGCGACAAGTACGCCAATGTGCAGGGTGCTGACTTCAATCTCTACGGTCATTTCGCCGACTTCGTCAGACTGACCAAAAGTTGGGAAAACATGGAGCCTGACAGTTACTACGGTCAGGCCGAAGCCGGCATGCGTTACCGTCGTTACAGCGACTTTGAGTACAACCCCAAGACACGCGAACTGAAGCAACTGGAACATCGCGCGTACGTGCAGTCCAAGGAAAACAATGCTTACGTGGGCGGCGTTGTGCGGCACTTCCAGGATTTCTCCGATGAAGTGATCAGTTCGCCGGTGATGCGCAGCCTGATCGACACCGATTTTGAAGTGTACAAAAGCGTGTTGCCGGAAGAGCTGCACGATGAAATCTGGCAGTGCCAGATCCATCAGATCCGCATCGAGATCAAGCCCGGCAAACAACTGGAAATAACCCCGGAAGGGATTCACTGCGACGGTTACCCGTTCAGCGGCGTGCACTTCTGGGGCCGCAACAATGTCGAGGGCGCCGAAAGCCGTCTGTACGACATTCACGAGCAGCAACTGGCGTCGACCACTTACCTGGAAATCCTCGACACCACTTACTTCCTCGACCGCGACATGCGCCACTACGTGACACCGGCACGCAACACTCACTCCCATGCCATGGCGTACCGGCAGATTCTGGCGATTTCTTTCTCGCGGCCCGGGACCGCTTTCGACATTGTTCGCTAATCAGATCACCCAAGTAGACGGCGTCGAGTGCTCGACGCCGGTGGTGCTGCGGCGCGCGACGGCCAAGGACGCGCAGCGCATGGAGCGTTTCTTCCGCCAGTTCGACGAAGTGTCGTTCTGCGAATGGCAGGACGCCAAATGCCTGCGCGGCGTGTTGATCCAGAAAACCACCACGGCATACCTGGCCTTCGATGTCGAAGGCGAGATCGTCGGTGCGGTGCTGGGCGGCATGCTGGGCAGTCGCGGCACGATCAACCACCTGGCGGTCAGCGCGCGCTATCGCAGCCAAGGCGTCGGCCAGCGGCTGGTGGAAGCGGCGTCGGCCGACATGAAACGAGTCGGTGTGCTGCGGATGTTTCTGTTCGTCGACGATGCTAACCTCGCGGGCAAGCGTTTCTGGACTGCCCAGGGTTTTTGCGAACCTCACGGCGAGCGGACATTTGAGAGGGATCTATGAATGAAACATCCGGCAGTGCGCCGCTGATGGTCGACCGTCAGCCGTCGCGCACCTTTGCCGAAGCCAGCCCGGTGGTGGCCGGTTATTTCACCGTGTCGTTCGTGTTCGGGCTGATGGCGGTCAATGCCGGGCTGCCGCTGTGGCTGCCGGTGGCAATGTGTCTGTTCGTGTATGCCGGGGCTTCGCAGTTCGCGGCGCTGGCGCTGATCAGCAGCGGTGCGTCGCTGACCACCATCGTGCTGACCACTTTTCTGATCAATGCGCGTCACATGCTGATGTCGGTCTACATGGCGAAGGCCCTGCGGGCTCTGGGCCTGAGCCGCATGGAGCGCTGGTGCTACGCCGGCGGCCTGACCGATGAATCGTTCGCCTTCCACAGCGTCAAACTCGGCACCGGGGCGCCGGTGAACATCCGTTATCTGATCGGCTTCAACCTGTTCTGCCACACCTCTTGGGTGATCGGCGGATTGCTCGGCGCCCTGTGCGCGCAGTACGCGTCGCACCTGATCAAATATCAGCTCGACTATGCGCTGACCGCGATGATGCTCTACGTGCTGGTTTCGCTGTGCAACACCCGCAACAAACTCATCGCCGCCCTCGCTGCAGTGATCTGCATGGGCGCACTGAGCCTGGTCGGCAGCTCGCCATTCAACGTTTTCATCGCCACGTTTGTGGGCTGCGGAGTGGGTGTATGCCTGACCAAACGTTCCTGATTCTGGTGGTCGCGCTGATGATGGCCGTGACCTTCCTGCCACGGGCCTTGCCTTTGCAGGTCAATACCGAGCACTGGCCGCCCTTCGTCGCCCGGGCGCTGGAGTACCTGCCGGTGGCGATCGTCGCTGCGATCAGCCTGACACCCTTGTTGATCAAGGATCAGCACATACAGCTCGATCGCCCGGAATTCTATGCAGCGATTCCGACGCTGTTATGTGCGTATTTCAGCAAAAACCTCTTTCTCAGTGTGGCGGTTGGGACGGCTGCGTACATTGCGCTCGGCTCGTTCATGTAGCGGCAGATCGACCACATCGTTCAACGCCTGTCCGGACAGGTCCGGGTTATTCACCGCCAGGCGCACCTCAAGGAAATCCTCGAACCCGGGGAAAATCGTCAGGCCGTTCTTCTGCGCGGCCTCGCGAGAGACCATGCCGACGGCGTCCATCTGCGTGATGAGCGACAGGGTCAGCGTTTCGCTGCAGGAATAGATCGTCCGCTGACTGTTCTCGTGATTGCCCAGCCCGGCGTCGAGAAAACGCAAAAAGCTGTGGGAATACGGACAATCTTCTGCCGGACGCACCTGGAACTTGTTGCCGAGCAACGTCAGCGGATCGTTTTCCTGACCACAATGAGCGCCGACCACCTGCACCTGCACTTCAGGCAGGACAATGCTCGGCAAACCCGGACGCTGCGGGCCGATCAGCACCGCAAGGTCGAAGTCTTCATTCTTCAGCTTGCTGAGATTTTCCATCGACTCGGCGTAACTGAATTCCATCTGGTAGTCGGGAAACACCTCGATCAGGCGTCCGATCAATCGTCGGTTGAAATCCGGGTCCAGCGTGGTGTTCAACGCCACTTTCAACGTGCGCTGTCCCGGCACCTTCAGCGCCTCGACTTTCTCTTCCATCTGCCGCGTGGCAATCAGCACTCTGTCCATATAGGGCGTCAGCTCAGTACCTTGCGGCGTCAGCGTCAGCCCCTTGTTGGAACGGCGAAACAAGCGGAAACCGAACTGCTCTTCGACCTTGTTCAACTGCGCGGCCAGGGCCTGCACAGTCAGGCACGAATGCTCGGCTGCGGCCGACAACGAGCCGGTCTGCACGATGCGCATGAGGTTGCGTAAGGTTCTGCTATCCATGGGTAATGCCCTCTGAAGTGGGCTGGGTATTGTTGTGTACGTGACGGCCTGAACGGCGCCATTTGCCGGCTATATTCCTGCACCTGAGCATAGTTGTCGCGCAATTAGTAGCGAATTGATGTCCCTGCCGATGGCTGGAGGCTGACACAGGATCGGGGTTTTTGGTGACGTGGGGGTGATTGGGGTCAAAAAAAGTGCACGGTTTGGGTGCGTTTGCGGGGATATTCAGAGGGAAACGACTGACAGGGTCGGCGTGTTATGCCAGCAATTTGAGCAGGCGTATCTCAAAGGAAGTTCAAATAACGCTCATAAAAAAGCCGACATCGCTGCCGGCATTTTTCAAAGAAGCTTGATATTTTTCTCCCTCAAGCAAGGGAGAAGAGGTCTCACCCGAACGCTGATTTTCAGGTCATCAACGGGGTTCCTAACGCCGGCTATCGTCACCTGATGGCAGCCGGTTTCGCGCTCTTGGGGGAATTCTCTGTCACTGAACTTTGGATTGCCAATTCATTACACCACCTCACAAATGAAGTACCCCACCCCTACTTTTTCCCCTCCCGGTACACGCCTAAATTGAGCTCCAACACCTGACCATCATCCCGAGGGCAGGTCACTGGAGTCGTCGTCATGCCATTTGTCAGCGTACGCATCACCCGCGATGGTGTTACCCGTGAGCAGAAAGCTCAGGTGATCGCCGAAATCACTGAAACCCTGGAACGCGTCCTCAACAAGCGCCCGGACCTGACCCACATCGTGATCGAAGAAGTCGACACCGATAACTGGGGCTACGCCGGCATCACCACTACCGAGTACCGCCGACAACTGGCGGAACGGGGCCAGTCATGACCTCGACCGTGACCATCGATTTCGTCTCCGACGTGGTGTGCCCCTGGTGCGCGCTCGGGGCGACAGCGCTGGAGCAGGCGATCGGCAATCTGGCCGGCGAGGTTTCGGTGGCGCTGACCTACAAGCCCTTCGAACTCAACCCGGACATGCCCGCCGAAGGCGAACCAGCGGTGCAGCACCTGATGCGCAAATACGGCCGCACCGCCGAAGACGTCGCTGCCGGCAAGAAGATGCAGATCGAACGCGGCAAGGCCATCGGTTTCGAGTTCGACCTGGAGAAACGCACGCACTTTCACAACACCTTCGATGCCCATCGGTTGCTGATGTGGGCAGCGCAGGAAGGGCGGCAGATCGCGCTGAAAAAGATCCTTCTGCGCGCTTACTTCCGCGACGGCGACAACCCGAACGATCACCCGACACTGATCCGTCTGGCGACCGAAGCGGGGCTGGATGCAGCGAGGGCCCGCAAGGTGCTGGCCAACGACGAATTCGCCAGCGAAGTGCGGCAACTGCAGGCGTTCTACCGGCAGCACGGAATCAACTCGGTGCCCGCGCTGATCCTGAACGGCAAGCACTTGGTATCCGGCTCGCAATCGGTCGAGTACTACGAACAAATGCTGAAACAACTGGCTACCGCCTGATTCAACACCTACTTATTGATTGAGGATTTCATCATGAGCAACTCGAAAAAAACCGTTGTCATCACTGGCGCCTCCCAAGGTCTGGGCGAAGGCATGGTCAAGGCCTTCCGTGAACTGGGCTACAACATCGTCGCCACCTCGCGCTCGATCAAACCGTCGAACGATCCGCAGATCCTGACCATCGCCGGCGACATCGGCGACCCGGCCACCGCTCAACGCGTCATCAGCGAAGGCGTGGCCCGCTTCGGCCGCATCGACACCCTGGTCAACAACGCCGGCATCTTCGTCGCCAAACCGTTCACCGCCTACACACCGGAAGATTACGCGGCGGTGCTGTCGGTCAACCTCAACGGCTTCTTCTACATCACCCAACTGGCCATCGCCGAGATGGAAAAACAGGGCAAGGGCCACGTGGTCAACATCACCACCAGCCTGACCGACCACGCGGTCGACGGCGTGCCCTCGGTCCTCGCGTCACTGACCAAGGGCGGCCTCAACGCCGCCACCAAATCCCTGGCCATTGAATACGCCAAACGCGGGATCCGGGTGAACGCGGTATCGCCAGGCATCATCAAGACGCCGATGCATGGCGAGGAAACCCACGCGGCACTGGGCGCGCTGCATCCGGTTGGGCACATGGGCGAGATCGACGATATTGCGCAGGCTGTGGTGTATCTGGATAACGCGAGTTTTGTCACTGGCGAGATTCTGCATGTGGATGGTGGGCAGAGCGCTGGGCACTGATTGATGCGGTAACACAAAGCCCTCGCAGCGATGCGAGGGCTTTTTTGTGGGCGCCGGTTTACGGATCTGGGCTCAGCACTTTGACCGCATCATCAACCAGCGCCTTGCTCAACTCCTGCAAATATTGCGAGGCGCAGGCGTGGAGTTCCGGGTCGTTGGCGGCGGAAGTATCTGACGTGAGCAGTTTGGAAATGTGGAGCAGATGGGACGCGTGGGAGAGGGCGGTGACGACCGGGACGCCGGAGTTGGTGCGGAAGAGTGCGTGGTTGGAGTGGAAGAAGAAATGGGTGAGGCCGAGGGTTTTCAGATCGTGGGGATGGGTCATGGCTTCACCTACCGATGGCTGGTTGGTGGAAGGGGCAGACTTTGGACGGATCGATGCTAATCATTTGTGAAACTCCCTGTATCAAATGAGTGCTGCCAATTCGTTATCAGGCGAATGGGTGGCAGCTATGCGCAGGCTGATAAACCGGAGATACAGGAACCCGGCAGACCCGAAGGTCTCCCACGCACAGCCGCCATTGCACGGAAATGCAGGCACAAAAAAACGCCGGCAAACGTGGGTTGGGGCGCTGGTGCGCCTGTATCTTACGCGGGTTATCAGGCCCGGTCGCTGAATTGGCAGCGACGGGTTTGAAGGTAGCGTGGGAGAGGGATGTGCGCAATCGTGGCCAGGTGGTGGCGGAGGCTAGCGATGTTCCAGATGTGCGGTGCAACAGTTATGTTGCATACGCAACAGATATGTTGCACATTCGCTCTACCGAAACAGCGAGTGATGCACATGAAGTACAGCGAGTTTCGGCGATGGTTGAAAGCCCAAGGCGTTGAGTTCCAAACCGGCAAGGGCAGCCATTTCAAGGTTTCCTTGAATGGCAGATCAACTGTCTTTCCCGACCACGGAGCCAAGGAAATGGGCGAAGGGTTGAGAAAATCGATAATCAAACAACTGGGTCTCAAGGATTGAGACCCAGTTGTACCCCATGAGAGGAAGCGTAATGTTCGAATATGCGTTGGAAGTTCACGAAGAGCCGGGCAGTGTCTGGTTGTCCTGCGCAGAAATTCCAGAGATGCACACCGCAGGCGACACCCTCGAGGAAGCACTCGACGGCGCCATTGATGCAATGGAAACAGCCTTGTCGATTTACGTTGATGATCGCCGGTTGATTCCGACAGGTGATGCGGGAGAACAGGAAAGTGACGCTGTTTTGCGTCTACCTGCACTGACTGCGGCAAAGGTTGGGCTCTGGAATACGCTTCTGGAGTCTGGGGTCAGCAAAGCTGAACTGGCACGACGCTTGGGTGTACAACGGCCCCAGGTAGATCGGTTAGTCGATTTCCTGCATCACTCCAAGATTGAGAATGTGGAGCGAGCATTGCAGCAGCTTGGGCGCCGGATTTTGCTTTCGGTTGAGGCTGCGTAGGCTCACCAACTGAGAGTTGGAGAAAAGTAATTGGATGATGAAATAGCAGTGGTCAATGAACTGGAGCAATTCCAGCAGGACTTGCTGGACTCTGTCCGCCAGATGAAAGCGGGAAAAGCTGCTCGTGTGACAGAGGTGCCACTTTCGGCGGTCGATGAAGCACGGGAGAAGGTGGGCGTTTCGCAGAGTGCGTTCGCCAAGTTGATCGGTGTGAGTCTGCGGACGTTGCAGGATTGGGAGCAGGGTCGGAGGCAGCCGACAGGTGCGGCACAGACATCGTTACGTGTTGCTAGCCAGCATCCGGAAGCATTGCGGGATTTGCAGCCAGCCTGAGGTGAAATCGTCTACGGATTGTTCCGATTAGAACTGGCAATGCGGTCGCCGACGATCGGAGATGTGGACGAAATGTGGACACCCCAGAAACAACAAAGCCCCTGCATTTCTGCAGGGGCTTTGTTTTGTATGGTGCGACATATCTCGCCACGCAGCACCCGAGCAGAGTACCCAGAACACGCCATCAAACATCAGGCGGCCGCCCTCGGCCATGGCTATCCATGAAGAGATCGGAGACTACACCCCAGTCCTTGTCCGAGAGTTCAAGGGGCGACGATTGGGTTTCTCGGGATTTCGTACAGAGCCTAGTGCTGAGTAATGGTAAAGGCACAGCCACACACTGCGGAATCTGAATGAGTTGCTTCGACCTCAGCAGGCCTATTCCTGCCGTTCGGCGTAACCTACTTGCAATAGACATACTCGGTGCGAATCGAGTAGTGTCTAGGCGAATTTGCTCCCGCATTTGGCCGAGCAATCGAGGCTGTCCATCCATGGTGTATAACTTCCTTATACGGTCATCGGAACGCTGAAAGCCCCAGCCTAGAAAAGGGTAGTGAGAGAACAAGGAATGTTATACGCCACGCCCATTTTGGGAGTTATGCACCAGTTGGTGTCTATTTATAGTTAGCGGCTTATCTATGGATCACTTAGAAATTCCAAGGCCCGAAGTATGGGAAGCGCGGCGCGAATGGTATGAAAGTCATATTTTTTACTACGAGGAACTCGGCAGCTATCTTGTAGGAGAACAAGCGTGCGCACTAATAAGTGACACTCAAGCCTGTTTCTGCGCTGGCGCGTGGGCTAGCGTAATCGTCATTTCCTTTGCGGTAATCGAAGCTCACATAAGAGAAACAAACCCAGACTCTTCAAAAAAGCATTCGCACGCTCTTCTTGAGGAAAGAGGGTTCGGCGAACGAGTGCAAAGCTTACGAAAATTAAGAAACAGCTTGGTACACGCCAAGCACGATGCGCCGGCACTAACAGTGGATCAGCAGTGGGATGAAAGAGAAAAATTGGAAGTAATTGCAAAGGAGGCAGTATCCATTATGTTTGAAATTTTTTACTCAGAGCCTGGCACATAAGCCGCTAACAATGCGCTCAACTACCGCTCACGTCCGTTCACTGGACCTCCCAAAGCTGCGCTTTTGGCCGCCCTCTCGCTTAATCGTCATGTATACTTAGAATGAAAAAAATCATAGCGCTATCAAATACACAGCAGTATTTACTTTTGGATTTATTACAAACTTCAGCGGAGCACTAAACGCTATAGTGAGTATCCCGAATTATTATAAATAGTTGAAAATGGTTTATTTTTACAGCGGAAATTCAATAACGGGGAAATGATCAGACTAAAGCCCGTCTCTTAATCAAACGATATATTTCTTAATCACTGAGCCGGCAGAAGAATTACTATGTATTATCAAGTCAAAACTGAATTTATTGATATAGCCCCATACCTTGGAAACGAGTTCAGGCGCAAGGTTGATTCATGCTGCAATTGGTTGACGTTAGAGTTAAATATACCGTTGAAAGGCCGAGTGCCCGAGTACATTAAACACATTCAACTTTACGAAAGATTTAGGGGGTGTTTTTGTGATGAAATGTATTACTGTCTTCAATCATTCTCCGAAATCAACCAGATAGTCAAACTTAAAGAATACCTTTCAGATAATAGAGAAAAGGAATTCCTAGAAACTATTAAAAAATCTATTTCAGGAGTGGCCTTTAAAAATAAAATCAATAAAGAAGGCAATGATGACGCAAGAAATTTCCTCTTTGAGTTATCTATTGCTTCTGAAATTAAAAAGCTAGGAGTGGACATTGATCTATCAAGCCGAGCTGACATTGTTTTCAATAATGAAAATGTACTTGTTGAGTGCAAAAGGGTTCGATCTAAAAATAAACTAATTGCTAGAATTAAAGAGGCTATTGAGCAGTCAGCTGAAGATGTTGGTGATAATGGCAAATTATTTGTCTTTGTAGATGTTACGGAGTTTTTTGATGATTCAAAAACTATCGCAGTAGTGAACGAAACAGATCATCCTTTAGCCATCGCTTTTTTAATGAGCGAGGCCGAGTTAAGGGAAGTGTTCGAGTCAAAAATGGAAGATGTATCTAGGGCTTTTATCAGGTCACATGTCGAAAAAATTCAAAACCTTTGCGTCGGCAATGTTTCTGGAGTTGTTATAAATTATAATGCGGTAGGATTTCATATTAGCGCAATTAAAGAAGAGATGGTTCTTGGCAATATTAAGTATTTGGTGAGTAATAAAGAATTGCCAGATAAAAATTGCTTTGGGGGCTACTTTAATGGCTTTAAGAAGTTTGAAATATAACAATTGGTTTAAGCTATTGGGAAAGGTGACTGGTGGGAAAGGGAAAGGGAAAGGGAAAGGGAAAGGGAAAGGTGACAGGGAAAGGTGACAGATTTATTTTCTATTAAGAACCGATCTATCCCCATTTCGAAGGAGCTACAGAGCAAGATCAAGGCAGCTTTGTCATTTTGGGACTGTTACAAGAAGTTCGGTGACTCTGTCGATGCGGTGGGGCTGGATTTGCCAGCTGGGCAGTTAACACATGTTTTGAGACATACGTTTGCCAGCCATTACATGATGAATGGTGGTGACATTCTGACGTTACAGCGGGTGCTTGGACATGCCTCGTTGGCTATGACGAATCAGACATAGAGGAGGAGTTTTTTGAAGCAAAAATTGATGGTGATTTTAACCGGGTTTATCAAGCTAACGTGACGAAGCTGGGCGTGCTCAGTGCGGAGGAGGCGAGGCAAATTGTGCGTTTTCACCAGTTCGCTGACAGTGTGCGTCTTGATGTCATTCCGGGTGGGGTGCTTGCGGTTGGAAGTGACAACCCTGAGGTGTTCAGAGAAGCGATTACTTTGCTCGAAACCATTTTGAAAATTGGCAAAGCTTTGGTGGGGAATGAAACGAATCGGTCGGATTAGGGGCTGAGCTCTGGCGAGCAAAGTTTTTGGCGGTGGACGTTTTGTGGACGTTTTCTGGATTTGACGTGATGTGGTTCAAAGACCCCAGAAACGACAAAGCCCCGCATTGCGGGGCTTTGAATATGGTGCCGGCACCAGGAATCGAACCCGGGACCTACTGATTACAAGTCAGTTGCTCTACCATCTGAGCTATACCGGCGTGTGGGCGACGATTATAGCGACTCGGTTGCTTCTGTAAACCCCTGAATTCAGACTATTTTTGCGCGGGCTCCGATCAGGCTCGGCGCAGGACGTTGCGCAGTTTCTGAATGGCTCGCCAGGCGCGGTTGTTCTGGAGGGCGCGCAGTTGGGCTTCGGCGTGTTCGGCGCGTTGCGTGGCGGCGCTGATTTGCGCCAGGGCGTCGGCTTCGCTGGGGCTGACGGGGTGGGCGAAGGGGTGGCCGAGGCATAGCTGGAAGTTGTCGAGCTGGCAGGGTGGCATGTCGAAGGCGGGTTTGAGGTTCAGGTGTTCGTCGGCCAGGAAGTAGCTGTTGAGGCCGTCGAAGCAGACGTTGGTGTAGCCGGCGCCGGTGACCAGATGTTCCCACTTGTGGTCACGCTCGAACGGGGTTTCGATGATGATGATCCATGGGCGGAAGCGGCTGAGGTCCATGCCGCGCAGCACGGTTTCTTCGTGGCCTTCGACGTCGATTTTCAGGAAGTGGATGTCGCGGCCGGCTGCGTGTTCTTCGCAGATCGAGGTCAGGGTGCGGGCCTTGACGGTGAGGCTGCGTACGTCGAGGCCGAGGTCGCGGCGTTCCTGGGCGGTGACGGGGTCGGCGGTGGACAGACCGGTGCCGGGAATGCCGTAGAAGGTCACTTCGCCGGGCTCATCGCTGGCGATGCATTGCAGCGTTGTGTCGCGCGGGCGCTGCTGGCGCAGGGCGTCGTGGAAGTTTTGCATCGGCTCGACGTTGATGCCGCTCCAGCCGCGATCGTAGAACGCCTTGGTAACCGAATCGTGGATCGGGTCGTTGGCGCCGACATCTATATAGAAGCCGTTCTCGAAGAATTTAAGGGCGCGCCACAGGCGGATGTCTTCGAAATTCTGTGCGTAAGAGATGAACGTCACGGTCACTCCCTGTCGGTCGGGTTCTTCTTGTTCGTGCGTGCGCTGCCGGCACGGTGTGAGCCTGTATAGCAAGGGTGGTGGGCAGGCGCAATTTTCCGTTACCGGCGTCCGTGATTCGGCGGTTATGTCCTTTTGCTTGGGGGCTTATGCACAACGGGCGTTTAAGCAGGCGGGCTTAGGCTGGATTTTGTGGACGGGTTCTCATTTGAATCGCAAATCCCTGTTTTACAGGTTTTTTATTCATATGAACAAAAAATGACCAAGGCTGTTAATGGCTTGAAGCAGGCGTGGATATTGGATCCACGAGAAATCCATCAACAGAGTTATCCACAGGCTGTAAAGATTTAAGCGCGTTCGGCCAACAACAGGAAATTACGCGGTGTGAGCGGCGCTTCGCAGAAGGTGCCGAGACGTACGACGTATCCCTGCTCGGTGAGGAAAAGTGCCCGATCAAGGTTCAGCCAAAGCTCCAGCGGGCGTCGGAACAGTCCTCGCAGCAATTCCAGGTTGCGAACTTCGGCCAACCGCTGCCAACCGGCGGCTTTCAGTGACGGCCAATCCTGCTCGCCGATTGTGGATAACTCTTTCAGCGCTGCCAGGTCGCGGCAGAAGTCGGCGAACGGTTTTTCCAGCCATGCGCTCGGCAGGGAAGGTGTCGGCAGGTATTCGTCGACGCCGCGCACTTGCCGTTGCAACAGATCGAAAGCCAGCCGGCGGGACATGGAAGTGTCGCGTTGACGTCGGACGCGGGCGCCGGCGGTGACGGTTTCGCTCATCGGCAGCGACAGATCTTCCAGTGAGAGCTGTAGGGCTGATCGCGAACCGGCGCAGGACAACGCCTGATATTCCGTGCGACTGATCCGGTTATAGCAACACGGCGCGATGGCCAATTGTCGGCATCCAGTCGCCGAAGCCAGTTGCATCAGGCGCACATGCAAGTCGCCGCAAGCGTGCAGGGCGACAGGCGTGTGTTCGCTGTTCAGCAATAAAGCCGTGTCCGCCGCGAGCACATCCTGCTCGACATGCAGCGCATGCAAATGATGACGCTGACTCAGTGCCTGACCGCTGGCGACCAGCGCCGGGTCATATTCCAGACAGGTGAGTTGCTGGTCGGCACCGAGCAGGCGCCGCCCCAAATGGCCTTTGCCCGAACACCAATCCAGCCAGTGCTTCGGTTGCGAGGCAAACGACAGGCGGCTGGCGAACGCCTCGATCTGCTCCCATTTGCGCCCCGGCACATCGACATTCAGGCGATGGCCCGCAGCTTTCAGTGAATGTGTGGGCAATTCACCCACCGCACTCAGTTCAAGCGACGACGCTGCCAATGACGCAAACGGCTCCGGCGCATCCAAAAGCTCGGCAGGGTGGTTATGGACGTTCTCCGCATCTTCCAGCGACCGCCCACGTAGCCACGCGGAGAGTTCCGGGTAGGACGCTTCCCATGGAAGTTGCAGATGAGTAAACGGGCGGGGTTTCCACAGCGCCTGATGCGCCGTGAGAAATGTATCCAGTGCCGTAAAACGGGCGAGTAGCTCCTCGCCCGTCAGCACGTAAGAAGAATCAGCGCCCTTGGCAGGCATCGACGCGCAGCCAGCGTTCCAGCAGTTTGAAACCGCGAACCAGCACGTAGGACATCAGCAGATAGAAGACGCCGGCCGCGAAGAAGATCTCCACCGGCAAGTAGGTGCGTGCGATGATCGTGCGCGCCATGCCGGTCAGTTCAAGGAGAGTCACGGTGCTGGCCAGCGCGCTGGCCTTGAGCATCAGGATAACTTCGTTGCTGTACGCCGGCAGGCCGATACGCGCGGCACGCGGCAGGATGATGTAGAACAGCGCTTTCGGCCTGGACATGCCCAGCGCCCGCGCCGCTTCGATCTCACCCGGCGGAATTGCCTGGATCGCGCCACGCAGGATCTCGGCGATGTACGCTGCGGTGTGCAAGGTCATGGTCGCAGTGGCGCACCAGAACGGATCGCGCAGGTACGGCCACATCGAGCTGTTACGCACAGCGTCGAACTGCGCCAGGCCGTAATAGACCAAGAACAACTGGACCAGCAACGGCGTGCCTCGGAAAAAGAAGATGTAGGCGTAGGGCAAAGCGCGCACGTACCACAGCTTCGAAGAACGGGCGATGCCCAGCGGGATTGCCAGCAGCAATCCGGCGATCACGGCAATCGCTACCAATTCCAGGGTCAGGGTCGCGCCCTGAGCCAGTTTCGGCAGCCACTTGATGATGATTTCCCAATTCATTGTGCGCTCCTCGCGAAGCCGCGTGCGGCGCGTTTCTCCAGGAAATGCATGCCGGTCATGGCCAGCACGGTCAGGCCCAGGTACATGAGGGCAGCGACCATATAGAAGGTGAACGGCTGCTTGGACACCGTCACGCCGATCTGCGCGTGACGCATGATTTCTTCCAGACCAATCACCGATACCAGAGCGGTGTCTTTCATCAGAATCATGAACAGGTTGCCCAGACCGGGCAGGGCGATCCGCCACATCTGCGGCATGATCAGACGAGTAAAAATCCGTACTTTCGACATGCCCAATGCCACGCCAGCCTCGCGGTGCCCCTTGGGAATGGCGAGGATCGCGCCGCGGAACACTTCCGTGGCGTAGGCGCCGAAGCACAGGCCCAGTGCAATGACGCCGGCGGCGAAGGCACTGAGCTGCAGATCGGGATTGCCGAAGAACTCACCGAGCGCGCGCATGGCGTTGACCGTTCCGAAGTAGATCAACAGCACCCAGAGCAATTCCGGAACGCCCCGCACCAGGGTCGAATAAGTGCCGCCAAGCCACTGCAGCGGCTTGTACGGGGAAGTCTTGGCCAAGGCGCCGAGCAGACCGAGCACCAGCCCAAGGCACAGGGCGGTGAGAGCCAGTTTGACGGTCATCAGCGCGCCGGCGGCGAGCGCCGGGCCGAATCCGTAAAGGTCGATAATCATGGATTTCTGTTCAAATCGCGGCGGGCAATATCGGGAGCCGGCGCCGTCGAATCACGGTGCCGGTTCCGCAGGTCAGTATCAGTAGATGCTGAACGGGAAGTACTTGTCGTTGATCTTCTTGTAGGTGCCATCAGCGACGATTTCCTTCAGCGCCGCGTTCAGCTTCTCGCGCAGCGGGTCACCTTTGCGCACAGCGATGCCGATCTTGTCGCTTTCCACGACCGGGTCGCCTTTGAACTCGTAGTTCTTGCCAGCGTCGCTTTTCAGCCAGTCATAGTTGGCGTACTTGTCGGCGAGGATGGCGTCGACACGACCGGAAGTCAGGTCGAGATAGGCGTTTTCCTGGGTGTCATAGAGGCTGACCTTGATGTCATCGGCGTAGGTGTCTTCCAGCCAGGTACCGGCCAGAGTGGCGCGCTGCGTACCGATAGTCTTGCCTTTGAGCGAATCCTTGTCGGTTTTGAAGTCGACGTTTTTCGGTGCGATGAACTGCAGCTTGTTCGAGTAGTACGGGTCGGTGAAGTCGACTGCGCCTTTGCGTTCTTCGGTAATCGACAGCGATGAGATCAGAAAATCGAATTTCTTGGCGTTCAGGGCCGGGATGATACCGTCCCAATCGGAGGTGACCACGGAGCATTCGACTTTCATCTTGGCGCACAGGGCGTCGCCGATATCTTTGTCGAAGCCGACGACGTTGCCACTGGCATCTTTATTGTTGAACGGCGGGTAAGCCGCTTCGATGCCCATCTTCAGGGTCTCGGCCATGGCGCCGGCGCTGAACGCCAGAGTGACGGCGGCGGCCAGGAAGACCTTTTTGTAGTTCTGCATGTGGGTAGCTCCGTTAGCGGTTGCTGGACATGAATTGTTTGCAGCGCGCCGAAAGCGGGTTTTCGAACACCTGCTGTGGCGATCCTTGCTCTTCGACCAGGCCCTGGTGGAGGAACACCACTTCACTGGAAACCTGACGGGCGAACCCCATTTCGTGGGTCACGAGCAGCATGGTACGGCCTTCTTCGGCCAATGCGCGGATGACATTAAGTACTTCCTGGACCATTTCCGGGTCAAGGGCGGAGGTGGGCTCGTCGAACAGGATCACCTTGGGCTGCATCGCCAGCGTGCGTGCAATTGCCGCGCGTTGTTGCTGGCCGCCGGACAGTTGCGCCGGGTAGGCGTGGCGCTTGTCGGCTATGCCGACCTTGGCCAGCAGGGCTTCGGCGACTTCGATGGCTTCGGCCTTGCTCTGTCCGAGCACGCGGCGCGGGGCTTCGATGATGTTGTCGAGCACGCTCATGTGCGGCCACAGATTAAAGTTTTGAAACACAAAACCAATCTCAGAGCGCAGGCGGTTGATCTGTTTGCCGTCGGCGGCAACCAGTTCGCCGTTCTTGGCGGCCTTGAGCTTGAGTTCTTCTCCGGCCACCAGGATCTGGCCCTGATGCGGGTTTTCCAACAGGTTGATGCAACGCAGGAACGTGGACTTGCCGGAACCGGAGGAACCCAGGATCGAGATCACATCGCCGTCGCGGGCGGTCAGCGAGATGCCTTTGAGCACCTCAAGCTGTCCGTAGCGTTTGTGCAAGTTGCGGATTTCAAGCGCGGGCGTGGCCTCAGCCATGTGCGTTCCTCATATATGTTGCGTTCCTGCTGTTGGTTGGCCTTCCTGGCGAGGCGGCCAAGCTAGCATAGCGTTTCAATGGCAGCCAACAGCGCTACTGGCGGTAAACGGATGGCGTGTGGCAGGTTGTCGCATCGGCGCAGCAGACTGTCGCCCCATCAACAACCGAACGGGTGTTTGAACGTTGATTCCCGTGGGTGTCGCGTAAAAAAAGGCGCGATGTTGCCACCTTTGGCGGGGTGTTGGAAGCGCTATCCGGCCGAACGTTCCTCATTCGCCCTTTTATTGTGCATCCCACACTTTTTCAGTGTGTTTCTGGTGCGCTCGTTCGTTTAAAAAGTGAGTCGCAGGGTAACGCTTTGGCGAAAGGCCAGCATTCTCAATGACTTGCGATGACTGTCCGGTCGCGCTGAAAACCGCAGGCCAGAAGAGTTTGAAACATTTTGGCGCAATTATTGCGTGCAGAATCTGGAACGCCCCGTTGGATTCTTTTTACGAGAAGGAACGCCAGACGGGACGGACTGAATCGCTTTCCTCGCAAAGGTAGTTTCAATGAGCAGTACCCAAAGCTCCAATGGCCTCGAACAGGGGCTCAAACCGCGTCATGTGACCATGCTGTCGATCGCCGGGGTGATCGGTGCAGGTCTGTTCGTAGGCTCCGGCCACGCCATCGCGGCCGCCGGTCCCGCTGTTCTGCTGGCTTACGCCGCTGCCGGTGCGCTGGTCGTGCTGGTGATGCGCATGCTCGGCGAAATGGCCGTCGCGTCGCCTGATACCGGCTCCTTCTCGACTTACGCCGACCGCGCCATCGGTCATTGGGCCGGTTTCACCATCGGCTGGCTGTACTGGTGGTTCTGGGTGTTGGTGATTCCGCTGGAGGCCAACGCCGCCGCGACGATCCTGCATGCCTGGTTCCCGGGTGTCGGTATCTGGGCCTTCGCTCTGATCATCACGATGCTGCTGACCGTGACCAACCTGTTCAGCGTGAAAAACTACGGTGAGTTCGAATTCTGGTTTGCCCTGATCAAGGTCGTGGCAATCATCGGTTTCATCATTCTTGGTATCGCGGCTATTTTCGGCTTCCTGCCGAACAGCCAGGTCAGCGGCGTTTCGCACATCTTCGACACCCAGGGCTTCCTGCCAAACGGCATGGGCGCAGTGTTGGGCGCGATCCTGACCACCATGTTCTCCTTCATGGGTACCGAGATCGTGACCATCGCGGCCGCGGAATCGAAGAACCCTGGCAAGCAGATTTCCAAGGCCACCAACTCGGTGATCTGGCGGATCGGTTTGTTCTACCTCGTATCGATCTTCATCGTTGTGGCTCTGGTGCCATGGAACGATCCGGTTCTGGCCAGCCTCGGCTCCTACCAGACCGTACTTGAGCGCATGGGCATCCCGAACGCCAAGATGATCGTCGACATCGTGGTACTGGTCGCGGTGACCAGCTGCCTGAACTCGGCGCTGTACACTTCTTCGCGCATGCTGTTCTCCCTCGGCAAGCGTGGTGATGCTCCGGCCATGTCAACCCGCACCAACAAGAGCGGCACCCCTTACTGGGCGGTGATGCTGTCCACTGGCGCGGCGTTCCTGTGCACCTTCGCCAACTACGTGGCCCCGGCTGCGGTGTTCGAGTTCCTGCTGGCCAGCTCCGGCGCCATCGCGCTGCTCGTGTACCTGGTGATCGCGATTTCGCAACTGCGCATGCGCAAACAACGCATGGCTCGCGGCGAAAAAATCGCCTTCAGCATGTGGCTGTTCCCGGGCCTGACCTACGCTGTGATCGCCTTCATCGTGGCAGCTCTGACCATCATGCTGTTCCAGGATGCCCATCGCGTGGAAATCCTCGCGACTGGTCTGCTGAGTCTGGTGGTTGTCGCCACCGGTCTGTTGGTAGCTCGCCGTCGCAAGGCGGAAAACCGTGGTGCGGCGGTTCTGAACTGATCCGTATCGCGTAATGCAAAACGGCCGCTGTCAGTGATGACAAGCGGCCGTTTTTGTTACTGAGCGGGGTTTACTCGCTTTTCTCTTCCGGTGCATCAACCGACTGGCCGTAGGTGTCCAGCGCAATCCCGAAGTCGGTGATGAACTGCGGTTCGCTCAGCCAGGCCTGGGCGGTCTCGCGATCCATGCCGTCGGCCCACATGCGGTAGTCGATCAGCATGTCGGCGGCCAAATGGGTAGCGGCCATGCCTTCGTTGTCGGCGTTTTCCATGTCCAGCAGTTCAGGATGGTCAACGATGATGAACGCCAGCTCGCGCAGCAGGGTCAGCAGCATCTCGTTGCGGCTGACGGCTTCGGCGTCGCGCATTTTGCTGAACATCGCCAGGGTGTATTCCGGGATCGGTTCGCCGATTTCACTCAGTTCATCATCCAGCGCGGCGGGTTTTCTGCCGTGGATATTGATCTGCTTGGCTTTGGCCTTGGCGCGTTTGGCGCGTTTTTGCTGCTTGTTCAGGGATGCCATGGGAACTCAGTTTTTCTGTTGGGTTTGTGCGGCGATTGCGTCGGACGCGGCCACATAGTCTTTCTGGAAGGCAGGCGATTCAATCCACGCCAGGGCACCGGCCTCGTCGGTCTCGGTGGACCACTGGCGGTACTCGATCAGCGCGGCGAGGATGAAGTCCATCGCGCCTTCTTCACCTTCCTGTTCGTACACCAGCTCCAGCAGCGGGTCTTCGAGGAACGCGGTGCACATGGCCTGCTGGCTGATCTTCTCGGCGTCGATCATTTTCTTGAACAGCTCGGTCAGGTCCACCGATTCGAAATCGATGCGGTCGTCGTTCGGGTCCAGCTCGACCGGAGCCTCTGCACGCTTGGTGCGGTTCTGCTTGGCCTTGGTCTTGGCCCGGGCGGCGCGTTTTTGCTGCTTGTTGGCAGAAGCCATGGTGTGTGTTCCGTGGTGCGTTAAAGGGCTTGGCTGCGCGGTACTTGCCGCCCCGGTGTATCGGGGGCCAGTTCGCCGGTTTGCAGCCAGGTCAGAGCGATGGGCCATAGTGTGGCTTGGTATGCGCTGCGAAAAAAGGCGAAATGTCCGACGTGTTGTTCACCGATGTCCTGCGGCTCGATGCGCAGGTGGGTTTTTTGGGCGTTCTGGAAGTAATCGAGCAGTCGTTCGATGGCGGGAATCGTACCGTAGGGATCGTCGCTGATACTGATTGCCAAGGTCTTTGCACGGATGTTGGAGAAGGGCAGGTCCGCCATCGTTCTGCCGCTCGGACGCCGCTCATAACGTGCAGCAGGCGTGCTCCAGTCGCGCACTACACCGGCGGGCGTATCCTCCAGCCAACCGAGTCGCTTGCCGGGGAAATATCCACAGAGCAGCGTGACCAGCGGCATCAGCAGATGCCATTTGCCGAACATCCGCCAGCGATGCTCGGGCGCGTAATCGCGCCAGTAAGCGAATTGCGCGCCGACCGTCACCAGTCGTCGGATTATCTTTCCGGACGCCCCCAGGCCTGCTGCGCAGCCGCCAAAGCTGTGCCCGACCACATCGATCGGCTGACCGGGAAACTCCCGCTGTGCGCGCTTGAGCATCGCCTCGAAATCCAGCGCACCCCAATCCGTCCACGAAGCCTGTAAATGCCTCATCGACTTCGGCCGCGACTCGCCAATGCCCCGGTAGTCGTAAATGATCACATCCAAGCCGTTGGCGAACAGGTACGCCGCGAAGCGCGAGTAGTGGCGGCAGCGCACGGATGTGGCGGCGTTGATGATCACCACCGGGCGCTGTGGGTCCGGCGAAGCGTGACGCCAGGTGAAACCGCCAAGGGCATAGCCATCGGCGACAGGTTCCTGAAAGGGCACGTCCTGAACATCGCTTGCGAGCGCGGTTCTGTTTCGAGCCTCTTGCAGTGCGTGCGTCTCTTGAAAACCCATGGCTCTCGACCTTCGCGGAGGAGTAGCTGCCAACGATAGTCTCAGGCGGCTCGCTGAACAATCCGTCGCCGGTTAATCGTCCGGCTGATCACTCAAGCGTTCTTCCAGCAGCGTGTGTTCCCGGTTCAACTCCGCTCGTAGCTCCTCTTCGCTCGGCAGCACCAGTTTGTAGCTGCTGGCGAACAGTTGTTCATTGCCCTTGAGGATTGTGTAGCGCGCAACCGATTCGTTTTGTTGTGCGCAGAGAATGATCCCCACCGTCGGCCCGTCGCCCTCGCTGCGTTTGAGGTCGTCGTACATGCGGATGTACATGTCCATCTGGCCTACGTCCCGAGCGCTGAGTTTGCCGCGCTTCAGATCCAGGATGACGAAGCATTTGAGCAGGTAGTTGTAGAACACCAGATCGATGTAAAAATCATCGTCTCCAGCGCTGATGCGTTGCTGGCGGCCCACAAAAGCGAAGCCCTTGCCCAGTTCGAGGAGAAATCCCTGGAGCTGATCGATCAAGGCCTGTTCCAGTTCGGATTCCTGAAGTTTGCCCGGTGATGGCAGGCCGAGAAACTCCAGAAGGACGGGGTCACGGATGAATTCCCGGGGATTGCTTTTCATCGCCGCAATGTTGGTGGCTGCCTCTGCATAGAGGTCGGTTCTGTCTCGGCTCATCAGCAGGCGTTCGTAGTAGAGCGTGTTGATCTGGCGATCCAGGGCGCGGCTTGACCAGTTTTGCGTGGCGGCTTCGTTCATGTACCACTGCCGGGCTGATTCGCTTTCTATCCCCAATAGCTTGCGATAGTGGGTCCAGCTCAATTCGTGACGCAGTGCGTCACGAATTGGAAATGCCTGATAAAACAAGCGCATGTAGCGAAGGTTAGAAGAGTCAAAGCCTTTACCAAAGTCCGCAGTCAGCTCCTTGGCCAACGTAGCCAGAAGCTGTTTTCCATACCCGGCTCGTCGGGCACCCTGCTGTTCAAACTCGACAATATGCCGCCCGATCTGCCAGCAGGTCTGGACTTGTATCGTGTCAACCGTTCGCAGCACTTTCTGCCGCGCCTGGCGTATCAGGTCACCCAGATCGCCGAGCAGCGAATCGAGTTTTGGATCTTGCGAATCAGCAGGTTCAAGTTGGCTCATCAGGTCTTCCAGTTCAGGAGAAACAGTAGCAAGAGCATGCCAATAACTCACGGGCTGGCGATGCCGGCCGTGTCTGGCTCAACCGAAGGAAGGGGGGACGGGTTTTGAAAGATACGACCGACGAAGATAGCGATTGGGGAATACAGCGCGTAGTCCTTTTCGTACCCGCGCCAAGTTCCAATCAGTCTAAAACCCGTCCCGCGCTGCAAAATCTAAACAAGAGTAACGATTGGGTTCTGCGAGAACCCGGGAGTACTCATCATGAAACGCGTCATTTCATTCATGCTGCCGGTTGCTGCAGTGGCTGTTCTGATGTTCCCGCTCATGGCTCAGGCCAATAGTGTCGAGCCGATCGACAGTGACGGTGTGCAAGTCCAGCAACAACAGCAAAACGGTATCAATTACCTGTCCGGAGGGATTGGCCTGGACGAGTCACGGACTATTCAGCACGCCGCTGGCTACAACCTGCACATGACCTTCTCTGTCGGCGCACAAAACCTGTACACCTCGGATGTCGATCTGGTGATCCAGAAAGCCGCAGGACAACCGGTGCTGAACTTGAGTCAGATCGGGCCGCTGGTCTATGCGCAACTGCCGCCGGGCAAATACACCGTGGTTGCCACGCGCAATGGTGAGGTGCGACGGGACGTTGCCAATGTTGGCAGCGGCGGGGCAAGTAATCTGGTGTTCCATTGGGATTGGCATCAATAACGACGACCGGGACGGGGTTCGGGCTGAATCCCGTTCGTTTCGATTACTTGCGTAACTTCCGGTGGATTCGTAGTCCGAACAGCGCAACGCTCACCAGTAATAGAGGAGGGAGGCTTTGCCACACGACTTCGAACCAGTACCTGCGTGGTTGGAGATCCCGAAGGTAGGTTGTGCGCGGGCCGCGATTGGTTGTGGTGATCGAGCCACTGATCAGGCTGTCGATGATCATGTAAATCGACGCGCCAATGGCGAACGTTATCAACAGCCCGACCAGAAGCGTCAGCCAGAACGAAGTGCGGCTCTGGCGACAGGGAGTCGGGTGGGGCAGGGGGACGCGTGTTCTTTTCTGGTTCATCGCGGGGATGACCCTCTTCCGTAAGGGTTGGGAAAAGTACCGCGAATTCCGGCCTGCAAGAAGGGCGCAATCCGGTCGCCATCAAATCGCAGGCATAAAAAAACCCTGAATCTTGCGATTCAGGGTTTTCGGTATTTGGTGCCCAGAGACGGAATCGAACCGCCGACACGGGGATTTTCAATCCCCTGCTCTACCGACTGAGCTATCTGGGCAACGGGGCGCATTAAAAGGGTTTTTCGGATTTACGTCAAACACTTTTTTAAAATTTCTTAAATTAATTCCGTCGCTTACGATCCGACCCCCGTTTTTCGGGGGTTATTCCGCTGGCGGCACGTAGCCTTCCGCCTGGGCGTATTCCTCGCCGGAGAAGTACTTGTCCATTTCACCCTGAAGAAATTTGCGGTCTTCGGCGTTCATCATGTTCAGGCGTTTTTCGTTGATCAGCAGGGTCTGGTGTTTCTGCCAGTCGGCCCAGGCCTTCGCCGAGACGTGTTCGAAGATGTCCTGGCCCTTGGCGCCCGGGTACGGTGGGCGCTCCAGACCTTCGAGTTGTTCTTTGTACTTGCGGCACATTACGGTGCGGGTCATGTCGACTCTCCTGCATTCAAGACGGCGGCCGCGCGTTCGAGCAAGGTCTTGACCGGGGCGGCGAGGCCCAGGCGCGGCGGGGTGGCGAGGTTATACCAGAGCCAGTCGGCCTCGGCCACGTGACCGCCAGCCTCCTGTACCTGAACCAGCCAGGGTTCGATGGACAGCTGGAAGTGGCTGAAGGTGTGGACGAGGGTCGGCAACACCTGCTGCTCGCCCATTTTCAGCGAGTGCTGCGCGGCGAGGTGTTGCAGGTCGTCGAGGTCGTCGAGTTCCGGCAGGCTCCACAAACCGCCCCACAATCCGCTGGACGGGCGGCGATAAAGCAGAATCGCGCCCTCCTCGTTGGCCAGCAGCGGCATCAGCGTGCGTTTCTGCGGGATGGCTTTACGCGGCTTGGGAATCGGGTAGCGCGTCTCCAGGCCAAGCATGTGCGCTTCGCAGCCCTTTTCCAGCGGACACAGCAGGCAGCTCGGCTTGCTGCGGGTGCAGAGCGTTGCGCCCAGATCCATCATCGCCTGGGTGTAGGCGTTGACTCGATCCTGCGGTGTGAAGCGTTCTGCGTTAGCCCACAGCTGTTTGGCCACCTTCGGCTCGCCGGGGTAGCCCTCCTGTGCGGTAAAACGCGCCAGCACCCGTTTAACGTTGCCGTCGAGGATCGGCGCGCGCAGGCCCATGCTGATGCTGGCAATCGCGCCAGCGGTGGACAGGCCGATGCCCGGCAAATCCGTGAGCTTCTCGACGTCACGGGGAAACTCGCCGCCGTACTGGCTGACGACGATCTTCGCGGTCTTCTGCAAGTTGCGCGCGCGAGTGTAGTAACCCAGGCCCGTCCACAGGTGCAGCACTTCGTCCTCCGGCGCTTCGGCCAGGGCTTCGACCGTCGGCAGCGCGGCCATGAAGCGGTCGAAGTAATTGAGCACGGTGCTGACCTGAGTCTGCTGCAACATGATCTCGGACACCCAAACCCGATACGGATTGATGTTTTGTTGCCAAGGCAAATCATGGCGGCCGTGGCGGTCGAACCATTCCAGCACCGCCGTGGAAAACTGCTCCGCTCTCATCGCTTGAACAGCCCCTTCAATGCGTTTTTCAGTTCAGGGCTGACTTTGTCGCCCAGTTTTTCGTCGATTTTTTCGCTGAGTTTGTCGCCGGCCATTTTGGTCGCGACCTGGCCGAGGCGTTCGTTGTCCACGCGGCACGCCTTGGCGCCCAGTTCAAGCGGGCCACGGCAGCGCAGCGGCCACTCAATGCCAACGAACTTGTCGCCGACCTGGCAGGCCGGGTCCGGCATGGCGCTGGTGTCGCCTTCGACGATGATGCCGACGCGATAGTCCATGCCGAGCACCTTGAGGTCGATGTCGCCGTCACCGTTGACGGTCATGCCCGGGATGCGAACTTTCAGGTCCGGGTTGCTGGCGACGCCGTTGCGGAAGGTCAGATTGCCCTTGAGCTCCTGGAACGGTGTGTCCTTGCCCCGCGGTTCGCCGCTCAGGGATTTGCGGTTGAGGGTGGCGATGCCTTTGCACAGTTGCTGCTCAAGGTTGGCGTTGAGCAGCACACCGTTATTGATCACGAAACTGGCGTTGCCGTTGAGGGTATCGATCAGCGCCTGTTGGCTGTTGCCGCTACCGGTGACAGTGCTGGTGAGGTTCACGAGGCCTTTGACCGGCGGGTTCTTGCCCTGGCTTTCGAGGATTTTTTCCACCGGCACGCGGTTGATCCGGGTTTGCAGGTTCAGCACCGGCGCCGTCTGGCGTACGTCGAGAGTGCCCTTGGCTTCGAAGTCGCCGTTGTACAGCTCGCCGCGCAGGTTCTCCAGGGTCAACAGGCCGCCTTGGCCGGTGGCTTTCAGTGCGGCGTTCTGGATCGGCAACTTGTCGAGGGTCAACTGGCCGAAGGTCAGGTCGGCGTTCACGTCCAGTTTGCTCAGGCGCTCCACCGGGAGCAGTCGCTCGGTGCTCCAGGCGCTTTTGCTCGGCTTGTCCGGCAGCGGGGTGCTGCCGGCGCCGGCCATGGCATCGGCTTCGGTGCTGGCGACTTCGGTCTGACGCGCCTGGGTGGCGCTGGCGGCTTTTTCCGATTTCGGCGGCAGGTAGCGGTCGACATTGAACGTGTCGGCCTTGAGGATCGCCCGCAGTGACTGTTTGGCGAAGTCTTCGACGGCGATGCGGCCGCTGAAGCTGCTGTCGTCGAGTTTCAGATTGATGTTGTCCAGCGCCACGCTGGTCGGTGTGGCAGAGACACGGCTGACCAGCTCGACCTTGCTCAGGCTGCCTTCGGCCATGGCTGGCAGGGTCTGGCCGATGCTGTCGACGAATTTCGCCAGATCGAACTGAGCGATAGAAATTCCGCCGGTGATCTGCGGGGTCTTGTCCAGATCGTTGGCCTTCAGTTCACCCAGCGCGCGCAACTGGTTGGCGGAGATCTTGATCCCGGTCCATTCGGCGACGTTCGCAGCCTTGTCCAGCAGGATCTGGCCTTGGGCGGAAAACGTCATGGCTTTGCCTTGCAGTGGATCACCGGTCAGTTCGCCGGACAACTTCATGTCCTCGAACTTGTAGCGTTGCAGGGCACGCTCGATACGCAGTTCGCCATTGAGCTCGGTGCGTACCCGCAGCACGGGCTGATTGGTACTGAGGAACGCCGTGGCTTTCAGTGGAATGTTGGTCGAGTCGTGTACCGCGCCGGTGCTCAGCTGGATGCTTTCGGCGCTGAACTGCTTGCCGGTCTGCTCGTCGTTGTATTCAACGCGGGCGTTGTTGACGGTCAGGCTGTCGATGTCGAGGCGGATCGGCTGCGGCGGTTTTTCCGGCTGCGCAGGCGTTTCGGCGACCGGCTCGCCAGTGGCCACCGGCGGGGTGCTGCCCGGCGCAGGCGCTGGGGCAGGCAGTTTGCCGATGTCTTCCCAATTGCCGTGACCGTTCTTGTCACGGTTCAGGCGCAGGTTCAGGCCTTCGACACGCACATCGCTCATCTGCACTTCGCGGCGCAGAAGCGGCAGCACGCGTACGGACAGACCGAGCATCTGCAGATCGGCATACGGTTCGTCAGGCTTGATCAGGGTGGCGACGCTGGCCTCGTGCAGTTCCAGGCCGAGCCACGGGAACAGGCTCCAGCCGATATCGCCATTGAGCGTCAGCTCGATGTGGGCCTTGTCGCGGGCTATCTGGCGGATCTCGTCTTTGTAGTCGTTGGGATCGAAGAGGTGGGTCAGGGCGAAGCCCGCCGCCACAATGATCAGCAACAGCCCGAGAAGTACCAGACCCAGGATTTTGCCGAACGCTTTCATGGGCGAGTCCTTGTAGTTAGTCGAATTCGTAATTTAGCCGGGGAGTATAGCGCTGCATAACCCCGCGCTGGTGCGGCGTCCTGAGGAACCTGTCGATCCGCCACGTGTAGCGCTTCGACAACGGTCGGTACGAGGGTTCCCCAGTCGCAGGAGATCAGATGACTCAAAAAAGGTGATATCAGTTTGGTTTTTCTGTCACGTGCAGATGGTAACCTTCGCCCGTTCGTCCGCCCTTCTGCGACTTTTGGTCGCGCCTCAAGGAGCTTCACCCACCAACACGGTCATGCCTGCGTGCATAAAGGCCGGGGGTGAGCAGTGGCTGGCGAACCATACTAATAATTGGGGGATACACAATGAGCACGAGCATTACGGCGGACGGCCTCAGCGCCGCCCAGCCTGCGTTCCTGTCCAAGGAACGCATCATCGCCAAGCCCGGTTTCAACCGCTGGCTGGTACCACCGGCCGCTCTGGCCATCCACTTGTGCATCGGCATGGCCTACGGTTTTTCCGTGTTCTGGTTGCCGCTGTCCAAGGCGCTGGGCATCACCGCTCCGGTGGCTTGCGCGCCGGACATGAGCTTCATCGCACAAGTCTTCTCGTCGCAATGCGACTGGCCGATCTCCATGCTCGGCTGGATTTACACCCTGTTCTTCATCTTCCTGGGCTGCTCGGCAGCGATCTGGGGTGGCTGGCTCGAACACGCCGGGCCACGCAAGGCCGGCGTTGTATCGGCACTGTGCTGGTGCGGTGGTCTGCTGATTTCTGCGTTGGGTATCTATACCCATCAGATCTGGCTGATGTGGATCGGCTCCGGCGTGATTGGCGGTATCGGTCTGGGCCTGGGTTATATCTCGCCGGTCTCGACCCTGATCAAGTGGTTCCCGGACAAGCGCGGCATGGCGACCGGCATGGCGATCATGGGCTTCGGTGGTGGCGCGATGGTCGGTGCACCACTGGCCGCAGCGCTGATGGGCCATTTCGCTTCGCCAACCAGCGTCGGCGTATGGCAGAGCTTCCTGGTGATGGCCGCGATCTACTTCGTGTTCATGATCGGTGGCGCATTGTCCTACCGCGTGCCGCCAACCGGCTGGAAGCCTGAGGGCTGGACCGCCCCGGCGAAGAAAGCCGCGAACGCGATGATCACCCACCGCCACGTTCACGTGAACGTGGCCTGGAAAACCCCGCAATTCCGTCTGGTGTGGCTGGTGCTGTGCCTGAACGTGTCCGCCGGTATCGGCATCCTCGGCATGGCTTCGCCACTGTTGCAGGAAGTGTTCGGCGGCAAATTGATCGGTGTCGATCTGCCGTTCGGTCAACTGGACGCCGGGCAACTGGCCTCGATCGCAGCAATTGCGGCGGGCTTCACCGGTCTGCTGAGCTTGTTCAACATCGGCGGCCGGTTCTTCTGGGCGTCCTTCTCGGACTATCTGGGCCGCAAGAACACCTACTTCGTGTTCTTCGCGCTGGGCTTTGCGCTGTACGCGTTGATCCCGAACCTTGGTCACCTGGGCAACGTTGCGCTGTTCGTGGCGGCGTTCTGCATCATCCTGTCGATGTACGGCGGTGGTTTTGCGACCGTTCCGGCCTATCTGGCCGACCTGTTCGGTACGCAAATGGTCGGCGCGATCCATGGTCGTCTGCTGACTGCCTGGGCTGCCGCCGGCGTGCTGGGTCCGGTGCTGGTGAACTACCTGCGTGAATATCAGTTGAGCATCGGCGTTGAGCGCGCGGCGGCTTACGACATCACCCTGTACATCCTCGCGGGCCTGCTGGTGCTGGGTTTCCTGTGCAATCTGCTGGTACGTCCGGTGGCAGACAAGTACTTCATGACCGACGCCGAACTGGCTGCCGAACAGGCGCTGGGCCACGACAAGGGTGCTGACAGCAGCACCGTGCTTGAGTGGAAAGCCGCGCCGGGCAGCAAGCCGTTGGCCGTTGCTGCTTGGCTGGTGGTCGGTATTCCGCTGGCGTGGGGTGTGTGGGTGACCCTGCAGAAGACGGCGGTGCTGTTCCACTAAGTAATCGTTAAAACGCAGAACCCCTGTGGGAGCGGGCTTGGTCCGGGCGGCTCCCACATTTGTTTTCAGGGTGCCTGTAATGGCTTGTATGGACATGTCTACCCGCGACAGCCGGGGCTTCTATCCGTCTGCCATATCACGTCTCGTGTTTCTGTTTCGGCCCCGCGTGCCTATAATGGCTGCCTTTTTCGCCCAATGATTTTGCGGAGCTGGTGATGGCCGAACGTAAGGCGTCTGTCGAGCGCGACACTCTGGAAACCCAGATCAAAGCCTCGATCAACCTTGATGGCACCGGAAAGGCCCGATTCGATATCGGTGTTCCTTTTCTTGAGCACATGCTGGATCAGATTGCCCGTCACGGGTTGATCGACCTGGATATCGAATGCAAGGGCGATCTGCATATCGACGACCACCATACCGTGGAAGACGTCGGTATCACCCTCGGCCAGGCCTTCGCTAAAGCCATTGGCGACAAGAAAGGCATCCGTCGCTACGGTCACGCCTACGTGCCGCTCGATGAAGCACTGTCGCGCGTAGTGATCGACTTCTCCGGTCGTCCGGGCCTGCAGATGCACGTGCCATACACCCGCGCCACCGTTGGCGGCTTCGACGTCGACCTGTTCCAGGAATTCTTCCAGGGCTTCGTCAACCACGCGCTGGTCAGCCTGCACATCGACAACCTGCGTGGCACCAACACCCACCACCAGATCGAAACCGTGTTCAAGGCTTTCGGCCGCGCACTGCGCATGGCCGTGGAGCTGGACGACCGCATGGCCGGCCAGATGCCTTCGACCAAGGGCGTGCTGTAATGCAGACGGTTGCGGTAATCGATTACGGCATGGGCAACCTGCACTCGGTGGCCAAGGCCCTCGAGCACGTTGGCGCCGGCAAGGTGCTGATCACCAGCGATGCGGACGTGATCCGCGAAGCCGACCGCGTGGTTTTCCCAGGCGTTGGCGCGATTCGTGACTGCATGGCGGAAATCCGTCGTCTCGGTTTCGATTCGCTGGTGCGTGAAGTCAGCCAGGATCGCCCGTTCCTCGGCATCTGCGTCGGCATGCAAGCCTTGCTCGACACCAGCGAAGAGAACGACGGCGTCGACTGCATCGGCCTGTTCCCGGGCGCGGTGAAGTTCTTCGGCAAAGACCTGCATGAAGACGGCGAGCACCTGAAAGTCCCGCACATGGGCTGGAACGAAGTGAAACAGTCGGTGGATCACCCGCTGTGGCACAACATTCCGGACCTGGCGCGTTTCTACTTCGTGCACAGCTACTACATCGCCGCCGGTAACCCGCGACAAGTAGTCGGCAGCGGTCATTACGGTGTCGATTTCGCCGCTGCGCTGGCCGAAGGTTCGCGTTTCGCCGTGCAGTTCCACCCGGAGAAGAGCCATACCCATGGCCTGCAATTGCTGCAGAACTTCGCTGCATGGGACGGTCGCTGGTAAATGGCCGCCAAGAAAAAACCGCCGATCCTGACCCTCACGCCCGAGCAGGAAAGCGACGCCAATCGCAAGATCCAGCGGTTCATGGAGGATCGTTTCGAACTCGACCTGGGTTCGTTCGAGGCGGCGGAAATTCTTGAGCTGTTTACCCGCGAAATTGCTCCGCACTATTACAACAGGGCGATTTTCGATGTGCAGACCCACCTCAAGGAGCGGTTTGAAAGCATCGAAAGCGACCTGTGGGCGCTCGAGAAAAACTGATTTCCGAGCCAAGCTGAACATTCAAATTTGAAGGTTTGCCAGATGCTGATTATTCCCGCTATCGATCTCAAAGACGGTGCCTGCGTACGTCTGCGCCAGGGCCGCATGGAAGATTCCACAGTGTTCTCCGATGACCCGGTGAGCATGGCTGCCAAGTGGGTGGAGGGCGGTTGCCGTCGTCTGCATCTGGTCGACCTGAACGGCGCTTTCGAAGGCCAGCCGGTCAACGGCGAAGTCGTGACCGCGATCGCCAAGCGCTACCCGACCCTGCCGATCCAGATCGGCGGCGGCATTCGTTCGCTGGAAACCATCGAGCACTACGTCAAGGCTGGCGTCAGCTACGTGATCATCGGCACCAAAGCGGTGAAGGATCCGGCGTTCGTCGCTGAAGCCTGTCGCGCGTTCCCGGGCAAGATCATCGTCGGTCTGGATGCCAAAGACGGTTTCGTCGCCACCGATGGCTGGGCTGAAATCAGCACCGTGCAGGTCATCGACCTGGCCAAACAGTTTGAAGCCGACGGCGTGTCCTCGATCGTTTATACCGACATCGCCAAAGACGGCATGATGCAGGGCTGCAACGTACCGTTCACCGCTGCGCTCGCTGCTGCGACGAAAATCCCGGTGATCGCTTCCGGCGGCATTCACAACCTGGGTGACATCAAGTCGCTGCTTGACGCCAAGGCGCCGGGCATCATCGGCGCAATCACCGGCCGGGCGATCTACGAAGGCACCCTCGACGTCGCCGAAGCGCAAGCTTTCTGCGACTCCTACCAAGGCTGAGGACTGACCATGGCGCTGGCCAAACGCATCATCCCTTGCCTGGACGTGGACAACGGCCGGGTCGTCAAAGGTGTGAAGTTCGAGAACATCCGTGACGCCGGCGACCCGGTAGAAATCGCTCGTCGCTACGACGAGCAGGGTGCCGACGAGATTACCTTTCTCGACATCACCGCCAGCGTCGATGGTCGTGACACCACGCTGCACACCGTCGAGCGCATGGCCAGCCAGGTGTTCATCCCGCTGACCGTCGGCGGTGGCGTGCGGACGGTGCAGGACATCCGCAACTTGCTCAATGCCGGTGCGGACAAAGTGTCGATCAACACCGCTGCCGTGTTTAACCCGGAGTTCGTCGGCGAAGCGGCGCAGCATTTCGGCTCGCAATGCATCGTCGTCGCCATCGACGCGAAGAAGGTCTCGGGCCCTGGCGAAACCCCGCGTTGGGAAATCTTCACCCACGGCGGCCGCAAGCCGACCGGCCTCGACGCCGTTGAGTGGGCGAAGAAAATGGAAGGCCTCGGTGCCGGTGAAATCCTCCTGACCAGCATGGATCAGGACGGCATGAAAAACGGCTTCGACCTCGGCGTAACCCGCGCCATCAGTGATGCGCTGGGGATTCCGGTGATCGCGTCCGGTGGCGTTGGCAACCTGCAGCATTTGGCCGACGGCATTCTTGAAGGCCACGCCAGTGCAGTACTGGCGGCGAGTATTTTCCACTTCGGCGAATACACTGTTCAGGAAGCCAAGGCCTACATGGCTCACCGCGGCATCGTAATGCGTTAAACATCCATACAGGCCAGTGGACAGCATGGCGTACCCAAGGCACTCTTGGGCACGCCATGGATTTCGGTAGCCCGACATGATCAAACGCCTGCTTCTCGCCCTCGCCAGTGCCTCCTTGTTGTTGATCAACACTGGTCACGCCGAAGAAAGTCCCGACACCGATCTGGTGCTCCTCACCGAAAACTTCCCGCCGTACAACATGGCGAAGAACGGCAAGAATTTCGCTCAAGACGAAAACATCAACGGCATCGCCACGGACATCGTGCGCGAGATGTTCAAGCGAGCCGGCATCACTTACAGCCTGACCCTGCGCTTCCCTTGGGAACGGGTCTACAAGCTGGCGCTGGAGAACCCCGGTTACGGGGCTTTCGTGATGGCGCGCCTGCCGGATCGCGAAAAGCTCTTCAAATGGGTTGGCCCGATTGGCCCGGATGACTGGGTCATGCTGGCCAAGGCCGACAGCAAGATCACCCTCGAAACCCTGAATGACGCGCGCAAATACAAGATCGGCGCCTACAAGGGTGATGCGATTGCCGAGACGTTGACCAAGCAGGGTCTGAAGCCGGTGGTGGTGTTGCGCGATCAGGACAACGCCAAAAAGCTTGTCAGCGGTCAGATCGACCTGTGGGCCACCGGCGATCCTGCCGGCCGTTATCTGGCGCGGCAGGATGGCGTGACCGGGTTGAAAACCGTGCTTCGCTTCAACAGCGCTGAGCTGTATCTGGCGCTGAACAAGGACGTGCCGGACGAAGCCGTTGCCAAGTTGCAGGCTGCCCTGGATCAGATGCGCAAGGACGGTGTAGTCGACGAGATCATGGGGCGCTATCTATAGAGGGCGGCAGGTCTGACACGGGCGGCGATTCAACGAGGATGCCGACTGCGTCGTGATCGAGGCCCTTTACCAGGGCCGTGCTGGACGCCGGGGCGAGCATGGCCGGAGTGTCGACCTCTTGCGGGTATTCGCTAAGGTGAAGGCTTTCGTCATCCGAGTAGCCGATGCTGACCGCCACTTTCGTGCCGTCAGCGCGCTTGAGCATATAGTCGCTTTGGATTTGATAGACCGCTACCGCCTTGCACTTCGCCGCCATGGCGATAACGCCCAGAGGGCGCAATTCATTCCAGCCGCCGGTTGAATGCTCAGTGTGGGTGAAGTCCTCCTGCAGACAGGCCGAAAATTCGATTGCCCTGGCATTGTTCACAGCATTGGCCGGCCATGCCGTATCGATCCTGATCGATGTCAATGAGCTGAATATCTGCTGCATGATGGGGTTCTGCACTGGAAAAGCTTTCCACTTGGCAGGTCGGCACTGGTCGCCCGTGTTATAGGTGTGTCCGACCAGGACGTACTGGTCTGTGCGTTCCAGGCAGTAGAACGGCGACGTGCGCAATTGCTCTGTGGGCTGCAGATTTTCTCTGACGGCGAACCACGGCAGTCGTGCAACCTGAGTGACTCTGGCCGGTTCGACCGCTGAGGGTGCTTCGTAACCTGAAAGCTCCGGCGGTTCTGGGGCGGGGTTTACCTGGCGAGGGATCTGCATTCGAAGAACGTAGGACACTGGGGTAGCAGGCTTTCCGTGGCTCTGGACAGCGAAAAAACTTCCAGGCGAGAAATATATTTCGCCGGGTTGTGCGGGTGGAGGATCAATATGCCAGGCACTGAAATTTTGTCTGGCACCACTGCCCTTGTCACTCCAGATCAGATCGCCGAGGTTGGCGGCCACCACGAGATCCGACCGGACGCATCGGACAGTATTGAGCAGCGGCTTGTCTCGGCCATTGGAGCAGACCACTCCCAGGGCGACATACCCGGACGGAGGGATCGGGCGCCAGACGGTGCAGTCTGCTGCGGCGCCTGAGCTGGAGTCTCTCCAGACTTTTTCATAGTCGATCGGTCGGCTGAGAGCCTTGCCTGCTGGTGTTTCATCACCCTCGCGGACAACGGCGACAATTTTGCTGCCGTTTACATTGTCGTACCCGCGAACCACGATGTCGCCCAGCGGGAAATAACCTGGTAATGCGTCGGGGTCAGGGGCGAGGCGCCAGAAACTACCAGGCGCAGAGTCGGACCCCCGGCTATCCCAGATGCGGTGGAATTCTGTCGTGAAGTTGATCAGCAGGTTGCCGGATTTTATCGATTCCGTTTGCCCGACAGGCAAGGTGTGGCTGTTGTCAGTAGTCATAGTCAGTCCTGAAGTTTGAAAGGCGACTCGAGGAGTCGCTGGCACTTGCGAGGCTGACTATCCCGATTGGGGCAAGTCTTCTGGCGGTAACTATGTGTGGCGGTTGTTTCAGAGCATTTACCGGTAGACGCCGTCTTTGCCATGAGCGGCCGTGGCGCGATTGCTGCGCACACTGATCATTTGTTTGATATCGATCCACTCGATGCCTTGAGCTTTCAACTTCGGCAGTTCCCGTTCCAGCACGGCCAGAGTCTGTGGATAAGGATGGCCGATCATCACCGCAGAACCCTGTTTGCGGGCCAGACTTATCGCCGTCTGCAATTGGGTCAGGATTGCCGCTTCGGTGCGCTCGTCATCGAGAAACACATCCCGGGAAACGCTCGCCAGATCGATCTTCTGCGCCTGCTGCGCGGCGACGGTCTGGGCACTGGTGCGGCTGTCGACGAAAAACTTGTGGCGGCGCTGCAGCTCACCCATCAACCAGGCCATCGCCACCGGTTGCGCCGTCATGCGACTGCCCATGTGGTTGTTGATGCCGGCGGTGTAGGGGACCATTTTGAACGCGGCGTTCAGCCGTTTCTCAAGCTCCTCGATGGGCAGTTCAGGATGCCAGGCGAACGGCCCGGTGGCCGGGTCCATCGGCATATGCAGGATCACGATCTTGCCGGCGCGATGGGCTTCGCGGGCAAATTCGGTGGCGTGCGGGGTGTCGGGCATGATCGCGGTGGTGACCGGCCCGGGCAGGGCCAGTACGCGGCGATCCCGGGGCAGGTTCTGCCCCAGGTCGTCGATGATCAGTGTCAGGTAGGCTTTTTGAGGTGTTGGTCTGGCAGGTTCTGCGTGAGCAGCACCCGCCAGACAGCACAGCAGGACAAAGACGAAACGCAAAGACATCCTCAACGGCCGGACGTGATGCTCAGGCCTTTGAGCAGGCTCAGAGCCTGGGCCAACTGGTAATCGTCATCCTGCGGCATGGCTTTCGGTTTCGCGCCGGAGCCGGTCGGTTTGTCCGCGCCGCCGTTGCCGTTGCCCAGGTGACCCTGCAGGTCGGCTTCCTTGAAGTATTCGCCGTCTGCCTCGTTGGTGATCTTGGCCTTGCGCACTTCGATGTCCGGGACGATGCCCTGGGCCTGGATCGAGCGGCCGTTCGGAGTGAAGTACAGTGCGGTGGTGATCTTCAGCGCACGGTCGTTGTTCAGCGGCAGCACGGTTTGCACCGAGCCTTTGCCAAAACTGGTGGTGCCCATGACCACGGCGCGTTTCTGGTCTTGCAGGGCGCCGGCGACGATTTCCGAGGCCGAGGCACTGCCACCGTTGATCAGCACAACCATTGGCACCGCTTCGCTTTCGTCCTTGCCGGTGGCGGAGAAACGCAGCTCGGAGTTGGCGATCCGGCCCTTGGTGTAGACGATCAGGCCTTTGGTGATGAAGTGGTCGACCACTTCCACCGCTGCCTGCAGCACGCCGCCCGGGTTGTTGCGCAGGTCGAGGATGATGCCGTTGAGCTTCTTGCCGTTGTCCTTGCGCAGCTTGGCCAAGGCCTTGGAGACTTCTTCGCCGGTCTTGACCTGGAACTGGGTGATGCGGATCAGGCCGTAACCCGATTCCAGCAGTTGCGCCTTGACGCTCTTCACCTGGATCACTGCGCGTGCCAGGGTCACGTCGAACGGTGTGCCACCGTCGCGGACCAGGGTCAGGGTGATTTTCTGGCCGATCTTGCCGCGCATCTTGTCTACGGCTTCGGTCATGGTCTGGCCACGGGTCGGTGCGCCGTTGATCTTGACGATGAAGTCACCGGCCTGGATGCCGGCCTTCGATGCAGGGGTGTCGTCGATTGGCGACACGACCTTGATGAATCCGTCTTCCGAGCCAACTTCGATGCCCAGGCCGCCGAACTCACCGCTGGTGCTTTCCTGCAGCTCGGTGAAGTCTTCCGGGCCGAGGTAGGCCGAGTGTGGGTCGAGGTTGCTGAGCATGCCCTTGATGGCGTTTTCCAGCAGGGTTTTGTCGTCCACCGGCTCGACATAGGCGGCCTTGATCCGGTCCATGACCTCGGCAAAGGTGCGCAGTTCTTCCAGCGGCAGCGGGGCCTTGGAAGTCGCAGCAGTGCCTGCCGGAGCGACAGCCGGGGCCGGTTGAGCGGCGAACGCCAGAGGCGCGCCGATCACCAGGGCGATCGTCAGGGCCAGCGAGGTAAGACGGGACAAATGCAGCATGTCGAACGAACTCCTAAAGTTGGTGACTCAACGCCTATCCTTGCGCGCGGCACCATTGCGCCGGATCACTCGGGTGACCCTGCTGACGAATTGCGAAATACAGCGCTGGTGTGTCCTGCCCGCCACTGCTACCGACAGTGGAGATGGACTCACCGGCTTTTACCACGTCACCAGCCGACTTCAGCAGCGTCTGGTTATGACCGTAAAGGCTCAGAAAACCGTTGCCGTGGTCGAGGATCACCAGCAGCCCGGCACCGCGCAACCAGTCGGCAAACACCACGCGCCCGCCGTGTACGGCGTGAACCTGGCTGCCGGCGGAGGCGCTGATCATCACGCCGTCCCACTTGGTGCGAGCATCATCGCCACGGGTTTCACCGAAGCGTGCCAGCAGTCGACCATCAACCGGCCATGGAAGTTTTCCCCGGGTGGCAGCAAAAGGGCCGCCGAACGTCTCGCCGCTGCTGGAAACCAGCGCGCCAGGGGTAGGTCTGGCTTGTTTTCGCGGGGCGTCACTGGTGTCCGAGTCCGCATCGGCGCGGGCCTGGGCCTCACGCAAACGCTTTTTTTCTGCTTCCTGCTGGGCGATGAGCGCTTTCTGTCGCGCTTCTTCTGCCTCACGGGCCTGGCGGGCCAGGGTTTCTTCAATGGTTTTAAGGACTTTAGACAGGTCTGCCTGATCCTGCTCGCGGGAGGCCAGTTTCTGATCGCGCGCTTTCACGTCGTCGTTGAGCTTGGCCAGCACCTGCTGGCGCTCCTTGCGAACCTTGTCGAGTGCGTCGCGCTGTGTATCCAGGTCGCTTTTCTGCACCAGCAACTGGGCTTGCTGGGCGGAGATGTCTTTTTCGACATTCGCCAGTTGGCGCAGGGTTTCGTTGAAATTCTTCAGTTGCTCCAGGCGGGCCTGGCTCAGGTAGTCGTAGTAGGTGAGGGTGCGAGCGAACTTCTCGGGGTTCTGTTGGTTGAGCAACAGCTTGAGGTATTCCTGCCGACCGTTCTGGTAGGCCGCGCGGGCCTGGATGGCGATCAGTCGTTGCTGTTCAGTGCGCGCGCTCTGGAGTTTTTTTTTCTCCGCATCGAGCCGCTGCAGCTCGGATTCACTCTTCTTCAGCTCTTTTTGCAGGGCGTCGACCTGTTTCTCGAGATTGCCCATCTCGGTTTCAGTGCCCTTGAGCTCTTTCTGTACGCCGGACTTTTCTTCCTGGAGCTTGCCCAGCAGTTTTTTCAGCTCGGCGATATCCTGACGCGTGGCGTCCAACTGTTGTTGGGTTTGCGCGCGCTCGTCAGCGAAGGCCGGTTGGAGCAGGCATGTCAGAGCGAGGGCGATCAGGACGCGAAGCATAGAGGCGGGCGGCACCAGGGTAAGGGACGGCCTAGTATGCCCGCCCCACGCTGCAAAAAAAACGCCTCAAAGCCAACTGCTTTGAGGCGTTCGTCATAAAAAGCCGTTTCAGGCTGATTACAGGGCGCTTTTGATATCAGACCAGAATCGAAGTGCCCGTCATTTCCGCCGGTTTTTCCAGGCCCAGCAGCTTGAGCATGGTCGGTGCCACGTCCGCCAGCACGCCGCCTGCACGGACCTTGAGGTCACGCTTGCCCACATAAATGAACGGCACCGGCTCGGTGGTGTGCGCGGTGTGCGCCTGGCCGGTGGCTTCGTCGGCCATTTGCTCGACGTTGCCGTGGTCGGCGGTGATCAGCGCTTCGCCGCCCACCTTTTCCAGTGCCTCGACGATGCGGCCGACGCAGGTGTCCAGGCACTCAACGGCTTTCACCGCCGCGTCGAACACACCGCTGTGGCCGACCATGTCGCCGTTGGCGTAGTTGACCACGATCACGTCGTAACGCTGGTGTTCGATGGCATCGACGATGCGGTCGGTGACTTCTGGTGCACTCATCTCTGGCTGAAGGTCATACGTGGCGACTTTCGGCGACGGGATCAGAATGCGCTCTTCGCCCGGGAACGGTTCTTCGCGACCGCCGGAGAAGAAAAAGGTTACGTGTGCGTATTTCTCGGTTTCGGCAATGCGCAGCTGGGTCTTGCCGTTTTTCGCCAGGTAGTCACCGAGCACGTTTTCCAGGCTGCCCGGCGCAAAGGCTGCGGGGGCCGGGATGCTGGCGGCGTATTGAGTCAGGCCCACGTACTGCACTTTTGGCTGGCGTGCGCGTTCGAATTCCTGGAAACCGTCTTCGACAAACACGCGGCTGAGTTCGCGGGCACGGTCGGCGCGGAAGTTCATGAACACCACGGCGTCGCCGTCTTCGACTTTTACCGGCTCACCGATGCTGGTGGCCTTGACGAATTCGTCGCTCTCGCCACGGGCGTAAGCGGCTTCCAGGCCTTCCTGAGCAGTGGCGGCGTTGAATTCGCCCTTGCCGTCGACGATCAGGTTGTAGGCCTGGGAAACACGGTCCCAGCGGTTATCGCGGTCCATGGCGAAGTAGCGGCCGATGATGCTGGCGATACGACCCTTGCCGAGCGCCTGGAAGCTCGCGTCGAGCAGTTCGATCGACGAAGCGGCGCTTTTCGGCGGCGTGTCGCGCCCGTCGAGGAAGGCGTGCAGGTAGATTTTTTCGGCGCCACGCTTGAAGGCCAGTTCGGCCATGGCAATCAGGTGATCCTGGTGGCTGTGAACGCCGCCATCCGACAGCAGGCCCATGAAATGCACAGCCTTGCCGGCGGCCACGGCTTTGTCCACGGCGGCGCAGATGGTCGGGTTCTCGAAGAACTCGCCGTCGCGGATCGACTTGGTCACGCGTGTGAAGTCCTGATACACCACGCGGCCGGCGCCGAGGTTCATGTGGCCGACTTCGGAGTTGCCCATCTGGCCGTCCGGCAGGCCGACATCCATGCCGCTGCCCGAGATCAAGCCGTTCGGCACAGTGGCCCACAGGCGATCCAGCACAGGCTTTTTGGCCGCAAAGACGGCGTTGGATTCGGGGCTGTCGCTGTGACCGAAGCCGTCGAGAATCATCAGGACCAAAGGTTTAGGCGTGGTAGTCATGGAATCCACTCGTGGCTAATAAAGAAGAGGGCGATGGAAAAGGGAGTTGGAGTTTAAAGCGAAGTTCCGACCGCGTCACCGCCGGACGGGGTTTGGCCGACCATAGTGGCTGTGTATACTGGCCGACATTTTAACGCCCTGGAACCTCCTTCGATGGTTGCTCACCTGATTGAATTTGCCACTAACCACTACATTCTTGTCGGTATCTTCGTCGTACTGCTGGCATTGCTGCTGGCGCACACGGTGCAGGGCGGCGGTAAAAGCCTGAGCACGGGCGAGCTGACCGCACTGGTCAACAAGGAAGCCGGCGTGGTGGTGGACATCCGTCCGAGCAAGGATTACGCCGCCGGTCACATCGTTGGCGCGGTGAACATTCCCCAGGACAAACTGGCCGCCCGTATCGGTGAGCTGGAAAAACACAAGGCCAAGACCATCATTCTGGTCGATGCCTTGGGCCAGACTGCCGGCACCCACGCCCGCGAGCTGATGAAATCCGGCTTCACCGCCGCCAAGCTGTCCGGCGGGATTTCCAGCTGGAAAGGCGACAACCTGCCGCTGGTGAAGTGACATGAGCGAAGTCATCGTCTACTCCAGCGATTACTGCCCTTACTGCTCGCGCGCCAAGTACCTGCTCGCGAACAAAGGCGTGGACTTCGAAGAGATCAAGGTCGATGGCAAGCCGCAAGTGCGCGCCGCCATGGCCCAGAAGGCCGGACGCACGTCCGTGCCGCAGATCTGGATCGGCGACACTCACGTCGGTGGATGTGACGATTTGTTTGCCCTGGAGCGCGCCGGCAAGCTCGACGCGCTGCTCAAGGCCTGAACTGCTGCACCTGCAAACCAAGAACCCTAAAAGACCCAAGATCAGAAAGGATCTGAGATGACTGACCAACAGAACACTGCAGCCAGCGAAGAAGAAACCGCACCGCAATTCTCCTTGCAGCGCATCTACGTACGCGACCTGTCCTTCGAAGCCCCGAAAAGCCCGGCGATCTTCCGCCAGCAGTGGGACCCGGCGGTCGGTCTGGATCTGAACACCCGTCAGAAGGCGCTGGAAGGCGATTTCTACGAAGTCGTGCTGACCCTGTCCGTCACCGTGAAAAACGGTGAAGAAGTTGCCTTCATCGCTGAAGTGCAACAGGCCGGTATCTTCCTGATCAAGAACCTGGACGCGGCTTCGATGAGCCACACCCTGGGTGCGTTCTGCCCGAACATCCTGTTCCCGTACGCTCGCGAAACCCTGGACAGCCTGGTGACCCGTGGTTCGTTCCCGGCCCTGATGCTGGCCCCGGTGAACTTCGACGCCCTGTACGCGCAAGAGCTGCAGCGCATGCAGGAAGCCGGCGAGACCCCGACCGTTCAGTAAGCGGTCGATGCAACAACGAAAAAAGCGCCGTTACAGGCGCTTTTTTCTTGGGCGATCGAATGGCGTTACTTGAAGTCGTTTTGCCGCCACGCTTCGTACACGGCCACCGCTACGGTGTTGGACAGGTTCAGGCTGCGGCAACCTTCGCGCATCGGCAGGCGCAGGCGCTGTTCGGCGGGTAGGGCATCCAGCACTTCAGGCGGCAGGCCACGACTTTCCGGGCCGAAAATGAAGGCATCGCCGGGGACGAACGCGGCATCGTGAAACGGTCGCGAACCCTTGGTGGTGAAGGCGAACAGCCGTGGGTGGCCGAGGCTTTCCAGGCAACTGGCCAGGTCGGCATGGCGTTGCAGAGTGGCATACTCGTGGTAGTCGAGACCGGCGCGACGCAGACGCTTGTCGTCCATCTCGAAGCCCAGCGGTTCGATCAAATGCAGGTGGCAGCCGCTGTTGGCGCACAGCCTGATAACGTTACCGGTGTTCGGTGGAATTTCCGGTTGAAAAAGGATGACGTGAAACATGCACGGCTCCGAAGGTAAAGATGACGCGCATTCTACGCCGCAAGCAGACCCGCGTTCGAAACTATTCCTGCGGGTAATGGCGTCGCTGGCGATCGTCGGTGTGATGGTCGGGATGATGATCGGCCGTTTGACCACGCCTGACCCGAGCGTCTTGCAGCAGGTCGAGGTGATCGATGGCGGTCTGGCGGTCTGGTTCAACAACGAGCCGAAGCTGCACGGCGAGATCGTCGATGGCAGCGTTGCGCTGTTGTTCGAGGCCGAGGGTAAGGCGCAGAAGGGCCAGCTCAAGCTCAACGGCAAGGACGTGAACTGGCGGACGCGATTGAGTGATGGGGGCTTGTTGCTGACGCTGGTGGCAGCGCGACCGCTGCAAGGGGAGTGGGCCGGCAGCCAGGTCGATGGCCGCTGGCGGCTGGAGATCCATCTCCGGGAGCAATAAAAGAGGGAATCCCCGGCCTGCCTGTACCAAGGTTCCCGAAACGGGCGGGCTCATCGCATCGCGTACTGAGCCGGTGTAAAGAAGGAACCCCTGACCTGCCTGTATCAAGGGCCCCAAAAGGGTGGACTCATCGAGTCCGGTGTAAAGAGGGGAATCCCCGGCCTGCCTGTACCAAGGCCCCCGAAAGGGTTGGTGAAACGAATCACCTGACTGAGTTATTGCAGGGGGCGTGCCAGTTTTTATCGTTTTGAAACAAAAAAGCCTGAAGCAATGACGGAAGCCCCGTAATACGGGGCTTTTGTGCAATCTGGATTTGGGTTTTTCAGCGGATTCGACGGAGTAGGCAAGGGTGGCGCTGTGCGCGATTACGGGTCTTGGTGCCTTGTCGTGGTGCACCCGTGGCGGGTCGGCGGTGTGGCGGGGTTAGTGGGCGGGTCCGGAATTGCCCCCTCACCCTAGCCCTCTCCCAGAGGGAGAGGGGACTGACCGAGAAGTTTGTTCAAGCTACGCCGACGTGAAATATCGAGTTGAACTCAGGTCTGAATTCAACCGAGATCTGCTCCCTTTCCCCTCGCCCCCTTGGGGGCGGTCCGACGTTTCGGGAGGGCTGGGGTGAGGGGGAGGGATCGTGAGTCCAGCAAGAGAATCAAGCAAACGAGGTTTTAGCCTTCATCACCCTCATCATCATCCCCGCCATCAACCTTCATCCCCAGTTCCTTGATCTTGCGGGTCAGGGTGTTCCGGCCCCAGCCCAACAGCACCGCAGCGTCACGACGACGCCCGGCAGTGTGCTTCAGCGCGGTCTCGATCATGATCCGCTCGAACGCCGGCACCGCGCTGTCGAGCAGGCTCGACTGACCGCGTGCCAAGGCCTGATCGGCCCACTGACGCAGGGCCTGTTCCCAGTTGGTCACCGGCGCCGAGTCCTGCGGCAGGCTCAACAGTTCCGGCGGCAGGTCGCTGATGTGCACCTCGCGCCCGGACGCCATCACCGTGATCCAGCGACAGGTGTTTTCCAGCTGACGCACGTTGCCCGGCCATGGCAGGTTTTTCAGGTATTCCTCGGTCTCGCTTTTCAGCAGCTTCGGCTCGACTGCGAGCTCTTGTGCGGCGCGGCTGAGGAAGTGCTTGGCCAGGGTCGGGATGTCTTCGCGACGGTCCGACAGGCGCGGGATGTGGATGCGAATCACGTTGAGGCGGTGGAACAAGTCCTCACGGAATTTCCCGGCGTGAACGAGGGTTTCCAGGTTCTGGTGAGTCGCGGCGATGATCCGTACATCGACCTTGACCGGCACGTGCCCGCCAACGCGATAGAACTCGCCATCGGCCAGCACCCGCAGCAGTCGGGTCTGGGTGTCTGCCGGCATGTCGCCGATTTCATCGAGGAACAGCGTGCCGCCGTCAGCCTGTTCGAAACGGCCGCGACGCAGGTTGGCCGCGCCGGTGAAGGCGCCTTTCTCGTGGCCGAACAGCTCGGATTCCATCAAGTCCTTCGGGATCGCCGCCATGTTCAGCGCGATGAACGGCGAGGCCGCACGCGGGCTGTGGCGGTGCAGGGCGTGAGCCACCAGTTCTTTACCGGTGCCCGACTCGCCGTTGATCAGCACGGTGATGTTGGAGTGGCTCAATCGCCCGATGGCGCGAAACACTTCCTGCATCGCCGGCGCTTCGCCGATGATTTCCGGGGTGCGGGTCAGGGTCGGCGCGACTTCCAGGCCCTGTTGTTCCTGGGCGTGCTGATTGGCACGTTTGACCAGCGACACCGCTTCGTCGACATCGAACGGTTTTGGCAGGTACTCGAAGGCGCCGCCCTGATACGAGGCGACAGCGCTGTCCAGATCGGAGTGAGCGGTCATGATGATGACCGGCAGTCGTGGGTGTTGCTCGCGAATCCGCGCCAGAAGGTCCAGACCGCTGGCACCCGGCATGCGGATGTCGGAGATGATCACGTCCGGCTGCTGGCGCGCCAGGCGGCTCATCACGCCATCGGCACTGTCGAAGCTCTGGGTGGTCATGCCTTCCTGTTGCAGGGCTTTTTCCAGGACCCAACGGATAGAACGGTCGTCATCGACGATCCACACGGTTTCACTACGGCTCATGTCGATGTGGCTCCTTGTTCCAGTGGCAGAAAGATCGAGAAGGTGGTGTGGCCTGGATGGCTGTCACACTCGATCAGGCCCTGGTGCTGGCTGATGATGTTCTGGGTAATGGCCAAGCCCAGCCCGGTACCGTCCGGACGGCCGCTGACCATGGGAAAGAAAATGGTTTCCTGGAGTTCCGCCGGGATCCCCGGGCCGTTGTCGATGATCTCGATCTTGGTCACCAGGCGATGGCGGATATGGCCGATGGTGAACTGGCGCATCGCGCGGGTACGCAGGCTGATGCGGCCCAGGCGCAACTCGTTCTGGCTGCTGATTGCCTGCATCGCATTGCGGACGATGTTCAACACCGCCTGAATCATCTGCTCGCGGTCAATCAACACGTCGGGAATGCTCGGATCGTAATCGCGCACCAGCGTGATGCAGCCCTGGCTTTCGGCCTCGACCAGTTGGCAGACGCGCTCCAGCACTTCGTGGACGTTGCACAACGCCAGCGACGGCAATTTGTTCGAGCCGAGCATGCGGTCGACCAGATTGCGCAGGCGGTCGGCCTCTTCAATGATCACGTTGGTGTAGTCGCGCAGGCTGTCTTCCGGCAGCTGCCGGGCCAGCAATTGCGCGGCGCCACGAATACCGCCCAGCGGGTTCTTGATCTCGTGGGCGAGGCCGCGCACCAGCATCTTGCTGGTTTCCTGCTTGGACAGCTGCGCCTCCTCCTTGGTGATCCGCAGCAGGCGGTCGCGAGGGTGAACCTCCAGCAACAGCAGGGTCGCGCCGTTGCTGAGGATCGGCGTCACCGCGTAGTCCACGGTCAGGGTCTGGCCGGTGAGGGCGGTGAGCATCGCTTCGCGCTTGGTGAACGGGTGCGCCTGTTCCACCGCCTGGCGCAACGAATTGAGCGCCTCGGTGGACTCGGTGAACAGCTCGCTGATGAACTGGCCATGGCTGCGCTGACCGCTGATGGCCAGCAGCATCTCCGCCGCCGGGTTCATGTACTCGAGGCGCAATTCGGCATCGAGCAAGATGGTGGCGGTGGTCAGGTTGTCGAGCAGCAAACGGTGGAGTGCGTCGCTTATGGTCATCAGGACCTCTTTTGGAGCAAGGCGTGCGCAAGGAACCAAGCGCCGATATCAGGAAAATGCAAAAACCAAACCAAGGCTCCGAAAAGAAGCGTTCGACCCCTGAAACGGGCGTTTGACGCTCGTTTGCGTGGCGATCCGCCGACCCTGTCGGGTACTTTCGAACCAAAATGGGTTGCAATGTGGGTACGGTGCAGACTGTTGCACCAATATAGTGCGCAAAGCTGAACGGCGTTAGAAGAAACGCAGGAAGGGATTTTTCGGTTCGACGGGTTTGTCTTTCAGCGGGCATTCGGGGCGGACGCCGTAGTCGTCAGTGGAGCAAGGTTTGACCTGGCGTTTCTGTGCCAGCGAGATGCGCTGCATGTGGAACGGCTGATTGGCGGTGCGCTCGACGATACGATCCTGTGCGTCGAGAATCTCCACCGACAGGTTATGACTGCCGCGGTCGATATTGCTCAGCGGGAACACCGGGCTAAGGCCGGGCTCGCCGGTGGCCTGGCCGTCCAGCAGCAGGCGATAGCGATGACCTTTTTGCAGCCCCGGTTCGCTGGTGATGCTGACGATCAATTCGCCGGCGCTGCTGCGAATGGTGGCGTCCGGTTCGGGAACCAGCACCCGCAGCATGTCGTAGCGGAACAGCGGTTGTTCCGGTGATTTTTTAGCCGTGGTGATGGGCGTCGCCCCGGTCGGGTTGGAAGCCATTCGGTTGCTGGTGGCCAGCGGCACGCGCTTGGCATTGCCGCGCGGTTGATCGGTGTAGACCCGATTGCCCTGCGAATCGACATAAGTGAAGACCTCGGCAGATGCGCCGAACGCAAACAGGGCCAGACACACAGCGATCAATCCGCGAGTCATGGCTTGTGCACCCGCTGCACAGTGAAAACCACTGCCGGACTCTGCTGAATGATCGCCTCGCCATTGATCACCTGAACCGCCAGCCGATGCTCGCCCCGGTCGACGTTCACCAATTGCAGGATCGGCACATTGCTCGGTTGACCGTAAGGCGCGTCGTCCAGCAGCAGGCGCAATTGATGTGGCGGTTGCAGTCGCGGCTTGATCTGCACGCTGACGGTGAACGTGCCGTTGTTGGCGCGCAGAGCCTCTTCGGTGGGCAGGCTGGTCAGTTCCAGCACCTCATAGGCATTGCGCACAGGCGCACGGCTGGCCGTGTCTGACGACGGCGCACTCGGAGCCTGAGGCTGGACGCTGTTGAGCGGCGGCAACGCCACCGGCTGTGCCTTCACGCCGTCCGGCGCATGATCGCTGTAGACCGTGTTGCCGCTGGCGTCGGTGTATTTGTAGATCTGCGCGCTGGCGGGCAGGGCGATCAGCAGCAGGATGTAGACAAAGGTGCGACCCATGAAATCGACCGGGAACGAAAACGATGGGTTGCAGCATAGGCCAGGGGCGGCGGTTAGCCCAACCGGGACAACATCTGCTCACACAAGCGGCCCGGATTTATTGTGAGATGCCCGGCGTATCCGCACTTTCACGGGCACCGGACAGGGCACCGGCCTTGTAGTGCTCGATGAAGATCGGCACACCGTTGGCGTCGACTTCACGCAACTCGCCTTCCTTCTTGTCGTCGGCGAAGTGGACGCTCCGGGTGTGACCATTGTCCGTCCTGGTCACCCAGAGGCCTTCGCGTTTTCCATCACGATATTCGCCGTGTTCGGTCGTACCGCGAACCGTCAATTCACTGGGGCCGTTGAGTTGGCCGTTGGCATAGGTCTGGAATCCTGTGGCGACCCATTCCAATTCGTCGTAGTTGTGAAGCTGCCAGCGGCCCTCGCGCAAGTCATTGTGGTACTCGCCTTCGAGAATTTGTCCATCCTGGTACAGATTCCATTGCCCCTCTCGTTTGCCCTCTACGAAATTACCGGACTCCGAATATTTTTCGTCTTTGGAAGACGACCACGGACCGATACGCACGCCTTGCTTGTAGGCCCCTTGGGCCGAGATAGAGACGGAATCATAAGACACTGACTGGCCGTCTTCGCCGCCGGTGAATCTCGTCGGTTCGGTTTCCCAGGCAATACGCCTGACCCGATAGTTGTAGAGCGTGCGGTTACCCTCGACGAGGGTCTCGTCGAGCCAGCGCCAGAAGGTAACGGTGAGAAACCGGCCGTCTTTTTCCTGGTAGGTCTTTTTGAAAAAGTACGGCTCGTCATCTGGCGTCGGGTTGCTCAGTGGGTCGTAGTACTGGCCGTAATAGCTCACCAGTTTCCCTTGGCTGAGATCGAGCTGGTCGAATTCCGGTACACCGGACTCTTCAAGGAGGAGGCTGTAGTTGAGCGGGGTGATCTGGCTTAGCGCTTTCTTGATGGTCAGGGCGTCGAGGTGCTTGCGACCCTCAGCGATCAGGTCCAGCGCTGGCTGCAATCGCGTGACGCGGCTATAGAGTTGATCGTTGTCGTTGTACTTGTAGGCATAGATCCTGTAGCCGTCGCTTTGCCTGAAAAGCACGAAGCGAGTGGGATCCTCACTGTCGAGCGACATTAGAAAAACCGACTCGATACTCGCCTGGCCGAAGTCATCGAGCAATTGCGGACGTTCGCCCGGTGTCTTGCAACGGCAGTAATAACCTTTGACGCCGTTCGCTTCCTTGATGAACGCCAGGGTCATCGAGCTTTCTTGCAAGCCCTGGATCAGCGGGTGAGCCAGAGGCTTGTCTTCATAGAACTCGGCAGCGCCGACTGTCGAGCAGGCGAGGCCGGCCATCAGGGCGATAGCCTGTAACCACTTCATGCGAATCCCTTCGTCAAGGCACCGGTCATGGCGCGAAAGCGGCGGATTATCCATGGACGAGCGGGCACAAAAAAGGCCTCCCGAAGGAGGCCTCTCTTTTGTCACGCCGCGTAGCGCGGCGCTACCGGATCAGCAGCTGTAGTACAGCTCATATTCCAGTGGGTGTACGAAGGTGCGGACCTTGATTTCTTCTTCGGATTTCAGCGCGATGTAGGCATCGATGAAGTCGTCGGAGAACACGCCGCCCTTGGTCAGGAACGCGCGGCCCTTGTCCAGCTCTTCCAGGGCTTCTTTCAGGCTGCCGCAAACTTGCGGGATCTCTTTCGCCTCTTCAGGCGGCAGGTCGTACAGGTTTTTGTCAGCAGCATCGCCTGGGTGGATCTTGTTCTGGATACCGTCCAGACCGGCCATCAGCAGTGCTGCGAAAGCCAGGTACGGGTTGGCAGCCGGATCCGGGAAGCGTGCTTCGATACGACGGCCACGTGGGCTGTTGACGTAAGGAATACGGATCGAGGCGGAACGGTTGCGAGCCGAGTAGGCCAGCATCACCGGAGCTTCGAAACCTGGCACCAGACGCTTGTAGGAGTTGGTGGCCGGGTTGGTGAAGCCGTTCAGGGCCTTGCCGTGCTTGATGATGCCACCGATGAAGTACAGAGCGGTTTCGGACAGGCCGGCATAGCCTTCGCCAGCAAAGGTGTTCTTGCCATCTTTGGCGATGGACATGTGAACGTGCATACCCGAACCGTTATCGCCGTACAGAGGCTTCGGCATGAAGGTCGCGGTGCGGCCATAGGCATCGGCCACGTTGTGTACAACGTATTTCAGAGTCTGAACTTCGTCAGCTTTCTTCACCAGGGTGTTGAACTTGACACCAATTTCGTTTTGACCGGCAGTTGCCACTTCGTGGTGGTGAACTTCAACGGTCTGACCCATCTCTTCCAGTGCGTTGCACATGGCGGTACGGATTTCGTGGTCGTGGTCGAACGGCGGAACCGGGAAGTAGCCGCCTTTCACGCCTGGACGATGGCCCTTGTTGCCGCCTTCCACGTCCTGGTCGGACATCCACGAGCCTTGCTCGGAGTAGATCTTGAACATCGAACCGGAGATGTCGGACTTGAACTTCACTTCGTCGAAGATGAAGAACTCAGGCTCTGGACCGGCGAATACGGTGTCACCGATACCGGTGGTCTTCAGGTATTCCTCGGCACGGTGGGCGATGGCGCGCGGGTCGCGATCGTAGCCTTGCATGGTCGACGGTTCGATGATGTCGCAGACCAGGATCAGGGTCGGCTCTTCGGTGAACGGGTCGAGAACGGCGGTTTCGTCGTCCGGCAGCAGGATCATGTCGGAGGCTTCGATGCCTTTCCAGCCAGCGATGGAGGAACCGTCGAACATCTTGCCAACTTCGAAGAAGTCGTCTTCCAGCGCATCGCGAGCCGGCATGGTCACGTGGTGCTGAGTGCCTTTGGTGTCCGTGAAGCGCAGATCAATCCACTTGACGTCATGATCTTTGATGAGTTGAACCGACTTCGACATAGTGTCCTCCGGGTGGCTTAGGGCTGGTAGTGGATGCCCTTAAATGTTGGTGATGCCGGCGCGAATACTCTGCCAAGGCAACCTGCCTCACAAGGGAGCAAATTGCATGCCAGTGCCCCAGCATGGGTTTTTTGCCCCAAATTCACGCTTATAAAGGTGCCAAGCGCATAAAGGGTGAAAATCTCGCCCTTTAATGTAGCGCTTTAAGTCGTAAATGACCCGTTTTGGTGCATGCAAAACCTTCTGCACATTAACTGGTTAAACCTTGAGCAATTTCCGCTATAATCCGCGCCCCCCTTTTTCGGCTGGCCCTGCGCGCGCTGTTTTCATGAAACTAATCGTAAAAGTCTTCCCCGAGATCACCATCAAAAGCCGACCTGTCCGGACGAAATTCATCCGCCAGCTGGCCAAGAACATCCGCACCGTGCTCCGCGACCTGGACCCGGCCGTGGTGGTGAACGGTGTGTGGGACAATCTCGAGCTGGAAACCCGTGTTACCGACGCCAAGGCCCTGAAAGAGATGGGCGAGCGCCTGACCTGCATGCCGGGCATCGCGCACTTTCTGCAGATCGACGAGTACCCGCTGGGTGACTTCGACGACATCACCGAGAAGTGCAAAGAGCACTACGGCGATGCACTGGCCGGGAAGATTTTCTCGGTGCGCTGCAAACGTGCGGGCAAGCATGCGTTCAGCTCGATGGACGTCGAAAAATACGTCGGCAGCAAGCTGCGCCGTGAGTGCGGTGCCGCCGGAATCGACTTGAAACAGCCGGAAATCGAAGTCCGCATCGAAGTTCGCGACAAACGGTTGTTTGTGATTCATAGCCAGCACAATGGCATCGGCGGCTACCCGCTCGGTGCGCTGGAGCAGACGCTGGTATTGATGTCCGGCGGCTTTGACTCGACGGTTGCCGCCTACCAAATCATGCGCCGCGGTCTGATGGCGCACTTCTGCTTCTTCAATCTGGGCGGTCGTGCCCACGAATTGGGCGTGATGGAAGTCGCGCATTTCATCTGGAAGAAGTACGGCAGCTCGCAACGCGTGCTATTTGTCAGTGTCCCGTTCGAAGAAGTGTTGGGCGAAATTCTCGGCAAAGTCGATAACAGTCATATGGGCGTCGTATTGAAGCGTATGATGTTGCGCGCGTCCTCGGACATCGCCGAGCGTCTGCACATTGATGCGCTGGTCACCGGTGAGGCGATCTCCCAGGTGTCGAGCCAGACGCTGCCGAACCTGTCGGTGATCGACTGCGTGACCGACAAACTGGTCCTGCGCCCGCTGATCGTCGCCCACAAGCAGGACATCATCGACACGGCCAACGAGATCGGCACTGCCGATTTCGCCCGGCACATGCCGGAGTACTGCGGGGTCATTTCGGTCAACCCGAAAACCGCCGCCAAACGCGGTCGCGTTGAGCACGAAGAGAAAGAATTCGACATGGCGGTGCTTGAGCGTGCGCTCGCAAACGCCAGACTGGTGCCGATCGATCGGGTGATCGACGAATTGGGCCAGGATTTGCAAATCGAAGAAGTCAGCGAAGCACTGGCCGGCCAGATCGTCATCGACATCCGTCACCCGGATGCCGCCGAAGATGAGCCGCTGGAGCTCGAGGGCATAGAAGTACAGACGATGCCGTTCTACGCAGTGAACGCTCGTTTCAAGGAGCTGGATCCGACTCGCCAGTACCTGCTGTATTGCGACAAAGGCGTGATGAGTCGCCTGCATGCTCACCATTTGCTCAGTGAGGGGCATGCCAATGTGCGCGTTTATCGACCGAGCTAAGTGCCCGGGGCTGTTTGCCTGTGGCCTGCGTCACCGGCCCCCCGACACCGCCGTCAAGCTGTAACGGCCATGCCGGACACTACTGCTAATCGCTGCCAAGACTTGTCAGCAAACCGAATCCTCTGATCGAGATACACAAGTGATCGAAAATCTACGCAACATCGCCATCATTGCCCACGTTGACCATGGTAAAACCACCCTGGTAGACAAACTCCTGCGTCAATCCGGCACTCTGGAGCGCAACGAGCTCAACGACGAGCGCGTGATGGACTCCAACGACCAGGAAAAAGAGCGCGGTATTACCATTCTGGCGAAAAACACCGCCATCAACTGGAACGGCTACCACATCAACATCGTGGACACCCCGGGCCACGCCGACTTCGGCGGCGAAGTTGAGCGCGTTATGTCCATGGTTGACTCCGTGCTGCTGCTGGTCGACGCTCAAGACGGTCCTATGCCGCAAACCCGTTTTGTGACCAAGAAGGCTTTCGAAGCCGGCCTGCGTCCAATCGTGGTCATCAACAAGGTTGACCGTCCGGGCGCGCGTCCTGACTGGGTTCTGGACCAGATCTTCGATCTGTTCGACAACCTGGGCGCTACTGAAGAACAACTGGACTTCCAGGTTGTTTACGCTTCGGCCCTGAACGGCATCGCCGGTCTGGACCACACCGCCATGGCGGAAGACATGACCCCGCTGTACCAAGCGGTTGTCGACCACGTTCCAGCGCCTGCTGTTGACCGTGACGGTCCGTTCCAGATGCAGATCTCCGCTCTGGACTACAACAGCTTCCTGGGTGTTATCGGTGTTGGCCGTATCGCTCGTGGTCGCGTCAAGCCGAACACCCCGGTTGTGGCTATCGATGCCAACGGCAAGCGCCGTAACGGCCGTATCCTGAAGCTGATGGGTCACCACGGTCTGCACCGCATCGACGTTGAAGAAGCAGCGGCCGGCGACATCGTCTGCATCAGCGGTTTCGACGAGCTGTTCATCTCCGACACCCTGTGCGACATCAACACCGTCGAGGCGATGAAGCCTCTGACCGTTGACGAGCCAACCGTTTCCATGACCTTCCAGGTAAACGACTCGCCATTCTGCGGTAAAGAAGGCAAGTTCGTGACCTCCCGTAACATCAAGGATCGTCTGGACAAAGAGCTGCTGTACAACGTTGCACTGCGCGTTGAAGAAGGCGACTCGGCTGACAAGTTCAAGGTTTCCGGCCGTGGTGAGCTGCACCTCTCGGTACTGATCGAAACCATGCGTCGCGAAGGCTTCGAGCTGGCCCTGGGCCGTCCTGAAGTGATCATCCGTGAAGTTGACGGCGTGAAGCAGGAACCGTTCGAAAACGTAACCATCGACATCCCTGAAGAATCGCAGGGCAAGGTCATGGAAGAGATGGGTCTGCGTAAAGGCGACCTGAGCAACATGGTGCCGGATGGCAAGGGCCGTGTTCGTCTGGAATACAACATCCCTGCTCGCGGTCTGATCGGTTTCCGTAACCAGTTCCTGACCCTGACCAACGGTGCTGGCATCCTGACTTCGATCTTCGATCGTTACGCTCCAGTGAAGTCGGGCCACATGTCCGGCCGTCAGAACGGCGTTCTGGTTTCGGTTGAAACCGGCAAGGCTCTGACCTACTCCCTGGAAACCCTGCAGGCTCGTGGCAAGCTGTTCGTAGAACACGGCCAGGAGATCTACAACGGTCAGATCGTTGGTCAGAACTCCCGCGACAACGACCTGGGTGTAAACCCAACCAAAGGCAAGAAGCTCGACAACATGCGTGCTTCGGGTAAAGACGAAACCATCGCTCTGGTTCCACCTGTTCGCTTCACCCTGGAACAGGCTCTGGAATACATCCAGGAAGACGAGCTGTGCGAAGTTACGCCTAAGTCCATCCGTCTTCGCAAGAAGATCCTGGACGAAAGCGAGCGTACCCGCGCTGCCAAGAAAGCCAAGGCATAAGATTTAGCCAGGCTTGAAAAAAACGCCCCCGCTCGAGAGACCGGGGGCGTTTTTGTTTGTCTGGGGGAAATGTGGGAACCCTTGAAAATCAAGAGCCCCCTCACCCTAACCCTCTCCCGGAGGGAGAGGGGACTGACTGGGGAATGCTCAAGAACTACGCCGACCTGATCGGGCTGTGCCGAATCCATAATCGACTCGTTCTTTCAGGTCGATGGATAGCGTAAGACACCTCGGTTGGCTCCCTCTCCCTCCGGGCGGTCCGACGTTTCGGGAGGGCTGGGGTGAGGGGGCGAGGTTCGAGGGCTGGGGTGAGGGTAGGCTTTTAGAACTTCTCTATCGCCCGAAAATTCTGCACCCGCTCCACTTCCTTCGGCTTGTACGCGCAATACCCCGGCCGCGGGCCGATTTTCGGGTGGTTGCGGCAAGTGTCCGGGCGCTTGTCATAAATGGTGCACAGCCGGCTCTTACGATCCAGGTAGTAGCAATCGTTGTTGCTCATGCGCTGCAGGGTGAAGATCCCCGACTTCTGATTGAAGCGCTCGACCAGGCCTTCCTTTTGCAGGCGCTTGGCGATGTTCTTCGGCGGGTCGCCCAGTTCGAACTCGTCGACCACACCGATGCGCACCAAATCCTTGATCTTGACCTCGACCGGCAGCGTGCAGCAGCTCGACATGCACGAACCGCACATCGGGGCCGAATATTTGGCCCAGGTATCGAGACGGTCGATCTCGGCTGCGGCGATCAGGTTGGGCTTCATCATCGGGGTTTACCAGGCATGTGCATCAGGGCGCGCGATCATACCGGGACTGGTGGATTTTTGAACAACCTTTCGCCAGATTTTTTCGTCGTGCTGCCACCAGGGTCGACAATTCGGCACGGCCCCTGCATCCATTACGGCATTCGCCAGAGTATTGCCGGACGAAGTCTCACTCTCAGGAAAAACTGCCGAACCAGAGCCCCTACCGTCGGTCAGACCGTCTAGGCTCTGACAATTCCCCGCTCGCTCGAGGTCCTATCGATGACTCAAGAACCACTAGTTCGCGAAGCAGAGGTGGCCGCATTCCGCGACGCCGTCCTGACCAAACTCACCTACGCGGTGGGCAAAGACCCGGATCACGCCTTCGACCATGACTGGTTCGAAGCCATCGCCCTGGCGGCGCGCGATCACATGGTCGAGCACTGGATGGACCACACCCGGCAGATCTACCGCAAAGGTCAGAAGCGGGTGTATTACCTCTCGCTGGAATTTCTCATCGGCCGTTTGCTGTACGACAGCTTGAGTAATCTGGGCCTGCTGGATGTTGCCCGTGAAGCACTGACTGAGTTGGGTGTCGATCTTGAGCGCATCCGCTTGCTGGAACCGGATGCGGCACTCGGCAACGGCGGCCTCGGACGGCTGGCGGCGTGCTTCATGGAAAGCATGTCGACCCTCGGCATCGCTGGCCACGGCTACGGCATCCGTTATGAGCACGGCTTGTTCCGTCAGGCCATTGTCGACGGCTGGCAGCAAGAGCAGACCGAGCACTGGCTGGATTTCGGCAACCCGTGGGAGTTCGAACGGCCGGAAGTCGTGTACTCCATCGGGTTTGGCGGCAGCGTCGAGACCGTCACCGATGTCAGCGGCAAGAGCAAGCAAGTCTGGTCGCCGGCGGAAACCGTTCGGGCCATTGCCTACGACACCCCGGTGGTTGGCTGGCGCGGAGCGAGCGTCAACACCTTGCGCCTGTGGCGGGCGCGGGCGATGGAAGATTTGCACCTGGAGCGCTTCAATGCCGGTGACCACTTGGGAGCGGTCGCCGAGGTTGCCCGGGCCGAGAGTATCTCCCGCGTGCTCTATCCAGCGGACAGCACCGAGGCCGGGCAGGAACTGCGCCTGCGTCAGGAATACTTCTTTGTCGCCGCCTCGCTTCAGGACTTGTTGCGCCGTCATCGCAACATGCACACCTCGGTGCTGACCCTGGGCGATCACGCGGCGATCCAGCTCAACGACACGCACCCCTCGATCGCCGTCGCCGAACTGATGCGCCAATTGGTCGACGTCTACGACGTGGCCTGGGATGCGGCGTGGCAAGTCACCGTCGACACGCTGTCGTACACCAACCACACGCTGTTGCCCGAAGCACTGGAAACCTGGCCGGTGGGGTTGATGGAACGCATGCTGCCCCGGCACATGCAGATCATTTACCTGATCAACGCCCAGCACATCGATTCGCTGCGGGCCAAGGGCATTCACGATTTCGACGTGTTGCGCGCGGTGTCACTGATCGAGGAAGACAACGGTCGCCGGGTGCGCATGGGCAATCTCGCGTTCCTCGGTTCCCACAGCGTCAACGGCGTGTCGGGCCTGCACACGCAGCTGATGCGCAAGACCGTATTCGCCGAACTGCACAAGCTCTACCCGGAGCGGATCAACAACAAGACCAACGGCATCACCTTCCGCCGCTGGCTGTACCAGGCCAACTCTGAACTGACCTCGATGCTGGTAGACGCGCTTGGCCCGGATCTTTTGGATAACCCCGAAGAACGCCTGCTCGATCTTGAGCCTTTCGCCGAGAAACCGGCCTTCCGCAAAGCCTTCGCCGAACAACGGCTGCACAGCAAAAAGGCTCTCGCCTATCTGATTCACGAACGGCTGGGGATCGCGGTCAACCCGGCGGCGATGTTCGACGTGCAGGTCAAACGGATCCACGAATACAAACGTCAGTTGCTTAACCTGATGCACACGGTCGCGCTGTATCAGGCGATCCGCGCCGAGCCGGAAATCGACTGGGTGCCACGGGTGAAAATCTTCGCCGGCAAAGCGGCGGCCAGTTATCACCAGGCCAAGCTGATCATCAAACTGACCAACGACATCGCCCGCGTGGTGAACAACGACCCGACCGTGCGCGGCCTGCTGAAAGTGGTATTCCTGCCCAACTACAACGTCAGCCTGGCGGAAAGCATCATCCCGGCGGCGGACCTGTCGGAGCAGATCTCCACCGCCGGTTTCGAAGCCTCGGGCACCAGCAACATGAAGTTCGGCCTCAACGGCGCACTGACCATCGGCACCCTCGACGGCGCCAACGTGGAAATGTGCGAGCGCATCGGCGCCGAGCACATGTTCATCTTCGGCCTGAGCGCCCAGCAGGTCGAAGCGCGCAAGCAGAATCATGAGTTCAGCGCGGTGCCGGACATTGCCGCCTCCCACCGCCTCAACGATGTGTTGCAGGCGATTCGCAGCGGTGTGTTCTCGCCGGACGACACGTCGCGCTACACCGGGCTGATCGATTCGCTGGTGGATTACGACCGCTTCCTGGTCTGCGCCGATTTCGACTCCTACTGGGAGGCGCAAATGCGCGTCGATGCGCTCTGGCACGATTCCAACAAGTGGTGGCGCTCGGCGGTGTTGAACACCTCGCGGATGGGCTGGTTCTCCTCCGACCGGACGATTCGCGAGTACGCCACGGATATCTGGAAGGCACTGGAGTAACTTTTAGCGACAAATGTGCGCCCGGCCCCCACGCTTGTTAGGCCGGGCCGATATACTGAGCCCTGGTTCGGCCCCGCTTCGGGGCTGCTCAGGGATATCGACCATGCAATGGATGTTCATGTTGATCGGGCTGCTGCTCGGTTGGCTGCTCGACGAATCGTTCAGTTCTGCGCTATTGGGCGCGTTGCTGGGTCTGGCGATCGGGCAGACGATCCGCATTGCGCGACTTGGCTCGCAAGTGGCGGAGCAACAGCAGCAACTTGAACAGGCGAAAGTGGCTTTGCAGGGTGTCGCGCAGCGTCTGTATCTGCTGGAGGGATCGCCCTCGCATGCGGTGCCAGCGCCAGGCGTAGAACCGGTCCCCGAGCCTTTGGTCGAGCCTGTCGATAGCGTCGAAGCAGCGTCGGCCCCCGAACTGGTCTGGGAGCTGCCGCCCGAACTCGAACCTCTCTCAGCCGTCGCCAGCGAAACCAGTCAGCCGCTGCCGGCCGATGTCTGGCGTCTGGACGCCGTTACCTCCGAACCCCCGGAAACCCGGCAGCCAGCCGAGCCCCGTGGCCCGAACCTCATCGAGCGCGGCATCAGTGCTGCGCGCAACTGGCTGTTCGGTGGCAACACTGTGCTGCGGGTCGGCGTGGTGTTGCTGTTCTTCGGTCTGGCCTTCCTGCTGCGCTACGCCACCGAAGGCATGGTGGTGCCGATCGAAATGCGTTATGCCGGGGTCGCGGCGGCGGCGCTGGGGTTGCTGGCGCTGGGTTGGTGGCTGCGCCATCGCAACACGAGCTACGCCTTGATGCTGCAAGGCACCGGGATCGCGGTGTTGTACCTGACGGTATTTGCGGCGATGCGCCTGCATCCGTTGCTCGATCCGTCCGCTGCACTGGGGTTGCTGGTAGCGGTGACGGTGTTCTCGGCCATTCTGGCCATCACTCAGGATTCCCTCGCCCTGGCCTGCGTCGCCGCGTTGGGCGGTTTCGCTGCGCCGATTCTGACTTCCACCGGAGCCGGCAATCATGTCGCGCTGTTCAGTTATTTCGCGCTGCTCAACGCTGGCATCCTGGCCATCGCCTGGTTCAAGGCCTGGCGCCTGCTCAACCTGATCGGCTTCGCCGGCACCTTCGGCATCGGTTTCGCATGGGGCCTGCGTTCGTATGCGCCGGAACTGCTGTGGAGCACCGAGCCCTTCCTGATTCTGTTCTTCCTGATGTACCTGGCCATCGGCTTGCTGTTCGCTCGACGCAAGCTCCTGGACAGGCCGGACGCCCCGGCGGATGGCGATCGCGAGGCGCTGCTGAATTGGTCGGCGCGCAAGGGTGACTATGTCGACGGCACGATGCTGTTCGGCCCGCCGTTGGTGGGTTTCGGCCTGCAATTCGCGTTGGTGCAGCATCTGGAGTTCGCCGCCGCGTTCAGCGCATTGGCGCTGGGCATGATTTACATGACCCTCGCCCGTGTGCTGATGGGCGGCCGGGCGCTGTTGCTGGGTGAGACTTGCCTGGCGCTCGGCGTGATTTTCGCCAGCCTGGCGATTCCGCTGGGGCTGGATGCGCGCTGGACATCGGCGGTCTGGGCAGTGGAGGGAGCGGGGATTTTCTGGCTTGGCTTGCGTCAGCACCGGCCGTTCGCTCGGGCCTTCGCGTTGCTGCTGCAACTGGGCTCGGCGCTGGCGTTTCTCAGCCAGTTGCGTGTCGGCGAAAGCAGCCTGCTCGACGGTGCACCGCTGGGCGCGCTGATGCTCGGCATCGCATTGCTGTTCAGTTTCTATCAACTGCGCCAAGCCCCGGCGGAACACACCTCGGCGTGGGAGCGACAAGGTTTGCCGGTGTTGGCGAGCCTCGGTCTGACCTTCCTTTATCTGCTGGCGCCGCTGTTTTTCTTCACCCACGGTACGGCGATCAGTTGGGCGCTGGCCGGTCTGGTGACCTTGTTCGTCGGCCTGCGCCTGCAATCGCGCACGTTCCTGTTCACCGCATTTGCCGTGCAACTGCTCGGCGGGGCGTTGTTCCTGTTGCGCCTGCAAGGGGCGGGCGAGGATTCGGCGGCCGTGTTCAGTGCCGGTTGGAGCGGTTTGCTCAGCGCTTCGCTGATCGGTCTGGCGCTGATCGCAGGCATGTTGCTGGCGGCGCGCGACGAGATGGTGCGCAACGATGTGCGGCTGCTGCGCGGTTTGTCGGTGGTGCTGCTGGCGGGGTTGGTGCTGATCAATCTGGCGGTGTTGTTCGTCCTGCCGTGGCAAACCGCGAGCGCCGTGTGGGCGGCCAGTGGATTGTTGATCATCTGGCTCGGTCTGTACCTCAAGCAGCGCGTGAGTTTTGTCTTCGGATTGTTGTTGCAGTTGATCGGCGGCGCGGCGTTTTTGCTTGCCGGTCCCGAGCTGCTCGGGCCGCTGTCCAGCGAAGGTCTGCGACCGCTGGCCCATGGCGGCTTCTGGACGCCGCTGGTGCTGGGGCTGGCGGCGATGATCGGGGCGTGGCGTCTGCAATTGGGCAATCACGCTTCGGCGTTCGATGTGCTGAGTTTGCAGCGACTGTCCGAAGTGTTGCTGGTGTGGGGCGCCGGTTGGTGGGCGCTGGCGTGGGTCAGCGAAGTGTTGCGTTTTGCGCCACTGAATCTGCAGGCAACGCTGTTGCTGCTGGTCGCCGCGCTGAGCGTCGCGTTGTGGACGCTGTTGGCATTGCGCCTGAAATGGCCGTCGCTCGGATTGCTCTGCACCTTGCTGATTCCGGCGGCCGGGCTAGTGTTGCTGGCCGCGTGGCACTCGCGTTATCACCCGGCGGCCAATTTCGGCTGGCTGGCATGGGCGGCGGTGTTTGCGGTGCATTTCTTCAGCCTGCGGCGTCTGGCGCCGATGTTGCCGGCGCGGGCCTTGAGCACGGCGCATGTGCTCGGCTGCTGGCTGCTGATCGGCGTGCTGGCGCTGGAGCTGCGCTACGGCCTGCTGCTGTTGTCCGAGCAGTACAACGCCTGGCGCTGGCTGGGCTGGGCGATTCTGCCGAGCGTGTATCTGTTGCTGATGGCCGCGCCGCGCAACTGGCCGTGGCCGGTGGCGGCGTTCCCTCGCGAGTACCGCTTGTACGCGGCAGCGCCGCTGGCGGTGTTGATGCTCGTCTGGTTCTGGCTGGCGAACGGGGTGAGCGACGGCAACGCCGAACCGCTGCCTTATGTGCCGCTGATCAACCCGCTGGAGCTGGGCCTGTTGATCGCGTTGTTCAGTGTCTATGTCTGGTCGCGCAGTGCGGTAGCCGAGCTGTCGATCCGCAAGGATTACGCCGCTCACGCTTCGCAACTGATCGCCGGTGTTTCGCTGTTCGCCTTCTGCACTGCGTTGGTGACCCGCGCCGCGCACCATTGGGCGGGGATTCCGTTCGAGCTCGACCTGTTGCTCGAATCGATGCTGGTACAGGCCGGGTTGTCCATTGTCTGGACGCTGATGGCGCTCGGATTAATGATCGGCGGGCACCTGCGCCATCGCCGCGAAGTTTGGTTGATTGGTGCGGCGTTGATTGCGCTGGTGGTGGCCAAACTGATTTTTGTCGAATTGAGCAACCGTGGCGGGCTGGCGCGGATCGTCTCGTTTATCGGCGTCGGCGTGTTGCTGCTGGTGGTGGGCTACTTTGCGCCGCTGCCGCCCAAACGCGTCGAAGCTGCACCGGAGGCGGACAAACCGGCCCCGGAAACCGAAGGAGTGTCGTCTTGAGTCGCAAGCTTAATCTGGGGTGGCTGTTGCTGGGCGTGGCCATGACGGCCGGCGCCCAGGAAAAACCGGCGGACTTCGCCGCGCAGGTGCCGTTGTCGGTCAGTGGCGCAGGCCCGTGGTATCGCCTCGAACTGCCGCTGAGCGTGCAGTTGCAGGCGCGTCAGACTGACCTCAGCGACCTGCGGGTATTCAACGCTGCCGGTGAACCGCAGGCCTACGCGCTGGCCGGGGAATCGGCGCAGACCCGCGACGACGGCCACATGAATACAGTGAAGTGGTTCCCGCTCTATAACTCGGCGGATGCCACCGAACGCGCGCCGAGTGTTCGCGTGCAGTCGACCACCACCGGCACGCTGGTGGAAGTGCAGCCGTCCAGCCAACTGGAAGCGGGCGAGGAAGTGCTGCGCGGCTGGCTGCTGGATGCCAGCGCAATCAAGGCGCCGTTACAGCAACTGATCCTCGACTGGACCAGCGAGCGCGACGGCTTCCAGCGTTTCAGCATCGAGGCCAGCGACGACTTGCAGCACTGGCAAGCCTGGGGCGAAGGCCAGGTCGCGCGCCTGACCTTTTCCGATGAGCGCATCGAGCAGCATGAAGTCGCGCTGCCGGGGCAATCGGCGCGCTATCTGCGGTTGTTGTGGGATTCGCCCAATGCAGCACCAACCCTGACTTCGGCGCAACTGAAAAGCAGTGACCCGCAAAACCTGCCGCTGCCGCTGGTCTGGTCGCCAGCGCTGGCCGGCAGCAGCACCAAGGCCGGGGAGTACACCTGGCAGCTACCGATGGGGCTGAATGTCGAGCGGGTCCAGGTCGAGTTGAAACAACCCAACAGCCTGGCACCGGTGATGCTGGCGGGACGCCGCGAAACCAGTCTGCCGTGGCAACCGTTGAGCAGCGGCTTGCTCTATCGCCTGACCCAGAATGGCCAGGACGTGGTGCAGAACGAGTTGCAGCTTTACGGGCAAACCGTGCAGCAGTTGAAACTGACGGTCGACGAACGCGGCGGCGGTCTCGGCGAGCAGGCGCCGAGCGTCAAGTACGCGGTGCGCGCCACCCAGGTGATCTTCCTCGCCCGCGGCGACGGGCCGTACAGCCTGGCGCTGGGCAATCCGACGGTGAGAACGGCAAACCTGCCGCTGGCCACGCTGATCCCTGACTTCAAACCGGAGAAACTCGCCACGCTTGGCAAGGCGACGGTGCAAGGTGAAGCGGTGGCGACCCAGACGTCGACAACCACCTCGGTGGCCACAACCGACACCAACTGGAAGAAGTTCGGCCTGTGGGCGGTGTTGCTGCTCAGTGTGCTGTTTCTGGCGGCGATGGCCTTCAGTCTGCTGCGCAAGCCGCCGGCCAAGTCCTGAATATGACGGGTGTGGCCTCTACACCCGTCGGGTTTCCAACTACGCTGAAACCGGTGCATGAACTCTCTCGGTCCGATCACGTCTGATAGCAGGAATTGCACCCGACGCACGTTACCGGGCGTCATTGCTCGCTACGGTTTCAGACTCCCTGTAAACTGCGCGGGTTTTTAGCCCCCCATTCCACCGGAGCCGTCCATGTCCCGCGTTACCCTGAGTCGCTATTTGATTGAGCAGACCCGCAGCAACAACACTCCTGCCGATCTGCGCTTCCTGATCGAAGTGGTGGCGCGTGCCTGCAAGGAGATCAGCCACGCCGTGTCCAAAGGCGCCCTGGGCGGCGTTCTGGGCAGCATGGGCACTGAAAACGTGCAAGGTGAAGTGCAGAAGAAGCTCGACGTGATCTCCAACGAGATCCTGCTCGAAGCCAACGAGTGGGGCGGTCACTTGGCCGGCATGGCGTCCGAAGAAATGGACAATGCCTACCAGATCCCGGGCAAATACCCGAAAGGCGCCTACCTGCTGGTATTCGACCCGCTGGACGGTTCGTCGAACATCGACATCAACGCGCCGGTCGGCACCATCTTCTCGGTACTGCGTTGCCCGAACGAATACCTGAGCCAGAACGAGCCTTTGAATGAGAAGGCTTTCCTGCAGCCAGGCACCCAGCAAGTTGCCGCCGGTTATGCCATCTACGGCCCACAGACAATGCTGGTGTTGACCTTGGGCGACGGCGTCAAAGGCTTCACCCTGGACCGCGAAATGGGCAGCTTCGTCCTGACTCACGAAGACATCACCATTCCGGAATCCACCGCGGAATTCGCCATCAACATGTCCAACCAGCGTCACTGGGAAGCCCCGGTACAGCGCTACGTTTCGGAACTGTTGGCCGGTGAAGAAGGCCCGCTGAAAAAGAACTACAACATGCGTTGGGTCGCGGCGATGGTTGCCGACGTGCACCGCATCCTGACCCGTGGCGGTCTGTTCATGTACCCGCGCGACAGCCGCGAGCCGTCCAAGCCAGGCAAACTGCGCCTGATGTACGAAGCCAACCCGATGTCGTTCCTGGTGGAACAGGCAGGCGGCGCTTCCACCGACGGTCACCAGCGCATCCTCGACATCCAGCCTGAAGGCCTGCACCAGCGCGTAGCGGTGTTCCTCGGCTCGAAAGAAGAAGTTGCTCGCGCCACGGCTTACCACAAGGAATAAACCATGACCGCGCCCTGGCAGCCGTTGCTCGATTGGTGGTTCGGTCACTCCGAATCTGCCACTGAAGTGACGGCGCAACAGGGCGGGTTGTGGTTTGGCAAGAAAAACAGCCAGGACCTCGAAGCGCGTGAGCGTTTCGGGGTCTTTGTCGATCAGGCCCTCGCTGGCGAATTGACCGAGTGGACGCAACGTCCCGAAGGTTGGCTGGCGCTGGTGCTGTTGCTCGATCAACTCCCGCGAATGATCTTTCGTGATACGCCCAAAGCTTTCTCTGGTGACCTACGGGCACAGAAACTGGTTGCCCAAGGCATTGCCGCAGACTTTGATCGGCAGTTGAAACCGATTCAACGACTCTTCATCTACCTTGTCTTCGAACACTGCGAAAACCTCGCGGTGCAGAATGAAGCGGTCTCGCGATTCATCGAACTGGTGGCTGAACAGCCGGAGGCGGAGCGCGGGGTGTTTGCCGACAATCTGGATTATGCCGAGCGGCATCAGCGGGTGATTGCGCGGTTTGGACGGTTTCCGCATCGCAATGCGGTGTTGGGAAGGGAGTCTACGGTTGAGGAGTTGGCGTTTTTGAAAGAGCCGGGTTCGCGTTTTTAGGGCGATTTTCGGCTACCTCAAAAACCGGCCCTCACCCTAACCCTCTCCCGGAGGGAGAGGGGACTGACCGAGGTGTTTTGTCGCTATACATCGACCTGAGATATCGAGCCGAACTCAGGTTTTGAAAAGCATGAAGATCGGCTCCCTTTCCCCCTCGCCCCCCTGGGGGAGAGGGCTGGGGTGAGGGGGTTGGCTCTTGATCTTCAGCTCTTGATCTTAGATCCGGAAGCTACCCACCAACTGCTTGAGTCGCGCAGCCTGCTGCTCCAGATCCGCACAAGCCCGCAATGTCGCCTGCAAGTTCTCCACACCTTCCTGGTTCAGCGTGTTGATCTCATTAATATCAACGTTGATCGACTCAACCACAGCCGTCTGCTCTTCAGTCGCCGTCGCTACCGACTGGTTCATGCCGTCGATCTCGCCGATGCGCTGGGTCACGCTGCCCAAGCGTTCGCCGGCCTGGTTGGCGATGCCGACGCTGCTTTCGCTCTCGCGCTGGCTCTCGGTCATGATGCCGACCGCCTGACGTGCGCCGACCTGCAGCTCTTCGATCATTTTCTGCACTTGCTGCGCCGAATCCTGGGTGCGGTGCGCCAGGTTGCGTACTTCGTCGGCCACCACGGCGAAACCACGACCGGCCTCACCGGCACGGGCCGCTTCGATCGCTGCGTTGAGCGCCAGCAGGTTGGTTTGTTGGGAGATGCTGGTGATCACTTCCAGAATCTGCCCGATGTTCACGGTGTTGCTGTTCAGGGTTTCGATGTTGCCACAGGAGTCGCTGATCTTCGCCGACAGTTGCTGCATGGCGTGGATGGTTTTATCCACTACCTGCTGGCCGTCTTCGGCCAAGCTGCGTGCGTCGCTTGAGTGTTGCGAGGCGAGGGCGGCGTTCTGGGCGATTTCCTGGGCGGCGGCGCCGAGCTGATTGATCGCAGCGGCAACGCTGTTGGTGCGGGTGGCCTGCTGGTCGGAGTTGTACATCGATGAGTTGGACGCCGCGACTACGCGCAGGGCGACTTCGTTGACCTGGCCAGTGGCCGAGGACACTTCGCGGATCGAAGTGTGGATACGCTCGACGAAACGGTTGAAAGAGGTGCCCAGTGCGCCGAATTCGTCGTGGCCGTGGATGGTCAGGCGTTTGGTCAGGTCGCCTTCGCCTTCGGCGATGTCATGCATGGCGCGACCCATGGTCAGCAGCGGTTGCATCAGCACGCGGATCAACATGCCAAGCAGGGCGATGATGATCACCACGGCGATGACCATGGCGATCAATGCCGAAGTGCGGAACTCGCTGAGCATCGAAAACGCGGTGTCCTTGTCCAGCACCAGACCCACGTACCAGTCGGCCGACGGCACGCCGTTGACGCGGGTGAAGGAGATCAGTTGGGTCTTGCCGGCGAACTCGACTTCCTTCAGTCCCGGGCTGACTTTGGGCGCACCGTTGGGATAGGCCTCGGCCAGGGTCTTGAGCACCAGTTTACTGTCGGGATGGATGAGGATCTTGCCGTCGGCACTGACGATGAACGCGTGGCCATGGCCACCGAAGTTCAGCGAGTTGATGATCGCGCTGACACTCGACAGATCAATGTCGGCACCGGCCACACCGATCATCTGGCCCTGGCGCTGTACCGGAGTGGCAACGGTAATCACCAGTTTGCCCGATGAAGCGGCGATGTACGGTTCGGTGACGATGGTCTGCTGGGCGCTGTTCGCGGCCTTGTACCAGCCACGGGCGCGCGGGTCGTAATCCGGCGCGCGGTTGCCGATCGGGACCGAGAACATCACGCCGTCGGCGCCGCCGAAATAGCTGAGCTGGAAATTGCCGGTGTAGGCGGGCAGGTCGATGATGCGTTTCAGGCTGGCAGGGGCATTGCCGTCGGCGACAACCTGTTGCGACATCGATTGCAGCAACTGGATGCGGCTTTCCAGCCAGGTCTGGATGTTGCTGGTGGTCAGGCTGCCCAGTTCCTGCATCGAGGCTTCGGTACTGCTGCTCAGGGCTTCGCGTTGTCGATAGTCGTTGAACAAAATGAAACCGGCGAACGCAACGGCCACCACGAGGGCGGCAGCCAACAAGATCTTGTGGCTGAATTTCATGTTTCTGGTCATTAAGTGAGCTACCGCGAAGGGGCTGGTCAAGAAGGGGGCGGCAATTTGCCACACTCTGGGGCTTTGCGCTGCTCTTATTTCGACCGCTGCGCGCCAAAGATTAGGCGACTTTTGCGAAAGGCGACGAAATGCTCAATAGCCCTACAAAGTGTCTGATTTGCCGATGAAAGCCGGACGAGTGGGCTAACAAATAGCCATGTGCCCAGGGAACCAGACAGGGGTTTTCTCTTCTAAGCTTCTGGTTGGCGCCATGCCATCCCCCTTCCGTTCCAGGAGTTACACCATGTCGCTGCGATCTATCGCCCTGCTGTCGTTTTGCGTGCTGTTGGCCGCATGCAGCAAGGTCAATCAGGAAAACTACTCGAAGCTCTCGGCCGGCATGGCCAAGGCCGAAGTGGAGACGCTGCTCGGCAAGCCCACCGATTGCTCGGGCGCGCTCGGCATGTCCAGTTGCACCTGGGGCGACAAGAACAGCTTTATCAGCGTGCAGTACGCCGGTGACAAAGTGTTGATGTTTTCCGGCCAAGGCCTGAAGTAAACCGGGGCTACGCGCCCACGGGAGAAAAACAATGAAGCGGTTATTGCTTGTCCTTTTTGCCGGCCTGGTATTGGCCGGCTGCGCCACGACCGGTGAAGATCCGCTGGCGCCCAAGACAGTACACAGCGTCAATCTCAAGCGTTACCAGGGCACCTGGTACGAGCTGGCGCGGCTGCCGATGTATTTCCAGCGCAATTGCGCGCAATCCGAAGCCCGCTACAGCCTCCAGCCTGACGGCAACCTCGGCGTGTTCAACCGTTGCCTGACCAAGGACTGGCAGTGGGAAGAGGTCAAGGGCGCGGCTTATCCACAGGTGCCGGGCAAGACCGACAAGTTGTGGGTCGAGTTCGATACCTGGTTCTCGCGGCTGATTCCGGGTTCGGCCAAGGGCCAATACTGGGTGCTGTACGTCAGTGACGACTACAAGACCGCCATTGTGGGCGACCCGAGCCGACGTTACCTTTGGCTGTTGTCCCGCACGCCGACCGTCAACGGTGTGGTGCGCGAAGAACTGCTGAGCAAGGCGCGCCAGCAGGGTTACGACACCACGCGGTTGATCTGGCGGGCGTCGGATCAGCAGATGGCCAAGACGTCCAACTGACGCGCAACAAAAAACCTGTGGAGGTTGCCCTCCACAGGTTTTTTTGTGTCAGCCCAAAAGGTCTCGCAGGACCTGGGTGAAGGCGCGATTGCTGTCCTCCTCCCCGGCATGTCGCCCGTCACGCACGACCCACTGACCGTTGACCAGTACGTCACGCACCTGACGGTCGCCACCGGCAAACAACCAGCGGTTCAGGATCCCGTCACCGCTGGCCGTGGCCAGATACGGATCGGTGCCATCGAGCACAATCCAGTCGGCGCGTTTGCCGACTTCCAGTGCACCGATCGGCTGGCCCAAAGCCTGAGCTCCGCCATCCAGTGCCGCGTCGTACAGGGTGCGGCCGACCATCGGCTGATCCGCGCCATACAAGCGGTTGCGCCGCTGATCGCGAAGACGCTGGCCGTATTCCAGCCAACGCAATTCTTCCACCACGCTCAACGACACATGGCTGTCGGAGCCGATACCCATGCGTCCGCCCTGAGCGAGGAAATCCACCGCCGGGAAGATCCCGTCGCCGAGGTTGGCTTCGGTGGTCAGGCACAGGCCGGCGATGGCGCGGCTCTTGGCCATCAGCGTGACTTCTTCCGGATTGGCGTGGGTGGCGTGGACCAGGCACCAGCGCTGATCGACTTCGGTGTTCTCGTACAGCCATTGCAGCGGACGGCGACCGCTCCAGCTCAGGCAGTCGTCGACTTCCTTCTGCTGTTCGGCGATGTGGATGTGCACCGGGCATTGCTTGTTGCTGGCCGCCAGCACTTCACTGATCTGCTGTGGGGTGACCGCGCGCAACGAGTGGAAACACAATCCCAGCGACTGAGCCTTCTGCTGCGCCAGCAACGGTTGCAGGCGCGATTGCAGTTTCAGGTAGTTTTCGGTGCTGTTGATGAAGCGGCGCTGGCCTTCGTTCGGCGTCTGGCCGCCGAAACCGCTGTGGCTGTAAAGCACCGGCAACAGCGTCAGGCCGATGCCGGCGGAACTGGCGGCCTGGCTGATACGCAACGCCAGCTCGGCCGGATCGGCGTACGGCTGACCATTAACGTCGTGATGCACATAGTGGAACTCGGCGACCGAGGTATAACCGGCCTTGAGCATTTCGATGTACAGCTGACGCGCAATCACGCCGAGCTGGTCCGGGCTGATTTTTCCGACGAGCCGATACATCAGATCGCGCCAGGTCCAGAAACTGTCGTTGGGATTGCCGGCCACTTCTGCCAGTCCTGCCATCGCTCGCTGGAACGCGTGGGAGTGAAGATTCGGCATCCCCGGCAGCAGCGGACCACTCAACCGTTCGGTGCCATCTGCGGTGGAATCGGCCTGGATTCGGGTCAACACGCCTTCGGCGCTGACCTCGAGACGTACATTGTTGGCCCATCCGTTAGGCAGCAGCGCGCGTTCGGCAAAGAAGGCGGACATGGTTCAGTACCCCATCTGTGTTATTTGTATATACATATACAGACGTTTGCCTGCCCGGTAAACTCCGGCAAGCTAGCAACCTTCATCCAATGAACAGGGATCCACCGTGCCGACTCCGCCTCCAGTCTCTCCGTTGGCCGCGAACATGGGCGACAGTCCGGCGCCCTTGTACGCCCGCGTCAAACAGATGATCACCCAGCAGATCGACAGTGGTAACTGGCCGCCGCATTACCGCGTGCCGTCGGAAAGCGAGCTGGTCAGTCAGCTGGGCTTCAGCCGCATGACCATCAACCGCGCGCTGCGGGAAATGACCGCCGACGGTTTGCTGGTGCGCATGCAGGGCGTGGGCACGTTCGTCGCCGAGCCGAAGAGCCAGTCCGCGCTGTTCGAGGTGCACAACATCGCCGACGAAATCGCCTCCCGTGGCCATCGCCACACCTGCCAGGTGATCACCCTGGAAGAAGAGGCCGCCGGTTCCGAGCGCGCCCTGGCCCTGGACATGCGCGAAGGGCAGAAGGTATTCCACTCGCTGATCGTGCATTACGAAAACGATATTCCGGTGCAGATCGAAGACCGCTTCGTCAACGCGCTGGTCGCCCCGGAATACCTCAAGCAGGACTTCACCCTGCAAACGCCATACGCCTATCTGAACCAGGTCGCGCCGCTGACCGAAGGTGAGCATGTGGTCGAAGCAATCCTCGCCGAGCCGTCCGAATGCAAATTGCTGCAGATCGAAAAAGGCGAGCCGTGCCTGCTGATCCGTCGCCGTACGTGGTCGGGTCGTCAGCCAGTGACGGCGGCGCGTCTGATCCACCCCGGTTCCCGTCATCGTCTGGAAGGTCGGTTTCATAAATAAAAAGCATAAATAGAGAGCATAAATGAGCGAGTTGAAGGTTCTACGCGCCGAAGGCTACCCGCGCATGCCGTGGAAAAACGGCGGCGGCAGCACCGAAGAAATCACCCGTGACGCCGGTGCCGGCCTCGACGGTTTCGGCTGGCGCCTGTCGATTGCCGACATTGCCGAATCCGGCGGCTTCTCGACATTCACCGGTTATCAACGGGTGATCACGGTGTTGCAGGGCGATGGCATGACTTTGTGCGTCGACGGTGACGACACGCGGCCGCTGTTACCCCTCGACCCGTTTGCCTTCAGCGGTGAAAGCCAAGTGTCCTGCACCTTGCTCGGCGGGGCGATCCGCGATTTCAACCTGATCTACGCGCCACAGCGTTACAGCGCGCGTTTGCAGTGGCTGGATGGCGAGCAACGGTTTTTCAGCTCCGCCCGCACTGTTCTAGTCTTCAGCGTCAGCGAGTTGCTGGAAGTGACGGTCGGTGACAGCGCTTCGCAACTCGGCCGACATGATTGCCTGCAACTGGACGGCAACACCGGGCTGGTGGAAATCGCCGTGAATGCCGGCTGCTGCGTGATCGAATTGACTGCACACTGATTGGCCCCTTAAAAACCGCCGCTTTGAACAGTGCCCGTAAGGGCCGTTGAGAGCGGCGGTTTTTTTCATCCCGGCGTTCCCGAACGCGCACCAACTTGTTACCGAACGCCCCAGCGTGGCGCAAAACCACGTTCCTGAAACAGCCTTCCGCGTCCTCTAACCAACCCCGCGAAAAAAATCATACACGCCACAACCCTTGATTCAGGCGTCCTCCAGCCGTGCCCGGCGTTTTTGTGGAACAGCCCTCCAACAAGTTGGCCGCTAGATTGCATATGCTTGTATGTACAAGTAAAGACGTATGCGTATGAGTCGTTAGAGGTTCTCCGCAGCGTCCCTGATTCGCTTGTCGCGCATTGAAGCGCACAAGCCGCTTGCCCATCGCCAGGGTTGGTTTGAATTGATCGCTGAGGAGTCTTTTTCGTGACTGACAATACCCAGAAACCTACGAAGTATCGTGACGTTGAAATTCGTGCATCGCGCGGCAACAAGCTGACCGCCAAGAGCTGGCTGACTGAAGCGCCGCTGCGCATGCTGATGAACAACCTCGACCCGGAAGTGGCCGAGAACCCGAAAGAGCTGGTGGTTTACGGTGGCATCGGCCGCGCCGCGCGCAACTGGGAATGCTACGACAAGATCGTCGAAAGCCTGACCAACCTGAACGACGACGAAACCCTGCTGGTGCAATCCGGCAAACCGGTCGGCGTGTTCAAGACCCACAGCAATGCCCCGCGCGTGCTGATCGCCAACTCCAACCTGGTGCCGCACTGGGCGACCTGGGAGCACTTCAACGAACTCGACGCCAAAGGTCTGGCGATGTACGGCCAGATGACCGCCGGCAGCTGGATCTACATCGGTAGCCAGGGCATCGTCCAGGGCACTTACGAAACCTTCGTCGAGGCTGGCCGCCAGCATTACAACTCCAACCTCAAGGGCCGCTGGGTCCTGACCGCCGGCCTCGGCGGCATGGGTGGCGCCCAGCCTCTGGCTGCAACATTGGCCGGTGCCTGCTCGCTGAACATCGAATGCCAGCAGGTGAGCATCGATTTCCGCCTGAAAAGCCGTTACGTCGACGAGCAAGCCAAAGACCTCGACGACGCGCTGGCGCGCATTGAGAAGTACACCAAGGAAGGCAAGGCGATCTCCATCGCCCTGCTGGGCAACGCCGCAGAAATCCTCCCGGAACTGGTCCGTCGCGGCGTGCGTCCGGACATGGTCACCGACCAGACCAGCGCCCACGATCCGCTCAACGGTTACCTGCCGGCCGGCTGGAGCTGGGACGAATACCGCGCCCGCGCCAAGACCGAACCGGCCGCTGTGATCAAGGCCGCCAAGCAATCGATGGCGGTGCACGTCAAAGCCATGCTCCGCCTTGCCGGAACGCTCCCACTCCCAGAAGAAACTCGCTCCGCCCGTTAACTGCCGCTGCAGGATGACGTGCTGGTCGTCGTAATCGTAACGCTCGCTTTCGCCGACGGCGTTGGTCGCCTCGATCAGTCGATGACGGGCATCAAAGCGGTAGCTGACCAGCGTCTGCTCGGTGCGCCAGGCCGCCTCACGCAAGACCTGATAATCGACCGCCACCAGATGCGCCCGGTCGTAGCGCAGTAACAGCGAACGGCCGGCCCCGTTGTCGAGGCGCAGCACCCGGTCGGAAAGATCCCGATGCACCGTCAGACGATTGCCGTAGGCATCGCTAACAGCAGTCAGACGCCCAGCCCGAAAGTGATAAAACCGCGCCGCGTCCCCCGCCAGCGCAACAATCAACTCCTCCGGCTCATCCCCGAGAAAGATCGCCGCCCGCGACAAGCTGTTGTGAATCGCCGGCCGCTCGACACTCGGCAACGGAAACCGCGTGTGCCGGTTCTCGTGGTCGATCCAGACCACCGAAGCGCCCTCAACCTCCAGCCGATGCGCCAGCGAATGACTCCAGCCAAACCCCAATCCGACATCGATCTCGGCGGCACTGGTGCGATACAACCGGCTGAACTCGAACGACAGCAACCCATCGAGCACGCCATCGGTCAGCGTCAGCAGCTCTTCGCCAGTGACCATCGACACCGGACAGCCATTGGTGCAGGTCAGCGGCGCGCAATCAGCGCTGTCACCGTTTGGATTTTTCGCCTGATCTGGCTTGTCGTCGTGGTGTTCGTCTTTTTTCAGGGAAGCGTTGCGCCGGGCATCCCAGCGCAGTTGCATGCGGCCCTTCTTCACGCCGGCGGCGATGCCGCGTGCGGCGACGGATTTGTACTGGTTCACATAGCCAATGAAGGTGCTGACGATGCCGAACATCGCCTTCACCAGACGCGTTACCGCCCACAACAATTGAGCGCCACGATCCACCAGACGCAAGGTCAGATACGCGATCCCCGCCCCGGCGCCGACGAAGGTCAGCACAATGCCGATCAAAACGTCGATCAGCAGCTGCACCACCACCATCGAGACCGCCTCGGCGGTTTTCCCGGCAATTTCAGTAGGCGGCAGCATCTCCAGCCAGAGGCTGGCGGTACGCAGCAACAGGCACAGCGCCGCCTCGTCACTGACCAGTAACTGCAGTTTCTCCATCATTGCAGGCGCAGTCTCTGCCAGCGCGATCAACTGTGCGGCGCCACTGCCCAATCGCTCGGCAAACTTTCCGGGATCCTGGAGAATCTCCGACAGCAACCCAATGCTGTCCCACACCCCCTCGATCGCCGCCCAGCTCCCGGCCAGCAAGCCGTTGCCCGCCGCCGTCGCCACCGATTGCGACCACTGCGGCCTGAAGCCCTGCCACTCGCTGCGCAGCCACCCATCCAGCTGCCGAGTCAGCCCATCGTAGGACTCGAAAAGCGCATCAACCTGCTGCTCGCTGGCGCCGCCGTGCACCACTACCCGGTAGAACTTGCCTGCCTCACCGGTGAACAAACCTTTGCCCTGAGCATCGAGCGTGACGGATTTGACTGCACCGCCATCCACCGCCACCACATCGACAACGATGTCGCCCAACGGAATGTCGTACACCGACTCGAATTTGCTTTCGATCTCCATCGGCCCGGTTTCCGGGCATTGCACGACAGCCGAAGAGAAGCGGCCGTCGTCAATCGCGACCGCCGTGCTGTGTTCGCCGAAACGAATGATCCGCTCCATCCCCATCAGCGACGGCAGATCGGCCGCATGACTGACGCTGTCTGCCGAGCGACTGAGCCAGTGCCTGAGCTGTTTACGATAGAGATCGAGGGTGCGGGGAAAGCTGTCGAGTGCTTGCTCGATGCGGGTGACGGCGTCCATCAGCGCACTCCCATGCGCATGACGAAATGAAAAACCGGGTCGAGCATGTGCGTTCCCTCGCGCAGAAATCAGGCGAAGGACTTTGCGGGGGATCAAACAGAAAAGAAGTCAGGCGAGTAGGCGATGGATGTAGGAGAAGTCTGTAACTGATCTTTATCGAACAGCAGACGCAAAAACGGAGCGGGAGGTTGCCCTCACGCCCCGTTCAGAGAACATGAAAATCGCTTACCGAGAATGATCCCGGCCGGCCAGCTCTTTCAATTTGAGCTCGGCCAACGGATGCCCGGCCTTGGCGGCCATGGTCCACCAGCGAGCAGCTTCCGAAGGGTCCGGAGCCTTGCTCGGTGTACCGGCAAGACTGATGACACCGACCTGATACGCCGCTTTGCCATCCCCGGCCAGTGCCGCCAGCCGCAGCAACCGGACACCCTCCTCACGCGCGCCAAGACCAACGCCGCGAAACGTCAGGATGTGCCCGTAAAAACTTTGCGCGCCGACATCGCCCAGGTTGGCCATGCGCGCAAATTGCCCTTCGAGCCAGCGCCAGCCTCGGGGCTGACGGACAAACCATGCCCAGTGAAACAGCCTACGGGCCAGCCAGTAACTTGCCCGCGCCTTGAGTCGTAAAAACACTCAGGCCTCCGCCGATTCCGGGTACTCGTATTCAAAGACCCGCACCACTTCCGAGGCATGCCATGAGGCTGCGGCAACACCATCTGACGGCCCGGAAAAACGCCCCAGGCGCTCGACACATTCAAAGAAACCGGTGCGTGGCAGGCGACTGGCGCCCTGGCTGATCACCAGCGAACTGCGCAACGGTTGTTCGGCTTTCGCGTCCAGCGCAGCGAGATGCTCCAGTGCAGCAGTCAAGGTCTGCATCGCCGGCGTGGGCAGTTGCAGACGTTCGAGCAAGGCTCGATAGGTCAGAAGATGGCGCTGCCTGCGCGCCTGGTCCAGCTCCCCCAGCAATCCGTCCCAATGTTGACGACTGATGCGTACGCTCACGATTGTTCCCTCCACCCTGGCACCGTCAACTCCCAGGCCAGACTGCGGCGAATCGCAGCGTCGGGCAGACGCTCACCGCTTTCGATCATGGCCAGGTAAGACGGGCTGATGCCTACCGTGCGGGCGAGCGCCTCAATGGCGATGCCCTTCCCTTCGCGCAAACTGCGTAACTGATCCAGACCTGGAAGAAGCGGGTCCGGTGTGGCCGCCAGCGGCGCTGGAGCCGGTTGCGACGGTGCTTCGTTGATGCCTGCTGCTTTCAGTAGAGCCTGATACTGAGCCCATGGCAGAACCGCATACTCGGGTTCGCCATCGCGTGCAATTATCTGAATATCCATGACTACCCCGTAGGACAACAACACTTAGCGAGTCGGCACTTTTCCCTAGAAGTGTAATCCTAACAGCGGCCAAGGTCGTGGGGGGTATCTATCTGTATAAGAGGCTGTCGCGATTCAGGACTTTTTCGGGCCCTGAAGCTGAAGCTGTTCGGGTGTATCGGGCAGTCGCTCGACAACCCTGAGCTTTTCCGGCGCCTGGCGCTGACGCCAGAGGCGGAACGCAGTGAGCTCGTCGTCGAGGGTTTTCATCACCCAGGCAAGAACCGCGATGTCATCGAGCATGCCGAAAACGGGAATGAAATCCGGGATCGCATCCACCGGACTGAGGAAGTACATCAGGCCTGCAACGACCGAAATCATGGCCTTGGGACTGATCGCGCGATACTCGCCACGCCAGTACGCCAGGCACAGGGCCTGGAGCAATCGCAGATCATCCTTCAGCTTGCCGAGACGATTGCCCTGGGCTGCACCTTTGCTCGCCACGGCGAACAACAGCGTTGGCAAGCGGCCTCGGGCCAGGAGTCGACCGGCCAACGGCAGGAATCGGGCGAAATTCCATGGAGCTTTCATCTATTTCTCCCGTTGAAATGTTATCCACACAAATTGTGGATAACCTTGTGAACAGAGCTGCATTTCGACGCTGAAAGCCCCGGTTCATAAGGGCTGCGCTCAGATCGGGCGTTTTTTACTCACATAAAAAACCCCATTATTTCATTGACTTGGCGGCTCAGGGCGTCTAGCGCGGGCGGCCTCAAAGTCTAGGACTGCGGTGACACGCATCGGTTCGGTCTGTTTACTCTGGCCGTGGCCCGGATGCAACAACGCCCCGCATAAGCGAGGCGTTGTTGAAGTCGGTGCCGAGCCTATTACTTGGCGGCGGCAGCGTCTTCTTTGGCTGGATCCTTGATGGCCAGCAGTTCCAGGTCGAAAACCAGAACCGAGTTGGCCGGGATTGCCGGGCTTGGCGATTGTGCGCCGTAAGCCAGATCGCTAGGGATGTACAGCTTGTACTTCTCGCCAACGTGCATCAGTTGCAGGCCTTCGACCCAACCCGGGATCACACCGCTGACCGGCAGATCGATCGGGCTGCCGCGCTCGACGGAGCTGTCGAATACGGTGCCGTTGGTCAGCTTGCCGGTGTAGTGAACAGTCACCACGTCGGTAGGCTTAGGCTGTGGGCCGTCGGCTTTCTTGACCACTTCGTACTGCAGACCGGAAGCGGTGGTGGTCACGCCGGCTTTCTTGCCGTTTTCTTCGAGGAATTTCTTGCCGGCGGCTGCCGACTCTTCGCTCATCTTGGCCATACGCTCTTCGGCACGCTTTTGCAGTGCAGCGAAGGCTTCGACCAGATCTTCATCTTTCAGCTTCTGTTCTTTCTTGCCGACGGCATCTTCGATGCCCTGGGCTACCGCTTTGGAGTCCAGATCATCCATGCCTTCCTGAGCAAGGCTTTTGCCCATGTTCAGGCCGATACCGTAGGAAGCTTTTTGCGCCGGGGTTTTCAGCTCTACGCTGGTCTGCGAATCACAACCCGCGAGTACCAGGCTAACCAGGGCTACCGCCGCCGCCAACCGATGCTGTTTCATGCTATTTCCTTGTTCATGCGCCGAAAGGGCAATCGAGTAAAGCCGCGAGCTTATCAGGCCGCCACGACCAATGGCTACCGGCATGAGAGCAGGAATCTTCCGATAAGTTCAGGGATTAAAAAGCATTTGGGCAAAGGCAGGATGAAGCTTCTGTCATCTTGACCTGACAGCGACCGATGCCCCTTCCCACAACACTTGGCGTAATGGCCACTTGCCGCATACGACTCGCCTCAGGCATAACAGCGCAACAACTCGACAAGGATGTTCATCTTGCGCCTCTTATTCCGTGTGCTGACGCTGATCGTGGTGCTGCTTGGACTGGTCCTGGCGGCGGTTCTTTACTATGTCGCCAATCCGAAATTGCCCTTCCCGACGCCCGTAAAACAAGTCCATTACCTTGAACAATGGACCGACGAGCAGCGCCAGACCTATTACTTCACGCCGCAAGGCACCCAGGTCAAAGGCCTGCGTTATGAATGGTTTCAGGCGCTGGAGCTGCCGTTCTCGCAGCAACGCTTTGCCTCCCCGGAATACCTCACACGCTTCGGTTTTCTGATCGACCCACAGCAGAAAGCCACGCCGAACAACCCTGGGAATCTGCCCGTGGGTTTCGCCCGGCATCAAAATTCCGGCAGCTCCGAGCAGTATCTGGACATCACCTGCGCGGCCTGCCACACCGGCGAGTTGCACCTCAACGGCCAGGCCGTGCGCATCGACGGCGGCTCGGCGCAGCACGTGCTGCCTTCCAGTGTTCCTACAATGCGTGGCGGCAGTTTCGGACAGGCTCTGGTCGCCAGTCTCGCCTCCACTTACTACAACCCATGGAAATTCGAGCGATTCGCCCGCAACGTGCTGGGCAATGACTACGACGCCCGCCATGAACAGTTGCGCAAAGACTTCAAAGGCTCACTGAATACCTTCCTCAAAGTGGCGTGGAACGACACCCATCGCGGACTCTACCCCATAGAGGAAGGCCCTGGCCGAGCCGATGCATTCGGACGAATTGCCAACGCGACCTTCGGCGATGCGATCTCCCCCACCAACTATCGTGTGGCCAACGCTCCCGTGGATTACCCGCAACTGTGGGACATGTGGACATTCGACTGGGTGCAGTGGAACGGCTCCGCGCAGCAGCCGATGGCACGCAATATCGGCGAGGCGCTGGGGGTTGGCGCGACCCTGAATTTCTTCGATGCCAATGGCCAGCCGCTGCAAGGGGACGAGCGTTATGCATCAAGCGTGCGCGTGCGTGATCTGCACAAGATCGAAGAAACCCTGCAAAAACTTCAGCCGCCTGCCTGGCCTGAAGAACTGTTTGGCAAGGTCGACAAGCCACTGGCGGCCAAGGGCCGAGTGTTATTTGCCGAAAACTGCGCCGGTTGTCATGTTCCGCGAGTGACGCAAGAAGGCGAACGCTGGGTCAAGCACCTGCACATGCTGCCGGTGGACGTCATCGGCACTGATCCGAACGCGGCCAACAACATCGCCAACCACCGTTTCGACCTGACAGCCCTGCAATGGGATCCGGCAGAACTTGAGCAGATGGACGTGAAGTTGCACCCCACGCCCAGCGAACCACTGGACCTCAGCCAGTTATCCGTGGCTAAGGGCCTGGCTTACGTCACGGCGTTCGTTGAAAACCGCGCCTATCGTGAAGCCGGCGTCACTGCCGCTGAAAAACCTCAGCTCGACGGCTTTGGTCTGCCGATCGGTGTCCGGGAAAAAGTCGCCTACAAGGCTCGGCCGCTGGCAAGCGTGTGGGCTACACCGCCCTTCCTGCACAACGGCTCGGTGCCGAGCCTCTATCAGTTGCTTTCGCCTCAGGATGAACGCGCCACCACTTTCTATAAAGGCACCTTCGAATATGACCCTCGGCACCTGGGTTATCGCACCGAAGCTTTTACCAACGCTTTCCTGTTCGACACACGCATCACCGGCAACCACAACAGTGGCCATGAATTCCGCGCCGGCGAGCGTGGCAACGGGGTCATCGGACGGTTGCTGCAGCCTGAGGAGCGCTGGGCGCTGCTGGAATACCTGAAAGTGCTGGGCGGCCCACTGGAGGCGCAACTGCCATGATCTTCAATTCGTTCAAGAAACCATCGATGCTGGCGCGTTTCTGGTTGTGGCTGGGGCGGTTACTGGGCAAAACCCTGCTGCTTTTGCTGGTGATCGGCGTGATCGGCTGGGCTTTGGCAACCGCCTGGTTCGCCTGGCAGCATCGAGGGCCGGTATCGGCACTGGAGCAAATTCCGGACGGCGAAGCGGACATGACGCAGGACGTGATCCAGACCGCTGTGCGAATTGTCGACCAGCACCGGGAAAGCACGCGTTTTCTGCGCGACGCCCATGCCAAGGCCCACGGATGTGCGAAGGCCGACGTGCAAGTGCTGCCGGATCTGGCTGAGGACCTGCGCCGAGGTGTTTTCAGCGAGCCCGGCAAGGTCTGGCAGGCGACGATGCGCCTGTCCAACGGCAACGCCTATCCGCAGTTCGACAGCATTCGCGATGCCCGGGGTATGGCGATCAAATTGCTCGACGTGCCGGGCAAGCCGTTGCTGGGCGATCGTCAGGGCCTGCACGAACAGGACTTCGTGATGTTCAGCCATCCGAATTTCTTCGTCAGTGATGTCGCTGAATATCGTCAGAATGTGGCGGCGCAGGCTGACGGCAAAAAGGTCATGGCGTTTTTTCCGGGCTGGGATCCTCGCACCTGGCAAGTCAGACATTTGTTCATTGCGCTGGCGACGCTTTCTCCGCCGCCAGAAAGTCCGACACGTACGACCTACTTTTCGGTATCGCCCTACAAGTTTGGTGAGGCCAATGCGAAGTTTCGGGTGATGCCGGATCCGGACAACTGCCCGGCCTACACGCTGCCGAAACAAAACCAGGATCTGCCGAATTTCCTGCGCAGTGCGCTGAATCAGCAACTGTCCACGGATCGGGTACCCGCGTGTTTTGTGTTGCAGATCCAGCGTCAGGACGCCAACCGGTTCATGCCGATCGAAGACACCAGCATAGAATGGCGCGAACAGGACAGTCCATTCCAGACGGTAGCTCGGATCACCCTGCCCCCGCAGGACTTCGACACCCCGGCTCTGAACCTGCAATGCGACAACCTGTCGTTCAACCCATGGTTCGGCATCGAAGCCCATCGCCCGATTGGCGGGATCAACCGTTTGCGTAAAGCGGTGTATGAAGCAGTGAGTGATTACCGGCACAGTCGCAACGCCGCGCAATAGCAGCGTCAGAAACGAAAAAAGCGACCGTCATAGGTCGCTTTTTATGTTCAGGCCCGGCAATAGCCGAACCCCGGACAGCAAAAAGCCCGCACTAGGCGGGCTTTCTGTGGCGACCTGGCGTTCAGTGTTCCAGGTTACCGAATATGGCGCAGCGGACGGGACTCGAACCCGCGACCCCCGGCGTGACAGGCCGGTATTCTAACCGACTGAACTACCGCTGCGCGAAACGCTTGAAACGAATGGTGGGTGATGACGGGATCGAACCGCCGACATTCTGCTTGTAAGGCAGACGCTCTCCCAGCTGAGCTAATCACCCTTCGCTTCGTTACGGGACGCATTATGCCACAAGTTTTCGTAAAGTGTTGATTTAATTGAAGTTTTTTTCAAATAAATCCGAAAACCGGTGAAACGACACATTCCGCATGTACAACTCGAGGCAGAAAAAAACCCGCCTTGGCGGGTTTTTCCGTGGTGACCTGGCGTTCAGTGTTCCAGGTTACCGAATATGGCGCAGCGGACGGGACTCGAACCCGCGACCCCCGGCGTGACAGGCCGGTATTCTAACCGACTGAACTACCGCTGCGCTAAACACTTGAAACGAATGGTGGGTGATGACGGGATCGAACCGCCGACATTCTGCTTGTAAGGCAGACGCTCTCCCAGCTGAGCTAATCACCCTTCGCTTCGGTGTGGCGCGCATTCTACGGAGCGACCCAACCTCTGGCAAGCACTTTTTTAATTAATTTTCTCAGGCCTTCCAAAGGCTTAGAGAAGGGTTGGCCTATGACCCGGCGAAGACAATAATGCCCCCCTTTGTATAAAGGAGAGACTCACCCCATGTGGTTCAAGAACCTGCTTATCTATCGCCTGACCCAAGACCTGCCTGTCGATGCCGAGGCGCTGGAAACTGCACTGGCCACCAAACTGGCGCGTCCATGTGCAAGCCAGGAGTTGACCACCTACGGTTTCGTCGCGCCGTTCGGCAAGGGCGAAGATGCACCACTGGTGCACGTCAGCGGTGACTTCCTGCTGATCTCCGCCCGTAAAGAAGAACGCATCCTGCCGGGCAGCGTCGTGCGCGACGCGGTCAAGGAAAAGGTCGAAGAGATCGAAGCCGAGCAGATGCGCAAGGTCTATAAGAAGGAACGCGATCAGATCAAGGATGAAATCATCCAGGCGTTCCTGCCGCGCGCCTTTATCCGCCGCTCGTCGACCTTCGCCGCCATCGCGCCGAAACAGGGCCTGATCCTGGTCAACTCCGCCAGCCCGAAACGCGCCGAAGACCTGCTTTCCACCCTGCGTGAAGTGATCGGCACCCTGCCGGTTCGTCCGCTGACCGTGAAAACCGCGCCGACTGCCGTGATGACCGAATGGGTCACCACCCAGCAAGCCGCCCCGGACTTCTTTGTACTGGACGAATGCGAACTGCGCGACACCCATGAAGATGGCGGCATCGTGCGTTGCAAGCGTCAGGACCTGACCAGCGAAGAAATCCAGCTGCACCTGAGCACTGGCAAAGTCGTTACTCAACTGTCGCTGGCCTGGCAGGACAAACTGTCGTTCATGCTCGACGACAAGATGACCGTCAAACGCTTGAAATTCGAAGACCTGTTGCAGGATCAGGCTGAACAGGACGGCGGCGACGAAGCCCTCGGTCAACTGGACGCCAGCTTCACCCTGATGATGCTGACGTTCGGCGACTTCCTGCCGGCGCTGGTTGAGGCACTGGGCGGTGAAGAGACGCCGCAGGGGATCTAAGCATAAAGCGGTTTCAACTGAAGAAACCGAATCAACTGTGGGAGCTGGCTTGCCTGCGATAGCGGTGTTACAGATAGCTCAAATGGCGTCTGACATACCGCCATCGCTGGCAAGCCAGCTCCCACAATGTTTTGTGGTGTCATTAATAATAAGGAACAGGCCATGCGCGCACTGGCTGCACTGAGTCGTTTTGTCGGCAACACCTTCGCTTACTGGGTTCTGATTTTCGCCGTGGTCGCGTTCCTGCAACCTGCGTGGTTCCTCGGTCTGAAAGGCGCAATCGTGCCGCTGCTCGGGCTGGTGATGTTCGGCATGGGCCTGACCCTCAAACTCGACGACTTCGCCGCCGTCGCCCGCCATCCGTGGCGAGTGGCGCTGGGCGTGGTCGCGCATTTCGTGATCATGCCGGGGATGGCGTGGTTGCTTTGCCAGATCTTTCACCTGCCGCCGGAAATTGCCGTCGGGGTGATTCTGGTCGGTTGCTGCCCGAGCGGCACCTCATCGAATGTCATGACCTGGCTGGCCCGGGGCGATCTGGCGCTGTCAGTGGCCATCGCCGCCGTCACCACCCTCCTCGCTCCGCTGCTGACGCCGGCGCTGATCTGGCTGCTGGCTTCGGCGTGGTTGCCGGTTTCGTTCATGGAGCTGTTCTGGTCAATCCTGCAAGTGGTGCTGTTGCCAATCATCCTCGGCGTGGTGGCGCAGCGACTGCTTGGGGATAAGGTTCGGCATGCGGTGGAAGTGCTACCGCTGGTATCGGTGGTCAGCATCGTGATCATCGTCGCCGCCGTAGTTGCTGCCAGTCAGGCGAAAATCGCCGAATCCGGCCTGTTGATCATGGCTGTGGTGATGCTGCACAACAGCTTCGGCTATTTGCTGGGTTACTTCACCGGGCGCCTGTTCGGTTTGCCGCTGGCTCAACGCAAGTCCCTGGCGCTGGAAGTCGGCATGCAGAACTCGGGACTGGGTGCCGCGCTGGCCAGTGCGCATTTCTCGCCGCTGGCGGCTGTGCCGAGCGCGCTGTTCAGTGTGTGGCACAACATTTCCGGGGCGCTGCTGTCGACCTGGTTCCGCCGCATGAGCGAAAAGGAAGATCGTGAGGCGTTGGCTCAGCAGACTGCCGACTGACTGATCCCCGGATTGATCCCCGGCGCACATTTTTAGGTACTATGTGCGCCACGCAGGGACGACCCTGCGGCTCAATCGAGTTTTCAATCTGGGGACGGCCCCGTCAATCGATGGAGGTCTTTCATGTCCTGGATCATTCTGTTTTTCGCCGGCCTGTTCGAAGTCGGCTGGGCCGTCGGCCTTAAATACACCGATGGCTTCACCCGTCCGCTTCCGACCGTTCTCACCGTCGCCGCCATGGCGGTCAGTCTTGGCCTGCTGGGCCTGGCGATGAAGGAACTGCCGCTGGGCACGGCTTATGCGATCTGGACTGGCGTCGGTGCAGTGGGCACGGTGATTGCCGGGATCATTCTGTTTGGCGAGTCGATGGCGTTGATTCGGCTGGCCAGCGTTGCACTGATCATCGCCGGATTGATCGGACTCAAGGTCAGCGCTTAAGCCATTACCGCCATCGCTGGCAAGCCAGCTCCCACAGAATCTCCAGTGAACACAAATCTTGTGTGCACCCAGGAAACCTGTGGGAGTCGGGCTTGCCCGCGATGAGGCCAGCACAGTCACTGATTATCTGACTGTCCCGCGCAATTCCCCGACCAACGCCTGCAACTGAGCAGGCTGCGCCGCCTCGACCGCCACCGGCGACCCCGCCACCAGCGTCACCCGCGACCACAATCGGTGAAACAGCCCTTTATTCGGATCGCGGCTGAAGAAACTCCCCCACAACCCCTGCAACGCCAGCGGAATCACCGGCACCGGCGTCTCTTCGAGAATCCGCGTCAGCCCACCCTTGAACTCGTTGATCTCACCATCGGCAGTCAACTTGCCTTCGGGGAAGATGCAGACAAGCTCACCATCCTTCAGATATTGAGCAATCCGGGTGAAGGCCTTTTCGTAGATCTGGATGTCTTCCTGGCGTCCGGCGATAGGAATGGTCCCCGCTGTGCGGAAGATAAAGTTCAGTACCGGCAGGTTGTAGATCTTGTAGTACATGACAAAGCGAATCGGCCGACGCACCGCGCCGCCAATCAGCAAGGCATCGACAAACGAAACGTGGTTGCACACCAGCAACGCCGCACCCTCATCGGGAATCGCTTCAAGGTTGCGATGCTCGACGCGGTACATGGAATGGCTGAGCAGCCAGATCATGAAACGCATGCTGAACTCGGGGACGATCTTGAAGATGTAGGCGTTGACGCCGATGTTCAGCAGCGACACCACCAGGAACAGCTGTGGAATCGACAGTTTGACCACGCTCAACAACACGATGGAGACGATGGCTGAAATCACCATGAACAGCGCGTTGAGAATGTTGTTGGCGGCAATCACCCGCGCCCGCTCGTTCTCGGCGGTGCGCGACTGGATCAGCGCATACAGCGGCACGATGTAGAAACCGCCAAAGATGCCGAGACCGAGGATGTCGACCAATACGGCCCAGGCGTGACCGAAGCCCAGCACCTCAGTCCAGCTATGGCCAACGGCGCTCTCTGGGATTCCACCGGAATGCCACCACAGCAACAGCCCGAAAACCGTCAGGCCAAACGAACCGAACGGCACCAGACCGATCTCGACCTTGCGCCCGGAAAGCTTCTCGCAGAGCATCGAGCCCAGTGCGATGCCGACCGAGAACACAGTGAGGATCAAAGTGACCACGGTTTCGTCGCCGTGCATCCATTCCTTGGCGTAGGCCGGGATCTGTGTCAGATAAATCGCCCCGACAAACCAGAACCACGAATTGCCGACAATCGAGCGCGACACTGCCGGCGTCTGGCCCAGCCCGAGTTTCAGCGTGGCCCAGGACTGGCTGAAGATGTTCCAGTTCAGGCGCATTTCCGGCGACGCGGCCGCCGCCCGGGGAATGCTGCGACTGGCGAGGTAACCGAGTACGGCGATGCCGACAATCGCGGTCGACACCAGCGGCGCATAGTGCGTCGAAGACATGATGACCCCGGCGCCGATGGTGCCGGCCAGGATCGCCAGGAACGTGCCCATTTCCACCAGACCGTTACCGCCGACCAGCTCATCTTCGTGCAAGGCCTGCGGCAGGATCGAGTACTTCACCGGCCCGAACAGTGCCGAGTGAGTGCCCATGGCGAACAGCGCCACCAGCATCAGCGACAGGTGATCGAACAGGAAACCGACGGATCCCACGGCCATGATGGCGATTTCCGCCAGTTTGATCAGACGGATCAGCGCATCCTTGGCGAACTTTTCACCGAACTGTCCGGCCAGCGCCGAAAACAGGAAGAACGGCAGAATAAACAGCAGCGCACACAGGTTGACCCAGATCGAGCGGTCACCTTCGATGGTCAGTCGATAGAGAATGGCGAGGATCAGCGACTGCTTGAACACGTTGTCGTTGAACGCGCCCAGCGACTGAGTGATGAAGAACGGCAGGAAGCGCCGGGTACGCAGCAGGTTGAACTGTGAGGGGTGACTCATCTTCCGTGTGTCCCTGATGTTGGGTAGCGAGTGGCCTGGATACGTTTATTGGAATGTCGATCCGCGATCCAGGCCACACCTTACCTAAACTTTTCAGGTTATTTCTTCAAACCTGCAATGCACGGTGAAACAAACAGCTCGCCGCGCCATGCGCCTTGCAGCGTGCGCTTGCCGACGATCAGCCACATCACCGCCAGCAGCGCCACCAACACACAACCGGCCACGCTGAAGAACGTCAGGTTCAACGTGCTGCCGAGCTTCAGGGTTGCCAACGAATACACGCCCAGCGGGAAGGTAAATCCCCACCAGCCAAGGTTGAACGGGATGCCGTCGCGCAGGTAACGCACGGTGATCAGCAGCGCCATCAACATCCACCACAAGCCAAAGCCCCAAAGCGTGATCCCGGCTATCAGGCCCAGGCCCGACGCGATTTCACCGATACCCGGCATGCCGTTAGCCGCGAAGATCGCCGGCGCGTCGCCGCCCAGCAGCAACATGCCCAGGGCACCAGTGCCGATCGGCCCCAGGGCCAGCCAGCTCGACGCCGCCATGTTTTCGTGGGGCAGTTTATGCAAGGCCATGCGCAACAGCAGGATGGTCAGAATGCTGAACGCCACGGGTAAGGAAAAGGCCCAGAGCACGTAGCTCGTCGCCAGCACCACCAGTTGCGAGTGCGCGTCAGCCAGATGTGGCGCCAGCAGTCCGCCGCTGGCCGCCGCCACTTCCGCCGCTACCACCGGCAACAGCCAGACGGCGGTCATCTGATCGATGCTGTGTTCCTGACGGGTAAACATCATGTAGGGGATCAGCACGCCGCAGGCCAGCGACATCGCCACGTCCAGCCACCACAGCACTTCAGCCAGATGAATGACGCCCTCGCCCCAGCGCGGCAGGCCGAACAACAGAAAACCGTTGATGATGGTCGCCAGGCCCATGGGAATGGTGCCGAAGAACATCGAAACCGTGGAGTGCCCGAAGATCCGCCGCGCCTCGTCGAAGAACAGAATCCAGCGCGCGGCGTAGGCGGCGGTAAACAGCACGAACAACAGAATGTTGAACATCCATAGCCCTTCGGCCACGGCGTGCAGTCCCGGGATGGCGAAAGGCAGTTGCGCCAGCGCCAACGCCAGCACACCGGTACCCATGGTCGCGGCGAACCAGTTCGGTGTGAATTGACGGATCACTTCACGCGGATGCTGAAGCTGGCTGAAAGGCTTGATGCCGGTTTTGGCACTGTTGGGGCAAGTCATCATGAACTCCTGTCCTCAGGTGAGGTTGAGTCCATGGTAGAACCGAATCGAATATCTATATAACGGGTAATATCTCTAACTGTTATCTGTTTTGTAGATATGCAGTCAGACACTGCCTTCGGTTTCAATCACCAGAATCCGCGCAGCGCCTTGCGGATGAGCAACATGCTCCGTGCCAATGGACGCGTAGAAGATGTCACCGACATCCAACTGCACCTGCTTTTCCTCGCCGGCTTCGCGGTAGTGCATGAGCACCTGACCATCGAGCACCACGAACACTTCCTCGCCATCGTTGACGTGCCATTTGTAGGGCTGATCAGTCCAGTGCAATCGCGTGGTGATGCCGTTCATGTTGGCGATGTCGAGCGCGCCCCAGGCACGCTCGGCGGTGAAGGTCTTGCTGCGGATAATCTTCATGTATCGATCCATGAGAAGAATGGGCTGGTCAAGGCTAACCGAATCCGCAGGGTTATGGCGCACTACAGGTCTTGGCCGCTTGCGCACGAAAACTCATCAGCAGCGCGCCGACCGCCAGCACGATCAGCACCGCGCCATACACATCGGTGGTGGCCAGCAGGCCCAGGCTATGGGTGAAGTGCCCGGCCAGCAACGCCGGCAGGCAGAACGCCAGGTAACTGAGCGCGTAGTAGGCCGACATCAACCCGGCCCGTTCGTGGGGTAAGGCCAGCGGCACCAGACTGCGCACTGCTCCCAGAAAACCAGAGCCGAATCCACAACCGGCGACCAATGTACCGAAGAAGAACAGCGACAGGCTGGCACTGTGGACACCCAGCAGAATCAACACGATTCCGGCCGGCAACAGGCTCGCGCCGAGTTGCAGCGCACGGGAGGCTGGGCGATTGCGCAAGGTGAAGATCATCAGGGCGCCGGTCACGGTCAATGCCGCCACGGTCGCACCGCCGATCAGATTAGAGGTGGAGCCGGTCGCCGTGCGCACCAGTGACGGTGCCAGCGAAGCATAGAAACCGCCGAGCGCCCAGGTCGCGGTGTTCAGCGGCAACACTCGCCACAGCGTCGAACGCGCCTGAACCGGCACATGCAGGGTCGGCCGCAACGAGGCCCACGCCCCGGCTTGCGGCGAGACGCTTTCCGGCAAGCGCCAGACGTAAATGCCCTGCACCACAAACAGTGCGAGTAGCAGCCAGTAGGTCAGTTGCAATGGTGCGGGGGCGAATTCCGCCAGCAAACCGCAACCCATCGCACCGAGTGCCATGCCGAGCAGCGGCGCCACGCTGTTGATCAGCGGCCCTTGTTGGCGGTCGGTGTCCAGCAGCGTCGCGCTCAACACGGCGGTGGCCATGCCGGTGGCGAACCCTTGCAGCACCCGCGCGCCGATCAGCCAGCCCACGCTGTCGGCGTAGATGAACAGCAGCATCGCTACGGCATTGAGGACAACAGCGGTGAAGATCACCGGTTTGCGTCCCAGGTGATCGGACAGCGAACCGACCGTCAGCAGCGCGGCCAGCAGACTCAGTGCGTAAACGCCGAAAATCAGTGTCAGCACCGCTGCCGAAAAATGCAGGTGATCCTGATACAGGTGATACAACGGCGTCGGCGCAGTGGAAGCGGCGAGAAAACTGAGTAAGGTGATCGCCAGAAACCACAGGCTGGAACGGTTGGAAGCAAGGCGGGTCATGGATATACTCCTTAAAAGCTATTTTTTTGCTTTTGCGGAGTGTGCTCCCGGCTTGCGCTTAAAGCAAATTCTTTGTGTTAAGGTCTGCCGCATGGCTATTAAAGAAGGTTTACGTCCGGGCGGTCGCAGTGCCCGGGTGCAGGAATCGATTCACTCGGCAGTCCGCGCACTTCTGCAGGAACAGGAGCGCTCAACGGTGACCGTCCCGCAAATCGCGGCGCGCGCCGGCGTGACGCCGTCGACAATTTATCGACGCTGGGGAGATCTGGCCACCTTGCTGGCCGACGTCGCCCTCGCCCGTATGCGCCCCGATAGCGAGCCAGCTGAAACCGGCAGTCTGCGCAGCGATATCCGTGCTTGGGCCGAACAATATCTCGACGAAATGAGTTCGGAACCCGGGCGTAACATGATGCGCGACGTGCAGGCGAGCGCTACGCCGGGCTATTGCGTGACAATCATCGGCGCGCAATTGCAGACCATCATTGAGCGTCACCCCGAGGAACCGGCGCCGAGCGTGGATCGGCTGATCAATCTGGTGGTGTCCCCTGTCGTGTTCCGCATTCTGTTTGCGGCAGCGCCTCTCGAAGTCGAAGAACTGCACCGGATGATCGACATCGCGCTGCGTCAGGACTGACAGCGCAGAACCGCCCGGTTCTGCGCCTGCGACACCCCGCCACGCCACGACCTTGGTCGACACTGACTAACCGCCGCGCGCATGCGAGACTGTCTGGCCGGGCGCGAGTCCGGTCGTATTTTGTCGGGAGTGTTCCATGTCGTTGTCCAGCGGGCTGATCGCCGCCGTCGCCCTGGCCTATATGGCCATCATGTTCGCCATCGCCTTCTACGGCGACCGTCGCAGCGCGCCGTTGCCGCCGCGGATACGTGCCTGGGTGTACAGCCTGTCGCTGGCGGTTTACTGCACCAGTTGGACGTTCTTCGGCGCGGTCGGTCAGGCGGCCGAACAGTTGTGGTCATTCCTGCCGATTTACCTCGGGCCGATCCTGCTGTTGCTGGGCGCACCGTGGGTCCTGCAGAAAATGGTGATGATCAGCAAACAGGAGAACATCACCTCAATTGCCGACTTCATCGCAGCCCGTTACGGCAAATCCCAATCGCTGGCGGTGGTCGTCGCGCTGATCTGCCTGGTCGGCGTTCTCCCTTATATAGCCTTGCAGCTCAAAGGCATCGTCCTCGGCGTGAATCTGCTGATCGGTGCCGGCGCCGACGCCATGGGCACCCGCGCCCAGGACACGGCGCTGATCGTGTCATTGGTGCTGGCGCTGTTCACCATCGTTTTCGGCACGCGCAACCTCGACGCCACCGAGCACCACCGAGGCATGGTGCTGGCGATTGCGTTCGAATCGCTGGTGAAGTTGTTCGCCTTCCTCGCCGTCGGCGCCTTCGTCACTTATGGCCTGTATGACGGCTTCGACGACCTGTTCAATCAGGCGATGCTCGCGCCGCGCCTCGAGGAATACTGGAAAGAAACCATCAACTGGCCCTCGATGGTGGTGCAGACCGGCGTGGCGATGATGGCGATCATCTGCCTGCCCCGGCAGTTCCATGTGACGGTGGTGGAAAACATCGACCCGCAGGACTTGCGTCTGGCCAAGTGGGTGTTCCCGGCCTACCTCGCATTGGCAGCGCTGTTTGTAGTCCCGATCGCCCTGGCTGGTCAGATGATGCTGCCCAGCTCCGTCCTCCCGGATTCTTTCGTCATCAGCCTGCCACTGGCCCAGGCCCACCCGGCGCTGGCGATGCTGGCATTCATTGGTGGTGCGTCGGCGGCCACCGGCATGGTGATCGTGGCGAGCGTGGCTTTGTCGACCATGGTGTCCAACGACATGCTGTTGCCGTGGCTGTTGCGACGCAACAATGCCGAGCGGCCGTTCGAAGTGTTCCGGCAGTGGATGCTCTCGGTACGCCGGGTCAGCATCGTGGTCATTCTGTTGCTGGCTTACGTCAGCTATCGCCTGCTCGGCTCCACCGCGAGCCTGGCGACCATCGGCCAGATCGCTTTCGCCGCCGTTACCCAACTGGCGCCGGCGATGCTCGGCGCGCTGTACTGGAAACAGGCCAACCGCCGCGGCGTGTTCGCCGGCCTCGCCACGGGCACCTTCCTGTGGTTTTACACCCTGATTCTGCCGATTGCCGCCCGCAGCCTCGGTTGGTCGCTGGACACGTTCCCCGGCCTGGCCTGGCTGCACAGCAATCCGCTCAACCTGCCGATCACCCCGCTGACCCAAGGCGTGGTGCTGTCGCTGGCGGGTAACTTCACGTTGTTCGCCTGGGTCTCGGTGTTGTCGCGCACCCGGGTGTCGGAACACTGGCAGGCCGGGCGTTTCATCGGTCAGGAAATCAGTGCCCGGCCCAGCGCACGCTCGATGCTGGCAGTGCAAATTGACGACTTGCTGCAACTGGCCGCGCGATTTGTCGGTGAAGAACGTGCGCGGCAGAGCTTCATCCGCTTCGCCTATCGCCAGGGCAAAGGCTTCAACCCGAACCAGAACGCCGACGGCGAATGGATCGCCCACACCGAGCGCTTGCTGGCGGGTGTCCTCGGCGCTTCTTCGACGCGGGCTGTCGTAAAAGCCGCCATTGAAGGTCGGGAAATGCAGCTGGAGGACGTCGTCCGGATCGCCGACGAAGCCTCGGAAGTGTTGCAGTTCAACCGCGCGCTGCTGCAAGGCGCCATCGAAAACATCACCCAGGGCATAAGCGTGGTCGACCAGTCGCTGAAACTGGTGGCCTGGAACCGGCGCTACCTGGAGCTATTTAACTACCCGGACGGATTGATCAGCGTCGGCCGGCCGATTGCCGACATCATTCGCTACAACGCCGAACGCGGCTTGTGCGGCCCCGGCGAAGCGGAAGTCCACGTCGCCCGCCGCCTGCACTGGATGCGTCAGGGCCGCGCCCACACCTCCGAACGTCTGTTCCCCAACGGCCGGGTGATCGAACTGATCGGCAACCCGATGCCCGGTGGCGGTTTCGTCATGAGTTTCACTGACATCACCGCGTTCCGCGAGGCCGAGCAGGCGCTGACCGAGGCCAACGAAGGGCTGGAACAACGGGTCAGCGAACGGACTCAGGAACTGTCGCAACTCAACGTCGCGCTGACGGAAGCCAAGGGCAATGCCGAGGCGGCCAACCAGTCGAAAACCCGCTTCCTTGCAGCGGTCAGCCACGACTTGATGCAACCCCTGAACGCGGCGCGGCTGTTCTCCGCCGCCCTCTCCCACCAGGACGACGGCTTGAGTAGCGAGGCGCAGAAACTGGTGCAGCATCTCGACAGTTCGCTGCGTTCGGCCGAAGACCTGATCAGCGACCTGCTGGACATCTCCCGCCTGGAAAACGGCAAGATCAACCCGGATCGCAAGTCGTTCGCGGTCAATGAAATGTTCGACATTCTCGGTGCGGAATTCAAGGCACTGGCTCAGGAGCAAGGCCTGAACTTCCGGGTGCGCGGCAGTCATTTGCGCATCGACAGCGACATCAAATTGCTGCGGCGGATTCTGCAGAATTTCCTCACCAACGCCTTCCGCTACGCCAAAGGCCCGGTGTTGCTGGGCGTGCGTCGGCGACAGGGCGAGATTTGCCTGGAGGTCTGGGATCGTGGGCCGGGGATTCCGGAAGACAAGCAGCAGGTGATTTTCGAAGAATTCAAACGCCTCGACAGCCACCAGACCCGCGCCGAGAAAGGCCTGGGCCTGGGCCTGGCGATTGCCGATGGCTTGTGCCGGGTGCTCGGGCATACCTTGCGCGTGCGTTCATGGCCAGGGCGCGGCAGCGTGTTCAGTGTGCGGGTGCCGCTGGCACGGACGCAGATCGCCCAGCCGAGCGCGGCGGTCGAACTCAACGGCAAATTGCACAGCGGCGCGCAGGTGCTGTGCATCGACAACGAAGACAGCATCCTGATCGGCATGAACAGCCTGCTCACACGTTGGGGTTGTCAGGTGTGGACGGCGCGCAACCGCGAAGAATGCGCGGCGCTGCTCAACGATGGCGTGCGGCCGCAACTGGCACTGGTGGATTTCCATCTCGACCACGGCGAGACCGGCACCGATCTGATGGCCTGGTTGCGTACGAGCCTGGGCGAGCCAGTACCCGGCGTGGTGATCAGCGCCGATGGGCATCCGGAAACCGTGGCCAAAGTGCATGCGGCGGGGCTGGATTATCTGGCCAAACCGGTAAAACCGGCGGCGTTGCGGGCGTTGTTGAGTCGCTATTTGCCTCTCTAAAAGCGCCTCTCTAAAAGCGCCTCTATAAGAGCGCCGCTTTGGCGCCGCGGCTTATTCGGGTAATTCGACCAAGCCGTCGGCATCGGTCATCGCGCGCTCCAGCAGATCTGCCGGCAGGCTCTTGCTGGCCCGTGCGCCGAGCAATTTCAGCTGTTCGCTGCGGCTGACAAGGTTGCCGCGCCCTTCTGTCAGCTTGTTTCGCGCTGCGCTGTAGGCTTTGTCCAGTTGCTGCAGACGATTGCCGACTTCATCCAGATCCTGAATGAACAACACGAACTTGTCGTACAGCCATCCGGCACGCTCGGCGATTTCCCGGGCGTTCTGGCTCTGGCGCTCCTGCTTCCACAGGCTGTCGATGACTCGCAGGGTGGCGAGCAGCGTGGTCGGGCTGACGATCACGATGTTGCGATCGAAAGCTTCCTGGAACAACGTCGGCTCGGCTTGCAGCGCCGCGGAAAACGCCGCCTCGATGGGTACGAACAGCAAGACGAAATCGAGGCTGTGCAACCCTTCCAGTCGCTTGTAGTCCTTACCGGCCAAGCCTTTGACATGACTGCGCAGCGACAGCACGTGCTGCTTCATGGCGATCTGGCCAATGGCATCGTCGTCGGCCGCTACATATTGCTGGTACGCCGTGAGGCTGACCTTGGAGTCGACCACCACTTGCTTGTCGCCCGGCAGGTAAATGATCACGTCCGGCTGGAAGCGCTCGCCATCCGGGCCCTTGAGGTTGACCTGGGTCTGGTACTCGCGGCCCTTCTCCAACCCGGCATGTTCCAGCACTCGCTCAAGGATCAGTTCGCCCCAGTTGCCCTGAGTCTTCTGGCCTTTCAGGGCGCGAGTCAGGTTGGTCGCTTCATCGCTCAGGCGCAGGTTCAGTTGCTGCAGGCGCTCAAGCTCCTTGGCCAGCGAGAAGCGCTCGCGGGCTTCTGCCTGATAGCTTTCCTCGACACGCTTTTCGAAGGACTGGATGCGTTCTTTCAAAGGATCAAGCAACTGCCCGAGGCGCTGCTGACTGGTTTCGGCAAAGCGCTGTTCACGCTCGTCGAAGATCTTGCCGGCCAGTTCGGCGAACTGGGCGCGCAACTCGTCACGGGAACCTTGCAGGTCATCGAGGCGCTGCTGATGGCTTTCCTGCTGCTCGCGCAACTCGGCACTCAATGAAGCCGCCTGAGCGTCCAGGCGTCGCAGCTCGGCTTCCTTGTTGGCGCGCTCCAGGTTCCAGGCATGGGCGGCGTCACGGGCGTCGTCGCGTTCGATCTGCAACAGCTCGACTTCCCGGCGCACGGCCGCAAGGTCCGCTTGTTTCGAGGCATTGGCCTGACCAAGGTCGGCGACTTCGTCGCGACAGGCTTCTAGCTGGGCGTTGAGGCCGTCCTGGGCCATTTGCGCCGTGGCCAGTCGCTCTTCGAGCAATGCAACTTCAGACTCGCCATGACTGGCCCGGCGCTGCAGTTGCCAGGCCAGCGCCAGCAGTGGCAAAGCCGCGCCTGCCAAACCGAGCAAGAGGCTGGTCAAGTCCATCGCCATAGTCATTCCCGCCAATCCGATAAAGCCTGAAGGTTAACCAAGGCGTCAGGTCTTGGACAGCTCAGTCTTCGATCAGGCCAAGTTCCTGTTGCGCACGTCGATCACCCGCACGGGCAGCCTGACGCAACAGGTCCTGACCGATTCGACGATCCCGGGCATTGCCGCATTCACGGCACATCAATTGACCAAGGCGACTTTGCGCCACAACTACGCCTTCACGGGCCGGTTGTTTGAGCAGGCGGCCGGCGAGGTGCTTGGCGTTCTGGCTGTCGCCCAGGCGCGGGCTGTCCAGCAGCCATTCGGCCACGCGCACGGAAAATCGCTTGGGAGCGGTAACACGAGAGGGTTGGGAAGTAACAGAATCTGGAGCTGAGCGAAACTTCATAAAGCACTGTGGGACAGATCGGAAGGCGCGCCACTCTACTCTTTTTTTCGCACAGGTAAAGTCGAAAAAAACCCGGCACGCCCGTGCTAGAGCAAGCGCTCGGGACAATCCACAGAAGCTGTGGATAACTCAGTGGACAACCGCCCCTGACTCGCCGCAAAGCCTTATGGAATGGGGCCCGCAGTCAAACTGACGATTTTTTCACCAGTAAAAAAAAGCGATGTTTTTCATTGACTTAAACTTTCGTTACAGGCAGCCACCGGGGTCAGGATCGATGTGACAGCGTCGTTACCGTCCGCGCAACTAATGTGCACAAGTACCTGTTACGCGGTTATATCGGTGCGCGTTTTCGGGTCGTTTTGGCCACTTGGCTGGGGATAAGCCCTTGCGCTACGCTCGTCCGGCTCGCCCAGTGCGACGACCGACGGTCGGAATGTGAGCCAAATCGGGGCAGGGCCGGGGCTCTCGGCACCGTCTGCTCGTACTTTTTAAAAAACAGGTTTGCCTTCCTGGAAGCGTTCCGTTAGTATCCGCGGCGTTAGTACCAAGCTGAAAGTCAATTCCGGTCGAACAAACCCCACGGTCAGCCTTCTCTCAGGGAAGCCTCCACCGACAAAGCGGGATCGACCCCTCGATGGTTTCCAGGTAAATCTTGCGACGACACAGCCTTTGAATCGAAAGCAAAGGGTGTTGCGAAGACCACTTACTCTGACCGAACCAACCTGCAAATTGATCAGGATCTTCACCCCGGGCCCAGAACCTTTGCCCTCGATGTGTTGCCTGCCCTCCTAAGTACCTACCTGCCAGCCCAAGCGCGCCAACTTATCAGCGCTTCAAACTGGCTGCTTTGTTCCAGTCGGGTTCTTCGTTCGACCAATGGTGGTCGACGTTACTGGAACGTTTTAACGTTGCACGGTTCTTATCCGTGTCATTTGTAGGAACACCTAATAACTATGTCTACTCAAATCCAGACTCAGGATGCCATTCGCACCCTAACCAACGCTTTTGCTCCAATGAACTGCCTGATCATGGCCGCTCGCAAAGGCTGCTTCAGCTTCACCGTGGTCAATGAACACGGGATCGCCCGCCATAGCGAGCGTCTGTACCCTGATCAGTACTCCAGCGCCGAACCGCTGCAGGCCGTGATTGATCGCACCCGCCAGGCATTGATCGCCTGAGAGGCCGCAATGGCTGCAAAAGCAAAAGCCCCGCTTGAAACGCGGGGCTTTTTATTGCCCGATGTTTCTCTTTTTGTCATTCGCGATTAAGCACCAACCGGTATAACGGTTATAACTGCTCGCTGGAAATATTTTAAAAACAGGCCTTTACGTCGCGAATATGACACTACACTTCAACTCAAGCGGCGTGATCCGCTTCCGGCGGGCCTGAGTCGATTCACAGCTGCCAAGCTCCCCTTCAGGCCTCGCCGCCCAATAACAAGATCCGAGGCTTTTATGGGTATCGCCGCCAGCGAACTGTGCCGCTATGTGATCCGTCCAACGCTGATTTATCTGGGACGCCACTGCGCCACCGCCGAATCCCTGCTGCTGGGCATCGCCGCCAGCCAGTCCGCCCTGGGTTCCGCCCTGCATGACCGCCGCGGCCACGGCTTGTACCGGATTGCCGAACATCGCCACCAGGCGCTCTGGGATCATTATCTGGCGCTCGATCCGGAGCGCGCCAGCCTGGTTCGCGGCCTCGCCAGCCAGCATGCCTTTCTCAGCGGTCCGCACCTCGAACTGACCGTCAACCTGCGTTATGCCACAGCCATCGCCTGGCTGCTGGTCGAAGAGCAAAATCCCACCCTCCCCGACCCGGAGGATCTGCTGGGAATGGCGCGTATCTGGCGCCAGACCTTTCAACCCCAGGGTCGTCTGCGTGACTTCACCTGTGCATGGCAGACCTGTGTTTCACCGCTGAATCAGGTCGCGTGCTGACTCACCAGTTTCGCAAGATCGCCCAACGGGTCGCGAATCTGGTCGGATTGTCCTACAAAACCGCTCTAACTCAAGCCATACGGACTATAGCGCTGTGACGAAAATGTTGGTAATTTTCGCCCCGGTGATCACCAGGAGTTCTAATAATGAAAAAAGTAATGCTCAAAACCACCCTTAGCCTCGCCGTTTCCTTGGCATCCACCCAGATTTTCGCAGCTGGCTTTGCCATCAACGAACACAGCATCAGCGGGATGGGGACTGGGTACGCCGGGCGATCTTCTTCTGCCGACGACGCAAGCACTGTTTATGGCAACCCTGCCGGCATGTCGCGCATCACGCGCGAACAAGTGACCGGTGGTGTTGCATTCCTCGATGCCAAGACCGATATCAGCGACGCCAGCTCCAGCCCTAACGGCGGCAGCAACAAAGGCGACATGGTGCCCTTCACCTCCGTACCTATGGGCTACTACGTCAAGCCAATCGACGAGCATTGGGCATTCGGCCTGGGTGTCTACGTACCCTTCGGCCTGATTACCGATTATGAAAAAGGCTTTGCCGGCCGTTACTTCGGCAGCAAATCCGAAGTACAGGTCATCACCTTCCAGCCGACTGTCAGCTACAAGTTCAACGACGTTGTGTCGATCGGCTTCGGTCCGACCATCAACCGTATCGACGGCACCCTGGAATCCAACCTGTCGATCACTCAGGCCCTGCCGGACGGCAAGGTCAAGATCAAGGGTGACGACACTGCACTGGGCTACAACATCGGTGTTCTGGTACAGGCGACCGACACCACTCGTCTGGGTCTGACTTACCACTCGAAAGTCGACTACAAGCTCGAAGGCAACACTAAGGTCAACTATGGCGCCCTGGCCCTGGCCGGCCTTAGCTCGAGCCAGAAGTACGACGCTTCGCTGAAGATCACCACGCCTGAGTCCGTGGACTTCTCGGTTACCCAGGAGATCAACGACCGCTGGAACGTCTACGCCGGTACCACCTGGACCCGCTGGAGCCAGCTGGAAAAGATCACCGTCAACAACAGCGGCGTACAACCAGCGCTGGCCGGCCAATTCGGCCAGATCACCGAAGAACAGAACTGGCATGACACCTGGGCTTACGCCATCGGTACGTCCTACCAGTTGAACAAGGAATGGGTACTGCGCACCGGTCTGACTTTCGACCAGTCGCCGACCAACAACGTCGACCGTTCGCCACGCATTCCTACCGGCGACCGTACGATCTTCAGCATCGGTGCCGGCTGGAGCCCGACCGAAGACCTGACCATCGACGTTGCTTACTCGTACCTGCAGGAAGAGAAAGTCAGCATCCGCAACGAGAACGATCGCGGTCAGACCTACGATTCCAAGTATGAAAACTCGGCAAACGGTTTCGGTGTTGGCGCAACCTACCGCTTCTGATGCTGTGCGGCGAGGCTAACCCCTCGCCCACTAAAAAGCCCCGCTCTCTCGACAGAGGCGGGGCTTTTTTGTGGGCGTCGATCAGGGTTTCAGGGGCTTCGACGCGATGGCTTTCTCGATGGCCGCCAAAAACTCCGGATCGTCAGGCTTGGTCAGGCTGGAGAAATTGGCGATTACCTTGCCCTGGCGATCGACCACATATTTGTAGAAATTCCACTTCGGCGCGCTGCTTTGCGCGGCCAGTACCTGGAACAGGTGGGTGGCACCGTCACCGCGGACTTTCTGCGGTTCGGTCATGGTGAACGTCACGCCGTAGTTGGCGTAGCAGACCTTGGCGGTCTCGGCACTGTCCTTGGACTCCTGCTTGAAGTCATTGGAGGGTACACCAAGCATTTCCAGCCCTTGCGCCTTGTAGCGCTGATTGAGCGCTTCGAGGCCTTCGAACTGCGGAGCGAAACCACAGAAGCTGGCGGTGTTGATCACCACCAGCGGTTTGTCGGCGTAGTGCTGGCACAGGTCGATGGATTCCTTGGCCCGCAATTTGGGCAACGAACCTTGCAGCAACTCCGGACAGTCCGCGGCCTGGGCCAGTCCGGTCAACGCCATCAGCAACGCGGGAACAGCACACCAGCGCTTGAGCATGTCGGGCTTCCTTGATGCATTCGTCAGAACCCGACGTTACTCGCCCACCCAGCCTACAAGCAAGCGCCCATGCCCAACTGCATCAGCGCCAGCCCGCCCTGATGCCAGCCCCACCACACCAGCGCCAGCAACACGGCACCGAAAGCGATGGCCAGCATTCGAGGCCAGTAGCCGTTCATGCTGCGCTCGCGTGGGTTTGCAGGCGCGCGACCGGACGCTCGCGCACCGGCCAGTTCAGCGCGGCTGCCAACAGACTCAAGAGAATCGCCACTTGCCAGATCAAGTCATAACTCCCGGTTCGGTCATACACCACCCCGCCCAGCCAGCCACCGAGGAACGAGCCTAGCTGATGGAACAGGAACACGATCCCGCCGAGCATGGACAGGTTTCGCACGCCAAACAAGGTTGCCACCGTACCGTTGGTCAACGGCACCGTCGACAGCCACAGGAAGCCCATCGCCATGCCGAACAGATACGCCGTGGTGGTCGTCACCGGCAGCCACAGAAATAGCCCGATCACCACCGCCCGCAGCAGGTACAGGCCGGTCAGCAGTCGCGGCTTGGACATGCGTCCGCCGAGCCAGCCGGCGGTGTAGGTGCCGAAGATGTTGAACAACCCGATCAACGCCAGCACGGTAGTGCCGACGGTCGCCGGCAGATGTTGGTCGACCAGATACGCCGGCAGGTGCACGCCAATGAATACCACCTGGAAACCGCAGACGAAGAAGCCGAACGCCAGCAGCCAGAACCCGGAGTGCGAGCAGGCCTCACGCAGGGCTTCGGACAACGTTTGTTCATGCCCGAGCACCGGCAACGGTTTGTCCTTAAGCATGCTCACCAGCGGCACAATCAGCGCTACCAGCACGCCCAGCACCAGCAACGCGGCAGACCAGCCCAGCCAGCCAATCAGCCCGAGAGTGCCGGGCAGCATGGCGAATTGGCCGAAGGAGCCGGCGGCGCTGGCAATGCCCATACCCATGCTGCGCTTTTCCGGTGGCACGGCACGGCCGACGACGCCGAGAATCACCGAGAAAGACGTGCCGGACAGGCCGATGCCGATCAGCAAACCGGCGCTCAGGGACAGGCCCAACGCTGTTTCCGACAGGCCCATGAACACCAGCCCCAAGGCGTAGAGCACGCCGCCGATCAGTACCACTTTCGCTGCGCCAAAACGGTCAGCCAGTGCACCGGTGAACGGTTGCGCCAGACCCCAGATCAGGTTCTGCAAGGCAATGGCAAAGGCGAACACTTCACGCCCCCAGCCGAACTGGGCGCTCATTGGCGACAGGAAAAGCCCGAAGCCGTGCCGTACGCCCAATGACAACGCCAGAATCAGCGCGCTCCCCAGCAACACCCAACCGCACGTACGCCACATCGAACTCATTGTTATTCTCCAGTCGCGGGTATATACCCGCTTAGATTCGGAAAAAACCGGCTCTCAGGCCAGTTCATCCAATAGCCGCAGCAAGGTTTCACGCTTCTCGGCACCCAGTCGGTCGATCAACCGCTGTTGCGCCGCTTCCCAGGCCGGCAGGGCCGCTGCCAAGCGTTGTGCGCCGGTTTCGGTGAGCCGGACGATGCGGTTGCGCATGTCTTCGCCCTCGGCCAGCGCCACCAGCCCCTCACCTTCCAGCACCCGCAGATTGCGCCCGAGAGTGCTGCGATCCAGACCCATGGCCTCGGCCAGTTCGGAAATGCTCGGCTGATCCAGACGCTGCAGGTTGCACAGCAAAGAATACTGGGCAACGTTGATCCCGAAGCCGTCGAGAGCGCCGTCGTAATGCCTGCTGACGCCACGCGCGGCGCGACGCAGGTTGGTGCACAAACACTGAGAAGGAAGCATGATGCGTGTATATACCCGCGAGTCTGTTAAATCAAGTTACAGATCAAAACAAGGCCAGCCCAATCAGCACTGACATCTCCAACAATTCCAGCAGTGCGCCCGCCGTATCGCCCGTCGTCCCACCCAGTCGCCGCACCATCAAATGCCGCAGCCAGATGAACACGACGACCGACAGCAGCAACGCCACGACAGCATTGAACCCGGCGATCAACACGCACACCACCGCACTCACCGCCAGCACCTGCCAACCCGTTTTGCGCGGCAGATGATCCGCCAGCGCCTGCCCCAACCCGCCGGCCCGGACATAGGTTGTGGTGAGGAACAGTCCGAGCAGTGCTGCCCGCCCAAGTAGCGGCACAATAATCAACGCCAAGCCTTGTTTTTGCTCGATTAACGCCAACAACGCGGCGTATTTGAGCAGCAACACCAGCACCAGCGTCACCACCGCGATCGGCCCGCTGCGCGGATCCTTCATGATCGTCAGCGTACGCTCGCGATCACCGAAACCGCCGAGCCACGCATCGGCGCTGTCCGCCAATCCATCAAGGTGCAGCGCACCGCTGAGCAACACCCACACCGTCAGCAACAACGCGGCATGCAACAGCAAGGGCGCGCCCGCCAACGCAATATTCAGTGCCCAGAGAATCACGCCGAACAGCAATCCCACCAGCGGATAGAACAGCAGCGAGCGGCCGAGTTCTTCAGGCGCCGGCATGCCCGGCAGACGAATCGGCAGGCTGCTGAGAAATTGCAGGGCGATCCACAGGGGCAGCATGTCAGCACACTTCCTTGAGCGAACCGTCAGCCTCGACGATCAGCGAAAACAGCGCGCCGTGGCCGACTTCGACATTGAGCAGTTGTTCACGGGGCAAACCACGAGCGCGGGCCAGCAACAGGCGCATGACGCCGCCATGACTGACCAGCAACACCCGCTCTCCCGCATGCGCCGCGTGCAAGCGCGTGACCGCCGCCAGCACCCGCGCCGAAAAATCACTGACCGGCTCACCCTGCGGCGGGGTAAACCCATACGGATCGGCCCAGAACAAGCCCAGCGCTTCTGCATCGGTTTCCATCAGTGCCGCTGCGCTCTGCCCTTCCCAGACACCGAAATGCAGCTCTTGCAGATCCTTGTCCAGAGATACCGGCAAATCCCGTTGCGCGCCCAGCTCATCAGCGAATCGCGCGCAACGCTGCAATGGCGAACTGACCAGCCGATCCCACGGTCCCTGCCCGATCACCGACTCGCGCATCTGCGCCCAGCCCTTTTCGGTCAGCGCATCGTCGAGACTGCCGCGCAGGCCGCCGCCGAGCTCGGTTTCACCGTGGCGCAGCAGGTCCAGACGCAAGGTCATGCCGGGCGATCCGCCACCGCCGCTTCGGCGAAGGTCGCCATCTGCCCGTGCAGGTCGCAGGCCAGACGCAGCAACGGCACCGCCAGCGCTGCGCCACTGCCCTCGCCCAGACGCAGGCCCAGTTCCAGCAGCGGTTCAGCGCCGAGAGTTTCCAACACATGGCGATGGCCCGGCTCGGCGCCGCGATGCCCGAACAGCAGCCATTCACGGCAGGCCGGATTCAGTTGCACCGCCACCAACGCCGCCACCGTGCAGATGAAACCGTCCACCAGCACCGCAACGCCTTCCTGAGCACAGGCCAGATACGCGCCGACCAAAGCCGCAATCTCGAAGCCGCCGAGATTGAACAGCGTCTGCAACGCATCGCCGCGTTGTGCCGCGTGCAGCGCCAGCGCCCGCTCGATCACCTGCGCCTTGTGGCTGACGCCTTCGGCATTCAGCCCGGTGCCGGGACCGGTCAGATGTACAACCGGGCAATCGAGCAGTGCACAGGCCAGCGCACTGGCGGCCGTGGTGTTGCCGATGCCCATTTCACCGCCGATGAACAGTTGCGCACCCGCCGCCTTCGCGCGCAGCACACTGTCGCGGCCAGCTTGCAGGGCCAACTCGCCCTGAGCCGACGTCATCGCCGGCCCCTTGGCGAAATTCGCGGTGCCCGGGCCGATGTTCAAGTGACGCACACCCGGAAGGTTCAGCGACGGGGTCACCGTGCCCAGATCCACCACTTCCAGTTGCGCGCCCAGTTGCCGCGCCAGCACGCTGATCGCCGCGCCGCCACTGACGAAATTCAACAGCATCTGCCCGGTGACTTCCTGCGGGAACGCGGAAACGCCTTCGGCGACAACGCCGTGGTCGCCAGCAAAAATCGTGATCCAGACCTGATCGAGTGTCGGCTTGATCCGGCCCTGCAATCCGGCCAGTTGCACCGCCACCGATTCAAGCTGCCCGAGGGAGCCCGCGGGTTTGGTCAATTGCTGCTGACGCGCCGCCGCGTTTTCAACGGCGTCCGTATCCACCGGTTTGCACGGGTTCAGCCACCAGGCTTGGGTCATAACGCAGGTCCTTTCAGAGTCAGGGGCAGGCCGGCAACCGTCAGGACGACTCGCTGACAACGCTCGGCCAGAGCTTGATGCAGCCAACCGGCTTCATCGACGTAGCGGCGAGTCAATTCGCCCAGCGGCACGACACCCATTCCGGTCTCGTTGCTGACAAAAATGATTTCACCCGGCAGTGACGCCAGGCATTCAAGCAGGGCTTCGCGTTCGGAGGCGAGGCGTTCAGCGTCATCGAGCATCAGCAGATTGGTCAGCCACAGCGTCAGGCAGTCCACCAGCAGGCAGCGCTCTGCACTGGCGGTTTCGCGCAGCACACGGGCCAGCTCCAGCGGCTCCTCAATCAACGCCCATTCGGCGGGACGACGGGCGCGATGATGGGCGACACGTTCATTCATCTCGCCATCCAGCGGCTGGCTGGTGGCGATATAAGTCACGGCCAGCGCGCTGTCAGTGGCGAGTTTTTCGGCCAGGCGACTTTTGCCGGAGCGGGCACCGCCAAGGATCAGTTGGAGCATGGAGGCATCCTGAAAAAAAATCGTTGAGACAACTGACCTCTTCGCGGGCAAGCCCGCTCCCACAATGGATTTAGGCCAAACATGGCATTTGAGTACACCTCAGCACCCTGTGGGAGCGGGCTTGCCCGCGAAGAGGCCATCACATCCAGCCTGAATGCCACAGAGTTCACACAACAGATCAGTATCGAGATGCTTTTCCACCAGATCCGCCAGCCGCTCGATATCGCGTTCGCGCAGGCCGTGGTAATCCACTTCCTGCACATCGCTCAAACCGGCCCAGCGCAACAGCGCCGCACTGGCCGCCGGCGATTCGAACAGGCCATGCAGGTAGGTGCCGAAAATCTGTCCATCGAGACTTTGCGCACCGTCGCAGCGGCCGTCGTCCAGATGTACAGCGGCGTTTTCCAGCGCAGTTCCCGTCGTCACGCCGGCATGAATTTCATAACCGCTGACCTCGGCATCTTCCAACCCCAGACGCCCGCGCACATTGCGCAACTGCTTCTCGGCCTCGAGCTGCGTTTCAAACGCCAGCAACCCCAGACCGGCGCTGGAGCCCGGCGCGCCTTCAAGGCCCAACGGATCATGCACCTGCTCGCCGAGCATTTGCAGACCGCCGCAGATTCCCAGAAGCTTGCCGCCATAACGCAGATGTCGGCAGATGGCGGTTTCCCAGCCATTGGCACGCAGGTAGGCCAGGTCGCTACGCACGCTTTTCGAGCCCGGCAGGATGATCAAATCAGCTGGCGGAATCGCTTGCCCCGGGCCGATAAATTGCAGATCGACTTGAGGATGCAGACGCAGTGGATCGAAATCGGTGTGATTGCTGATGCGCGGCAACACCGGCACCACCACTTTCAAGACTTGCTCGGCCTTGTCCGTCTGGCGCTGGTCGATGCCGTCCTCGGCTTCCAGATGCAGATCCATCACATACGGCAGCACGCCCACCACCGGTTTGCCGGTGCGTTTTTCCAGCCAGTCGAGGCCCGGTTGCAGCAAGGCGATGTCGCCGCGAAAACGGTTGATGATGAAGCCTTTCACCCGCGCCTGTTCACTCGGAGACAACAGTTCCAGCGTGCCCACCAGATGGGCAAACACGCCGCCACGATTGATGTCGGCGATCAGCAACACCGGACAATCCACCGCTTCGGCGAAGCCCATGTTGGCGATGTCGCCGGCACGCAGATTGATCTCTGCCGGCGACCCCGCACCCTCGACCATCACCAGCGGATACGCGGCGCTCAAGCGCTCGTGGGAAGCGAGAACCGCCTGCATGGCGATGGCTTTGTAGTCGTGATAGGCGACAGCGTTCATGCTGGTGACCGCGCGCCCGTGGATGATGACCTGGGCGCCGGTGTCGCTGTTGGGTTTGAGCAGCACCGGATTCATGTCGGTGTGTGGCTCAAGGTGGGCCGCTTGCGCCTGCACCGCTTGTGCCCGGCCGATCTCGCCGCCGTCCGCAGTCACCGCGCTGTTGAGCGCCATGTTCTGCGGTTTGAATGGCACCACGGCAATGCCCTGTCGGGTTGCCCAGCGGCACAGCGCCGTCACCAACGTGCTTTTACCGGCGTCGGAGGTGGTGCCCTGCACCATTAATGTGGTCATGCTGGTTTGATTTCCATAGAACGGTCCATGGCGAATGCTTGCAGGGCTTGCTCAAGGCGCGCTTCATCGCTGGCATTGGCGGGCAGGCCGAAACGCAGGCTGCTGTTGTGCACGAAGAGGCGCAGGAGAATGCCGCGTCTGGCCATGAATTCGTGCAGCGCGGCGGCGTGTTCGGTAATCAGCCATTGAAACAGCGCGCAGCCTCCCTGAGGCTTGAAACCGAAACGTTCGAGCAGCGCAGCCAGCCGTTCACTGGCCTCGTCGCTGCGGATCCGCTGGCGGGTATGACCTTCGGTATCTTGCAGACAGGCCTGACCCAACACGCGGGTCGGCCCGCTGACGGCCCAAGGGCCGACCTGTTCGGCCAGCAACCGGAGCAACTTGCGCTCGGCCAGCACAAACCCCAGTCGTACGCCGGCCAGACCGAAAAACTTGCCGAACGAGCGCAACACGATCAAACCGACCTGATGAGCATGCGGAGCCAGACTCAGCTGTGGCGTGTTGTCCATGAACGCTTCGTCGACTACCAGCCAGCCGCCCCGTTGGGCCAGCCGCGCATGCCAGTCGAGCAACCGCGCCGGGGTCAGGCTCAGGCCCGTGGGGTTGTTCGGATTGACCACCACCAGCACGACGAGGCTATCGAGGAAAAAATCGACTTCCTGCTCCAGCACTTCGCGGACGATGTAACCACTGCGTCGCCAGGCTTCGGCATGCTCGGCGTAACATGGCGACAGCACGCCGACCTTGCCGGCACGACGCAATCGCGGCAGCAACTGAATGGCCATCTGCGAACCGGCCACCGGCAACACTTGCGCGGCGCCGTAGTAGTCACACGCAGCCTGCTCCAGACCGTCATCGGCTTCCGGCAACCGCGCCCAGGCCCGCTGCGGGATGTCCGGGACCGGAAACGGCCATGGCGCGAGACCAGTGGACAGGTCGAGCCAGTCTTCTTCCGCGATGCCGTATTCGAGCGCCGCCCTGCGCAGCCGGCCACCGTGTTCAAGCATAGAATTCAGCCCCCACGCAGAGAATCAGCAGCCATAACCATACCCCGCGCTGGACCAATTGCCAGCCGCGATCAATGGAATCGGCATCCGCCGGTGCGCCTTCGCCCAGTTGCGGACGCTCGTGCAACTCGCCGTGGTAAATCGCCGGACCACCCAGCTCGACGCCCAAGGCACCCGCGCCGGCGGCCATCACCGGGCCGGCGTTCGGGCTGTCCCATTTCGGCGCCTGGGTGCGCCAGCATTTCAGCGCCAGTCGGGTTTTGCCGAGCAGCGCGTAGGTCAACGCCACCAGCCGCGCAGGAATGTAGTTGAGGACGTCGTCGATTTTTGCCGCTGCCCAGCCGAAACGTTCGAAGCGTTCGTTGCGATAGCCCCACATCGCATCGAGCGTGTTGCTCAGGCGATAGAGCACCACGCCCGGCGCACCGGCCACGACAAACCAGAACAGTGCGGCGAACACGGCATCGCTGCCGTTCTCCAGCACCGATTCGGTGGCGGCGCGGGCGACAGCAGTGCTGTCCAGTTCACTGGTCTGGCGGCTGACCAGATAACCCACGCGTTTGCGCGCTTCTTCCAGATCATCGCTGCGCAGGGCCTTGGCCACCGGCTCGACGTGTTCGCCGAGGCTGCGCATGCCGAGAGCGCAATACAACGCGAGAATCTCGACGACCCAGCCGACATAAGGCGCCCAGGACAATGCCGTGGCCAGCAGGGTCAGCGGCAGCACTGCAATCACCCACGCAGTAACACCATGGCTGCGCCAGCCGCGACCGCCGCTATTGAAACGTTGCTCGATGCGCCCGGCGAAATTGCCGAACGCCACCAGCGGATGCCAGCGTTTCGGTTCACCCAGCAGCGCGTCCAGCGCAACCGCGGCGACACTCAACAACGCCACACTCATTGACTCACTCCCCAGAAATTTTCATACAGCAGCTCATTGAGCGGACGCACCTGCGCCCACCCTTCGAGTACCAGCATCGGCGCCGGATAGAATTCCTTGACTGGCCCCAGACAAAGAACCGCCAACGGCTTGGCCCCGACCGGCAGTTTCAGCAGATTGGCCAGCGCCTGCGGCTCGAACAGCGACACCCAGCCCATGCCCAGGCCTTCGGCGCGAGCCGCCAGCCACAGGTTCTGGATCGCGCAGGACAGCGACGCCATGTCCATCTCCGGCAGCGTGCGGCGGCCGAAAATGTGTCGCTCGCGATCGTCCATCAATGATGCAACCAGCACTTCGGCGCAATCATTGATGCCTTCGACTTTAAGCTTCATGAACTCGTCGCTGCGCTCGCCTAGGGCTTCGGCGGTGCGTACGCGTTCTTCCTCTACAAGATCCTGGATCTGGCCGCGCAAGGCGCGGTCGCTAATACGGATGAAGCGCCACGGCTGCATCAAGCCGACGCTCGGCGCCTGATGTGCGGCCTCAAGCAATCGGCGAAGCAATTCAGGCTCGACCGTGCCGCCGCTGAAGTGGCGCATGTCGCGACGTTCGGCGATGGCGCGATAGACCGCTTCGCGCTCGGTTTCAGTGAATGCGTTGTCGGTCATGGCACCAACAGTGCGGCAATCGCCGACGGATTCGACGGGAAGTAAAAATGCACGTACGAAGCGGTCATCCGCCCTTCCCGGTAAACCGCTTCCGCGCCGCGCCCGCCGTTGGGGCTGTGGCCACGGGCGATGGGGGTCAGTTCGGTGGTGGTCAGGGAATGGTGATAGGTGTGACCTCGCAGCAAGCCCTCCGGCAGTTCCACGGACTGCAACGCCAACGCAGCCAGTCGTTTTTGCATCACGGCATCACCGTTGAGCAAACCGACCAGTTCGGCGCGGGTACCTTCGACGTCGGTCAAGGAGTCGAGCAGATACAACATGCCGCCACATTCGGCGAGCAGCGGTTTGCCGGCGGCGTGATGTGCGCGGATCGCTTTGAGCATGTCGGTGTTCTGCGACAAGGCAACGTGGTGCAACTCCGGATAACCGCCGGGCAGGTACAAGCTGTCGGCCTCAGGTAATTGCGTATCGCGGATCGGCGAGAAGAAACTCAGCTCCGCGCCCATCGCCCTTAGAAGGTCGAGACTGGCGCCATAGGTGAAGGCGAAGGCTTCGTCACGGGCGACGGCAATCCGTACGCCTTCGAGCAGTCTTTCGTTCTTGACGATTTCTGGCGCAGCGAATTCCACGGCCGGTGGCAGCGCTACCTCGCAGGTACTGGCCAGCGCTTCAGCGGCGGCGTCGAGGCGCAGATCGAGGTCATTGAGTTCGCTGGCCTGCACCAGACCGAGATGGCGGCTTGGCAATTCGATCCCGGTTTCCCGGGACAATGCGCCGTACCAGCGCAGGCCTTCGGTGAGACTGCCTTCAAGCAACTGCGCGTGGCGCACAGTGCCGACACGGTTGGCCAGCACGCCGGCGAACGGCAAGTCCGGCTGATAGCGCGCCAGCCCCAGGGCCAAGGCGCCGAAGGTCTGGGCCATGGCGGTGCCGTCGATCACGCCGAGCACCGGCACGCCGAAGTGCCGCGCCAGATCGGCGCTCGACGGTGTGCCGTCGAACAAGCCCATCACGCCTTCGATCAGGATCAGATCCGCTTCAGCGGCGGCTTCCCACAACAGACGTCGACTTTCCTGCTCGCCGACCATCCACATGTCCAGTTGATAGACCGGCGCACCGCTGGCACGTTCGAGGATCATCGGGTCGAGAAAATCCGGGCCGCATTTGAACACGCGAACCTTGCGCCCCTGATTGCGATGCAGGCGAGCCAGCGCGGCGGTGACGGTGGTCTTGCCCTGGCCGGAGGCCGGCGCGGCGATCAGTACCGCCGGGCAGTGACGTGGTTGATTCAAAGTTCGACGCCTTTCTGCGCTTTGATACCGGCCTGAAAGGCGTGCTTGATCATGCCCATTTCGGTGACGGTGTCGCCCATCTCGATCATTTCCGGCTTCGCAGCGCGACCCGTGACGATCACATGCTGCATCGGCGGACGAGCCTGCAGATCGCTGAGTACCTGATCCAGATCGAGGTAGCCATGCTTGAGGGCGATGTTCAGTTCATCGAGCACCACCAGACCGATCGACGGATCACGCAACAGCTCACGGGAGACTTCCCAGGCAGCCTCGGCGGCGGCGATGTCACGCTGGCGGTCCTGGGTTTCCCAGGTGAAGCCTTCGCCCATCACGTGAAAGCGCACCTGCTCGGGGAATCTACGGAAAAACAATTCTTCGCCTGTGCTGTTACGACCCTTGATGAACTGCACCACGCCGCACTGCATGCCGTGGCCCATGGCGCGGGCAAGCATGCCGAACGCCGAGCTGCTTTTGCCTTTGCCGTTGCCGGTCAACACCAGCACCAGACCGCATTCATCTGGTGAATTGGCGATGCGCTCGTCGATCACGGCTTTTTTACGCTGCATGCGCGCCAGGTGACGCTCGTCGCGTTCGGGGGAATCAGTCATGAGGGAGCTCTCCGTTGAGGCTGGATAACGGCGGGCAGGCACAAGAATAGACGGCAAAAAGCCTGGCATCGCCCACCGTGATGCCGCTGGATGGATCAGGCCGGTCTCCGGGCTCATGAGCGGCGTTGGCCTGGCTGCGCGCCTTCCCGCTTTGCAGCAGTGGCATCGGACGCAGCTTTTACTCATTTACCGTTGCGGGGGCAGCGCCGGGATCGCGAGGGTTCTTCGCTTGAAGACCCGCCTCACCGGCTTCCCTGTTTCACTCTGTCGACAGCGGTCACAGAGCACCTGAAACAAGCCGCGAAGGTTAGAGGGTTGGGGGTGGAGCGTCAAATGAAGAGGCCCCCTGAAAGCGAATAACTGCCGTCGATCAATTATCTGACGCCAATCTTGTGCCACACTGTCAGCAGTGATATCAAAGAGCCATGCTTTTTGAACGCAGAGAGCACATCACAATAACAAGGGAGAGCACCATGCAAGGCATGATCATCAGCAATCCGCGGCTGGAATTCCTGCGCCCGGTGCTGGAACGATGGTTTGACTGTATCGACCGCTACAACGCCGTGCGCGGCGACAACGACACACCGTACTGGCACGACGAAAAAGCCAACCTCGGCCTGCTGTCAGCCGCCGCGTGGATGGCAGAACTGGTGACACTGCGCGATACCGCCACGCGCAAACAGAACGAGGAAGGCGAACGCAATGCCCGCGCCGACCTGTTCCTGGCCGGCGCCGAAGATCGCGCCTACATCCAGGCAACCCAGCGCTGGCCACGCGTCAACAGCCTGAATCTGACCCAGGCCCTGGTCGATATCACCAGCGATGCGAAGCGCATCAGCTACGCCAGCGATCTCAAACTTGGCTGCCTGTTCGTCGCCCCACAGAAAGCCCAGCACAGCGCCAGCCCGGAAGAATTGCAGGACATGGTCGACGACCTGCAAAAGGAACACACCTGCGCCGTCGCCTGGTACTTCCCGTACGCCTACCGCAAATTGCGCAGCGAGGCTGGCAACTATCACCCCGGCATTGCCGTGCTGTTCAAGGAAGCTCGCGGCTGAGGGGGGGACCATCGGCTCGCGCACTTATGTATGATTAGAAATGCATTCATAAGGGAAGATAAATAATGCGCAAGCCCCACCTCGTTTTCGTCATCGCACTTGCCGGAGGGCTCACCGCCTGTGGTGAATCCTCCAGCCTGCAAGTTTCCGACGGCACCGGCCCGTCTCCAAAACTCCCCGAACCGAACAAGACCCTGATTCCGACGGTGAACATCGCCCCGGCGATCGGCTGGCCGGCCGGCGCGAAACCGACGCCAGCGGCAGGCACTCAAGTGGCAGCGTTTGCCGAGAACCTCGATCACCCGCGCTGGCTATACATGCTGCCCAACGGCGATGTGCTGGTGGCGGAAACCAATGCCCCGCCAAAACCGGACGATAGCAAAGGCATACGTGGCTGGGTGAAGAAAAAAGTCATGGACCGCGCCGGCGCCGGCGTCCCCAGTCCGAACCGCATCACCCTGTTGCGCGATGCCGATCACGACGGCGTGGCGGAAACCCGCACGGTATTTCTGCAAAATCTGAATTCACCGTTCGGCATGACGCTAGTCGGTAACGATCTGTACGTCGCCGACACCGACCGCCTGCTGCGCTTTCACTACGAGCCCGGCGCAACGGAAATCAAGAGCCAGCCGATCAAGGTCGTGGATCTGCCGGGCGGCACGCTCAACCATCACTGGACCAAGAACGTCATCGCCAGCAAGGACGGCAGCAAGCTGTACGTTACGGTCGGCTCGAACAGCAACGTCGGCGAAAACGGCCTGGATCAGGAGGAAGGTCGCGCGGCGATCTGGGAAGTGGACCGGGCGACCGGCAATCACCGGATCTTCGCCTCGGGCATTCGCAATCCCAACGGCCTGGCCTGGGAGCCGCAAAGCGGAGCATTGTGGACAGCAGTGAACGAGCGTGACGATATCGGCAGCGACCTGGTGCCGGACTACATCACCTCGGTCAAGGACGGCGGCTTCTATGGCTGGCCGTTCAGCTATTACGGCCAGCACGTCGATGTGCGCGTGAAACCACAACAACCAGAGATGGTGGCCAAGGCCATCGCTCCGGACTACGCCGTCGGCCCGCATACAGCGTCACTGGGCTTGTCTTTCGCCGAAGGCAACACGCTGCCGGCGCAATTCAAGGAAGGCGCATTCATCGGCCAGCACGGCTCATGGAACCGTAAGCCGCACAGTGGCTACAAGGTGATCTTCGTACCGTTTGCCGCCGGCAAGCCGAGTGGAGCGCCAGTGGATGTACTGACTGGCTTCCTCGATAAAGATGAAAACGCCTTGGGTCGCCCGGTCGGCGTGGTGATCGACCAACAAGGCGGGCTGCTGGTGGCGGACGACGTGGGGAACAAGGTCTGGCGAGTATCAACGGCTAAATAGCCGGGCCCAAACGCAAAAAAACCTGTGAGAGCCAATGTGCTCCCACAGGTTTTTTTATCGTTTCGCCTGACTATGGGTTATGCGCCAGATGCTCCGGCTGCAGAACGCGCTTGGCACTCAGGTAGGCTTTCTGCCAATAGGCCTTCGACAGGCTGTCCAGCTTCACCGTGCCACCGGTGGCCGGTGCATGAACAAAGCGCCCTTCCCCGACGTAGATTCCCGCATGGCTGACTTGAGAGCCGCCATTGGTCGCGAAGAAGATCAGGTCGCCGGTTTGCAGCCCTTCCTTGCCGACATTCGGCGCCTGCATGACGATCAACTCGCGGGTCGAGCGCGGCAGGCTGATGCCGGCGGCGTCGCGGTAGACAAAACCGATCAAGCCACTGCAATCGAAACCCGAGTCCGGCGTGTTGCCGCCCCAGCGATAAGGCGTGCCCACCAGCCCGAGCGCACGGAACAGCACGTCTTCGGCAGCGGGAGAAAAGGCCTGGGAGGATCCGAACACAATCGGAGCACGAACCACCGGCGCAGGTGGCAGAGTGCGGCTGGCGCAAGCGCTGAGCAGCGCTGCGAAGAACATCAGGGCGAGGCGGGCCGGCATCGTCATAAGCAGAACATCCTGATCTGGCTGCGGCTTTTACTGCCGATTCGACAGAAAACAAAACCGCCTGCGTTTGGACGCAGGCGGTTTGCCATCAATATAGATCAGGATTCTAGCGGCTACGCGGCAAACTTCAAGTAAGACTTTAACTTCACCTTGTAAAGTTTAAGTCTATTACCCCTGAAGGACCGCTTGTCGCCACGAGCGTGGCGACTAAGGCGTGATTACTTGCGAGCGGTAACCACGGTTGGAGCGTTCGCCAAAGCGCGTTTGGCTTCGATGAAGGTCTTGCTCCAGTAGCTGTCACCCAGGCTGTCGATGCGGACACCGCCACTGCGACGACTGCTGGAGTGGATGAACTGGTTGTCGCCCAGGTAGATCCCGGCGTGGCTAACACGACCGCGACGACCATTGGTGGCGAAGAACAGCAGATCACCCGGCTCGAGGTTGCTGCGCGATACCAGCGGAGCATCCACGTTGATCATTTCGCGGGTGGAGCGCGGCAGGTTCATGCCGGCTTCTTCGCGGAACAGGTAGCCGATGAAACCGCTGCAATCGAACCCGGCTTCAGAAGTACCGCCGAAACGGTAACGGGTACCGATCAGGGACATGCCGCGTTCAAGAATGCTGTCTGCCAGAACCGGGAGCTGATAAGGCTTCTTGCCGTTGAAAGCGGCGAGTTCCTTTTCGGTGTCCAGCTCTTCCTGATAAATAACGGAAGACTGGGCGGTGGCAGAATTTTTAGCCTGTTGCTGCTCTTGATTAACAGGTGAATGAGCAGCGCAACCGAACAACAGGGTGACGAGTGCGAGAGGCACGAGGGGTGCGAAGCGCTTTAGCATGGGCACGACCGTGGCTGATAGTTGTAAAGAAGCCGAGACTATGCCCGCTATCAGCCTCATTTGCAAATTCAATCGATCTTTTTGTGACTTCTCGGTTTCTCGTTTACATCTAAGCGCTTAAGCCTATTTGAATCGAGACGCGGCCTGTGCAGTGCACAGGAAAGCGGATTTTCTGGCGCCTGAAATATGCCGAAACCCGCTGAAACCCACGGTTTTACCAGCCCAGGGTTTCTTTCAGGAAGGGAATGGTCAGCTTGCGTTGAGCCTGCAAAGAGGCCTGATCGAGCTGTTCGAGCAGGTCAAAAAGCGCGCTCATGCTGCGGGTGCCGCGAGTCAAAATAAAATGACCGACCTCGTCGGTCAGATGCAGACCGCGACGGGATGCACGCAATTGCAGGGCACGCAGTTTGTCTTCATCGGAGAGAGGACGCATCTGAAAAATCAGCGCCAGGGTCAGGCGAGATTTCAAATCCGCCAGTTTTACCGGCAATTCACGCGGTGATGTAGCAGCGGCGATCAGCAACCGGCGACCGCTGTCGCGCAGACGGTTGAACAAGTGAAACATCGCCTCTTCCCAGTCGGGCTTGCCGGCGATCACCTGCAAGTCGTCCAGACAGACCAGTTCGTACTGTTCGAGGTTGTCGAGGATTTCGATGCCACGATCCATCAGCTCGGCCAGCGGCAAGTACACCGCCGGTTCGCCCATCTGCTCGAACCGCAGGCACGCGGCCTGCAACAGATGCGTACGCCCTACCCCGTGCTTTCCCCACAGATAGATGAGGCTTTCGGTCCAGCCGGCGTCGGCTTCGCATAGACGCTCGACATAGCCGAGTGCAGCGGCATTGGCGCCTGGGTAGTAGTTGATGAAGGTGGCGTCGTCACGCAGACGCACACCTAGGGGCAGCTGAATCGGTTTCATGCTGACTGAACAGTTCCCAAGGAACCGTTAGTGGCCTCTGTGTAAAGTGTGCGAAGTTTATACCCGTGAAGCGGAGCGCACAATGCGACAGACCCCAAGCAAAATCAAAGGTTTGCGTTAACGTGCTGGTTTTATGACAGTTTCTTTGGCGCACAGGCGCCGGCCTTGCCTGCATGAGACGGGCCAACCCGGCGATCCACCGGGCGGCCCTCCATTGCCTTACAGCTTCGGATCATCCACTCCGCTAAAAATGTCGGAGTCCTTGTACAAGTCATGGACGTGACGCACCAATACCATGATCACCGCCGCTACCGGCAGCGCCAGCAGCACCCCCGTGAAGCCGAACAGCTCACCGCCGGCCAGGATCGCAAAGATCACCGCCACCGGATGCAGGCCGATTCGATCGCCGACCAGCAACGGCGTCAGCACCATCCCCTCCAGCGCCTGCCCCACCATGAACACCGCCACAATCCCGATCATCGGGTACAGGTCGCCGCCAAACTGGAACAGCCCGGCAATCAGCGCAGCGCCGATACCGATCACAAATCCCATGTAGGGCACGATGGCCGCCAGACCGGCAATCAGGCCGATCAACAGCCCCAGCTCCAGGCCGACAATCATCAGGCCCGCCGCATAGATCACGCCCAATGCCAGCATCACCAGCAACTGCCCACGCACGAAAGCGCCGAGCACCTCATGACACTCGCCCGCCAACGCCACCACACGCTCTTCGCGATCGCGCGGCAACAGACTGCGGATCTTGGCCACCATCACGTCCCAGTCGCGCAGCAAGTAGAAACTCACCACCGGGATAAGCACCAGATTCGCCAGCCAGCCGATCAGCGCCAGGCTGGAAGCCGTGGCCTGACTCAGTACCACACCGACGATGTCGGTTGTCTGACCCATGTGTTCGGTGATCGCCGCCTTGACCTTGTCGAATTTCCAGAAGCCCTCCGACAGCCCCAACTTCGACTGCGCCCATGGCAGTGCCGTGTGCTGCAGCCAGTCGAGCATCTGCGGTGCCAGCTCATACAGGCGCAGCAACTGCTTGGCGAGCATCGGCACCAACACCAGCAACAGCGTGGTGACGATCAGGGTAAATAAGGCAAATACCGCGATCACACCCCAAGTACGGGACAAGCCAAGCCGCTCAAGACGATCCACCAGCGGATCGAACAGATAAGCGAGCAACAGCGCCACCAGAAATGGCGTGAGGATCGGATGCAGCAACCAGACAAACGCGCAAAGCAGGAGCACCCCACCGAGCCAGAACCAACGCCGCGTATCGGCCATGTAACACTCCATTGCTTCTATATATGAAAGAAAAACCTACCAGCGAAACCGCAACGACGGTGCCGCAGGTGTCGGTGCCGGCGCACCACCTGGCACTGCGGGTTGCGGAGCCACCGGAGCCACTGGAGCCGGCGCCTCGGCCGGCATTTCCTGCAACTTCGCCAGCGACAACTGCGCCCGCAACTGATCGGCACTGCCGTTCACCCGATACACAATGCGATCGGCGTCGACACTCTGCAGACGCACACCAAAGGGTTCGAGCATCCGCAGCAACGTCGCGTAATGCTCCAGATTCATGCCTTGCACTTCCAGAGTCTGTTGACCCGAAGCGCCAGGCTTGGCGACAAAACGAGGCGCCAGACGCTCGGCGACCGCCAGCATCACGGCATCGGCGACGGCGGCCTGATCAGCCCCTTGCACGCTGCCCGCTTCCTTTTGTTCGCCCAGCCACAAATGCCATTTGGCTTGCCACTGACCGCCTTCTTCGCGGGCATGCACCGCGAGCAAGGCATCAGCGTTGTAGCGCTCCGAGGCTGCATGCAATGGTGCGGGATCGGTGCCTTCGAGCGTCGGCGCGGTCGCGACCAGTTGCTCGCTCAAATCCGCCAGCGGCAGGCGCAGCGGCAACCCTCGGTGCTGGGCGGCACGCCGCAACGGCGCGGCACTGGCCTGACCGTCGCCCACCAGGCTCGAACCTTCGGCGGAATCGTTCAGCCACCAGCTCAGGATCGATGGCCGACTCGCCCCCCACAGCGCCAGCCCGGCACGGCGCAACGCCTGCTCGGTGGTGGCCGGGTCGAAATCGACCTTCAACACTTCAGGCGGCCCGGCATCGAAGCCGAATTGACTGATGATCTGCTGCGGGTCCTTGCGAATCGTCGCCAGCCCGGGGTTCTGCGGCGCCTTCGGGTCGCCGGTGAGACGCAGCACCAGCGTGTCGAGCGCGGACTGAGTGGCGCGATCACGCTCCTCCGGCGACTGGCCGTTGACCGGTTCGCGCACCTGATAAAGACCTTTGACGTTTTCGGCCTGGCTCGCCAGGCTGACCAGAGACAAGCAGCCCACTAACAGCAATTTACACAAACGCATGGAGAATTCCCGTCGACAAGAGCGGCTGGAACAGGCCGCGTGAACCGGATTGAGCAAGCCTGTGACCACTGGCCGTTGCAAAACATTCACACGCTGGCGATAAGTTTTTGCATAGCCCTAACGATAGACGGTTCCTTATACAGGCACCCGTGATGTCACCCACAGCTTCATTTGCAAAAAATTTCGGTCGATATGCCCCTGCCCGTCGGCGTGAGGATGGCCGCTGCCCCTCAAGCCTGATAAAATCGCGCGCCTTCGCAGACCGGCAACAGCCGGGCACATCGATTTCGCGTGAGGCAATCGCCTCCGTCGGATTCGGCGTTCCCGCTGGACTCGGTCGTTACCCCTGAATCCCCTCCCCTAAAGGCCTGGATCATGAGCAAGCAACCCTCCCTGAGCTACAAGGACGCCGGTGTAGACATCGACGCCGGTGAAGCATTGGTCGAACGCATCAAGAGCGTCGCCAAGCGCACTGCGCGCCCGGAAGTCATGGGCGGCCTGGGCGGTTTCGGCGCCCTCTGCGAAATCCCGGCCGGCTACAAGCAGCCAGTACTGGTTTCCGGCACCGACGGCGTCGGCACCAAGCTGCGCCTGGCGCTGAACCTGAACAAGCACGACAGCATCGGCCAGGACCTGGTCGCCATGTGCGTCAACGATCTGGTGGTATGCGGCGCCGAGCCGCTGTTCTTCCTCGATTACTACGCCACCGGCAAGCTGAACGTTGATGTTGCAGCCACCGTCGTCACCGGTATCGGTGCAGGCTGCGAACTGGCTGGCTGCTCCCTGGTCGGCGGCGAAACCGCTGAAATGCCTGGCATGTACGAAGGCGAAGACTACGACCTGGCCGGCTTCTGCGTCGGCGTCGTGGAAAAAGCGGAAATCATCGACGGCTCGAAAGTCGCTACCGGTGACGCCCTGATCGCTCTGCCATCGTCCGGCCCGCACTCCAACGGCTACTCGCTGATCCGCAAGATCATCGAAGTGTCCGGCGCCGACATCGAAACCGTTCAGCTCGACGGCAAACCGCTGACCGAACTGCTGATGGCCCCGACCCGCATCTACGTGAAGCCGCTGCTCAAGCTGATCAAGGACACCGGCGCTGTCAAAGCGATGGCCCACATCACCGGTGGCGGCCTGCTGGACAACATCCCACGCGTTCTGCCAAAAGGCGCTCAAGCGGTGGTTGACGTGGCCAGCTGGACTCGCCCGGCCGTCTTCGACTGGCTGCAAGAGCAAGGCAACGTGGACGAAACCGAGATGCACCGCGTGCTGAACTGCGGCGTGGGCATGGTGATCTGCGTAGCTCAGGAGCACGTTGAAGTTGCCCTGAACACCCTGCGTGACGCTGGCGAGCAGCCTTGGGTCATCGGTCAGATCGCTGCTGCCGCCGAAGGTGCTGCCCAGGTTGATCTGCAGAACCTTAAGGCTCATTAATGTCCGCAACCTGTGATGTCGTGGTGCTGTTGTCCGGCACCGGCAGTAACTTGCAGGCCCTGATCGACAGCACGCGGACCGGCGACAGCCCGGTCCGCATCGCTGCGGTGATTTCCAACCGCGCCGACGCTTACGGCCTGCAACGCGCCAGTGACGCGGGTATCGCCACCCGCTCGCTGGATCACAAGGGATTCGAAGGCCGCGAGGCCTTCGATGCCGCCCTGATCGAACTGATCGACGCCTTCAAGCCCAGACTCGTGGTACTGGCCGGGTTCATGCGCATTCTCAGCGCTGACTTCGTCCGTCATTACCAGGGTCGCCTGCTCAACATCCACCCGTCGCTGCTACCCAAATACAAAGGGTTACACACTCATCAGCGCGCGATGGAAGCCGGCGACGCCGAACACGGCTGCTCCGTGCACTTCGTCACCGAGGAACTCGATGGCGGACCACTGGTCGTACAGGCAGTAATACCGGTAGAGTTGCACGATTCGCCGCAGAGTCTGGCGCAACGGGTTCACGTTCAGGAACACCTGATCTACCCGATGGCCGTACGCTGGTTTGCCGAAGGACGGCTGACCCTCGGCGAGCAAGGTGCTTTACTGGATGGTCAGTTACTTGGGGCCAGCGGTCACTTGATTCGAAACTAGGAGATTTTATGCGTCGCGCCCTGCTCTTCGCTTGCGCTCTGCTCGCCCTGCCTTTCGCCCAGGCGGCAGACCTTCAACCGTTCTCCGCCAGCTACACCGCCGACTGGAAACAGTTGCCCATGAGCGGCACTGCCGAACGCAGCCTGACCAAGGAAGCCAACGGCGTCTGGAAGCTCACCTTCAAGGCGTCGATGATGATCGCCAGCCTGTCCGAAGAAAGCACCCTGACCCTGGACAAGGACACCCTGCTCCCGCAGTCCTACCACTTCGAACGTGGTGGCCTGGGCAAAGCGAAAAAGGCTGACCTGGACTTCGACTGGACCACCAAGATGGTCACCGGCACCGATCGCGGCGACGCGGTAAAAGTCCCGTTGAACCGCGGCATGGTCGACAAGTCCACTTACCAGTTGGCGTTGCAGCATGACGTCGCCGCCGGCAAAAAGACCATGAGTTATCAAGTGGTCGACGGCGGTGAAGTCGATACCTATGACTTCCGCGTATTGGGCTCGGAGAAAGTCGAGACCAAGGCGGGCAAGATCGACGCCATCAAGGTCGAGCGCGTGCGCGACCCGACACAAAGCAAGCGCACCACCGTGATGTGGTTCGCCAAGGACTGGGATTACCTGCTGGTCCGCCTGCAACAGGTCGAAACCGACGGCAAGGAGTACAACATCATGCTCCTGGACGGCACGGTCAACGGCAAGACTGTCAAAGGCAGTTGATTCAACGAAAAGCCCCGCGATTGCGGGGCTTTTTTTCGCCTGTCGAACGGTGATCAAACCGAGAATTTCGCCACCATATTGTTCAGATCCACCGCCAGCCGCGACAACTCCTGGCTCGCGGCACTGGTCTGATTGGCCCCGGCGGAGGTCTGCATCGCCAGATCGCGGATGTTCATCAGGTTACGGTCCACCTCCCGCGCCACCGCAGCCTGCTCTTCCGACGCACTGGCGATCACCAGATTGCGCTCGTTGATCAAGGTGAACGCCGACGCAATTTCCTCCAGCGCCACCCCGGCAGCTTTCGCCAGATCGAGGGTCGAACGCGCGCGGACATTGCTCTGCTGCATCGAACTGACCGCCGAATCGGTGCCCTGCTGGATACCGCCGATCATCTGTTCGATTTCCTGGGTCGATTGCTGAGTACGATGGGCCAGCGCCCGGACTTCGTCGGCCACCACCGCGAAGCCACGCCCGGCGTCACCGGCGCGGGCAGCCTCGATCGCCGCGTTCAGCGCCAGAAGATTGGTCTGTTCGGCAATCGAGCGGATCACCTCCAGCACTTTGCTGATGCTGTAGACCTTCTGCGCCAGATCCTCCACCTGCGTGGCGTTGGCAGTGACATCATCCGCCAGCAGTTCGATGGAGGACACAGTCTGCTGCACTTGCTCACGGCCATGCTGGGCAATGCGATCCGACTCGCGCGACGCCTCGGAAGTCGCCACGGCGTTGCTGGCGACCTCCTCCACCGCCGCAGTCATCTGATTGACTGCCGTGGCGGCCTGTTCGATCTCCAGGCTCTGCTGATGCAGCCCGCGCGTCGCATCTTCGGTGACGCAACTCAGCTCCTCCGAGGCCGAAGCCAACTGACTGGAAGACTCCGAGATCTGCCGGATGGTGTCGCGCAAGTTGTGCTGCATGCTTTTGAGCGCGTGCAGCAGCCGTGCCGGCTCATCCTTGCCGATGATGCTGATATCGCCGGTCAGATCGCCGCCGGCCACCACCTCGGCAACCCCCAGCGATTGCGAGAGCGGTACCACGATACTGCGGGTGAGCAGCAGCGCCAGACCAATGGTGATCAGCGCAGTGATGCCGATCATCACCCCGACCCAGACCCGCGAATTGATAAACACCAGCCGTGCCGCCTCCGTGGCGAGGTTGGCATTGTGCTTGTTCAGCTCCACCAACTCTTTAAGCGTGACCGCAATATCGTCGGCCAGCGGACTCATCTGCGCATTGAGAATGCTTGCCGCCTCTTCCACCCGGCTCTGGGCCGACAGCGCCATCACCTGAGCCTGAAGTTCCAGATACTTGTGCTCGGCCACCTTGAAGCGGTCGAACAGCGCCCGCTCCTCGGGCAACACGATCAATACGTCGTAGCGCTGCTGGGCTTCGCTCAACACACCACGCAGCTCGTTGAGCTTGGCGACATTCTGATCGAGCGCCTGAGGATCGCGATTGAGCAACAGGCGCATGGTCAGGGCGCGCAGGCGCAGCATGTCCTGACTCATTTCACCCACCGCCATCACGCTCGGCAACCAGTTGTTGTCGACCTCATCGGACTGAGCGCGCATGTTCGACATTTGCAGCAAAGCGAATGCGCCAAGGCCGAACACCATCAACGCCAACAGGCCGAAGCCCAGCCCGGCACGGGGGGCAATATTGAGACTACGGATACTCATTGCTCTGGTTCCTTCCAAAAGCGCTGCATCAACCCTGCAGCTGGCTGCTTTAGAAGGTATCGGCCCGGCGAAAATTTGCGTAAGACCAAAACGTGATATCAAAAGGCCTTAATACTTCGAACCCTTGGCATTAACGATTCAGCGTCGATTTGCCGGACTTGAACACCGTTCGATGCAAGATCAATAAGAAGTTATTGGAAAACCCTGAAACAAACCCGCAGGTGAAACACCGACACAAGTAATCGTCAACTCAACGGCATAACCTGTCGCCCTGCCGCGTACCGGCAAGAAAGTGGAACGCGCCCCTGCGGGAATGCTCTATACCTGCAAGGTCTTATTTGATCGAATGACTTTTCCTACCGCTTGCGAGGTTCACATGACCGTCACCGTCAATACCATCTCCGCCGAAGGTTTCCGTCACACCGTACAGATCGATGAGCACGAACTGTTTGCCGATGTCCCGACGACTGCCGGCGGCGAAGGCTCGGCTCCGGAGCCACACGATTACTTCGACGCCGCCCTCGGCGCCTGCAAGGCTCTGACGCTGAAGCTGTACGCGAAGAAAAAAGACATTCCGCTTACCGGCGTCGGTGTCGAGGTCAAGCGCGACAACAGTCAGGAACAGAAAGGCAAGTACGCCCTGCACGTCACCCTGACACTTAAAGGCGTGCTCACCGACGCACAACGCGAAGAGCTGTTGCGAGTGGCGGATCGCTGCCCGATTCACAAACTGATGACCACCAGCGAAGTCACCATCGAAACCCACGCCCCACAAGGCTTCGACAGCCAGTAATCACCAACACGACACCGGCGGGTTATGCTCCACGCATCACCCGCTCAGCCTGGAATGGACCATGGACACCCAACCCCTGATCATCCGCCCGCGCGCCGAAGACGTCGAAGGCCAGCCGATCCTGCGCCCGCTGCCGTCAGCCAAATGCCGCAGCGTCGGCCCTTTCGTGTTTTTCGATCACATGCTCGAAACGGTTTATCCCGCAGGCAAAGGGATGAACATCCGACAGCATCCGCACATTGGTCTGTCGACCTTGACCTATCTGTTTGAGGGGCAGATCCAGCACAAGGACAGCCTCGGCTCCGATCAAGTCGTCAGCGCCGGCGATGTCAGCTGGATGACGGCGGGCAGCGCGATTGCCCATGTCGAGCGCACACCCGAACCTCTGTGGGAACAGAGCTTCAAGATGCACGGGCTGCAAATCTGGCTCGCCTCGCCCAAGAATCACGAACAGGGTCCCGGGCATTACAGCCATCACCCAGCGTCGACATTGCCAGTCAGCGATAACCTCGGTGTACAGATCCGCATGATTGCCGGGTCAGGCTTTTGCCTGGAATCGCCGGTGCCGGTGCTTTCTCCGACGCTGTATGCAGAACTGAAGATGCAAACGGCAACCACACTGCTGATCCCGACCGAACATGAAGAGCGGGCGCTGTATGTGTTGAGCGGTGATGTGCAATTGAATGGCGAAGCGGTCGAACCGCATGCGCTGGTGGTGTTGCCGGCCAGGGAAGATATGAGTCTGTTCGCAGAGAGCGACAGTCATGCCGTACTGTTCGGCGGCGCACCACTGGACGGGCCTCGGCGGATCAACTGGAATTTTGTGGCGAGCGATCCGGCGGCGATCGATGAGGCGCGGCGCAAGTGGGCGGTTGGGGATTGGCCTACGGTGCCGGGGGAAGTCGAGCGGATTGAATTGCCGCGTTAAACCGCCCGCCCTCACCCCAGCCCTCTCCCGGGGGGAGAGGGAGCCGACCGTGGTGTCTTGCGTCATACATCGACCTGAAAGACCGAGTCGATTATGGATTCGGTGATTCACTTTCAGGTCGATGCAACTCTCGAGAAACTCACGGTCAGTCCCCTCTCCCTTTGGGAGAGGGTTAGGGTGAGGGGCTTTCGCTTTTGGCTTTTCGCTTTTCGCTTTTCAGCCCTTGAACACTTCTTCCAGCAAGTCATGCATCGACTTGAACGCCCGCGCAGCGGTTTTCGCGTCGTACATCATCTTGCCCGGCACATTGGCGTGCGGATCGGTGAACGAGTGCACCGCGCCGCCGTAGCTCAGCAATTGCCAGTCCACACCGGCGGCGTTCATCTCGTCTTCGAATGCCGGCAGTTGCTCTTTCGGCACCAGCGGATCGGAAGCGCCGTGCAGCACCAGCACCGAGCCCTTGATGTTTTTCGCATCCGCCGGGTTCGGCGAATCCAGCGTGCCGTGGAACGATACTGCCGCTTTGATTGCAGCACCTGTACGGGCCAGATCCAGTGCACAGCACCCGCCGAAACAGAAACCGAACACCGCCAGTTTCGACGTATCAACCGCCGCTTCGCCCTGTTTCTGCAATTGTTCGAACGCTGCCTGCATACGCTTGCGCAGCAGTGCACGGTCATTTTTCAGCGGCATCATCGCCGCGCCCGCCTGGTCGCCGTTCTGCGGACGCACCGCTTGCCCGTACACGTCGGCGATCAGCACCACGTAGCCCTTGGCCGCCACCGATTTGGCGATTTCTTCAGCGCCAGCGCTGACACCCATCCAGTTCGGCGCCATCAACAGGCCCGGACGCGCACCTTTGTGCTCGGCGTCGAACGCCAGGCGGCCTTCATAAGGCTGGCCGTCAATCTGATAGACCACGGAACGTACAGTGACTTGGCTCATTTCTGACTCCTGATTGGTTGAACACCAGAATGAAAAAACCCGCCGAAGCGGGTTTTTCTACAGCCTGATCAAGCGGACAGCTCGACCAGCAGCTTGTTCAGGCGGCTCACGTACGCGGCCGGGTCTTTCAAGCTGTCGCCAGCCGCCAGGGCGGCCTGGTCGAAGAGGATGTGCGACAGGTCGCCAAAACGCTCTTCGCTGGTCTCGTTGTCGAGCTTCGCTATCAGTGGGTGGCTCGGGTTGAATTCGAAGATCGGCTTCGAATCCGGCACCTTCTGCCCGCTGGCCTCGAGGATCTGACGCATTTGCAGACCCAGGTCCTGCTCACCGATGGCCAGAATGGCCGGCGAATCGGTCAAACGATGGGAAACGCGGACTTCGGCAACGGAGTCGCCCAGTGCGGTTTTCAGACGCTCAACCAGACCTTCCTTCGACTTGGCGACTTCTTCTGCGGCCTTCTTGTCCTCTTCCGAGTCCAGGTTGCCCAGGTCCAGGTCACCGCGCGCGACGTCGACAAAGCTCTTGCCGTCGAATTCGCTGAGGTAGCTCATCAGCCACTCGTCGATACGGTCGGTCAGCAGCAGCACTTCGATGCCTTTCTTGCGGAAGACTTCCAGGTGCGGGCTGTTCTTGACCTGCGCGTAGGTTTCGCCGGTCAGGTAGTAGATCTTGTCCTGACCCTCCTTGGCGCGGGCCAGGTAGTCGGCCAGACCGACGAGCTGCTCGCCGTCGTCGCCGTTGGTCGATGCGAAACGCAGCAGACCGGCAATTTTTTCCTTGTTGGCGAAATCTTCTGCCGGGCCTTCTTTCATGACCTGACCGAAGTTTTTCCAGAAGCCCTTGTATTGCTCAGGCTCGTTCTTCGCCAGTTTTTCCAGCATGTCCAGCACGCGCTTGGTCAGCGCCGACTTCATCGAGTCGATGATCGGGTCTTTCTGCAGGATTTCCCGCGACACGTTCAGCGACAGGTCGTTGGAGTCGACCACGCCCTTGATGAAGCGCAGGTACAGCGGCAGGAACGACTCTGCCTGATCCATTACAAATACGCGCTGTACGTACAACTTCAGGCCTTTCGGCGCTTCACGCTGGTACAGATCGAACGGTGCACGGGCCGGCACGTACAGCAGCGAGCTGTACTCGAGCTTGCCTTCGACCTTGTTGTGGCTCCAGGCCAGCGGATTTTCGAAGTCGTGGGCGATGTGCTTGTAGAACTCCTGGTATTCCTCATCCTTCACTTCAGTGCGAGGACGGGTCCACAGGGCGCTGGCGCGGTTGACGGTTTCCCATTCAACTTCAGGTTTCTCTTCACCTTCGGCAGCGGCCACTTCTTTCGGCAGCTCGATCGGCAGCGCGATGTGGTCGGAGTACTTCTTGATGATGTTGCGCAGACGCCAGCCATCGGCGAACTCGTCTTCGTCTTTTTTCAGGTGCAGGACGATGCGGGTGCCACGCTCAGGCTTGTCGATGGTAGCGACTTCGAACTCGCCCTCGCCTTTCGACGACCAGTGCACGCCTTCGCTCGAAGCAGTGCCGGCGCGGCGGCTGTACACATCAACTTTGTCAGCAACGATGAAGGCCGAGTAGAAGCCCACACCGAACTGGCCGATCAGGTGCGAATCCTTCTTCTGATCGCCCGACAGGTTTTTCATGAAATCAGCGGTGCCGGATTTGGCGATGGTCCCCAGGTGGGTGATCACATCGTCGCGGTTCATGCCGATGCCGTTGTCTTCGAGGGTGACGGTTTTGGCGTCCTTGTCGAAGCTCACACGGATTTTCAGCTCAGCGCCACCTTCGAGCAACTCAGGCTTGGCCAGGGCTTCGAAGCGCAATTTGTCGACGGCGTCGGAGGCGTTCGAGATCAATTCGCGAAGGAAGATTTCCTTGTTGGAATACAGCGAATGGATCATGAGGTGCAGCAGTTGCTTCACCTCGGTCTGGAAGCCCAGGGTTTCCTTTTGAGTTTCCACACTCATGGTCATCAAACTCCAATCAGATGGCATTGGCCGCGACCCAAATGGTCTGCGGCGGGTTGTTCACTGAGTTGGGGGCGGTGTTCAGGATTTCAAGGGCTCGTCGATTTTGAAGTGGGCGCGCGCCGTGGCAATCGGTTCGCTTTCGGTGCTTTGCCAGGCCGTGACCGCAACGTTGGCCACCCGCCGGCCCTGACGACAGACCTGACACCTGGCCCAGGTATCGCGAAACTGCCCGGCCCGCAGGTAATCGAGGGAAAAGTCGATGATCTTCGGCACACCGGGCGCACCGGTGAAAATCAGCAGATGCAGGGCTGCTGACAGCTCCATGAACCCGGCAATCACCCCGCCGTGGATCGCCGGCAATAAAGGGTTACCAATGTTGTCCTTGTTCGCTGGCAGCTTGAACAGCAGGTCATCACCGACTCGCGAACATTCGACGCCGATCAGTCCGGCGTAGGGAATCAGCTTCAGCAGCGGCGCGTAGTCAGCCTTTTCGTGGGCCTCTTGCAGCTGCTGTTTGAAATCATCGTTCATTGGCTGTCTCCCTTGATCGCGCCACCAAAGCCTTTGGTGCCTTTAAGGCCCTTGCCCATGCGCATGAACGTGCCGACGACGTGGGCGATGGGTTGCTCGGGATCATCCTGATAAGCGAAGCCCCGGGCGAAGATCACGTCGGTGGTGACCCGGTAACACTGGGCGAAGCCATAGACATCTTTATGCGGTTCGGCGGCATGCATGTAGTCGATGCGCAGATCGAGGGTCGGGCAGACTTCGAATTCCGGCAGGACACACAGGGTCGACATGCCGCACGCAGTGTCCATCAGCGACGTGATCGCCCCGCCGTGGACCACGCCGGTCAGCGGGTTGCCAACAATTTGTGCGCTGTACGGCAAGACCACCGTCAGGCCTTCACTGCTGGCACTGTGCACTTTCAAACCCAGTACCTGACAGTGGCGCAGGGCCGAAAGAAAGCGGGTCGCGCGCTCAAAAACAGGGTTTTCGGCCATTTGATAATTACTCTTGTTAGTCACTGTTCCCGGTAGTGGAAAGAACAGCAAAAGTTCCATTGCAAAACAAACTTATATATCTGAGAGAAATGAGGAACTTAACCCTCGGGGCTGCGCTCTTAAGGCCAGTAGTTATTTTCCATAAGGAGAAACACCCCATGCGTAAGACTTTAGCTATTGCCTTGATGTTGACCGCTTCCCTCGGTCTCGCAGCCTGCGATAAAAAATCCGAGGACAAAGCTCAAGATGCCAACCAACATGCTGAACAAGCTCAGCAAGACATGAACAAAGCTCAGGATAAAGTGAACGACGCAGCGAAAGAAAACGCCGAAGCTGCCAAAGCTCAGGCCGAATCGAACGCTGCAGCGCAAGAAGAAGCTGCCAAGAAGCAATAAGCCGCTTCTGGATGGCAAAAAAGAAAACCCGCCAAGTGCGGGTTTTCTTTTGCCTGTCATTTTTTGGTAATGCCGTGTTAGAGCAAGACAGTTCTAAAAGTCGGACTAATCATCAACAACAATGAACACACTAAGCCGATCAGCCAGACCAGACTGCGCAGCTTGGGAATATCCGCCAGGTAGAACCACAAGTAGAGGATTCGTGCGATCACGAAGATGATCGCCAACGTATCGATCAGCCATCCCGCCGTCTGCGTGGTATGCGCCATCAACACGCCAACGGCAAACAAGATGAACGCTTCGATGCTGTTCTGATGCGCTGCCAGTGCCCGGGCCCCATAACCGGTGAGTTGCGCCTGTTGCTGACGCGGCAAGTGGTTGTTGTAACCCCCCTGCTCTTTCATGGCCTTGCCCACGGGCATGCGCGCCACGTAGATCAACAACGCACTGATAAACACACACCAGAACGGAATACTCATCAAGCAGCCTCTTTGATCGTTTCGGGCAATGGCGCCTCTGTAGGGGTATAGACCATTACATCAAGCACGTCGGAATGAAACTCGCGGCGATACAACACCAGCACCACGCCTGCGCTCATCAGCATGAACAGCCAGGGGCTGACGAACCACGCCAGCATGCTGATGCCGAAGTAATAGGAACGCAGACCAAAGTTGAACTGGTTGGCCGCCATCGAAATCACCCGCGCCGCCCGCGAAGCGAACGCCTTGCGCTCCTGCTCGGACACGTGCCGCTCGCCGATCATCGGCGCCGAGCCGATCAGGATCGCCGCGAAGTTGTACTGACGCATGCACCAGCTGAACGTGAAGAAGGCGTAGACAAACACCAGCGCCAGGCACAGCAACTTGATCTCCGACATGCCTTGGGAAGCCTGCTGCACCATCGGAATATCCGCCAGCAACGACACCGCACGTTCCGAGGCGCCGAGCACGGTGAGAATGCCCGCCAGGATGATCAGCGTGCTGGAAGCGAAGAACGAGGCGTTGCGCTCAAGGTTGCCGATCACGCTGGTGTCGGCGATGCGGTTATCACGCAGCAGCATGCGGCGCATCCAGTCTTCGCGGTACAGGTGCAACACGCTGGCCAGGCACGCCGTGTCACGGCCCTTCCAGGTCGCATAACGGGTGTAACCGCCCCAGCAGATGACGAACCAGAGCGCGGCAAGCAGGTGGATCAGGTTGGCTTGGATGAATGACATGCAATTCCCTGTGGAGTATGAAAGCGGCACCTGTGGGAGCGAGCTTGCTCGAGATGGCGCCGGCACATTCTGAATAGATGTGACAGACGCACCGCCATCGCGAGCAGATCCACTCTCGCACAAAAGCTTTGCTTGCTTCGACGCTGGATCACGGAAAAAGACACTGCCTGAAACCCATAAAAAATGCCCCGTATCGATTGATACGGGGCATTTCTGTTTAATCGCTCGACAGCCGCTTGTGGCGGCCCGGCAATCTTAGGCGAGTGCTTCGGCGCGCTTGCCCAGCAGGCGATCGCAAACCACGGCAACTACCAGGGTCATCACGCACGGCACCAACCACGCTAGACCTTGCTCGCTCAGCGGCAGGTGGGCCAGTTGCGACGGCAGCCAATCAGCCAGACCGGCGCCTTTCAAGGCGTCGATGGTGCCGAACACGAACGACACCAGCATCACCGGGCCCATGATGCGGCTCTGCTCATGCCAGAAGGCGGCACAGAAGCTCAGGGCCACCAGCACGATGCACGGCGGGTAGATCGCGGTCAGCACCGGGATCGAGAACGCGATCAGCTTGGTCAGGCCCAGGTTGGACACCAGCAGCGAGAATGCAGCCAGGATGATCACCAGCGTCTTGTACGACAGCGGCAATACGCGGCTGAAGTACTCGGCGCAGGCGCAGGTCAGGCCAACCGCAGTTACGAGACACGCCAGGGAGATCAGCACCGCAAGGAAACCGCTGCCCAGCGAACCGAAGGTGTGTTGCACGTAAGCGTGCAGCACCGCCGCGCCGTTGGTAGCGCCAGCGGCCACTTCATGGCTGCCGGAACCCAGACGGAACAGGCTGACATACACCAGCGCCAGACCGACGCCGGCAATCAGCCCGGCGATGATTGCGTAACGGGTGATCAGCGCCGGCGACTCGACGCCACGGGAGCGGATCGCGTTGACGATGACGATGCCGAACACCAGAGCGCCGAGGGTATCCATGGTCAGGTAACCATTGATGAAGCCCTGGGAGAACGGTGCCGCAACGTATTCCGGAGTGGCCACGCCGATGTCACCGGCCGGCAGCGCAAACGCAGCGATGCCGAGTACCGCCAGAGCGATGATTTTCAGCGGCGCGAGGAAGCGTCCTACGGTGTCCAGCAAACGGCCCGGGTAGAGCGAGATGAAGAACACCAGCAGGAAGTACACCGAGCTGTAGAGGAACAGCGCCAGCGGGCTTTCGCCGGTCAGCGGCGCCAGGCCTACTTCGAACGACACGGTCGCGGTACGCGGCGTTGCGAACAGCGGGCCGACTGCGAGATAGCACGCCGCCGCCAGCACGCCACCGGCAATCTTGCCGATCGGGCTGCTCAGGGAATCCATCGCTCCGCCGACCTTGGCCAGCGCCACGACGGTGATCACCGGCAGACCGACCGCCGTGATCAGGAAGCCCAGCGCCGCCATCCAGACGTGAGGCCCGGACTGCAAACCGACGATAGGCGGGAAGATGATGTTACCGGCCCCGACGAACAGGGCGAATGTCATAAAACCAAGTGCCAGGATGTCCTGACCTTTCAAAACTTTCATTAAGGAAATACCACACTACTGAATCGGAATTTAGAGGGGGATTTCCCTGTGGGGTTAGGGAAATGCTGTCAATCCGTATGGGACTGACCCGTTTAGCGCGTTGCATGCCTTGTGGGCGGCAGACGCAAAAATGGCTGCTAGCCTAACGAATTTGTCTGACAAACGCACTGTTTGAGGGCGAACTATCCGATACGCGACGTGTCTGTGTCGCGTTTTTGCATGTTATTGGGCGAGAGCCTATAAATCGCCATCGTCAAATAAACATCAGAAACGACAAAGGCCACCCGAAGGTGGCCTTTGTTTGGTAAAGCGTCAGCTAAGCGCGAGGCTTACTTGACAGCCCAACCAGTCAGCTCGGCCAGGGCCTTGCCGATGTCTGCCAGCGAACGCACGGTTTTCACGCCTGCGTCTTGCAGAGCAGCGAATTTCTCGTCTGCAGTGCCTTTGCCGCCGGAGATGATTGCGCCAGCATGGCCCATGCGCTTGCCCGGAGGAGCAGTCACACCAGCGATGTAGGAAACAACCGGCTTGGTCACGTGTGCCTTGATGTAGGCAGCCGCTTCTTCTTCAGCCGAACCGCCGATCTCGCCGATCATCACGATCGCCTCGGTCTTCGGGTCTTCCTGGAACAGCTTCAGGATGTCGATGAAGTTCGAACCCGGGATCGGGTCACCACCGATGCCGACGCAAGTCGACTGACCGAAACCGGCGTCAGTAGTTTGCTTGACAGCTTCGTAGGTCAGGGTGCCGGAACGGGAAACGATACCGACCTTGCCAGGCAAGTGAATGTGACCTGGCATGATGCCGATCTTGCATTCGCCTGGGGTGATCACGCCTGGGCAGTTAGGGCCGATCAGGATAACACCCAGCTCGTCGCACTTAACTTTAGCGTCCAGCATGTCCAGGGTAGGAATGCCTTCGGTGATGCAGACGATCAGCTTGATGCCGCCGAACGCTGCTTCCAGGATCGAGTCCTTGCAGAAAGGAGCCGGAACGTAGATTACGCTGGCGGTGGCGCCAGTGGCAGCTACGGCGTCTTTCACGGTGTTGAACACTGGCAGACCCAGGTGCTCGGTGCCGCCTTTGCCCGGAGTTACGCCGCCAACCATCTTGGTGCCGTATTCGATGGCTTGCTGGGTGTGGAAGCTACCTTGCGAACCGGTAATACCCTGGCAGATAACTTTGGTGTCTTTATTGATCAGGACGCTCATTACTTGCCCTCCGCAGCTTTAACGACTTGTTGAGCAGCGTCGGTCAGGCTGGTAGCAGCGATGATGTTCAAACCGCTTTCTGCCAGTACTTTAGCGCCCAGTTCAGCGTTGTTGCCTTCAAGACGAACAACAACCGGGATTTTCACGCCGACTTCTTTCACTGCACCGATGATGCCTTCGGCAATCATGTCGCAACGAACGATGCCGCCGAAGATGTTAACCAGTACTGCAGCGACGTTGGTGTCGGACAGAATGATTTTGAATGCTTCGGTAACGCGTTCTTTGGTAGCACCACCACCTACGTCGAGGAAGTTGGCTGGCTTGCCGCCGTGCAGGTTGACGATGTCCATGGTACCCATGGCCAGGCCGGCACCGTTCACCATGCAGCCGATGTTGCCTTCCAGCGCTACGTAGTTCAGTTCGAACTTGGCAGCGTGCGCTTCGCGCGGATCGTCCTGCGACGGATCGTGGAAAGTCTTCAGCTTAGGCTGACGGTACATTGCGTTGGCGTCGATGTTGATCTTGGCGTCCAGGCAGTGCAGATCGCCGTCAGCCTTGATCACCAGCGGGTTCACTTCCAGCAGAGCCAGGTCGTGATCCTTGAACAGCTTGGCCAGACCTACGAAGATCTTGGCGAACTGAGCAACCTGCTTGCCTTCCAGACCCAGCTGGAATGCCAGCTCGCGACCCTGGAATGGCTGAGCGCCAACCAGTGGATCGATAGTGGCTTTCAGAATTTTTTCTGGAGTGTCGTGAGCGATTTTCTCGATGTCCACGCCACCTTCGGTGGAAGCCATGAACACGATGCGACGGCTCGAACGGTCAACGACAGCGCCCAGGTACAGCTCTTTAGCGATATCAGTGCACGATTCAACCAGGATCTTGGTGACTGGCTGGCCATTGGCATCAGTCTGGTAAGTCACCAGACGCTTGCCCAGCCACTGCTGTGCGAAGGCTTTGGCGTCTTCTTTGCTGCGAACCAGCTTAACGCCGCCCGCTTTACCGCGACCACCGGCGTGAACCTGAGCTTTGACAACCCACTCGTTGCCGCCGATTTTGTCGCAAGCTTCTGCTGCTGCTTCCGGGGTGTCTACTGCATAACCAGTGGAAACTGGCAGGCCGTATTCAGCGAACAGCTGCTTACCCTGATACTCGTGAAGATTCATGCTTTTTACCGTCTTCGTTAGGTACTGCGCATTCGGCGCTGCGCTCTTGATGAGTGCCGCGCCACCTGTGACTGCTGCTTGCGTAGCCTTTCCGGATACCCGGTGCAGCTACGCAAGGCTGCGTCCAGCGGACATTCCGCGGTGAGTCTTGCACGCAAGGCTCACGACGGGCCGTACCGCCGTGGTTTCTTATTGTGTGTCTTAACGCTTCTTGCGGTTGGCAATGTGGATGGCGCCGCCATTCACTGCCAGAGCTGCTTCGTGCAAGGCTTCAGACAGGGTCGGATGGGAGAAAACCATCATGCCCAGGTCTTCAGCGCTGGTGCCGAATTCCATACCGATCGCGCCCTGCTGAACCAGTTCTGCAGCGCTCGGGCCAATCACGTGCACGCCCAATACGCGGTCAGTCTTGGCATCAGCGATGACCTTGACGAAACCACCGGTATCGTTAGCGGCCATGGCACGGCCGGAGGCTGCGAACGGGAAGGTGCCGACGTTAACTTCAACGCCTTCAGCTTTCAAGGCCTGCTCGGTTTTACCCACCCATGCGATTTCCGGGTGAGTATAAATAACCGAAGGGATCAGGTCATAGTTCATCTGAGCCTTGTGGCCCTTGATGCGCTCGACAACCATGATGCCCTCTTCCGAGGCTTTGTGAGCCAGCATCATGCCGCGAACCACGTCACCGATGGCGAATACGCCCGGTACGGTGGTGGCGCAGTGATCGTCAACGTGCACGAAACCGCGCTCGTCCAGGGTCACGCCGCTGTCGGCAGCCAGCAGATCAGTGGTCACCGGACGGCGACCAACGGCTACGATCAGCTTGTCGAAAGTGATGGTCTGTTCGCCGTTGGCATCGGTGTAGTTCACAACGACTTCGTCGCCGTTCACTTTCGAGCCGGTCACGCGAGCGCCCAGTTTGATGTCCAGACCTTGTTTGGTCAGGGTTTTCAGCGCTTCCTTGGAAACAGCGGTGTCCGCTGCCATCAGGAAGGTGTCCAGAGCTTCCAGGACAACCACTTCCGAACCCAGACGCGACCATACCGAACCCAGTTCCAGACCGATCACGCCAGCGCCGATCACGCCCAGACGTTTAGGTACGGATTGGAATTCCAGTGCGCCAGTCGAATCAACGATGACTTTCTGATCAACCGGAGCCGGTGGAATGTCGATCGGACGCGAACCTGGAGCCAGGATGACGTTTTCGGCTTCGATGATTTCAACCGAGCCGTCTGGCTTGGTGACTTCGACTTTCTTGCCAGCCAGCAGTTTGCCGTGGCCCTGGATCGAAGTAACGCCGTTGGCCTTGAACAGGGTGGCAACACCGCCGGTCAGGTTCTTGACGATGCCAGCCTTGCGGCCAACCATAGCAGCGACGTCCATTTTGACTTCGCCGGTCGAGATACCGTGGACGTTGAAGCTTTCTTTCGCTTCCTTGTATTTCCAGGAGCTGTCCAGCAGCGCCTTGGAAGGAATGCAGCCTACGTTCAGGCAGGTGCCGCCCAGGGCTTGCTTGCCTTCAGCATCGGTGTACTTCTCGATGCAGGCAGTGGTCAGACCGAGTTGCGCGGCCTTGATGGCAGCCACGTAGCCGCCAGGGCCAGCACCGATCACTACTACGTCAAATTTCTGCGACATTCAAAAAATCCTCTTTAGCGAAAAGCTTCAAGCCGCGCGCTGCAAGCCAGGCTGCGTTCTCTTGCAGCTTGAAGCTTGCAGCGCGTGACTGCTTCTATCAGATATCCAGCAACAGACGAGCCGGATCTTCCAGCAGGTTCTTGATGGTCACCAGGAAAGTCACAGCTTCTTTGCCATCGATCAGACGGTGATCGTAGGACAGTGCCAGGTACATCATCGGACGAATAACGACCTGACCGTTGATGGCCATCGGACGCTGGATGATGTTGTGCATGCCCAGAATCGCTGCCTGCGGCGGGTTGACGATCGGAGTCGACATCATCGAACCGAAGGTACCACCGTTGGTGATGGTGAAGGTACCGCCGGTCATCTCGTCCATCGACAGTTTGCCGTCACGGGCTTTCTTGCCGAAAGTGGCAATGCCGCCTTCGATTTCAGCCAGGCTCATCAGTTCGGCGTTACGCAGAACCGGAACCACCAGACCGCGGTCGCTGGAAACAGCAACACCAACGTCGGCGTAGCCGTGGTAAACGATGTCGCCGCCGTCGATCGAAGCGTTGACAGCCGGGAAGCGTTTCAGCGCTTCGGTGGCAGCCTTCACGAAGAACGACATGAAGCCCAGGCGTACGCCGTTGTGGGACTTCTCGAACAGGTCCTTGTACTTCGAACGCAGCGCCATGACTTCGGTCATGTCGACTTCGTTGAAAGTGGTCAGCATCGCCATGTTCGACTGAGCTTCTACCAGACGCTTGGCCACGGTAGCGCGAACGCGGGTCATCGGAACGCGCTTCTCGACGCGGTCGCCAGCAGCGAACACAGGAGCGGCAGCGGCCGGAGCAGCAGCCTTCGGCGCAGCAGCCGGAGCGGCTTTCTTGGCTTCAACAGCAGCAACCACGTCTTCCTTGGTCACACGGCCGTCTTTGCCAGTGCCTTTTACGGAAGCCAGGTTGATGCCGTTTTCTTCGGCCAGCTTGCGAGCGGCAGGCGCAGCGATAGCGTCTTCGTCAGCGCCGGCAGCTGGAGCAGCAGCGGCAGCGGCAGCGGCCGGTGCAGCAGCGGCAGCCGGAGCGGCAGCAGCAGCGCCGCCTTCAACGATGGAGCCCAGGACTTCGTCGGACAGGACGGTTTCGCCCTCGCCCTTGACGATTGCGCCCAGCACGCCGTCGGCGGTAGCCAGCACTTCCAGGACAACCTTGTCGGTTTCGATGTCGACGATCAGTTCGTCACGCTTGACGGCGTCGCCCGGTTGTTTGTGCCAGGTGGCAACGGTGCCATCGGCAACCGATTCCGGGAAAGTGGGGGCTTTGATCTCGATAGCCATTGTCTGTGGTTCCTTAAATTCGGTTTCAGGTGCGCGAAGGCGTTAAATGGTAAACGCGTCTTGCAGGAGTTTTTCCTGCTGCTCGGCGTGCATCGATGCGTAACCACAAGCAGGTGCAGCAGAAGCCTCACGGCCCGCGTACTCAAGTACGAGAGACTTGTCGAGGTTGCTGATGCTGCGGCGCAAGTGATGCTGGCTGCAGTACCAGGCGCCCTGGTTCATCGGCTCTTCCTGACACCAGACGGCATTTTTGACGTTGGTGTACGGAGCCAGGACTTCCTTCAAGTCGTCCTCAGGGAATGGGTACAGCTGCTCGATACGCACCAGGGCGATATCTTCGCGGCCTTCGGCACGGCGCTTTTCCAGCAGGTCGTAGTAGACCTTGCCGCTGCACAGAACAACGCGCTCGACCTTTTTCGGGTCCAGGGCATCGATTTCCGGGATAACGGTCTGGAACGAACCTTCGGCCAGATCTTCCAGGGTCGAGATGGCCAGTTTGTGGCGCAGCAGCGACTTCGGAGTCAGGACGATCAATGGCTTGCGCAGCGGGCGAATCACCTGACGACGCAGCAAGTGGTAGATCTGAGCCGGCGTGGTCGGTACCGCCACCTGAATGTTGTGCTCGGCGCACAGCTGCAGGTAACGCTCCAGACGAGCCGACGAGTGCTCAGGACCCTGACCTTCATAACCGTGCGGCAGCAACATGGTCAGACCGCACAGACGGCCCCACTTGTGCTCGCCACTGGTGATGAACTGGTCGATTACCACTTGGGCACCGTTGGCGAAGTCGCCGAACTGGGCTTCCCAGATCACCAGCGCATCCGGCGTGGTGGTCGAGTAACCGTATTCGAACGCCAGAACAGCTTCTTCCGACAGGAACGAGTCGTACAGGTCGAAGCGCGGCTGACCGTCGTACAAGTGCTGCAACGGGATGTAGGTGCCAGCATCTTTCTGGTTGTGCAGAACAGCGTGACGGTGCGAGAACGTACCACGGCCGATGTCCTGACCGGTCATGCGGATCGGGTGACCTTCGAACGCCAGGGTCGCGTACGCCATGGTTTCGGCGTAACCCCAGTTGATCGGCAGGCCGCCGGCTTGCATTTTCTGACGGTCTTCGTAGATCTTCGCGACCTGGCGCTGAACCACGAAGCCTTCCGGAATTTCCAGCAGCTTGGCGGACAGTTCCTGCAGGGTCTTCAGATCGAAACGCGTGTCGTGACGCGCAGTCCAGGCGTGGCCCAGATACGGACGCCAGTCCACGAACAGCTCTTTGTTCGGCTCTTTGACCAGCGATTTCACTACGTGCAGACCGTTGTCCAGCGCGTTGCGATATTCGTCGACTTTCGCCTGAACACGCTCAACGTCGAGCACACCGCCCTGGGTCAGACGATCAGCGTACAGCTCACGGGTGGTGCGCTGCTTGGTGATCTGCTGATACATCAGAGGCTGGGTGCCGCTTGGTTCGTCGGCTTCGTTGTGGCCGCGACGACGGTAGCAGACCAGGTCGATCACCACGTCACGCTTGAACTGCATGCGGTAGTCGATGGCCAGCTGGGTCACGAACAATACGGCTTCCGGATCATCACCATTCACATGGAGGATCGGCGCCTGGATCATTTTCGCAACGTCGGTCGCGTACTCGGTGGAGCGCGAGTCCAGCGGGTTGCTGATGGTGAAACCAACCTGGTTGTTGATCACGATGTGCACGGTACCGCCGGTCTTGAAACCGCGGGTCTGCGACATCTGGAAGGTTTCCATCACCACGCCTTGACCGGCAAATGCCGCGTCACCGTGGATGGAGATCGGCAGAACCTTCTCGCCGGTAGGGTCGTTACGACGATCCTGACGGGCGCGAACCGAACCTTCAACCACCGGGGAAACGATTTCCAGGTGGGACGGGTTGAACGCCATGGCCAGGTGAACTTCACCGCCGGCGGTCATCACGTTGGACGAGAAGCCCTGGTGGTATTTAACGTCACCGGAACCCAGCTCGACCTTCTTCTTGCCTTCGAACTCGTCGAACAGCTCGCGCGGGTTCTTGCCGAAGGTGTTGACCAGCACGTTCAGACGGCCACGGTGGGCCATGCCGATGACGACTTCCTTGGTGCCGTAGGAACCGGAACGCTGGATCAACTCGTCGAGCATCGGAATCAGGCTTTCGCCGCCTTCCAGACCGAAACGCTTGGTGCCCGGGTATTTGGTACCCAGGTATTTTTCCAGACCTTCACCGGCGGTGACGCGCTCGAGCAGGTGGCTCTGAATGTCGGCGGAGTAGGTCGGACGGCCACGTACGCTTTCCAGACGCTGCTGGAACCACTGGCGCTGCACGGAATCGGTGATATGCGTAAATTCAGCGCCGATGGTGCGGCAATATGTCTGCTGCAACGCTTCGTGAATTTCGCGTAGGCTCGCTTCCTCTTTGCCGATGAACAGGTCGCCGGCACGGAAGGTCGTATCAAGATCGGCATTGGTCAAGCCGTAATGATTGATCGACAGGTCTGCAGGTGCAGGACGCTGCCACAGTCCCAGCGGGTCAAGCTGGGCTGCCTGGTGGCCACGCATACGGTAGGCCTGGATCAATCGCAGCACTTCAACTTGCTTCTTCTCGTGCTCACTGCTCACGCTGCCGGCGGAAACCGGTTGGGCGCGGCGCTGGTTCTTTGCCAGCAGCACGAAATGATCGCGAATTGTGGAGTGCGAAACATCGGTGGCAGAGTTGCCGTCGGCAGGCAACTTCTGAAAGTAGGTGCGCCACTCTTCTGGCACAGCGTTAGGGTCGTGCAGGTAGAGCTCATAAAGCTCTTCCACATAGGCAGCGTTTCCACCTGAAAGGTAGGCGCTGTTCCACATGCGCTGCATCACGCTTTCTTGCATGCTTGGTCACCCTCGGTTAGGGGAACACCATCGATGTCGACACCGAGCAAACTTGCAGAAGTCCGAATGCAGCGACCAAAACAAGCCACTTAGGATCACACTGATAGTCCGGGTACCAGCCCGGATGCCCCTGCTTGTCTCATTTCTTCAAAATAAGAGCCGCAGCTTATGGCTGTTGCTCTGGTTATAGCCAGGGCGCGGGTTGAAGCCCGCGCCTTGACCTGTACGGTGCAGCAGTGCCGCTTTTTACAGCGGCAGTTACAACTTCTGAATCACACGCCGCTCGAAAGCAGCATGTTACGGATGTGACCGATGGCCTTAGTCGGGTTCAGGCCTTTCGGACATACGTTGACGCAGTTCATGATGCCCCGGCAGCGGAAAACGCTGAACGGGTCATCGAGGGACGCCAGACGCTCGGACGTCTTGGTGTCACGGCTGTCTGCCAGGAAGCGGTACGCTTGCAGCAGTGCAGCTGGACCCAGGAATTTGTCCGGGTTCCACCAGAAGGACGGGCAAGAGGTCGAGCAGCAAGCGCACAGGATGCACTCGTACAGACCGTCGAGCTTTTCACGCTCTTCAGGGGACTGCAGACGCTCGATGGCCGGAGCCGGCGTGTCGTTCTGCAGGAATGGCTTAACCTTCTCGTATTGCTTGTAGAAGATGCTCATATCGACAACCAGGTCACGGATAACCGGCAAACCTGGCAGAGGACGAACGATCAGCTTGTTACCTTTGACGACAGCGGACAGCGGCGTGATGCACGCCAGACCATTCTTGCCGTTGATGTTCATGCCGTCGGAGCCGCAGACGCCTTCACGGCAAGAGCGACGATAGGAGAAACCCTCGTCCTGCTCTTTGATCAGGGCCAGCACGTCCAGCACCATCAGGTCTTTACCACCGGTATCGACCTGGAATTCCTGCATGAACGGCGCAGCGTCCTGATCAGGGTTGTAACGATAAACACTGACTTGCAACATGGCGGTCACCCTTAATAAGTCCGGACTTTTGGTTCGAAAGTCGGAACAGTCTTCGGCGAGAAGTTCACGGCACGCTTGGTGACGCGCTTGTCACCCGGGAAGTACAGGGTGTGGCACAGCCAGTTTTCGTCGTCACGATCTTCGAAGTCTTCACGGGCGTGAGCACCGCGGGACTCTTTACGTACTTCGGCAGCGATGGCGGTAGCTTCAGCCACTTCCAGCAGGTTTTGCAGTTCCAGCGCTTCGATACGTGCAGTGTTGAAAGCCTGCGACTTATCGTTGATCTTCACGTTGGCGATGCGGGTACGCAGGTCAGCCAGTTGCGCGATGCCTTTCTGCATGTATTCGCCGGTACGGAATACACCGAAGTAGTTCTGCATGCAGCTTTGCAGCTCGCGACGCAGGGTAGCGACGTCTTCGCCGTCGGTACGGTTGTTCAGTGCGTTCAGGCGCGACAGGGCAGCTTCGATGTCGGCTTCGGTGGCGTCATCGTATTCGATGCCGTCAGTCAGCGCTTTTTCGAGGTGCAGGCCGGCAGCGCGACCGAATACCACCAGGTCGAGCAGCGAGTTGCCGCCCAGACGGTTGGCACCGTGAACCGATACGCAAGCCACTTCACCGACCGCGAACAGACCAGGGATGATCTGATCCACGCCTTCGGCATTCTGGGTGATCGCCTGGCCATGAATGTTGGTGGCAACGCCGCCCATCATATAGTGGCAAGTCGGAACAACCGGAACCGGGGCAACCACCGGGTCAACGTGCGCGAAAGTCTTCGACAGTTCGCAGATGCCTGGCAGACGGCTGTGCAGCACTTCCTCGCCCAGATGGTCGAGTTTGAGCATTACGTGGTCGCCATTCGGACCGCAACCGTTGCCGGCGATGATTTCTTTAACCATCGAACGGGCAACAACGTCACGACCAGCCAGGTCTTTGGCGTTCGGAGCGTAACGCTCCATGAAACGCTCGCCGTGCTTGTTGATGAGGTAACCACCTTCACCACGGCAGCCTTCGGTAACCAGTACACCGGCGCCGGCGATGCCGGTCGGGTGGAACTGCCACATTTCGATGTCTTGTACCGGCACGCCAGCACGCAGAGCCATGCCGACGCCGTCACCGGTGTTGATCAGGGCGTTGGTGGTGGATGCATAGATACGACCTGCACCGCCGGTAGCCAATACGGTGGCTTTCGCGCGGATGTAGGTGGTTTCGCCGGTTTCGATGCAGATTGCGATCACACCGACGAATTCGCCTTCCTGGTTTTTCACCAGGTCGACAGCGTAGTACTCGTTCAGGAACGTGGTACCGGCTTTCAGGTTGCCCTGATAAAGGGTGTGCAGCAGCGCGTGACCGGTACGGTCGGAAGCGGCGCAAGTACGGGCAGCCTGCCCGCCCTTACCGTAATCCTTCGACTGACCGCCGAACGGACGCTGGTAGATACGGCCTTGCTCGGTACGCGAGAACGGCAGACCCATGTGGTCCAGCTCGAAAACGGCAGCCGGGCCTTCCTGACACATGTATTCGATAGCGTCCTGGTCACCGATGTAGTCGGAACCCTTGACGGTATCGTACATGTGCCAGCGCCAGTCATCGTTCGGGTCGGCGGACGCGATGGCGCAGGTGATGCCGCCCTGGGCGGATACAGTGTGCGAACGGGTCGGGAAGACCTTGGTGATCACGGCAGTCTTGTGACCGCCCTGTGCCAGCTGCAGCGCAGCGCGCATGCCGGCACCGCCACCACCAATAATGATGGCGTCGAAAGAAATCGTTGGAATGTTAGCCATGACTCAGATACCCCAGAGAATCTGCACACCCCAGACGAAGTAAGCGAACATCGCAACGCCGCATACTGCCTGGAAAAGGAAACGTACTGCAGTCGCGGACTTGCCCAGCGCCATCGGCGTCAGGTAGTCGGTCGCGATAGTCCACATGCCGACCCAGGCGTGAGCGCCCAGGGCAACCAGTGCCAGCAGACTGAAGATACGCATTCCGTTGTGGGCGAACAGGCCATGCCATTGTTCATAGCCAATGCCCGGGTGAGCGGCGAGGTAGCCGATCAGGAAGATGAAATAAGCCGCGAGAACAACCGCAGACACACGCTGTGCCATCCAGTCATAGAGGCCCGAACGCGAAAGGTTCGTAACGCTGGTTACCATATCCAAACTCCTGCCAGAACGATCAGCACCACGGAAACGGCGATGATAATTTTCGAGCCCAGGCGGCCGCCTTCCAGCGTCTCACCGATGCCCATGTCCATGATCAAGTGGCGCACACCGGCAACCAGGTGATACAGCAGAGCGGACAGGAGGCCCCATGCTACGAACTTGGCCAGCGGACTGGTCAAGCATGCCTTCACCTCGACATAACCTTCCTCGGAACCCAGGGATTTGCCCAATGCATAAAGCATGATGCCAAGGCCCAGGAAGAGGATGATGCCGGAAACACGGTGAAGAAACGACGTAACGCCGGTGATGGGGAGTTTGATGGTCCTTAGGTCTAGGTTTACAGGTCGTTGGCTTTTCACGGCTTTTTTTTCACACTGAAGAGCCCCTAACAATCAGGGCAAAGTTGTTGGGGAGTGCACTGGTCAGGTAACCACCACCCAGGGATGCGACCCCCAATGAAAGCAAGCCCAAAAGCCCTTGGCGGTCGGTCGCCGAGTATAGACAGTTAGGCTACTAATGACAACGCAATCGCCTACCCCCAATAGCTGATTGCACAAGTTGTATAAAAGGCGTAAATGGCAGTCAATTTCGAGGAAAAAGTGCGGTTAAAGCCTTCTGGAGCAAGACTTTAGGCAAATTGACATTCGAATTTATCTCACTATAGTGGTGCGGGCCCTGCGTGGGGGGTCTGTCTGATGATTTCAAGCATAAATAGGAGGCCACATGGCTGACAAAAAAGCGCAGTTGATCATCGAGGGCGCAGCCCCCGTCGAGCTGCCCATTTTAACCGGCACCGTTGGTCCCGATGTAATCGATGTTCGGGGCCTGACGGCCACGGGCCGCTTCACTTTCGACCCCGGTTTCATGTCGACCGCTTCCTGCGAATCGAAGATCACCTATATCGATGGCGACAACGGCATCCTGCTGCACCGCGGCTACCCGATCGAACAGCTGGCTGAAAAGTCGGACTACCTGGAAACCTGCTACCTGCTGCTGAACGGCGAACTGCCGACCGCAGAACAGAAGGCCCAGTTCGTCGGCACCGTGAAGAACCACACCATGGTTCACGAGCAGCTGAAAACCTTCTTCAACGGCTTCCGCCGTGACGCCCACCCGATGGCCGTCATGTGTGGTGTAGTCGGCGCCCTTTCGGCCTTCTACCACGACTCCCTCGACATCAATAACCCGCAGCATCGCGAAATCTCCGCGATCCGCCTGGTTGCCAAGATGCCGACCCTGGCCGCGATGGTTTACAAGTACTCCATGGGCCAACCCATGATGTACCCGCGCAACGACCTGTCGTACGCGGAAAACTTCCTGCACATGATGTTCAACACCCCGTGCGAGATCAAACCGATCAGCCCGGTACTCGCCAAGGCCATGGACCGGATCTTCATCCTCCACGCCGACCACGAGCAAAACGCTTCGACCTCCACCGTACGCCTGGCGGGCTCTTCGGGTGCCAACCCGTTCGCCTGTATCGCCGCCGGTATCGCCGCACTGTGGGGCCCTGCCCACGGCGGTGCGAACGAAGCCGTGCTGACCATGCTCGATGAAATCGGCGATGTCTCGAACATCGACAAGTTCATCGCCAAGGCCAAGGACAAGAACGATCCGTTCAAGCTGATGGGCTTCGGTCACCGCGTCTACAAGAACCGCGACCCTCGTGCGACCGTGATGAAGCAGACTTGCGACGAAGTATTGCGCGAACTGGGCATCAACAACGATCCGCAACTCGAACTGGCCATGCGCCTGGAAGAGATCGCCCTGACCGACCCGTACTTCATCGAACGTTCGCTGTACCCGAACGTCGACTTCTACTCGGGGATCATCCTCAAGGCGATCGGCATTCCGACCAGCATGTTCACTGTGATCTTCGCGCTGGCACGTACTGTCGGCTGGATTTCGCACTGGAAGGAAATGCTCTCCAGCCCGTACAAGATTGGCCGTCCGCGTCAGCTGTACACTGGCTACGAGTCGCGTGACATTACCAAGCTGGAAGATCGCAAATAAGACCTGTCTTGCGATAACGTCTTAAGTTGTATCGGGAACGGCCTCCATGAGAATGGGGGCCGTTTTTTTTGTTTTTTATTGGGGGCATATCCGTTGCTGCGGTAACGGCTTCTCAGGGTTCCGCCCTTACGGCGGGTCACTTTTTCCAAACGCCGAAAAAGTAACCAAAAAGGCTTTACCCTGACGTACGGCCCTCGCTGTGGCTCGGGTTCCTTCGCTCCGGGATCGATCCGGGGGCATCGCCTACGGTTTGCTTCGCTGCACCTCCTCTCGATGTGTTTGGCTTCGCCAAACGGTCGCTGCGCTCCCACCCCCGGATCAATCCCTCCACTCAGCCTGCCGACGGGCCTTGCGATCAAAAGCTTCACTCGAGCTAACGCTCATCGTGGTGAGGAGCACGGCTTGTTCTCCTTTGGTTTTGCGGCGGGGCTTTTGCTCTGGCTCTTGATCTTGTTTTTGATCTTCAGCCCCTTCGGCAGGCCGAGCGGAGGTGTTCATCAGGGGGTAGGCGCGCAGCGCCGTGCGGCGAAGCCGCATACATCGAGAGGAGGTGCAGCGAAGCAAACCGTAGGCGATGCCCCCTGATGGACACCGTAGCGAGGGAACACTGAGCCTCAGCGAAGTGCCGTACGCCGGGGGCCCAGCCTTTTTGGTTACTTTTTTGGCGTTTGAAAAAAGTGACCCGCCGTAAGGGCGGAACCCTAAGAAGCCGTTACCGCAGCAACGGATATACACCCAATCCCCAAGAACATCCGATAACCGCCCACAAAAAAACGCCCCAATCTCTCGACCAGGGCATTTTCCATCCAACTCAACCTACATATTCAACCCAAAAGCCTCAGTGCGAAACCGCCCCACTAGCCCCCAACCCAGTCTGCGAACGCACAAACTGCGGGAAGAACGCCGCACGCTCTTTCTCTGCCGCCGCCGACTTATCGGTGATCGAGAAGAACCAGATCCCGATGAACGCAATCATCATCGAGAACAACGCAGGATACTCGTAAGGGAAGATCGCCTTCTCGTGATGCAGAATCTGCACCCAGATGGTCGGACCAAGAATCATCAGCCCCACCGCACTCACCAGACCCAGCCAGCCGCCAATCATGGCGCCACGGGTGGTCAGCTTCTTCCAGTACATCGAAAGCAGCAGCACCGGGAAGTTGCAGCTCGCCGCAATGGAGAACGCCAGACCGACCATGAACGCAATGTTCTGGCTTTCGAACAGGATGCCCAGGCCGATGGCCAGGATGCCCAGTGCGATGGTGGTGATCTTCGAAACGCGAATCTCATCCTTGTCGTTGGCTTTGCCTTTCTTGATCACACTGGCGTACAGGTCGTGAGACACCGCCGAAGCACCAGCCAGGGTCAAACCCGCCACTACCGCCAGAATGGTTGCAAACGCCACGGCCGAGATGAAGCCGAGGAAGATGCTGCCGCCCACGGCGTTAGCCAGATGCACCGCCGCCATGTTGTTGCCGCCGAGCAGAGCGCCCGCTGCATCCTTGAACGCCGGGTTGGTGCTGACCAGCAGGATCGCGCCGAAGCCGATGATGAAGGTCAGGATGTAGAAGTAGCCAATGAAACCGGTGGCGTACAGCACGCTCTTACGGGCTTCTTTTGCATCGCTCACGGTAAAGAAGCGCATCAGGATGTGCGGCAGGCCAGCAGTACCGAACATCAGCGCCAGGCCGAGGGAGAACGCCGAGATCGGGTCTTTCACCAGACCGCCGGGGCTCATGATCGCTTCGCCCTTGGCGTGAACCTTGATGGCTTCGGAGAACAGGGTGTTGAAGTCGAAGTTGACGTGCTTCATCACCATCAGCGCCATGAACGAGGCACCGGACAGCAACAGCACAGCCTTGATGATCTGCACCCAGGTGGTCGCCAGCATGCCGCCGAACAGCACGTACAGGCACATCAGGATACCGACCAGAATCACCGCAACGTGGTAGTCGAGACCGAACAGCAGCTGGATCAGCTTGCCGGCGCCGACCATTTGCGCGATCAGGTAGAACGCCACCACCACCAGCGAACCGCAGGCCGACAGCGTGCGGATCTGGGTTTGCCCGAGGCGGTAGGACGCCACGTCGGCAAAGGTGTATTTACCCAGGTTGCGCAGGCGCTCGGCGATCAGGAACAGGATGATTGGCCAGCCCACCAGGAAGCCGATCGAGTAAATCAGGCCGTCGTAGCCGGAAGTGAACACCAGTGCGGAAATCCCCAGGAAGGACGCCGCCGACATGTAGTCACCGGCAATCGCCAGGCCGTTCTGGAAACCGGTGATCTTGCCGCCCGCCGCATAGTAGTCAGCAGCCGACTTGTTGCGTTTGGAGGCCCAGTAGGTGATGCACAGGGTCGCGCCGACGAACACCACGAACATGACGATCGCGGAAACGTTGAGCGGTTGTTTGTGGACTTCGCCGGTCAGGGCGTCAGCGGCCCAGGCGGCCGGAGCGAACGCTGCGATGCTCAAAAGAGCCAGTAGACGCCGGATCATTGCTGAGCCTCCTTGAGAATCGCATTGTTCAGGTCGTCGAACTCGCCATTGGCGCGGCGTACGTAGATACCGGTCAGGATGAAGGCCGAGACAATCAGCCCGACACCGATGGGGATACCCCAGGTGATCGATGAGCCGGCACTGATTTTGGTCCCGAGCACTTGCGGCCCGTACGCGATCAGAAGGATGAATCCGGAATAGAGCCCTAGCATGATCGCCGAGAGTATCCAGGCGAACCTTTCCCTTTTTTTCACCAGCTCCTTGAAGCGCGGGCTGTTCTGAATAGAGAGGTAAATGCTGTCGTTCATTGTTTTTATCCTCGCAGCACAGATTTTTATTTTTGGAACATAGCCACTCTATGCGGCTGCGAGCCGGGTTCCAGACGACCTTAGTAGTAGAACGCCATGACACATGTGCCATTTTTGAGCACACACAAAAAACTGTGGGAGCTGGCTTGCCAGCGATGGCGTCGTGTCAGCCAACTTATCAGTCAACTGACAGACCGCTATCGCGGGCAAGCCCGCTCCCACAGGGTGTGCGGTGAATAAAAGCGATTGAGGGTTATTTGGTCCAGTCAGCCACGCGATCCGGGTGTTTGGCCACCCAATCCTTGGCCGCTGCGTCAGGTTTGGCACCGTCCTGAATCGCCAGCATGACTTCGCCGATTTCGTCTTTCGAAGCCCACTGGAAGTTCTTCAGGAACTTGGCCACTTCCGGCGCCTTGGTCGCCAGTTCCTTGCTGCCGATGCTGTTCACGGTTTCAGCTGCGCCATACACGCCTTTCGGGTCGTCGAGGAAACGCAGTTTCCACTTGGCGAACATCCAGTGCGGCACCCAACCGGTCACGGCGATGGATTCATTCTTTTTCTCGGCACGGGTCAGCTCGGCAATCATGCCGGCGCCGGAACTGGCCTTGAGGGTGTAACCGGTCAGGCCGTAATCCTTGATCGCCTGGTCGGTCTTGAGCATTACGCCTGAGCCGGCGTCGATGCCGACGATACGATTCTTGAAGCTGTCGTCGGTTTTCAGGTCTTCGATGGATTTGGCTTTGACGTACTCCGGCACGATCAGACCGATTTTCGCGTCCTTGAAGTTCGGGCCGTAATCGACGACCAGATCCTTGTTCTTCGTCCAGTATTCACCGTGGGTCACGGGCAGCCAGGCCGACAGCATTGCGTCGAGTTTGCCGGTGGCAACGCCCTGCCACATGATCCCGGTAGCGACGGCCTGGAGCTTCACGTCATAGCCGAGTTTCTGTTTGATGACCTCGGCTGCCACGTGGGTGGTCGCCACGCTGTCGGACCAGCCGTCAACGTAACCGATGTTCAGGGTCTGTTTTTCAGCGCTGGCGAAAGTGGAGCTCATCGCAAGCACCAGAGCGGCACCTGCGCCTAAAAGTCGTCGCATCTTCATCGTTACTTCCCCGAAATGCTGCGCCCGACGGATGCCGGACATCGTCAACGTATTGTTATGGTGCACAGCGCCCCCATCACGCCTGACCGCAAACTCGTTAGTACATCAGCCGGATTATCAATAAGGGTACTGACGAGTTCGATCATCAACCTGACGCACTCAGCGACCTGCTCTGCCAGCGACCTCGAAGCAACGAGAAACGACATCAGAAAGCCATTAACTGCGGCTGAATAATTGGCGCCAGACAATCCGCCCGAACTTTGCATGTCAAAATCATGCGGGCCACCAACCCCTCTATAAATGCAGGTAACATGCGTCGCTTTGCAGCCACTCGGCCTGACCATGTCCGCCTCCTCCCGCTTCCCTTTTCTGCCTTATCTGTTCGCCTGCCTGCTCGGCCTGTTTGCCCTTTGCGGCTTCTGGTACGGCCTCGGCAAACCGGTGATCCTGCCGGACGTCGCCACCCCGACCCACAAGTTGCAGTGCGCCTCCTACACCCCGTTCGACAAGGATCAGTCGCCGTTCGACGTGCCGTTCAAATTGCGCCCGGAGCGCATGGACGCCGACCTCGCCCTGCTCGCTACTCGCTTCGAATGCATCCGCACCTATTCCATGACCGGCCTCGAAGCCCTGCCTGATCTGGCGCGCAAGCATGGCTTGAAGCTGATGATCGGCGCCTGGGTCAACAGCAATCCGGTGGACACCGAGAAAGAAGTCGATCTGCTGATCGCTTCGGCCAACGCCAACCCGGACGTGGTCAGCGCGGTGATTGTCGGCAACGAAGCCTTGCTGCGCAAGGAAGTCACCGGGGCGCAACTGGCGAAGCTGATCAACAAGGTCAAGAGCCATATCAAGCAGCCCGTGACCTACGCCGATGTCTGGGAGTTCTGGCTCAAGCACCCGGAAGTCGCGCCGGCGGTGGATTTCCTGACCATTCACTTGCTGCCGTACTGGGAAGACGATCCGTCGAATATCGACGCCGCCCTGCAACACGTGGCGGATGTGCGCCAGGTGTTCGGCAACAAGTTCGCCCCCAAGGACGTGATGATTGGCGAAACCGGCTGGCCGAGCGAAGGCCGTCAGCGTGAGACCGCGCTGCCGAGCCGGGTCAACGAAGCCAAGTTCATTCGTGGTTTTGTCACTCTCGCCGAACAGCAGGGCTGGCATTACAACCTGATCGAAGCCTTCGACCAGCCGTGGAAGCGCGGCAGCGAAGGCGCGGTCGGCGGTTACTGGGGGCTGTTCGATGCGGATCGCCAGGACAAAGGCGTGCTGGCCGGGCCGGTGTCAAACGTGCCTGACTGGTCGCGCTGGCTGGCGCTCGGTGGTTTGATCTTTGTCGGCACGTTGATGCTTGGCGGCCGGGTTCGCACCACGCGTTCAGCGCTGGTGCTGCCATTGCTCGGCGCCCTCGCCGCTTGCTCGATTGGCGCCTGGGGCAATCTGGCATGGCTGACCACGCGGTTCGCCAGCGAATGGCTGTGGGTCGGTTTGCTGACCGTGTTGAATCTGCTGGTGCTGGCACATGCCGCACTGACCTTGAGCGCCCGAAATGGCTGGCGTGAGCGCGCCTTCAATGCCTTCGAACGACAGGCAGGCTGGCTGGTCGCTGCCGTCGGTTTCGCCGGTGCGGTGATGGCGCTGGAGATGGTGTTCGATCCACGCTATCGCAGCTTTGCGAGTGCGGCGTTCATTCTGCCGGCATTGGTTTACCTGTGCCGCCCGGTGCCGGTGGCCCGTCGGGAGATTGCCCTGCTGACCTTCATCATCGGCGCGTGCATTGCACCGCAGTTGTTCCGTGAAGGCTTGCAGAATCAGCAAGCCTGGGGCTGGGCGCTGGTCAGCGTGTTGATGGTGGCGGCGTTGTGGCGCTGTCTGCGGGTTCGCAGCCTTTGATCTTCAGAGGCTGAACCGGCCTCTTCGCTGGCAAGCCAGCTCCCACAGTGACCGAGTCGAGCGCGGGTTTTGTGTGCGCCACGCATCCCTGTGGGAGCGGGCTTGCCCGCGATGACTGACTGTCAGACGCTGCGAGATTCCCGGACCAGCCGCAACCCGGCAATCACCACCGCAAACACCGCCAATGTCGTGTTGTACAACGCCAGAGCCGGCAAGCCGAACACCAGCGCCAGCACTGCCAGCCACCACCCTGCCCGCCCCGGCACGACAAAACCGATCACTGCAGCCGCGATCGCCGCCCAGCCCAGCATCTGGAAATGAATCATCAGGCCCAGGTTCGAGCGCACCGAGCATTCCCAACGGCTCGCCTCATCCACGCAGATGCCTACCCACTGCGCATCCTCCATGAAGCCGTAACGCGCGCCATAACTGGCGGCCAGCCATAACGGCAACAGAACGAGCAGCAGAATCACAGGCAAGCGGCGGGACATGGAACACTCCAAACGATGAAATCGGCGGCCAGCTTAATCGCCTGCCAGCCGTGTGCAAGAACTAACAACTCTTAACTGGTCATTCAATCCGTGCAAAGTGTATCGTCCGGCTACTATTACCCCGAATTCCGTCAGTTTGGTGCCGAGGCATGGCACTTTGGCGCAAACCCAGTGGTCATAGCCTGCGAACCTCATTCGGCACCTTCCTCTAAGGGAATTAGTCATGCTCCGATCCTTGCGCTTCGCCGCCCTGTTTGGCGGCCTTATTCTGAGTGCGTCCGCGCTGGCGGTGGACATCGACGCCGCCAGTTATGGCTATCCCCTGACCAACCCGTTCGAAGCGACCATCGCCACCACGCCGCCGGACCTGCGTCCGGAATTGCCGTCGGACGACGACATCAACCAGACCGACCGCAGCGTCACCCTGCGCCCGGAACGGGAATTCATCCTGCCGGACAATTTCTGGGCGGTGAAAAAACTGACGTATCGCATCGCCACCCAGGACAAGGCCGCCCCGCTGATCTTCCTGATTGCCGGCACTGGCGCGCGCTTTGACAGCACCCTCAACGAGTACCTGAAAAAGCTCTACTACAAGGCCGGCTACCACGTCGTGCAGCTGTCCTCCCCGACCAGTTTCGACTTCATGAGCGCCGCCTCGCGTTTCGCCACCCCCGGCGTGACCAAGGAGGACGCCGAAGACATGTATCGGGTGATGCAGGCCGTGCGAGCGCAGAACCCGAAAGTGCCGGTCACCGACTATTACCTCAGCGGCTACAGCCTTGGCGCGCTGGACGCGGCGTTCGTCGCCCACCTGGACGAAACCCGCCGCAGCTTCAACTTCAAGAAAGTCCTGCTGCTGAACCCGCCGGTCAACCTCTACACCTCGATCACCAACCTCGACAAACTGGTGCAGACCGAGGTCAAGGGCATCAACAACAGCACCACGTTCTATGAACTGGTGCTGGGCAAGCTGACCCGCTACTTCCAGCAGAAAGGCTACATCGACCTCAACGATGCGTTGCTCTATGACTTCCAACAGTCCAAGCAGCACCTGAGCAACGAGCAGATGGCGATGTTGATCGGCACCTCGTTCCGCTTCTCGGCGGCAGACATCGCCTTTACCTCGGACCTGATCAACCGTCGCGGCCTGATCACCCCGCCGAAATTCCCGATCACCGAAGGCACCAGCCTCACGCCGTTCCTCAAGCGTGCGCTGCAATGCGATTTCGACTGCTACCTGACCGAACAGGTGATCCCGATGTGGCGCGCCCGCACCGACGGCGGCAGCCTGCTGCAACTGATCGATCAGGTCAGCCTGTACGCCCTCAAGGACTACCTGCACGACAGTCCGAAAATCGCCGTCATGCACAACGCCGACGACGTGATCCTCGGCCCGGGCGACCTCGGTTTCCTGCGCAAGACCTTCGGCGATCGCCTGACGGTTTACCCACTGGGCGGCCATTGCGGCAACCTTAACTACCGCGTCAACAGCGACGCCATGCTGGAGTTCTTCCGTGGCTAAATATCTCCTGCTGTTTGCAGCGTTACTCTGTGCAGGCGTGGCCCAGGCCGACAACAGCAAAGCCAACGCACCGGTGGTGATCGACAGTGACGGCTTCAAGGAGCCGCTGTCCAAACTCAAGTTCAACCCGGGGCTGGACCAGCGCGAGTTCGAGCGCTCGACGCTTAACGCACTGAACGTGTACGACCCGCTGGAGTCGTGGAACCGCCGGGTCTACCACTTCAACTATCGCTTTGACCAATGGGTGTTCCTGCCGGTGGTCGACGGCTATCGCTACGTCACGCCCGGTTTCGTGCGCTCCGGCGTGAGCAACTTCTTCAACAACCTCGGCGACGTGCCGAACCTGGTCAACAGCCTGTTGCAGTTCAAGGGCAAGCGTTCGATGGAAACCACCGCGCGCCTGCTGCTCAACACCACCATCGGCATCGCTGGTCTATGGGACCCGGCCACCGCCATGGGCCTGCCGCGCCAGAGCGAAGACTTCGGTCAGACCCTGGGCTTCTACGGCGTACCGGGCGGCGCGTACTTCGTGCTGCCGATCCTCGGCCCGTCGAACATCCGCGACACCGCCGGCCTGGCCGTGGACTACACCGCCGAATCGGCGATCAACTACCTGAACGTGGCGAAAGTCAGCGAAAACCACCCGGAAATCTGGGCGCTGCGTGCAGTCGACAAGCGCTATCAGACCCACTTCCGCTACGGCCAGATGAACTCGCCGTTCGAGTACGAGAAGGTGCGCTACGTGTACACCGAATCGCGCAAACTGCAGATCGCCGAGTAATTTCGGCGAACACAAAGCACTGTGGGAGCGAGCTTGCTCGCGAATGCGTTAGTTCAGTCCCATTTCTATAGACTGACACTCCGCCTTCGCGAGCAAGCTCGCTCCCACAGTTGTGTTATGCGCTGGTAATCAGCCCTTCAGCGCTTTCCAGACTTTGCCGATGACCGAAACCACCGCCAGCACCACCGCCCCCGCAACAACCCCCGCCACGCCATTGAGCAACACCGGCACTGCAAACCCGAAGCTACCCGCCGCTGCGGCAATGTTCTCAATCCAGTGATGTACCACCGGTACGCCGTGGGTCAGGATGCCGCCGCCGACCAGGAACATCGCCGCCGTGCCGATCACCGACAGGCCTTTCATCATGTACGGCGCGGCGCGCAGGATCGCGTTGCCGATGCGTTTCGCCGCAGCGCCGGGCTTCTGGGTCAGCCACAGGCCGAGGTCATCGAGTTTGACGATGCCGGCCACCAGGCCATAGACGCCCACGGTCATAACGATGGCGATGCCCGACATCACGATCACTTGCTGGGTCAGCGATGCCTCGGCCACGGTGCCGAGGGTGATGGCGATGATTTCCGCCGAAAGGATGAAGTCGGTGCGGATCGCGCCTTTGATCTTGTCCTTCTCGTAGGCCACCAGATCGGTCGCAGGATCGGCCACCGCTTCGGTCAACTGTGCATGCTCGGCCTGATCTTCGTCCTTGCCGTGCAGCAGCGGGTGCGCGAGTTTCTCGAAACCCTCGAAGCACAGATACGCGCCACCGACCATCAACAACGGCGTCACTAGCCACGGCACAAAGGCACTGATGGCCAGCGCCGACGGCACCAGGATCAACTTGTTGACAAACGAGCCCTTGGCCACCGCCCACACCACGGGAATTTCCCGTTCGGCGCGTACGCCCGAGACCTGCTGGGCATTGAGCGCCAAGTCATCACCGAGCACCCCGGCGGTCTTCTTGGCGGCCATTTTGCTCATCAACGCCACATCGTCCAGAACGGTGGCGATGTCGTCGATCAGCACCAGCAAACTGCTTCCTGCCATGGGTCAGGCTTCCCTACATGAAAAAAGTGCGCGCAGCATACCGTGCGCCACTCAAGGGAGCGAGATGCTACGGCACCTGCCAGCCACCGCCCAGGCTCTGGAACAGCGCGACGCTGCCCTGACTGAGCAACCCCTGGGTATCACGCAAGTTTTGCTCGGCCTGCAACAGCACCAATTGCTGGGTCAGCACCGCTTGCTGGCTGACCGTGCCCGCCCGCTGCTGCGCCTGCTGACTGCCGAACAATTGCTGATTGCGCTGGAACATCTGATCAAAGGCTTGCGCCTGAGTATGCAAATGATTGATTGCCGACAGGTTGTCCTCGACGTTCTGCAGCGCGCCGAGCACCGTGCCGCGATACGTCGCCACGTCCTGATCGTAAGAGGCCTCGGCTTCCTGTTTGGCTGCCTCGCGGGCGCCGCCGTCGAAAAGGGTTTCGGCCAGCGCCGGCCCAAGGGTCCAGATACGGTTGGGCACAGAGAACAGACCACCCAGCGCCGAACCCCGAAAACCACCTTCGGCAGTCAGACTTAGGGTCGGAAAAAACGCCGCTTCGGCAACGCCGATCCGTGCGTTGGCCGCCGCCGCGAGTCGTTCGGCCGACACCACATCCGGTCGGCGCAGCAGCAGATTCGACGGCAGTACCGACGGCGGCATTGGTGTCGTGAAGCGATAGTCGGCGGCCTTGGGCAAATCGAACTGCGCCGGCGCCATTCCCACCAGCACCGCCAGCGCATGCTCGGCCTGCTCCCGCGAACGCTGCGCCGTTTGCAGCGCCGTGATCACCGTGCTGAGCTGATCCTGCGCCACCAGCAATTGATCATTGGTCGCCGTGCCCTGAACGGTTTGCGCCTGAATCATCGTCAGCAGTTGCTGATTGATGGCCTGCTGTTGCTGCAACAGATCGATGTCGATATCCAGTTGCCGCAACCCCAGATAATTGGTCGCCACGCTGGCGCCGATGGACAGCCGCACGCCGGCCAGCAACGCGTCGGAGGATTGCAGCGACGCCTGGCTCGACTCGATACCGCGCCGCACCTGTCCCCAAAGATCCGGTTCCCAACTGGCCGTCAGGGTGGCACTGACCGTTTGCTCGACGGTGCCGCCGCTGCTGCCGGTCAAGCCGCTGGTGGTGCTGCCGCTGGCACCGCCGCCGACACCGCGAGCGCCGGACAACCCCACGCCCACCGTCGGCCATAACCCGGCACGGCTCGACGCCACTTGCGCCTGCGCCAGCCGATACGCCGCTTCGGCGCCGATGATCGATTGATTGGCTTTGGCCGAGCGCTCGATCAGATCGTTGAGTATCGGATCCTGATAGGCCTGCCACCATTGACTGTCCAACGCGCCTTGCGGATTGGCCTGGGCGCGCTGCCACTGCGTACCTTCCTTGAACGAAGTCGGCAGCTCAATGGCAGGCTTGTGGTAGTCCGGGCCGACCATGCAACCGCTCAACAAGAAACTCAGCACAAAAGCCAACACTATCCAGTGTGGGAGCGACGGTGCGACGACTCGACTTGATCGCGAATGCGATTTCACATTCAACATCAATGCTGACTGACTCGACGCATTCGCGGGCAAGCCCGCTCCCACAGGGAATCTACGGCGTTTCATGGAGTTCTCCTGCGGAGGCGCTGCGACGCGCGGTCCAGCCAAAGGTAGATCACCGGCGTGGTGTACAGCGTCAGCAACTGGCTGAACAGCAAGCCGCCAATGATCGAGATCCCCAACGGCCGGCGCAGCTCCGAACCATAACCGCTGCCCAGCACCAGCGGCAGCGCACCGAGAATCGCCGCCAGTGTAGTCATCATGATCGGACGGAAGCGGATCAGGCAGGCGCGACGGATCGCGTCCTTGGCGCTCAAACCGAATTCGCGGCGCTCGGTGATGGCGAAGTCGATCATCATGATCGCGTTCTTCTTCACGATCCCGATCAGCAAAATCACCCCCACCAGCGCGATGATCGACAGCTCGGTGCCGGTCAGCAGCAAGGCGATCAGCGCGCCGACGCCGGCCGACGGCAAGGTCGAAAGGATCGTCAGCGGATGCACCAGGCTCTCGTAGAGCATGCCCAGCACCACGTACACCGACAGCAGCGCCGCGACGATCAACAGCGGCTCGCTGGCCACCGATGACTGGAACACCTGCGCCGTCCCGGCAAACTGACCGACCACACTGGCCGGCATGCGCAATTGTTTGACGGCGTTGTCCACCAGCGTCGTCGCCTGGCCGATGGAGACGCCCGGCGCCAGATTGAACGAGGCCGTCACCGCCGGAAAAGTCCCCTGATGACTGATCGAAATCGCCGTGCGCCCCACGGAATAATCGGCCAGCGCCGACAGCGGCACCAACGCCTGCGAGGCCGTGGCGCTGAGGTTCGGAGCCGCCGCAGCGCCACGGCCGGTGACAGCGGCGGTGCCCACCGGCACGTAGATGTTTTTCAGGGTCGCCGGGGAATCCCAGTACGGCGGCGCGACTTCCATCACCACGTGATACTGATTGGCGGAGCGGTAAATGGTGGAAACCTGGCGCTGACCGAAGGCGTCGTACAGCGTCTGGTCGATGGCCGACATGCTGACCCCGAGCCGGGCGGCGGCATCGCGATTGACCGTCACGCTGGCCATCAGGCTGTTGTCCTGCTGGTCGGTGTTCACATCGGTCAGTTGCGGCAAGCCGTGCAGCACCGCGACGACTTTTGGCACCCATTCGTCGAGGGTGCTCTGGTCGTCGGCGGTCATCGTGTATTGGTACTGCGCCCCGCTCTGCCGGCCGCCGACCGTGATGTCTTGGGCCGACTGCAGATACAGGCGCGTGCCGGGCATGTCACCAAGGGTGTGGCGAACCTGCGCGATGACCTGATCGGCGCTGTCCTTGCGATCTGCCAGCGGCTTGAGGGTGATGAACAGTTGCGCACTGTTGACCGCCCCGCCGATCCCGCCACCGCCGCCGACAAACCCACCGACAGTCGCCACATTCGGATTGCTCAGGACCTTTTTATTGATCTCGCTGAAGTTCGATTGGATCGCCCCGAAGGAAATGCTCTGCGCCGCGATGATGCTGCCGGACATGCGCCCGGTGTCCTCCTGCGGGAAGAAGCCCTTGGGCACCAGCACGTACAGCACGCACGCCAGCACAATCACCAGCAATGTCAGCAGGCCCATCAGGAACGAATGCTCGACGACCCAGCCGAGAGTGCGGTCGTAAAAGCGATGAAAATACGAGTCCGGGTGATCGTCACCGTTGCCGCTCTGCTGCTGAGTGCGCAGCAGCACACTGGCCAGCATCGGCGTCACCGTCAGCGACACCAGCATCGAAATCACGATGGCCACCGACAGCGAAATCGAAAACTCGCGAAACAGCCGCCCGACCACTCCGCCCATCAGCAGTAACGGAATGAACACCGCCACCAGTGACACGCTGATCGTCATCACCGTGAAGCCCACCTCCCGCGCTCCGGCCAGTGCCGCTTGCACGCGGCTCTCGCCTTTCTCCAGGTGACGCATGATGTTCTCGACCACCACGATCGCATCGTCCACCACAAACCCGGTGGAAATGGTCAGCGCCATCAGCGACAGGTTGTTGAGGCTGTAGCCGAGAAAATACATCGCCCCGAAAGTGCCCAGCAGCGACAGCGGCACAACGATGGCCGGGATCAACGTGCTGCGCCAGTCGCGGAAGAAGCCGAAGGTCACCAGCGTCACCAGTGCAATCGAAATCAGCAGGGTCACTTCCACGTCGTGCAGCGACGCACGAATGGTGGTGGTGCGGTCCATCAGGATGTTGATCTTGATCGCCGAAGGAATCGAACTCTGCAGAAACGGCAGGTCGGCCTTCACTGCGTCCACGGTATCGATGACGTTGGCCCCGGGCTGCTTGAACACCACCAGCAACACCGCCGGTTTGCCGTTGGACAGACCAAAGTTGCGCAGGTCTTCTACGTCTTCGCTGACGTCGCCCAGGTCCGAGATGCGCACCACATCGCCGTTGCGTTGCTTGACCACCAACGGGCCGTAATCGCTGCCCTGATACAGCATATCGTTGGCCTTCAGGCCATAGGACTGATCGCCGACCGACACCGTGCCTTTGGGCAGGTTGACGTTGGACGCCTGAATCACTTGCCGCACCTGTTCCAGGCTGACGCCGTAGCGGTTGAGCCGATCCGGATTGAGCTCGATGCGCACTGCCGGCAACGCCGCGCCACCCACCGTCACGTCGCCCACCCCCGTGGTCTGCAACAGGCGCTGCTCGAGCAGGGTCGAGGCCACGTCGTACATCTGGCCGCGCGTCGCGGTGTCTGAAGTCAGGCTGAGGATCAGGATCGGCGAGTCGGCCGGGTTGACCTTGCGATAGGTCGGGTTGCCGGACAGGTCGCTCGGCAGATTGCTGCGGGCGGCGTTGATCGCTGCTTGTACGTCCCGCGCCGCGCCGTCGATGTCGCGGTTGAGGTCGAACTGCAAGGTGATGCGGGTCGCCCCCAGCGAACTGGACGAGGTCATTTCAGTGACCCCGGCGATCTGCCCGAACTGACGTTCCAGCGGTGTCGCCACCGATGACGCCACGGTGCTCGGGTCAGCACCGGGCAACGACGCACGAACGCTGATGGTCGGGAAATCAACCTCCGGCAGCGGCGCCACCGGCAGCAGGTTGAACGCCAGCACGCCGAACAGCGCCAGCCCGACCGCCAGCAACGTGGTGGCGATAGGGCGCTGGATGAACGGCGCGCTAAGGTTCATCGCGCAAGGCCTCGGCCGCTGCTGGCCGGCGCCGGGTGAAGCGCTGCTCCAGGCCATGCATGGCGAGGAAAATCACCGGGGTCGAGAACAGCGTCAGCAACTGGCTCAGCAACAGCCCGCCGATGATCGCGATCCCCAGCGGATGGCGCAGCTCCGAGCCGATCCCGGTGCCCAGCGCCAGCGGCACCGCACCGAACAGCGAAGCCATGCTGGTCATCAGGATCGGCCGGAAACGCAGCTCGGCAGCCTGACGGATCGCCGCTACCGGATCGAGACCGCCCTTGCGCTCCAGCTCCAGGGCGAAGTCGACCATCATGATGCCGTTCTTCATCACGATACCGATCAGCAGCACAATGCCGATCAAACCGATGATGTCGAACTGCGTACCGGTGATCAGCAACGCCAGCAAGGCGCCGAGCGCGGCGGACAGCAGCGTCGAGAGAATCGTCACCGGGTGCACGAAGCTCTCGTAGAGAACCCCCAGCATCAGGTACACCACGATGATCGCCGCCAGCACCAGAAACACCTGATTGGACAGCGATGCCTCGAACGTCGCCGCCGCCCCTTCCAGATTGGCTTGCACCGACAACGGCAGGCCGGCCTTGGCCTCGATGTCCTTGAGCCGCGTCACCGCCGCGCCAAGGGTCTGGCCGGGGGCGAGGTTGAACGAGACATCGGCGTAAGGAAATTGCCCCAGTCGGTTGATGGTCACCGGCGAGCGAATCACCTGCATCGTCGCCATGCTCGACAACGGCGCCACGCCACCGCCGGGAATGTCGACGTAGAGCCCGGTCAACAGATCCGCCAGATTGTGTGGCGGATGGTCGGTGGCGATCACCACGTGATACTGGTTGAGCTGGGTGTAGATGGTCGACACCTGACGCTGACCAAAGGCGTCATACAGCACATCGTCGATGGCTTGCGGCGTGATGCCCAGACGCGACGCCGTGGCGCGGTCGAAGTTGAGTTGAATCTGATTGCCGAACTGCATCGCCTGACTTTGTACGTCGGTGAACATCGGGTCCTGTTTGATCGCCGCCAGCAGTTTGTTGGTCCACAGCTCCAGCTCATCCGGGTCGGTGGCTTGCAGGCCGAGGCGGTAACTGGTGGTCGACACCGTGGCATCCAGCGTCAGGTCCTGCACGCTGTGCAAGTACAGACGAATCCCCGCGTCGTCGGCATTGGCGTCGGAGAGCCGACGTATCACCGCCGCGCTGCTGTCCCGGTCGCCGTGGGGCTTGAGGTTGATCAGCAGGTTGCCCTGATTGATCGTCGGGTTGGTCTGGTCGATGCCGACGAACGAAGACAGGCTCGCCACTGCCGGGTCCTTCAGAATCCGTGCGGCCAGCCGCTGCTGTTCGATCTGCATCTGCTGGAAGGAAATGCCCGGCGAGGCCTGGGAAATGCCCTGGATCAGCCCGGTGTCCTGCTCGGGGAAAAAGCCCTTGGGCATCACCACGATGATCAGCAGCGTCAACAGCCCGGTGAGCACCACCGAGATCAGCGTCAGCCCGCGATGCAGCAAAACCCAGTCCAGTCCTTTGACGTAGTACCCGTTGACCCGGTCGAAGAAATCGACGCGGCGTTCTTTGTGTTTATCCTTGAGCATGCGCGAACACATCATCGGCGTCAGGGTCAGGGTGATCAGCGCCGAGATGACGATGGTCACCGCCACGGTCATGGCGAATTCGCGAAACAGCCGGCCGACCACATCGCCCATGAACAGCAGCGGAATCATCACCGCGATCAGCGCCACCGAGAGCGAAATGATGGTGAAACCAATCTGCTCCGCGCCCTTGAGCGCGGCCTCCATCGGCGAGTCGCCGGCCTCGATGTAGCGGGTGATGTTTTCGATCATGACGATGGCGTCATCGACCACAAAACCGATGGCGATGGTCAGCGCCATCAGCGTCAGGTTGTTCAGCGAAAACCCCACCGCGTAGGCCACCGCCAGGGTGCCGACCAGCGTCAGCGGCACGGTCACCGCCGGGATGATCGTCGCCGCCACGTTGCGCAGGAACAGGAAAATCACGATCACCACCAGCAACACCGCCACCGCCAGTTCGTACTGCACGTCGGTGACAGAGGCGCGGATGGTTTGCGTGCGGTCGGTGAGCACGTTGACCTTCAGCGTCGCCGGCAGGCTGGCGCGCAGCTTGGGCAGCAGCTGTTGCACGCGGTCGACCACATCAATGACGTTGGCGCCGGGCTGGCGCTGGATATTCAGGACAATCGACGGCGTGCTGTCGGTCCATGCCGCTTGCCGTGGATTTTCCGGGCCCTGGGTCGACGAGGCGATCTGCGACAGGCGAATCGGCGCGCCGTTCTTGTAGGCGATCACCAGATCGCGGTACTCCTCGGCGGACTGCAACTGGTCGTTGGTGCCGATGGAATACGCCTGATATTTGCCGTCGATATTGCCCTTGGCCTGATTGACGTTGGCCGTGCCCAGCGAGGTGCGCAGGTCATCGAGGGACAGCCCCAGACTGTTCAGCGCCGAGGTGTTGGCCTCGACCCGTACCGTCGGGCGCTGACCACCGCTGAGGGTGACCAGGCCGACGCCAGTGATCTGTGAAATCTTTTGCGCCAGCCGCGTATCGGCCAGATCTTCGACTTTGGTCAGCGGCAGCACGTCGGAGGTCAGCGACAGCGTCAGCACCGGCGCATCGGCCGGGTTGACCTTGCTGTACACCGGCGGGTACGGCAGGTTCGCCGGCAGGAAGGTGCCGGCGGCGTTAATGGCGGCCTGCACTTCCTGTTCGGCGACATCCAGCGACAGCGACAGATCGAATTGCAGGGTCACCACCGAAGCGCCGTCGGAGCTGGTGGAGTTCATCGACTTGAGCCCCGGCATCTCGCCGAGCTGACGCTCCAGCGGCGCGGTGATCGACGAGCTGATGACCTCGGGGCTCGCGCCGGGGTATTGGGTGAACACCTGAATGGTCGGGTAATCCACCTCCGGCAACGCCGACACCGACAGCAAGTGATAACCGAGCAGACCGAGCAATAGCACCGCCACCATCAACAGCGTGGTGGCCACCGGACGTTCGATGAAAGGGCGCGAGACGTTCATGGGTTACGCCTCCTACGGCGCGACGACTTTCACCGCAGCGCCATCGTCGAGTTTGTCGGCGCCCTCGGTGACAACCTGCTCGCCCGCCTTCACCCCGTTGTCGAGCACCGCCGAGACATCACCGGTGGCCGGCCCGGTCTTGATGTTGCGCAGGCTGACCTTGTTGCCGGGGTCGACCACCACAAACACGAAATCACCCTTGCTGCCGTGCTGGATCGCCCGGGTCGGCACCACAGGGTTCTGGCTCAGGGTGTCGGCCTTGAGCCGGGCGTTGACGAACTGATTGGGAAACAGCGCCTTGTCCGAATCGTCGAACTGCGCCTTGACCTTGATCGTGCCGGTGCTGGTATCGACCTGGTTATCCAGCGCCAGCAGATTGCCGGTGGCCAGCAGGTTGTGTTTGTTGCGGTCGTACGCCAACACCGTCACCGCGCCTTTGGCCATCGCCTGATTGATCGCCCCCAGATCATCCTCGGGCACGGCGAACACCACGGTGGCCGGAGTCATCTGGGTGATCACGGCAATCCCGGTGGTGCTGGTGGTGGTCACGTAGTTGCCGGGGTCGACCTGACGCAAACCGACCACGCCATCCACCGGCGAGGTGATGGTGCAGTAGCTCAACTGGACGTCGAGGTTCTGCACGCTGCCCTGATCCGAAGCGACTGTGCCTTGCAGTTGTTGCACCAGCGAGGCCTGGGTATCGAGGGTTTGCTGGGTGGTAGAGCCGACCTTGATCAGTTCGCGATAACGCGCCAGATCCCGCACGGCGTTGGCGAGCAGTGCCTGATCGTGCATCAGCGTGCCTTTGGCCACCGCCAGTTGCGCCTTCAGCGCACGGTCGTCGATGCGGGCGATGACCTGGCCCTTGGCGACGTGCTGGCCTTCCTTGAACTCGACCGAGCTGAGTATGCCGTTGACCTGCGTTACCACCGTCACGCTGCGGGTCGGGGTCACCGTACCCAAGGCGTCGATGTAGACCGGCACGTCTTGCAGCTTGACCGCGACCGTTGCGACCGGCTCGGCGGCAGGCGCAGGTTTGACCCGATGCTGACCGGCGCTCAGGTAGAGCCACAGGCCAAGCCCCAGCAACAGCACAATGCCGATGATCAACAGGACTTTGCCGCGCCTGCGTTTCGCCATAACCGCCTGCCTCTTGCCCCCGAGTCTGCCTTGACTCTAGCAGCGTCGCGAAAGCCGTCGCGGGGGAAGCCGAAGTTGTTCAGGCTGGCGACAGACTGACGCGACGAGCGCCACCAACCGGCATTGTTGAGCGCCGCGCGAGGCCGGTGCTACCATGCGCAACCGCCAGTACAGGCAAGGAACCACCGGGTTTATGAGCACAATCCGCGAGCGCAACAAAGAACTGATCCTGCGTGCCGCCAGTGAGGAGTTCGCCGACAAGGGCTTCGCTGCGACCAAAACCAGCGACATCGCCGCCAAGGCGGGATTGCCCAAGCCCAACGTCTACTACTACTTCAAGTCCAAGGAAAACCTCTACCGCGAGGTTCTGGAAAGCATCATCGTGCCGATCCTGCAGGCCTCGACCCCGTTCAATCCGGACGGCGTGCCGAGCGAAGTGCTGAGCGGCTACATCCGCTCGAAGATCCGCATCTCCCGCGACCTGCCGTTTGCCTCGAAGGTGTTTGCCAGCGAAATCATGCACGGCGCCCCGCACCTGAGCGCCGACCTGGTCGAGCAGCTCAACAGCCAGGCCAAGCACAACATCGACTGCATCCAGAGCTGGATCGACCGCGGCCAGATCGCCCCGATCGACCCCAACCACCTGATGTTCAGCATCTGGGCCGCGACCCAGACCTACGCCGACTTCGACTGGCAGATCTCCGCCGTGACCGGCAAGGAAAAGCTCGACGAAGCGGATTACGAGGCGGCAGCGCAGACGATTATCCGGTTGGTGCTCAAGGGCTGTGAGCCGGACTGAAAGACCACGTTGACTGCGTCGCGAGCAAGCCCGCTCCCACAGGGAGCCGTGTCGATCAATAATCTTGTATTCAACACGAAAACCTGTGGGAGCTGGCTTGCCAGCGATGAAGGCAACTCGGTGCAAAATTGTTAAAGCCAAACGGCATCCCACAGTGGGTATTCGCCGATCTTGCCCACAAGTCCAGCCCGCAAGGGGTTGGCCACGACATACCGCGCCATTTTCACCAAGTCATCTTCCCGCCTCAACGCCCGGTCATGGTAACCCCGCTGCCATAGAGGCCCCTTTCTGCCACTGCGCAGATTTACCTCTCGCGTAATCAGGGATTTGGTCTCGCGCATCAGTTTGCGGAGAGAGCAATTTTCCAGCTCGACGAGCCAGTGAAAATGATCGGGCATGACAACCCACGCCAACGATTTAGCCATTCCGCGGTCCTGTGCGCGACGAAGTTGATGAACAACCAGTCTGCCCAACGCGAAATCAGCAAAAATCGGTTCTCGATCAAGAGTGTTTGAAGTCAGTAAATAGATTTGATTCGGCTCGGCATAGCGGCCGGTTCGCAGACGATGTGACGCAGGAAGATCAGGCAATCCATTGCCCCTTGTTGATGAGTTCATCAGAAGGCTAGACCTCCATTACCCATTTGGCCGGGCCAGTCTTTTATCTTGATGTGTCAGTAAGACCGCCATCGCTGGCAAGCCAGCTCCCACAGGGTTTTGTGCCGTTCGCAGAATTTGAATTCAACGCACAAGGTGTGGGAGCTGGCTTGCCAGCGATAACTTTCGATCAAACGCCGAATATCAGGCCGCCACCCCCGCATCCGCCCGCAGATCCAGGGCCTCCACAGCCTTGATCGCCACTTGCTCATCGACATCCGACAGATCGCCGCTGATGCCGATCGCTCCCAGCACGTTGCCCGCCTGATCACGAATCAACACACCACCCGGTGCCGGCACGACGCTGCCCTGTCCCATGCTGTTGAGTGCGGCGATGAACGCCGGACGTTGTTGCGCGTCCAGCGCCAGCAGGCGTGAGCCCTTGCCCAGGGCGATGGCGCCCCAGGCTTTGCCGATGGCGATGTTCGGGCGCAGCAGGCTGGCGCCGTCTTCGCGTTGCAAGGTGACCAGGTGGCCGCCGGTATCCAGTACTGCAATGGTCAGCGGCGCAGCGGAGATCGCCCGCCCTGCGCTGATGGCTTCGTTGACCAGGTTGACTGCGACTTTCAAGGTTAAAGCGCTCATGGTGCCGTCCTCATTTTGTTATTGGGAAAGCCGTTGGGCTGCGCGTTTGTGCCGCAGCCCGATGCAACAAATAGAACACAATAAATTATTTTTTTGTATACAATAGCTCTCGAAAAGCGCTCCATGCGACGAAAAGCCACAGCAGAACAGGCTTCCGACGAATGAAACAGACGCTTGAGAAAATGGATTGACCTGCGCCGTCCGCCGTGAATACACTCTGCGCAAAGCCACTTGTATACAATTACAAAACGTAAAGAGGCACAAAACCATGAGCAAAATGAGAGCAATCGAAGCCGCCGTTCTGGTGATGCGCCGTGAAGGGGTTGATACCGCTTTTGGCATTCCGGGCGCTGCAATCAACCCGCTGTATTCCGCCCTGCAGAAAGTCGGTGGCATCGATCACGTCCTTGCTCGCCACGTTGAAGGCGCCTCGCACATGGCCGAGGGCTACACCCGTACCAAGGCCGGCAACATCGGCGTGTGCATCGGTACTTCCGGCCCTGCCGGCACCGACATGGTCACCGGCCTGTACAGCGCCTCCGCGGACTCGATCCCGATCCTCTGCATCACCGGCCAAGCGCCGCGTGCCCGTATGCACAAGGAAGACTTCCAGGCGGTCGACATCACCAGCATCGTCAAGCCAGTCACCAAGTGGGCGACCACCGTTCTGGAGCCGGGCCAGGTGCCTTACGCGTTCCAGAAAGCCTTCTTTGAAATGCGCTCCGGCCGTCCAGGCCCAGTGCTGATCGACCTGCCGTTCGACGTGCAGATGGCTGAAATCGAATTCGACATCGACGCCTACCAGCCGCTGCCATTGGCCAAACCGACCGCTACCCGCGTACAGGTTGAAAAAGCCCTGGCGCTGCTCGATCAAGCTGAGCGTCCACTGTTGGTTGCCGGCGGCGGCATCATCAATGCCGACGCCAGCGACCTGCTGGTGGAATTCGCCGAGCTGACCGGCATCCCGGTCATCCCGACCCTGATGGGCTGGGGCACCATTCCGGACGATCACCCGCTGATGGTCGGCATGGTCGGCCTGCAGACTTCGCACCGCTACGGCAACGCCACGATGCTGAAATCCGACGTGGTGCTGGGCATCGGTAACCGTTGGGCCAACCGTCACACCGGTTCGGTCGACGTGTACACCGAAGGTCGCAAGTTCATTCACGTCGACATCGAAGGCACCCAGATCGGCCGCGTGTTTACACCGGACCTGGGCATCGTTTCCGACGCTGCCGCCGCGCTGACCGTGTTCATCGAAGTCGCTCGTGAATGGCAAGCCGCCGGCAAACTGAAAAACCGCAGTGCATGGCTGCAGGACTGCCAGCAGCGCAAGTCCAGCCTGCAACGCAAGACCCACTTCGACAACGTGCCGGTCAAGCCGCAGCGTGTGTATGAAGAAATGAACCAGGTGTTCGGCAAGGATACCTGCTACGTCAGCACCATCGGTCTGTCGCAGATTGCCGGCGCGCAGTTCCTGCACGTCTACAAGCCGCGTCACTGGATCAACTGCGGCCAGGCCGGCCCGTTGGGCTGGACCATTCCGGCAGCGCTGGGCGTGGTGAAGGCCGATCCGAACCGTAAAGTCGTGGCCCTGTCGGGGGACTATGACTTCCAGTTCATGATCGAAGAACTGGCGGTCGGCGCTCAGTTCAATCTGCCGTACATCCACGTCGTGGTGAACAACTCGTACCTGGGGCTGATCCGTCAGGCCCAGCGCGGGTTCGAAATGGACTACTGCGTGCAGCTGTCCTTCGATAACCTGAACGCGCCGGAACTCAACGGTTACGGTGTCGACCACGTCGCAGTCGCCGAAGGCCTGGGCTGTAAGGCGCTGCGTGTGTTCGAACCGTCTGAAATCGCCCCTGCCCTGCGCAAGGCCGAACAGATGATCGAAGAGTTCAAAGTGCCGGTGATCGTCGAAATCATCCTGGAGCGTGTGACCAACATCTCCATGGGGACCGAGATCAACGCCGTCAACGAATTCGAAGACCTGGCGCTGGTCGGCAACGATGCGCCTACCGCGATTTCGTTGCTCGACTGATTGCTTTTAGCTCCCTCTCCCTCTGGGCGGTACGACGTTTCGGGAGGGCTGGGGTGAGGGAAAGGTTTTGCAGTGCTCGCAAAATCGGGATCAGACTCAAGATTCCCCCTCACCCTAACCCTCTCCCCCAGGAGAGAGGACTGATCGAGTTCAGTCTGACCAACCGTGTCAAATCCGCTTTTAGGAGACCACCATGCCGCGTTTCGCAGCCAACCTGTCCATGCTGTTCACCGAACAGGATTTCCTTGCCCGTTTCGACGCCGCCGCCAAGGCTGGCTTCAGCGGTGTCGAGTACCTGTTCCCGTACGATTTCAGCTCCGCCGAAATCAAGGCCAAACTCGATGCCAACGGTCTGACCCAAGTGCTGTTCAACCTGCCGGCCGGCGACTGGGCCAAGGGCGAGCGCGGTATCGCGTGCCTGCCGGACCGGGTCGAAGAGTTCCGCGCCGGGGTCGATCTGGCCATCGCTTACGCACAGGTTCTGGGCAACACCCAGGTCAACTGCCTGGCCGGTATCCGTCCGCAAGGCGTGGACGATGCCACCGTTGAAAAGACCTTCGTCGCCAACCTCAAGTACGCCGCCGAGAAGCTGCAAGCCGTCGGCATCAAACTGGTGATGGAAGCGATCAACACCCGCGACATCCCGGGTTTCTACCTGAACAACACGGCGCAGGCCCTGTCGATTCGCGAGCAGGTCGGCAGCGCCAACCTGTTCCTGCAATACGACATCTATCACATGCAAATCATGGAAGGCGATCTGGCCCGCACCCTGCAATCGCACCTGGGCGAGATCAACCATGTGCAGCTCGCCGACAACCCGGGCCGCAACGAGCCGGGCACTGGCGAGATCAACTACCGCTTCCTGTTCGAACACCTTGATCGCATCGGTTATCAGGGCTGGGTCGGCTGCGAGTACAAACCGCTGACCACCACTGAAGCCGGCCTCGGCTGGCTGAAGACCCACAACGCGATTTAAGAACAATGCAAAACCCTGTGGGAGCGAGCCTGCTCCCGAATGCGGTGGTTCAGTCAACACGGATATTGAGTGTTCCACCGCATTCGTGAGCAAGCCCACTCCCACAAAGAGCTGCCCCCTATTTGCTTGAGCAAGACAAAAACAAGAGGATTTTCTCATGGCTAAAATCGGATTTATCGGCACCGGCATCATGGGCCACCCAATGGCGGCGAACCTGCAGAAAGCCGGTCACAGCCTGTTCCTGTCGGCGCACCACGACGCCGCCCCTGCCGATCTGGTTGCCGCGGGCGCCGTCGCCCTGGCCAACCCGAAAGAAGTGGCCCAGGAAGCTGAATTCATCATCGTCATGGTGCCGGATACCCCGCAGGTCGATGACGTGCTGTTCCGCGCCGACGGCGTTGCTGCCGGCATCGGCAAAGGCAAAGTCGTGATCGACATGAGCTCGATCTCGCCAACCGCCACCAAGGCTTTCGCGGCGAAGATCAACGAGAAAGGCGCTCAATACCTCGACGCTCCGGTGTCCGGCGGTGAAGTCGGTGCCAAGGCTGCGACCCTCAGCATCATGGTCGGTGGCGATGCCGATGCCTTCGAACGTGCACTGCCGCTGTTCCAGGCCATGGGCAAAAACATCACCCTGGTCGGCGGCAATGGCGACGGTCAGACCGCCAAAGTCGCGAACCAGATCATCGTGGCCCTGAACATTCAGGCTGTCGCCGAAGCCCTGTTGTTCGCTTCGAAAAACGGTGCCGATCCAGCCAAGGTGCGTGAAGCGCTGATGGGTGGTTTCGCTTCCTCGAAGATCCTCGAAGTGCACGGCGACCGCATGATCAAAGGCACCTTCGATCCGGGCTTCCGCATCAGCCTGCACCAGAAGGACCTGAACCTGGCCCTGCAAGGCGCCAAGGAGCTGAACATCAACCTGCCGAACACCGCCAACGCCCAGCAAGTGTTCAGCACCTGCGCGGCCATCGGTGGCAGCAACTGGGACCACTCGGCGCTGATCAAGGGTCTGGAACACATGGCCAACTTCTCGATTCGCGACAAGAAGTAAGTTGCGCCTCTGACCCGCTCCCTGTGGGAGCGGGCTTGCCCGCGATGGCATTGACTCGCTCGGCCTGAAAGACCGCAGCGCCTGAATCGCTGGCAAGCCAGCTCCCACAAGGATCGCGTCGCTGCATCGCTGTCGCTCTATCCCAATAACAAGAATTCCGGGAGCCCGCCATGTCGGTCGATCCGCAACAACTGCTGCGCGAGCTGTTTGCCACAGCCATCGACGCGGCCCATCCGAACCAGGTCCTCGAAGCCCATTTGCCAACCGATCGCAGCGGTCGCGTGATCGTCATCGGCGCGGGCAAGGCTGCCGCCGCCATGGCGCAAGTGGTCGAACGCTGCTGGGAAGGTGAAGTATCGGGCCTTGTGGTGACCCGCTACGGTCACGGCGCCCCGTGCGAAAAAATCGAAGTGGTCGAAGCCGCGCACCCGGTGCCGGACGCTGCCGGTCTGGCCGTGGCCAAGCGCGTGCTGGATCTGGTCAGCAACCTGACCGAAGACGACCGCGTGATTTTCCTGCTGTCCGGCGGCGGCTCTGCCCTGCTGGCGCTGCCGGCCGAAGGCATCACCTTGGCCGACAAGCAGTCGATCAACAAAGCCCTGCTCAAATCCGGCGCGACCATCGGCGAGATGAACTGCGTGCGCAAGCACCTCTCGGCGATCAAGGGCGGACGCCTGGGCAAGGCCTGCTGGCCGGCGACTGTTTATACCTACGCGATTTCCGATGTGCCGGGCGACCTCGCCACGGTCATCGCCTCCGGCCCGACCGTGGCCGACCCAAGCACCAGTGCCGAAGCGCTGGCAATCATCAAGCGCTACGGCATCGAGATTCCAGCGTCGGTGCGCAGCTGGCTGCAAAGCCCGGAATCGGAAACCGTCAAACCCGGCGATCCGAGCCTGGCCCGCAGTCACTTCCAGCTGATCGCCCGCCCTCAGCAATCGCTGGATGCCGCAGCAGTGAAATGCCGTCAGGCCGGTTTCAGCACGCTGATCCTTGGCGACCTGGAAGGCGAATCCCGTGAGGTGGCGAAAGTCCACGCCGGCATCGCCCGCCAGATCATTCATCACGGTCAGCCGCTGGCGGCGCCGTGCGTGATCCTCTCCGGCGGCGAAACCACGGTGACCGTGCGCGGCAACGGCCGGGGCGGACGCAACGCCGAATTCCTCCTCAGCCTCACCGACAGCCTCAAGGGCCAGCCCGGCGTCTATGCGCTGGCCGGTGACACCGACGGCATCGACGGCTCGGAAGACAACGCCGGCGCGATCATGACCCCGGACAGCTACGCCCGCGCCGCCGCCCTCGGCCTAAGCGCCAGCGACGAGCTGGATAACAACAACGGTTACGGTTACTTCGCGGCGCTCGATGCGCTGATCGTCACCGAGCCGACCCGCACCAACGTCAACGACTTCCGCGCCATTCTGATCCTCGAGAGCTCTAAATCATGACGCCTGATAAAAAGGTCAAAATCCTCGCCACCCTCGGGCCTGCCGTCGATGGCATCGAAGACATCCGCGAGCTGGTCGAGGCCGGGGTCAATATCTTCCGCCTCAACTTCAGCCACGGCGATCACGCCGACCACGCCAAGCGCTATCAGTGGATCCGCGAAGTCGAGCGCCAGCTCAACTATCCGCTCGGGATCCTGATGGACCTGCAAGGGCCAAAACTGCGGGTCGGCAAGTTCGCTGACGGCAAGGTGCAACTGCATCGCGGTCAGGCGTTCCGCCTCGATCTGGACGCGACACCGGGCGACGAACGCCGGGTGAACCTGCCGCATCCGGAGATCATCGAGGCGCTGGAAGCCGGAATGGATCTGCTGCTCGATGACGGCAAGCTGCGTCTACGTGTCGTCACCAAATACAACGATGCCATCGACACCACCGTGCTCAATGGCGGCGAGTTGTCGGATCGCAAAGGCGTGAACGTGCCACAAGCCGTGCTGGACCTGAGCCCGCTGACGGCCAAGGATCGCCGTGACCTGAGCTTCGGCCTGGAGCTGGGTGTGGACTGGGTCGCGCTGTCGTTCGTGCAGCGTCCGCAAGACATTATCGAAGCCCGCGCTCTGATCGGCGACAAGGCGTTCCTGATGGCGAAAATCGAGAAGCCGTCGGCCGTCGAACAACTGCGCGAGATCGCCGAACTGAGCGATGCGATCATGGTGGCTCGCGGTGACCTCGGCGTGGAAGTGCCGGCCGAGAGCGTGCCGCAAATCCAGAAAAACATCATCACCACTTGCCGTCAGCTCGGCAAACCGGTGGTGGTGGCGACGCAGATGCTTGAGTCGATGCGCTTCTCCCCGGCACCGACCCGCGCCGAAGTCACCGACGTTGCCAACGCCGTGGCCGAAGGCGCCGATGCGGTGATGCTGTCGGCCGAAACCGCGTCCGGCGAGTACCCGCTGGAAGCCGTGCAGATGATGAGCAAGATCATCCGCCAGGTGGAGAACGGTCCGGATTACCAGACCCAACTCGACGTCAGCCGACCGAAAGCCGAAGCGACCGTGTCCGATGCGATCAGTTGCGCGATTCGCCGGATCAGCAACGTGCTGCCGGTGGCGGTGCTGGTCAACTACAGCGAGTCCGGCGCATCGAGCCTGCGTGCGGCGCGGGAGCGGCCGAAAGCACCGATTCTCAACCTGACGCCGAACCTGCAGACCGCCCGCCGCTTGAGCGTGGCGTGGGGCATTCACTCGGTGGTCAATGATCGCCTGCGTCAGGTCGACGAGGTGTGCTCGACGGCACTGGAAATCGCTCAGGCTCAAGGAATGGCCGAGCGTGGCGATACGTTGCTGATCACCGCGGGTGTGCCGTTCGGGCAGCCAGGGTCGACTAATTCGCTGCGGATCGAAACATTGATTTAAGCAACACCTGTGTGGCGAGGGAGCGTGCTCCCGTCGCTCGGCATGACGGTTTCCACAAGAGACACCGCATTCACCGAGCATGAGCTCCCTCGCCACAGCTTCAAGCAAGACCTTTTGATTTTCCCACTGCCCAGATTCTCCAGACATGCCTGCCAACCATTTCAACACCCACTGCCCAGACTGGGCCGAAGCGTTGCTCAACGGCTTCAGTCAAATCTTCCTCCAGCGCCATCCGCTGTGTGGACTCTTGTGCCTTCTGGCCATTTTATTCACCGCGCCGGTGCTGTTCGCCGGCGCGCTGCTCGGCGCGGTCGCCGGTTTGCTCACCGCGCAACGGCGCAACTATGCCAAGGCTGATCGCCAGGCCGGGCTGTTCAGCTACAACGGCGTGCTGGTCGGCCTGTTGCTGAGCCTGTATTTCCCCTGGTCGCCGATGCTGCCGCCGCTGATTCTGGCGGCCGGCGGTCTGAGCGCGATGATCACGCAGCAGTGGCTCAAACGCGCACGCCTCACCGAGTACCTGCCCGCCTACACCGCGCCGTTCGTGTTGCTGAGCTGGGTGTTCCTGTGTTTCGCCGAGCCTTCGACGCCGGCTCCGGCGCTTGAGCTGAACACCCTGAACCTGCTCGGTGCCGCCCTGAAGGGCTTCGGTCAGGTGATGTTCCTCGACCATCCGTTGGCCGGTGGATTGATCGCTGTTGGGTTGCTGATCGCTGATCGCCGGGCCTTCGCCTGGGCGCTGCTGGCTTCGGTCATTGGTCTGGGTTCCAGCCTGTTGCACCACGACAGCCAGGTCGCGCTGCTGGGTCTGGGTGGCTACAACGCCGTGCTCGCCGCCCTCGCCTTCAGCGCCCAACGCCAGCAACCGTGGTTACCATTGTTCGGCATCGGCCTGGCGCCGCTGCTGACGCCACTGTTCAGTGCCATCGGTCTTGCGACCCTCACGGCACCGTTCATTCTCGCCTGCTGGCTGCTGCGCACCGGCATTCGCCTGATGCACCAGCCGCAGATCAGCGCCGCGCCTTGCGCTAACGGGGAGAATCAACCTAGGCTGCGCTGATTGACGGCCAAGGCGATGTGCATGAACGGTAACAACACGTGGCGTGATCGCCTGTACGTGATCATTTTCCAGACCGATACGGTGGCCGGCCGCCGTTTCGACAAAACCCTGCTGCTGATCATCTTCGCCAGTCTGGTGACCGTGATCCTCGACAGCATCGACGACGTCCACCAGAACTACGCCGATGTGCTGGCGTATATCGAATGGGGCTTCACGGTCATCTTCCTCGGCGAGTACCTGCTGCGCCTGTACTGCTCGCCCAAGCCCCTGCGCTACGCCTTCAGTTTCTATGGGCTGGTGGACTTGCTGGCGATTGTGCCCGGCATCCTCGCGCTGTATTACAGCGATGCCCAGTACCTGCTGATCATCCGGGTGATCCGGATGCTGCGGATCTTCCGCGTACTCAAACTCGGCCCGTACCTGAAACAGGCGCACTACCTGCTCGATGCACTGCGCGGCAGCAAGCAGAAAATCCTCGTGTTCCTGCTCAGCGTATGCACCCTGGTCACGGTGTTCGGCACCTTGATGTACGTGGTCGAAGGGCCGGAGCACGGCTTCACCAGCATTCCCAAAGGCATCTATTGGGCGATCGTGACGCTGACCACCGTGGGTTACGGCGACATCGTGCCGAGGACCGTTCTGGGTCAGATGATTTCGTCGCTGGTGATGATCACCGGTTATTCGATCATCGCCGTGCCCACCGGGATTTTCACCGCTGAACTGGCCACGGCCATGCGCGGCGGTCAGCTGCAGCACGACTGCCCGGTGTGCACAAAAAGCAGCCATGAACAGGAAGCGTCGTTCTGCTCCCGTTGTGGCAATGCGTTGTTCAAGAAAATGGAATAAGCAAAGTCCTTTTTAATCTTTAAGCGACTATGCGCGCCCCGCTATAGTCGCTGGCAAATGGCCTCATCTTTGTAAAGACACCCCCTACAGAACAAGGAATGCGCAGTGAAAAAACTCTTTGGCGCCTCACTTCTCGCCGCTGGTCTTGCCTTCGGTAGCGTGGCTCAAGCCGCACCGACCCTGCTCAACGTTTCCTACGACGTGATGCGCGATTTCTACAAGGACTACAACACTGCGTTCCAGAAACACTGGCAAGCCGAACACAAAGAGGACATCACCGTGCAGATGTCTTTCGGCGGTTCCAGCAAACAGGCGCGCTCGGTGATCGACGGCCTGCCAGCTGACGTCATTACCATGAACATGGCTACCGACATCAACGCCCTGGCGGACAACGGCCAACTGGTGCCGAAGGACTGGGTCACCCGTCTGCCGAACAACAGCGCGCCATTCACCTCGGCCACTGTATTCATCGTGCGCAAGGGCAACCCGAAAGCCCTGAAAGACTGGCCGGACCTGCTCAAGGACGGCGTGCAGGTAATCGTGCCGAACCCGAAAACCTCGGGCAACGGCCGCTACACCTACCTGTCGGCCTGGGGCTACGTGCTGAAAAACGGCGGTGACGAGAACAAGGCCAAAGACTTCGTCGGCAAGCTGTTCAAGCAGGCGCCAGTGCTGGACACCGGCGGCCGTGCCGCGACCACCACGTTCATGACCAACCAGATCGGCGACGTGCTGGTGACCTTCGAAAACGAAGCCGAAATGATCGCCCGCGAGTTCGGCCGCGACCAGTTCGAAGTCATCTACCCAAGCGTCTCCGCCGAAGCCGAGCCGCCTGTGTCGGTGGTCGACAAAGTCGTCGAGAAGAAAGGCTCCCGCGCGGCGGCCGAGGAATACCTGAAGTACCTGTGGTCGCCGGAAGGCCAGGAAATCGCTGCCGCCAACTACCTGCGTCCACGTGACCCGGCGGTATTGGCCAAGTACACCGACCGCTTCCCGAAAGTCGACTTCCTGTCGGTCGAGAAGACCTTCGGCGACTGGCGCACCGTGCAGAAGACCCACTTCAACGATGGTGGGATCTTCGATCAGATCTACAGCCAGTAACCGCAGGACTGTTTCAAACAAGGCGACCATTGGTCGCCTTTTTCTTTTACAATTCCCCGCATTTTAGCAACGCAATTCGAAATTAATAAAAGGACGATATTCGTTGAAGGGTGAAAAAGTTAGCGCCTTAATTTTTGGAGTGATTACATCAGTAACGGCCATCGTAGGCCTTTACATTGGGCTATCGAGTCCAAGCCCACAATTAAAGGCCGAGGTGAGTAAATATGTTTCGTATGTACCTCCGCAATACACCGAAATGATGCGAAATAATAGAAATCTGGCCAACTCAGAATCTCTATCAGCTCTTATTGATAAAGCTGTGCCTGACGCTCAATTCAAGCAAAAAAATGAGCTCTTTGAACGAGTACGGAAAAACATGTTGGCACCTTGGGCATCACCTTTTGATAGAGGTGTTGGCGAGTTTCAAACAATGCTATTCATTTGGATCAAAAATGAAGGCTCGGCCGTTGCGAAGGACGTTTACGTTGACCTTCCCCAAAAGGGGTTGATGATGATCGAAGACGATAAAACAGAACTGGTAACAGTTGCAGAGCAAACCCGCCGCTACAAAATCCCGTCGATAAAGCAAGGTGGGGCTTTCAAACTGTGGGTTTGGTTTCCGTCAAAGCTCGAAGAAGTTGACGAATACACCGTCAGCATCGGAAACGATCAGCAGACAGCGAAGATGGAATACAGGAAGGAATTCGCCGGCTGGCCTGCCCGCGTAGCAGACCATTACCTACTTTTCCTTTTCCTCACCGGATTAATGATAATTTCCTTCGTCTTGTGGCTCTATGAAGCTCTAAAACCTGCCTGGCGAAATTCCTGAGCTCTGTTCTCCTCTACATCGGTGGTTTCACGCCATCCTTGCCGGCCGAGATCGATTGCGCGGTCAACGTGCCGTCCGCGCTCTGGGTCACGAAGGTGACGATCTTCACGCCAACCTTGAGCAAGCTGCGATCACCCGGCGTCAGATTGACGATCGGCACGTCCTCCGGCACCAGGATCTTCTGCTGGCCGCCCTTGTAGTTGACGGTCAGCACCCGGCCGTTGCTCACCACCAGATCGCCGACGCTGCCATTGGTCATGCTGCTGCCCTTGGCCAGGTCGAACGGCCGATGGCCATCGCCGCTGCCGGCCAGCTCCGGCGGGAAGACGTGAACCTCCAGCGCCTTGAGCGTGCCATCCTCCATCGGAATGGCTGCCGAGCCGATGTAGCTGCCGGGCTTGATGTCTTCGATGTTGGCCAGAGTAACGGCGCGGACCTTGGTGTCAGCCGTCAACTGGACCACCACGTTTTCACCGCTGTTGACGTGAACCTTGAGCGAGTCGGGGCTGACCCCGGTGATTTCGCCGCGCACGCCGATGCGCATCCCCGGCGCGTCGCCGGCGTAGACGCTGCCGGCGCCGAGCAGGCCGATCAATGCAAGAGTCGTGGTGTGGCGAAGCAACTGACGAAACATCGCGATCCTCCGGTTGTTTGCAGGTGGAAATCCAATGACAACATAAGCACGCTATCGAACAGGATGTAAGTGAATGTATCATCGCCCCTCCCCGGTCGGACGCAAGGTTCGCCGATGGACGACACCTCACCGGTTGCCATCTATTCCGCAACGGAATAACTGATATCGATCCAAGGCTTCTACCGCCGACCCGGTTCGTCCCTTAGCCTCACCGCATTCCTTTTCGCTGGATCGAGAAACCCTATGACCGCCACAACTCACGCAATGACCCGAGGCATGGTGCTGCTGTTCGCTTTCTGCTGCGGCGCCATCGTTGCCAACATCTACTACGCCCAGCCGATTATCGGCCTGATCGCGCCGGACATCGGCCTGACCGACACCATGGCCAGTTTCATCGTGTCGCTGACCCAGATCGGTTATGCGCTGGGCCTGTTCTTCTTGGTGCCGCTGGCTGACCTGCTGGAAAACCGCCGGCTGATGATCATCACCACCGTGGTGGCGATTGCCAGCCTGCTGGGCGCGGCGTTTACCGATCAACCAAACGTGTTTCTGCTGATCTCGTTGCTGGTGGGTTTCAGTTCGGTGTCGGTGCAGGTGCTGATTCCATTGGCGGCGCATCTGGCGCCGGAAGAGTCTCGTGGCCGGGTGGTCGGCGGAATCATGGGCGGCCTGCTGCTGGGCATTCTGTTGGCGCGGCCGGTGTCGAGCGTGGTTGCCGACCATTTCGGCTGGCGGGCGATGTTCATGATTGCGGCAGGGTTGATGGCGGCAATCAGCGTCGTCCTGGCGTTGACCGTGCCCAAGCGCCAACCGGATCACAGCGCTTCCTACGGCCAGTTGCTCGGATCGTTGTGGACGCTGCTGCGCAAGCAACCGGTGCTGCGTCAGCGGGCGTTTTACCAGGCCTGCATGTTCGCCACCTTCAGCCTGTTCTGGACCGCCGTGCCGCTGGAACTGGCGCGCAACCATGGCCTGTCCCAGAGTGAAATCGCGATCTTCGCCCTGGTCGGTGCCATCGGTGCCATCGCCGCGCCCATCAGCGGACGCCTGGCGGATGCCGGCCACACCCGCGTCGCCTCGCTGCTGGCCATGCTGTTCGCCAGCCTGAGTTTCCTGCCGGCCTTCATCCACCCGGCCTACAGCGTGATCGGCCTGGCGGTGACCGGCGTCGTGCTCGACTTCTGTGTGCAAATGAACATGGTGCTCGGCCAGCGCGCGGTCTACTCCCTCGACGCCAAAAGCCGCGGCCGTCTCAACGCGCTGTACATGACCAGCATCTTCATCGGCGGCGCCTTCGGCTCATCGATCGCCAGTGCGGTGTATGAACACGGCGGCTGGCTGTGGATCGTGATCGTCGGCAGTGTGTTCCCGTTGCTGGCGCTGGTGCGGTTCTTGAGTGTTTCGCAAAAGGGTGTTTTGGCAACGGCATAAATCAACGCAAGCAATCCGCATTACACTCGGCATATTCAAACAATCAATGGCTGCCCGAGCCGCAGCCTGCCCCAAGGAGTTGCCATGACCCGTCGTACCTTCCTCATCACCGGCGCCAGCAAAGGTATCGGGCGAGCGCTGGCCGAGCATCTGGATCGGGCCGGGCATCGGGTGGTGGGGATTGCGCGCAAGCCGGACCTGAGTTTTCCGGGGATCCTGTTTCCGCTGGACCTGAGTGATCGCAAGCTCGCCGGTGAAGTGCTGGCGGATCTGGCGCGCACTTATGAGTTCGATGGGCTGGTGAACAATGTCGGGCTGGTGCGACCGCAAGCGTTGGGGGACATCGATCTCGATGCGTTTGACGATGTGATGCGGGTCAACCTGCATTCGGCCTTGCAGGCGACTCAGGCGTTGTTGCCGGGCATGCGCACGCGCGGCTGGGGCCGGGTGGTGAACATTTCCAGCCTGACCGTGCTCGGTATCGCCCAGCGCACCGCGTATGCGGCGGCAAAAGCGGCGCTGGTCAGTTTCACGCGCTCGTGGGCGCTGGAACTGGCGCAGACCGGGATTACCGTCAACGCCGTCGCGCCGGGGCCGACCGAGACCGAACTGTTTCGCGCCAACAATCCCCCGGGCAGCGAAGGTGAAGCGCGGTATCTGGCCGGGGTGCCGATGGGTCGTCTCGGGCAGCCGGAAGAAATCGCTTCGGCGATTGCCTTTCTGTTGTCCGAGCAAAGCGGATTCATCACCGGGCAGACGCTGTTTGTCGATGGCGGCGCCTCGGTGGGCAAGGCCGCGTTCTGATCACTGGCACAAGGACACCCGATGGACCGCCTCGCCGCCATGGAAACCTTTGTCTACGTCGTGGAAACCGGCTCGTTTTCCGCTGCCGCCCGGCGGCTGAATATAGGTCAGCCGGCCGTGTCGAAAACCATCGCCCAACTTGAAACCCGCCTCGCCGTGCGCCTGCTGTTGCGCTCGACCCGAGGCCTGACGCCGACTGAAGCCGGGCTGGCGTTTTTCGAACGGGCAAAGCGCACCCTCGAAGAAGCCGACGAGGCCGACAATGCAGCTCGCGGCACAGCCAGCGGCCTGAGCGGCAACCTGCGCATCAGCACCGCCGTGACCTTCGGCCGAATGCATGTGGTTCCACACCTGGGGCCGTTCCTCGATCAGCACCCGCAACTCACTGTCGATCTGTTGCTCGACGACCAGAACATCAACCTCGTGGAAGAAGGCATCGACGTCGCCCTGCGCCTGGGCCCGCTCAACGACTCCGGCCTGACCGTGCGCAAGATCGCCGAATGCCGTCGCGTTGTGCTGGGCACGCCGGGTTACTTCGCCAGCCACGGTGAACCCGCCTGCCCTGCCGATCTGACTGGACACCACGCTGTTATCTACAACCGCGGCGGTGGTGCGACCTGGCCTTTCACCAAGGATGGCGAAGCACAGTCCGTGACCGTCAATGGCCGACTGCGCGTCAGCGCTGCCGAAGGTTTGCGTGAGGCGGTGCTGGCCCATCAGGGCCTGGGGCTGGGCTCGGAGTGGATGTTCGCGCCGGAACTGGCCAGTGGCGCGGTCAAGGCTGTCATAAGCGACTGGGTGTTGCCGAAGCAGGAGTTGTGGGCGGTGTTTCCCACGGGCCGAATGGCCAGCGCGAAGGCACGGGCGTTTGTTGAGTATGTGCAGGGGTTGTTGGCAAAAGCTCTGTAAAACCCCACACAGCAAAACGGCGATCCAAAGATCGCCGTTTTTCATTACTCTCCGAACTGCTTGCCCAGCCCCGCCGGTACGCCGTGGATGTTGGTTTCTTCCCACGGTCCGCTCGGGCTGATCGAACGGCTCCAGCCGTTGTTCCAGCGGTAGTAGGTGCGCTGGCGGTAGAAGGTGTTCGGCTGGTCATCAAGAACGTACACGCCCAGCTTCTGGTCCCAGTGGCTGTTACCACCCGGTGGCGGGGCGAAGCTTGCGGAGGTGCGTGGTGCGGGTTTGGCGGGTTTGGCCGGGATGCCCGGTTTGCCCGGCGTCGGGGTGGTTGACGGGGTCGGGCTGGGTTGTGACGGCGGGATCGGCGGCAGCCGTGTCGTCGGTTCAGGTCGTTGCACCGCACATGCGCTCAAGCCCAGGGCCAGTGTGAGTACTGTGATTCGGGCGATGGCGTTCATGGCGGTGCTTTTCCTGTGGTTTCCCGGTTACTTGTCCGGGCTGTCGATGGTCAGTGTCTGCGTCGCGGTGGTGCTGCTGGCCAGAGGCCCGCTGCGACCGACCCATTCACCGGCGGTCGGCTGACCGGCACGGGAGATGCGCGCAACCAGTTGGACTTCGGGGAAGTTCGACAGTTTCAATTGCGGCATCATCGCGTCGGCGTCGCCCAGTTCGACGGTCACCGGCAGGTCGGCGACGGTCAGTCGCTTGGCGGCCAGCGGTGCTGGAGGGCCAGACACTGCGCGGGCGAAGATGAACACGCTGTCGCCCGGTTGCACCTTGCCCTTGAGCTCGGCGGCCAGATCGACGCTGACCTTGAGCAGCGCGGTTTTCGCGACCGGTGCCTGAGCCACCTTGCCGCCGCTCGCCTCTAGCTTTTCAGTGGCGCGGGCGATGCCGCCTTGCAGAGCCTCGCGGGACTTGTCATTCGCTGGCAGTTGCTCCAGCAGACGGTTCCAGTAGTCGATGGCTTGCTGATAGCGCTCGCCTTCGAACGCGGCGATGCCCAACAGGCCGAGGCTGGTAACTTCTTTCGGATCAGCTTTCAGCGCTTCATCGGTCAGGGCCTGAATCTTGTCCGACCACTTCTTGCCATCGGCAAAATACTGCGCCTGCGCCCATTGGCCGAGCAGTTCCGGTTGACGACCGGCCAGGTTGGCGGCGCGCTCGAACATCTTCGCCGCGTCCGCCGGACGATCCTGAGCCATGTAGGTACGACCGAGGAAGTACAGGCCTTCGGCGGAATCCGGTTGCGCGGCTACGGCGCGTTCCAGACGCTGGGTCATCTCTTCCATCGACTGCGGCGCCTGGGCGAATTCCCGGGTCAGTTCGACTTTGTCGGCGGCACCGAAATGCATATAGAGACCGAGGCCCAACACCGGCACCAGTACAGCCGCCAGCAACGGCAGCGGTTTGCCCAGACGCGAGACCCGAGCAGGCGCCACGCCTTCAGTGTCGGCCAGCAGTTCCCGGGCCGCTTCGGCACGGCCGCTGTCCATTTGCGCGGCATCGAGAACGCCTTCGGCCTGCTGCGATTGCAGCTCGGCGACACGCTCCTGATACAGCGCCACGTTCAGGGCAGTCCGATCCTCTTCACGCTGGGCGCGACGTTCACGCAGAACGGGGATCAACAGAAAACTCAGGGCGACCAGAAGCAACAGCCCTGCGGCAAGCCAGAAATCAATCATTCTTGGTTTTTATCCAACAGTTGGTCGAGGCGCTGACGCTCTTCAGGGGACAGCGATTGCGGCGTCTCGGCGCGTTGCCCGCGACGGCGGCGGACAATCACGGCGATGACGACAAAACCGCCGAGCAACAATCCGGCCGGGCCAAACCACAGCAGCGCGGTTTTGGCATTGAGCGCCGGTTTGTAGCGCACGAAATCACCGTAGCGGTCGACCATGAAGTCGATGATCTGCTGATTGTCCTTGCCCTCGCCGAGCATGCGGAAAATCTCTTTGCGCAGGTCGGCAGCGATCGGCGCGTTGGAGTCGGCGATGTCCTGATTCTGGCACTTGGGGCAGCGCAGTTCCTTGGTCAACTCGCGGAAACGCTCGCGATCGCCTTCTTTGGCGAACTCGTAGGTGTCGATCGCGGCGTGGGCCACACCGGCCAGGCTCAAGCCCAACACGACGGCAGCTAGAAAGCGCTTCATGGCTTGGCCTCATCGACCAGCGCCTGATACTTGGCCGCCAGTTTTTCGCGCCAGACCTGCTCGTCAATCACCCCGACGAACTTGTCGCGGATGATGCCCTTGGCGTCGATGAAGAAGGTTTCCGGTGCGCCGTAGACACCGAGGTTCAGGCCCAAGGAGCCTTCATCGTCGCGGATGTCCAGTTGATACGGATTGTGGAACTCGGCCAGCCACTTCAACGCGTCGGCGTTGGTGTCCTTGTAGTTGATGCCGTAGATCACCACGCCGCGCTCGGCGAGTTTGTTCAGCACCGGGTGCTCGACCCGGCAGGAAATGCACCAGGTGCCCCAGACGTTGACCAGCGCAGGTTTGCCGAGAATGTCGGCCTTGGTCAGGGTCTTGTCGCCCTGCACGGCCGGCAGGGAAAACTCCGGGAATGGCTTGTTGATCATCGCCGAGGGCAGCTCCGCCGGATCCAGGTACAGACCGCGATAAAGGAAAACGGCCACCAGCAGGAAAATCGCCAATGGCACCAGCATCAACCAACGTCTCATGCAGCGGCTCCTTCCATGCCCAGCGCTTCACGCACCTTGGCTTTGACCTTGACCCGGTAACGCCGGTCCAGCGCTGCCAGCAAACCACCGAAACCGGTCAGCAGACCGCCGAACCAGATCCAGCGCACGAACGGTTTCACATGCACGCGCACCGCCCAGGCGCCATCGCCCAGCGGTTCACCCAGTGCAACGTAGAGGTCACGGGTGAAACCGGCGTCGATCCCGGCTTCGGTCATCATCGAACTCTGCACGGTGTACAGGCGTTTTTCCGGGTGCAGCACGCTGACTTCGCGGCCATCGCGGAGCACCCGGATGGTGCCTTTGTCGGAGGTGAAGTTCGGGCCTTCGAAATGCTTGGCACCTTCGAACACGAACTGATAACCGGCCAGCTCCATCGACTCGCCCGGCGCCAGACGCAGGTCGCGCTCGGCGCTGTTCTGACTCGACAACACCACACCTAGCGCGCAGACGGCGATCCCGAGGTGGGCGAGTTGCATGCCCCAGTAGCTGCGGGTCAGGGTCGGCAGGCCTTTGATCAGGCCTTTGTGGCGGGTCTTGTCGAAGATGTCGCGCACACCCGCCAGCAACACCCAGGCCGCGAGCAGGAAGGTTGCGATCACGGCCCAGTTGAAATCGCCGTAGGCGACACCGGCAACGACCGCCAGTGCGACGCTGCCCAGCAACACCGGGGTCAGCATGTTTGCCAGCCATTTCACCGGCGTGTCTTTCCAGCGCACGATCACACCGACCGCCATCACCACCATCAGCAAGGCCATCAACGGAATGAACAACGCGTTGAAGTACGGCGGGCCGACCGACAGCTTGGCGCCGCTGATGGCATCGAGGATCAGCGGATACAGCGTACCGAGCAGGATCATCGACGCCGCCACCACCAGCACCAGGTTGTTGCCCAGCAGCAGGGTTTCCCGCGACCACAGGTTGAAACCGACCTGGCTCTTGACCACAGGAGCCCGCAGGGCAAACAGCGTCAGCGAACCACCGACCACGAACAGCAGGAAGATCAGGATGAACACGCCGCGTTCCGGATCGGAGGCAAACGCATGCACCGAGGTCAGCACGCCGGAACGCACGAGGAAGGTGCCGAGCAGGCTCAGGGAGAACGCGGCAATCGCCAGCAACACCGTCCAGCTCTTGAACACGCCACGTTTTTCCGTGACCGCCAGCGAGTGGATCAGCGCCGTGCCCACCAGCCAAGGCATGAACGAGGCGTTTTCCACCGGGTCCCAGAACCACCAGCCGCCCCAGCCGAGTTCGTAGTAGGCCCACCACGAACCGAGGGTGATGCCAATGCCGAGGAAGGCCCAGGCGACGATGGTCCACGGACGCGACCAGCGTGCCCACGCCGCGTCGAGACGACCGCCGAGCAGTGCGGCGATGGCGAAGGCGAATGCCACGGAGAAACCGACGTAGCCCATGTAGAGCATCGGTGGATGCACGATCAGACCGATGTCTTGCAGCAACGGATTGAGGTCACGACCGTCGGCCGGGATCTGCGGCAGGATTCGCGAAAACGGGTTGGACGTGAGGATCAGGAACAGCAGGAAACCCGTGCTGATCATGCCCATCACCGCCAGTACGCGAGCGAGCATGACTTGCGGCAGTTGCCGGGAGAACACCGACACCGCAAAGGTCCAGCCTCCGAGAATCAACGCCCACAGCAGCAGCGACCCTTCGTGGGCGCCCCACACCGCGCTGAATTTGTAGTACCACGGCAGCGCGCTGTTGGAGTTCATCGCGACGTAGGCCACGGAGAAGTCATCGGTCATGAACGCATAGGTCAGGCAACCGAAGGCGAACAGCAGGAACGCGAATTGCCCCCACGCCGCCGGTTGAGCGAGGCCCATCCACAAACGGTCGCCGCGCCAGGCACCGAGCAACGGCACCACGGCCTGCACCAGCGCGAAACACAGCGCCAGGATCATGGCCAGATGGCCCAACTCAGGAATGAAAATGCTGGATGTCATCGATCAACCCTCCTTCGCAGGGGTTGGCGCGGATTGACCGCTGTCCTTCAGTGCTTTGGTCACTTCCGGCGGCATGTACTTTTCGTCGTGCTTGGCGAGGACCTCATCGGCCACCACCACGCCGTCTGCGTTGATCTTGCCCAATGCGACGATGCCCTGCCCTTCGCGGAACAGGTCCGGCAGGATTCCACGATAGGTGATGGTCACGGATTTGTTGAAGTCAGTGACCACGAATTTGACGTCGAGGGAATCCGAGGAACGTTGCAGCGAACCCTTCTCGACCATGCCGCCGGCGCGGATGCGAGTGTCCTGTGGCGCTTCGCCGTTGGCAATCTGGGTCGGGGTGTAAAACAGATTGATGTTCTGCTGCAGGGCGCTCAGGGCCAGGCCGACGGCGGCGCCGACCCCGACCAGAATCGCCAGAATGATGATAAGACGCTTTTTGCGCAGCGGATTCACTTGCCGTTCTCCCGGCGCAGACGACGCGCCTCTTGTTGCAGATACCGCTTGCGGGCCAGGATCGGCGCCGCCACGTTGAGGGCCAGTACCGCCAGGCAGATGCCGTAGGCCGACCAGACATACAGGCCATGATGGCCCATGGCGAGAAAGTCGCCGAATGACGCGAAACTCATCGAGCGGCCTCCAGGCTGTTCTGCACTTCTTCTTTCACCCAGCTGGCGCGGGCTTCGCGCTTGAGCACTTCAAGGCGCATGCGCAGCAACAGCACGGCGCCGAAGAAACAGTAGAAACCCAGCACCGTCAGCAGCAGCGGCAGCCACATTTCGGCGGGCATCGCCGGTTTTTCGGTAAGGGTGAACGTCGCACCCTGGTGAAGGGTGTTCCACCACTCCACCGAGTATTTGATGATCGGAATGTTGATCACGCCGACGATGGCCAGCACCGCGCAGGCCTTGGCGGCGCTGTCGCGGTTGCTGATGGCATTACCCAGCGCGATCACACCGAAATACAGGAACAGCAGAATCAGCATCGAGGTCAGCCGCGCGTCCCACACCCACCACGAACCCCAGGTCGGCTTGCCCCAGATCGCCCCGGTGACCAGCGCCACGGCGGTCATCCACGCGCCGATCGGTGCGGCACATTGCAGGGCGACATCGGCCAGTTTCATCTTCCACACCAGCCCGACCACACCGCACACCGCCAGCATCACGTAGATCGACTGAGCGAGCATCGCGGCGGGTACGTGGATATAGATGATGCGAAAGCTGTTGCCTTGCTGATAGTCCGGCGGCGCGAAGGCCAGGCCCCAGACAACGCCAACGGTGATCAGCAACAACGCTGCGATGCTCAGCCACGGCAGAAACTTGCTGCTGATGCCGTAGAACCACTTGGGCGAGCCGAGCTTGTGAAACCAGGTCCAGTTCATACTGTTTCCATCACGGGTGCCGCTCATCGGTGTGAGCAGTCTCAGGGTCTTTGCTGGTTAAATTTTAACCAGACCTCATTATTCGCCGACGCTGATCTTCAGGCCAGCAGCTATTGCAAAAGGTGTCAGGGTTATTGCGAGGGCGGTCAGGCTACCAAGCCACAACAGATAACCCATCGCCGGCATGCCCTGCAACGCCGCCTGCAAGGCGCCACTGCCGAGGATCAACACCGGGATGTACAACGGCAGAATCAGCAGCGCCAGCAACAGGCCACCGCGTTTCAGACCGACCGTCAGCGCCGCGCCCACCGCGCCGAGCAAGCTCAGCACCGGTGTACCCAGCAACAACGAAAGCAGCAATACCGGCAGACACGCAGCCGGCAACCCGAGCATCAACGCCAGTAACGGCGAGAGCAAAACCAGTGCCAGCCCGGAAAAAAGCCAGTGTGCCAGCACCTTGGCCAAGACCAGAAGTGGCAGGGGGTGCGGCGAAAGGACCCACTGTTCAAGGGATCCGTCTTCGAAATCACTGCGGAAAAGCCCGTCCAGCGAGAGCAGGACCGACAATAGAGCCGCCACCCAGACTAACCCCGGGGACAAGTTTTGCAATACTTGAGTTTCCGGTCCGACGGCCAGCGGGAACAAAGCGATGACGATGGCGAAGAAAATCAGCGGATTGGCCAACTCCGCCGGGCGGCGGAACAGCAGTCGGGATTCACGGGCAACCAGCAGGCCGAACACACTCATACCGCCCAATTCCCCAAATTGATGTCGCGATAACCGGCCGGCATCCGGCTCAGCGTGTGGTGGGTAGTGAGCACCACTAAGCCTCCCCCCTCGCAGTGCCCGGCCAGATGATCTTCAAGCTGCGCCACGCCCTGTTTGTCCAGCGCGGTGAACGGTTCATCGAGAATCCACAATGGCGGGCTGTCGAGGTACAGGCGCGCCAACGCCACGCGTCGTTGCTGACCGGCGGACAGGCTGTGGCAGGGAACATCTTCGAAACCGCGCAATCCAACCGCCGCCAGTGCCTGCCAGATCGCGTCGCGTTCGGCGGGTTGATGCAGGGCGCAGAGCCAGGCGAGGTTTTCTTCCGGGGTGAGCAAGTCCTTGATTCCGGCGGCATGGCCGATCCACAGCAGGTTGCGCGCCAGCTCGCTGCGTTGCTCGCTCAGCGGTCTGCCGTTGAGCAGCACCTGACCGTCGGTCGGTTGCATCAGACCGGACAGCAAACGCAAGAGACTGGTCTTGCCGCTGCCGTTGGGACCGCTGATCTGCACCATATCGCCACTGGCCAGTCTCAATTCGAGATTTTCGAAGAGCAGCCTGAGATCACGCTCACACGCGAGGCCAACGGTTTGCAGGACAGGACTGGTCAAGGGTTCACGGGCCTTATACGGTTCAAGTCGGCTCTGGGGCGGCCGTTAAAGAGTTGCAGCATAAATGCAATGACGGCTCAATCCAGAGAGCTGCGTCAAACAATTGCTATGTTTTTTGAACGAACGGAAAGACGGGCGGCATTATACATGGCGTCTCCCGCTCTCCCGAGCGCATTTTCCTCAGGTTGTGTCCGCGTATGACAGGCGAAATGAACATCCTCCCGCTCCCGCCCACCACCCCGGCGACTGCTCGCCCGCAGGTAGGTGAGCTGCTGAAGCTGCTGACGCCGATGGACGGGCTGATTGCTGCCGGCCAGAGCGCCAAGGCCGAGGTGTTGTCGCTCAAACCGGCGGATCAGGCCTTTGAGGTGCTTCTGAAGGTCACTCTCGACAGCGGCCGTCAGACCACCGTGCAGGCGACCAGTCCCCTGCCGCTGCCGCAAGGCACCAACCTGGCCGTCACCCAGCCGTCGGCAGGCAATCTGGCGGTCACCGTGCAACAGGCCATCGCCACGGCTGTCGCCACCCTCACCCGCATCGACACCGCGCAATTGCCGGTCGGCACACTGCTGCAAGGCAAGGTACTGACGAATCAGGCGTTGCCGCAGGTGCCGGGGCAGCCGACAGTGTTCCGCTCGACGGTCAGCCTGCTAAACACGGTGTTGAGCGGCAGCACCCTGAGCCTCGACAGCCCGCAACCGCTGCGCATCGGCACCCTGCTGTCGGCGCTGGTACAGGATTCGCAAACCCTGAAATTCCTGCCGCTGAGCAATCGCCAGGAACAATTGGCGGTCAGCCAGCAACTGGTCAGCCAACAAAGCCGTCAGGGTTCGCTGGACGGTTTGCTGAAAATGCTCCAGAGCCTGCCGCCCGCCGACGATCAGACCTCCAGCGATCTGCGCGCTGCCGTGGACCGGCTGCTGGCCAACCTGCCGGACGTCGAGCAACTGACCACGCCCAAAGGCCTGGCCCAGGCCCTGCTCAACAGCGGCGCATTTCTCGAGGCCAAATTGCTGGCCGGGCAAAATCCGACCCTGACCCCAGACATGAAAGCCGATCTGCTCAAGCTGATCGCGCAACTCACACCCGGCCTGCCCGGCAATACCAACCTGAACGCCATCATCGCCGCCAACACCCTGGCCCAGGCGATGCCGAGCTTTGTGCGCAACGCCCTCGGCATGCTCGGTCAGGTTAGCGCCAAACCGTTGCCGAGCAGCTTCCCGCTGCCGGATCGGCTGCTGCAAAGCCTGGAAGGTGAAGGCGATCTGGAACACTTGCTGCGCCTGGCGGCCGCCGCTGTCTCGCGCCTGCAAAGCCATCAACTGTCGAGCCTGGAGCAGACCGGCGTCACCGACGACGGGCGTCTGCTCAGCACCTGGCAGCTGGAAATCCCGATGCGCAATATGCAGGACATCGTGCCGTTGCAGGTCAAGTTCCAACGCGAGGAAGCCCCGCAGGAAGAACAGAAGAATGACCGCCGAGATAGTGAACGCGAAACCAAACAGCAACTGTGGCGCGTCGATCTGGCGTTCGACATGGAACCGCTGGGGCCGATGCAGATTCAGGCGCAACTGATCAGTGGCAGCCTGTCGAGTCAGTTGTGGGCCGAACGGCCATTCACGGCAAGTCTGATCGAAAACAACCTGAGCGCCCTGCGCCAGCGCCTGCTGGATTCGGGCCTCAACGTCGGCGATCTTGATTGCCACCTCGGCACCCCGCCGCAAGGCAACCAAACCCGTCTCGAACACCGCTGGGTCGACGAAACCGCATGAACGATTCCACTGCTCCACGCCAGGCCATCGCCCTCAAGTACGACGGCAGCCACGCCCCGACCCTCACCGCCAAGGGCGACGAAGAACTGGCCGAAGAAATCCTGCGGATCGCCCGCGAGTGTGAAGTGCCGATCTACGAGAACGCCGAACTGGTGAAGTTGCTGGCGCGGATGGAACTGGGCGACAGCATTCCGCAGGAGCTGTACCTGACGATTGCCGAGATCATCGCGTTTGCCTGGAACCTCAAGGGCAAGTTCCCGGCGGGACAGGACCCGAATGCACCGATGGTCGAGAAGGACATCACCGAGCGCGGTGACGATTACTGAGGTTTCGAAGACGCCATCGCGGGCAAGCCCGCTCCCACAGGGATAGGTGGTGGACACAAAATCTGTGAACGCCACTAATCCTGTGGGAGCGGGCTTGCCCGCGATAGCGATCTGAGCCAGATCGCAAATATCAGTTCTTGTGCAACTTGCGCATCAACTCCGCCTCAGCCTGGGTCAACCCGCAGGACTGGGTCAGCTCATCGACACTCGCGCCCATCCCCACCAGTTTCGCCGCTTGAGCGAAAGACAGGCTGGAAGGATCGCGCTGTTCGAGCTGGGCGAGTTTGTCCGGAATCGGGCCAACGACCGCGCGCAACTCGTGCAGGGCTTCGCCCATGCGCACGTTGCCGTTCTGGTAATCGTCGACACGTTTGGCCAGATCCTTGATGCGCTGATCACGCAGCGCATCGCCCTCGGCCTGTTGCGCAGTGATGACTCGCTGCGCTTTGATGTACGCCAGAAACATCGCCAGCGTGCCTGCCCAGAAAAGGAACAGGACAATGACCGCTACCTCGAGAATCAATCAGATGTTCTCCAGTTCCGACCATTCTTCTTCGCTCATCATCTTGTCCAGCTCGACCAGAATCAGCAACTCGTTGTTCTTGTTGCACACGCCCTGGATGAACTTGGCCGACTCTTCGTTACCGACGTTCGGTGCGGTCTCGATTTCCGACTGACGCAGGTAAACCACTTCAGCGACGCTGTCGACCATGATACCCACAACCTGTTTGTCGGCTTCGATGATGACGATACGGGTGTTGTCGCTGATCTCGCCGCTCATCAGGCCGAAGCGCTGACGGGTGTCGATCACGGTCACCACGTTGCCGCGCAGGTTGATGATGCCCAGCACGTAGCTTGGCGCACCTGGAACCGGAGCGATTTCGGTGTAGCGCAAGACTTCCTGAACGCGCATCACGTTGATGCCGTAGGTTTCATTGTCCAGCTTGAAGGTTACCCATTGCAGGATCGGATCTTCGGAACCCTTTGCCGCCGTCGCCTTGTCGTTCATACCCTAGCCCCTCGAAATACCGCAATGGCGGTGTGTGTCTCGTGTGCCGGCATTGCATGCCGGCGTCTGTCTGTTATGTAAGCGTTATGTCGGTTTGTGGTTCGGCTTACTGCCGGACATGTGTTTTGCCCCACCGCTGGCGATCAACTCGGCCAGTGCGGAGACATCGAGCAAGGCGCACATGTGTTCAATCACCGTGCCGGCGAGCCATGGCCGCTGACCTCGGTGAGTCCTCCATTTGATTTCATTCGGATCCAGGCGCAACGAGCGGCTGACCTGATGCACCGCCAGCCCCCACTCGTAACCTTGTACCGAAATCACGTATTGCAGGCCCTGACGGAAGTCATCGCGATAGCGATCCGGCATGACCCAGCGTGCGGTGTCCAGCACCTTCAGGTTCCCCGCCTGGCTTGGCAGGATGCCGAGGAACCATTCCGGCTGACCGAACAGCGGTGTCAGCTCATGGCCGGCCAGCGAATAGATTGAGCCCAGGCACACCAGCGGCACCGCCAGGGTCAGGCCGGCGACATCGAACAGCAGGCATTCGAACGCTTCCGAGGCCCAGGCCGGGCGGCCATCAGTCTCTACCGGTGGCGGCGTGTTGCTCGGTGGCAGATGCACTTCCACGAGCGGCGCAACCAGTGCCTGCTCGACGACTTGTTCGACCGGAGCTGGCACTGGCGGCTCGACTGGAGTCGGCTCGGGTTGCGCTTGCAGAAGCTGGGTTTGCAGCAACGGCGCGAGGGTCGACACCACACGCACCGGCTCAGGTTCCTTGATCAGCGGTGCCGACGCTTTGGCCACCACAGCGGCGGGCGCTGCAACCGGGGCAACAGGCCGGGCGGCTTTCTGCGCATCGCGAGCCTGTTCTTCAAGCACCGCGGCCTGGAACTCATCGAGCTCGGCGGTGCTTTCAACCACCTCGACCGGTGCTTCGATTTCCTGCGGGATCTCTTCCGTCACATCCTCCAGCAAGCTGTCCAGATAGGACTGCAAAGCCAGTTGCGGACGCGAAGTCAGTTTGATCGGCCGATTCATGCTCAGGCCACCTGCGGAACGAGTTGTTGCGCCAGCAGATGCTTGAGCAGCGCGCGGTAGGCCAGCACACCACGGCTCTTGCCGTCGAATTGCGAAGGCGTGACACCGGCACGGCTGGCGTCGCGCAGACGCGTATCGACCGGGATATAACCCTGCCAGATCTCCTCGGGGAATTTGTCGCGCAGCACGCGCAAGGTGCCCATCGACGCCTGGGTGCGGCGATCGAACAGGGTCGGCACGATGCTGAACGGCAGCGCCTGTTTGCGCGAGCGGTTGATCATCGCCAGGGTGTTGACCATGCGCTCCAGGCCTTTGACGGCCAGGTGTTCGGTCTGCACCGGGATCACCAGTTGCTGGCTCGCGGCCAGGGCGTTGACCATCAGCACGCCGAGCAACGGCGGGCTGTCGATGATCGCGTAATCGAAGTCCTGCCACAGCTGCGCCAGACTCTTGGCGATCACCAGGCCCAGGCCACTCTGCCCCGGCGACTGGCGCTCGAGGGTGGCCAGCGCGGTGCTGGACGGCAGCAGGGAAATGCGTTCGTCGCTGGTCGACAGCAGCAACTGGCCCGGCAGGCCTTGCGGCACGCCACCCTTGTGCAGAAACAGGTCGTAGTTGCTGTGTTCCAGGCTGTCGGGGTCGTAACCGAAATAGCTGGTCATCGAGCCGTGCGGGTCGAGATCGACCACGACCACGCGTTTGCCCGCCTCTGCCAGCAAACCGGCTAAAGCGATGGAAGAAGTGGTTTTACCAACACCACCCTTTTGATTGGCGACTGCCCAGACTCTCATTCGGATTGTTCCTCCCGGCCGAGATGCTCGGCCGAGACATGGCTCAGCGTATTAATGCGGGCGACGGAGAATTGACGGCACTCTCGCGTCCCGGCGTCTTGACCGGGGTCGGTGCAGTTTGTGTGCCAGCACGCTTCAATGCGGCATCCGGTTGCGCATTGGCGGTTCCGGTGCCGGTGAGGCTGCGACGAACATCGAGATTGCGCGACACCACCAGCACCACGCGACGGTTCTTCGCCCGGCCTTCGGCCGTGGCGTTGTTGGCCACTGGCTGGAATTCGCCGTAGCCCACCGAGGCCAGGCGCCCAGGGTTGACACCCTGCATCGCCAGCATCCGCACGATGCTCGCCGAGCGCGCCGAGGACAGTTCCCAGTTGGTCGGGTACTGCGCGGTGCGGATCGGCTGGTCGTCGGTGAAGCCTTCGACGTGGATCGGGTTGTCGAACGGTTTGAGGATCGCCGCGACCTTGTCGATGATGTTGAACGCGATGTCGCTCGGCATCGCATCACCGCTGCCGAACAACAGGCTGGAGTTGAGTTCGATCTCGACCCACAGTTCGTTGCCGCGCACGGTCATCTGATTGGAGGAAATCAGGTCACCGAACGCGGCGCTGATGTCATCGGCGATGCTTTTCAGCGGATCACTGGCACCGGCGATGCCGGCATCGACCTGTTCGGCGTCCTTGACCAGCGGCTTGGCCGGGGTCACGGTCTTCGGCCGTTCATCGCCGATCGGGATCGGCTTGAGCGAGCGGTCGGAGTCGGTGAAGACCCCGATCAGCGCTTCGGAGATGACCTTGTACTTGCCTTCGTTGATCGACGAGATGGAGTACATCACCACGAAAAAAGCGAACAGCAAGGTGATGAAGTCGGCATAGGAAACCAGCCAGCGTTCATGGTTTACATGCTCTTCATGTTGGCGACGACGTGCCATGAGGTTAGTCCCTTAATCCATGAAGCCCTGAAGCTTCAACTCGATGGAGCGTGGGTTTTCACCTTCGGCGATCGACAAAATGCCTTCCAACAACATTTCGCGATAACGCGACTGCCGCAACGCGATTGACTTCAATTTGGCTGCCACCGGCAGCAGGATCAGGTTGGCACTGGCCACACCGTAAATGGTGGCGACGAACGCCACGGCGATGCCGCTGCCCAGTTGCGTCGGATCGGCCAGGTTGCCCATCACGTGGATCAGGCCCATCACCGCACCGATGATACCGATGGTCGGCGCGTAGCCGCCCATGCTTTCAAAAACCTTGGCGGCCTCGATGTCGCGGGCTTCCTGGGTGTAGAAATCCACTTCGAGGATGCTGCGGATCGCTTCCGGCTCGGCGCCGTCGACCAGCAGTTGCAGGCCTTTGCGCGAGTAGGCATCAGGCTCGGCATCCGCCACGCCTTCCAGACCCAGCAGGCCTTCCTTGCGGGCGGTGAGGCTCCAGTTGACCACGCGGTCGATGCCGCCGGCCAGATCGACACGCGGCGGAAAGAAAATCCAGGCGAGGATCTGCATGGCGCGCTTGAACGCGCTCATCGGAGATTGCAGCAGCGCGGCACCGATGGTGCCGCCCAGCACGATCAGCGCCGCCGGGCCGTTGGCCAGCGCGCCGAGGTGACCGCCTTCAAGGTAGTTGCCGCCAATGATGGCGACAAACGCCATGATGATCCCGATAAGGCTTAGAACATCCATCAGATACACGCCTCGACGATGTGCCTGCCGATATCGTCCAGGCCGTACACCGCATCCGCGAGGTCGGCTTTGACGATGGCCATCGGCATGCCGTAGATCACGCAGCTGGCTTCATCCTGAGCCCAGACCGTGCTGCCACCCTGCTTGAGCAGGCGTGCGCCTTCACGGCCATCGGCGCCCATGCCGGTCAACACGACCGCCAGAACTTTGTCGTTGTAGGACTTCGCCGCGGAACCGAAGGTGATGTCCACGCAAGGCTTGTAGTTCAGACGCTCATCGCCCGGCAGGATTTTCACCGCGCCACGGCCGTCGATCATCATCTGCTTGCCACCCGGTGCCAGCAGAGCCAGGCCCGGACGCAGGATGTCGCCATCCTCGGCTTCCTTGACGCTGATGCGGCAAAGCTTGTCCAGACGCTCGGCAAACGCTTTGGTGAAGGCTGCCGGCATGTGCTGGATCAACACGATCGGCGCCGGGAAGTTGGCCGGCAACTGGGTCAGGACCCGTTGCAGGGCAACCGGGCCGCCAGTCGACGTGCCGATAGCCACCAGCTTGTAGGCTTTGCGTTTTGGAGCCGCCGACGAAGCACTGGCCGCCGGAGCGCGAGCCGGTGCAGGCGCGGGTGCCGGACGAGCCGGAGCACTGTGGCTGCCAAAACTCGACGGCGCCGGCGCTGGAGTCGGCGCAGGTGCAGGTGCAGCGGCAGGCGCCGGCGCACTGTAGGCACTGAAACGACGGTTACTGCGCGAGATGCTGTGAACCTTCTCGCACAGCAGTTGCTTGACCTTCTCCGGATTGCGGGAGATGTCTTCGAAATTCTTCGGCAGGAAATCCACCGCGCCGGCATCCAGCGCATCCAGGGTTACCCGGGCGCCTTCATGGGTCAGCGAGGAGAACATCAACACCGGGGTCGGGCAGCGCTGCATGATGTGCCGCACTGCCGTGATGCCGTCCATCATCGGCATCTCGTAGTCCATGGTGATCACGTCCGGCTTGAGGGCCAGGGCCTGATCGATCGCCTCTTTACCGTTGGTTGCCGTACCGACAACCTGGATGCTCGGATCCGCTGAAAGAATTTCCGAGACGCGGCGGCGGAAAAAACCCGAATCGTCCACCACCAGGACTTTGACTGCCATAAACACTCCATTAGGTGCAGCGGGACGTTGTCGCCCCGCTGCCCCGGATTCAAATACGCCGTGCGGCGTAACGCTTGAGCATGCTTGGAACATCGAGAATCAGCGCAATGCGGCCGTCACCGGTAATGGTGGCGCCGGACATGCCCGGGGTTCCCTGCAGCATTTTGCCCAATGGCTTGATCACCACTTCTTCCTGGCCGACCAGCTGATCGACGACGAAGCCGATCCGCTGGGTGCCCACCGAAAGGATCACCACATGGCCTTCGCGCTGCTCTTCGTGAGCGGCGGAGCTGACCAGCCAGCGCTTGAGGTAGAACAATGGCAGCGCCTTGTCCCGCACGATCACCACTTCCTGGCCATCCACCACGTTGGTGGTCGACAGGTCGAGGTGGAAGATTTCGTTGACGTTCACCAGCGGGAACGCGAACGCCTGGTTGCCGAGCATCACCATCAGGGTCGGCATGATCGCCAGCGTCAGCGGCACCTTGATGACGATTTTCGAGCCGGCGCCCTTGGTCGAGTAGATGTTGATCGAACCGTTGAGCTGGGAAATCTTGGTCTTCACCACGTCCATGCCGACACCACGGCCGGACACGTCGGAGATCTCGGTCTTGGTCGAGAAACCCGGGGCGAAGATCAGGTTGTAGCATTCGGTGTCGCTCAGGCGATCGGCGGCATCCTTGTCCATCACACCGCGTTTCACGGCGATGGCACGCAGGACGTTCGGGTCCATGCCTTTGCCGTCGTCGGAGATCGACAGCAGGATGTGGTCGCCTTCCTGCTCGGCGGCCAGGATCACCTTGCCACCACGGGCCTTGCCCGACGCTTCGCGTTCTTCCGGCGACTCGATGCCGTGGTCGACCGCGTTGCGCACCAAGTGGACCAGCGGGTCGGCCAGTGCCTCGACGAGGTTCTTGTCGAGGTCGGTCTCTTCGCCCACCAGTTCCAGGTTGATCTCTTTCTTCAACTGACGCGCGAGGTCGCGAACCAGTCGAGGGAAGCGGCCGAAGACTTTCTTGATCGGCTGCATCCGGGTCTTCATCACCGCGGTCTGCAGGTCGGCGGTGACCACGTCGAGGTTCGACACAGCCTTCTGCATCGACTCGTCGCCGCTGTTCAGGCCCAGACGCACCAGACGGTTACGCACCAGCACCAGCTCGCCGACCATGTTCATGATTTCGTCGAGACGTGCAGTGTCTACGCGAACGGTGGTTTCGGCTTCGCTCGCCGGTTTTTCCGGTGGCGGCGTCGCCGGGGCACGGGCTGGAGCCGGTGCAGCAGCGGCGGCGGGCTTGGCCGGTTCGGCCTTAGGCTCAGGCGCTTTTGCAGCAGGTTTTGCCGCAGCGGCCGGGGCCTTGGCGGCAGGCGCTGCCACAGCAGAAGCATTGCCGGCCGTCACGACGGCACCGGTGGCGACGTCAGTGAACTTGCCTTTGCCATGCAGATCGTCGAGCAGCGATTCGAATTCGTGATCGCTGATCAAATCGCTACCGGCCGCAGCCGCTGCCGGAGCAGCCGATGCAGGCACCGAAGCGATCGCCGATTCCAGCGCATCGACGGCAAAGTTGCCCTTGCCGTGCAACTGATCGAGCAAGGCTTCGAATTCGTCGTCGGTGATGTCCGAGCTGTCGCCCGCCGCCGGAGCAGCAGGTGCAGCGGCAGCCGGTGCCACGGCGTCAGCCGCGAATTGGCCCTTGCCGTGCAACTGATCGAGCAGCGACTCGAATTCGGCGTCGGTGATTTCATCACTGGCCGCTTCGGTTGAAGCAGGCGCAGCGGCAGCCGCCGGGGCTTCGGCTTCGGCCTTGACGGCGTTCAGCGAGTCCAGCAACTGTTCAAATTCGTTATCGGTGATGTCGCCCGAATCGCCTTCGACGACCAGCTCTTCGATCATCTCGGCAACGGGTGAAGCCGGGGCTTCATCCGCCGATTGCGGTTCGGCCAGACGCGCCAGAGCGGCCAGCAGTTCCGGGGTTGCGGCAGTGATCGGGCTGCGATCGCGGACTTCAGTGAACATGCTGTTCACCGCGTCCAGCGCTTCGAGCACCACGTCCATCAGTTCTGCATCTACGCGACGCTCACCCTTGCGCAGGATGTCGAACACGTTCTCGGCGATGTGACAGCACTCCACCAGCTCATTGAGCTGAAGGAAGCCGGCGCCCCCTTTTACAGTGTGGAAACCGCGAAAAATTGCGTTGAGCAGATCTGCGTCATCCGGGCGGCTTTCCAGCTCGACCAGTTGTTCGGACAGTTGCTCAAGAATCTCGCCGGCCTCAACCAGGAAATCCTGAAGGATCTCTTCATCGGCGCCGAAGCTCATTAATGGGGTGCTCCTACAGGTCTAAAAACCCAAAAAACCTATAATTCCAAAACTCTAGAATCCAAGGCTGGATAACAAATCGTCCACATCGTCCTGACCGGACACAACGTCTTCTCGTTTATCGGCATGAATCTGCGGACCTTCACCCTGCGAGAGATGTTTTTGTGGATCTTTTTCAGCGAGCATCGCCGCACGGTCATGTTCGATGCCCGCAAAGCGGTCCACCTGACTGGCCATGAGCACGAGTTTGAGCAGATTGCTTTCGACTTCGGTGACCAGTTGGGTCACGCGCTTGATCACTTGACCGGTGAGGTCCTGGTAATCCTGGGCCAGCAGAATGTCGTTGAGGTTGCTCGACACTGCGCGGTTGTCCGTGCTGCTGCGTGTCAGAAAACCGTCGACCCGACGCGCCAGCTCGCGGAACTCTTCAGCCCCGACTTCACGGCGCATGAAGCGTCCCCAGTCGGCACTCAATGCCTGGGCTTCGTCAGCCAGGCCATTGACCACCGGCGTGGCGCTTTCCACCAGGTCCATGGTGCGGTTGGCCGCCGCCTCGGTCAGCTTGACCACATAGCCCAGACGCTCGGTCGCATCAGTGATCTGCGACACTTCCTCGGCCTGCGGCATATGCGGGTCGATCTGGAAGTTGACGATTGCACTGTGCAGTTCGCGCGTGAGCTTGCCCACTTCCTGGTACAGGCCACGGTCACGGGTCTGATTGAGCTCATGGATCAGTTGCACAGCGTCGCCGAACCTGCCTTTTTCAAGGCTTTCGACCAGTTCGACCGCGTGTTTTTTCAGAGTCGACTCGAAGTCGCCCTGTGAAGATTCGTTATGCTCCATAGCTCCCCCGCGCGTCATCAGCCGATGCGTTCGAAAATCTTCTCGATTTTTTCTTTCAGCGCCTGAGCCGTGAAAGGTTTGACCACGTAGCCGTTAACGCCGGCCTGGGCCGCTTCGATGATCTGCTCGCGCTTGGCTTCAGCAGTCACCATCAGCACTGGCAGGTGCTTGAGTTTTTCATCGGCGCGCACATGGCGCAGCAGGTCGATACCGGTCATGCCAGGCATGTTCCAGTCGGTCACCAGAAAGTCGATGCTGCCGCTGTTGAGTACCGGAATGGCAGTGGTGCCATCGTCGGCTTCAACGGTGTTGGTGAACCCGAGGTCACGCAACAGGTTCTTGATGATCCGCCGCATCGTTGAGAAGTCATCAACGATGAGGATTTTCATGTCTTTGTTCAATTCGACCTCCAAGCAGTCTTAAACGCGCCCAGCACCTGGACGCGCCATTTCAATCAATCCGGCAAAGCACTCGATGACTGTCTGGAGCACAACAGAGCAAGACCGGTGCCGTTCACCACCGCACCAGCCTCGTTCGCAGCGTCCCCACACTGCCTTCAGCGCGCTCGCCACTCCCCCAAACGCCCCCGCAAGCGGGCCGCGCACTGGCTGTGTAACTGGCTGACCCGCGATTCACTGACGCCAAGGACTTCACCGATTTCCTTGAGGTTCAGCTCTTCGTCGTAGTACAGCGCCAACACCAGTCGCTCACGCTCCGGCAAATTGGCAATCGCGTCCGCCAACGCAGCCTGGAAGCGCTCATCTTCCAGATCGCGCGACGGCTCAAGATGAGCACTGGCGCCATCCTCGTGCAGCCCTTCGTGTTCGCCGTCCTGCAGCAGGTCGTCGAAACTGAACAGTCGGCTGCCCAGGGTGTCGTTCAAAATCCCGTAGTAATCGTCGAGACTCAATTGGAGTTCGGCCGCAACCTCGTGATCTTTAGCGTCACGGCCGGTTTTAGCTTCAATCGAGCGAATCGCGTCGCTGACCATACGGGTGTTGCGGTGAACCGAGCGCGGTGCCCAGTCCCCCTTGCGTACTTCATCGAGCATGGCGCCGCGGATCCGGATGCCCGCGTACGTTTCGAAACTGGCGCCCTTGCTGGCGTCGTATTTGGTCGAGACTTCGAGCAGGCCGATCATTCCGGCCTGAATCAGGTCTTCGACCTGCACACTGGCCGGCAATCGCGCCAGCAAGTGATAGGCGATGCGTTTGACCAGTGGCGCGTAACGCTCGATCAGCTCGTACTGCGCGTCACGTGCCGACTTCTTGTAGAAATTCATACCGCTGGCGGTCATAGCACAGGTCCTGCCGTTTGCTGCACGAGGCGCTCGACGAAAAATTCGAGGTGGCCGCGCGGGTTGGCGGGCAGCGGCCAGGTGTCGACCTTCTGTGCGATCGCCTTGAACGCCAGTGCGCACTTGGAACGCGGGAAGGCTTCATAGACCGCACGCTGCTTCTGCACCGCCTTGCGCACGCTTTCGTCGTAAGGCACCGCGCCGACGTATTGTAGGGCGACGTCGAGGAAGCGATCCGTGACCTTGGTCAACTTGGCGAACAGATTGCGACCTTCCTGCGGGCTCTGGGCCATGTTGGCCAGGACACGGAAGCGGTTCATGCCGTAATCGCGGTTCAGCAGTTTGATCAGTGCGTAGGCGTCGGTGATCGAGGTCGGCTCGTCGCAGACCACCAGCAACACTTCTTGCGCCGCGCGAACGAAACTGACTACCGAGTCACCAATCCCCGCAGCGGTGTCGATCACCAGTACGTCGAGATTGTCGCCGATGTCGCTGAACGCCTGAATCAGACCGGCATGCTGGGCCGGGCTCAGGTGAACCATGCTCTGGGTGCCGGAAGCGGCCGGCACGATGCGGATCCCGCCGGGGCCTTGCAACAGCACGTCGCGCAGCTCGCAGCGGCCCTCGATCACATCGGCCAGGGTACGTTTGGGCGTGAGGCCCAGCAGAACGTCGACGTTCGCCAGACCCAGGTCGGCGTCCAGCAGCATGACCCGACGGCCAAGCTCTGCCAGCGCCAGGGACAAGTTCACTGACACGTTAGTCTTGCCGACGCCACCTTTGCCGCCGGTCACCGCGATCACCTGTACGGGATGCATGCTGCCCATGTTATTTCTTTACCTTGTCTTGCATAGACGGAGGCCACATTACTGGCTGCGCGTTCACAACCGGAACAATGCATGGCAGACCATCGATGTAGGTACAAAAACTGTTCATTACCTCAGCCAACCTGCTTGGTCGGACTGTGGTAGATATCAGCGAACATGTCAGCCATGGCTTCTTCGCTGGGTTCTTCCTGCATTTGCACGCTGACGGCGCGGCTGACCAATTGATGACGGCGCGGCAGATGCAGATCATCCGGAATCCGTGGGCCGTCGGTCAGGTAGGCGACCGGCAGTTCATGACTGATCGCCAGGCTCAGCACTTCGCCAAGGCTGGCCGTCTCATCCAGTTTAGTCAGGATGCACCCGGCGAGCCCGCAACGCTTGTAACTGTGATAAGCGGCGGTTAGAACCTGTTTCTGGCTGGTGGTTGCCAGTACCAGATAATTTTTCGACCGAACGCCACGACTGGCCAGGCTTTCCAGCTGCATGCGCAATGCCGGATCGCTGGCCTGCAGGCCGGCGGTATCGATCAGCACCACGCGTTTGCGCAGCAGTGGATCCAGCGCCTGCACCAGGGACTGGCCCGGATCGACGTGGGTCACCGACACATTGAGGATCCGGCCCAGGGTTTTCAACTGTTCCTGAGCACCGATGCGGAAACTGTCCATGCTCACCAGCGCAATGTTCTGCGCGCCGTACTTGAGCACGTAACGGGCAGCGAGCTTGGCCAAGGTGGTGGTCTTGCCCATTCCGGCCGGGCCGACCATGGCAATGATCCCGCCCTCTTCCAGTGGCTCGACTTCCGGTGTGGCAATCATCCGCGCCAGGTGCGCCAGCAGCATGCGCCAGGCCTGACGAGGCTCTTCGATATCGCTGGTCAGCGCCAGCAGGTCGCGGGACAACGGGCCGGACAAGCCGATGCGTTGCAGACGACGATAGAGGTTCGCTTGGGCCGGACGGCTGCCTTGCAGCTGATTCCAGGCCAGAGTGCCGAGCTGCACTTCCATCAGCTCGCGCAGGCTGTTGAGTTCGAAACGCATCGAATCCAGCGCACGCGGATCGACGCCAGCGGCAGCCGGCGCAGGTGCCGGGGCTGGACGGGCCGGAGCAGCGTAAGTCGGTTCTGTCAGAGGCTCGGCAGCCGTCAGCGGCAGGCCGGCGGTCAATGGCAGACCGGAGAACAACTGGCGATTGGTGTTGCCGTCGGCTTCACCACGCATGCTCAGCTCAGCCTGGGCGGTGACGATGCGCGACTGGGTCTTGCGCAGCTCGTCTTCGAGTTCCATGTTCGGAACCCGTGGCGCCAGCGCCGACAATTTGTAATCCAGCGCCGCCGTCAGCTCGACGCCGCCGGCAATGCGGCGGTTGCCAATGATGGCGGCATCAGCGCCCAGCTCATCACGAACCAGCTTCATGGCCTGACGCATATCGGCGGCGAAAAAACGCTTAACTTGCATAAACCACTACCTCAGCCGTTGGGCCCTACTGTCGCAACGATGGTCACTTGCTTGTTGTCCGGAATTTCCTGGTAGGCCAGCACGTGCAGTCCAGGGACTGCCAGGCGGCCAAAGCGCGAGAGCATCGCGCGAACCGGGCCTGCTACCAACAGGATCACCGGCTGACCTTGCATTTCCTGACGCTGCGCCGCTTCGATGAGCGAACGCTGCAGCTTCTCGGCCATGCTTGGCTCCAGCAGAACGCCCTCTTCCGAGCCTTGTCCTGCCTTCTGCAGACTATTGAGCAATATTTGTTCCAACCTTGGCTCCAGAGTGATAACTGGCAGCTCGGACTCAGTCCCTACAATGCTTTGGACGATGGCGCGCGATACGCCGACGCGCACGGCAGCCACCAGCGCGGCGGTATCTTGACTCTTCGCGGCATTGTTGGCGATGGCTTCGGCAATGCTGCGGATGTCGCGCACCGGCACGTGTTCGGCCAGCAGCGCTTGCAACACCTTGAGCAGTTGCGACAGCGACACCACACCCGGCACCAGCTCTTCAGCCAGTTTCGGCGAGCTCTTGGCCAGCAATTGCATGAGTTGCTGCACTTCTTCGTGGCCGATCAGCTCACTGGAGTGCTTGTACAGAATCTGGTTCAAGTGCGTGGCGACCACGGTACTGGCGTCCACCACGGTGTAACCGAGCGATTGTGCCTGGGCGCGCTGACTGACTTCGATCCACACCGCCTCCAGGCCGAAAGCCGGATCTTTGGCGGTAATGCCGTTGAGCGTGCCGTAGACCTGCCCCGGGTTGATCGCCAGTTCGCGATCCGGGTAGATCTCGGCTTCGGCCAGGATCACGCCCATCAGGGTCAGACGGTAGGCGCTCGGCGCCAGGTCGAGGTTGTCGCGAATGTGCACGGTCGGCATCAGGAAGCCCAGATCCTGCGAGAGCTTTTTGCGCACGCCCTTGATCCGCGCCAGCAATTGCCCGCCCTGGTTGCGGTCCACCAGCGGAATCAGGCGATAACCGACTTCCAGACCGATCATGTCGATTGGCGTCACGTCATCCCAGCCCAGCTCCTTGGTTTCCATGGCGCGGGCCGGCGATGGCAGCAGTTCCTGCTGACGCTGAACCTCTTGCAGCGCCTGCACCTTGGCGACGTTCTGCTTTTTCCAGAACAGGTACGCGCCGCCAGCAGCCAGGGCCGCCATGCTCAGGAAGGAGAAGTGCGGCATGCCCGGCACCAGGCCCATGACTGCCATCAGACCGGCCGCCACCGCCAGCGCCTTCGGCGAGGCGAACATCTGGCGATTGATCTGCTTGCCCATGTCTTCCGAACCGGAAGCACGGGTCACCATGATCGCAGCCGCTGTAGATAACAACAGTGATGGCAATTGCGCCACTAAACCGTCACCGATGGTCAGCAAGGCGTAAACCCGACCGGCATCGCCGAAGCTCATGTTGTGCTGGAAGATACCGACGGCCATGCCGCCGATCAGGTTGATGAACAGAATCAGCAGGCCGGCGATGGCGTCACCGCGAACGAACTTGCTGGCACCGTCCATCGAACCGTAAAACTCAGCCTCTTGGGCGACTTCGGAACGACGGGCCTTGGCCTGGTTCTGGTCGATCAGACCGGCGTTGAGGTCGGCGTCGATTGCCATTTGTTTGCCGGGCATCGCATCGAGGGTGAAACGCGCGCTCACCTCGGAAATCCGCCCGGCACCCTTGGTCACCACGACGAAGTTGATGATCATCAAAATCGCGAAGACCACGATACCGACCACGTAGTTACCGCCGATCACCACCTCACCGAAGGCCTGGATCACCTTACCGGCAGCGGCGTGGCCGTCCTGACCGTGGAGCATCACCACCCGCGTCGACGCCACGTTCAGCGCCAGTCGCAACAGCGTCGCCACCAGCAGGATCGTCGGGAACACCGCGAAATCCAGCGGCCGCAACGCGTACACGCAGACCAGCAGCACGACGATCGACAGGGCAATGTTGAAGGTGAAGAACACGTCGAGCAGGAACGGCGGCACCGGCAACATCATCATCGCCAGCATGACCAGCAGCAACAGCGGCACACCCAGATTGCCTCGACTGAGATCGGCAATGTTCGAGCGAGCACTGTTGATTAACTGAGAGCGATCCACCGGTTTTCCCCGTTCCTTTAAAGCAAACTTTTGACGCCCAGAGCGGACGCACGGCGGCTACTGCAAGAAGCCTTCCAACTTTTGCCAAGGCGGGAAATAGAGATTGTGATGAATGCACAAATGGGCGGCGCGCACGCCGTACGCCCGCCCCTGTTAAACGATGATTTCCGAGATGGAATCTCGGCAGTCAACCGGCAACCAGAATGTGCGCTGGAGTAATCGGACCAAAGGAAAGAGCTGCATTATCCAGATAGCGCGTGCCCCTGAACACGCTGCGACCACCGACATCGACAACATCTTCCTCCGTATACATCAGCACCACCATGGTGACAGGCGCGACATCAGTGGACTTCACATGACCTTCCATCAGATTCAACGCCCATTCGAAAAGTATGAATGGCAGGTCGCTGATTTCGATCGGAGGAGCCCCCGCATCCAGTCGAAAGTACTGCCGCGCTGTGATGCGCAACTGGTTGCCGACCACCGTGAACGAGGGTTTTCCATACCGTCGCTCTACGGGCCCGCCATCACTCGCCCACTGGTCCATGTAATAACCACGGTCGGTGAATAGAGCGAATAACGACGGGTTATTGCTGATATTACCGGCCGCACCAAAGAAGTAGTTGTAGGAGTAGTGATACGCAAACCCGCTCAGTTCAGGCCGGATCGCATTGATGGGATTATCCAGATAATTCGGAATGTACTGATTGGCCATGACCAGAAAATTGAGAAAGTCCAGCTTCAGGTCGAACGTCACCTCGTAGAAGATGGCCCGCTCTCCTGCGTCCCTTTCCAGCTTCCCTGAAACGAACTCAATTTCCATACCCGGCAGTTTTCGGTAAACGCGCCTTGTCATGTTCTATCCCCGATTTCAGTTGAATGAGTCATCAGACGCTGCGCTCGCAGAGTGCGAATAGGCAACGGCGCGAGTTCCGGGTTTATGAGGCGCCAGGGAACAACAGGCGTCTACTGTCAGAACTAACAGGTCGCGGGACCTTTCAGACCGACGGCGCCACTCGATCGTGTCTTTTAAACCTTGGCGTTTAAAAGACACCTCCAGACACGCCTTCGAGGCTACGCATCCTTGCGCCGCTGCCTACAGCTACGCCAGAATCGGCCGGCTTGTGCGCCTTGGGGTCGGGTTCTATTGTGGGTCGGTCGCTGACGAATCAGCGATCGGGTTTAGCGACTCGCTCAGATTAAAGGTGCACCAGCGTTCCAGGCTTCGTTGCGGATCTGTTTGTCTGCAATTTCGTTATGGTGGCTGTATGCGGGAGACCCTCGTGGTCTACCCGGGTGCCTTTGACCGGTTCGCTAACCCGCGTACGGCCGCCACCCTTCCTGTTTAGCGACTGGATTTGGCGGCTCCACCACAAAGGAGCTTCACTATGATCAAACCAACACCCAATCCACCCGAAACCGACCCTGCCACGCCCTACGAATCCCTCGATTCCAGAAAGCTTCACGAAGCCGCCGACCGCGCCCTCGATCACTATCTCTGCCCGCCCGGCTCCACGCCACCGCCCCGCAAAACCCGCCGAATGTTTGCCGTCACCGCAGACTTCAAAAACGAAGAACTGCTGGTCGAGCTCTGCGAAACCCTCGCTTCCGCCAGAACCATCGCCAATGACTTCGCCCACCTCATGCCCGCCTCGCAGCGCAGGACATTGATGGGCATCGGGCAACTGATCATGCTCGGGGAGCTGGCAGCGAATCGGGTGCTGAATAATCTGGAACTACCGCCGTCGCCGAACCCCGCGTAAAGGCTTAAGTGATGTGTCGCGGCAACTGACGCCTTCGCGGGCAAGCCCGCTCCCACAGGGATCGGTGGCGCGTGTACCGTCGAGGGCATAACGAAAAACCTGTGGGAGCGGCGGTGCGACGGTTCGACTTGCCCGCGAAGGCGGCCTCACAAGCAACACAGATCATCGGGCATAAAAAAACCGCCACCGGGTTCAACCGGAGGCGGTTTTTTTGCTTCGTCACAATCAGGAATCGCGCCGCAGATCCGGCGGAATCGGCAGGTCGTCCTTGAGCGGCTCCGGGAACTTGCCCTTGCCCGCGCGGTGCTGGCGGATCTGGTAGACGTAAGCCAACACCTGGGCGACCGCCAGATACAGGCCACCAGGGATCTCTTCTTCCAGCTCTGTGGAGTAGTAGATCGAACGCGCCAGGCCCGGCGATTCGAGCAGCATGACGTTGTTGGCCACGGCGATTTCGCGGATCTTCAGCGCCAGGAAGTCGCTGCCCTTGGCCAGCAGCATCGGCGCCCCGCCCTTCTCCGAGTCGTACTTGAGTGCTACGGCGTAGTGGGTCGGGTTAGTGATGACCACGTCGGCATCGGGAATGGCCGCCATCATCCGGCGCTGCGACATCTCGCGCTGGACCTGACGAATCCGCTGTTTGACCTCCGGCCGGCCTTCCTGGTCCTTGTGCTCGTCGCGCACTTCCTGCTTGGTCATCTTGAGCTTTTTCATGCTCTCCCAGAGCTGAACCGGGACGTCGACGGCCGCGATGATGATCAAACCGCACGCCATCCACAAAGTGCTCCAACCCACCAGTTGCAGGCTGTGAATGATCGCACGGTCCAACGGCTCATGGGCAATGCGCAGCAAGTCGTCGACATCGCCGGACAACACCACCAGCGCCACAGCCAGAATGATCAGAAATTTGGCCAGCGCCTTGAGCAGCTCGATCACCGCCTTCATGGAGAACATGCGCTTGAGACCCGCACCGGGGTTCATCCGACTGAACTTGGGCGCCATGGAACCCGCGGCAAACAGCCAGCCACCGAGCGCGATCGGCCCCAGAAACGCAGCCAGCAACAAGGTGATCATGATTGGCTGGATTGCCACCAGCGCAACCAGCCCGGAATTCATCAGGAACTTGCCCATGGAACCCTGATCCATGATCACTTCGCGCGACAGCGTGAAGTTCACACGCATGAGCTCCATCAAGTCCTGCGCCAACATGCCGCCGAAAATCAGCAGCGCACCGGACCCGGCGAGCATGATCGCCAGGGTGTTGAGTTCCTTGGAACGCGCAATCTCACCCTTTTCCCGGGAGTCCTTCTTGCGCTTCTCCGTGGGGTCTTCTGTTTTATCCTGACCGCTCTCGCTCTCAGCCATGACTCAGCGCGCCTTTGCCAGTTCGCGTAGCAGCTGCAAGGCTTCGACGGCCAGCGGCTGATACTGATTGAGAATGTCCGCCAGACCAACCCAGACAATGAACAGACCGAGCACCATGGTCAGCGGAAAGCCGATAGCGAAAATGTTCAGTTGTGGCGCAGCACGGGTCATGATGCCGAATGCGATGTTGACCACAAGCAGCGCAGTGACCGCCGGCAACACCAGCATCAATGCCGCGCCAAGCACCCAACCGAGCTTGCCGGCCAGCTCCCAGTAATGCGCGGTCATCAGACCCGCACCGACCGGCAGTGTAGTGAAGCTTTCCGTGAGGACTTCGAACACCACCAGATGGCCGTTCATGCCGAGGAACAACAGCGTCACCAGCATGGTGAAAAACTGCCCGATCACCGCCACCGACACGCCGTTGGTGGGGTCGATCATCGAGGCGAAGCCCATGCCCATCTGAATCGCAACGATCTGCCCCGCGACCACGAAAGCCTGGAAGAACAGCTGCAAGGAGAAGCCCAACACGGCGCCGACCAGGATCTGCTCGGCAATCAGCAGCAGACCGCTCAGATCCAGCGGACTGACGGCCGGCATCGGCGGCAGACTTGGCGCGATCACCACGGTGATCGCAAGGGCGAGGTAGAGACGGACGCGCTTGGGAACCAGCGTGGTGCCGAACACCGGCATCACCATCAGCATCGAGCCGATGCGAAACAGCGGCAACATGAACGTCGCCACCCAGGTGCTGATCTGCGTGTCGGTCAACTGAAGCAGCGACTGCATGACTCAGCCGATGACCAGCGGAATGTTTTTGTACAGCTGGATGATGTATTCCATGAAGGTCTGGATGATCCACGGACCGCCGACAATCAGGGTCACCAGCATCACCAGCAGACGCGGCAGAAAGCTCAGGGTCTGTTCGTTGATCTGCGTGGCGGCCTGGAACATCGACACCAGAAGGCCCACCAGCAGACTCGGAATCACCAGAATCGCGACCATCATCGTGGTCAGCCACAAGGCTTCGCGAAAAATGTCGACCGCTACTTCTGGCGTCATGGCGAAACACCTCCGAAACTGCTGGCCAGGGTGCCGATGATCAGCGCCCACCCATCCACCAGCACGAACAGCATGATCTTGAACGGCAGGGAAATGATCAGCGGCGACAGCATCATCATACCCATCGCCATCAGCACACTCGCCACGACCAGGTCGATGATGAGGAACGGAATGAAGATCATGAAGCCGATCTGGAACGCGGTTTTCAGTTCAGACGTAACGAAGGCCGGCACCAGGATGGTCAGCGGCGCCTGATCCGGCGTCGCAATATCGGTGCGCTTGGACAGGCGCATGAACAGCTCAAGATCGCTGGAGCGCGTCTGCGCGAGCATGAAGTCCTTGATCGGCACCTGAGCCTTTTCCACCGCTTGCTGGGCGGTGAGTTTCTCCGCCAGATACGGTTGCAGGGCGTCGTTGTTCACCCGGTCGAACACTGGCGCCATGATGAACATGGTCAGGAACAGCGCCATGCCGGTGAGGATCTGGTTCGACGGCGTCTGCTGCAGACCGAGTGCCTGTCGCAGGATCGAGAAGACGATGATGATCCGGGTGAAGCTGGTCATCAGAATGACGGCGGCCGGGATGAAGCTCAGCGCCGTCATGATCAGCAGGATCTGCAGGCTGACCGAATACTCCTGCGCACCGTTGGCGTTGGTGCCCAAGGTGATCGCCGGGATCGACAACGGATCGGCGGCGAACGCCAATGGCGCGGCCAACATCAAGGCCAGGGTCAAGACGATGCGCAACGCACCCATTACTTCGTATCCTTCTGATCCTTGCCGAGGATCTTCAACAGATGCTGGGCAAATTCCGGAGTCGCTTTTTCGGAGGTGGCCGGGACGTCCACCGGTTCCTTGAGTACGTGTAGCGCGGTGATCGTGCCGGGGCTGAGACCCAACAGGATCTGCTCGTTGCCGACCTGAACCAGCATCAGTCGGTCACGCGGACCGAGCGCGCGGGAACCGATCAGCTCGATCACCTGGCCCTTGCCCGCAGGGCCTGCCTGCTGCACCCGGCGCAACAGCCAGGCGAGGAAGAAGATCAACCCCAGCACCAGCAGCAGACCGAACACCAGCTGCGTCAATTGACCGGCGACGCCGCTGTTGACCGCAGGCGTCACCGCCGCAGCGGTGGCAGCGGTGGCAGCCGCCGGCTCGGCGGCCATCACGATCGATGGCAGCGCCAGCACCGAGGCCAGCAAAGAACCCAGAACCTTTTTCACTCAGCGCAGCTTCTTGATGCGTTCGCTTGGGCTGATCACGTCGGTCAGGCGGATGCCGAACTTTTCGTTGACCACAACCACTTCGCCGTGGGCGATGAGGGTTCCGTTGACCAGCACGTCCAGCGGCTCACCGGCCAGACGATCGAGCTCGATCACCGAACCCTGGTTGAGTTGCAGCAGGTTGCGGATGTTGATGTCGGTGCTGCCCACTTCCATCGAGATCGATACCGGAATGTCGAGGATCACGTCCAGGTTCGGACCGTCCAAAGTCACCGGATCGTTGTTCTTCGGCACGCTACCGAACTCTTCCATCGGCAGACGGTTGGAGTTCGAAACGCCAGCGTCGGCGGCCAGCAGTGCGTCGATTTCGGATTGGCCGTCGCCGGTTTCTTCCAGGGCTGCTGCCCATTCATCAGCCAGTGCCTGATCGTCCTGGGCGTTCATATCGTCGTTCATCATTTGTCCTCGGCGGGCAACAATTCAGTTAAATGCGTAAGGGGTGTTGCGCCGCTTCAGCGGCGCTCGATCGGCTCGATCACTTGCAACGCGAGGTTGCCTTTGTGCGAGCCCATCTTGACCTTGAAGGCCGGCACGCCGTTGGCGCGCATGATCATGTCTTCCGGCATCTCGACCGGGATCACATCACCCGGCTGCATGTGCAGGATGTCGCGCAGTTTCAACTGGCGGCGAGCCACGGTGGCACCGATCGGCACGTCGACATCGAGTACGTCCTGACGCAGGGCGTTGACCCAGCGTTCGTCCTGGTCGTCGAGGTCCGACTGGAAGCCGGCGTCGAGCATTTCGCGCACCGGCTCGATCATCGAGTACGGCATGGTCACGTGCAGGTCGCCGCCACCGCCGTCGAGTTCGATGTGGAACGTCGAGACCACGATCGCTTCGCTCGGGCCGACGATGTTGGCCATGGCCGGGTTCACTTCCGAGTTGATGTACTCGAAGTTGACTTCCATGATCGCCTGCCAGGCTTCTTTCAGATCGACGAACGCCTGCTCCAGCACCATGCGCACCACACGCAGTTCGGTCGGGGTGAATTCACGCCCTTCGATCTTGGCGTGACGGCCGTCGCCGCCGAAGAAGTTGTCCACCAGTTTGAACACCAGTTTGGCGTCGAGGATGAACAGCGCGGTGCCGCGCAGGGGTTTGATCTTGACCAGGTTCAGACTGGTCGGCACGTACAGCGAGTGCACGTATTCGCCGAACTTCATCACCTGCACGCCACCGACGGCAACGTCCGCCGAGCGGCGCAGCATGTTGAACATGCTGATGCGGGTGTAACGGGCAAAACGCTCGTTGATCATCTCAAGAGTCGGCATGCGTCCACGGACGATGCGATCCTGGCTGGTCAGGTCGTAGCTTTTGACACTGCCGGGTTCGGCAGCGTTATCGGTCTGTACCAGACCATCGTCGACGCCATGCAACAGCGCGTCGATTTCATCCTGGGACAGCAGATCCTGCACGGCCATGTCGTGTTCCTACTGCAGTACGAAATTAGTGAAAAGCAACTGTTCGATCACCACTTTGCCCAGCTCCTTCTGCGCCACTTCCTGGACGCTGGCCGTGGCCTTCTGGCGCAACATCTCCTGACCGACCGGCGTCGCCAATGTGGCGAAGTCCTGACCGGAGAAGAGCATCACCAGGTTGTTGCGGATCACCGGCATGTGCACTTTGAGCGCTTCAAGATCGGCCTGGTTGCGCGCCAGCATGGTGATACTCACCTGCATATAGCGCTGACGGCCGTTCTGGTTGTAGTTGGCCACGAAGGCTGGCGCCATCGGCTCGAAAATCGCCGGTTGCTTGCCGACCGGAGCGGTTTCCACTGCAGCCGCAGGCTTGCTCTGGGCGCTGTGCATGAAGAACCAGGTCGCCCCCACAGACGCGCCGATAGCCAGCAACAACCCCAGAACGATCGCAATGATCATCTTGAGTTTGCCTTTGGTTGCGGGGTCTTTTACTGCTGCTGCTTCGCTCTTCGCCATGCCAATAATCCGTCACTAATCGGGTTTTCACAGTCGCACGGCAAGGCAAGAGCAAGTGTTATGCCAGAAGTGTCGGTGGGGAGAACGAGAGGGAATCGCGAGTCGATGCAAAACCCTGTGGGAGCTGGCTTGCCAGCGATGGCGGCGGCACATTCAAAACCGATGTGTCAGATTAATCGCTATCGCTGGCAAGCCAGCTCCCACAGGTTTTAGGGTGCTACGTCAGGCGTAATAGTCGACGGCGCTGGAACCGATCACATGAGTGGTGGCGGCAGCCGATTCAGCCACGGCCGCAGGCGTCAACTCTTCTTCGGCCGAGTCCAGGCGACCGCCGGCGGCGCTGGTGCGACCACCCTGCTGGCCCTGCTGCGCCTGTTCCTGGCCTTGTCCCTGCCAGCCACGGTTCTGGTCGGCAACGTTGACATCGACCTGCCCCATGCCTTGCTGCGTGAACATGTCACGCAGACGATGCATCTGGCCGTCGAGCGCTTCGCGAACGCTCGGATGCGCGCTCATGAAGGTCACCTGAGTCTGCTGGTCCGGCACCATGTTCACCCGAATATCCAGGCGACCCAACTCGGCCGGCTGCAACTGGATATCGGCGGCCTTCAAGTTGTTGCTCGACAGGTACATGACGCGATTGACCACTTGCTCGGTCCAGCCGCTCTGATGCATGGCGATCGGCTGGTTCACCGGCACTGCGTTGGCAGTTTTCGGAGTGGCTGCTTGAGTCAGTGCCGCCAGACGGTTGGCGAAGTCATCCACGCGGGTATCGCTGGTGGAGGACTTCAGGTCTTTCAGACCTTCGTCGATCAAGCCACTGAAGGCCTTTTCGCCTCCCTGACTGGTGCTGTCCTTGTCAGCCTGCACATCCAGCATGCTGGCCATGCCGGCGGCGAAGGTCTGGGCCGAAGTCAGTTCGCCATCAGCCTGAGCCTGGGCCGGGGCAGCCTTGGGTTGCGACTGGCTGGACGCGGAGATGTGACCGCTCTGCTCCATCGCCATACGCACGGCCGGCAGAGAATCGAGCGGATCGGCCTCGGGATCGAAATCACTGTCGGCGGCAGGCGCCGCCGCAGTGGCGGCCGCCGGCAGTGCAGCCACCGCAGGAGCCTGAGTCTCAGGCTTCGCTGGCGTGTCGACGGCTGGCGCTGCCACCACCGGCGGCGTGACGACCGGCTGCACGACTTGCATCAGCGCCGGATCCAGTGCCGGGTCCGCAGGGACGGTATCGGTGGCTGGCGAGGCCGGTGTGTCGGACGCATCATCGCTGGCAACTTTGTCATCCGTGGCGGTCGACGACGAGGGGTCAGCGGGCAAAGCTTTGCCGCTATCGGCAACGGCCGACTCGGGAGCGGCAGACGAATCCTTGCCAGCGTCCTTGTTGCCGACACTGGAGGTGTCATTGTCGCGTGCAGGTTTCACCGAATTGTCGGTCGCAACGGAAGGCTTGTTCTGACCCTGATCGGCAAACACCTGCGCGAAGCTTGTAGCCTTGTCCCCGGGCTCCGTGGCCACCACTGACGATTTGGCAGAGGCGGCTTGCGCCTTGGCCTGGGCGGCAGTCTGAAGAAGAATGTTAGGGGTTGCAGGCATGGCACGGTCTCCGCTGCACTGGGATCGTAGGTACAGTTGAACGAGATGATTGCAAGTGCCGGGCCAGTTTCGTCCAACGCTGAATAAAAACGCCGGACGGTTGACTCAATGAGCGGGAGAACGCTGTCGTTCTGCCTCATAGACAGGGCGCACATCCGCAAACTCGTTATGGATGTCAGCCACCATTTTGATGATTTCGGACGGGCTCTTGTCTTTGGCGTGGTGCTCCAGCTCCTGACAAAGCTCGGCAAGACGGGTCGCCCCCATGTTGCTGCTACTGCCTTTGAAGCTATGGGCAACGGACGACAAGGCGTCTGCATCGGCGGTCTTTTGCAATTCACGCAGGCGCGCTTCGGAATCTGCCAGGAACGTATCCAGCAACTCCGGATAGCCATCCTCCATGACTTCTTGCAACGCATTCAGTACGTCGCGATCTACACAGGCATCAGTCACTTGTTCACTCCTTGATCAAGAATGCGCGGATTATGCCAGAGCCTTCCAAAAAAACTCCACGCGAGCACTGCGACCATCATCTGACCAGCTGGCATTTCTGGCCAATTGCCGGATCAGGCTGACGCCACGCCCCGACAGACGGACACCGTCGAGTGGCCGCTCCATCACCCGGGCCACGTCAAAACCTTTGCCACTGTCTTCGACACGAACGATCAGACAACCACCCTCGCCCTCGGGACGAACCTCCAGATGCACGCGCACATAGCCATCCTGCAAGGCATCGAGGCGAGTATTGCGTTGTTCATAGTAGCGGGCGAACCCCGAAGCGTCGCGCTTGAGACTGGAGTCAAGCCCCAGCACTCCATGCTCCAGCGCGTTGGAGTAAAGCTCGGCAAGCACGCTGTACAACGTGCCGCTCTGCGTTCGCAAGCCATGCACCTCAAGCAACAATTGCAACAGATAGGGCAACGGATTGAAGCGCCTGAGGGTGGCGCCTCGAAACTCGAAACTCACCGACCAGTCCAGCGGACACGACTGCCCGCTGTCTGAATACACCGGTGCCGACGGATTGACCTGCGCCATTTCCAGCAGGCTGACCTCGACCATGCTCACATCGTCACGGGCCTCGCCACGAAAATCCTGCAACGCCTGCTCAATCTCGGCGAACAGCCGATCCGGCTGGCGATTGTCGGCAAACACCCGTTGCAAGCGCTCGACACCGAACAACTGATCATCGGCATCACAGGTGTCGATCACGCCGTCGGACAGCAGGAACACACGGTCACCCACCGCCATCGACAGCACTTCGGTTTGATCGTCGAAAGCCTGCGGACTGAGCACACCCAGCGGCAAATGGCGCGCCGCAAGTGGCACCCGCTCGCCCGTGGCGATGCGATGCAGATAACCGTCGGGCATGCCGCCGTTCCAGATTTCCACGCTGCGGCGCTGAAAACTCAGGCAGAGCAACGTGGCGCAGCAGAACATGTCCACGGGCAGGATGCGCTTGAGCTTGGCGTTCATTTCCCGCAGCGTTTCAGCCAGCCCATAGCCCTTTGCGGTCATGCCGTAGAACACTTCCGCCAGGGGCATGGCTCCGACTGCCGCCGGCAGACCGTGCCCAGTGAAATCACCGAGCAACACATGCATGTCACCGGCTGGCGTGTAGGCCGCCAGCAACAGATCACCGTTGAACAGCGCATAGGGTGACTGCAGGTAACGGATGTTCGGCGCACTCAGGCAACCGGAATGCGCAACCTTGTCGAAAACCGCCTTGGCGACCCGTTGCTCGTTGAGCAGGTAATCGTGGTGCCGGGCAATCAGGTCGCGTTGCTCAAGCACTGTGGCTTGCAGGCGACGCAGGCGATCCATCGCCTTGATTTTGGCGGACAGAATCACCTGGTTGTAAGGCTTCGCCAGAAAATCGTCGCCACCCGCCTCCAGACATCGCACCAGCGCTTCACTCTCGGTCAGCGACGTGAGGAAAATGATCGGCACCAGGTTTTCACCTGCCAGCACCTTGATCTGCCGTGCCGCCTCGAAGCCATCCATGATCGGCATCATGGCATCCATCAACACCAGATGCGGTTGCTGACAGGCAAACACTTCGACCGCTTCAGCACCATTGGTGGCCGTCAGCACAGCATGCCCCTGACGGCGCACGATGGTCGACAACAGCAGCCGGTCGGCGGCGCTGTCCTCGGCGATCAGAATCGTCAGTGGTTCTTGCGGCTGCATGGCCGTCAACTGATGTCGAACAGTTTGTCGAAGTTGGAGATGGCGAGGATCTTGCGCACATCCGAATTGCTGTTGACCACCCGCACATCCGAGTCGTCGCCACCGGCGTGATCGCGCAGCAGAAGCAGCATTCCCAAAGCCGAACTGTCGAGATAGGTGGCATCCTTGAGATCCACCACGATGGAGTCGGGCTTTTTATTGAGTCGCTCGTAGGACTCGCGAAACTCCTGATGGCGCCCGAAATCGAACCGGCCCTTGATCGAAATCGTCAGCTTTTGACCATCCGGAGAGACTTCTGTAACGACTGACATGTACTGGCTTCCTTGTCATTGACGAACCTGTACAAGGTTTAGCACTTGCAAGGGTAAGGGGCAAGGCAGGAAGTCGCCGGAAACTGTCAGAGATCAACCCGTCAGTAGGCATCACGGCGCGGCAGGCGCTGGGACAGTTCATCCAACAGCTTCTGTTCGCGTTTGTCTTCGGCTCGCTGGGCTTCGTCACGGTAACGTTGTACAAGTTTGCGCAATCCTTCGACCCGAGCGAACGCCTGCTGCCAGGCGTCGCGGGCCTTGTCCAGATTGTTCTGGTGCCATTGCAGGCTTTGCCGCTGCTGATCGACGGCGGTGTCGAGTTGCGCCAGAAAGCCCTGAAAACCCAGCAGCCATTGCCCGGACACGCCCGTGCTGCCGCGCACGATCCATTGTTCGGAGTAATCCAGACGAAAGGCATGCAAGTCGGCGAGTTTGCTTTCGGCCACCTTCACCTGCCCCTGGAAATAACCCAGGCGCTGCACGGCGGTTTTCTCGGCTTTTTCGGCCATTTCCACCACCGGCGCCAGACGCGCGGCTCGGCTCAGGGCCATGGCCGGTTACCCGCCGGTCGCAGGGGCAAAAATCGTTTCGAGGTACGCCTCGCTTTCACCCAGGCTGATGCTGTCGTTCAGGCCCTGACGCAGGTATCTGACCAGTTGCGGCTGCAGATTGATGGCAAGGTCCGTCTCGCGGTCGCCGCCGGCAACATAGGCACCGACGCTGATCAGATCTCGACTCTGCTGATACCGCGACCACAACTGCTTGAAGTACTGCGCACGGGTCATGTGTTCCGGCGAGACCACCGCCGGCATCACCCGACTGATCGACGCTTCGATATCGATGGCCGGGTAATGACCTTCTTCGGCCAGACGCCGGGACAACACAATGTGCCCGTCGAGCACGCCTCGCGCCGAGTCTGCAATCGGGTCCTGCTGGTCATCGCCTTCGGACAGCACGGTATAAAACGCGGTGATCGAACCGCCGCCCTTCTCCGCGTTACCGGCGCGCTCCACCAGTTTCGGCAGCTTGGCGAACACCGAAGGCGGATAACCCTTGGTCGCCGGCGGCTCGCCGATGGCCAGGGCGATTTCCCGCTGGGCCTGGGCGAAACGGGTCAGGGAATCCATCAGCAACAGGACGTTCTTGCCCTTGTCGCGGAAATATTCGGCGATCCGCGTGCAGTACATCGCCGCGCGCAGACGCATCAGTGGCGCATCGTCCGCTGGCGACGCCACTACCACCGAACGCTTGAGGCCTTCTTCACCGAGGATGTGTTCGATGAACTCTTTAACTTCACGACCCCGCTCACCGATCAGGCCGACGACGATGATGTCGGCCTCGGTGAAGCGGGTCATCATGCCCAGCAGCACCGATTTACCGACACCGGTACCGGCGAACAGGCCCAGACGCTGACCGCGACCGACCGTCAACAAACCGTTGATGCAACGGATGCCGACGTCCAGCGGTTCGCTGATCGGATCACGGTTGAGCGGGTTGATGGTCGGGCCGTCCATCGGCACCCAGTCTTCGGCCTTCATGCCGCCCTTGCCGTCCAGCGCACGTCCGGCGCCGTCGAGCACGCGACCGAGCATGCTCATGCCCATTGGCAAGCGACCGGTGTCGGCCAGCGGCACCACACGGGCGCCCGGCGCAATACCGGCAACACTGCCGACCGGCATCAGGAAAACTTTGCTGCCGGAGAAACCCATGACTTCGGCTTCAACCTGCGACGGGTGATAGCTGTCGTCGTTGATCACCATGCAGCGGGTGCCCATGGCGGCGCGCAGACCTTCGGCTTCGAGGGTCAGGCCAACCATGCGCAGCAGGCGCCCTTCGAGGATCGGCGCAGCGGGAATTTCGGCGACTTCAGCGTAGGTGCTCAGGCGCTTGGCGAAACTGGTGCGTTCAAGGCGCATCGGGGGCGTCCGCGAGCGGCTCGTCGGTGACTGGTGCCGGCTTCGGCGCTTCCGGCAAGTCCAGGCTCAGGTCCGGTTCGGCCGGGTGCAGGGCTTGTTCGTGCAACTGATCGAAAAGCTTGGCCATGACCTGGCTGACGCGGGTTTCGATGCTCGCATCGATCCGGCTGTGTTCGGTTTCGACCCGGCAACCGCCCGGCAGCAGCGATTCGTCCTCGACGATGCGCCAGGTTTCCTCATGACGTTCGCGCAGGGCTTTGACCTGTTCGAAATCCTGCGGATTGACGTACAGCCGCACATTGCCCACGCCCAGCGGCAACAGCTTGAGGGCGTCGCGCATGACGTGTTCGATCTGTGTCGAATCGATGGCCAGTTCGCGCTGGATCACCTGTTTGGCGATGTGCTGCACGAGGTCGACCAGAGACTTTTCGATCTGGGTGTCTTGCTCGGCGATGGGCTCGAACAGGTTTGCCATCAACTGCTCAAGGCTGTTGACCTTGGCCGTCAGGGCGACGTCGGCTTCCTGACGCACCTTGAGGGTGGCGCTGTGGAAACCTTCTTTTTCGCCGATGGCGAAGCCCTCGTTGTAAGCCTCCTGACGGATGCTTTCGAGTTCTTCCAGGGTCAGTGGCTGGACTTCGTCCAGCGGCACTTCTTCCATCTCCGGCGGTTCGGGCTCCGGTTCCGGCTCGGGTTCCGGTGCCGGCGGATCGAAGCTTGGGATTGCCCAGGTTTCGAAACCGCGGACGTCTCGGGCACGGATCAGGTCCGTCACATCGTCGTCGTTCTTGCCCATGGTGTTAGATCATTTCCTCGCCGCCCTTGCCACCGAGCACGATTTCTCCGGCTTCGGCCATACGGCGGGCGATGGTGAGGATTTCCTTCTGCGCGGTTTCCACGTCGCTGACGCGCACCGGGCCTTTGGCCTCGAGGTCGTCGCGCAGCAGTTCGGCAGCACGTTTGGACATGTTCTTGAAAATCTTCTCCTTGACGCCTTCGTCCGAACCCTTGAGGGCCAGCACCAGTACATCGGAGGACACTTCGCGCAACAGCGCCTGGATACCGCGGTCGTCGACATCGGCCAGGTTGTTGAACACGAACATGAGGTCTTCGATCTGACCGGACAGGTCTTCGTCGACTTCGCGGATCGAGTCCATAAGCTGACCTTCGATCGAGCTGTCGAGGAAGTTCATGATGTCCGCCGCCCGCTTGATGCCACCCAGGGTGGTGCGCGAGGCGTTCGAGTTGCCGGAGAACTGCTTCTCGAGGATCTGGTTCAATTCTTTCAGCGCGGCCGGCTGCACAGTGTTCAACGACGAGACGCGCAGGATGATGTCCAGGCGCACCTTGTGGTCGAAGTTGCCCAGCACTTCACCGGCCTGATCCGGATCGAGGTACGCGACCACGATGGCCTGGATCTGCGGGTGCTCGTAGCGGATCACGTCGGCAACGGCGCGCGGTTCCATCCATTTCAGGCTGTCGAGGCCGCTGGTGTTGCCACCCAGCAGAATGCGGTCGATCAGGCCGTTGGCCTTGTCTTCACCCAGGGCCTGGGTGAGCATTTTGCGCACGTAGTCGTCGGAGCCGACGCCCAGGCTGGTCTGGTCGCCGACGATGTCGACGAACTCGCTCATGACCTGCTCGACCTGCTCACGGTGGACGTTGCCCATCTGGGCCATGGCCACGCCGACTCGCTGAACCTCTTTGGGGCCCATGTGGCGCAGCACTTGTGCGGCATCGGTCGAACCCAGGGACAGCAGCAGAATCGCGGCTTTATCGACCCGGGACAGTTTGGCGACGGCGGCTCGGTTATCACTCATCTGCGTTAATCCACTCTTTCACGACCTGGGCCACACGACCCGGGTCTTCTGCCACCAGACTCTTGATTGCGTTCAACTGAGCGTCATAGCCTTCGCTCGGGCTCGGCAGCAGGATGCTGGTCGGGCCGCCGAGGCTGACGCGATCGTTGGACAGTTCACCGTCCAGACCGCCCATGCCACCCAGCTCCACGTCACCGCCCAGACCGGCCAGTTCCTTGCCTTTGCCGCCACCGGTGATGTTGTTGAGCACCGGACGCAGCACGCCGAACACCAGCACCAGGATGAACAACACACCCAGCACTTGTTTGACGATGTCCCAGAACCATGGCTGGGAGTAGAACGGAATATCGGCAATCACTTCGCCGCGCTCGGCGGAGAACGGCATGTTGATCACGCTGACACTGTCGCCACGGCTGGCGTCGAAACCGACCGCGTCCTGCACCAGACGAGTGAAGCGCGCCAATTCGTCGGCGCTCCACGGCGCGCGGGTGGTTTCGCCGTTGGCCGGGTTGATCTTGACCTGATCGTCTACCACTACCGACACCGACAGGCGATTCAGGCGACCCTGCTGCTGTTTGGTGTGGCTGATGGAACGGTCGAGTTCGAAGTTCTTGGTGGATTGTTGACGCTTGTCTGCCGGGTACGGCGCGAGCATTGGCTGGCCGGTGGCCGGGTCCATGATCTGCTGACCGTTGGCGTCAACCAGCGGCTGGCCCGGTTGCACCATACTCGCCGGGGCGGCTGCGCCACCGGTGGTTTGTGGCGCCGAGGCTGGCGACGGCGGCTGGTTGCTCAGGGCACCCGGTACGCCTTGCGGGCCATTGCTGGCGGTACGCTGTTCATTGACCGACTGTTCGCTGCGTAGCGCCGGTTGATCCGGGTTGAACTGCTCGGCGGTCGATTCAACGGCACTGAAGTCCACGTCGGCCGACACTTCAGCCTTGTAGCGATCATTGCCCAGAACCGGTTGCAGAATATTGTGCACACGCTGGGTGAGCATGCTTTCCATGCGGCGGCTGTAATCGAACTGCTTGCCGGCCATGGTCATTTCAGAGTTTTCCGCCTGATCCGACAGCAGGTTGCCCTTCTGGTCGACGACGGTGATCTGCGACTTGCTCAGCTCGGGAACGGAAGTGGCCACCAGGTTGATGATGGCAACCACCTGACCCGGCTCCAGCGAACGGCCGGAGTACAACTCGACCAGTACGGAAGCACTTGGCTTGCGCTCGTCACGCACGAACACCGAACTCTTCGGGATCGCCAGGTGAACGCGAGCACCCTTGACGTTGTTCAGGGCGGAGATGGTGCGGGCCAGTTCGCCTTCGAGGCCGCGACGATAGCGAGTCGCTTCCATGAACTGGCTGGTGCCCAGACCCTGTTCCTTGTCGAGAATCTCGAAACCGATATTGCCGTCGCTGGGAGTGACACCAGCGGCCGCGAGTTTCAGTCGCGCACGGGACAGGTCATCGGCCTTGACCAGCAAGGCACCGGAATTCGGTTCAACGGTGTAGGGAATATCGGCGGAGGCCAGAGTGTCCATGACCTGCTTGGCGTCCATACCGGCAAGGCTGCCGTACAGAGGCCGGTAGTCCGGTTGCTGCGACCACAGCACCACGGCAAAGCCAATCGCCACGCTCGCAGCCAGGCCGACCAACAGGCCCACCTGACGCAGCATGGTCATCTCGGAGAGGTTTTCCAGGAAGGACAGGCCGAACAGCGGCGGTTTGCCGTCTATCGGGGTGGCCTTGGCCGGAACGTTATCGGCGACTGCTTCTGCCATGACTCAATCTCGTCCTTAAACCGGCATCTGCATGATGTCTTGATAAGCCTGAACCAGTTTGTTGCGCACCTGGGTCAGAGCCTGGAACGACACGCTGGCCTTCTGCGAGGAAATCATCACGTCCGTCAAATCGACGCCGCTCTTGCCGATTTCGAACGCGTTGGCCAATTGGCTCGAAGCCTGTTGGGTATCGTTCACTTTGTTGATGGCCTGACCGAGCATGTCGGAAAAGCTGCTGCCCGCCACTTCAGGGACGGCGGCAGTCGATTTCGGCTTCGACATGGCGTCCATTTGCATGGCCTTCATGTCCGTCATCAACCGATTAATTTCAATACCTTGGCTCATGGTCTACTCTCTTGGGCGGCCCGCAATTTTTTGACACTCACTCGGCGGGTACTCAGGTGTTAGCAACAACGGTGCCAGCTCACGGGCACCGCTTCGAGAAATGCGTTTTCAAACGTTTGCGCCATCCGTCAAGTGGCGAACAGATACCCTTCGACGTCCATCCCGGCATCGCGCATTTGCGCCAGTTTGTAGCGCAACGTACGCGGACTGATACCGAGTTTTTCGGCGGCTTCCTTGCGTCGCCCGCGCTCGGTGCGCAGGGTGTCGATGATCATCTGGAACTCGCGACGACGCAGGTCATCGCCCAGCGCCCCGGCCGAATCCGCCTCGATATCGACTTCACGAATGACTGGCGCAGTCGGCGCTGCCACCGGCAGTGGAGCAAACAGCGCAGGGCCCGAAAGGCAGAAATCCTGCGGCTGGATCAAGCCGCCCTGCTGCAGAATCAACGCCCGCTGAACCGCGTTATCCAGCTCGCGCACATTGCCCGGCCATGGATAACCGATCAGGCACGCCTGCGCCTCGGGCGAGAACTTCGCCATCGCATGCTTCATTTTATTGACGTGTTTGGCCAAAAGACGCTCGGCCAGCGGCAGGATGTCGGCGGTTCGCTCACGCAGCGGACGCCAGGCCAGCGGAAATACCGACAGGCGATAGAAAAGGTCTTCACGGAACCGCCCCGCCGCCACTTCGCCCGCCAGATCCCGGTTGGTGGTCGCGACCACGCGGATATCGAGGGTGATCGGCTTGCGTGCGCCGACCCGTTCCACCTCGCGCTCCTGCAGGACCCGCAGCAACTTGGCTTGCAGGCCCAGGGGCATTTCGGAAATCTCGTCGAGCAGAATGGTGCCGCCGTCGGCCTGCTCGAACTTGCCGGCCTGCGCCGCGATGGCGCCGGTAAACGAACCCTTCTCGTGACCGAACAATGTCGCTTCGAGCATGTTGTCCGGGATCGCCGCGCAGTTAATCGCAATGAACGGCTGACGGGCACGATGGGACTGCTGATGGATGTAGCGCGCCAACACTTCCTTGCCGGTGCCGGACTCGCCGGAAATCAGCACGGTGGAATCACTGCGCGCCACCCGCGCTGCCAGATCCAGCAACTGTGCACTGGCCGGCTCGACCGCGATCGGCCCTTCCGTGTCGGCTGCACCGAGATTACCCAAGGCATGGCGCGCAACCAGGTCCAGCAGCGCCTTGGGCTCGAACGGCTTGACCAGATAATCCGCCGCTCCCTGGCGCATGGCATCGACGGCGCGCTCGACAGCGCCGTGAGCCGTCATCAGCAGCACCGGCAATTGCGGCTGGCGCGCGCGCAGCAGGCCGAGCAACTGATGACCGTCCATACCGGGCATGTTGACGTCGCTGACCACCAGACTGAACGCCTCGCACTCCACAGCCTTCAGCGCCTCCTCGGCCGAACCCACTGCGTGATAATCGTGGCCGGCCAGCAGCAACGTATCGGCCAGCGCCTCGCGCAATGAACGGTCATCCTCGACCAGCAGAACCTTGATGCCCATGACCTTCACTCAGCTCCCTGTACAGCGGAAAACATCGGCAGGATCACCTGCGCGCACGTGCCGCGCCCGACCCGCGAACGCAGCTGCAATTGTCCCTGATGAGCACGCGCCACGGCCTTGACCACGGTCAGGCCCAGGCCAGTACCGGTGACCTTGGTGGTGAAAAACGGCTCGCCCAGCCGCGCCAGCACCGCCGGCTCGATACCGCCGCCGTTGTCACTGACGCACAGGCGCAGAGTGTTGTCGCGGGTGTAGCAATGCACTTTCAGGCGCACGTCGCCGCCACTGGCCTGAATCGCGTTTTCAATGAGATTGAGGACTGCGCCGACCAGCGTGTCGCGATTGCACAGCAACTCACCCGCATGGCTGTCGCACTGCCAGCGAATTGGCAGATCCTGCACATGGGTCAGCGCGGCGGCCTGCAACGACTGCATCAGGGCATTGGGCGTGATGCGGTCGGTCAGCGGCAATTCACCGCGAGCGAACACCAGCATGTCGCGCACCTGGTGCTCCAGCTCATGCAGACGCTCTTTGAGACGCCCGGCAAAACGTTGTTGAGTGGCGACCGGCAGCGCCTGCTCAGTCAAATGACTGGCATACAGCAGCGCGGCGGAAAGCGGCGTGCGAATCTGATGAGCCAGCGAGGCGACCATGCGCCCCAACGACGACAGTCGTTCGTGGCGTGCGAGCTGATCCTGCAAGTGACGGGTTTCAGTCAGGTCGTTGAGCAACACCAGCTGCCCCGGCTCGGCGTCCAACGATCGGGTGGCAATCGACAGGCGTCGACCGTTTCTCAGGGAGATTTCATGACCATCGTCTTCACGGGGCGCGAAGCAGCGGGCGATGACATGGCGCCACAACTCGCCTTCCAGCGGTAAACCGAGCAGATCGATGGCGGCCGGATTGGCCTCGCACACGATGCCATGACCGTCGATGACAATGACGCCACCGGGCAACAGATCGAGGAGATTTTGCAGACGGTTGGCCAGACGTTCTTTTTCCGCCAGCTCCTGCATGCGCTGGGCGCTGACCACGGCCAACTCGCCCTTGAGCTCGGTAACCCGCGCTTCAAGCATGCTGTAGGAGTCGGTGAGTTGACTCGACATCTGGTTGAACAGAGCGAACGCCTGCTCAAGCCCCTGCCGACTGGCCTGCTCTACGGACGGCAGTTGCCCCGAGGACTCGGGAACAGAAGACATCTGGGAGGCTTGGGGCATTGTGCTCTCTCGCTTGGCTGACCGTCAGTTAAACGGAACGTTGCGAGGGACGTAGCAATACCCGTGCCTAAAAAAAACTACTTATAAATGAAGCAGTTGAAAAACAGGCGTCAATCATCCGCCTGTTCATCACCTTCACGTCGGCTCATGCCGTACTTGCGCATCTTCTCCACCAGCGTGGTGCGACGGATGCGCAAACGTTCGGCGGCACGCGCCACGATGCCGTTGGCATCATCCAGCGCCTGCTGGATCAGACCTTGCTCCAGACCACCGAGGTAGTCCTTCAGGTCAAGGCCTTCCGGCGGCAGCATGGCGTTGGCGGTGAAGTCCGGCGTGTGGCCGTTGATTGCCACGCGCTCTTCCAGATCGCTGCGCAGGCTGTCGACCATTTGTTCGTCTTCGTCGTCGACGTAGCGGAATTTCTTCGGCAACTCGACCACGCCAATCACCCCGTACGGATGCATGATCGCCATGCGCTCCACCAGGTTGGCCAGCTCACGGACGTTGCCCGGCCAGCCGTGACGGCAGAGGGACATGATGGCGGCGGAGTTGAAACGGATCGAGCCACGCTTCTCGTGCTCCATCCGCGAAATCAGTTCGTTCATCAACAGCGGAATGTCTTCGACGCGCTCACGCAGCGGCGCCATCTCGATCGGGAACACGTTCAGGCGATAGTAGAGGTCTTCGCGGAAGGTGCCGATCTCGATCATGCTCTCGAGATTCTTGTGGGTCGCGGCGATGATGCGCACATCGACGCTCTGGGTCTTGTTGCTGCCCACGCGCTCAAAGGTGCGTTCCTGCAGCACACGCAGCAGCTTGACCTGCATCGGCAGCGGCATGTCGCCGATTTCATCAAGGAACAACGTACCGCCATTGGCCAGCTCGAAGCGGCCGGCACGGCTGGTGATTGCGCCTGTGAAGGCGCCCTTCTCGTGGCCGAACAGCTCGCTTTCCAGCAACTCGGCCGGGATCGCCCCGCAGTTGACGGGCACGAACGGCGCGTCACGACGCTTGGAATGGTAATGCAGGTTGCGCGCAACCACTTCCTTGCCGGTGCCGGACTCGCCGAGGATCAGCACGCTGGCGTCGGTGTCGGCCACCTGCTGCATCATCTGGCGCACATGCTGGATCGCCCGGCTGGTGCCGACGAGGCTGCGGAACAGGTTGGGCTCGCGATGACGGCCGCGCTCGCGGGCCTGGTCGTACATCTCGCGATAGACCTGGGCGCGGTGCAGGGAGTCCAGCAATTTGCTGTAGCTCGGCGGCATTTCGAGGGTCGAAAGTACCCGGCGGCGCTGGTCTTCGGGCAAGTCCACCGAAGAATTATCGCCCATCAGCAAAACCGGAAGGAACTCATCCCAGGTCGAGAGTGTCTTTAACAGGCCCAAAAGCGCACCAGGAGCATTGACCGTCCCGATCAGTACGCAAATGACCTCACGACTAGACGACAAAGAGCCGACTGCCTGCTGCCAGTCATGGCTTCCGCAGGGTAAATTTTCTTCGCCAAGAAAATTTAAGATCACCGCCAGGTCGCGGCGGCGGACGCTATCGTCATCGATCAGCAGAATTTTGGTTTCACGCCACATGCAATAGCAACTTCCCTAGTCAACTCAATGCCCGATACGAGGGGCAAGCGAGACGCTTGCAGGACACCTTGTGCCTGTAGACGCCTGAAATCTGAAAACAGCCACTAGTTAAGTCAAAAAACCGTGCACAGTCAAATTTATGGCGCACATGTCTGGATTAACTGAGGGTTAATTAACCAAACAGATGGTAAACCTTTGCCGCGTTCTGCGCTTGGGTGATCTGCGACATCTCGTCGACTATCGCCTGACGCTCACCCATGGCGACCTCAAGAAGCTCCTTGTAGACGTGGAGCAACTCCTCAAGGTTATTGCGCAACGCCTCCTCATCCAGCGAAGCCTCGACCATGACGTCTTCCATGCAGGAACGGCAAGCCAGGTCCAGCTCGCCAATGGCTTCCCAGTTGCGCTCGGCCAAGGCGCCGACCAACGCGTCACGGGTATCGGCAATTCGCTGCAATACAAGACTCATGGTGCTCTCCTTAAAACTGGGGGCCTGGCGGAGCAATGCCGTCCCAGCCTTCCTTTACGGTGCGCAGCAGGTCGGCCACCTCGTCGAGTATCCGTGGATCACTCTTGGCGTTGGCTTCGGCGAGTCGCTTCATCATATAGATGTAGAGCTGATTGAGCTCACCTACCGAATCCGCGCTGTTTTCCAGATCCAGGCCTTCACACAGCCCCCCAATGATGCCCACAGCCTTGCTGATGGCCGTGCATTTGGCAGCAATATCCTTGCGCTCGATGGCGCCCTTGGCTTGCGCAATTCGCTCCAGGCCACCTTCCATCAACATTTGCACCAAGCGGTGCGGGCTCGCTTCGGACGTCTGGGCGTGTGCGCCGACTTTCTGATATTGCCGAAGGGCTAACATTGGATTCATGTTCTACCTCATTGCCACAATGACTCGTATAACCAGTGTATCGCCAACGAATCACAGAACTTTAGATCAAAAGACAAAAACCCGGCGCACGCCGATGAAGCGTAGCCGGGTTTTTGTCGTGCCTGCTGGTTACTTCGCGGACTGCTGAGCGTTCAGCGAGGTGAAGAACGACGTAATGCTGCTCGCCGTGGCCTTCATCTGCCCTACCAGCAAGTCCATGGCGTTGTATTTTGCAGTCAACGTCTTGGTCATGCCGGCAACGCGAACATCCAGAGCCGTCTGCTGATCGGCAAGGCTACGCGTGTTTTTGGTAAGAATGGCCATGCGCTGATCAAGCAAACTTGGGGTGGACTTATTGTTCGCTGGCGGGTTGAGATACGGATCGACCGCTTTGCTCATACGCGCCAACAGTCCATTGCTGTCGTCGGTACCCGTGAACAACTGCTGAACCTGACCGGTCATGCCTGGCTGGGCCATGGTCTTGTTGAACGCATTGGTATCAAACGTCAGGTTACCGGTGTTGCGGTCGGTCATCACACCCAACTGCGACAGCACGGCCAGCGGACCACCCGCCCCTGGTGCCGTCAATTCGGCACGAACACTGGCAATCAGTGCACGCGGCATCGCGTCACCGGTGAAAGCCGCTTGCACGGTCAGCTTGCCATCTTCGTCCGGCGTCGCCTTGGACAGCGTATCGATGGTGGTCTTCAACGTGTTGTAGGCATCGACAAACTGCTGAATCGATGTCTGCAAGCCCTTGGTGTTGGCATCTACGCTGATAACAGTCGGAGTGGGTGTCGGCGATCCTGGGCTGACAGTTGTCAGATTCAGGGTCAGACCACTGATTGCACCCGTTACGGTGTTGCTCTTACTGCTGACCTGAAGACCATCGATAGTCAACAGGGCATCTTTGGCAACGCCGTTAACCGCGCCCGAATCACCTGCCGCCGGACTGGCGCCCATCGGCTTGGTACCATCGATTTCGAGGCCGGCAATACCGCTGACGGTGAGGTCGGAACCTGCGCCAGTCTTGTTCGAACTGATCACCAGACGCGAAGCACCACTGGCGTCGGTCACGATGTTGGCGGAAATACCGTTGGCACCCTGAGCCTTGTTGATGGCATCGCGGGTGGTCTGCAACGTAGAACCGGCCGGAATGTCGACATTGTAATCAGTGCCATTCTGACTGATTTTCAGGGTACCACTCGGAATGGCACTGGCGGCACCGCCGGCGAAAGAGGCACTGGCAATCTTCGAACCGGTGGCCAACTGGGTCACAGCAACATTGTAACTGCCCGACACTGCAGTGCTGTCGGAAGTAGCATTCAGAACGTTCGTGTTACTCGAAGTCGCGGTAAAGCCGGCAAACGCAGGGTTGGTCGTGCTGCCCAGATTTTTCATCGCCGTCTGGAACGTGGTCAGTGCGCTCTTCAACGAACCGATGCCGGAAATCTTCAGCGTGTTGGCTTTGGTTGCGGTATCGATTTGCGTCTGCTTGGGCGACTTGTCGGCGTTGACCAGCGCAGTGACAATCGCACCGATATCCAGGCCGGAACCCAGTCCGGAACCCGGTAGAATTGGACTTGCCATGTGCATCTCCCTTCAGATTGTTGCCATTCTTTTGACCGCTACACGCGTCCTGAGAACGGACAAACATTATTCATGCCAGCTCTCAGACTTTGGCGTCGAACAATACGTGGCTCGCGTTCGCGAGGCTGTCTGCCAGTTTGAGGGCTTCTGCGGAGGGGATCTGTCGAACGACCTCACCCGTCTCGCTTGCGATCACCTTGACGATGACCTTCCCGGAGTGTTCGTCGATAGAGAACTCCAGATTGCGCTTGATCGATTGAACGAACTTCTCGATCTCCTGCACCGCCAGCTTCAACTTGGTTTCGTCCGTATCCTGACCCTTGGCAGCGACCGGCGCTTCAGTCTTGACAACTTTGGGCGTCTCTGACGGTTTGTCAGCAACCGGCGTTACGGGCTTGGGAGCCGGATAAGACTGGTTAAGCTTTACGCTCATGTCCATGCTCATCACCTCCTAACGTAAAAAGGCGAGAGAGCACGACTAGCGCACTCCCCCGCCCGAACTCATTCCGAAATTACTGAAGCAGCTTCAGTACAGCGGAAGGCAGTTGGTTGGCTTGAGCCAGAACGGAGGTCGAAGCCTGCTGCAGAGTTTGCTGCTTGGTCAGGTTAGCAGTTTCTGCGGCGAAGTCGGTGTCTTGTACACGACCCTGTGCAGCGGTGGTGTTCTCAACGATGTTCTGCAGGTTCTGGATGGTGCTGTTCAGACGGTTTTGCGAAGCACCCAGGCTGGCACGGGTATCACCGATCGCAGCGATAGCAGCGTCGATTGCAGTGATAGCGTTGTCGATGTTGCTGCCAGCGATAGCTGGAGTAGTACCGGTCAGAGCCAGAGTAGCTTTGTCCACGGACAGGCTGACGGCGTCGAATTTCGAGCTCAGTACCAGGTCGATGTGGTTAGCAGTACCGGTGTTTGCGCCAACTTGCAGAGTCACAGTACCAGCCGAACCGTCCAGCAGGTTTTTGCCGTTCAGGTTGGTGGAAGCAGAGATACGGGTGATTTCGTCGGACAGGTCAGCGAATTCGCCGTTGGTTGCGCGCTGGTCAGCAGTGCCGTTGGTGCCGGTACGTGCTTTAACAGCCAGTTCACGCATACGCTGCAGGATGTCGGTAGTAGCTTGCAGAGCGCCTTCAGCGGTCTGAGCAACGGAGATACCGTCGTTGGCGTTCTGGATAGCCTGGTTGCCACCGCGGATTTGCGATTGCATACGAGTGGAGATCTGCAGGCCAGCGGCGTCGTCTTTAGCGCTGTTGATTTTCAGGCCGGAAGACAGGCGCTGCATCGAAGTCGACAGAGCGTCGGAAGCGCGGTTCAGGTTTTTCTGAACGTTCAACGACGTGGTGTTGGTGTTTACTGTTAAAGCCATGACGAATTCCTCGTTGGTTGGGTACTGCGGCTTCCGGCCCTGGCAACCGCCGGGTATGGCCTAGAGAACCTTCGTAATAGTTATCGTCGGGTTTGCAGGTTGCTTGAGGGCTTTTTTGAAAATTTTTGCCATCACCCTGCCACCCCCCGGAAAACAAAGACTTAGCAGCACTTCACCTTCGAAAAAATGACGTCATAAAACCGTCCGCAACGCAAACCTGCGGGCCAGCGCTGTCGGCATTACTCAAGCCGCAGAACTTTCCAGCAACTGGATCAATTCGTACTCCATGAAGTCAGCGAGCCCGAGCCAGTCCTGGCGCTCCTGACAATCAAGCATTTGCGTGAGCGCTTGCGCCCACGACTGCTGGACATCCGGCGAAGCAGACGCCAGCAATTGCTGCGCACCTTCAAAGACATCGACCATCTCCAACGCCGCCTCGACATCGCGCCCCAGCCGAAACAGGCCGGCACAACGCAGGCATTCGTCGACACAGCCTTGCAGTTCATTCATTGCACGAACTCCTGATTGAAATGCGCCCCGGCAATCAAGGCACCTGCGCGGCTGCTGTTGAAAAACTCGACCTGCGGCTGACTGGCGATGTAACGCTCCAGCACACACAGATAACCGCGAAAATTGAGTTGCGTACTGACGCGCTCACCGAAGCCGTCACGCACCCAGTGCCGTGCCTGGTTCACCGGCGGCCCCAGGTCGCCGTCATTCCAGCCGGCATGGGTCTTGTTCATCGGGAAGGCAAAATCGGCGCCGAACAGCGTGATGCGTGCGGCGCCCATCTTCACCGCCAGATCCACGGCCGGATGAATCACGCTGCCGCCCATATGCAACAGCGCCCGTGGGTGCTGCTCACGCAATGCCGCATAGACCGGACTGGCCGAGTAACCGCCATAACGCTTGCCCTTCCATGCCCTCAACACCTCAGGATCACTCATGGGCAGGTACACCAGCGGGATGCCGTCGGACTCCTCGAAAGGCAAATGCCGAAAGCTGATGCGCTGATCGATGCTCACCACATAGTCGGGCACGATCCCGTGCTCGCGCAGTGGCCGGTAGGCGGTGTCGACGCAAATGAACAACGGGCGCTCGGCCCGCTCGCGGATCGCAGCCAGACGTTCGAAATGCTGTTCCAGCGTCGGCCCGGTGCCGATCACATAGATCTCCCGACCGGCACAGGTGCCGAACAACGTCGCCACATCATCGTCTGCTAGCAATACCGGCAAGCAATCCTTCAGACGCTGCTGGATGAAGGGCGACTGCGGATCGAACTCACGATTGTTGAAACTCAAGTGCACTTCGCTGACCAGTCGATCACGGATCTTCGCGTTGAAGTCATCGGCCAGCAGCATTTCGGCGGGCAAGGCAAAAAACGGCGTGCAGATATCCGACAGGTCACCGGCATACAGAAGTTCTACTCGCGGGTCCTCCAGCCATTGCCGCTGATCAATCAGCTGCAACACCAGGGCAAACAGCGCGCCATTGAGAATGTGCACATACAGTCGCTCAAGCACGGCCCGTTCCAGCAGCACGGTCGGTAAATCCCCGAGACCGGTGCCATAGACGTGCAATCGCGGCTTATCCGCCGGCAGGCTGGCGGCCTGGATCCGGGCTTCGTGAATGCGATCATGGCGGCTGGTGAGTTGAATGCCGTTGATACTCAGCGTCGACCCCAGCCCCTGCGTCAGCTCGGCCTCGATTGCCGAACTGTCTTCGCTCAGCAATCGCGCGAACAGCGCCGGCCAGCGTCGCTCGATGATTTCAACGTTGGCCTGGAAAAACTCGCTCATGGCGCCTCGCGCTCCATTCAGGCAAAAAAATAGCGTTCAAGGTTACCCCTTGAACGCTTTTTTTGTATCCGTCGTTTTTAGCGGATTCAAGGACGATAGATAATCGCCGAACCCCAGGACAGACCGACACCGAAACCACTGATCGCAATGCGCTGCCAGTCGGAATCCATCACGTGTTTTTCCAGCAGCAGCGGCACACTCGACGACACGGTGTTGCCGGTCTCGACCATGTCCTTGATGAACTTCTCAGGCTCGCCTTCGAAGCGCCGCGCCACGGCATCGACAATCGCCGCACTGCCCTGGTGAATGCAGAAGGCATCGATGTCATCGGCATTGAGACCCGAATCGTCGAGCAATTCGTGCAAGTGTGCCGGGACTTTGAGCAGCGCGAAGTTGAACACCTGACGACCGTTCATGAAGAACACACCGTCAGTCACTTTCAGGTGCGGCGCACCGGAACCGTCGGTACCGAACTTGGCCTTGCCCAGCGCCCAGGTCGGATCTTCGCCCATCCACGTCGCGGTAGCGGCATCGCCGAACAGCATCGTGGTGTTGCGGTCTTCCGGGTCGACGATCTTCGAATACGGGTCGGCGGTGATCAGCAGACCGTTCTTCAGGCCGGCGGCTTCCATGAAGCCCTTGATCGCGTAGATCCCATAGACGTAACCGGAGCAACCCAGGGAAATATCGAACGCTGCGACGTTGGTCGGCAGGCCGAGCTTGTCCTGGACGATCGCAGCGGTGTGCGGCAGGCCTTCTTCGTCACCGTTCTGGGTGACGACGATCAATGCATCGATGGATTCACGTTTCAGTTCAGGGTTGTTGGCAAACAGCGCATTGGCCGCTTCAACGCACAGATCGGAGGTTTCCTGTTCCGCGTCTTTGCGTGGCAGGAAGGCCGAACCGATCTTGCCGAGGATGAATTCTTCATCCTTCTCGAATTTTGCACCTTGTGCGTAATTGTCCACGCCGGCTACAGGAACGTAGCTCGCAATGCTTTTTATGCCAATCATTACGGCTTCCCAATAATAAACAGCCCAATACCACCGCTCGCAAGGATTTCGAGGGGCGCCGACAAACAGAAAACGGCCGCCACAACGGGCAGCCACGGGGAGCGCAAAGGGCTATCACTGCAACCGATAACGGGCCAGGCGCCATCTCCCCGGTCAATACAATACAGTGAAGATGCGCGTTATGACTCGCAGGTCACGCTATTTTGCCGAATCGGTGCAGATCGGGTTATTCGACCAGCGACCAGTCCAGCGGCGTGCCGCGCTTGATCGGCGCGCGTGCGCGGCGGCCGAGGACGGCGTCGGTGTGCTTGGGCGGCAGACCGAGACCGGGACGAATGGCGCGCAGGTTGGCCGCCGTGAAGGGTTCGCCGGCCGCCATATCAGCCGTGACGTACAGCGACCGGCGGTAGACCACGGACTTTTTCTCAGCCTCGGTCACGCCGTAATGCACCTGACCCATGGCCTGCCAGGCACGCTCGGTTTCCAGCACCAGGCTGGCCATTTCCGCAGGTTCCAGGGAAAAACTCGCGTCCACCCCGCCCGCCGCGCGGTCGAGGGTGAAGTGTTTTTCAACCACCGTGGCACCGAGCGCCACAGCGGCCACCGACACACCAACGCCCATCGAATGATCGGACAGCCCCACCTGACAACCGAACAACTCACGCAGATGCGGGATGGTGCGTACGTTGCTGTTGAGCGGTGTCGCCGGGTAGGTGCTGGTGCATTTGAGCAACACCAGATCCTTGCACCCGGCTTCACGGGCAACGCGCACGGTTTCGTCGAGCTCGGCGATGCTGGCCATGCCGGTGGAAATGATCAGTGGCTTGCCAGTCGCCGCCACACGACGTATCAGCGGTAGATCGGTGTTTTCGAAACTGGCGATCTTGTAGGCCGGCACATCGAGGCTTTCAAGAAAATCCACGGCGCTGTCATCGAACGGCGTCGAAAACGCGAGCATGCCCAGCGCTTTGGCCCGGGCAAAGATCGGCGCGTGCCATTCCCAGGGCGTGTGGGCCTTTTCATACAGATCGTAAAGCGACGTGCCGGCCCACAGGCTGTTCGGATCCTTGATGAAGAATTCGCCTTCCGCCAGATCCAGGGTCATGGTTTCAGCGGTGTAGGTTTGCAGCTTCAAGGCGTGGGCACCGGCCTTGGCCGCCGCCTCGACAATCTGCAAGGCGACGTCCAGCGACTGGTTATGGTTGCCGCTCATTTCGGCAATGATGAACGGCGGTGCGTCGGCACCGATCAGGCGATCGCCAATCTTGAAACTGTTCATGAACGGTGTTCCTTCAAATCCTTGGTGAACGCGCAGGCACTTTGGGTGAACCCGGCATCACGAAATACATTCAATGAGGCCTGGTTGGCCGGCAACACCTGTGCAGTGATTGCGGTCAATTGCGGCCACTGCGCCGCGACGAACGCTTCGCCCCGCGTCAGCAGCGCCCTGCCCCAGCCGAGACCGAAACGCCCCTCCAGCAGATACAGCGAAACTTCGGCTTCAAAGCCGCGCAGATCGTAGCGCAACGCACCGACCGGGCCGTCATCGGCTTCGGCGATCAACAACAGCCGTTGAGGATTGCGCAAACTGGCGCTCAACCAGTTCAGATGCTGCGACCACTCGATCGCGCCGTTCTTCACCGACCAGCGCTGCACGGCGTCGGCGTTGCGCCCGTCGAACATTACCTGCGCATCGTCCAGCGTCGCGACCCGCAACCTGAGTACCGCACCGGCCAGTGCCGCCGCGACCCGCAGCGCACCGCGCCCGTCGACCAGTTGCCGCGAACGCTCGGCCAGGCTCTGGCGCAGATAAAAGTTGTCGACGACAAAGCCGACGGCATCGCGCAGTTGTTCGACGCTGACCTGCTCCCGTGCGCCCATGAACACATGCGCCCCGGCCGCCGCCATCACCTCACCGTTGGCCTGCTGGTTGTTCGACACCGCGATGCAGATCGTCGGCAGGCCCAGGGCTGCGCGCTCCCAACTGGTGCCACCGCCGGCGCCGATGAACAGGTCGGCCTCGGTCATGCGCCGATGAAAATCGCTGACGAAACTGTGCAGACGCCAGTTCCGCCGTGTCTCGGCCAGTGCCTGCATCTCTGCCCACGCCGGGTTGTCGGCGCCGGCGACGAAATCCACTTCAAGCGCCGAAAAATCCGCCAGTGCCAGCATCGCGTGATGAGTCTGTCGCGCCGCGTCGAAGCCGCCGAAATTCACCAGCACCCGTCGCGCCACGGGCTTGATCTCGATGGCCGGACCACTGAACTCCTCGCGCAACATGGCAAAGCGCGGACCGAGCAGCGTTCGACAGCCTGCCGGCAGCAGCGGCTGATAGTTTTCGCTGAGGCCGGAGAGGTTCTGATTGAGCAGCAGATCCACGTTGTAGCGACGGGTCGCCAGATCGTCCACGGCGGCGATCCGTGGCGCGAAGCGCCGGGCAGCGGTCTGCCAGTGATGATCGAGGCCGTAGTGGTCGGCGATGACCCAGTCGAATTCGGCCTGACCTTCCAGTTGCGTCGCCAGCGCATTGATATCCGCCTGCCACGGCAGCATCGACTCGATGGCCTGCTCCGGGTCTTCACCGGCATAGCGATCCGGCAACGCGAACGTCTCGAAGCCTTCGCCCTGCAACGCATCGAGCCGATGGCCGGGCAAACGACGGCAGGCGAACGCGACATGACTGCCTTGGGCGCGCAACACCCGCGCCAGCGTCAGGCAACGGGCGATGTGGCCGCTGCCGATGGTGGGTGAGGCGTCGGCGCGGATCAGCACTCTCATTGCAGCTCCCCGCCAGCCTTGAGTGCGGCGTAGAGGTATTCAGCGCGTTTCCAGTCTTCGGCGGTGTCGATGTCCTGCACCAGATGCCGGGGCAGGATCACCGGCAGGCTGGCTGGCGAATACAGAATCTCGCCAAGCAACCAGGCCTCGCTGCGCCCCCAATAGAACTGGCCGGCATCCTGAAAGGCAGCGGGCAGATCCTGCGAACGGGTATTGCGAAACTCGGGGTACAACGCCGTCAGCGCGCCCTGCCCGTCCAGGGTCAAGGCGCGCTGCACCGGAAAGCCGAAATCGGTGACCGAAAAAGCAAAGGACTTGTCGGGATGCTGCTCCAGCAACTCGAGCCCCTGACACAGGAAACGCGCCTGCAACAGTGGCGCCGTGGCGTACACGCAACAGGCGTAATCAAAGTGCGGCAATTGCTGCAAGGCATGCACGATCACCGCGGCAGTGCCGGTGAAATCGTCGGCCAGCTCCGCCGGGCGCAAGAACGGCACCTGTGCGCCATGGGCCTGCGCCAGCTCGGCGATCTCTTCGTCATCGGTGCTGACCACCACCTGATCGAACAACCCGGAATCCAGCGCCGTGCGAATCGAACGGGCAATCATCGGCACACCGTCGAACGGTTTGAGGTTCTTGCGCGGAATGCGTTTGCTTCCGCCGCGGGCCGGGATGATTGCAACGTTGCTCAAGGGCGTTTTTCCAACAGGAACCAGGTGACGTCGTCCATCGGGAATTGCGGGTCGCGGTGATAACCGAAACCGTAATCCAGCAGTTGCAGATCAGGATAGCGATCGAGCATTTCCCCGGCGAAATCCCGTTTGAACAACTTGCCGCTGTTGCCGCGATAGGACACTTCAACCGGCGAGGGATTGTAGTACTCGGCGATCAGGATGTAGCGCTGGCTCAGCTCGTACAACTGCGCATAGGCAGTCGGCAACAGCGCCGGGGCCAGATGAATCAGCACGCCTTTGCTGAGCGTCAGGTCGTATTGGCGCTCCCGGGGGAAATCGAACAGCGAGCCGTGCCAGATCTTCGCAATCTCCAGCGCCCGGGCCTGGGCACAGGCGTTGGCGTTGATTTCGACACCGAACAGCTCGCAGCGCGGCAACAGCTGACGCAACGCCTGCAAGTTGTTGCCAGCGTTGGTGCCCAGTTCCAGCAGACTGTCGATCCGTCCGGCCCGGGTCAGCGCTTTGGCGAACAACGCCAGATTGGCCGCCACCAGCGGTTGCCCGACGTTGCGGTCAACGTACTGGTTGCCGAACTCGCCCTGCCAGAATTGTTCTTGTTCGCTCAGATCACGCATTGCCGTTTTCCATCCACCGCCGCAGCGGTATTCATTCAGTCAACCGACGCAATTGCTCGACCACGTAATCCTGTTGCTGATCGCTCAGTAACGGAAACAGCGGCAGGCTGATCGCTTCGGCGTAATAACGCTCGGCCTCGGGAAAGTCTCCCTCGGCGAAACCCAGTTCACGATAGTACGGCTGCAAATGCACCGGAATGTAGTGCAGGTTCACGCCGATGCCGGCCGCGCGCAAGCCTTCGAACACCTGACGGTGGCTGAGGTTGATGCGCTCGGTCTGCAAGCGCACCACGTACAGGTGCCAGGCCGATTCGGCGTCCGGCTGGATGCTCGGCACGGTGACCGGCAAATACGCCAGCAAGCGCTCGTAACGCGCTGCCAGTTCCCGACGACGGGCGATGAACTCGTCCAGCTTGCTCAGCTGTGACAAACCCAGTGCAGCTTGCAGATCGGTGATCCGATAATTGAAACCCAGCTCGACCTGTTGGTAATACCACGGGCCGTGGCTGGGCTCGGTCATCTGCTGCGGATCCCGGGTCATGCCGTGGCTGCGCAGGCGTTGCAGTCGCTCAGCCAGTTCCGGGCGATTGGTCAGCACCATGCCGCCCTCGCCGCTGGTGATGATCTTCACCGGGTGAAAGCTGAACACCGTCATCGCGGCAAATTCACCGCAACCCACCGGGCGCCCGGCGTAGCTCGCGCCAACCGCGTGGGACGCGTCCTCGATCACGGTGAAGTTGTAGCGCTCCGCCAGTTCGGCGATTCGCCGCATGTCGCAGCTCTGCCCGGAGAACGCCACCGCCACCAGCACTTTGGGCAAGGTGCCGTCGCGCTCGGCAGCATCGAGTTTGCTGGCCAGAACTTCGGCATCGAGGTTCCAGGTCAGCGGATCGATGTCGACGAAGTCAACGTCGGCGCCGCAGTATCGGCCGCAGTTGGCCGACGCCAGAAAGGTGTTCGGCGTGGTCCACAAGCGGTCGCCCGCTCCCAGCCCCGCCGCCAGACAGGCAATGTGCAGCGCCGCCGTGGCGTTGCACACCGCGACCGCGAAATCCGCCTGGCAACGCTCGGCCATCGCCTGCTCGAAGCGCTCGATGGTCGGCCCCTGGGTCAACCAGTCGGACTGCAACACCTCGACGACCGCGTCGATGTCCGTCTGATCGAGGCTTTGCCGACCGTAGGGAATCATACCGACAGCTTCGCGTGCAGGTCGGCGATCTGCCCCACCGAGAGGAAATGCGGGTTGGTGTCGGAGCGGTATTCGAAATCTTCACCGACCGGCACGCCACGCTCGCCGACTTTGTCCTCGGCGAAATCCACATCGACGCTGGTAAAGCGGATCGAAGGCTGGATCGTATAGTGATCTTCGAACTCCAGCGTCATCCGCGCATCGTCCAGCGGCACCATCAATTCGTGCAGTTTTTCGCCCGGACGGATACCGACATTCTTGTGCGGCAGGTGCTCGGCCATGCCGCGAGCCAGATCGACAATGCGGATCGACGGGATCTTCGGCACGAACACTTCACCGCCGTGCATCCGCGCAAAGCTGTCGAGGACGAACTGCACACCGTGATCGAGGGTGATCCAGAAACGGGTCATGCGCTCGTCGGTGATCGGCAGTTCGGTCGCGCCCTCGGCAATCAGCTTGCTGAAGAATGGCACCACCGATCCGCGCGAGCCCGCCACGTTGCCGTAGCGAACCACGGCAAAACGCGTCTGTTGCTCACCGGCAATGTTGTTGGCGGCGACGAACAATTTGTCCGACAGCAACTTGGTGGCGCCGTACAGGTTGATCGGGCTCGCCGCCTTGTCGGTGGACAACGCCACGACTTTCTTCACGCCGTTGTCGATGGCGGCGGCGATGATGTTCTCCGCGCCGTTGACATTGGTGCGAATGCACTCGGTCGGGTTGTACTCCGCCGCCGGCACCTGTTTCAACGCCGCGGCGTGCACCACGTAGTCTATGCCGCGCATGGCCTGGCGCAGACGCTCGGCGTCGCGCACGTCACCGAGGAAGTAACGCATGCACGGCGCGTTGAACGTCTGCTGCATTTCGTACTGTTTGAGTTCATCCCGGGAGAACACCACCACCCGCTTGGGCTGGTATTGCTCGAGCAGGCGCGCAATGAACTTGCGCCCGAACGAGCCGGTGCCACCGGAGATGAAAATCGATTTACCGTTGAACATGTTCTGATTCCTGTCCGGCAGGCTCAAGCGAGCAACTGCGCCCAGTTGACCGAGGCATTTTCGCCCAGGGTAAAACCTTTGCCGGTCAGGGTCAGGTTGGCGTTGTAAGCCGGATCTTGCGCGAAGGCGTCGCTCCATTTCTCACGCAGTGCCGCCAGTGCCTCCGGAGACTGTGGCAGCTCGCCGGTGTGCAGCACCTGCACCGACGGCGTCCACACGGTGAGGTAACCGGCCTGCCCGACCTTGAGACACAGATCGACATCGCTGAAACCGGCGGCGAAGTTGGCTTCGTCCAGACCACCCAGCGCGTCGAACAGTTCTTTGCGCACCATCAGGCAAACCTTCGACACCGCCGAGTAGTTCTGCTCGACCCCCAGACGTTGCAAGTAACCCGCAGCATTGTGTTTTTCGCCAATGAAGGCCGAGCCTACGCCGCCATTCAGACCGAGGATCAAACCGGCCTGGGAGACCTTGCCGTCGCGGTCGACCAGTTTCGCGCCGACAACACCGACTTCCGGACGCTGGGCGTGGTTGAGCAACGAATCGATCCAGTTCGGATTGACGACTTCGCTGTCAGTGGCCAGCAGCACCAGATATTCACCCTGCGCCTGCTCGCTGGCGGCGTTATACAACGCGACTTCGTTCAGTGGCTGATCCGCACGCAGCACATTCACTTTGCTGCTGCGTAGCGTGCCCAGCCAGTCGTTGACCTGCGCCGACTGATTCGGATTGGCCGCGATCAACACTTCGTAACGGGTGTAACGGGTTCGCAGCAACACACCTTCGAGGCAGCGACGCAGCGCCACCAGATCATCGCCAGCCGGCAGGATGATCGACACCATCGGCTGTCCGGTATGTCGATAATCGACTTGCCAGCTACCCGGCAATGCCGGGGTGACGTTGGCCTTGTAACCGCGATTGGTCAAATGACGCAGCAGCGCCTGACGCTCGTGAGCCACTTCCTCCTGCGCCGGGACCTGGGTGATCAGCAGCGGCTCGTCGAGATGCGCCAGACCGTCGAGGCCACCCTGCTCGATCAAACGCAACAGCAGGTCGAACTCCAGCGCCTTGCTGAAGTCGGCCTGATAACCACCCGCCTCCAGGAAAACATCACGACGAATCAGCCAATGGCGTGCCATCAACGATGGGTTGCTTTGCAACAGGTCAAGATTGAAGCCTGGGCGGAACACATCGATCAGCGCGCCCTCTTCACTGCGCTGGATTTCATCGGTGGCGACGGCGCGAAGGCCTGTGGCCGACATCAATTCCAGGCCGGCGCGCAACAAGCCACTCGCTGTGAACTCATCGCCCACCTGTGCCAGCAGCAGCCAGTCGCAGGGAGACTGGGCGGCACTCTGGTTGAGTTTGTCGACGAGATTGCCCGGGGTAACGCGGACAAAGTGCAGAGTGTTCTGCGCCGTAGTCGCAGCCTGCGGCTCGCCAGTGGTGAAGACCACGATCTTGAAGGCCTTGCTGTGACCTTCGACCAGGCTGTCGAGGGTCACTTGCAACTTCTCGATGTTGTCGTCCAGATCCAGCAGGAAAATGCCGAACTGTGGCCCGCCGTTGTTCGCCGCCAAATGAGCAGCAATCATCACGCGCTGCTCGGCGTCCGGCTCGCGGCACGCCAGCCAGTCGAGCAAACGGCCGGAGCGCATTTTGTTGAAGACCGGGTAGTGATCGACCTTCGACACCGACTCAAGACGAGCATCCCACTCGGCCAGTTCCTGCGCTTGCGTGTCATCGCCGAGCGCCTGCAGCTGCTCGACCAGACGCTTGACCACTCGACGGTTGAACGCGTTGCTGTCATGGGCCTGCCACAAGCGGTCGAGCACACTTTCCGGGGTATCGTTATTGCGTGCCTGCAACAAGTAATCCTGGCGGGTCCAGACGCCCTCGAGCTGTTCCAGTTGCACACGGCCGGCCGGCATCGCGTGCAACAGAAACTCGAACCCGGCCAGCAAGTCGAAAAAGCGCTGGTTGTAGAACGGCATCTCGACGTATTGCAGAGGCCCGAACTTGCGCTCTGGTTGTTTGGATACGTTGTTCCAGATGGACTGGAAAATCAGCTCGGCCGTCAGTGCGCGACCTGTCACCAGGCTATCGGTCATGGCCGCGAAGCTTTCCAGGGCGAACGCCTTGCGCTGCGCCTGGTCAAGGTCTTTGATGCCCGTCGGCAGGGACGCGAGAAATTCGGCGAAGGCTTCACGCTCGGCCACCGACTTGGCATCGACATACGACAGCGCGTGATAGACCTCGGTGTTGTGGTCGGAGAAACCGACGTTGATTTCGCGCACCACATACGGGATGGGCAGAACGCGCGCCTTGGCATTCGCCAGCAGATAATAGGTGTGGCCGATTTCCTGCCACTCGAAACTGGTGCCCGGTGGCAATGCCGCGTACCAGTCCTTGATGATCGAAGTCCGGCACACGCCGTAGAACGGCGGTACGTACTGATGCATGAAGTCGAGGACTCGATCCTCGGCACGCTCCGACGCATAGTCTTCGCAGATTTTCTTGTCGCGGCGGTAGTAGCTGACACTCCCGGCCAGCGCCAGGTACATCAGGCAATAGCCGTGGCACAAACCATAGTCGCGGTTGGCTTCCAGGAAGCTCACCGACTCGGCCAGCGACTCATGCAGGATAAAGTCGTCATCGGCAGCGAACACCATGTAAGGCGTGGTCAGTTGCTCGACACCGTAGGTCAGCTTGGCCTGCATGCCCCAGTAGGCGAACTGCGGCAGATGCTGATAGTCGACCGATGAGAAATCACCTTCCGGGCGCTCGGGAGAAGAGTCCAGCACCAGGACCTTGCAAGGCAGGCTGCTGTAGTACTGCAGCGCTCGACGCAAAAAAGCCGGGCGGTTGTGGGTGATCAGAACCACCGTCAGCAACTCGCTCAATGGCAGCTTGTTTTCAGAACCGTACTTGCCTTGCATAACTTCTCCCACTACCGGCGAAATCGCCCGAAAAACGCTTTGATGATGGAACTGATTAACGAACCCGACGCAGATAACCGTCCGACGCGACGGTGATCAGCAGCTTGTCTTGCATCTGCTGATCGATCTCGAAATCAGCGTTCTCCTTGAGGTAGGCCCAAACAGCTGTTTTCGGGTTGTCACCCGGCCCCCATGGACGATCCGGGAACGCATCGGCCGGCATGTCTTCAACCACGGTGTCCATGACCACGCAGTAGCTGTCCACCGAAACCAGTGGTGCGTACAGACGCAATTCTTCGAGGACATGCTCGTGGGTATGGTTGGAATCGAGTACTACGATCACTTTCTTGCCAGCAGCAGCCTGACGCACCTGTTCGACCACCGCCGGATCGAGACTGGAACCTTCGATCATGCTGATACGCTTGATCATCGGATGGCTTTCGATGGCCTCACGGTTGTGCGCACGGATATCACGATCGATGCCCAGCACTTCACCGTGACCCTGCAATTCCAGCAGCGAGGCGTAGTAAATGATCGAGCCGCCGTGGGCGATGCCACACTCGATGACCAGGTCCGGCTTGATCCGCCAGATCAATTCCTGCATCGCCATCATGTCTTGCGGCAGCTGAATGATCGGGCGGCCCATCCACGAGAAGTGATAGGTGTACTTGTGCTTGGCCGACTGGTTGTAGAACTCTTGGGCCAGCGCCTTCAAGTCCTTGTCCTGGCCTTGGGCAATCACTTCGGCCTGGCACTCCGCCTCGAAGGCTTTGATTACGTTATCGCTCATTGTCCGGTCTCACTGAAAAGTCATTTGATAGTCACGCTGCCAAAGGCATTCGCGTCGAGGCACATCAGTTGGTTCGCTGTGCCTCCAGCAACTGTTGCAAACGGTCGACCACCGCCCAGAAGGCCATGGGTTCGTGTGTCGGATAGGGGTAATGCCCCAGGTTCAAATCGATCGAAGCGCCGCGCTCACTCAGGCGTTGCTCGACCAGAGTTCTTACTGAAATCGCCTGACCGCTGGCGCAGTTGATCGCGCCGTTGAAGTCGCGTTGATGCAGGATCGCGGCGAGGTGATTCGCCGCTGTCCGGATCGGCAGAAAATCTCGCAACTGCTCGCCCGCCGACATGTTGAACGTCGCATCGCCGGCATCGATCGCCCGGTCCAGTGCCGCCAGCAGACTGTTGGGGTTCTGCCCTTCGCCATGCAGATAGAACAGGCGCGCCCACTGCAAAGTGAACGGATGCTCCTGCTGCAGATTTTGCAAAAACAGGTGCAGCGTGTGCTTGGCCAACCCGTAGGGATTGCTCGGCTGCGGCTCCGTGTTTTCGCTGAGCGGACCACTCTGCATGCCGTATTCGAAGCAGGTGCCGGTCACCAGCACCTGCTTCACACCCGCCTCGACCGCGCCTTTGATGAAGCGGTAGTCGGCCATCAGGTTGTGCTCGAAATGGAACAGCGCCCGATAGTTCGGCAATCCCGGCCACGCCAGATGCGCGAGTGCATCGACGCCCTCGGTCAGAGCGCAGAAATCCAGATCCGCCGCATGAATATCTGCACTTACGAACTCGACGTCATTGATCCACGGCATGCTCGCGGCAGTTTGCACATTGCGCGCGACCGCCCGCACCGCACAGCCACGGGCCAGCAACGCCGCGACCAGATGGCGACCGACGAAGCCGGTGGCTCCGGTGACCAGAACCTTCACAGCACGCTCAACTCAGGCACGGCGATCACGAAGCGGCCGTCCCACTGACGCACTTGAGCCAGTTGCTGGCTGACTTCGTGCAACAGGTTCCATGGCAGCACCAGCACGTAATCCGGTTTCTCGATGTCGATCTGTGCCGGCGCGACAATCGGAATGCGGCTGCCCGGCAGGCACTTGCCTTGCTTGTGCGGGTTGGCATCGGCGACCCAGGCCAGCAAGTCCGGTTTGACCCCGGCGTAGTTGAGCAAGGTGTTGCCTTTGGCGGCAGCGCCGTAGCCGACCACACGTTTGCCGTCGGCCTTGGCCTGCAACAGGAAACGCAGCAGGTCATGCTTGATGCGTTCGGCGGCCGGCGCCAGCGTTGCGTAGTACTCGGTGGTTTTCACCCCGGCATCGAGCTCGGCCTGCAACTGCTGTTGCACGGCAGGCTGAACGTCACGGCGTTCACCGTCCTTGCGCTGCACGAACACCCGCAGCGATCCGCCATGGGTGGTCAACTGACTGACGTCGAACACTTCCAGACCGTTGCGCTCGCACAACGTTTGCACGGCGGTCAGGGACAGGTAGGAATAGTGTTCGTGGTACAGCGTGTCGAACTGCGCGCCGGCCATCAGCGTCAGCAGTTGCGGGAATTCGAAGGTAGCGACACCGGTTGGCTTGAGCAGCGTGGCGAAACCACCGAGGAAGTCATTGATGTCCGGCACGTGGGCCAGCACATTGTTGGCGGCCATCAGGTCGGCGGCCCAGCCTTCGCTTTTCAGCTGCGCGGCGGTGTCGCGACCGAAGAACAGTTCACGGATCTCCAGGCCTTTTTCCCGTGCGGCTTGCGCGGTGCTGCGGGTCGGCTCGACGCCCAGGCACTGGATGCCACGACCGGCCACGTACTGCAGCAGGTAACCGTCGTTGGCGGCGACTTCCACCACGCGGCTGTCAGCGGTCAGACCAAAGCGCTCGACCATCTCGGCCACATAACGCTCGGCGTGGGCCAGCCAGGTGCAGGAGAACGAACTGAAGTAGGCGTACTCGGCGTCGAACAGGCTGTCGGCAGAGGTGTAATCCTCGGTCTGCACCAGCCAGCATTGCTCGCACACGGCGACTTTCAGCGGCACCCACTGTTCGGCCTGCTCCAGCCGATCGGCGTGCACGTAGGCGTTGGACGGTGGCGAGGTGCCGAGGTCGATCAGCGGCAGACTCAGCGGTGCGGCGCACCCACGGCAGTTCATAGACGCACTCCAGCAAAGTGTTGATCGAGCGCGGGATGGCTGGAATCACGCGCTGACAAATTATTGACAGGCAACGGCCAGGCAATCGCCAGCCGTGGATCGTTCACCGACAGACCGCCCTCGTGCTCCGGCGCGTAATCGGCGCTGTGCAGGTAAAGCAGTTCGGCATCTTCGGTGAGGGTCTGGAAACCGTGGGCGAAACCGGCCGGAATCAACAGGCTGCGACCGTCACCGGCCTTCAGGTGCTCGGCGTGCCAGTGCAGGAAGGTTTCGGAATCCGGGCGCAGGTCCACCGCCACGTCCCACACTTCACCGCGCAGGCAGGTGATCAGTTTGGCTTCCGGCGCATTGGCATTCTGGTAATGCAGACCGCGCACGCTGCCTTTTTCCCGAGTGCAGGAATGATTGATCTGGCGGATGTGAAACTCGGCGCCGAACGCCTTCAAACTGCCCTCGCAGAACAGCCGGGCGAAGTGCCCGCGCTGATCTTCGAAGCGCTTGTGCTGGACGCTGAACAACCCGGCCAGCGGTAACGGTTTCAAGGAAAACTCGCTCACAGCGCGCCCCGGTACAGGTTCAGTTGGCCGAGGGTCACGGTGCGCATGTCGTCACCGTTCTGCCACGCCAAATGCCAGTCGAGGGTCTGGGTCAGGCATTGCTGCAGCGACCAGCGCGGTTGCCAGCCCAGCACCTGACGGGCGCGGCTGCTGTCCAGGCGCAGCAGGCCGGCTTCGTGCAGGTCACTCTTTTCGAGGCGCAGGCCACGGGCCTGAGGCCAGCGGTTGGAAAGCAGTTCGACCACTTCACCGACGCTGCACATGTCCGCCTCGCCCGGGCCAAAGTTCCACGCCCCGGCGTATTCCGGGCCTTCTTCGTAGAGCCCGGCGGCCAGTTGCAGGTAGCCGGCCAGCGGCTCCAGCGCGTGCTGCCACGGGCGCACGGCTTGCGGGTAACGCAGGGTCACTGGCTCGTCTGCGGACCAGGCTTTCAGTACATCGGGAATCAGGCGTTCAGGGGCGAAATCACCACCGCCCAAGACATTGCCGGCGCGCGCGGTGGCCAGGGCCAGACCGTGCTCGGCGTACTTGTCGGCCGGGAAGAACGACGCGGCATAAGACTGTGCCAGCAACTCGCAGCACGCCTTGCTGCTGCTGTAAGGGTCGTGCCCACCGAGGGCTTCGTCCTCGCGGTAGGGCCACAGCCATTCCTTGTTGGCGTAGACCTTGTCGGTGGTCACCAGCACACAGGCCCGCACACAACCGACCTGACGAATCGCTTCGAGCAGGTTGAGGGTGCCCATGACGTTGCTGGAATAAGTGCCGAGCGGATCGCGATAACCTTCGCGCACCAGCGGCTGGGCCGCCAGGTGCAGGACGATATCAGGCTCGGTGTCGGCAATGATCTCGAGCAAGGCACCGAGGTCACGCAGATCGCCGCGCTGGTCGTTGATGCCTTCGTGTACTCGTGCCAGTTCGAACAGGCTTGGCTCGGTCGATGGATCGAGGGAAAAACCGCTGACTTGCGCGCCGAGGCTTTGCAGCCACAGGGTCAGCCAGCTGCCCTTGAAACCGGTGTGCCCGGTGACCAGAACCCGCTTGCCGCGCCAGAATTCCGGACTCAGGCCCATTGCTTCCATGGGGCCTCCCCGCTCTGCCACAGCGCTTCGAGATGGTTTTTGTCACGCAGGGTGTCCATCGGCTGCCAGAAACCGTCGTGTTCGAACGCCTTGAGCTGCTCCTCCCGGGCCAGTCGGGCCAATGGCTCGGCTTCCCAAGTGGTTTCATCGCCCGCGATGTACGGCAACACTTTGGGCGACAGTACGAAAAAGCCGCCATTGATCCAGCCACCATCGCCACGGGGTTTTTCGGTGAAGCCGAGGACCTGATCGCCCTGGCGCTCCAGCGCCCCGTAACGACCCGGTGGCTGCACCGCTGTCACGGTCGCCAGACGGCCATGGGCCTTGTGGTAATCGACCAGATGACGAATGTTCAGATCGGAAACGCCGTCGCCATAGGTGAAGCAAAACGCCTCTTCATCCTTGAGGTAGCGGCCGGCACGCAACAGACGGCCACCGGTCATGGTTTCCTCGCCGGTGTCGATGAGGGTGACGCTCCACGGCTCGCTGTAGTTCTGATGCACGTCCATGCGGTTCTCGCGCATGTTGAAGGTGACGTCGGAGGTGTGCAGGAAGTAGTTGGCGAAGAAGTCCTTGATCGCGTAGCCCTTGTAGCCGAGGCAGATCACGAAGTCGTGGATTCCGTGGGCGGAATACTGCTTCATGATGTGCCAGAGAATTGGCTTGCCGCCGATCTCGATCATCGGCTTGGGCTTGAGGTGCGACTCTTCACTGATGCGCGTGCCGAGGCCACCCGCCAAAATTACTGCCTTCATCGTCTCCCCTCTTGTTCGTCACCGGGCTGCGCATAGCTTTCTCGAGCCGTGCGAGCCATCTGGCTCAACCTTTTGCCGTCGCGGGCGCCGATGGGATGACCGCGAGCGCTCGTTTTATGGCGATTTACGGGGGACTTGCAGGAAACGCGCCAGCTCTATGAGCACTGCGTCGTCAGGGACACAGGCATGAAAAAGGGATGAGTCTTTCAATCGACTCATCCCTTTCATGTTGCTACCTCAAACGCCAGACAGGAGTTGCCACTCAACCGAACAGGGCGAAGCCATCGCTGTTCGCCGGCAGATCGATGAGTTGACCGTCAGCAGTCTGGATTTGCTCAACGGTATCGAAACCGGCGAACCAGTCCTTCAGACGTACACCTTCCTGCGGGGCTTGTCCCGGGGCGGAGCCAGATCGGTGCAGATAAAGGTCGTCACCGACGCGATCCGCCAAGAGTTCAGTACTGCGGATAAACGACAGCACCAGCTTGTCGCCGCGGCTGGCGCCGTCATCCTGGATCGTCACCAGCGCCGCCGTGCTGATGGTGTAGATATCGTTACCCTCGCCACCGTTGGCCCAGCCACTGGACTGCAGAACCAGCCTGTCGTCCCCGGCACCTCCAAATAAAGAGAAGCCCGTCCCCGTGCCGGTCAACAAATCATTGCCCTCCCCTCCGTCGGCCATGCCATGAACCACCGTAATGACATCACCACCCGCTTCACCGTAAGCCCGACTTCCATGATCGTCGCCAGCAGTGAAGATGGTGTCGTTACCATTCCCTCCGAACAATGTGTCGGCCTGCGGCCCATTGGTCAGCCCTTCGAGCGAAAAAGGCCCGATCTGCGATACCAGACCACCATAGAGATAATCGTTGCCATCGCCACCGTAGATGACGTCATTGCCCAGTCCACCTTCCAGAAAGTTGACCCCGGCATCACCCGTCAGGCTGTCATTGAAGTGACTGCCGACCACACGCTCGATGTTCCTTAATACATCGCCCTCGGCATCTCCTCCCTGATTGATATTGGTCTGCAGGTTGATGGTAACCGCCGTCGTGCTGGTGATGTACCAGGCACTGTCCTGACCTTCACGACCGTCGATGACATCCGCTCCAACGCCGCCAATGAACACATCAGCCAGTCGCGATCCCAGCAACGAGTCATTGAAGTTACTGCCCTGGAAGATCTCAATGTTGGTATAGGTATCGCCAACCGCATCACCGGTGTTGGCGCCCGAAGTCAGATCGATGGTCACAGCACTGTCCGCGAACTCGTAACTGACAAGATCCTGCCCAGCCGCGCCATCCAGCCCCATGGCATTGGGTCCGCCATAAAAGATGTCATTGAAGTTCGATCCTCGGATCGCCTCGATGCCAGTGTAGGTATCACCAGCGGCGATCCCGGAATGCACGCTGGTCTTCAGATTAATGGTCATCGCCACTTTGCTATCCAGGTAACCCGCCGTGTCATAACCCGTACCACCGATGAACTGATCGGCACCCGCACCGCCGTACAGTGTGTCGTTGCCCGAACCACCTGTGATGATGTTGTCGCTGTCGTTACCCCAGCCGGTGTAGGCACCATTACCTATAAAGGTCAGACGCTCGACATTGGCCGCCAGCACGGTGCCGGCCGGATCCCAGAGGTAGAGGGAACTGATTGGGGGATATTGATGAGATACACCGACGTGAAAGATTTGCGCTGAATCCATAATCGACTCGATGCTTCAGGTCGATGTACAGCGCAAGACACCTCGGTCGGCTCCCTCTCCCTCCGGGAGAGGGCTGGGGTGAGGGAAAAATCTACCTGACACCCCGCCGAATCAACTACATCCGCTCACCGCCCCTTCGCCAACTCCATAATCATCCGCGACAACAGATAAATCCGCGGCGCCACGCTCTCCACTTCCGCGTACTCCTCCGGCGTATGAATATTGCCGCCGACAATCCCGAACCCGTCCAGCGTCGGCGTTCCCACCCCAGCCGACAAACTGGCATCCGCCGCCCCGCCGCTGCCTTCTTCGGTCAGCTTGCGACCAATCTCACCGTAAATCCCCTGGGCCATCGCCATCAAACGATCCGACTCCGCCGTCTGCGGCATCGGCGGTAAACCACGTTGCAGGCTGGTAGTGACGATGATCTCGGGAATCAACTTGTCCTGCGACACCCGCGCCAGATCCTTCTCGATCCGGTCGAACTCTTCCGGCACCGCCGCCCGCACGTCAGCCTTGGCCGTGGCCTGATCCGGGATCACGTTGGTACGGTCGCCGGCCTTGAGCACGGTGAAGTTGATGGTGGTTTTCTTGGCCTCGTCGCCGAGCTTGCCCAATTGCAGAATCTGGTGCGCCGCCTCCATCGCCGCGTTGCGCCCCAGTTCCGGCGCGACGCCAGCGTGAGCAGCCTTGCCCTTGACCTCGACCAGTGCAGTGGCACTGCCCTTGCGCCACACCACTAAACCATCCGCCGGACGACCCGGTTCGAGGTTGAGAGTGACGTCGTGAAGCTTGGCGGTTTTCTTGATCAGGTCAGTGGCGACATCCGAACCGGTTTCTTCGCTGGCATCGAGCAGGAAGGTGATTTGCGCGTAGTCCTTGAAGTCGAGGTTCTTCAGAATTTTCAGCGCATAGATGCCGGCGACGATTCCGCCCTTGTCGTCCATCACCCCCGGCCCGTAGGCGCGGCCGTCCTTGATGTGGAACGGTCGCTCGGCGGCGGAGCCTTCCTTGAATACCGTGTCCATGTGCGCCATCAGCAGGATTTTTGCCTTGCCGGTGCCTTTGAGCGTGGCGAGCACGTGGTTGTTTTTTTCCGGGGTGTTCGGCACCAATTCAATAGTCGCGCCAAGCTTTTTCAGCTCATCAATGGCAATTTCGCTGACTGCTTTGAGGCCTTTTTCATCACCGGAACCGGAGTCGATATTGACCAGCCGTTCGAGCAATTTCAGGGCTTCGGGTTTGTATTGTTCGGCGTCGGCCAGCACCTGTTTGTGCGGTTCGGCGAAGGCGCCAGCGGCTGCGAAAGAGAGGGTCAGGCCGAGACCGGCGGCCAGCAGGGAACGAGGTAAGTTGAACGTCATGAATCAATCCTTGTTTCGTGTCGGGTACTGAACCGTACCTGACATCGCCCCAAGGCTCTATCCCGGATGCGACACCCAATCCGTTCAAACCGAATCGAAAACCTCGCGCCGCGGCTTGTCATCGTTGCAGCAAATCACCCGGTTGCGCCCGCTGGCCTTGGCCTCGTAGAGCGCCTCATCGGCGTCATTCAGCCAGCGCGTCGCATCGCCGTGCGCCGGATCGAGCGCCGCCAGGCCAATGCTCAGGCTGACTTTCAACGCCGGGTTCTGTTCGTACACCAGAAAGGAGAAGCGCTCACGCAAGGCTTCCATCGCCTGCGCCGCGTTGAACAGCGGCAAGTCCGGCAGGATTACGCAAAACTCGTCGCCGCCGTAGCGCCCCGCCACATCCGCCATGCGCAGGTTCTGCTTGAGCATCTTGCTCAACTGACGCAGGACGATATCGCCCGCCACATGGCCGTAGGTGTCGTTGATCGCCTTGAAGTGGTCGATGTCGATCAGCGCAATCGCCGCGCCTTTCTGCTGGCGTTTGCAGCGTTGAAATTCGACTTCCAGTTGATCCTTCCAGGCGCCGTGATTGAGCAGACCGGTGAGGCTGTCGGTGCGGCTCAGGGCCAGCAGTTCACGCTTGTGCACGCCGAGCGTGTAGGCCTGGCGGAAGCAGATCCAGCCCAGCGCCAATGGATACAACATCAACAACGGCAGGCAGGCATAGAGCTGCGCCGGCGAGGTGGCCGGGATGAAGGCCGGCGCGAATACCACCAGTCCGACGCCGACGCCCAGCAACTGCGCCGCCGCCCCGGCCAGCAGAAAACGCAGGCCACCGATGGCGACATTGTTCATCGCCATCATCGAAATGGTCGTGGCACTGGGCAAGGGATTGAAATGCATGGCGGCGACCCAGAAGCCACCGAGGAAAGCGTCGATCAAAAGATTACGGTGTTCGGCGTGGTACGGAACCTTGGCCCGACGGGCCCATTGATAGGCGAGGTGCGGCCAGACCAGGCCGTTGAACAGCATCAGCGCCCAGACCCACACCGGCGGATCGAGCGGGTACATCGCAACGCTCACGCACAAAAGCCCCAGGACCAACCCGAGGGTTCGCGATGTGTAAAGCCTCCTGGCCAGTGAAAGTCCCTTTCCTCCCGTTCTTCCCATAAGGGCCTCGAGTACACCGCAAAAGGATGTGCTCGGAGTCTAACAGGGCGACGTTAAATAGCCATCACCGGCCAGCGGCCGAATACCCCGCCATTTCCGTCACACGGCAGGCAAATGATTGGCTATACATGAAAGGAAGAAAATGGAAAAAAGACTCTAAGAAGGAGGCCCATGCAGACCTATCAAGTGTTGATCATCGGCAGCGGGTTTGGCGGCCAGTGTGCGGCGGTCAATTTGCTCAAGGCCGGCATCGACGATTTTCGCTTGCTGGAGCGGCGGGACTTTTTCGGCGGCACCTGGTGCCAGAACACCTACCCCGGCGCAGCGGTCGATGTGCCGTCGCCGCTGTATTCACTGTCGTTCGCGCCCTACCCCTGGACGCAAATGTTCGCCGAACAGGCCGAACTTCATCATTACACCGAACACGTGATCGAGCGTTTCGGCCTGCGCGAGCGGGTGGAACTGCAAGCCAATGTCGGACGGATCGAATGGGACGAGGCCGAAAAACGCTGGGCCGTACACACCGGCACCAAAGGCACGTTCTATGCGCAGTTCCTCATCAATGCCACCGGGCCACTTAGCCAGCCGGTCGTCCCACATTTCCCCGGTCAGGATCGCTTTCAAGGCAAGACCTTTCATACAAACAATTGGGATCACAGCTACGACTATCGCGGTAAACACGTGGCGATCGTCGGCAGCGGTGCCAGTGCGGCGCAGGTGATTCCGACGATTGCGCCGCAGGTCGAGCATCTGCACGTCTTTCAACGCACGCCGCATTGGGTGCTGCCCCGACCCGACCGCAAATTCGGGCCCTTCCAGCGTTGGCTGCTGGGTCTGAAACCGGCCTACAAATTGTTGCGCTGGATGATCTACTGGCAATTCGAAACCCGGGTCATCGCCTTCAAATATTCAAAACCGGCGATTCACATGGTGCAGCACCAGGCCCTGAAATTCCTCAAACGCCAGGTAACGGATCCCGAACTCCAGCGAAAACTGACGCCGGACTTCACCATCGGCTGCAAACGGGTACTGGTCTCCAGCACTTACTACCCGGCGCTGACCCGGCCTAACGTGACGCTGCACAGCCGCGAGCAAGGCATCGCCAGCCTCGACGAAACCGGCATTGTCACCACGGACGGCCAGCACATCGACGTCGATCTGATCGTGTGGTCGACTGGTTACGACGCCACCGATGGCGTGATTTCCTACCCGGCCAGCGGAAAAAACGCCGTGCAACTGCGCGATGTCTGGGCGCAATACCCGCGCGCCTATCTCGGTACCAGCCTGCCGGACTTTCCCAACCTGTTTATCGTCACCGGGCCGAACACAGGCATCGGTCATACTTCGGCGCTGTTCATCATCGAATCGCAGATGAACTACATCCTCGACTGCATCCGCACCGTGCAGGCCAAAGGTTTGCGCAGCATCGAAGTTCGCCCCGAAGCAGAACGTACCTACACTCAGATGATTCATCGGGAGATGGAGCGCACGGTCTGGAAAACCGGCGGCTGCCACAGTTGGTATCAAAGCAAGAGCGGTCATGTGATCGCGATGTTCCCGGGCTTCAGTTTCAGCTACCACCGGTTGACCCGGGCGCTGAAACCGGCCGACCACATTCTGTCTTGAACACGTAAAAGGAAGACGTCGATGCTCTTGCTGTTTGTCGCCCTCGCGGTTTTCGTGGCCTGGAGTTGGTTGAGCTACCCGGCGGTCGGCCACTGGCTCTACGATCTGAGCGCAGCCCTGGAGGCCAAGCTGTACCGGTTGCACAAGATTGAAGTGCCGATCGCCGAAATGACCGTGTCGACCTGGCAAGGCGGGCCTTACGAAGCGTCGAGCAGCATTTTGATGCTGCATGGCTACAGCGCGGAAAAGAACCTGTGGCTGCGCTTCGCCCGGCATTTCGTCAGCCAGTATCGAGTGATCATTCCGGACCTGGCCGGCCACGGCGAAACCGGCTTCAAGGCGGGCGGTGGCTACGACATCGCGGTGCAGGCCAAGCGCATGATCCAGTTGCTCGATGTCTGCGGAGTCGAGAAGGTCCACGTGATCGGCAATTCCATGGGCGGTTACATCGCCGCGTGGCTGGCGGCGACCTACCCGGATCGCATCGCGTCGGTGGCGCTGATCGACCCGGCCGGCGTCACCGCGCCGGAGCCCAGCGACATGGAGCGCCACCTGGCCCGTGGGCACAATCCGTTTCTGATCAATTCCCGGGAAGAATTCCGACGCTTCTATGCGATGACGATGGCCTCGCCACCCTGGGTGCCCGGCCTAGTGCTGGACGCCATTGCCCAACGCTACGAACAGCGACGTGATGAACTGGAGGAGATCTTCCGGGATTTCCGCGCCAGTCCGCCAATGGAGCCGAAACTCGCAGATATCAAATGCCCGGGGCTGTTGCTCTGGGGCCGTAAGGATCGGTTGATCGATGTCAGCAGCGTACCGGTCTGGAGCAAGGGCATCGCCAATCTGCGGGTCGATGTGTGGGACGGCGTCGGTCATATGCCAATGGTCGAACAGCCGTCGAACACGGCACGTTTGTATCGGGAGTTCCTGGGGGAGAATTCGCGTCAGGACAGGTAAACGGTCAGTCGTTGGCAGAATGAAGTTCGTAGGATTCTTCGTTTGCCCGCGTCGGCGAAGGCTGCGATCTTTTCCGACATCCTTTACGTGACCGTGCCAGGAATTTTTTTCATGACCGTGCAGCCTTTCGTCAGCCCCGACCTGATCCGCCAACGCTTCTCCAAAGCGATGTCCGACATGTACCGCGAAGAAGTGCCGCTGTACGGCGCCTTGATGGAACTGGTGGAACAGACCAACCGCGAAGTGCTGGCACGCGAGCCGCAGATCGCCGGTCAACTGCACAGCACCGGCGAAATCGAGCGGCTGGACATGGAGCGTCACGGCGCAATCCGCGTCGGCACCGCCACCGAACTGGCCACCCTCGCCCGCCTGTTCGCGGTGATGGGCATGCAACCCGTGGGTTATTACGACTTGACCCCCGCCGGGGTGCCGGTGCATTCCACAGCATTCCGCGCGGTGCACGAAGATGCGCTGCAAGTCAGCCCGTTCCGGGTGTTCACTTCGTTGCTGCGACTGGAGTTGATCGAAGATCCGGAGCTGCGCGCCTTTGCTCAATCGGTGCTGGATCAGCGCTCGATTTTTACTCCAGCCGCGCTGCGCCTGATCGAGCAGGCCGAATCCGCTGGCGGGCTGAATGAATCCGAAGCCGGGGAATTTGTCCTGCAAGCGCTGGAGACTTTTCGCTGGCACCACAGCGCCACCGTCACCGCCGCGCAATACCAGACCCTCAGCGCCCAGCATCGTCTGATCGCCGACGTCGTCGCGTTCAAGGGCCCGCACATCAACCACCTGACTCCGCGTACGCTGGACATCGACATTGTTCAGGCACAGATGCCGCTGCATGGCATCACGCCCAAAGCGGTGATCGAAGGGCCGCCGCGCCGGCAGCATCCGATCCTGCTGCGCCAGACCAGTTTCAAGGCGCTGGACGAGCCGATCGCCTTCACCGACCAGACGCAAACCCGTGGCAGCCACAGCGCCCGCTTCGGCGAAATCGAACAACGCGGCGCAGCGCTGACACCCAAGGGTCGGGCGTTGTACGACCGCTTGCTGAATGCGGCACGAGATGAATTGGGCGATTTCCCCAACGAAGCCAATGCCTCACGCTACAACACGCTGATGAGCCAGCACTTTAGCGAATTCCCTGACAGCCTCGAGGGCATGCGCGAGCAGGAATTGGCGTACTTCCGTTATTTCCTGACAGACAAGGGTATTGAGGCGAGTCGTCCCATTGATGTTTCGCTGCAAGGGTTGTTACGGGACGGGTACGTGAAAGCCGAGCCGCTGGTGTACGAAGATTTCCTGCCGGTCAGTGCGGCGGGGATTTTTCAGTCGAACCTGGGAGATGCGGCGCAGACGCACTATGGCGAGCACTCCAACCGTCAGGCGTTCGAACAGGCCTTGGGGCGTTCGACCATCGATGAATTGGGGTTATATGCCGAAACGCAGCAGCGTTCGGTTGAGGAATGTCTGGCCGCGTTGGCCCGCTAAAACTGAAAAAAGGTCGTCCGATGCCTCGGACGACCTTTCTGGATTTCAGCGCAACCGCGACAACAAGCTGAAGGCTGTCGCCTCGGACGATGCAGGATTCTGCCCCGTCAGCAGCAACCCGTCTTCCACCGTGTAACTGGCCCAATCCTCGGCCTTGGAAAATATCCCGCCCTTGGCCTTGAGCTCGTCTTCCACCAGAAACGGCACGACATCGGTCAATTGCACCGCGTCTTCTTCACTGTTGGTGAAACCGGTCACGCGTTTGCCTTTGACCAACGGTTGGCCGTCGGCACCCTTGGCGTGACGCAATACACCGGGCGCATGGCAGACAGCCGCAACCGGTTTGCCACTGTTGTAAAACGCTTCGATCAGCGCAATCGAGTGTCGATCTTCGGCCAGATCCCACAACGGACCATGGCCGCCCGGGTAGAACACGGCATCAAAATCTGCCGCTTTGACTGAGTCGAGTTTGACTGTTGAGGCCAGCGCCGACTGAGCGGCGGTGTCCGTGCGAAAGCGTTCCGTGGCTTCAGTCTGCGCGTCGGGCGCATCGCTTTTCGGGTCCAGCGGCGGCTGGCCGCCCTTGGGCGATGCCAGGGTCAGTTGGGCGCCTGCGTCCTTGAACACATAATACGGAGCGGCGAACTCCTCCAGCCAGAATCCGGTTTTCTTGCCGGTATTGCCCAGTTGATCGTGGGACGTCAGAACCATCAGGATTTTCATGCTGTTCTCACTCTGCTTGAGGAATTCTCAACCGCCGTGTGGTCGGCCTGAGTGATTGACCGTAGACGTTTGTGGTTCGTTTCACCCGATCGGCGCTTGACCTCAACTGCGCAAGAAGTTGCGCAGTTGTACGTAATAAAACACCCCTTAAAACCGCTGCAAGCCACGCCGATCATGGCCTCCAGCCAAGTGCGCAAGAAGTTGCGCAGTACTGCGCAACTTCTTGCGCACTTTTCGCCTGAAACACTGCCGTTTTTCATGAAATTCAATGACTGCCAGCGCCATCCCCCCGGTTTTACGAGGCTTCGAAAATGTTGGCACGCTCCTTGATAACAGTCAGGCACCCACCGGGCGATTTCGCCTCCCGGGCACCCTAACTTTATCCGCAAGGAGAGCATCCCATGGCAACACCAGCGTACATGTCGGTTACCGGCGAAAAACAAGGCCTGATCACTGCCGGCGCCTTCACCGCCGACTCCGTTGGCAACACCTACCAGGAAGGCCACGAAGACCAGGTTATGGTTCAGGCTTTCACCCACGACGTGATCATCCCGCGTGACCCACAATCCGGTCAGCCAACCGGTCAGCGCGTTCACAAGCCCGTTGTGATCACCAAGGTCTACGACAAGGCTTCGCCTCTGCTGCAAGCGGCTCTGACCTCCGGCGAGCGCATGAGCGAAATCGTTATCCAGTGGTACCGCACTTCGGCTCAAGGTACCCAAGAGCACTACTACACCACCAAACTGGAAGACGCGATCATCGTCGCCATCAACAACAAAATGCACAACTGCCAGGATCCAGGCAACGCGCACTTCACCCACCTGGAAGAAGTGCAGTTCACCTACCGCAAAATCACCTGGACCCACGAAGTATCCGGTACTTCGGGTTCCGATGACTGGCGTGCTCCAGTCGTTTAATTACGGCTGATCGTTTCAAGCATCGGCCAGCTCTGCTGGTCGATGTTGTTTACGCCCCTCCAGAATTTCGCGTGCGTTGATCCGCTTGGCGGTCATCGACGAACGCCGCTGTACAGCACGAGGAACAAGGGATGTTCGCGCCGGCCAATGAAACCCACTTTGCCCTGACCATCGAAGGTCTTTCCGCCGATTTCCAGGTGTTTACCCTCACCGGTCGGGAAGCCGTCAGCCAGCCTTTTGTATTCGAGGTGGAGCTGGTCAGTGAGCAGCCGTCGCTGGACCTCGAAACCCTGCTGCACAAACCGGCCTTTCTGCAGCTGTCGCCCGACGGCAGCGGCATCCACGGCCTGATCTACCGCGCCGCGCAAGGCGATTCCGGCAAGCGCCTGACGCGCTACTCCGTGACCCTGCGCCCGCAACTGGCGTATCTGGCGCACCGGATCAACCAGCGGATCTTCCAGAACCTCAGCGTGCCGAAAATCATCGGCAAGGTGCTCGAAGATCATGGCATCCAGGGCAACGCCTATGAGTTCCAGACCGGTTCGATCTACCCCGACCGTATCTACTGCGTGCAGTACGACGAATCGGACCTGCACTTCATCCAGCGCCTGTGCGAAGAAGAAGGCATTCACTACCACTTCCAGCACAGCGCCACGGCGCACAAACTGGTGTTCGGCGACGACCAGACGGTGTTCCACAAACTGGCGCCGGTTGCCTACCAGCAAGACTCAGGCATGGTCGCCAGCGACCCGGTGATCAAGCGCTTCGACCTGCGCCTGGAAACCCGCACCAGCCGCACCACCCGCCGCGACTACGACTTCGAAAAACCGCGCATCACCCTCGAAAGCGAAAACCGCGGCGACGCCCTGCCCGACCTCGAGGACTACGACTACCCGGGCCGTTTCGTCGACCGCGAGCGCGGCAAGCACCTGGCCAAACGCGCCCTCGAACGCCATCGCAGCGACTTCCAGCTCGCCGAAGGCAAGAGCGACCAGCCGCTGCTGGTCAGCGGCCATTTCCTCGCGCTGAAAGAACACCCGAAGGCCAAGTGGAATGACCTGTGGCTGCTCACCGAAGTCCTGCACGAAGGCAAGCAGCCGCAAGTGCTGGAAGAGTCGGTGACCAGTGACACCACCGCACTGAAAGACGATTTCCATCAGGGCTACCGCAACCGCTTCCAGGCCACCCCGTGGGACGTGCCGAACCGCCCGCCCCTGCGCCACCCGAAACCGCGCATCCTCGGCAGCCAGAGCGCCGTGGTCACCGGCCCGAAAGGCCAGGAAATCCACTGCGATGAATACGGCCGGGTCAAAGTCCAGTTCCACTGGGATCGTGAAGGCCAGGCCGACGACAAGACCAGCTGCTGGCTGCGCGTGTCTTCCGCCTGGGCCGGCGCCCAGTACGGCGGCATCGCCATCCCGCGCATCGGCATGGAAGTGCTGGTGACCTTCCTTGAAGGCGATCCCGACCAACCGCTGATCAGCGGCTGCCTGTACCACAAGGAAAACACCGTCCCGTACGCCCTGCCGGCGAACAAGACGCGCACCACCTTCAAGACCCTGAGCTCGATGGGTGGCGGCGGCTTCAACGAACTGCGCATCGAAGACAAGAAAGGCCAGGAACAGATCTTCCTCCACGCCCAGCGCGACTGGGACGAGAACATCGAGCACGACCAGAAAATCCGCGTCGGCAACGAACGCCACGACGTCGTGGAAAAGAACAGCTACACGGAATTCAAGGCCGAAGAACACCATACCGTTTACGCAGACCGCAAAGTCGAGGCTCGGGCCAACGACCACCTGACCGTGGGCGTGAATCAGCACATCAAGATCGGCACCGGGCAATTCATCGACGCCGGCCAGGAAATTCACCTGAGCAGCGGCATGAAAGTGGTGCTGGAGGCTGGGGCTGAACTGACGTTGGTGGGTGGCGGCAGCTTCATCAAGATCGATGGCGGCGGCGTGACCATGAGCGGGCCGGCGATCAACATCAACTCGGGTGGTGGGCCGGGGAGCGGCACCGGTGCGGCGCCGTTGATGCCGGGCGTACTGAAACAGGCGGATTCCGACAAGGCTGGCGCGGTGCTGACGCCAGCGCAGATCAACACGCTCAAGCGTAATGCGCCGTTCTGTGAAGAGTGTGAGAAGTGTAAGGCAGGTGCCTGTGCCATCTAATCGAATGACACCCATGGACTGGCTGGCACAACAGCCGTTGCAGAAAGATGAGCGGCTGTATCTGGTCGTCAGCGCCGCCAGTGATGCAGAGCCACTGAAGCCCTTTTATCAGCATGATACGGCTCCGCAACTTCTACCTATCTGGAGCGGAACGCCATACGCCGATTGGAAACCGGTGATGCCGTACCTCGCAGAAATCACCCCGAACGCTGGATTCTTGTCGTGGATCGCTGAAACCGACGCATTGGATTGGGGGTGGCTCGCCGTGTCTACCTGCGATCCAGATCTGGTACTGGAGCATTTACGTAGCCTCACCCAAGTGCGTATGCCAGATGCCACGGAAGTATTTTTTCGATTTTGGGATGGTCGGCATATCTACCCGATCATAGAAGCCCTTGGCCCTGCTACCGGCGAAGTTTTACCGGTATTCGAGCGATATCTGATCAATGGCAAAAGCGTTGAAGTGGGCCGAAGAGCAGTGCCGCCTGCGAAAGAGTGGCCTTGGTGGGAAGTGCCTCAAACGCTGTTGGATGTCCTCGCAAAAAAGGATCACACCACCGTCGTCGAGAACCTGATGCAGTGGCTATCAGAGGACTGTCCAGAGCTTTACTTCGAATTCCCTGAAGCCAACCTGCGTAGAAAGGTCGAGCGCTTCGTACGCCAAAATCCAAATACAGAAGAAATGGCAGAGCGTCTTGCTGCTGAGCTGACAAAGGAAGTCACGTCATGAATACCCCGATTGGTACATTGGTCCTGCGTGTGCTGGACGCCAAAACACCTGACGTGAGCCTGATTCTCAAAGACTTCAAAAACTGCCTGAGTGATTACAAGGATTGGGCTGACGGTTTCTGGACAGGCTGGGCGCTGGATGTCGACCAGACCTTCAAGGTCGGCAATGAAGTCAGCGTCACGAAACGCAAGACCAAAACCGGTGCCGTGGAAACCTATGCGACCTGCCCACTGGTAGGTGATTTCACGCTGATCCATATGTTTGAATCAGCCCGATTCGTCCCTATCGGCAATACTCCAGTGAAACTGGAGCCAGTGACCAAAGGAACCTTTTACGACGACGTTACGGGACCGGTCATCGAAACCATGATCGGCCCAAGCGGCATCAAGGTAGTTGAAGGCTGCAAGAAGGGTCAGACCTACCGCATCACGTTCTTTCCGAATGTCTCGCAGAACGACGTCAAAGCGCTCTATGACTCCTATCAAGGCGTTATCGGCAAGCTTGACGGCTGGCTGCAAAGCGAATGGTCGAGCAAGTTTCAGCCGCAATGGGCGAGCTACTCGGCGGCAGATCGAGCCGGGCGTTCGGTTATTTTGCTTAAACGGGCACTGGATGGTTTTGAGAAAGCTCTGCTTCGTCTGTGGGATGACATCAAAAGCCTGTTCGAGCTGCTCGCTAATCCGCAAAAAAACTACGCGAAACTCAAAAATTATCTGTCGGACATCGAAATCGACAAGCTATATGCCGCGTCGAAAGAGTCCATTGCTTCAGGGTTGCTGATTCTCAGTGACGAGCCGCTGATGTTCATCTATGTCTCGGCGATTGTGGCGTGGGTCGGCATGCTTCCGCCGCAGGTCATCGTCGACGTTATGACGGCGATTGCTTCGGAGTTTCTGATCAACGTACTGGTGGGCATCTGTTTGACAGGTGGTGCCGGACTGGCTGTAAGAGCAGGGACAAAAGTCCTGTCCACCGTCAAATCGGGAGAAGCAGTCAAATACCTGGAAGATCTTGCCTCCACTCTGATGACGCTCAGCAACAAACACGCCCTGCCCGCTCACGCGGAAGTGTCGAAGCCAATCATCGCCAGCGCTAAAAATGTGCCGATGAAGCCCGCAAAAACCGCAGCTTTGAAGATCGATGAGGCCGCCACTGAGGCGCCCAAGCCTAAACCTCAGCCACCGCAGGCCGCACCGAAAAGCCAGATAGCGGAGCAACCAGCCAAAGGCCCGCTGCCGAAAACTTCAGATACACCGAAACAGGAGGTCAAGGACGCCTCCTCATTTCCACGGGACAAAAAGCAGAAACAAACCTCGCTTGAGCCAAAGGAAAAGATCGACGACGCTCCTGATCAATCGAAGACACCTGACGACAAAAGCGCCACCTGTGCCAAGAAAACCTGCACCAATGGCTGTCCGGTTTCGATGGTCACCGGCGAAGAATTGCTGACACTTACCGACGGCGAACTCGGCGGCTTGCTGCCCTTCACCTGGACGCGCCTCTATCGCACCAGTGCGGCAGAAATGGATTGCGGTCTCGGTTTTGGCTGGAGCCATGCCCTCGCCCAACGGGTGGACATCAATGGCGATGAAGTCGTCTGGACCGACCACGAAAACCGTGTAACGACTTTTCCTATGCCGACCGAGAAGCGTCCGGCAATCACCAACAGCCTTTCGGAAGCCGCGATCTTCATCGGCAATGATCCTTCCGAACTGGTGCTCACGCAGGCTGGTGAACGCAAGCAGTTCTATCACTTCCGCTTCAACAGCAAAGGCGCGACGCTGATCGCCATCAGCGACAACTACGACAATCGCCTGCACATAACCCGTGACATCCACGGTCGAATCAAGCGCGTGGATAACGGGGCCGGTCGAGCGCTTCTGGTTCGGTACGACCGCAAACACATCGTCGCCATCGACTATCAGCAATTCCTCCCGGCAGACAATCTGGAAGATGCATGGAGCACCGTCCAGACGCTGGTCACTTACACGTACGATGCTCAACAACGCCTGATCAAAGCCACGAACGCTGCCGGCGAGTCGGAGCGTTACGCCTACAACGAACAGAACGTCATTCTCGAGCGGCAACTCGCCGGTGGCGCCAGCTTCTACTGGGAATGGGAAAAGGAAGGAAAGTCAGCGCGCTGCATCCATCACTGGGCCAGCTTCTCGCAAATGGACGCGCACTACGCGTGGGATGACAAAGGTAGCGTCACGGTTACCAACGCCGATGGTAGCGAAGAGGTCTACACCCACGATGACAAGGCTCGACTCGTCGCCAAGGTCGATCCGGATGGTGCGGAACACCTTAAGGCTTACGACGATCAAGGCCGGTTGATCGCCGAAAAGGATCCGCTGGGGGCGGTCACTGAATACCAATACAACGAGGCCGGTCGACTGGTCGCGGTCATCCCGCCGGAAGACATGCCGACCTCCTACGAGTACTACCACGGCTACGTCCGTGTGATTAACCGTGGTCCGGCCAAATGGATTTACTGGCGCAACGACCAGGGCGATATCACCGAACAAATTGATCCTGATGGAAACTCGACGCACTACAGTTACGATCGCCAGGGACGCTTGCTGGAAATCAGACACCCTGATGGCAGCCGTCATCAACTGGGCTGGAATAACCTCGGCCAGTTGCTGGAGGAGCGACTGCCCGACGGCGGTCAACGCAAATATCGCTACGACGCGCTCGGTCGGCAGATCACACGTCAGGCTGAAACCGGTGCAATCACCCACTACCAGTGGGATGCTGCAAACCGTCTGGCACAGATCACCCTGCCCGGTGGTGCCACCCGCGCGTTTACCTACAACCCGTACGGTCGCGTCACGGCTGAACGCGACGAACTGGGCCGCGTAACCCGTTACGAGTATGCCGATAACCTGCACCTGGTCAGCCGTCGTATCAACCCGGACGGCAGTCAACTGCGTTATCGCTATGACAACGCACGCCTGCTGCTCACCGACATCGAAAACGAACGCGGCGAACACTATCAGCTGGATTACTACTCGAACGGGCTGATCCAGCAGGAAACCGGTTTCGACGGACGCCGCACTGCCTACGAGTACGACCTCAACGGCAAGCTGCTGAAGAAAGCCGAATTCGGCGACGACGGCAGCGAACTGGTCACCGAATACCAGCGCGACGCCGCTGGCCGACTGCTGGTGAAGACCCTCCCCGACAGCGAGGAAATTCACTACAGCTACGACGCACTTGGCCGTCTGGTCAACGTGGACGATGGTCATTGGCCGCTTGCTTATGAATACGATGTGCAGGATCGGCTGATCACCGAGCATCAGGGCTGGGGCACAACGCGTTACGAATACGACAGCGTCGGACAGCTCAATCACTGCCGCCTGCCGGATGGCAGCACACTCGATTATCGCCACCAACCCGGCGGGCACCTGAGCAGCATCGACCTCAACGGCACACGCCTGACTTCCCACCAGTTCAGCGCCGGTCGTGAACAGCAACGTCAGCAAGGTCTGCTGCTCAGCCAATACCAATACGATGAACAAGGCCGCCTGCAAGCGCACAGCGTCAGTCAACGCGACAAAAACCTGTTCCAGCGTCGCTACAACTACGACGCCAACGGTAACCTCGCCGGCATCGACGACAGCCGTAAAGGCAATCGTAGCTACCACTACGACCCGCTGGATCGACTGATCAACGTACGTGGCACAACACCCGAAAGCTTTGCCCATGACCCGGCGGGTAACCTGCTCGGTCAGACCGACATGCCCGTAGCCAACCTGGCCAACGTCAAAGGCAACCGCCTGCTGATGCAAGGCGACCGCCACTACGACTACGACGCTTACGGCAACCTGATCCGCGAGCGGCGCGGCGCTAACCAGAAACTCGTCACTGAATACCGGTATGACTGCCAACATCGTCTGATCGGCGTAAGCCTTCCGGGAGGCAGTACGGCGTCGTACAAATACGATGCCTTCGGCCGCCGTATCGAAAAAACCGTCGACAGCCATACCACCGAATTCCTGTGGCAAGGCGAACGTCTGATCGCCGAAAGCGCCGACAACCGCTATCGCACTTACATCTACGAACCCGGCAGCTTCCGCCCGCTGGCGATGCTCGACGGCGAGGGGCCACGAAAGGCCACGCCGTTCTACTATCAACTCGACCACCTCGGCACACCACAGGAACTCACCGACTACAGCGGCGAGATCATGTGGTCGGCGAAATACCGTGCCTATGGCAACCTTGCGGCACTGGATGTCAGCGAAATCGACAATCCGTTGCGATTCCAGGGTCAGTACTTCGACGCCGAGACGGGGTTACATTACAACCGGCACCGCTACTACAATCCGAACACCGCGCGCTTCCTGACACCGGATCCGATCAAGCTTGCGGGTGGGTTGAATAACTACCAGTACGTACCGAACCCTACGGGGTGGGTAGATCCATTGGGCCTGGCCTGTGGCCCCGAGAACTGCCCAAATGTCACAAAGGATGCACACGGCCGAATAACTGATTGGGAGTTTGATGTCACACCCGATGATATCGGAACTGGTAGCCCCACTAATCAGGCAGCTAGGGATCATGCAAGATCGCTCGGTAATGCTACCGACGATGCTGGACACGCTAGAGGAAGCAAACTGGGCGGCCCAGGTACCGTACTGGATAATATTTTCCCACAAGCACCCTCTATCAATCGTGGACAATTCAGGGTTTTCGAGAAAGGGGTCGCAGAGCACATCATCGAAAATGACGTGAGCGCAAGCGCCAAACTAACTGCGGTATACGAAGGGCAAGAAACCCGACCATACAAGCTTATTTACAAAATCGTGTTCTCAGATGGCACAAAACTCACCAAAGAATTTGACAACTAAAGGAAGCCACCAATGTTTATTATCAAAACAAAAAAAGAAACACCTTCACACATTGGTGGAAATCCGGTTCTTCCTATAGGAGTTGACATACCAAAAAGCAAAAACGGGAAAGCATTAACATTTTTCTTTACGATACAATTTCCAACGACTCACGACTTTTCCGGCTATACCCTAAGTTTTTTCAGTGCAACAGAAGAGTTCGACGAAACCCTATCGATACCTGAAATGCTTAATACTGTTCTTAAAGACGCGGTCGTTCCAAATGGCTTTCTAAAAACCTATCAAAAACTATTTAGAGCATATCTATTCAAAACCGAGATAGCGGCGACCTCTAACGAAGCATCGAACGTAAAACTTCAATATCTTGAATTCTCTGACCAAAAGACTGAAGAAGTTTTTGGATGGGCAGGAAAATCTCCAGAATGGGTACTTGAGGATGAAGCCCCATCAAAATACGAAGGCAGTGATTTTGGATTTTTACTACAAGTCAAGAATGGCCAGACTTTTGAAATCCTGGAAGTGGCACCACCACAAAAAGAAAACAACATATTCGGCGGAACAAAAGATAGAAAAAAACGAGATTATTTTTTCTTTAATGAAAATGAAGTATATTTTTTTGGTCAACACACCGAAAAATACGATGACAATGTGTACATTATCACTCAATGCGATTAATCGCTTATCGAAACTAAAGGAGAACCAAAGGTGAGAGACTTATTTTTTCGAGAAAATAAATCTCTCACCTTTCCCCCGCAAGGCATTCAAAAATGAGCTATTTCGACGAATAACTAAAAGTCAAAGGGGACAGATTTATTTTTCATTAAAGAAAATAAATCTGTCCCCTTTTTATTATTTGGCAATCTGATCCGCCAACGCCGGGGCGCCGGACAAAAACTCGTCACCGAATACATCTACGACTGCCAGCATCGTCTGATTGGCGTTACCCAACCGGGCGGCAGCACCGCGTCATACAAATACGACGCTTTCGGTCGCCGTATCGAGAAAATCGTCGATGGCCATGCCACTGAATTTCTCTGGCAAGACGAGCGGCTGATCGTCGAAAGTGCCGACAACCGCTATCGCAGTTACATCTATGAACCCAGCACCTTCCGCCCGCTTGCCATGCTCGATGGTGAAGGCCCGCGCAAGGCGAACCCGTTCTATTACCAACTCGACCATCTTGGTACGCCGCAGGAACTCACAGACTACAGTGGCGAGATTATGTGGTCGGCCAAATACCGAGCCTACGGCAACCTCGCATCACTGGACGTCAGTGAAATCGACAACCCGTTACGATTCCAGGGTCAGTACTTCGACGCTGAGACGGGGTTACATTACAACCGACACCGCTACTACAATCCGGGGACTGGGCGGTTTTTGACGCCAGATCCGATCAAGCTTGCGGGTGGGTTGAATAACTACCAGTACGTGCCTAACCCTACGGGCTGGGTGGATCCTCTGGGTTTGAATACATGCCCCGGGGGGGATAAATGCATCCCGGGACAAGGAGCTGAAGTACCTGAGGAGAAGGCCAAAGCAAATCAGGGAGATGCATCGCCACCAAAGGCTGCATCAGTCAACTGGAAAGGGTTTTCATCTGGAAAATTACAGCCTCATTATCAAAAACATGTAATTGATCAAAAAGAATTCGGAAACATTTCCCAAACGGAATATTTGAAACAGGCTAAAGAATTTTCCAAGGAGTCCGGAAACTTTAATGAAACCAACGTTGGGAATTTTATAATCAAGCATGATCCAGCTACTGGAAGAATATTCGTTGGACACTTAAAGTCTCGAGAAATCAGAACGTTCTATAGAGATGACGGAAGAAGCGCCGACGCCTTCCAATCCGCTATCGACTTAGCCAAGGGCTTATAGCATGAAAAAAATCAACAGACAGCAAGCAATAAACAAGATCTCTAATGAAACTTTGATTTCGCTCGATCACGGCGAGCGCGAGTCGCTCCTGCTCGACTGGTGGGGAATTGACGATACCAGCCCAGAATTCTTCACTTTATCAGAGCAGTTGCAGCACTCAATCAAAACTAATGACGACTTGCCAAATGACATCAACGATAGCAAATACAACGAACTCATCCAAGTTGCACTAACATCAAAATTTAAAGGCGTCACAAACATATACCTTTCAAAAAAACTAGCTTCGCTAAAGCTTGGCGACTACGAAGTATATGGAGATATTGAGCCTTTAGAAGTTTGCCCCTGCTGCGGCTATCACACACTTCCATCACTTGCAGACTATGACATTTGCGATTTATGTCACTGGGAAGATAACGGTACAACCTCCCTTGACTCTTATAGCAGCCCGAATCATATGACTCTTCGAGAAGCAAAAGAGAGCTTTGCAAAAAAATCCGAAAACCTGCCCTTAGACAAGTGGTTAAGAGGCGAAGCCTCATAAAAAACTAAAAACAATAACCAAAGGGGATAGATATATTTTTTACTTGAAGAAAATAAGCGTGCCCCTTTTCACTTTAGAAGTGCTTCACAAACAAAAATTGAACACAAATTAAACAAAAGGGGACGTTATAAGAATTTACTGGCCAAACCAATTTGAAGGACAAAAATGAGCACCCTGAAGACAATCCCTAGAAGTCAAAGGGGACAGATTTATTTTTCATTAAAGAAAATAAATCTATCCCCTTTTTATCAAGAAAATAAATCTGTCCCCTTTTTATTACATCGTCCTTCCCAGTTGGCGACTCACCTATGTCGCCTCCTATTTAAATTGAGACAAAATCATGGATAGCAAGGCCTTCGATGAATACAACTACTGGCTGGGACAAAGCGAAGATTCTAACTGGAATGAATACATTACAGAACAGGTAGCCAAAGGAGTTCTAGGAAAGTTCAGCGCTGATGACTGGAGCCGGCTTAATGACACGATCCTATCGAGGGAAGAGTATTGGCAGGAGCGAAGTGCTGCGGCTCTTGGAGAGCATCGATCCACTCAGGCAATTGAGATTCTAAAGAAACTTTTGGACTCTTCATTTACCGAGGTACTAATAGCCTCTGCCTCAGAATTGGATTGGAGTGAAGTCCCAATCGAGAAAAAATACACCAAAAAGATACAAGCCATTATTGACACCCTAAACCATGAAGAAATCGAATCCTATCCCGAACTTGAAAACCTTCTAAAAAAGCCAGTAGTGCGCAATTTTAAATAGGAACAAAAGGGGACAGATTTATTTTTCGTTAAAAAATAAATCTGTCCCCTTTTCCGCTCATCGAAACTCCTCCGATAAATAAGTTCATGAAAGTCACAATATCGCGAATAGTTAAAATCCACACAGAGAATACCTTTGTCGAATTCTCCACCCCTTATGGAAAAGGCCTTTCAAGCTTATTCACTCTAGAGGCAAGAGAAAACTGCTCCTACGACATCGAAATAAATATTGATGATGATTTTTATTGGGGTAAAAACATCTTTACCTCAATGAGCAACGCACCCTCAATTCGCCACGAAGCCGAAGAAACCTATATAACAGCAGAGCTGACTTCTATTACCGAAGATGGATGCGGCTCGTTAAAACTTGGCAACTCCATAATTCTCATCTTAATAAAAAACGAAAATAAAGATCTTATTTTGCCGAGCCTTATAGAGATTTCAGCCATTCAAATCACCCTTTACCCAACCAACACCTGAGCAGTGCTCAAAAAGCCCCCCTCAAATACCCCTCGGATATCACTATATTGAACACAAGCAAAATCATCACTCTCGGAGCCAAAATAACTCTCGATGACATTTCCCAGCTTGATCAAACAATCGACATTTCTCTCGAAATAGAAAACTTAAAGGAAGACCTTTTTCAAGCGACTTTCCCATGCGGCCAAATACTCGATATCGGATGGTATCCAGAATTCAGCACTCGCGGTTCCTTTGTAATCTCTCTAATCCACAATCAAGACTGGCAAAATCCGATTCATTGTGAAAAAGCCAAAAACTGGGCAGAACTGAAAATCGCGTTAGTGAACGTATTAAAAAACTTGGAAAGCTAGAATCGAAAAACGCTTCCGACACATGAAGCAAACCAAATGACTAAAGCAACATCACCACTATCCCCCCTCAATCATCCCCTCCAAAACCTCATACTTAACCACCACCCGATTCCCATACAACCGCTCCCTCTCCACCAAAGCCCCCACCTGCCCCTTCTCCCGCACCTCCCGCCAAATCTCATTCTCCCGATACACCCTCTCCCCCTCCCGCACAAACCGGTGCCCCAACTCGAACACGTGATACCGAAACTCCCGCTCCCGATCACACAACAACTCCCCCTCCAACTGCGTCTCCCCGACCTTCAGCTTCAACTGAAAGCTCCGATCCGTCGGGTTGTGCAGTACCAGGTCGATGTAGTTGTAGAAGATCGCCGCGCCGGAGCCGAATGGCAGGACGCGGCCGTCGTCCGGGAAGGGGTCGAAGCTGTGGTTGGCGCGTTCGATGACGACCAGGGGTGAGTGAATGGCCATCCAGTGGATGAGGTTGCTGAGTTGGCAGATGCCGCCGCCGATGCCGGTGCGGGCCTGGCCGAAGGACAGTTCCATGCCTTCGACGTAGCCGCGTTGGCGGGTCGGGCGGCCGACGAGGCGGCAGAAGGAGAAATATTCGCCGGGGGCGATGGTGACGCCGTCGATGGCGGCGACGGCGAGTTTGAGGTTGATGACTTTGTTGTGTTGCAGCGCAAGGTCGGAGTGGCCGAGTTTGCGGATCAGTTTGGAGGTGTGTTTGAGGTAGCGATAGGGCAAGCGCTCGGACGTCGCGGCGGGCCGCGCGTAGCGTTTGCTCGAGCAGTACCAGGCGATGTGACGGAACAGTCTTTTTTGCCACACGCGCAGCCAGTAAAGGGCCGGGTGGTAGAGGGAAAGTGGTTTCATCCGTGGCAAACGGCGCAGGCCGTTGTCTTCCTTGATCTGAAAATGGCGGCGCATCTTACCGTGGAAAGTCGCCGTGCGCGCGGCCTGCGCTTGCGTCGCAAGCCGTAACAAGTCGACTGACCCCAACCGCTCCAAATTAAGCTTGAACTAAGGTTGCGTCCCTACCATCCGGGCCACAAAGCAGCGGGTGCGAGCGTTCTTCGCCGCGCACAAAGCCATTCCATTCGATGTGAGCCTGGATCATGAGAGAGTTTGATTTCCCCTCGGCACAACAGCCCGCGTTCAGTCTTGTATTGGTCAATTACAAAACCCCGGAAATAACCCGGATGTGCCTGGAGTTTCTTCAGGAATACGTCAGGGAACAACAGATTCCGGTGTGGGTGGTGGACAACGACTCTGCCGATGAAAGCCTGGCTTACTTGCGCTCTCTGGACTGGATCAACTTGATCGAGCGCCCTTCCCCTTACAAAGAAGCCGGTCATATTGCCCACGGCAAGGCACTCGATCTGGCACTTGAAAAGGTTGAAACCGATTACCTGTTCTTACTTCACACCGATACTTTCGTCTTCGACAGCACTGTCTTTTCAATGATGATCAACGAGTGTATGCAATCTTTGGATACAGCAGCAGTCGGTTGTGTCGAACAGCTTGATCGGGGTGTTTTAAGAGACACCTGGCGCTTGTCTTCGCGTTATTTCAAACACTATTTTCGGCGGGCAAAACTGCAGTTGGGCCTACGTTCCCGGGAGCCAAAACCCTACCGGGAAACCCACCTGAAAAGCTTCTGCACCTTGTGGAATGCACGGTTGATCAAGGCCCACGGACTGCATTTTTCGATGGACGACCGGGTCCCGGGATACACGCTGCAGGATCGATTAAGCAACCTCGGTTACGGCATCAGATTTCTTTCGCCGCGTACGATCTTCCGCTACCTCGACCACATCCAGGCCGGCACCGTGGCCGCCGCCGGTGGCTACACCAAGAACCACCGCCGCACCACCATGTACCAGCAGACACTCAAGCGTATTCAGATGCAGCAAGGGATGCGACCTGCCAAATCCTGAAAACAATAAAAAAGGGCGACTTCACAGTCGCCCTTTTTTTATCTGAATTCTTTAGCCCGCTCTCCGGAGGAGGTGTTCGCCCAGTGTAATGGCCTGGCAATCCATGCACCGGTAAAGAGCCCTGACACTGGGCGAACGGGAGGGATTTTAATGGAAGTTGGCGGATATGTCGTGCTAATTGAAGATGAATTTTATGTACTAAAACGTTAACGAATATTGATCCTCGATATTTCCCGAGAAACTTTGAGAATTATCGGATCCGAACATTTTATATGACTGCTCTCATACAACTACTTGTACAAGAACAGTCATTCTGTAGAGTCAATACTCAGCTTTCATGTTCACTGGTCACTTTTAATACATCGGTGTAAGTGACCACGACACTCTGTCCGACTTTCAGATCTTTGAGCTTGGCTTGGATTTCAGGCTTTTCAACGTTGAGGGTTTTCGATTGGCCCGAAGGGTTTTCCAGAGTGACCTGGTTTTTCTTCAAATCAATTTTGGTGATTTTCAGCTGCACCTGAATCTGGCGGAATGCCTCGCCACCGGGGTTGCTGCTGCCCACGGCGTTGCGCAGCTCACCGGTACGCTCGGTGGAGCCAGGCAGACCTTTATCCACGTCGGTGTCCAGGAAAGCCGCCACCGAACGGGTGACTTGAATGTCGACCTTGTCGCCAACCTTCAGGTTGCCGAGGTTTTTCGCCTTGTCGCTGAGCTGAACGTGCACCTGGCGACCTTCCGCGCCTTCCAGGACAACCTGATGATTGGCTGGGTCGACCGCGAGTACTTTGGTGGTGACCTGATCGGCCTCGACCGTCGCCGACAACGGAATATCGGCAGCGAACGCCGTGGAAGCGGACAGGACAGTGGCAAGTGCGATGGCGTGCGTCAGTGCTTGGAGCTTCATAAGCGGTACTTTCCCTGTGATGAATGGCAGCACACGGCGTATTCAGTGCCGTGCGTGCCAAAGAGCATAGACGCTCAATCGGCCGCTGCTCCTAGCACAGGGCGAATCAGTACCCGGTCATCTCCAGATAACCTCGCCCGCCCTGACTGCCGCTCAACCGCACCGGCCCTTCCCAGTAAGGAATGCGCAGCCCCATCCAGGCGTTGGGGTTGATGGCATCGAGGGTGATCTGCAGATTCTTTTCCGGAATCCCGATCGACCAGCGCACCGGCATCGAACGGCCAGCAACCTTCGCGGTGTCCTGCGGGGTCAGTTTGATCTGGTCGGCGTGCAGCATTTCGGTCTGGCCATCGGCGGCAATCCAGGTGCCGGTGAGATACGGCGCCCCTTCCTTCTGGCGCATGCGGTAAAGCATGACGTGTTCGCCGTCATCCAGATGCAGAGAGAACCAGTCCCAGCCCGTCTGATTGGCAGTCAGTGGCTGGCTGCTCCACTCGCGGTCGAGCCAGGCCGGGCCGTTGACGGTGTAGGTCTGGCCATCGATTTGCAGGGTGCCGCTGGCCTGGAAAAACGGCTGGCTGTAGTAATACGACGCCTGGCCCTGTTCGGATTTCTGACTGAAGCCGTGATCGCCTTGCTGCACCAGCGGGCGGCTGGAGGTCAGGCGCAATTGGTAGCTGAAATTTTTGTCCTTTGCGCTGAGCTGCATGTCGCCCAGCGGATCGCTCGCCTGACTGACGAAACGCCAGTCATCGATCCACGCCTCGAACGGCGCCGCACGCACCCCGGCCTGCCCGACGCCGCCGCGAGCATAACGCTCGGCGGCATGGTGGACGCTGGCCGACGTCACCGCCGCATGGCCGAGCCAGATCGTTTGATTGGCCCAGCCCGCTTGTTCCGGCGAGGCGTTCAATGCGCTGCGAAAGAGCGTCCACTGCACGCCGTAATCATTGCCCTGGGCATCCTTGAGATTGGCCGTGACATACCACCACTCGATACGAAAACCGTCATGGGCACCGTGATCCGCCGGAAAGCTGAACACCCGCCCCGGCACCACCGGCGTAAAGGCCTGCGCCTGAGCACCCATCCCGGCGAAGCCTTTCTGTTCCGGCACCGGGTTGTCGCAGCCACTGAGCAACAGCGCCAGAAACACGACAACGAAGCTAATCCTCATGGGCAAACGTCCTCAACAGATCCGCCGGTTGCGTGCGGTACAGCGAATACAGCGGCCACGCCGAGGCCAGCAACGTCGCGAGCAACGCCAGCCCGGTCAACTGCAACAACTGCCACGGAAACACCCGCAATGGCAGGCGCCAGCTAAAGGCCTGCACGTTGATCACTGCGTCCAGACACCACGCCAACCCGATGCCCAAGGGCAAGGCCAGCACCAACGTCAGCACCGCCAGCAACCAGGTCTGTCCGAGATTGAGCAGCATCAATTGCCGTCGCGTCACCCCCAACGCCCACAGTGGCGCCAGTTGACCGAGGCGGCTCTGGCTCTGGGTCAGCAGGCTGATGAACAGCGCCACCCCGGCGACGGCGAGCGTCAGGCTGTTGAGCGCTGCCGTCGCGGCGAAGGTTCGCTCGAAGACTTGCACCGACCACCCCTTGAGCCGCGCCTGATCGACGATGCGGCTGTCGTCGAGCTGGAAACGTGCCTGCAAGGCGCTGAGTAACGCGGGGATTTTCGACGGATCGATACGCAGGTTGAAACGGTTCGGCGTCAATTGCGGCCAACTGCGCAGCAGGTGATTGCTGTTGACCAGCACATGGCCCTTGGGATTGCCGTAGTCGGCGTAGATGCCGACGATGCGCGGCGACCACGGCAAACCCGGCGTGGGAATCGTCAGGTGATCGCCCGGCCGTACGTTGAGCCGGCGGGCGAGCTGTTCGCTGAGCATCACCGCATCGTCCGTGGCCAGCGCGGCCCACGGGTCGTCGCCCCTCGACTCAAGCAACGGCCAGTGCTGGCGATAATACGGATGATCGATGGTGCCGAACACCTCCGTCGGCCAGCCTTGCAGCATCACCGACACCTGCCAGTTGGGCAGGATCGCCGTGACGCTGGGTTGCTGTTTCAGCCAGCTGTAGAGCTCGCGGGCCTGGGCCGGATTGCTCGGGTTCAGATAGAGCTCGGCGCTAAGCCGTTGTTCGAGCCAGTCGTTGAAGGTCTGGCGGAAACCGGCGGTCATGCTGCCGGCGCCGATGTTCGCCGCCATCGCCAACAGCAACGCCATCAGCGCCAGACTCAGCGCCGGCAATTGCTGTCGACAGTCGGCGAGAAACCACTGCCCCAGCACCGAACGACTGCGCCCGAGCAAGCCGTTCAACAGCGCACTGAGCACCACCGGCAACGCCAGCGCCGCGCCGAGCAGCAACCCGGCCATCAACACAAACCCACTGGCCAGACTGTTGCCCAACACCAGCGCGATCAATGCAATCGCGGCAAACACCCCGGCCACCCAGCCCTGACGACGCAACCAGCGCGCATGCTGTTCATGCCAGGCTTGCGGATCAGCGACTGCCAGCAACGGCAGACGCGCCGCCCGCAGCAGACTGTTGGCCCCGGCCAGCAACGCGCCGAGCAGACTCAAGCCGATTCCGCTGAACCACCACCAAGGGCTAAGGCGCAATTGCCCCGCTACTTCCGCGCCGTACAACCCGCGCAGGCTCGCGGCGACATCCGGCAGCAACACACTCGCCAGCCAGTAACCGCTGGCGACACCGAACAACCCGCCGATCAATGCCAGCGCACCGAGTTCGACGATCAGGCAAGCGATCAGCATCCGCGCGCTGATCCCGCAGGCACGCAAGGTACGCAGCAATCCACGGCGCTGCTCCAACGCCAGACCGATAGCGGCGTGGACAATGAACAATCCGACGATGAACGAAAGAAATCCCAGGGCATCAAGGTTGAGGTGAAAGCTTTCGGTCAGCCGCGCCAGATTGTTTTCTTCGCCGCCGCTCTTGAGCTGCAACTGACCCTTGAACGCGGCCGGCACGTCGGCGTGAAAACCCTTGGGCAACAGCAGCCGCGACAGTTGATCGGGTTGTTCAAGCACGCGTTGAGCAACACCGATGTCCACCAGCAGCACGCCGGGGGCCATGTCCAGTTGCGCTCGCAGCGGCGGCAACGTCTGACCGGTTTCGGTTGGCGGTGTGGCGCCTTCGGGCAGGTTCAACGCATGTAAGGTCTCGGGAGAAATCCAGGTGCTGCCCGGCGGGCTGAAGAATTCGACAATGCGATCGATCGGCATCGCCTGCCCCGCCACCGCGCTGTCGGCCGGCAGGGACACCGGTTCGATGCCCATCAATTGCAGACGCTGGGATTCATGGCCCTTGAGGATCAACCGGCCCTGCAATACTGGCGATACCGGCCAGCCCTGACGGCGCAGATCGACAAACCACTGCTGGGAAAACGTCGCGCCACTCGGCGTGCTCAGGCTGGCCTGGGGTTCGCCGCCAATCATCTGACTGGCGCGGGCGTAACTGTCCCGTGCTTGGCTGTTGAGCGCCTCGACCCCGATCAACAGGCTGGTGGCCAGCCACAGACCGGTCAGCACGCTGAAAAACTGCACCGGATGCCGCCGCCAGTGGCTGAGCAACGCGATCAGTGTCTGCCGGAAAACCCTCACGTCAGGCGACCGCTGGACAACACCACTCGCTCCGCCAGTCGCGCGGCCACGCGTTGGCTGTGGGTGACCATCAGCAAAGTGGTCGGTGTGTCGTCGAGCAGTTCCAGCAGCAGGCGCAGGACCTCGTCGCTGGTCGCTTCGTCGAGGCTGCCGGTGGGTTCGTCGGCCAGCAACAATTTGGGCCGCGACGCCAACGCCCGGCCGAGTGCGACCCGTTGCTGCTGGCCGCCAGAGAGTTGTTCGGGGTAGCGCTTGAGCAGATCGCCCAGGCCCAGACGCTGCACCAGATGACTCTGCCAACGCGGGTCATGGCGCCCGGCGAGTCGCGCCTGAAACGCCAGGTTGTCTTCGATGCGCAGGCTGCCGATCAGGTTGTATTGCTGGAACACCAGACCGATTTCCGTTCGGCGCCAATTGGCCAGTTGCGCCTCGTTCATGGCGTCGAGTCGATGCTCGCCACTGTGGATGCTGCCGCTGTCGACTTTATCCAGCCCCGCGATCAGGTGCAGCAGCGTGCTTTTGCCGCTGCCCGATTCGCCCATCAGCGCCAGACTGCTGCCGGGTGTGAGCGTCAGGTCGATGCCTTGCAACACGGGCAACGGGCCTTGAGGGGTGAGATAGCTCTTGAAGACGTTTTGAACCTGCAGCATGCTGCCATCCGATCGATCCGTGTGGGACAAGGATAGCGGATGGCGCAGGGTTACTGTCCGGCGGCAACGCTGGTCGGCGCCTCACTTGGCGTGACGATGCTGTTCAGATCAATGTGTTTCCACTCGGGCTTGGCCCCCAACCGAGCGTTGAAGCGGTAGTTGAAGGTGAAATCATCCGCCGTCGGCACGCTCAGCGGTTTGCCGTAGACCGATTCGATCCCCGTCAGGTCGTAGCCCATCAACTGCAACAGGGTCGGGAAGATGTTGTAGTGACTGGAGCGATCCTTGTTCGCCGCCAGTTGGGCTGACCAGTCGAGCGTGTGCAATTGATCGCCCTGAATCACCACCAGCGGCACCAATCCTTCTTCTTCCACCGGGTCGCCGCCGCAATGGGTGTTGAGCCCCGGATTGCCACGCTCGTGCAGGTCCTGGCCGTGGTCCGAGGTGTAGATCAGCAGCGCATTGTTCAGATTGGCCTGGGCAAACACCCGCGAGAAAAACTCGCCGACATTCCACAGCACGGTGTTCTTGTAGGCGTTGCGGTACAGCACCCAGTCATCCGGCTGGCCGTTGAAACCGTCGCGCTTGCCGGTGTCGGCGACTTCGGTGAACTGGCCGCGCGGCAAGGTCGGGCGGTAGGCCATGAAGGCGTCCGGGTATTTGTCGTGCACCGGGAAATGCGCGCCGACCTTGTTGATCACCACCAGCTCCGGTTTGTCGTCGTTGAGCAACTCGATCAGCTTGGCAGCGGCGGCCATGTCGCGGTCGCGCACGCTGGTCTGGTCGAATTGCACGAACTCGTCGATGTCCTTTTTTTCGGTGTCGGTCATCAGGTTCTGCAGGTTGCCGCCCGTGCGCTGGGCGTCGATGTAGACGGTGCGCAGGCCGGCCTTTTTGGCGTACTGCCAGATCGATGGCAGCGTGGTGTTGATGCGCATGTAATCGGCGCGGGTGCCGCCGTAGCGCAGGGTGACGTTGGTGTCGGCGCTGCAATTGGCGATGGACGCCGCATAGCCGTAATTGAAAATCTCGACACCCGGGTGCGCCTGCTTGAGGTTGCTGTGCACGCCGAACGGCGCGTTGATATCCAGGTAGTTGCCGGAAATGCTTTCGTCGATGATCAGCACGATGTCGTGGCCCACCGCAGGTCCGTTGCGTGCCAGCGTCACCGGCTCACGCGGGCCGACGGTGTTGTGCAGCGCTTCGTAGCCGAACAGGTTGAGGTAGGCCAGCGGCGTGTACATGATCGGCAATCCCCGCGCGCCCTCCCCGGCCCGTACGAACAACACCGCGCTGAGCAGCAGTACGCCGCACAACGGCGCCGCGATCCGCCAGGCATTGGGCACGGGGATCGAATGCCGTGGCTTGAGGCCGATGCCAACCAACAGCAACAGTCCATTGAGCGCCCCGTGGACGATTGCGTCCCGGTACTGGTAGGCCGCTTCCTGGATGAATCCGCCGGAATACACCAGCGAGACGAAGCTGCTGTACGTCAGATAATCGGCGGTGACCCGGGTATAAACATCAAAAAAAACCGCCGACACAAACATCGCTAATGCGAATAAGTGCCGAATGAAAGTCTGACGTATATAGGCCGTTAGTAATAATGCGAAAGTCAGCGCCAAAAACATCGCGCCAAAAAGAAGTACTGCTGGGCCGATACCCATGGCGTTTAAACGCTCAAGGTAATATTCGGAATAAAGCAGTAGATAAATAATTAAAAGCAGTTCTTTCAAATATCGAAACATGGCGATTCCGGGGCGCTTGCGACGGGGCATGGTCAATCGCTTGTCGGCCATTTTCTGACACTAGCAGCGGGCCATCAAAGCGCAAGAACTGTCGGACTTTGGCCAAAAGCGTCAAAAAAACATTGACTCAAAACTGACACACCCAAGTCGTTACAGGCCTTGTATTTTGTGGCCTACGACCGTTTATCGTTTTCTTTGAAATGTGAAAAACATGTCAAGGACGGGACAAATCCAGATACAGCAAGTACTTGATGGCCAATCGCCCCCAGAATTGGGGGTGTTATACACCTGCAACATGTCATTTTGCTGACATGCTTTCCCCACGCTGCGCTATACCCCTTTTGACAGTTCCAATTCGATCTTCCTCCACCGTCTTACGAGGCACGCCAATATGGACGTGAGCGTATTTGGTACGGGCTATGTTGGCCTGATTCAAGCTGCGGCACTCGCCGATGTCGGACATCGTGTGTTGTGCGTCGATATTGACCCGAACAAGATTAAACAACTGCAACAGGCAGTTCCGCCTATCAGTGAACCGGGTCTATCGGCAACTTTGGAAGAAAACATCAAGGCCGGGCGTCTGCTGTTCACCACCCAGGCCAGCGATGCCGTAGAACACGCCGAGTTGATCTTCATTGCGGTGGGCACTCCGGCTGACGAGGACGGTTCCGCCGACCTGAGTCACGTGCTCAACGTGGCGCGCCAGATCGCCAGCTTCATGGAGGCCGATCGCACGCTGATCATCAAATCCACGGTGCCGGTCGGCACGGCGGACCAGGTGCTGAAGACCGCCAGTGACGAATTGCACCGGCGGGGCAAAAGCGGCCTGAACGTGCGGATCGTGTCCAACCCCGAATTCCTCAAGGAAGGCAGCGCCCTCGCCGACTGCATGCGCCCCGACCGGATCATCGTCGGCACCCAGGACGATGAAGCACGGGCGCAAATGAGCGAGCTGTACGCGCCGTTCTGCCGTAACCACGAAAAACTGATGTTCATGGACAACCGCAGCGCCGAGCTGACCAAGTACGCGGCCAACGCGATGCTCGCCACCCGCATCAGCTTCATGAACGAGCTGGCCAACCTCACCGAACTGCTGGGCGCCGACATCGAAGCGGTGCGCAAGGGGATCGGCTCCGACCCACGCATCGGTTATCACTTCATCTACCCGGGCTGCGGCTTCGGTGGCTCGTGCTTTCCCAAGGACCTGCGCGCCCTGCTGCACACCGCCGAACACAACGGCATGCCGCTGAAACTGCTGCGCAGCGTCACTGACGTCAACGACATCCAGCGACACATCCTGTTCAGCAAACTCAAGGCGCAATTTCCGCAAGGCCTGGCCGGCAAATCCATTGCTGTCTGGGGCCTGGCGTTCAAGCCGAACACCGATGACATGCGCGAAGCCCCCAGCCGCTATCTGATGGATGCACTGTGGGCCGAGGGTGCCAGCGTGCAGGCCTACGATCCGGAAGCGATGTCCGAGTGCCGGCGCATTTACGGTTACCGCGATGACCTGCACCTGTGCGCCACCCGCGACGACACCCTGGAAGACGCCGATGCGCTGGTGATCTGCACCGAGTGGAAGAATTTCCGCGTGGTGGACTTCGAGCTGCTGGCCGACAAGCTGCGCTCCAAAGTGATCATCGACGGACGCAACCTCTACAACCCGGAGCAAGTGGCGGCCGCCGGCCTGCACTACAGCGGCATCGGCCTGCGGCATATCTCGCCCGACAGGTTGCGCCCATGAAAATCCTCGTCACCGGTGCGGCCGGGTTCATTGGTGCCCATTGCGTGTTGCGACTGATGCGCGACGGGCATCAGGTGGTTGGCCTCGACAACTTCAACGGCTACTACGACCCGCAGCTCAAACTCGATCGCGTGCAATGGGTGCGCGATCAGGTCGGCGATTTCCAGATCGCCCGGGTTGACCTGGCCGATGCCGCCGCGGTCGACGCGCTGTTCGTCCGCGAAAACCCGCAAGTGGTGATCCACCTCGCGGCACAGGCCGGGGTGCGTTACTCGCTGGAAAATCCACAGGCCTACCTGAACAGCAACCTCAGCGGTTTCCTGAACATTCTGGAAAGCTGCCGGCATCACCCGGTCGAGCATCTGATCTATGCCTCCTCAAGTTCGGTGTACGGTGCCAACCAGCACACGCCCTACACGGTTCACGACGGCGTCAATCATCCGCTGTCGCTGTACGCCGCAACAAAAAAAGCCAATGAGCTGATGGCCCACAGCTACAGCTATCTGTTCGGCATTCCTTCTACCGGCCTGCGCTTTTTTACGGTGTATGGACCGTGGGGCCGGCCCGACATGTCGCCGATCCAGTTCGCCCGGGCCATCACCGAAGGCACGCCGCTGAAACTGTTCAACTACGGCCGGCATCAGCGTGATTTCACCTACATCGACGACATCGTCGAAAGCATCGCGCGCCTCACCGACCATCCACCGCACAACCATCCGGAATGGGACCGCGAACATCCCGATGCGGGCAGCAGCATGGCCCCGTGGTGCCTGTTCAACATTGGCGGCCACCACCCGGTGGAACTGAAAACCTACCTGGCGCTGATGGAAAAGCACCTCGGTCAGAAAGCCATTGTCGAGCTCTTGCCCCTGCAACCGGGCGACGTGCTCAACACCTGTGCCGACACCGATGATCTGGCCCAGGCCACCGGGTTCCAGCCCCGGATCGAGCTGGATGAAGGACTGGAGCGTTTCATCGCCTGGTTCCGCGACTACTACCCGACTGCCTATCGCCCACGCGCCGCTCGCGGCTGACCATCAGCGGAGGACTGCATGACTGGACATGAGAAAGGTGTACCGATCCAACAATTGGTTCGAGACAAACGCATGGATCCGGAACAACGAATGCGCCTCGACGCGGCGATCCACCGCCAGGGCCAGGGCTGGGTGACCGGTCGCGAAGGTGGCCGGCCATGGCAACTGTCCCGCACCAACCGGGTGGTGGCGTGCTTCGGCGCGCTGGTCATTCTGCTGATGATTTCCCCGCTGCTGATCGGTCTGGCGCTCGCCATCAAGTTCACCAGCAAAGGCCCGGTGATGTTCGTGCAGAAACGCACCGGCTACCGCGGCCGCAAGTTCGGCATGTTCAAGTTCCGCACCATGGTCGCCAACGCCGAAGAGCTTAAGGAGTCGCTGCGCCACCTCAACAAGCACGGTGCCGACGCCATTGATTTCAAGATCGACAAGGACCCGCGCATCACCCGGATCGGCGGTTTCCTGCGGCGCACCAGCCTCGACGAATTGCCCAACCTGATCAACGTGGTGACCGGCGACATGCGCCTGGTCGGCCCTCGCCCGACTTCGTTCAACGCCTACCGCTACAAGGACAGTCACCTCGCGCGCCTGGCGATCTACCCCGGCATGACCGGCCTGTGGCAGATCTCCGGACGCAGCAACATCGACTTCGACCAGCGCGTTGAGTTGGACCTCAGCTACATCGCCGAGCAGAGCCTTTTGCTTGATCTGAAGATTCTGTTGAAAACCCCTTTCAAAGTATTCAGCGGCCACGGAGCAAGCTAATGGACGGTTCAACCAACAAAAGCCTGAGCATTGCCAGCCCCAGCGAGTCGAACCTGACCTCGACCGTGCTGGACCTGGATCTGCGGATCCTGTTCCTGACCGCCGCCAACCCTGGCGCCGGCACCACCACCAGCGCGCTGGCCCTGGCCAGTCAACTGGCGCAGATGAGCAGCGGTCTGGTGCTGTATGTCGATGCCAGCCAGTCGGCCGGCAACCTCACCCAGCAACTGAACCTGAGCAAGGAGCGTGGTCTGCGCGACTTGCTGTTCAACCCCGACAGCCCGCCGCTGTTGCAGGACTGCGTGGTGCAGGTGTCGAGCCTGCCGTTCCACGTGCTGCCCAACGGCCGGCCGATCCGCACCATGGAGCACCTGACCGCTGAGCGCCTGAGCCCGTTGCTCGACCAGTTGGGCAGTCAGTACCGCTTTGTGGTGATCGACGGCGATGCCGTTTACTCGGCGGCCGACACCCTGGTCATCAGCACGCAGGTCGACGGAGTGGTGTTCGTGGTGCGCGCCGAAGACACCCGCTGGGAAGTCGCCCAGGCCGCCGTGCAACGGTTGACCCAGGCCGGGGCGAAAGTGGTCGGCAGCGTGTTCAACCGGCGCAAGTACTACATGCCCAAATGGCTCTACAAAAACCTGTAAGCAAACGCGAGGGATGACGCCATGAACGCCAAGATACTGGTTCTGCTGATGCTGCCGCTTGCAGGTTGCTCCAGCAATTCGGAAACCCAAAGCATGCCGGTGAATATCCTCACCGCCCCGCCCGCCAACGCCCAAGCCACCGACATGCCCAAGGTCGAACAGACCTTGCGCCCGCAGGATGTGCTGGACGTGATCTTCCACATCAGCACCAGCGGCTCGGACGCTTACCGCGTGCAGTCGGGTGACCAGATCGGCCTGAACTTCACCGCTGCCAGCCAGCTCAACGGCAACCAACTGGTGCTGCCGGACGGCACCATCGAACTGCCGGGCGCCAACACTTCGGTGAAAATCGCCGGGCTGACCAGCGACGAAGCGCGTCAGGAAATCCAGCGCGCCTACCAGCGCAAGCAGCTGTTCCAGCCCAACCGCAATCAGCTGACTGTGCAAATCATCAGCCCGCTGACCAACGAGCAGAACCTGAAAAGCGCCCTCAACCACCCGGCCACCGGCATGAGCCGCGAGATCACCGTGGGCACCGACGGCTACGCGAGCTTTCCGGAAATCGGCGCCGTGCCGCTGCAAGGCATGACCGTCAATCAACTCGAAACCTTCCTCAACAAACGCTACGCGCAACTGCCGGGACGGATGACCGTGGACGTGCTGCTCAAGTCCACGGCGGGCAACGAGATCTACGTGCTGGGTGAAGTCGGCCAGCCAGGCTCCTACCCGATCCGTCGGCCAGTCTCGGTGCTTGAGGCGCTGACCCTGGCTCGCGGCACCAACATCAAGGCGCGTCTGGATTCGGTGGTGATCATGCGCCGCAACGGCAATCAAGTGCAGGCCGTGCATTACGACGTGGAAAAAGCCCTGGCCGGCGATGCCTCGCAGATCGCCTACCTGCAACCGGACGACATGCTCTACGTGCCCAAGACCAAACTGGCCAGCGCCGGCGAGCTCGCGCGGCAACTGGCTGACGTGGTGCTGTTCCAGGGCGTGGGCATGAGCTTCAGCTACCGCCTCGACAACAAAAACGACAACAGCAGCAACTAACCGACTCTCAGGTGACCGACCATGAATCCAAAGGAAAACTACCTGCATGAGTTCTTCAGGATCTTCTTCGCCAACAAGCAACTGGTGAAGCGTGTCTTCCTGATCTTTGCAGTGATCGCGCTGGTGCTGCCGCTGGTGCTCAAACAGAGCTTCGATATCACCGCCCAGGTGATCGTGCAGTCGAAAAAACTCTCACAGGGCGACGCCACCACGTCGCTGACCGTGGACAACGCCACGTTCATCCCGCCGTCACTGGCGGACATGGAAACCGAAAGCAATATCCTGCGCTCGCCGGCGCTGATCCGTCAGACCATCAGCGAACTGCGGGACAAGGGTGAATACACCCCGTCGCCCGGCATCTTCGCCCGTCTGATCGGCGAGCCGTTCAAGCGCTACATCACCTCGCCGCTGCGCCAGTACCTGATCAACCCGCTGCGCAACCTGCTGGGGCTGGAGACTGATCCGGTGCGCGACACCGCCCTCGACGCGTTGACGCAACAGGCCATCGACAGCCTGAAGATCGAGACCCTGCCCGGCTCCAACGTGATCTCGATCGTCTACAGCTTTCCCGATCCGCATCAAGGCACGACGTTCGTTTCCGCCCTGCTGCAAAACTATCTGGTGAGCCGTCAGGCGCTGCAATCGATCGACCTGCCACAGTCGTTCTACGAATCGAAAAAACACCTGTACCAGGTGCGCCTCGATGGTCTGGAGGGCAACAGGCAAGCCTTGTTGGAAAGTGTCGGCGCGTCCGATCCGAAGGAAGAAATCACCTTCCGCCTGAACGCGATCAACACCGAAGAACAGGCGCTGAACCTGTATCAGGATCGCCTGCTGCAAAGCCAACGCTGGCTGGAGTACCTGAAAACCAGCCTGGCCGCCGCCAGCAACAACAAGCTCAACGACTACACCTTCCCCTACACCTTCACCACCACCGTCGACAACGTGGCGTTTGAAGACCGGGAGATCAAACAGCTCGGCGAGCAACTGACCACTCAGGTCAGCCGCTACATGAATGATCTGGCGGTGTTCCAGCCCGGCAGCGAGCCGATGCTGTTGACCCGCGAGCAGATTGCCCGCACTCGCCAGCAGTTCCTCAAAGTCGTCGGCAACCGCATCCAGGAACGTACCAACGACCTGGCCGTGGTCCAGCAGGTGATCGATCAGAAAACTGCGCGCATCGCCGACTTCAAGGCGCGGATCCACGAGTTGCAGCAGACCCAGAGCAAGCTGCGGCAGATGGACACCGAAATCGACGCCCTGCACGCGGCGTTCTCGACCTACGCCCAGCGTTTTGCCGAAAGCAGCACCACCCGCTCGCTGAGCGACGATCTGTCCAACGCGCGGGTGCTGAGCCCGCCGTTCGAACCGACCGAAGCGGCGTTCCCCAAACCGATGCTGATCATTCCGTTCGGCCTGTTCACCGGCCTGCTGCTGGCGATTGCTTTGGTCTACGTGCGTGAGTTCTTCGATCACCGCTTCAAACACCCGGCGCAAATCAGCCACGAGCTGGGCCTGCCGGTACTGCTGGTGATCAACGACCAGAGCACTCAGCCGGGTAATCCGCACAAGAACTGGACCGTACCAAGCTTCGTGCACTGGGTGCGCAATTGAGCACCCCGTCCTCCCCGAACGCCGCCCTGCCGATCATTCATTTGCTCAGCAGCGGCGGTTTCTATGGGGCCGAACGGATGTTGCTGGATCATTGCCTGGCGACACCGGGGCAGCATCAGGTGCTGTTTCTCGATGCGCCGCCGGAACTGATCGAGCGCTTTCGCGAGGCGGGCGTCGATGCCCAAAGTTGCGCCGGGCTCGGCGCCTTGCTCGGACATCTGCGCCAGCGCCGGGCGCAACGTCCGTTGATCAACACCCACAATTTCAAAGGCCTGCTGTTCGGCTGGGTGGGCGCCTCGCTGTTGGGTCTGCCGCTGGTCATCACCCAACACGGCTTCACCCCGCGCAGCCGCAAGCAGAAGTTTTATACCTGGCTGAGCCTGCAACTGTGCCGCACCGCGTCGGTGGATCGAGTGGTGTGCGTGGCCGAAAGCATCGCGGTGCTGCACCGTCAGGCCAGCGTCCGTGCGGAAAAGCTGCAAGTGATCCCCAACGGCCTGCCGGCGGCGGTCGCTGAACGGCTACCGGAGGTCGATCATCAGCGCTGGCTCGCCGGTTACGTTGGCCGACTGAGCAGCGAAAAAGGTCCGGACCTGTTTCTCGATGCGCTGATCCCGCTGTGTCATCAGCATCCGCAACTCGATGCGGTAATGCTCGGTGACGGCCCGGAGCGTGAGGCACTTGAGGCGCGAATCGACGCCGCCGGACTGCAACAGCGCATTCGTCTGCCGGGTTATCAGACCGACATGCGCCACTGGTGGCAGCAACTCGATGCGCTGGTGATCAGCTCGCGCACCGAGGGCACGCCGATGATTCTGCTGGAGGCCATGCAGACCGGGGTGCCGGTGGTGGCGTTCGGTGTCGGCGGGATTCCCGATGTGCTGGAAGACCGGCACAACGGCCTGCTGGCCGCGCCGGCCGACAGCGCCGCTCTCGCCCGCCAGCTCGACACGCTGCTGAGCCAACCCGCGCTGGCGCGCAAACTGCGCGACAACGCCAAACGCACGCAACAGGACCGCTACGACCTCAAGGCCCTGGCCGAACGCTGGTCGCAGCTGTACATCCGCACGGCACGGGAGGCACGCGCATGATTTTCCCGCTCTCGATCGTCAGTCTGCTGGGTCTGGTCTGCATCGCTTTGCTGGCCAGCCCATGGCCCTATCTGGCGCCGGGCGCGGTGCTCGGTCTGGTGGGGTTCGCGGTGCTGTACCGCAAGCCGACCTGGGGGCTGCTCGGCATCGCCGCACTGGTGCCGTTCGAGGGTTTCTTCAAGGACAGTTCGCTGTCCGGCAGCAAGCTCATCGGCGCGTCATTGGCGGTGATCCTGATGCTGCAACTGGCGATGCACCAGATTCCATCGGAACGCCTGCGCAGCAACATCTGGCGTTACCTGATCTGGTTCATGGTCCTGTACTTCCTGAGCCTGCTCAACACCGATGACCTGGGTATGTCGCTGGGGCATCTGCGCGAGCTCAGCGTCGGCCTGATTCTGTTCGTCATCACGTTGTTGATCGGCCGCGAGCTGAACCTCGACCTGTTCGCCCGGCTGGTCACCCTGAGCGTCAGCGCCACTTGCGCCATGGCGATGTTCTCGACCAAATTCCAGGATCAGGGCCGCGCCGCCGGCCTGCTCGAAGACCCGAACGCCTTCGCCCTGCTGATCGCTTTCGCCGTGCCGCTGGGCCTGTTGCTGGTGATTCGCGGCCCGAACCTGCTGCACCGGTTGTTCTGGGGCGCGTGCTGCCTGCTGCTGCTCGGCGGCATGACCAAGACCGAATCCCGCTCCGGGCTGGTGGTGCTGGCGTTGAGTCTGGTGATCGGTTGCTGGCACTACCGCGCGCAACTGTCGCGGATTCGTCCGCGTCACCTCGGTTTCGCGATGCTCGGCCTGGCGATCGTGATTCCGCTGGCGATCTACGCGATGCCCGCTGGCTACATCGCGCGCATCCAGTCGTTGAGCGTACTGAGCGCCGGTGCCCGTGGCCACGATGACGAATCCCTCGGTCGCCGTGCCTCGTACATCGTGGTCGGCAGCCAGATGATCCGCGAAAACCCGCTGCTCGGTTCCGGCCCCGGCACCTTCCCGCTGCACTACGCCACCACCGGTTACGCCAAGGCGTTTTCCGCCAACCGCAAGATCGGCGACCTGTACCGCCGCGCCCACAACACCTACCTGGAAATCTTCAGCGAACTGGGGGTTCCCGCCGGCCTGCTGTTCGTCGGCATGCTCGGCCTGGGCCTGTACAACCTGATCCGCGCCCGGCGCGCCTGGATGCAACGACGCGACTGGGACCAGGCGGACCTGATGACCCACCTCGGCGTGAGCTTCCTGTCGCTGACGCTGTTCCTGATGTTTCTCAGTGCACCGAATCAGAAGTACGTGTGGATCATGCTCGCGCTGACCAGTGTCCTGCGCCTGAAGGCCGAGCAAGCACCGTTCACGGAGGCCCGGGCATGAGCCGGATCAGTGTTGTCATTCCGATGTTCAACGAGGCCCGGCACATTGGCCGCACCCTGCTGGCCGCGCAAAAAGCCGCCCACGCGGCCAGTGTCGAGTGCGAACTGATTGTGGTCGACAACGGCTCCACTGATGACGGCCCGCAGATTGCCCGCCAGTTCGGCGCACAGGTGCTGATCATGCCGGGCCTGCTGATCGGCGCCCTGCGCAATCGCGGCACGGCCATCGCCACCGGGGAATGGCTGGCGTTCATCGATGCCGACATCGAAATGCCCGAAGACTGGCTCACCGGTCTGTTCGCCCTCGAAGCCGAAGGTCACGCCGACGTGTTTGGACTGGACCTGCACACCCCCGCCGCCGCGCCGTGGTACGCGGTGGCCTGGCAACGCCGCACCCAGCGTCCGGTCACCCACGCCGCCCACACCGTGGACTGGCTGCCCAGTGCCAACCTGCTGATGCGTCGGCACTGGTTCGACAAGGTCGGAGGATTCAACGAAACCCTGCGCACCGGCGAAGACAAGGAATTCACCCTGCGCCAGCGCGAACAAGGCGCGCGGCTGCTGTCGGTCAACGAAAGCGTGGCGCTGCACTGGGGCTACGAGATGAACTGGCGCGAATGGATGGGCAAGGAAATGTGGCGCCAGGGCAGCCATCTGCAATTGCTGCGCACCCACGGTTTCAGCCTGCGTCTGTTGCGTTTTCCGCTGTTGTCACTGGCCGCGTGGTTGCTGGATCTGCTGGCGATTTCCGCACTGCTCAACGGATTTCCCCATCACGCGGCGATCATGGTGTCGATGACCCTGGTGCCGGCGCTGGTGCTCAGCATCCGTCAAAGTCGCCAACAGCATGACCTCGGCCTGACCCTGCAATTATGGGGTTTGCATTGGGTGCGCCTGCACCTGGCCGGTGCCGCGTTCATTCTCAGTCTGTGTCATTGGAATGCCAGGAGGCCTGCCCGTGGCTGAGTTCATTTTCTGGATGTGCCTGCTGCTGCCGGTGTACGCCTACATCGGCTACCCGTTGCTGCTGACGCTGCTGGCGCCGCTGTTTCCAGCGTGGCGTCACAGCCCGGCGCCACCGCTGAACATCAGCATCGTGATCGCCGCGCACAACGAGGCGCGGCATATCGAACACAAGCTGCGTTCGCTGCTGTCCCAGGATTATCAGCCGGCCACCCTGCAAATCATTCTGGCCAGCGACGGTTCCACCGACGACACCGTGGCCTGCGCGCACAAGGTCGTCGACCCTCGAATCACCGTGCTCGACCTGCCGCGTCAGGGCAAAGCCGCGACCCTCAATGCCGGCGTGGCGTTGGCCACGGGGGACATTCTGGTGTTCACCGACGCCGACAATCAATGGTCACGGGAAACCCTCGGCTACCTGCTCGCGCCCCTCAGCGACCCGCAAGTCGGCGCCTGCGCCGGGCACATGGTGATCCCGGTCACCGGCGGCGGCTTGAGTGTCGGCGACAGCCTGTACCGGCATTACGAAGGCTGGTTGCGCCGGGTCGAGAACCGCACCGGTTGTATGGTTTCGGCCGATGGCGCGCTGCTCGCCCTGCGTCGTGAGTTGTTCGAGAACGTGCCGGCGGAGGTCAACGATGACTTCTTCATCAGTACCTGCGCGCCGGTGAAGTTCAAACGCATCGTTTACGTGCCCGAAGCGCAGGTGATCGACCACGGCGTCGATGAAGCGGACAAACAGTTCCGCCGGCGTCAGCGGGTCACCGTCGGCGGCCTGCAAAGCCTGGCCCAGCGCAGCGAACTGCTCAATCCGCTCAAGCACGGGCTGTATTCGATTGCATTGATCAGCCACAAATTGATCCGGCGTCTGGCACCTGTACTTCTGCTGCCGTTGCTGCTGAGCAATTTCTGGCTGTGGGACGACCACGGTTTCTATCGCCTGTGCCTGATCGCGCAACTGATCGGCTACGCCATCGCGATTGCCGGCCTGCTGGATTCGCAACACCGCTTACCCAAACCGTTCCGCCTTGCGGCATTCCTGCTGGTGACACTGGCCGGGATGAGCATCGGCCTGTGGCAGTTCCTGCGCGGCCAGCGTTACGCCCAGTGGAACCCTGACCAAAACCGTTGAGAGGGATAGAGCCATGGCGATCAAACAACTGATTAAACGCACCAGCGGCTGGCTCTATCTCAACTCGTCCGTGGGGCGAAACCAGTTGCACGGCGCCGGGGTGATCCTGATGTTGCACCGGGTGCTGGCCAACGACCGCGCCGCCGACCTGCCGCACCGCAACGAACTGTGCGTCGGGCCAAAAGCCTTCGAGCATCTGCTGGTGTGGCTGCGCAAGCATTTCGATTGCGTACCGCTGATGGAAATCCTTCAGCCCAACGCCCTGCGCAGCGAACGCCCGCAAGTGGCGCTGACCTTCGATGACGGCTGGCGTGACAACGCGGCCAACGCCTTCCCGCTACTGCAGAAACATCAGGTGCCGGCGAGCATTTTCCTTTCCACCGACTTCATCGGCAGCCGTCAGCGCTTCTGGTGGGAAAGCATCGGTGAAACCCTGTGGGGCAGCCACGGCGAAAAACCGCGCATGCACCTGATCGACTGTTTGCAGGCGACCCATCACCCGTTGCCGGTGCTGATGGACGACATCGATGTGGATCGTCGCAGCCTGACGTTGCTGCACTACCTGCAAGGTTTGAAGAGTGCCGACCCTTTGCTGCTCGAACGCCTGACCGACGAATGCCCGCCAGAGTCGCAGCCCCAGGCGCTGGACTGGCATCAGGTGCGGGCGATGGAAGCGTCGGGACTGGTGCGCTTCGGCCCTCACGGGGCCAGTCACACGATCCTGACCCAACTCGACGACGTGCGCCTGAGCGAAGAAATCAGCCGCAGCCGCGACGCCCTGCACAACGGCTGCAACCGGCCGTTGCCGGTGTATTGCTATCCCAACGGCGACAACGACGCACGGGTGCGGGAACAGATTGCCAGCCACGATTATCCGTTCGCCCTCGGCACCGGCACCGGGATCTATCGCGGCGCGGGTGATCCGCTGAACCTGCCGCGCTTCGGCGTCAGCCAGCGCACTGCGCGCAATCCGGAACTGCTGTCGTGGCGGATTTTTCGCGGGGCGCGACCATGAGTCGAGGCAGTTACCTCAGGCATCTGGCGCTGAGCATGGGCACCAAACTGGCGATGATCGCCCTGCGCCTGCTGAGGAATGTGTTGCTGGCGCGAATCCTCGGCCCCAGTGAACGCGGGCTGTTCGCCCTGCTCAGCACCCTGCCCGACCTGATCAGCGCAGCCACCAGCGGCGGCTTGAATTCTGCTGTCGGTTATCAGGCTGCCAAGCAGCGGCCAATGGGTTTGCTGCTGGCTCAAGTGTTGGTGTTCGGCTGTCTGCTGGCGGGGCTGTTGACCTTGCTGGTGGTGGCGCTGGTGCGCGAGTTCGGCAGTGAACTGGACGTGACCGTGCAACTCGGCCTGCTGGCGTGGCTGTTGCTGCTGGCGGTGCCGTTGACCGTGCTCAAGAGCGGTCTGCTGACGCTGCACAATGCGTCCGGCGGCGTGGTCGCGTTCAACGCCTTGCGTCTGGTGGAGTCCCTGGCGCCGCTGTTGCTGTTTCTCGCGTTGTTCTGGATGTGGAAAGAAGCAGCGCTGGAAGCGGCGCTGATCAGTTGGCTGGCCGGGATCAGTCTGGTGGTGCTGGCCGGTTGGGTCTGGCTCAAACGTGCGCAACCGTTGCAGTTGCAATGGGACCGCGCCAGCCAGAACGAATTGCTGCGCTACAGCGCCCGCAGCCATCCGGACTTGCTGTTCCAGCAAGTGATTCTGCGTTCCGATTACCTGTTCATCGGCGCCCTGCTCGGCAGTACCGCACTCGGTCATTACGCGATGGCCAGCGCCGCCGCCGAACTGCTGCTGATCGTCCCGGAAGCAGTGACCACGCCGCTGATGAAACGCCTGCTGCAACAGGATGAAGGCATGGACAAAGTCACCCCGCTGGCCCTGCGCCTGACTGCGACAGTGATGCTCGGCGCCTGCCTGACCATGGCCGTGATCGGCGATTGGCTGATCGTCACGTTGTTCGGCGTTGCCTACCAACCGGCGTATCCGGCGCTGCTGGCGTTGCTGCCGGGGCTTTTGGGCCTGTGCTACGCGAGCATTCTGCGGCTCGACCTGCTGGGCAAGAATCGCCCCGGCACGGTGTCGCTGCTGATGGGCCTGGGTGCCTTGCTCAATCTGGCCCTGAACCTGGTGATGATCCCGGCGTACGGCATCGTTGGCGCGGCGGCGGCATCGTCGATTGCGTATCTGGCGGTGACGGTGGCGATGCTGGTGTTGTACTGCCGGTTGAGCGGCGTGCCATTCTGGCAAACCCTGATCATCCTGCCCGCCGACTTCACGCCGATGTGGTTGATGTTGCAGCGTAGGAAGGCCGCATGAAAAGTCTGGCCCTGCTGCTCGGACTCGGCCTGTCGCTGGACGCCTTCGCGGCGTCGATGCGCTGGGGCGACATTCGCGACGGCAGCCTGTACCTGCAAGCGGATCGCCCCGACACCGTGACCGTGCGCTGGGCGCCGGCATGGCAGGCGGACGCCAACGAAGAGCACCTGTACCTGCTCGACGGCCAGGGCAAATTGCAGGGCGACCGCTTCATCAAGGCCAGCGAAACCCGTGGCAGCCAGAGCTGGCCGTTGGCGCCTGGCGCGGCGAGTTATCAACTGGAAATCCCCGGCTACAGCTTCCGCAATTACCGGGTCGAACACGACGAAAACACCGTGGCGCTGTTCGCCCCGGCCAAGGTGCATTTCAGCGCGGAAACCCGCAACGGCGATGAGTTGTATTTCAAAGTCGCACCGGGTGAACACGCAGTGCTCGCCGGCAAATTCCACGGCGGCGTCAGCGCCCTGCAAGCGCAGCGGGTCGGCGACGGCCAACAGCTCTCGCTGGCACTGAAACCGTATCGCGCCTATTGGCAGTTCGATCAGGTCGCACTGCCGGTCAGCGATCGCGAACAAGTCTGGCGGTTGCGTTTGCAAGGCAGTGGCAAAGCGGCGTTCTGGCTCGATGGAACGGCCAATCTGTTCGCGCAGAATCCGCAACAGCTCAAACCGCTGCGCGAAGACGACGGCCAGACGCGCCTGACCCTGCACGACAAAGTCCTCGGCCGCACGCCGGACCTGGGCATCGCCCTGCCCTACGTGATGCCGCCGCCCGCCAGTCATGCCGCGCTCGATGCGCTGAAACCCACAGCGGCCAGTTACTACAGCTTCGTTGACGTGACGGCGAAAAAACCGCAGTTCGAAGATGCGTTTCGTCAGGTCTATCAGGATCGTTTCGGCATTCGCCAGGACATCACCCTGCTCGCCGGCAGTCAGCGTCAGGCCGACTTGCGCGCCGACGTGCAAAGCAACGGCGGCCTCGACGCCTGGCTCGCGAGCACTCGATTGCTTGGCGGCAAAGGCACGCACTACATCGGCTTTGCCGACGAACCGAACCTCAACTACTCGAGTTACGAGCAATACCGTTCGATCTTCACCAGCATGGCCCGCCAGGTGCGCAGCGATCCGGCCAATGCCAGGGCCGGCGTGCGCATTGCGATGCCGGCCAGTTCGCGGCTGGTCAACGGCCCGTTCGCCGACAACGCGGCAAACAAACGCGGTATCGACTGGGCCCGGCGCCTGCTGGGCGAATCTGCCGATCAGGTCGATGCACTGGCCTGGCACGAATGGATGATCCGCGACCTGCTCGCCACTCGCGTCTACCGCGACAGCGTGCGCCGCGCTGCCGATCTGGTCGGCCTCGACGCCAAGGGTCAACCTCGCAAAGCCTTGCTGCTGGATCAGACCAATCTCTCCAGCGGCTCAAGCCTCAGCCCCTACGATCAGGAAACCCACTACACCTCACTGTGGTGGGCCTCGGTGGTGATCAACGCCTCCCAGGACGGTTTGCTGACGATGCTCAACTGGTTCCAGGCCGCCGATGAGCCGGAGTATCCCAAGGGCATGTTGCGCGTCTCGGCGGATGAACAACACTTCGAACTGAAACCGGTGGGCCTGGCCCAGCAGTTCATCCAGCAACACTGGCTGCACAAGGTGTTGTGGCTGGAAAACGATGCGTTTGAAGTCGATGTGCTGGCGATGGCCGGCGACGATCAGCGCGGGTTGCTGGGCGTCAACAAGGGCACGCGCTTGCAGCGTGTCGATCTGGCGGGGGCCAAATGCCCGTTGAAAAACGGCGCCCTGCGCTACTTCGGCGCCGACAACCGCAGCCGCGACGCGCCCTTCCGTTGCCAGGACGGTCGCGTGCGTTTCGAGCTGCCGGGGCAAACCCTGTTTTCTCTGAGCTGGAACGCTTGATGAACCGTCCGTTGATGTTCCGCCGCGCAGGCCTGTGCCGCGCGATGCATCGTCATCAGGAGCAACGACCATGAATGTTCTGCAAAAAGTCAGCGAGCAAATCAAACAGAAGGGCCTGCGTGCCACGTTGGCCAAGGTGTGGAAGCACTACTTCTTTTCCCATCAGGAACTGCTGTGGATGGAGCGCGACCTGGTCAGCCCGGTGCCGCCCCACAGCCTCAAACCCTACCCGCCGCTGCGGGTGGTGAAGATCACGCCGGACAACGCCAGCGCCTTCGCCCGTTACTTCGGCGACCGCGTCGGCACCATGGCGGAACTGGCCAACGAAGGTCACACCGGGCACATGCACCTCGACGACCAGGGCGATGCGGTGGCCTTCATCTGGGGCAGCGCCCGGGACTATTTCGACCGCCATTACTACGGCTGCATGTTCCCGGTGAAACCCGGTGAGTTCTTCGAATTCGGCGGCGAACTGACCCGCGCCTACTGGGGCACCGAACTGTCGGTCGACTTGCAACTGGAGCTGTGGAAAGCCATGGCCGCCCAGGGCTGCGACAAGGTCGTGGACGTCTGCGAGTTCCACAACATCCCGGCGCTCAAGTTGCACCTGCGCATGGGCTACACCGAGCAGGGCCGGATCATGAACGTCTACACCCTGTTCGCCCGCTGGCGTTTCTACCGCGAAACCCGCTACAGCGGCTCGCGTCTGGATGCGCTGCGCAAACCTTCTCGTCCCTCCGTCACAGCAACGGCGACCTGAGCCTATGGCGCGATTCGAATGGCGCACCTCGTTGTGCGCACCTGACTTCCCGGCAGCGGCCTATGAAGCGCTGCGCCTGCGGGTGACGGACCACACGCCGTTCAACAGCCTCGGCTGGTTGAGCGCTGCAGAGCAGACACTCGACGCGAGTGAGCATCTGCACATTTTGCTGGGCTGGGAAGCGGACGAATTGCGCCTGTGCCTGCCGCTGGTGGCCGGCCGTGAGCGTTTTGGCGGGATACCGTTTGCCGTGGTGCGTCACCTCGGTTATCCGCTGGCGGATCGCCTGGCGCTGCTATCCGTGCTTGAGGCCGACAGCCTGCGTCAGGCGTTGTTGCTCATCCGCCAACGGATGCCCCACGCGCTGCTGCAACTCAACGAACTGTCTGAACCGGCGGGCGAAGAAAGTGCCCTTGCCGAATGGATGGCGCACAGCTCGACCGGCGAGCGACGCTTGAGCTGTCGGGTGCCGGTGCACCTGATCAGCGAAGCTGACCTCCAGGAAGTCTCCGGCGATCCGCGCTACAAATTGCGGCGTGCACGCAAACGGATTGCTGCGTGTGGCGCTGTCGTGCGGCGAATCATTCCCGATGCCCTGACCATGGGCCCGCTGTTGCAAGCCATCAGCGAAGTCGAAACCGTCAGCTGGAAGGGCGACGAAGGTGTCGGCATCTTCGCCAGCGAACGCAGCCGCCGCTGCATCGAAAGCGCCTTCACCGCTCTCGCCGCCCAGGGTTTGGTGCGCGTGGTCACGCTGGAGCTGGACGGGCGCTGCATCAGCTACCGGCTCGGCTTGCTCGAACAGGGCCGGCTCTACGATTACAACCTCGCGTTCCTGCCGCAGTACGCCGATCTGGGCAGCGGCCGGGTGTTGCTGGAGGAATGGATTCGCTGGGGACTTGAGGACAACTGGCGCTGGATCGATGCCTCGCGGGTCAGCCTGGAAAACTCCAGTCACCAACTTCACGAACGCATGACCGGGCAACTGGAGCACTGGCGCTGGAGCTTCTATTCCTGGCGCCCGAGCGGCCTGTTGCTGGGGCTTGGACTGCGCCTCTGGCAACGGCTCAAACCGACATTGCAGGAATGGCGAGCCCGGCGTCAGTCGACGCCTCCAAAACTCGAAACCAAACCCGCCGCCACCACCACGGAGGGCGAACATGCCTCGCCAAGTCATAGTCAACGCTGACGATTTCGGCCTGACCCCGAACGAAAACGCGGTGATCTTCAGCGCCTTCCAGGCCGGGGTCATCAGCTCTGCCACAGCCATGGCCAACATGCCGGCATTCGAAGCAGCCTGTGCGATGGCCCGTCATCACTTGCTGGACGGGCGGATCGGCCTGCATTTCAACCTGACGTATGGCCGGCCGCTGAGCCAGGCGATTCTCGCCCGTCGCACCTTCTGCGACAGCCAGGGTGTGTTCGACCTTAACTTGCCACGGCACAGCCTTTGGCTCGGTCGAGCGGATCGCGAAGCGGTGCAGGAGGAGTTGCAGGCGCAGTGGCAGCGCTGTGTCGATCACGGCGTGCGCCCGAGCCACCTCGATTCACACCAGCACGTGCACAACATCTGGCCAATCGGCGAGATCGTCGCGCGCTTCGCTGCCCATCAGGGTGTTCCGGTACGACTGGCGCGCAATCTGGGGCAAAACCTCAGCCTGCCCAAACGCATATTCAAAGGCTTGCTCAACCGTCGCTTGCAAGGACTGGCCGGTGCGACAGCGGACTACGTCTGCACCCCGGTCGACCTGCGCAACGAGCCTGCGCCGACCGACGGTGTGCTGGAAGTCGTCGCGCATCCCAATCAGCTCGGGGCTGATTTCGGTGATGCGTATCTGCAACCTGGAGAGTCCCTGAGCCGCGTGCTAGAGCAGCGGCTGGCGGGCGTTCCACGGGTCTCCTATGCCGACCTGAACAAGGATTTTCTGCGCGGTGCCGCGGCACTCGATTGAGTTACACAACTTGCAATACTTTCGAAGATGGCACTTCGAAATGAACTTGCAGGCTTGATCTATACCCACAAAAGCCAACCACAAAAACACCCGGGCCTCGGCCACGGAGGGCATATGAGCGTCATTGAAAAGCTGCGCAAACGCATCAAGCAAAAAGGCCTGGGCCGCACCTTCGGCACCTTGTGGAAACGCTACGTGTTCTTCCATTGGGAACTGCTGTGGATGGAGCGCGACCTGATCAGCCCGGTGCCGCCGCACAAGCTTCGCCCTTACGAAGGCCTGCGCAAAGTCGACATCACGCCGCACAACACCGGCGCCTTCGCCAAACACTTCGGTGACCGCGTACAGACCATGGCCGAACTCGCAGCCGAAGGTCACACCGGGCACATGTACCTCGACGCGGATGACCACGCTGTGGGCTTCATCTGGGGCAGCATTCGCGACTACCACGACCGTCACTATTACGGCTGCGAGTTCCCGGTCAAACCCGGCGAGTTCTTTGAATTCGGCGGCGAAATGACCCGCGCCTACTTCGGCAGCAGCCTGTCGGTGGACGTGCAGGTTACCCTCTGGCAAGCCATGGCCGCCCAGGGTTGCCACAAGGTGGTGGACGTCTGCGAAACCCACAACATCCCGGCGCTGAAACTGCACATCCGCATGGGCTATCACGAACAGGGCCGTGTGACGCACGTCTACGGACTGTTTGGAAAGTGGCGGTTCTTCCGCGAGACGCGGTATGAAGGTTCGCGACTGGAACCGTTGCGCAAACCGGGACGGCCAGTGGTCACGGCGGCTGCGCAGGCTTAAGACTTGTGGCGGCTGTGCAGCCGCCTTCGTCGGATCGCCGCCCGGAGCAAGCCCGCTCCCACAGGTTTTATGTCGACCACAAAATATGTGATTGCCGTAGATCCCTGTGGGAGCGGGCTTGCCCGCGATAGGGCCAGTCGCCGCACCTCAATTGTCAGGTCAGGACTTCACACCCACCCACGTAAAACACATCGGCATCTGCGCCTCGCGGTTCAGGTATTGGTCATACGCCTCTTCCCGGTTCGAATGCGGGTATTCCTTGAAATGCGCGATGTTCAGCCCGGCGTCGAGGGCGGCAGTGAAGATGGCGCCGAGGTTGTGCACGAACCAGTACGACGGCGCGGCTTGTTGCTCGACCTTACCGACGTAGACGATCGGTTCTTCCTGCACGAATGGTTCTTCGCGGAAATACGAGGTCGCGAGGCGAAACGGATCCTCGGCGTCGGGATCGACCATTTCCAGGAACGGGTGAGTTTCGTAGATCACCAGTTGCCCGCCCGGTTTGAGGGTCGAGGCGACGTGGCGGAAGAATTCGCCGATGTCGGGCATCCAGTTGAGGACGCCGATGGTGATCAGCGCCACGTCGAAGCGATCGCGCAGTGCTTCGGGCAGGTGATGAATATCGGTTTCGACGAATTCGGCCTTGTGCGGCGAGCGGCTGTTGAGCTCACGGGCCTGTTCGAGGAACGCCGCCGACTGATCGACACCAACGACACTTCGCGCACCCAGCGCGAACAGCGAGAGGCTCTCGCGGCCATTGTTGCAACCCAGTTGCACGACGTCCTTGCCATCGACGCCGACCTGCTCCAGCAACCCGCGCAGGGTTTCGTCGAGGCAGGAGAAATCGGCCTGGACGACCTCGGTCAGCAAAGACTGCCAGTCAGGTGAATCCTGATGATGACGGGCCGAATCGTTCCACGCCTGACGATTGCTTTCGATGGCGTTCTTGTTGTTTGGCACTTCCATGGCGCACTCCGGACGATGCTCTTGATTGAGCGGTCCGAGTCTAGTTGAGCCCGATAATCCAGGTTGTTGCGAACTTGTAAGCCAACGGGCGGCTATAGTTAATAGCCTTGGGGAAAACCGCTTCCACAGGTGCTGCCATGCAAACGTTCAACCGGCTGCTGCTATCCGCCTGTCTGCTCGCCGCCACACAGGCGCAAGCCCTCGACAGCAACTTCAATTACTACGGGCCGAACCAGCCCTTCGCCCATCCGGCGCCGCCGTCGCTGAATGCCCAGCCGCCTCGGCCGTTCGATGACACCACGCCGCAGGATTTCGTGGTGATCCCCGATCGCCACGACTTCCACGATTCACAGCTGCCGACCGTGGCCGACGCGACGGTGCGAGTGTTTATCCGCACGTACGACGCCGAGCGCGGCATCTACGTCAACGACGAGGTGCTGGATCCGACGTGCCTGCTGGAATGCCTGAGCCCGCCGAACCCACGGAGTAACGCGGTCTACCACTGACGCTTGTCCGGGCGTGCCAGGCCGAGCTTTTCGATGCGGTAGCGCAGCATGTCGCGGCTCAGGCCCAGCAAGCGGGCAGACTTGGTGACGTTCCAGTCGGTCTTGTCGAGCATCTTGCGCACCATGTCGCGCTCGACCTCCGGCAGGTTCATCGACTCGGTGTTGCTCGCCGGGCGCGGTTCGAAGTGCGGCACTTCGTGATGCTGATGCTGATGCAACGGCGGCTCGTCGACCAGGCTCATGCACACGTTCAACTGGTGCGCGGCAATGGTGTCGCTCGGTGCCAGTAGCACGGTCTGTTCAAGCATGTTGCGTAGTTCGCGCACGTTGCCCGGCCAAGTGTAATTGAGCAGCAGCTCTTCAGCCTGCTGGCTGAAATGCAGGTTCGGTTTGCCGTAGCGCTTGCCGTGGCTGGCGAGAAAATGCCGCGCCAGCAACAGCGCATCGTCGCCACGGGCATACAGGCGCGGCACCTTGATCGAGATGATCCGCAGGCGGAAGAACAGGTCACGGCGGAATTTGCCCTGCTGCACCATCTGTTCGAGGTTGCAGTTGGTGGCGCTGATCACCCGCAGGTTGACCTTGCGCTCCTTCACCGAGCCGACCCGGCGAATGGTGCGATCCTCCAGCAGCTTCAGCAGTTTGGCCTGCAGCACCAGATCCATCTCGCCGATTTCGTCGAGGAACAGCGTGCCGCCGTCGGCTGCCTCGACCAGCCCGACGCGGCGATCCTTGGCGTCGGTGAACGCACCTTTCTCGTGACCGAACAGCTCCGACTCCACCAGGTTGGCGGGGATCGACGCGCAGTTGAATTCAATGAACGGTCCTTTGCTGCGCGCGCCGTCGAAATGCAGCGCACGCGCCACCAGTTCCTTGCCGGTCCCGGTCTCGCCTTCCACCAGCACCGGCGGCAGATCGCCGTTGGTCATGCGCCGTTCGGCTTCGAGCAACTGACCGATGGTGTTCTTCAAATGCTGCATCGGCGCCGATTCACCGATCAGCGCCTGCACCCCGGATTTCTGCGCTTCGCGCTCCTGATAAAACGACAGCGTGCGCTCCATCCGTTCGGTGGCCAGGGCCTTGTCCAGCAGCAGTTTGAGTTCCGGCAACGCGACCGGTTTGGTGACGTAATGAAAGGCGCCCTCCTTCATCGCGACCACCGCATCTTCGACGTTGCCGTAACCGGTCATCATGATCACTTTCAGATCCGGCGCGCTGATGCGCAGCTTCTGGATCAGGTCGTGACCGCTCATGCCCGGCAGCGAGTTGTCGGTCAGCACGATGTCCGGCATGAAGCTTTCCAGTTGCCCCAGCGCGTCTTCAGCCGAATGGCAAACCGTCACCTCGAAGTCTTTGCGCTCCAGGTAGGTCTGAATATTGTCGGCCAACAGTTCGTCATCCTCGACCAGCAGAATGCTGTGTTCCATATTCCCCTCCCGATGCCACTTTAAAGTTGAGACTGACGCGGGTTCCTTCCTGCTCGCGGCTGGTCAGTACAACCGAGCCCTGAAAACGCTCCATGATTCTTTTGACCAACGCCAGGCCAACCCCGAGGCCGCCCTGTTTGGTGGTGAAAAACGGTTTGAACACCAGTTGTTGCTGTTGCGCGCTCATGCCTTTGCCGGTGTCGCCCAGGGTCATGCACACCAGGCCGGCGTGGGGTGCCTCAATATCGACACTCAGCACGCCGCCCTTGGGCATCGCCTCCAGAGCGTTGGCAAACAGGCTATTGAGAATCTGCGTCAACAGCACCCGTTGGCTGACGACCGGCGGGCAGTCTTTCGGGTTGAACCGCACTTCGACCCCGCTACGCCGAATCGATGCATCGAACGCGCCAAGGGTATCTTCGACCGCCGCCAGCAGATCCACGGCTTCGCCGTCATCGTTCATCGGCCGCAGCGACACCAGCAACTCGCGAACCCAGCGCGACATGCGATCGACCTGGCTGATGATGTCGCCGATATTGCGCTGGGCGCTCTGGCTGGCCACTTCCTGGGCCAGTTCGGCGCTGGAACGGATGGTCGCCAACGGGTTGCGCAAGCTGTGGGCCACCGCCGAGGACATCTCGCCCAGTGCGACAAAGGTTTCGTTGCTGATCAGTTGCTGTTGCTGGCTCTGCAGCAAGGTCGAAGCACGCCGAACGATCCAGAACAGCCCGAGGTAAATCGCCGCGCCCCCGAGGATCGTCGCCGCCCAGATTGCGGCGAAACCACGGTCGATGCGGTCTACCAGATCCGCCGGTTCCTTGTAGATCTCGACCATGGCGATGACTTTGCTTTTGTCGGCGTTGAACATCGGGATGTAGTTCTCGATGAACAGGTATTTGGGCTCGCGGGACAGCTTCTGTTCGGGTTTTTCGTCGTCGATCTTGTGGTAGCTGGAAGACACCGGCACTTTCATTTCGAATGACTCGTCCAGCTCGTCGTCGTCCTCGAATTTCACGCCGACCAGCTCCGGGTTGGTCGACCAGATCACCGTGCGATCCAGGGCATAGACCGTCGCCAGGAGGATGTCCGGCAAGTGTTCGACATGATCGAGAAATTCGGCCCGCGCCGAGACATGCGCCAGCGGGTCGACATCGGGGAAGTTCTTGTCCTGACGCGGGTCGAGCATTTCACCCATGGTGCGCAGCGGCGTGATGCCGGCGTGGCGCATTTCCGCATCGCCGATGGCCTGGACAAATTGCGCCGTGAGCATCGCATCGCGCTCTACGCTTTCGGTGACCACGAACCGCGTGGAGATATAGCCCAGACCCAGCGCCACGGCGGCGATGATGAAAAAACTGGCCAGCGAGAACCAGCGCAGCAGGTTGAACTGTCCGCCCCAACTCTTGATGGCTGCTGCCGCGACGTTCGGCGCAGGTATTTTTTGTTCTTCCAGTCGTTGCATGGGGGTGCCCTGGCATTTTGTATCGAACCGGTTACAGCCACCTCACGAGTGAGTGTAGGTGGCAATGACCGTGACACAGGTCTCAATGATGCTATTTAGCCGCTAGCGCATGCGACTCACCGTTTCGCTGCTTGTGTCCGGACTTATTGGCGTCAACGCCCCGTCAGCCAAGGGCTGCGCGGTTGGGTGCTGACGCTCGGTTTCATCGCGCAGGAAGTCGATGATCGACTGCGCTGACTGTTCGTCGAGGCGCAGATTGGGCATCGAAATCCGCTCGTATTGTTCGAACAGTTGCAGCGCGATCGGGTCCTTTTCCGCCAGTACCCGATCCGGTTCGCGGATCCAGCGGTTGAGCCAGGCCGGGTCACGCTGGCGGGTCACGCCGATCAGGTCCGGGCCGATGTTGCGCATGCCGATGCCTTCGCCGTCCTGTGGGCCGAGGCTGTGGCACGAAGCACAACGGGTGCGGAACAGTTCTTCGCCGTTGCTCGGCGGCCGAATTTCCGGCGCATTGGCATAGCTTTCCTCGATGCTTGGCTGCTTCCAGTTCTGCAAGGTGTTGGCCAGTTGATCGGCGAGAATCCACGGATTTTCGAACGGCGAGGCCTTCATCCAGCGCCCGGTGCTCTGGTTGCCGACAATCAGGCTCAGGTTGTGATCCTTGGTGCGGCCGTTGTCGACGCCTTCGATGAACAGCCCGAGTTTCTTGCGCAGGTCGGTGACGTCTTCGAATTCGCCAGTGAGGAATTTCCAGCCGGGGCCAACCTTGAAGCGTTGCGAATAAGCCTTGAGCACTTCGGGGGTGTCGCTGAGCGGATCGATGGTGATCGAGTAGAAAAAGATGTCCTGCCCGACCCGGTCCCCCAGCAGTTTCTGCACCTGGCGCAGGCGTGCAGTTTCCAGTGGGCAGGAGTCGCTGCAGGAGGTGAAGATGAAATTGATCACCACCACCTTGTCTTTGATCAGGTCATCGAAAAAGCGCACCTGCTTGCCGTCCTGATCGGTCAGCAGGGTGTTGGGGAAATAGTCGCCACCCCACGGGGTGGCGGATTCGCTGGCGCCTTCGGGCAGCGCTTGATGAGCGATGAGCACCTGACTGCCGAGCAGGCAGGTGACCAGCACCAGGATCAAGTGCATGCCAAGGGCGCGGGAGCGCGGCGTTGGCTGGGTCATGTCGGCTCCCTCCCTTTTCATTTCTTCACGGTCACTTGCGGGCCGAAGCCATCGCCAGCGCGGAAGGTTGGCAGCGCGGCGGAGTTGACGTAGCGCACGCCATCCCAGCTCGGCAGCGGTGTCGGCATCAATTGCAGTTGGCCGGGCTTCTCAAGGTCCCAACGCAGCAGCATCGAGTTGTCCTCATGCTGGGTGTTGTGACAGTGCTCCATGTAGGTCCCGGCGAACTCGCGGAAGTTGATCGCCATTTCCACGCTGTCCAGCCCGTCGGCTTCCGAACCGATGCGATAGACGTCCTTGCGCGCCCATTTTTCCCACTCAGGCGGGGCCTTGCCGCCACGGCTGAGGATGATCCCTTCCTCGAAGTGCACGTGCACCGGATGGCTCCAGCCCTTGCCGCCAAGCTTGATATTCCACACCTCCAGAGTGCCGAACCCGGCGGTGCCTGCGTCGGTCGGACCGCTGGCCAGTTTGGTCGAAGCGTTCAACCGGCGCGGGTCCATGTGGAAGCCGAAGCCACCATCGGTCTTGACCGTCCACGGTGCTTCATCGGTGCCGTCGCTGCGGCCGAAGGTGAAGGTGCGGTGACGGGCGTTGGCCAGCAGCGCTTTGTCGGCGGCGTTGTCGCGGTGGATTTTCAGCGGGATCATCACCATGCCTTCGGCCTTGCCCGGTTTGGCCGGTTCGTAGGCTGCCGGGTCCATGGCCAGGTCCTGGCCGGTGAAAGGCTTGACGTTGAGCTGCAAGACCTTGCCCACCGCCGGATCGCCCTTGTCCCACTGCGGGCCTTTGCTGGTCTGTTTGATCACCGCCAGGTACTTCTCGGAGAGCACGTCGGACAGCGAGATCGTCTCTTTCGGGCCTTTGCCGTCGTCCTGGGCCTGGAGGTTGACGAAGAACAGCTTGTCGCCCGGTTTGATGCCGTTTTTCGAGAAGTTGACGATGATGTCGAACCGCTCGGCGATGCCCTGGGTCGGCAGGATCGCGTTGTGGTTCTGTTTGTCGCCGTCGGCGTCGAGGTCCATCGAGCCGTCGAACGGCACGCTGTGTTCCATGATGTTGCCGTCGTTGGCGATCATGTGGAACGGCACGCGGCTGTAGGAAACACCGGAGTTCTTCGGCCCCTGGAATTCACCGCTGGTGCCTTTGATTTCCCGTACCAGAGCGAGTTTGAAGTAACGCGACACAGAGCCGTTGAGGATGCGGAAGCGATAACTGCGGGCGCGTACGTCGAGGGTCGGTTTCCACTGCCAGTTGACCAGCACCTGATCGCCGATGAAGCCATCGGTGTTGAACGGGTTGAACCACAGTTGGCCTTCCTGATCCCAGGCCTTGTCCGCGAACACCAGGTTGACGTCGTAGTCGCGGTTGCCCCACGGCAAGGCGCTGCCGCTGGGGAAACGCAGGTTGACCCCGTCGTTCACCGATTCGTTACCGCGATCCAGGGCGCTGTAGTAGTTCATCATCGCCGCGTTGCCCTTGTAGACGTTCTGCGCGGTGAAATCGAGCATGTGGTCGTGGAACCAGTGGGTGCTCATGGTTTCGCGCCAGTCGCCACGGATCTTGATAGTGCCGTGGTCGCAGGTCTTCTTCGCCGGTGCAAGGTCGTTGACCCACAGGGTTTCCCCCGGTGCGCAGGGGAACGCCGCGCGGGGATCTTCAGCCTTGGTGTTGATGCTGTCGTAACCGGCGAGCTGGATCGGCCAGCGATAGTCGTAATACTGGCCGGGGAAGAAAAACGCGTTGGCATAGCCATCGCTTTCCGCCGGCGAATGGCCGTTGTGTTCGTGGGTGGTGATGGTGTGCAGACCGAAACCACGGTTGGCCGCCGGATCAATCGGCAAGCCATTGTAGTGACGCATGATCACCGGTTGGCCGTAGCGCACCATCAGCAGTTTCGGTGGCAGCGTGCCGTCGAATGTCCACACCGAGTTGTGGTTCTGCACCGGCATCGCCGGGTGGAAACGCGCATCGACGCCCTTGGCCGTGCCATCGGTTGCCGGCACGCCAGCGACGTTGTGGTACAGCCCGCCGGGGCCGAACTCGCCGACGGCATAACCGTGCATCTGCCGACTGTCACGCAGGCCACCGTTCAGACGTGCACCGGTTTGTACGGTCTTGTAGGCGACTTGGGGGTAGAACTCGTTCCAGCGCTGGTGAGCCCAGCCTTTTCCCGGTGGCCGGCCTTCGGCGGATGAGCCGATGTGACGGTTGAGGAACAGTTCAATTTGCGACTGCCACGGGTTGCGGTCGACCACGTTGGAGAACTGACTCGGGAACGGCGTCAGCCCCGGTTGACGCAAAAAGGCGTCCAGCGCGGTGCCGGGTGGCGCACTGCGGGCGATGCTGTTCGGGTCCTGGGCCGGTGCCGGACCGATGGCGGCCGGTGGAAAGCTCAGCGGCGCGGCCGGGGTGGTCGGGTCGAGTTTTTCCGGGCCGAACTCTTCGAACAGGACGATTTGCTGAGTGAACGGCTGGGCACCGTACAACGGGCTCGGCTTGCCATTCGTGGGGTAATTGAAACTGGTCTGCACGGTCGGCGGCAGGATGTTTTCCGAACGCGTGGTGTTGCGCGTGCCTTTCACCCCGTCAGGCAGATCGAAGGAATCTTCGTTGGCCTCGGGCATGGTCAGGATGGCGTTGAGTGCCGCCGGCTCATCGGCCGGCTCGTCGTAATACGCCGACGGGTCGGAGGTTTCCGGCTGGTTCTCGTCATCAATCGGGCTCGCTCGAACCCCGGCCATGGTGCCGAGGGTCAATGCCAGAAAGACGCTTAACGGCGTCAGCAGGAATAACTTGTTGGGGTAACGCGTTGCTCTGTCCATCACCAGCCGCCTCATCTAAGGAAGGGGTGATGGTGTTTTGCAATTACCTCGCCAAAGTATTAATCCCCGCTGAAACAAGCCGTTACAGACGCTGTTGGATTCCCCACTCCCCGGTGACCGGGGGCTGACACCCGCTCCTGGGGGAAGTTCACCCCAATTTACTGGATGAGTTGAAACGCCAGACGAACGGTGGTGCCCTCGCCTTCGCGACTGTCCAGGGTCACGCCGCCGCCGAAACGCTCCATGATCCGCTTGACCAGCACCAGCCCCACACCGAGCCCTCCCTGCTTGGTGGTGAAGAACGGCCGGAAGGCCATGCTGCGCTGTTCCTCGTTCATGCCTTTGCCGGTGTCGCTGAGCATGACGCTGACGCCGCGATTATCCGTGGGCTCCAGCGTAATGGTCAGCGTGCCACCCTTGTCCATGGCCTCCAAGGCGTTGGCCAGCAGGCTGTTGAGAATTTGCGTCAGTTGCACCGGTTGGCTCAGCACCATCGGTGTCTGCTGCGGATGAAACACCACCTGCACACCGGCCTTGGCGATCTGTTGCTCGAACGCGACCAGACTTTCATGCAGCGCCGCCACAAGGTTCACCGGCTCCGGTTCGTCGTTGAGCGGTCGCAGCGACTGGAGCAGTTCGCGCACCCACTTCGACATGCGATCGACCTGGCCGATGATGTCCTTGATGTTCTTCTGCGCCGGCCCCGCATCGAACTCCAGGGCCAATTCGGCGCTGGAGCGGATGGTCGCCAACGGATTGCGCAAACTGTGCGCCACCGCCGAGGACATCTCACCCAGCGCGACAAAGGTTTCATTGGCAATCAGTTGCTTTTGTTGCGCCGCCAACAGAATCGCCGCCCGGCGCACGATCCAGTACAACCCCAGATAGATCAGCCCGCCGCCCAGCGCGGTGGCCAGCCAGATCAGGGTCAGGCCGCGCTCCATGCGGGCGATCAGGTCTTTGGGTTCCTTGTAGATCTCGACCATCGCCGTGACGTTCTTGCCATCGGCGTCGAACAGCGGGATGTAGTTTTCGATAAAGATGTAATCCGGCGGCACCACGAACTTCTGTTCTTCACGGCCCTTGTCGACGTCGTGATAACTGGCCGAAACCGGAATCTTTTCATTGAACGCCCGGTCGAGATCGTCATCGGCATGAATCCGCGTGCCGGTCAGCGCCGGGTTGGTCGACCAGATCACCAGGCGATCCGGCGAGTAGACATTGGCGAGGATCACATCGGGCAAATGCTCGATGTGATCGAGAAATTCACCCCGGGCGCTGGCCCGTGCCCTGGGGTCGACATCGGGAAAGTCGTTGTCCTGACGCGGGTCGAGCAACTCGCCCATGGTGCGGATATTGGGGATCGAGACGTGACGCACCTCTGCCGACGCGATGGCCTGAATGAACTGCGCGGTCAGCAAGGCATCACGCTGCACGCTCTCTTCAATCACGAAACGCGTCGACACCGTCCCGAGCGCCACGGCCACCGTGCCGATCACCGCCATACTGATCAATGAAAACCAGCGCAGCAGATTGAACGGCTGCTTGCGCAAACCCAGGCGCAGGCTGCTCTCCTCGACCGGTAGCGATTTTGACTGCATGTTCATGGCGGCGACTTCCCGATACGTCCCTATAGGGTTATAGCCCACGGTTGGGTGATTGCCCGGATGCGGGGGGTGAACGGCCCCACGATCACCGATCTGCAAATCCGCCTTGCCGATTGATCCCCACAATCCCCAATCCTGGGGACTGTCGCCCGATGTCCGCGCTGCAAAAAATCTCCACCCGCACTCGCCAACCCTTGCGCCACGGGCCTCTCCCGACCGTTACGCGGTCGTTGGTATGGAAGTTGTAAAGCCCCTCTGCAACTGACCCACCCCCAAGGGGCAGGCACTTCGATAGAGGGATTAACTCATGCACCCTTTACTGTCCAAAACCGCGACCGTCCTGGTCGTGAGCGCCTTGGCCCAGGGCATTGCCCAGGCCGCTCTGTTCGCCGTCGATCCCGGCCCCTATGCCCCGGCGACCGGCGGATTTGCCAGTTGGTATCAGGACACCCACGGTCGCACGCTGGATCTGTGCCTGTCCAAAGCACTCAGCTCGCGCGTACCGAGTACGCCCGGCGCCCCTTCGTACATGTGCTCGCTGATTCCGACGCCCGGTGTGTTCGACGACGCCCAACCGATCGTCTTCCCGACCAACTTTCCCGACGAAGCGTTCTGGTTCACCGCCGACGGCACTGTTGTCGATGCGGCCCGGGGCATCAATCTGTCCTACGGCTCGGCCATTGAAGCTGCGTTCAGTGGCGGTGATCCGGTGGAAGGCGACCAGATCAGCTTCGCCCGGATCCGTATTCGGGTCGACGTCCCCACCGCCGGCACCTACGTGATCACCCACCCGTACGGCGTCGACGTGTTCACCGTCGACACCCCCGGTCGCCGCGCGATCAACATGACCCGTGACATCGGCATCGGCAGTCCGAAAACCTACGACGGCGCGCTCAAGGGTGACGTCGGGCCGTTCCTGCGCAGCGTCAACGGGCCCTACACCGAAACCAATCCGGCGGGCGGTGCCGAGCAATTCGTCGGCGACCCGAACCTTGAAGAAGCGGTGACCGGCAGTCCGTTCAACACCAATTTCATCCGCATCGAAGGCCCCGGCGGCATCGACCTGCGCACCACGGTGTTTGCCGTCTCCGGCAAGTTGTCGACGGTGGTTCGGCCAACGCCGCTGATCACCGAACGCAGCACCTACTCGCGCAAACCCGGCGACAGCGCCCCGGTGGCCCAACAAGACGTGTTCGTCAAAGCTCCGCCTGCCCCGGCCACCGTAGCCGTCACCAGCAGCACGCCGGTGCTTAACCTCAAAGAGGCCGACAGCACCGGTAGCTGGTACGCGCAATCGCAGGTCAACCCGACCTTGCCGAGCACGCTGCAAGTGACCGCCGACAACCACCTGGCTATCGCTACCAGTTCGCCGACCACCCTGCCCATGACCCTGACCGACCTGGTGGTGATCCAGCGCGCCGAATACAGCCTGAGCTCCGGGCAACTGACGTTGGTGGCTTCGACCAGTGACGAAACTTCGCCGCCGGTACTCACCGCCACCTCCGGCAGCGGCGCCGCTATCGGTGCGCTGGGCGGCGACGGCGCAGTGAAAACCCTGACCACCGGGATCACCCCGATTCCACCGGCCAAGGTGCGAGTGACGTCGTCCAACGGCGGCAGCGATACCGAAGAAGTGGTCATCGTGCAATGAACGCTCACATGCCCAGATCCGCATCAGGAGGCATCATGAACAAGTGGCCACGCTTCGCGCTCAACGCGCTCGGGCTGACAATCTCGCTGACCGGCAGTGCGTTCGCGCAACTGGCCGCCGTCGACCCCGGCCCCTACACCTTCGCCACCGGGAAATTCCCGATGTGGTATCAGGACAACAACCTGCTGTCGATGGAGCTCTGCCAGTCGCGCGCCGCCAGCTCGCGAGTGCCGGCCGCCACCCCGCCGGCGTACATGTGCACCCTGCTGCCCGAGCCGGGGATTTTTGACGACACACTGCCAATGGTGTTCCCCGACAACTGGCCGCCGGAAGCCTTCTGGTTCCTGGCTGAAACCAATATCCCCAACAACGGCGCCGGTTTTGGTATGGACGCCTACGTCGCCGGGGTAGAAGCGGCCTTCGCCTCGGAAAACCCGATCGATGGCGACCAGCAAAGCTTTGCGCGGATCCGTATCCGGGTGAACGTCCCCGTGGCCGGCACCTACACCATCACCCACCCCTATGGCGTGGAAACAGTCACCGTCACCACGCCGGGCCGGCGGGCGATCAACATCACCAAGGACGTCGGCATCGGCGCCCCGGGCAATTTCAGCGGCGCGCTCAACGGTGCCATCGGACCGTTCCTGCGCAGCATCAACGGCCCGTACACCGAAGTGAACCCGGACAGTGGCAGCGTCGAAACCTTCGTCGGTGACCCGAACCTCACCGAAGCCGTGACCGGCAGCCCGTTCAACACCAACTTCGTGCGGATCGACGGTCCCTCGGGCGCGGGCTCGATTCAGACCACGCTGTTCACCGTCGCCGGCAAGGTCCTCGACAACCGTCAACAGACCCACGTAGCCCTCGATCGCGCGACCTATCGCCGGACGTCGGCCGGCGTGCGTACCGAAGTGTTCGCCAAGTCTGACAGCAGCTCGACCCTGTGCTTCCGCGAAACCCTGGCGCTGCTGCCAGGACCGCCGAAAACGCCGTGCCAGACCAGCCTGTTGGGTGACAACAACGGCCTGTTCTTCGGCCAGCGCCTGGGCAACGGCACCTTGCCGTCGGTGGTGGTCGTGACCGCCACCAATCCGGCCGGCACCACCCGTCCAACCTCGGTCTCGGCGAAGCTCACCGACGTGGTGAAAATCCAGACCGCCCGCTACAGCTGGGCCAACCACAGCCTGCTGATTGAGGCCACGTCGACCGATGAAGTCGCCGTACCGGACATGGTTGCCCAAGGTTACGGACGCCTGTCGAAAACCGGCACTCTGCAAAAAATCACCGTCGCCGACCTGACCCAGCCACCGGCCACCGTCACGGTCAAATCCGCCGCCGGCGGCAGCGACACCGAGCCGGTGGTAGTCGTCGGCAACGCACCGGACACCGGTGAAAACCAGGCGCCGCTGTCCGTCGCCGACACCGGCAGCACCAGCTTCGGCGTGCCGATCACCCTCAACGTGCTGACCAACGACAACGACCCGGACGGCAACGTACCGCTGACCATCACCGCGCTGACTCAACCGGCGGCCGGTCAGGGCACCGTCGCCCTGAATGGCACCACGTCAGTGGTCTACACCCCACCAGCCGTGGTCAACGCACCGCTGACCACGACCTTCACCTACAAAGCTCAGGACAGCAAAGGCCTGGCCTCGGTGAACCCGGCCACGGTGACCATCAGCGTGGCGCCGAACCGGCCACCGACCGCCGTCGCCGACAGCGTCGCAACACTGGGCGTGGCGATCCCGATCAACGTGCTGGCCAACGACACCGATCCGGAAGGCAACACGCCGCTGGGCGTCGCCAGCCTGACCCAACCGCCGGCAGGACGCGGCACGGTCAGCACTGACGGCACGGTGATCACCTACACCCCACCGGCCACCGTGACCACCGCGTTCACCACGACCTTCACCTACATCGCCCGGGACAGCTTCGGCGCCCTGTCGACGCCGGCCACGGTCACCGTGCAAGTGTCGCCACGGCCAGCGGCGGAAACCTTCACGATCACCACCTCGACCGTGCAGGCCCGTTCCGGCAACCGCTTCAACTGGGACTTCGCCGGCACCTCGTCCGTGACCACCGGCAACACCATCACCGTGCAGGTCACCACCCCGACCGGGCTGGTCACCCTCGGCACGACGACGGTACCGGTCACCGGACGCTGGCGGTTGACGCTGAACAACACGACGGTGGTGCCATCGGCCAACCCGACCGCCACCATCCGTTCGTCCCAAGGCACCGTGCGCACCATCTCGGTGACCACCCTCTGAGCCCACGCCCCACCCGCCCCACACCGCCTGAGCGCGGAGTGGGTGGGGCTGCTCTCAGCCACGATTTCAGGTTTAAGCAACACGACACAGCACAGGATAACGCCATGAACACGCCGACCGCCGCCCTGCTTTGCCTGCTCGCCCTGTGCGGCAGTGCGGGTGTGCGCGCCGACGACCTGATGGAAAACGATGACTTGGCGCCCAACAGCGCCGATCTCGGCGAACTGCCGCCCCCTGTGGGCCAGCAAGCCCTGATCGACCAGAACGGCCAGGCCAACCTCGCGCTGCTCTCGCAGAACGGTCAGTCGCTGCTTGGAAACATCGTGCAGTCGGGCAGCAATCAGGAAGCGTACATCCTTCAGCAAGGCAGCGACCTGATGGCGTTGATCACGCAAAACGGTTCCGGCAACGCCGCATCGATCACACAAAACGGCAGCCACAACCGCGCGCAGATTTCGCAAAACGGCAACAACAACGACGCCAGCATCGAGCAGGCCGGCACGGGGCTGCAAAGCGCCGTGACCCAGTCGGGCAACGGCATGAGCGTTTCGGTCAAGCAATATCGCTAAGCACTGCAATCATCGGAGAGTTCATCATGTTCAAACTGACGCCCCTCACCGCCGCCATCCTGGTCATGTTCAGTGCCCAGGCCATGGCCGACGACAGCCTGTCCACCCAGAGCCAGGTCGGTACTGCCAACATCGCCGATGTGAAGCAGACCCAGGCCCCGTTCAGCAGCGCCACCCAGACCCAACTCGGCCAGGGCAACGACGCCGCCGCCGTGCAAGACACCGCCAGCAGCGTCATCACCCAGGACGCGGTCGGCGACTACAACGCCGCGTATGCCGAACAACTTTACGAAGACAATGGCACCATCACCCAACAACAGGTCGGCGCCTTCAACACCACCCACGCCAGCCAGTCGCTGGGCTTCGGCTCACCCAACACCGTCCTGCAACAGCAGCAAGGCACCGGCAACTTCTCGTTCGTCTACCAGGACTCGCAGAACGGCAGCGAAGGCAAGACCTTCCAGTTCGGCGACAGCAACGAAGCCAACATCGAGCAACTGTACGAAGGCAGCGGCAACAGCTCGGTGATCACCCAATACGGCACCGCCAACTACGGCACCGCCGAACAGGTCACCCACAACGGCGGGCAGATCGGCATCAACCAGGCCGGCGAAAACAACTACGGCTACGCCGACCAGCGCAACGGCACCGGCGGCAACATCACCATCAACCAGTTCGGCAACCTCAACGGCAGCGAAATCTGGCAGGACACCCAACTGGCCAGCCAGGCCACCGTCAACCAATACGGCGACAGCAACGAAACCGTGGTCGACCAGAGCTTCGGCGAAAACAACACTGCCGCCGTCACCCAGGTCGGCAACACCAACGCCATCTACGCCGACCAGTTCGAGTCGGTCAACTCGACGCTGTCGCTCTATCAAGTCGGCAACGGCAACGTGCACTACACCTACCAGAGCGGCGACGGTCACACACTCAACGCCACCTCCGTGGGCAACGACAACAAGGTCTACGCCAGCAACTGGAAAGGCCCGCAACACGGCGGCCAGTTCGGCAGCAACCAGCGTGCGACGATCAATCAGGCGGGTAACGGCAACATCGCCAGCTTCACCCAGGATGGCGTCGGCCACACCATGACCACCCACCAGACTGGCACCGGCAACAAAACTACAGTCAGCCAGGCTGATTCCTACAACGAGCTGTACTTCGACCAGAACGGCAGCGACAACATCCTGATCTCCGATCAACGCGGCACCACCAACCTGGCCCAAGGCACCTCGAACGGCACTGGCAACAGCACCGAGTTCGACCAGTCCGGCACCGGCAACCAGGCGTACACCGCGCAGCTGTATGGCAGCGACAACATGATCACCGTGAAACAGGCTGACACCATGAACGTGGCGTACGTGACCCAGGGCGGGACGGGGAACATTGCTAATGTGGATCAGAGCGGGATGACGCAGACGGCGAATATTCAACAGTTTGGGTCGGCTAACCAGGCGACGGTGTTGCAGCAGTAAGGGTTGAGTGTTGGAAAACCGCGACCTGCTGAGGGTCGCGGTTTTTTTTGCGCTGAGGCTCGAGTGGCGTCCTACGGAAAACGTACCGTTTTCAGAAGATCGGGGACTTTTCTGACGAATTCTGGCGGTTGGCCGTCGGAAGTGCAGGCTCTAGGATTTGCCGGGACAACTTGATCCTCATGGAGCTTGGCCAACATGCAATTCATCCAGACAGCGACGACAGCGATACCATTACCGAATAGACTTCCAGGCACCAAACCCGGAGGTTCCATGATCGACCCGTCTTTGATCGACCCACTGTGCCCGGTTGTTTCGGATCTTGGTCCCGAGGAGCAGGCTGCGAGTTATGACCGTTGGTTGATCGCCAAAATACAAGCCTCCATGAATGACCCACGTCCGAGCATTCCTAATGATCAGGTGATGGCCGAAATGCATGCCCTGATGGAAGCAAAGCGTAAAAAATACGATGCAGGTTGAGTGGCAGCCCGAAGCTCGGGCTGAACTCCTGCACATTCTTGACTACATCAGTGACCGTAATTTCAAAGCGGCTAACAAGCTTTCAAACGCTATTGAAGCCGCCACGATTATCGTTGCCAAACATCCACACCTCTATCGAGTGGGGCGAACTCCCGGCACTCGTGAGATGGTGGTACATCCCAACTACCTGCTCATTTACCAAGCGGTGGGCCGGATAAATATTCTGGGCGTTGTGCACGCACGTCAGGAATATCTGTGATGTGGCGCTCGGTCACACAATGAATAACCTCACTGAAGCAAAAAATGCGCTCCCTTTGGGGGGCGTTTTTTTTGCGCTGAGACTTGAGTCGTTGATTGTTTCCACGTCGAAACGTCGAGCAGACTCAGTTGGAAATGCCTCCAGGGACGCTTCGCGCTCCAGCTCGCGAATTTGACGCGGAGCAACAAGGGCTGCATTCCCACGCAGAGCGTGGGAACGATCAAAAATCTACATTGCGCTTTTCTACTTTTCACATTTCCGACGCACAGAACTCACCTCGCCTCATACTTTCTTCGTTGCTCCTCCATGAGGGCCGAGATTTCAGCCAGCACCTGTTCATGCGAAATGCTGGGCCTTGGATCATCGATTGACGCTTGGACTTCGGCAAGGAACCAGCGGTCGTAGCTGGCGGCCTGCTCTTCACTTTCGAAGTCTGAAACGATTGTGGAGATCAGGGGATCCATGGTGACTCCAGTTTGAATGTGAAAAACGCGACCCATTGCTGGGCCGCGTTTTTTATTGGGGATGTGCTGGATCAGCCCTTCAGTTCGACGTGATCCAAGGCCTGATTTACGGCCAGCTCACTCAACATGAGGATCTGCGCGATACCCAATGCGGTCTTGCGGTGGGCGGGGTCGAGGGTGGCGGCGAAGTTGTTGAGCATCTCGCTGGCCGAGCCCAGGGATTCGCTGGCGTTGGCGAGCAGGGATTCGGTGTTGTAGGCCGGGTTGGCGAGGTACATCGGGGCGGGTTCGTTGACGCTGCCCATGATGTGGGCGCCGGGGCAGAGGTAATGGTCCAGGGCGCGCTCGGCGGCTTCGTGGAGTTTTTTCGAGTCGATGGAGGTGTATGGGGAGGTTGGGTCGGTTTCGAGGTTGGCTTGGGTTTCGGGTGGGTTGGGTGTTGGTTTGAACATGGTGAATCTCCGATCCTGAAATGAAGCTGGCCCATTCGGTTTCCGAACGAATGGGTGGCAGCTGTACGCAGGCTGGAAACCCGGGGAACGGAGAACCCGGTTGACCCGAAGGTCTCCCGCGCACAGCCGCCATAACGGAGTGCACACTTTTCAAGGTGCGCAAGCATACGTTATGAAAAGCGCTTGTGCGCTCGGTTCTCGTCGGGGTTTCCAATCCCGATCGCTGAATTGGCAGCGACAGAAACAGGCTAGAGCCCGCGCTTCCGACGGACAACCTGAAAACCTTGTGGGAAGGATCGTTAAAACAGACACAACTTTTAAACATTCGAGAATGGGACGCGGAGCGTCCCGGGCTGCATTCCCACGCGGAGCGCGGGAACGATCAAAGCAAAAGCAGTCCGCTTTCTGCTTTCTGCCTTTCGCCTCTCACCACTCAACACAATGAGCGTTAGCTCGAGTACCGCTTTTGACGTGCCGGCCCCTTCGGCAGGCTGAGTGGAGGGATTCATCCGGGGGTGGGAGCGCATCGACCGTTTGGCGAAGCCAAACACATCGAGAGGAGGTGCAGCGAAGCAAACCGTAGGCGATGCCCCCGGATCGATCCCGGAGCGAAGGAACCCGAGCCACAGCGAGGGCCGAACGTCAGGGTAAAGCCTTTTGGGTTACCTTTTCGGCGTTTGGAAAAGGTGACTCGCCGTCAGGGCGAAACCCTAAGCAGCCGTTACCGCAGAAATGGATATGTACCCGGCCAGAAAGCCCCCCACCGACTGACCGGGCGCCATCGCTGGCAAGCCAGCTCCCACAGGGTTCCGGGTAAATTCGCAATAACGCCCACGTCTGAAAAATAGCCATCGCCAGCAGGCTGGCTCCCAAAATTTGAACCGGATACATCAGCCAGAACCTGGTCGCCCCAAAGGCCGCCAAGTTCACTCCGCATCCGGATCCACCTTGTTCTGAGTCAAATAGCGATTCAAGACATCATCCTGCCCAGGCGTAGAAGCATCCCCCGCCACCTGCCAAAGATGCCGCTCAATCCCCTGCGCCACCATATGCCCCACCGCCGCCTCAATCGCCGAAAGCACACACAACTGCGCCGGCTCATTAGTCGTATACCCGACCTCAGCCTCAAGCAACTTCTTGAACTCGATAAACTTGAAAATCCCCGCACTGCGCGCCACCGAATAAATCGTCTTACTGGTCATGACATTCGCCAACACCTGCCCGCTACGAACATCCACCGCACGCAAATTCACAGTCACCTGGTCAACCCGGTATTCACGGGACAAATCGATCCCCAAATACCGCGCCCCTTCCCCACCGCTGCGCACGTTGGTGTCGTAAGCAATGATCCCGCCCTCAAGCATCATGTTCGCCGCCTGCAACGGTGGCAGCTCACCCTGGATGTTCACCGGCGTATTGGGTTTCTTCTGCGACGCACGAATGATCTTGCGTTCAGTCAGCAGGTTCTGCAGCCCCTCGCGTTCGAGCACCACAAACCAGCCGCTGGCCTGCATCGCGTCCATCAACATCGACGCCGCGCCCTGGGTGACACTGGTGGAAAATGAACTCGCCGGAGTCGGTTTGTACTGCCCGGTCTGGTCACGGAAGCCGTACACCACCGCCATCAAACGGCCCTTGGGTCGAGGCATTTTCAGCAAGTCGTAGTAGGTCGAGGCCCTGGGGGTCAGGGTCGGAGTGTCGGTGTCCTGCTCGGCCGGCATCGGCTCACGCAGACCACACCCTTGTAATGCCGCCAACATCAGCCCTAGCGCTATTATTTTTTTCATGTCCATCACTCCCCGGAACCGTCATCCCGTCATGGGTTGAGGCCGTTCACCTTGATTTCAGAAACCTCGCCGCTCGCTCGGTCGGTCACTTCAATCGTGAGTGCCCCCGAGTCATCGACGACGTTGACGATAAAAGCGTCGGTGGACAGGCTCCCCGTGTTGCCGGTGGAGATGTTGTCCAGCAGTTGCCCTAGCAACCGCGACTGCAATTGACTGGTGAAACGTTCGAGCGCCGAAGTGCCGGCCACAGTCGTACGTTTCTTGAGGTCCGGATCATCGAAATCGTTTTGCGCCTGGGCGTTGTTGAGCAGCCAGGTGCCGTTGAGCGGGTTGCCGCCGAACGACGGGTTGACCGGCGTGTAGACCAGTTCGGTGGCCTGGACGCCGGCGGCGCTGGCAAGCCCGATCAACAACCCCGAGATCCAGAATCCGCGGCGCCGTGAGAACGTTGTCGTGTTCATAGTTCGTCCTTCTCAAGGTCGGTGGTGTCCTGCAACAAGGCTTCCAGCTTGCGCCGGACGACCTCCAGTCGAACCGAGTCGGCGGCCTCGTAGGCCTCGTCCTTCAGTTCTACGGTGTTCGGCGGCAGGAAGCGCCGATACACCAGGCGTTGCTGATATTCCACGGTCACCAGGCTGCCCCAGCGCGCATCGGGGCGCTCGCGCACCACCAGGTTGAAATCCATCGGACTGGTGTCGCGCAGGCGTTCGCTGAACGAGTAGTAAAAGTCGTGGCCGATGTGCGAGATCGTGTCGTCGACGATGAAACCCATCATTTCGTCTTCCTCGGCGGCGCTGGCGAAAGACGCCACGGCAGCGAAGATCAACGCGCACCACCATTGCCGGCTCATGGCTGCAACGCCTGCGGCAAGGCCGACTGGCCTTTGACCGGGGACCCGTTGCCAGGGCCGGTGCCATCGAGAAAGGCTTTTTCAGCGACGAACTGCCAGTCCGAATAACGCTGCATGCCTTCAAAGTCCGACCATTGCGACGGGAAGTCCGCCTGCTTCAACGGCACCTCGGTGGACGGACTGTTGATCCCGGTGATGCGTCCGTCGAAGCCCCGTTGCAGCGCCCATTCGCCGCCGCCAATCGGGTCAGGGTAGAGCTGACGCAGGTGATGCCGGGCTTCTGGAAAACGCTGGTCGTCGAGCAAGTCAGCGAGTTCTTTCGGGTACTGCGCCAACCCCGGCGAACTGCGGTAGTAGCTGCGCAGCGCCTGGGCGTACTGGGTGCCGACCCACAGCAGTTGCTTCTCGCGATCACGCCGCGAAACCGTCGACCACAACTCGCCGGCACTGGCCAGGCCCATGCCCATGATCACGATCAGGAACAGCACGCCCAGGTAGGTGAACCCGCCCTGCTCCGCGCGCTTACCACTCGGAATACTGGCTGCCATCACGCGCCCTCCCGGTAGCACCGCTCTTGATATCGGCCACGCCACCCGCCACACCTTCCGGCGGCGCGACCAGCACCCACTGGTCATTGCGCTCAGTGATCGGGTCCAGTGGCGCATTGCGCAGGTAACGCTGTTCGACCAGTTGCTCGATGGAATCGGGATAACGCCCGGTGTCGCCGTAGTAGTGATCCAGCGCCTCGCGCATAGCCGACAGGCTCTGGTGCAACGTGGTCTCTTTCGAGGCTTCGAGACTGTTGAAGTAGCGTGGCAAGGCGATGGTCATCAGGGTCGCGATGATCGCCATCACCACCATCAGTTCGAGCAAGGTAAAACCCTTTTCCCGGCGCATGAGAGTCACCACTCGCTGTAAGCGATGCCGTTGAGGCCACGGCCCTTGGCGTGGGAGTAGACGTCGAACACGTCTTCGCCATCGCGCGGGTTCTGGGCTGAACTGTCGTAGGCCCGCAGGCCCCAACCGCCGTTGTCGTCACGCTTGGCCGGCACCAGCGGATCGCGGGGTATCCGGCGCAGAAAGTAGAACTTGGCCCCCTTGGCACTGCGCACGTCGCGCACGCCTTCCACCAGTGCCTTGAGGTTCGGCGGGTAACCGCTGCTGTTCAGCGATTTCTCGATGTAGCCGGCATCGAAGGCACGCTTGTAGGCGTCGATGCCATCGCGGATCTGATACAGCGCGGTGCGCAGTTCCTGCTCCTTGCCACGCCGCACCAGGGTCTCGGTCAACGGCGCGGCCATGCCGGCCAGCAGGCCGATCAGGGCCAGCGTCACCACGACTTCGATCAAGGTAAAACCGCGCTGGGAGGCGTTCATGATCAAGGCTTCTCGACAGTGACACGAGTGGTTGCCACGGCGGCATCACCGATGGCGCGAGGCTGCGCGGCAGGCGTTGGCATCACGAAGTTCTGCGAGCGATCCGGCGCCTGGATGTGCATGCTGGTTTCGGTGCCGGTCGGGAATTCCATGTCCGACGGACTCTGGTAAGGCAGGTTGCGCACGATCCGTGGGGTGATCGAGAGCACCAGTTCCGATTTGCCGACGGTATCCTTGTTGCTGCCGAACAGCCGGCCCAGACCCGGAATGTCACCCAGCCCCGGAATCTTGTTGCCGGTGGCGCCATGGTCGTTGCGCACCAGCCCGGCGAGGATCTGCGTTTCACCGTCATGCAGGCGTAGCGAGGTCTGCGCGTTGCGGGTGTCGACCTGCACCGGGATCGTGCCTTGGCGGGTCGGTTCCAGCGGTGTGGCGTTACTCACTTCCAGCGCAATTTTGATCGCCACTTCGTTGTTCAGGTGCACCGTTGGAGTCACCTCGAGCTTCAGGCCGACATCCAGATAGGTCACGCTTTCGGTGATTACCGGGCCTTGCGTGGACGGTACCGACGTGGCGCTGATGATCGGCACGCGTTGACCAATGTGAATGCGCGCCTGTTCGCGGTTGCTGACGCGGATCACCGGGCTGGCGAGGGTGTTGATGTCGTTGTCCTGCGCATTGATCTTGGCCTGCGGCGATGGCCCGATCGAGATGCGGTCGGAGTTGATGCCCTTGAGCTGGCCCAGCAGCGTGACGGGCGAACCGTCACTGTTCAGCACGCCGAAGGTGCTCGGCCATTGCAGGCCCAGATCGAGAATGCGCTGGGTGGCGACTTCCATCACTTCCACTTCCAGCACCACTTCAGGGTTGGACTGATCTTGCGATTGCAGGAGCTTCTCGGCCATACGGATCGCGTCTTCGGTGTCGCGCATGGTCAGGGTGTTCAGGCGCTCGTCAACGAACACGTCGCGGGTCTTGAGCATGGTCTTGATCATGTTCAGCGCGGTGTTGGCGTCGATGCTGGTCAGGTAGAACGTGCGCATCACCAGCTCTTGATAGTCCTTGAGCTTCTGCGGCGAGTCCGGGTAGATCAGCAAGGTGTTTTCGTTCACCACTTTCTGGTGCAACTGGTTTTGTTGCAGCAGCAAAGCCACCGCGTCTTCGATGCGCACGTCACGCACGAAGATCGTGGCTTTCATGTCCGGACGCAGGTCTTTGTCGAAGATGAAATTCAGCCCGGCAACCTGGGACAGCACTTCGAAAATGGTCTTGAGGTTGGCGTCGCGAAATTCCAGGGTCACCGGGCGGTCGAGTCGGGTGCGCAGTTGTGGGTACTGGATCACGTTGCGGCTTTGCACCAGGCGGATGTTGCCTTGCAGCTCCAACGCACCGTCGTTTTTCGGGTCCAGCTCGAGGATCTGTTTGACCTGCCGGTCGGCGCCGTAGATGTCGCCACGACGCAGGTCGCCACGGGCCAGCTCGAGTTTCTCGTCCATGCTGCGCAGGTAGTCGAGCTGGCGCAGGGCATCCTGGGCGCGGCGGTTGTTCGGTTCGATGGTCAGCACGCGGCTGTAGGCCAGGCGTGCGTTGGCGAAGTCGCGGCGGGCGCGGTCGGTGTCACCCGACGTCAGCAGGGCTGTGATCGCCTTGGCCCGGCCGCTGTTGAGCAGCAGGTGCAGTTCGGTATCCCGTGGATTTTCCCGCAAGCCTTCCTGGATCCGGGCCAGGCCCGCCTCGTACTGCCCCTGATCGATCAGGTCGGAAGCCTCCTTGTTGGCGACCTGTGCGGTGCTGCACGCGGCCAGCCCGGCGCACAGGCCAAGGCTCATCAGCAAACGGGATCTGTTCATTGCGTACTCCCCACAGACAAGGTCTGCGACAAATGCAGAGGCAGGTAGACCAGGCTCAATTCCAGATCGGAAATGCCGGTGATCTTCCAGGTGTCGTCGATCACATCCCCGTTGCGCACGACGTAGATTTTTTCGCCGTCCTGCAAAAACACCTGCAGGTCGCTGCGGTCATGCAGGCGGCCGACGAACTGGAACGGCACCGGTGGCAGGCTCGGGGCTTGCACCACCGGGGTCAGGTTGACGGGTTGTTCGGTGACCGTGGCCAGGGTCGGCGCAGCCTTCCAGGACTTGGCGGCAAACAGGTCGCCGGCCGGGCTCAGGTCCTTGATCGGTGTTGCTCCAGCCTTGGCACTGCTGGCCGGCAAGGCGCCAATGGCGGTGGCTTTGGCCGGGGTCGAAACGGCGACGTCAGTGGCGTCCGCGTCGTCGCTCGGCGAGAAATATTCGGGCAACCAGGCCAGCGCCGCCGCCACGCCGAAGAACGCCACCCACCCTGTTACGCGCTTGGTGTTCATCACGACCTCGACAGGTAAAGGGTCATACGGATCCGGCCGTTGAGGTCGGTGTCGGCGATCTTCTTGCGTTGAAACTCGACGTCTTCCACCACCACCGCCGGCAACTGGCCGAGCAAGGCGTGCAGGAAGCGGCGCAGTTGCGGGTAGCTGCCACGCACCGGCAACAGGATTTGGTAGCGCGCCAGGTGAGTCTTGGGATCGACGCCGAGGGCGTATTCGCCGCGCGCCAGGGTGATGTGTTCCTGCGCGGCCAGGGCGTAGATGCGGTCGATGGCGACGGTGGCCTGCGGCTGGGCCGGCAGCTTGTTGCGAAAATCATCGAGCTGACGTTGCGGCACCACCGGCGGCGCGATGCTGCCGTCCTCGACCTTGGCCAGGTATTCGGTGGCCTCCTGGGTCTGCTGGCTGAGCTGTTGCAGCGATTGCCAGCCCGGCAGCAAGCCGCCCAGTGCCCAGATCAACGTCGCCAACAGCAGCGCCAGCCCGACCAGGCCCGGAACGCCGAGGCCTTGCAGGTATTCGTGGACGATCAGTCTAGGGATTCGCATCGCCCATCTCCCAGGTTGCCGACAGGTTGAATTGCACCGGTTGCTCCGGCGATTTGACGACGATTTCGTGGCTCAGCAGCGACACGTCGGACAGCTCGTCGCTGGCCTCCAGCCGTTTGTGAAAATCCAGCATCGCTTGCAGATCCCGCGCCTCGGCGCTGATCCGCACCTGACCTTTGCGTGCATCCGGGGTCAGGGTCAGCAAGGCGATGTCGTCGCGCGGCATGGCTTCGAGCATGGCGAACAGGCGTTCCCAGGGGCGACGCAGTTGCTGCGAGACCTTGCGCATTTCGGCGAGGTTCTGCGCCTGCTCGCGGGTTTCCGCCGGGCTCAATGTTGTTTTGCTGCCGCTGTCGCCGGTGAGCTGGCGCTGGGTGTGCTGCAAGTGACCTTGCTGCTGTTCGGCCTGATCACCGAGATGCTGCTGGACGCCGAAGCAAACCAGCGCAAGGAACACACCGCCGCCGAGCAAGCTCCAGCCCAACGGGCCGGAACGCGGACGTGGTTGAAAGTCGAGGTTCAAGGCGCGCATGTCAGGCCACCGCCCGGGACATGACGTACAAGGCGTCACGCACGGTCATCGAATCGTCTTCGAGGGTGCGCAGGTGCACCCCCGCCACATCCGGTTGTGCATCGAGACGCGCCGGGGCATGCAGATAAACGTTGAACGCGCGTTCGCTGGTGGAGGCTTGCAGTTGCCGTTCGCGACCGATCAGCGCCGTCAACGCCGCGTCACTGTCGCTGCCACCCACCGAGCGCACCGACACCCAGCGTCCTTCCCTTGCCAGCAACAGAACGCTGCGTTGCGGTTCGGCGACCACGAACAGGAAGTCGCCAGCGTCGAGGCTTTTGTCGAAGCGGTTGAAGGCACTCATCAAGTACGGCTGCACCGAGCGCAGACGCAGGTTGCGACCGCTGACCAGGGTGCGCAGGCGTTCCAGCAAATCCTGCGGCAAAGCGCTGGCGATCCGGTCGTGACCGGCCGACTCGGCGGACAGCACCAGGCTCCAGGGTTGCGTCGGCACGCCGAACAGGTCTTCGAAACACAGTTGGGCGAAGCCGCGCAGTTCCTCGGGCGTACTGATCTGCTCGCTCCATGGCACCAGACAGAAGCGGCTGAAGTGCCCGGAGATCACCACGCTCAGCTCCGAGCCTGCGCGGGCGTGTTCGCCGAGCAGACGGTCGAGGGTGTCCAGCGCCACGGTGTAGCTGTGGAAGCCTTCGTCGATGTAGCCGACGCTGCCCAGCCACAGGGTTTCGTTGCCCCGGCGCTGACCGAGGCCGACACCGCTGGCGCCGAGCACGGCGATAAATTGATCACGCGATAAAAGTGACACGATTGATCTCCTCCAGCGTGGTCCGACCGTGCTCCACCAGCTCCAGCGCCGATTCGCGCAACAGGCGCAAACCACGGGCGCAGGCCAGGGCTTTGATCTGGGTGATGGGTTGGCGCTCGACGATCATTTGCCGCAGTTCATCGTCCAGGTGCAGCAACTCGGCAATCGCCGTGCGCCCGCGATAACCGCTGCCCCGGCAGTGACCGCAGCCTTTGCCGTGGACGAAGTGGTAATGGCCGACCTTGTGCGGGTCGAGGCCGGAGGCGCGCAGTTCCTCGTCACTCGGGGTGGCCGGTGCGCTGCAACTGCTGCACACCAGACGGATCAGGCGTTGCGCGAGAATCGCGTTGAGCGCCGAGACCAGGCTGTAGGGGTCGATTTCCATTTGAGTGAAACGACCAATCACGTCGAACACGTTGTTGGCGTGAATGGTGGTGAAGACGAGGTGACCGGTGAGCGCCGATTGCACGGCGATCTGCGCGGTGTCCGGGTCGCGGATCTCGCCAACCATGATCTTGTCCGGATCGTGGCGCAGGATCGAACGCAGGCCCCGGGCAAAGGTCAGGCCTTTTTTCTCATTGACCGGAATTTGCAGCACGCCCGGCAACTGATATTCCACCGGGTCTTCGATGGTGATGATCTTGTCCACGCCGTGGTTGATCTCGGTGATCATCGCGTACAGCGTGGTGGTCTTGCCGCTGCCGGTGGGGCCGGTCACGAGCACCATGCCGTAGGGTTCGGCAGCGAGGCGACGCAGCTGGCGCAGGGTTTCATCTTCAAAGCCCAGTGCTTGCAGCTGCACGCCGCAGACCTTGTCGGCCAGGTCCTGTTTGTCGAGCACTCGCAGCACCGCGTCTTCGCCGAAGATGCTCGGCATGATCGACACTCGGAAGTCGATCTGCCGGCCGCTGATGCCGATCTTGAAGCGTCCGTCCTGAGGCACGCGTTTTTCGCCGATGTCCAGTTCGGCCATGACCTTGACCCGGGAAATCACCTGTTCGGCGAATTCGCTGCCCTGGATCTTGCTGATGTTGTTGAGCACGCCGTCGATCCGGTACTTGATCACCAGACCGTTGCCGGTGGTGCCGAGGTGGATGTCGCTGGCGTGCATTTTCAGCGCGTCGTAGAGGGTCGAGTTGACCAGTTTCACCACTACGCTCGAGTCTTCGCTGATGCTGGTCAGCGAGAGGCTTTGCAGGGTGTCGACCTCGCTGCCGGCGTCGGCCTGGGCGTTAAGCGATTCGACGGCGTGGAAGCTTTCTTCGTGACGGGCCAGATAGGCCTTGAGGTCGTCGGCGTGCACCAGATACAGCGGCGCGCCGTGCAGGCATTCGTCGATCCAGGCCAGGCGCGAGGTGTCGAAGGGGTCGGCAAAAACGCCGATGACTTCGTCGTTGTGCCGCAGCAGGATGAATTCACGTTTGAGGCATTGCGCGAGGGTGACCCGGTCGAACACCGGAGTCGCCAGAAACAGGGTGTCGGTGTCGAGCACCGGGTAATGCAGGGTGGCACCGAGGCTGGCAATGAACGGCATCGGCGCCAGTTCGCAAAGGACGTTGAGTGCGTCGAGCACCCGTTCCCCGCTAGTGGTGGCTCGCGCCCGGGCCTGGGCCAGTTGCTCACTGGAGAAGCGTGTCGGGGCACACGCAGGCTGCAACGCTTCGACGACAACGGACAGACGTTCCATGGCTTGCTCTCCAACACCCGGGGCTTGAGGCCCTGACGGCGCGGGAGGCGAGTTCGGCGAGTGCCGGAACGTCTATCGCGCCATTACTCCCCGGTGAGCATTTGATCGTCGTCCGGTGCCATGACCTCCAACCTGTTTCGTCGGCGGTCCGCCAGCACCCAACTGCCATCGTACAACTGCAACGGGAAGCTCTCGGTCCTGCTCTGGCGTCGTTCGACGAAGCCTTCGGATGGGCTCGCACCGGGTTTCGCTTCGCGCTGGATCCCCAGAAGGTCGCAGACAGCTCGAGCCAGTTCCGCCAGTGGAAACGGTTTGAACAGGATGTGACTGACCCCCAGTTGCCGCGCCCGCTCACAGACTTCAGCGGTCGGGTGACCCGTTATCAGCACGAAATGACACGTCCTGTTCTGGCGGACCGCGTCGAGCACCTCGAACCCTTCCATATCGGGCAAGCGGTAATCGAACACCAGCACGTCGGGAGCGAAGGTCTCGGCCTGGCCGATTCCGTCTGCGCCGTCATGTGCAATCCGGACATCCAGCCCTTGCGCCGACAGATAATCCTGAAGGTTCTGTGCAAGCAGCTGTTCGTCTTCGACAACCAGTACTTTGTTAACCAAGGTCTACTCCTTGCAGCGACAGATCCGGCCTTTTCACATCTATTGCCCGAACCCACTGGAGTGCGCCTCACAAGAGGTAACGCACACTTCATGCCAGGCCGAGTGCCGGTAAATTTTGGTCTTCATGTCCTTGAATTTGATGACAATGCCCGCTCGTCCCGGTACCCCGTTCCCCAGAAACGGGGAAGCACCTGAATGGGCATCGAAGCCATTCCCCACTATTGGGGGGGAACCTTCAATCGTCGTCAATTCGTTCGATCCTGTTCTGCGCCCGCAATTGCGCGAGCACCTGGCGACGAGCCTGGGCCTGTTGCTGTCGGGCACGCTGTACCCGGACTGTTGCAAGCCCCTGCATCTGTGGGACATCGGCTGCCTCCAAGTGGTTCTGCAAATAAATCAAATGCCAGCCGAATGGGGAGCGAACGGCATCGCTGGCGAACGTTGCGCCCTCGACCACGGAGGCGCGTATCTGCATCAAGCGTAGACGCGCCGCCGCGTCTGTGGCGGCATCGGCATCCGGCGCCACCCGAACCAGCAGATGCCGAGCCTGCAAGGTGTTGGCGCGGATCAACTCGGCAAACATCTGCTGCGCCGCGAGTTCACGGCGGGTGTACTCAGTGAACGAGGCTTCGTCAAACCCCGCATCCTGCAGGCGCCGCATGAACTTGTCGCTACCACCGATGGCGACGCGGATCTGCTCGACCTGTTCCTGCACCGCTTGATCGTCAACCTTCAGGCCTCGTTTTTGCGCCTCCTGCCACAGCAATTCCTTGTCGATCAGCGTGTCCAGCGCGGCCTGACGCAGTTGTTTATAGGCCTTGGGACTGCGGATGCTCGCGACGGCGCGGCCCTGGTCTTCCAGGTATTCGGCGAAAAACCGCTCCAGGCGAAACTCGGAAATCACCTCGCCGTTGACCCGCGCCGCCACCGGTTCCGTATGGGCGAACGCGATCGGCAACCAGCACGCCAGCAGCCACAACACGCTTTTGAGCTTCATGATCAAGGCCTCCGTTCAGGGGCTCGCGAGAATCGGTTTGTAGGGCGCGACCAGATAGAAACGCTGATCGGGCAAATCGACGGTGACCACATGCGCGCCGCTCAGGCCTGATCGTCGTCCGGGACCGAAGCTGAGGCGCGGGGTCAGGCCGGTGTCGAAGTCATGCAGGCCTTCGAGGGCCGTCACCATTTTTTCGCGGCTGGCGTCGCGCCCGGCCTGCTTCATGGCTTCGCTGAACAGCAGCATCGAGGCATAGGCGCCGACTTGCAGCACCGCATGCTGCGCGCCGAGGCCCTGATGTTCGCGCAGCAGGGTCAGGGCCATGCGCCCGGCCTGGGTCCAGTCGCTGGGTACGAAGGGATAGGCCAGAAACACCCGCCGGGAAAAGCCCTTGGGCACTTGCAGCAAGTCGCCCGCCACTTGGCCCGACGTCGCGAACAGATACGGTACTTGCCCGGCATTTTGCAAACCCGCCGCCATCTGACTGAAACCGCTGCCGCTGCCCAGGTAGAACACTGAACGCGAGCCCAGCGGCAAGCTGTCCGCCACCGGGTTGTAAGCCTGTAACCGGACTTTTTGCCAGCCGTGATCCTGCAAGTACTGCCCCAGCGCCTGCGCAGCCTGCACCTGGGTCGGGTCGTCGGGATAGGCGATCAGCGTCGGCCCTTGCAGCACTTTCAGGCTGGCGGTGGCGTAATCGGCCAGGGCGATCAATTGTTCACGCAATCCCGGCAGCGGTTCGAAAATCTGCGCACTGGCCTGCACCGAGCCCATCAAGGACAGCGGCCCGATCAGCGGCAGACCGGCGTGTTCCAGACGTGGCGCCAGTTCGTTATCCAGCGCCGGGGCCAGGGGGGCGATCAGCGCAAAGACCTTTTCCTCGTCGATCAGCCGTTGCAGGGCCTGCTCGGCGCTGGCGCGATCCGGGCCGGGATCGACCACAGTCAGACGCAGCTGCCGGCCATGAATGCCACCCGCCTGATTGATCCGCGCCACGCTGCCGTTGAGCACCGCCGCGACTGTTGCGCCCTCCTCGGCCAGCGGCCCCTGGCTCGGCAGCAAAGTGCCCAGGTGCAAGGTCTGGTCATCGAGCCCCGGATCGCGATCATCGGCCAGGCGCTTGAGATAAGCGGTGAGGTTGCGCTGATCCTTCATCGACAGCAGGAAGCGCGGCATGCTCGGATCGAGCTGATTATTGCCGGGGTCACGGCCCTGCTGGATCACCTGCGCCAGGCTGCTGTCGGTGTACGCCGGGTAGTTGCGCCCGTTGATCTGTTGCTGACCGTGGAGGCTGGTCAGCCGCGACCAGTTGAGCTCCGGCGGACGCACCCCACCTTCGGGTCGGCCGAGGCCGTCGGTGCCGTGGCAGTTGGCGCACGGCAGGCTAGTGGCCGGCAGCAACACGTCCGCCGCGCCGACCCGCGCCATGATCGCCTCGCCGCTGGCCGACAGGCCTTCGCGGTACAGGCGCTTGCCGGCGCTTTCTTCATCGGTCAGCGGCAACGCGGCCGCACCGAGGCTGACGCCAGCGAACAGGATCAGGGCGAGGACGCGGCGCAGGTTCATGGCGCGGACTCAGCGACCGGCCACGGGCATTGTCAGCAACTGCAAGCGCTGGGCAATGGCGGCGGCCGGGGCGTCGGGGCGAATCTTGCTCCAGCGTTTGTTGGCGACATCGCCGACGATCAGCTGGGTCGAATGCTGCTCCGGCGTCGGCACGATCTGACCGATGCGACCGAGCACCAAATCCATCTGCGCCTTGTCGCCGGTAAGGAAAAGCCAGTGAGGGTCATCGGCACCCTGCTTCAAGGTGTAAGCCTTGAGCACCGCCGGCGTGTCGCGCAGCGGATCACTGGTAAGGGAAATGAAGGTGACGCCATCGGCCTTGTCACCCAGCAGCTCGCGGACTTCCTTGAGCTTGCGGGTGATCAATGGGCAGGCGTCGTTGCAACTGGTGAAGATCACGTTGAGCAGCACCACGCGATTGTGCAGCGCATCACTGTAGAAACGCTGGGTGGCGCCGTGCTGATCCAGCAACGGCGTGTCGGTGAACCAGGTTTTCGCATCGTGAGTGCCTTGGGCCGGCGCGGCGGCCACCGTCGCCGGGGCCTCGGGCGCATGACCCTCGTGCGCAAACGCCACGTTGCCGAGAATCAGGAAACAGATCGTCAGGGAGATCCAGTCGAGCAGTCTCATGGCTGTTGCTCCATGGCTATCGCGGTGTGTTTGGCGTGGGTGCGCAGGCCGCTGAGTTTTTCCACTTCCTTGGCCAGCAGCGCCGGATCGGTGAAGCCGTAGTAGCGCATCCAGTGGCGGCTGTTGCCGTCACCGACGAGGATCAGCGGCTGGTGATTCTTGAAGTCACCGCTGAAACTGCCGAGCCCCTTGAGCGTGGCGTTGATCGACTGTGGCGAACCGGTCAGCCAGCTCCAGCCCGGCCCGCGCTGGAAAGAGCGGGCGTAATCCTGCAGGCGTTTCGGGTCGTCGCGCTGCGGGTCGATGCTGATCGACACCAGCTGCACTTCGCCGCCGACCCGCGAGCCCAGCTGTTTTTGCACCTTGCCCATGATCGACGAGACCACCGGGCAAACCGTGGTGCAACTGGTGTAGATGAAGCTCATGACGACGATTTTGTTGTGCACCAGATCCTGTTCCAGGCGCACGGTCTTGCCGTTCTGATCGAGCAGCGGCACGTCGACGAATTTGACCTGGGTGTGTTCCTGGGTGCTGGCGGCCGGTGCCTTGTGCCCCGCGTGTTCATCCGCCGAGTGGGCCTGGGCCTGATGAATGCCGGCGGCCAACAGACACAGAGTCAGCAGGCCGGATGATGCGAATCGGTTCATGGCGTTGTCCTCGTCACTGAGTCTGGCCGGGCAGCACCCGGACACTGGCAAATGTCTTGTCGTCGAAACCGGCGCCCAGCGATGCCGCGCGCACATGCAGGTACCAGGCGCCGCTGTGGTCGAGGGTCACCGGGGCTTCGTACACGCCGTCGGCGACTTCCAGCGCCGCGACTTCACGGGGCCTGGACGTCGGCGCGAGGAAGTAGCGCAACTGCACGTCTTTCACGCCCGTGCGCTGTACCTTCTGTTTGCCTTCGACGATGCGGAACCTCACCACGTACGGGTCGTTGAGCGCCACGGCAGCCTTCCCCGGCAGGAACTCGACTTTCGGCGGGCCGACGTGCTTTTCAGCCGCGCCGTCGGGCTCCACCTGCGCGCTGAAGCAATGAATGATGTTCGGTTGATTGAGCAGGAACGCCACGTCGAAACGCCCCGCCGCCGGCAATTTCACCCGGGCGCTGTACAGTCCCGGCGACACCTCGCGCAGGCTGCGGTCGACAACCATTGCCGCGCGTGCAATCTGCCCACGATTGGGGTAGCCGGACATCGGCGCGTTCATGCCTTCGGCGTAGAAATAGGTGGTGTTGTCCACCGGGTTGACCACGAACACCGCGTTGTCGTCCCGCGACACGGCGAGGCTCGACGCCAGCGGCAAATCCCCGGCCAGCCGTGGCGGCTGTGGCCCGGCCTCGAAACCCTGGCTGATGGGCTGGCGTCCTTCGCCGAGTGAGGCGAGGTTGATCATGGTGACTTTCGGCGAGGCCAGTCCGCGCACGTAGGCATAGGCCTTGGTGAACACCACTTGATAGGGCTCGGCGGACACCTCCAGGTCATGGATCGCTGAATCATTGGCCGCATCGATGACCGTGGCGCGATTCTCCACGGTGTTCAACACCACGCCGAAGCGGCCATCGGCGCTGAAACCCATTGGGCCTAGGCCCTGTTGCAGCTTGATCACCCGCCGCACGGCGCGGCTGTTGCTGTCGATCACCGTGACGGTGCCGTCCTTGCCGTCAGCCACGTACACCGCGCCGGACAGCGACGAGTACGCCACCGACAACGGGCTGGAGCCGGTTTTCACCTGTTGCAGGAGGCTCAGGCTGGCGATGTCGATGACGCTCAACGTGCCGTCGTCGCGGTTGCTGACGAAGGCGAAGCGGCTGTCCTTGCTGAAGGTGATTTCGTGATGCCCGCGACCGGTCGCCAGGTGCTTCAGCGGTTTCAGGCTTCGGGCGTCGATCACGGTGATGCCGGATTCGTCGGCCTTCGCCGCGTTGTTGCCGACCCACAGCAGGCGCTCGTCCGGTTGCAGCGCGAGCCGCACCGGTTGGCTGCCGGCGGCCACCGAGTCCAGCACCTTGAATTGCTCGCTGTCGATCACCGCGACTTCCCCCGCCGTCGGCATCGACACGAACACCCGTTTGTTGTCCTTGGGCGTAACCCAGTCCATCGGCGGTTGCTTGAGTTCGATCCGCGCCCGCGTGCTGGTGATGCCGCCGACCGACACCGACGGATCAATCACCGAAACGCTGGCATCGCGGTTCATCACCAGCAGAAAGTAACTGTTGAGATCGAGCAACGGCCGCGCGCCGATGTTGGATTTGAGGAACGTCCCGACCCGTGATTTGCAGCTCTTGTCGCGGCCCTGGGCCTGGTCGGCGGCAACGGTTTCCGGATCGATCCACGCCCCCGGTGCCACACCGGACAGCGGCTGGCCGGAGGCGCCGTCGGTGACGCGAAACTGCACGTCGGCGAACTCGCCTTCACGCAATTTGCCGTCGCGGGCCAGCGGTTGCAGGTTGAAGGCAATCGACACGCCGTCGCGGGTCAGCAACTGACCCGGCCCGGTCTGCGCCAGGGCAATCTCGCTCAGCGTGAGCAACGCCCCGGCCATCGCCAGCAGGCAGACGCCGATGATGTTGATGATCCTGTTCATACATCTCTCCCCTGACACGTTGTCCGAAACATCACCATCCCCTGTGGGAGCGAGCTTGCTCCGGGCGGCGTTCCGACGAAGGCGTCAGACGCCTCACCACTCGAAACCGAGTTGCTTCCATTCGCGAGCAAGCTCGCTCCCACTAGGTTTTGCACCCACCGATCCATCGCATTCCAGCTACTGAGCAGGCGGTGCCGGCTCAGGCTCATTGGTCACCCGCAACAATCCCCACAACCCCGCCGTGTTGCCGAACGAGGCGTTATCGCGAAACAGGTAGTCCCCCGCTATCGCGTTGGCACCGCCGGCGCTCGGCAACATGAAGCTGAAGTGCGCCGCCGGCAGCACGCTCTCGCGGGCGCCGATGTACATCGACATCGGGTTGTAGCCGAACTTCACCGAACCCACGCCGGGGGTGTTCATCGGGTAGCCGCCGACATCGCTCTTCTCGGACTGGAACGGGTTGACCGACCACAGATGCCCGTCGAGCTGGAAGGTCGAGCCACGGCTGCCACCGGTCGGCATCAGGATGTGGGTGCGGAACGGCTGCCCCGGCCTGGCGTAGAACACCGGGGTCTGCGGATCGCCGCCGACCAGCGCATTGCTGTAGGCCATGTGTGCGTTCGGCACGTCGCCGTAACCGTGGCCGTCGGCACGGCCGAACGGTGCATCCGGCGCCAGGCCGAAGCGGTACCACATCGGTTCGGCCTTGTAGTTGATGGCCATGCCGGCGTTGTCCTTCGGATCGTTCGGCACACCCATGCCTTCGGAGGCAATGCCCTCCACCGGCCGGCCATTGGCCCAGCGCAGGTTCAACGCGCGCTGCCAGACCATCGCAAAGTCGCGATAGACCGTTTGCCCCGCCGCCGTCACCGTGGCGCTGACTTTGCGTGCGTCGTCGACCCAAGTGGCGCCGCTCGGCAGGATACTCATCGCCCCGCCCAGGCCTTTTTGCGGTTGCTTGATCACATCCGCCGGGGTGAAGTTGAGGCCGCCAAACTCCACCGCCGTGGCGTTGATGTTGTCGACGTTGCGCCCCAGTTGGGTGATCGGTTTGCCTTCGCGCTCCAGGTGCCCGGCGTAGTACTGATAGGTACGGGTCGGGTACGCCCCGGTGCTGCCGACACGCGGCGGCACGGTCTGGACCGGGTTGGCGCCGACGTTCACCCCGTCGGATTTGGTGATGTCGTAGGCCAGCAGTTGCGCGTGCAGTCCGACGTGGCTGGACGGCCGCAGCAGGTTGTTGTTGAAGGTGGTCGAGCCGTCGCCACCGTTACGGTCGCGTTTGACCAGACCTTGCAGAATCGCGGTCTGCGCCAGATCGGGCATTACGCTCGGCAAGCGGTTTTCCAGAGTGATGTTGATGCAGTCGCCGGCAGCGGCGCGCAACACCAGCGGCTCCACCGGAATGCCGGGTTTGAGCTTGCCGGTGGCCGGATCGAGATCCGCCTTGCGCACATAAAGGATCGCGGTCGGGTCATGGATCGGCCCGCTCTGGCCGCCGATGGTGATCGTCTCGCCATCCTCAGGATCAGTCACCGTCACCTGCGGAATGCTCACCGGCCGCGAGTTGAACACCAGCGTGCCGCCCGCCGGATTCAACGGCCCGCCAACGTGCTGGCCGAGCCCGGCCGGATCACCGATGGCCAACCCCAGCGGGTTGCGCAGGATGTCGTTGGCCAGCGCCGCGACCACTTCATAGTTGCGCTGCACGGTGGGCCGGGTGCCGATACCGTTGGGGTTGGCGCTGATCCGTGGGCAGGTGCCTTCGAATGCCACGGTGTTGCGCATACCGGTGGGTTTCGAGTTGTTCGGCAGCGCGAACAGGTCGTTGCGTTGCGCGGTGTAGTTGCGCATCACGCCCCAGATGCCGTTCCAGTAGCCTTCGATCGAAGCGTCCATCGAGTACAGATAATCCCCGGTGGTCGCCGCCGAACTCGACAGCATCGACACCGGCGCGATGAAGCCCATCTGCTCGGAGATCCCGACCATCTGCGACGCGCGCCAGCCGGAGTTGGAACTGTTGCCAAACCCGGAGCCGCTCTGCAGCCACTTCACGCCGTGCAGGGTGACGTTGTGCTCTTCTTCGTGACCGCCGGCATGCACCCGCAGCCGCACGTTGTCGCCGGTGTAGGTGCGCAGCATCGGCGTGAACGGATCGCCAGGTTCAGCGCCGCCCTTGTTGATGTGCGGCGGAAACTGCGTGGTGCCGCCGGTAGGCCCGGTGGCCGAACTGATCTGATTCGGCGCCAGGTTCAGCGCCGGGATCGCCCGGTCGGTGCGACTCTGCATGGCGTACGCCAGATCACCACCGAGACCGTCGGCCTGCATGCCGCGCTTGCCGTCCGGAGCAACCTTGTTCGGGTCGAACACCCGCAGGCCCAATGGTTCGTTGCGGTAGTTGACGACAAACATGCCCGGGTCATCCACGGAAATCGCCTGCGGACATGGCCGGCTCGGACAGCCCGGTTTGATCCCGCCGCGCGCCTCGACCACCGCTTCGAGCAGGTTGCCGGCGTTGTTGCGCACCGGCGGGTTGATCGCAAACCGGAAGCTGTCGGCCGTGGCCGGGAACGCTTGTGCATTCGGGATGCCGTTCGGCCCGGCGCCCACGTAAACCCCGGCTTCATAGGCGTGCTGGAAGTCGCTGTACTCCAGGAAGAACTCGCGGAAGCTGTCGTTCAAGCCGTCGCCGTCGAGGTCGCCGGTATTGATCACCGCTTGCCACGACGTCGGCCCGCCGTCCTGCCGCGCGCCGCTGTACAGAGGCTCGCCGGTTTCGGCGTGGAACCAGGTGGAACCGGCCGGTTCAGCCAGCACGGTGGCATAGAGGCCAATCTGTTGGTGTGTCGATGGGCCGAGGTGGTCGTGGGTGAAGATCGTGCCCAGACCGCGATCCACCCCTTTGCTGTTGATCACCGGGTCGACGAACCAGCGCTGCATCGCCGTGCGCGCGCCCATCCAGTCGCTGCGTCCGTACTGGCCGAAGAACGGATGCGCCTTGGCTTTCGGGCAGGCCGGAGTGCCGTCGCGCGGGTCGGTGCCGGCGCACTGGTTGAACTCGCGAATGGCGTGCACGCGTTCCTGCACGGCGCCGGGGGAAAGCACGCCGTCCTCGTAGTTCCAGCCGTTGGAGGAACCGTCGGCCGCCGTCAGGTCCCACTTCGGCAGGTGAATGTGCTGGCCGATCACGTCGGTCGGGGTGCGCACCTGATAGTCGTCCATCTCGTAGACGGCCGGCACCAGGTTGGTTTGCTGGTACTGCACGCAGTCGAAGGTGTTCATGCGCATCACCAGCGGTTCTGGCGGACGCTGCTTGGTGATCACCGGCCAGGCGTCTTCCCACAGCGCCAGGATGCGCGCTTGCGGGAAGTGATAACCGACCTTGTTGTACACCGCGTCGAACTGGATGTTGGCGGCCTTGTAGACTCGCGGCCGGTCGGCGGTGAACGCCGAGGCGCCGACAAACGACATGCCGTCGATGCGCTCGCCGCTGTTGAATTCGCCGGTGCCGGCGCTGCTGGTCAAACGTTTCTGACGGTCGTCCATGCACGGCTCGTAATACGGCGCGCCGGCAATCGGCAGAGCGCCGTTGGTGCGGAAGGCCTTCGCCACGATCTGATTACCGGGCAACAAGGCAAAACTTGGGTGATCCTTTTTCGCGTGGAAGGCCATCGCTGCCTGTTCGACTTCGGTGCCTTCTTCCGGCAGGTAAATCGGTTTGGCGCGAGTGACTTCCTTGGAGAAATCCAGCGACGTGGTCACGGTGACCGCTTCGCCGCCAGCAGACTTTCCGTCCAGTGCATGACGCGGCAAACCACCGTCCCAGCCGCCGGATTGCGTCGGATCAAGGTTGGCCCACAGCGCCTTGCCGCTGGCTTTGAGCGATTGCGCGGTGGCGGCATCGAGCATGTCCAGCGGTGGCGTCGGTGGACGTTGCCCGACCGAGCTTTCCATGCCGCCGATCCAGAACGGATAGCCGGGGTTTTTCAGGCTGCCGTCAGCGTTGCGATTGGCTTCGCTGCGATCCACCAGGGCCAGCGAACCCACAGCCTGACCGCCAGCGTTGCCGCCGTGGTGATCATCGTCGCCCTCTTCTTCCTCATCGTCGTCATCGTTGCCGGCGACCAGGGTTTCGCCGATTTTCGGCACGACCACAACCTTGCCCGGCATCGGCGCCATGGCTTTGCCCGGCAGCGGCACGATGGCGGGGATAGGCGTGCCGGCAATGATTTCGCCGTCCGGCAAGGCGCGGGCGCCAGCGGCAGGTTTACCGCTGCGCAGGGCATAAGGCTCGCTGTGGAAACCGTCGACACCTTGCTGGGAAACCTCAAGTTGGGTGCCTTCTTCAAACACATCGTGCACCCGCCACATGGCCCACATGCCTTGGGCAAAATGCGGATAGAAGTGGCAATGGTAAATCGCATCGCCCGCCACGCGGTTGCGGTTTCCCGAGCCGCCATTGGCGATTTCATAGGTGTAACCGGCGCCCGGGCCGATGCCCTGGGCGTCGACGTAATCGGAGTTGTCATCATTGGGGTTAAACAGCCACTGATGGCCGTGCAAGTGGAAAATATGGTGTTCGTAACCGTTATGGGTGTTGCGGAATTTGACGAAGTCACCGATGTAGCTGTGGGCGACGTTCGATGGCTCTGACGGATACAGCGCCATCGTCGCTTTGACGCCGACCTGATCGGCTCGTGGCGTCTGGCCGGGGGCGATGTTCTCAAGCCCGGTGTTGGCCGGCACGTCCACCAGCATCGCCACGTCGCCGACGGTGTGCGAGCTGAGGAAGAATTCTTCGTAGGCGCAGGACAGGCAATCGTGCATCGGCCCCACGCCTAAACGGTTGGCGATCACTTCGGCGCCCATGCCGCCAGCGCCATAGTTGATCATGAACGAGTCGCGGGTCGGCTCCAGCACGTGGCCCATCACCGGGTCGGCGAAGTACGCCGGGAACGCCTGGGTGACAGCGGTTTCGTCCTGGAACTGCGCGGCGAAATCGCGGAACGGCTCCAGCCGGTTGGGCAGCGCCGGGTTGCGTTTGCCCACCGATTCCAGTGGATAGGTGATCGGTGGAAAGCTGCCGTCGGGGTTGCTGCCCATGACGATGGCGTCGCTTTCGCTGGAGATGATTTCGCTGCCGTCGACCATGCTGATGATCGGCGTGCCGGCCTTGCCTTCGCGCAGCCACGGCTCGCGCTGCGGGTAGCGGGCCTGGTAATCGACGATGGGATGTCCGGCGGGAGTGCGGCCAGTGCTGGCCAGACGCATTTCTTCTTCAGTGAGGGTGTTGCGGTAAGTGCGACCGCCCTTGGGCACAACCACCACTTGGGCAAACAGACCATTGGCATTGTTGCCGGCCGCGCCCTCCCCGCCGAACGTCGCACCACGGCTGCTGACATCGAACGCCCCTTCGCGCTCGGCGTACAACAGGTAGGAACGGCTGGCACCGGGAGCGACCAGACTGTTGGCGTTGCGCCCGGTGAACGAGGCGATGTCGTCGATGCTGTTCACCGCTTGCAGGCCGTTGACCTGGAAACCGACGTGCCGGTCGGCGACTTGCTCGTCGGCCTTGAAGGCTTCGCCGACGTTGGCGTTTTCCTCTTCGCCCTCAGGCTCAGCGTGATGGTTCGGGTTGGCCTGATACGCCAGAAGATTCTGCAGGTTGATGGTCAGGCAATCCCCCGCCGCCACGCGCAGCACCATCGGCCGTGGACGCTTGTCCGGGCGCAGCGACACTTTGCCTGGCACCGCCGAACCGCCCTGGGCCAGCGACCGGTCATGGTCATCGACCACGTCGCGGCGCAAGGCGAACATCATGCCGTTGACGTTCTGCGCACCGAGGCGGTTGAACATCAGCGGTTGATCGAAGGCCACGACGTTGGCCACCAGATTGCGTTCGCAGCGCACAGCGGCGCTAGCCAGTTCGACGCTAAGCATCGAGGCCAGCAACAGCAGCCAGTTCAACAGGGACGGTGCGTGGTGAATGCCAACCATGATCGGAAACCTCGTAGTGGGTGCTCACAGGGAATGATTCTCGACAAACCCGCTGGAGCAATCCGCATGCCACAAAAAATTGCATTACAGCTCAGTCAGTTACAGAAGCCACTTGAGAATCCGGGGGAAATTCCCCACCCGATTCCCCGATTTTCCGACCCGGCGTATTTACCCCGAAAGTGGGGAAAACCGGGTTGAAGCTTTACAACGGCGCGTCCGCTGCCAACCCCTGCAAACGCCGGTACTGGCGCAGGACGCTAGGCACATAACGCTGGGTTTCGGCAAACGGCGGGATCACCCGGCCACGGCTCAACACCGCGTCGGGGCCGGCGTTGTAGGCCGCCACGGCGAGCGCGATATCGTTGTCGAACAGGGTCATCAGGCGCTTGAGATACCGGGCCCCACCCTGGATGTTGGCCTGGGGGTCATAGACGTCGGTCACCCCCAGTTCCCGGGCGGTGTCGGGCATCAGTTGCATCAGCCCGCCGGCGCCTTTGGGCGAGGTGGCGCCGGGGTTGTAGTTCGACTCGGCGTTGATCACCGCGTGCAGCAGTGCTTCGGGCAAGTGATTGGCCGTGGCCGCCGCCGACACCAGTTCCGCGTAGGGCTGGTTGGCGATCAGTTGCGGTTGCCGGTCAAGGCTGACCACGGGCATTTGCGCCTCGTGAATCACCCGTTCGTAGGTGCGTCCGGGGCGATGGACGTTGGACAGCACGTAGCTGCCCTTGGCGTCCACGGAGACAAACACATCGGCCTCGGCGATGCCGGTCAACAGCATGCAGCCAAGCAGTCCTGCGCAGATTGGATTGAGCATTGGGCCTCCCCTGACAGGCCCCGAAAAATTGGGGGAAATGCCCCACTGACCTGTCGTGAATCAGCCGTACGCAAGCACTGTGCCGACTCTTGAGAAGCCCGTATTTCAAGGGATTCAGCCCACACGCAGGATTTATCGGGGGCTGAGCATGGCAATTGCATAAGCCCTCAGGCGACTCGGCTGCCACTCACCGGAGGTCATCATGAAGCTGCATGTTCGTCCGCGCGCCCAACAGGGTTTCACCCTGCTCGAATTGCTCGTGGTGCTGGTGGTGCTCGGCCTGTTGGCCGGGATCGTCGCGCCCAAATATTTCGCCCAGCTGGGGCGCTCTGAAGTGAAAGTCGCCAAGGCGCAGATCGAAGGCCTGGGCAAGGCGCTGGATCTCTATCGACTGGAAGTCGGCCACTACCCGTCCACCGAACAAGGCTTGCAGGCACTGGTGACAGCGCCGAGCGACGAAGCGAAATGGACCGGCCCGTACTTGCAGAAAAAACTCCCGCAGGACCCCTGGGGCCGTAACTACACCTACCGCTACCCCGGCGAAAACGCCGAGTACGACCTGCTGTCGATGGGCAAGGACGGCCAGCCCGGCGGCGAAGGCGAGAACGCCGAAGTCACCAACTGGCAATGAGCGGAGCACACGGCATGCGTTTTCATCTGAAGGCAGTGGGCAAGGCCGGCGTGGTGTCGCTGAACATCGAGGCGCCCGGTCACAGCGAAGCGCGGCGCATTGCCGAGGATCAGGGCTTGCGCGTGGTCAGCCTGCACGCCGAACGGCACTGGCGTTCGTTGCGCCTGAGCAAACGAGAGACCTTCAACCTGGTGCTGTTCAGCCAGGAACTGACCACGTTGCTCAATGCCGGCCTGCCGTTGATCGATGCACTGGAAAGCCTGGCGGAAAAAGAGACCGCGCCCGCTGCCCGCAAAACCTTGAGCGAGCTGGTGCGGCTGCTGTACGAGGGCAAATCGTTCTCTCAGGCACTGGGCCAGTTGTCGGCGGCTTTCCCGCCCTTGTACGTGGCGCTGGTACAGTCCAGCGAGAAGACCGGCGCGGTCGGCGATGCGCTGGGACGTTATGTCAGCTATCGCCAGCGTATGGACGAGGTGCGGCAGAAGATCGTCAGCGCCTCGATCTATCCCTTGCTGTTGCTGGTGGTCGGCGGTGGCGTGGTGCTGTTTCTGATGGGGTACGTAGTGCCGCGCTTCAGTCTGGTGTTCGAAGGGCTGGGCTCGAACCTGCCATGGCTGTCGCAGATTCTGATGAGCAGCGGCATGTTCCTGCACGCGCATCAGGGTGAGTTTTTCGGAATTCTGGCGGCGATCATCACCGCCCTCGCCGTGTTGCAGAAACAACCGGCGTTTCGCCGTGGGCTGGATCGTCTGGTGGAGAAACTGCCCGCCGTGCACCAGCGAATCTTCATGTATGAGCTGGCGCGGTTTTATCGGTCACTGGGGATTCTGCTCCAGGGCGGGATTCCACTGGTGACCGCCATGGGCATGGTCCGCGGCCTGCTCACCGTCGCCTCGCGGGCGCGGCTGGACCAGGCCTGCGAGCGGGTCCGCGAGGGGCAATCGTTGTCCACCGCGCTGGAACTCAATCGGCTGGTGACGCCCGTGTCCCTGCGCCTGCTGCGCGCCGGCGAGCAGTCCGGCAACCTCGGGCAAATGATGGAACGCAGCGCCGATTTCTACGACGAGGAAATCAGTCGCTGGATCGAGTGGTTCGTGCGGCTGTTCGAACCACTGCTCATGACCTTCATCGGCCTGCTGATCGGGGTGATCGTGATCCTGATGTACATCCCGATCTTCGAACTCGCTTCAAGCATTCACTGACCCCGGGAACGGGTCGACTCAAGCGCAACACTGCACATCCAGGTTCCCAATCAAGACAACAAAGACGGAGAACGATATGCACATTCAAAAGCTCATGCTCGCAATGGCCATCGGCGTAGTCCTGTCGGCGTCTACCGTATTGATCCCGGACAACCTGTCCGGGGTGTCCAGCGTTCAGGCCAAGGAAGGTGGAAGTGGGGGTGGAGGAAGCGGTGGCGGTGGGGGCGGCGGAGGTAGTGGCGGCGGTGGAGGCGGCGGTGGTGGCAACGGAGGGGGCGGTAGCGGCGGAGGGGGCGGCGGCAACGGTGGCAGTGGCGGAGGCGGCAATGGCGGTAGCCACGGTGGCAGCGGCAGTGGTGGCAACAGTGGCAGCGGCGGCGGTGGAAACAGTGGCCACAGCGGCAGCGACCATGGTTCGGGCCATACCGGCGACAGCGCCTCTTCAGGACGCAACGGCACCCACGCCGAAGCGGGCGACGATCATGGGGTTCATCGGGCCGGAGAGATCGGTGATGACCACGGAGTCCACCGCGCAGGCGAGGCCGGCGATGACCACGGCGTACACCACGCGGGTGAAATCGGTGACGACCATGGCGTACACCGCGCTGGCGAAATCGGTGATAACCGTGGCGTACACGTTGGCGGCGAACCAGGCGATGACAAGCGCGCCAACTGACTCGAACTGAAATCACCACGATCCCTGTGGGAGCTGGCTTGCCAGCGATAGGGCCCGGTCAGATAAAGCATCACTACCTGACCCACCGCTATCGCGGGCAAGCCCGACTCCCACAGGGTTCATCGGTGTCCACAGAATTCCCGATCAATACATCTGATTTGCGCAGAACCTAGAGAGCGACATGCTTCTGATCCAGCCGCTCACGCAAAAATTCGATCAACGCCTGCACCGGCCGCGATGCCTGACGATGCTGCGGATACACCGCCGACAGAATCAACGGCTCCGGACGCAGATCGTCCAGCACCGGCACCAGCCGTCCATCCTTCAGCGCGGCCCCGACAATGAACGTTGGCAGATAGGTAATCCCCATCCCCGCCACCGCCGCATCCCTGAGCAACTCACCGTTGTTGACCCGCATCCGCCCGGTGACATTCACCAGCAGCGGCTTGCCCTGCCCCGCATTGAACCGCCACTGCACCGAGCGCCCGTGTCCGTAAGGCAGGCAGTCATGACTAAGCAGGTCTTCCGGCTTGAGCGGCGTGCCGCGCTCGGCCAGATACGCGGGACTGGCGCAGTACACCCGCTCGATGGCGGCGATGCGTCGGGCGATCAGGGTCGAGTCTTCCAGCACGCCGATGCGCAGCGCCAGGTCGTAACCCTCGCCGAGCAAGTCCACCGGACGGTCACTCAAATCGACCTCCACCGTCACCTCGCGATAACGCTGCAAGAACAGCGGCAGCAGACAGCCCAGGTGCGCCACCGCAAACGACAACGGCGCGCTGACACGAATCGTCCCGCGCGGCTCGGCGGTCTGTCCGGCGATGCCCTGCTCCACCTGTTCGACTTCGCTTAACAGCCGCAGTGCCGATTCGTAATAGCTCTGGCCCAGCGGTGTCACGTCCAGGCGCCGGGTCGATCGGTTGAGCAAACGCACGCCGAGGCGTTCCTCCAGTTGCATCAGTCGTCGGCTGACGAACTGCTTGGACAGGTCCAACTGGTCGGCGGCGGCGGTAAAGCTGCCGGACTCCATCACCTGGCAAAAAATACGCATGTCTTCGAACGGGTTCATTGTCACTCTCTGGTTGACAGTTAAACGCTTTATAGCCGCTTTTTCACTTTGCGGCACCTCATTAATCTGTGCTCACGGTGTTGCTGAGGCCTGAAGCCCAGCGCCACAGCAGCCCGATCCCAAGGCATACAAAAACTCAAACGACTTAAAAAGGAATTGCACATGAACATCAAGAAAACCCTCGCCGCTTCCCTCCTCGCCCTGTCCATCGGCAACGCGTTCGCCGCCGAAGGCACTGGCGTCGAACACACTACCCAGTCCTTCCTCGACGCTCTCGCCGCTGGCGGTGGCAAACCACTTGAGCAACTGAGCCCGAAAGACGCCCGTGAGGTGCTGACCGGCGCCCAGGCTTCGGTGAAGGTTGACCTGTCGGGCGTTGAAGTCAGCGACAAAGCGATCAAGGTCGATGGCCAGACGATCAACCTGAAAGTGGTGCGCCCGGCCAAGGTCAAGGGTGAACTGCCGGTGTTCATGTTCTTCCATGGTGGCGGCTGGGTGCTGGGCGACTTCCCGACGCACCAACGCTTGATTCGTGATCTGGTGGTGGGTTCTGGCGCGGTTGCGGTGTACGTCGATTACACGCCGTCGCCGGAAGCGCAGTACCCGACCGCGATCAATCAAGCCTACGCCGCAACGAAATGGGTGGCCGAGCACGGCAAGGACATCGGTGTCGACGGCAAGCGTCTGGCGGTGGCCGGCAACAGCGTCGGCGGCAACATGGCGGCGGTCGTGGCGCTGATGGCAAAGGAACAGAAAACCCCGGCCCTGCGCTTCCAGTTGCTGATGTGGCCGGTGACCAACGCCGGGTTCGATAACGGCTCGTATCAGCAATTCGCCGAGGGCCACTTCCTGACCAAGGGGATGATGCAGTGGTTCTGGGACAACTACACCACCAACCCGGCCGAGCGTGCGCAGATCCATGCCTCGCCGCTCAACGCCAGCAGCGAACAGCTCAAGGGCCTGCCCGCTGCGCTGGTGCAGACCGCCGAGTTCGACGTGCTGCGTGACGAAGGCGAAAGCTACGCCCGCCACCTCGACGCGGCCGGTGTGCCGGTGACCTCGGTACGCTACAACGGGATGATTCATGACTTCGGTCTGCTCAATCCGCTGAACGGGATACCTGAAGTGAAAGCCGCCGTGCGCCAGGCCGCGGCGGAACTCAAGACCCATCTGAACTGAGTCCAGCCACTCGCCACACCTTCGGGTGTGGCGTTTTCTTTTGTGCCCGCCGGAGTTCATCCCATGAGCCTTTTTTCTGCCCACCTGCTGTCCTGGAGCGCCCTGCTGCTGATGCTCGACGCCCTGCTCTGGCACCTCGCGCCGTTCAAGCATCGCGCGCAACGGGTCGGTGTGCGGCTGGTGCTGTTTCTGGCCTTCAGCGCGCTGATCATCAATGCCGGCGTCAGCCCGTTGCAGGCGCCGCTGTTTGCCGATGATCAGGTGGCGCAACTGGGCGCGACGGCCCTGGGAATTTTCTGGTGGCTGTACGCCGCGCGGGCAGTAACCGAAGTGATCGGCCTGATTCTGATGCGCCGCATCGGCCACAGCGGTCGCTTGTTGCAGGACGTGATCGGTGCGCTGGTGTTTCTGGTGGCCATCGTCGCGGCCGCCGGTTACGTGCTGGAGCTGCCGGTGAAAGGCCTGCTCGCGACCTCCGGAGTGTTTGCCATCGTGGTCGGTCTGGCGCTGCAAAGCACCTTGAGCGACGTGTTCTCGGGCATCGTGCTCAACACCACCAAGCCGTATCAGGTGGACGATTTCGTGGTGATCGACGGCGTCGAAGGCAAAGTGCTCGACATCGACTGGCGCGCCACGCACCTGCTGACCAGCGCCGGCACCCTGGCCGTGGTGCCGAACTCGGTGGCGGCCAAGGCCAAGATCGTCAACCTCAGCCGCCCGAACAACCTGCACGGCGTGTCGATCAGCATCAAGGTGCCAAACCACATTCGCCCACGCCGGGTCCTCGACGCCCTCGACCGCACCCTGCAAGGCAGCAGCAGTCTGCTGCTGACGCCCGCGCCTAAAGCGGTACTCAAAGAGGCCGGCGAAGAAATGTCCGAATACGTGGCCAGCGGTTTTATCGCCGAGCTGGGCAAAAAGGCTGAAGTGCGCAATCAACTGTTCGACCTCGCCCATCGTCATCTCGAAGCGGCCGGTATTTCGCGGCATCCGGACGGCGTGATTGAACCGTCGACCCGCGCCCGTGCGTTGCTCGATGAAGTGAAAATCTTCCGCTCGCTGAGCCATGAGGAACGTGATCGCCTCGCCGAATCGATGGTCGCGCAGCAGTACAGCGCCGGGCAGGTCGTGCTCAACCTGGAGGAAGTGCCGGACAGCCTGTTCGTGATCGCCACCGGCGTGGTCAGCGCCAGCGTGCCGGACGGCAATGGTTTCACCGAGGCTGGCCGTATGGGGCCGAGTGAAGTCATGGGCGAGCAAAGCATTTTTGCGGATACACCTTCGCAGGCGGCGTTCACGGCGCTGACGTCTTCGATCATTTATCGACTCGACAAGAACCTCACCCGTGCGTGTATGGAACAGCGCGGCGAAGTGGGTCGGGCGTTGAATAAATTGCAGGCGGTACGGCAGCAGAATAGTCGGTTGGCGTTGATGGCCAAGCCTGTGCCGGTTCGCAAGGGTGGGTTTTTGGGGTGGTTGCAGAAGCGGTGACATGAACAATTCGAAATCTTTTTCAGCCATGAGATCGCTCCCCCTCATCGGAACGCCGCCCGCCCAGCCCTCTCCCCCAAGGGGGCGAGGGGGAAAGGGAGCCGATTGGGGGCTTGTCAAGACCTGAGTTCGACTCGATTTTTCAGGTCGATGTACCTCGAAAGAACACCTCGGTCAGCTCCCTCTCCCTCCGGGAGAGGGCTGGGGTGAGGGCTGGTTTTCGAAGTGAAAATACATACTCATCAACACCGCAAAAAAAAATGCCCACTCTTCAGCAGGCATTTTTCTTCAACCCATTACTTGGCAGTGAACTTGGTATAGCTATTAATCAAATTGCGATAGTTCGGCAGACGATTCGACAGCAGATTCGCCAAACCTTCCATGTCGTTGCGCCAGTCGCCCTGCAGCTCGCAAGCCACCGAGAACCAGTTCAACAGTTGAGCACCGGCCGCCGACATGCGCGCCCACGCCGCTTGCTGCACGGTTTCGTTGAAGGTGCCGGACGAGTCGGTCACCACAAACACTTCAAAGCCTTCAGCCAGTGCCGACAAAGTCGGGAACGCCACGCAGACGTCAGTCACCACACCGGCGATGATCAGTTGCTTGCGGCCGGTGGCCTTGATGGCTTTGACGAAGTCTTCGTTGTCCCAGGCGTTGATCTGGCCTGGACGCTGAATGAACGGCGCGTCCGGGAACTGTTCGCGCAGTTCAGGCACGATCGGGCCGTTGGGGCCGGCGTCGAAACTGGTGGTGAGGATGGTCGGCAGTTTGAAGAACTTGGCGATGTCGCCCAGTGCCAGCACGTTGTTCTTGAACTCGTTCGGCGAGAAATCCTGCACCAGCGAGATCAGTCCGGTCTGGTGGTCGACCAGTAGGACCACGGCGTCGTCTTTGTTCAGGCGCTTGTAAGGAACGTTGCTCATGTGAAACTCCTCGGGGATGGGTGATGCGGGAAACGCCGGCCCGGCAGACCGGCGTTTTTTACGGGATCAAAAAGCGAAGCAGGAGCAACCGAACGCGCCCCAGAAACCGGCGAAATCGCTGACCGGCGCATTCGACATCCGGGCTTTTTCATGGCTGTGGGTATGCACTGCGCACGGGCCGCTGCACTGATGCACCTGGGCCTGCAACGGCGCATTCGGGCGCCAGTGGCCCGGGACTTTCGCCACCGGCGACCAGTCCGGCAGCACCGGCAATGCACGTGGGCCGAGGTCTTCGAAGTCGCCGGCGGAATAAACGATCTTGCCACCCACCACGGTCAGTACCGACTCGATCCACTTGATCGCTTCTTCCTCGACGTGGAAAAAGTCCGCGCTCAGTGCTGCCAGATCCGCCAGTTGGCCGACCTTGATCTGGCCCTTGTTGCCCTGCTCGGACGAAAACCAGGCGCTGCCGTGGGTGAACAGCTCCAGCGCGGTGGCGCGTGGCAAACCTTCTTCGTACAGCGCCAGACCGCCGACGGTGCGACCGCTGACCATCCAGTACAGCGAAGTCCACGGGTTGTAGCTGGAGACCCGTGTGGCATCGGTGCCGGCGCCGACTGGCACACCTTCGGCGAGCATGCGTTTGATCGGCGGTGTGGCTTCCGCGGCCTGCTTGCCGTAGCGGTCGACGAAGTATTCGCCCTGGAACGCCATGCGATCCTGAATCGCAATACCGCCGCCCAGCGCTTTCACTCGCTCGATGTTCTGCGGGGTGATGGTTTCCGCGTGGTCGAAGAACCACGGCAAGCCGTTGAACGGAATGTCACGGTTGACCTTCTCGAACACATCCAGCATGCGGCTGATGGATTCGTTGTAGGTGGCGTGCAGACGGAACGGCCAGCGCTGCTCGACCAGGTGGCGCACCACCGGCTCCAGTTCCTGTTCCATGGTCTGCGGCAGGTCCGGACGCGGTTCGAGGAAGTCTTCGAAATCCGCTGCCGAGAACACCAGCATTTCCCCGGCGCCGTTGTGGCGCAGGAAGTCATCGCCCTGATGCAACTTGACGCTACCGGTCCAGTTCTGGAAATCGGTCAGCTCTTCTTTCGGCTTCTGGGTGAACAGGTTGTAGGCGATGCGCACGGTCAGTTGCTCATCCTTGGCCAACTGTTCGATCACCTGATAATCGTCCGGGTAGTTCTGGAAACCACCACCGGCATCGATGGCACTGGTCAGGCCGAGACGATTGAGCTCGCGCATGAACTGACGGGTCGAGTTGACCTGATATTCCAGCGGCAGCTTCGGCCCCTTGGCCAGCGTCGAGTACAGGATCATCGCGTTCGGCCGCGCCACCAGCATGCCGGTCGGGTTGCCGTTGGCATCGCGCACGATTTCGCCGCCCGGTGGGTTTGGCGTGTCGCGGGTGTAGCCGGCCACGCGCAACGCGGCGCGGTTGAGCAACGCACGGTCATACAGGTGCAGGATGAACACCGGGGTGTCCGGCGCTGCCTGGTTGATTTCTTCGAGGGTCGGCATGCGCTTTTCAGCGAACTGGAATTCGTTCCAGCCACCCACCACGCGCACCCATTGCGGGGTCGGCGTGCGATCAGCCTGATCCTTGAGCATGCGCAGCGCATCGGCCAGCGACGGCACGCCTTCCCAGCGCAGTTCGAGGTTGTAGTTCAAACCACCACGGATCAGGTGCAAGTGCGAGTCGTTGAGGCCGGGGATCACGCAGCGGCCCTTGAGGTCGACAACCTGGGTGCCGGCGCCGCGCAGGGCCATGGCTTGCGCATCGTTGCCGACGACGGCGAAGCGGCCGTCCTTGATCGCCACGGCACTGGCGAGGGGTTTTGTGCGGTCTACGGTATGAAATTGGCCATTGAACAGAATCAGATCAGCGTTGGCGTTCATCGCAGTTCCTTCGATATAAGTGAAACGAAGCCCAGACCTGCCGGCTCAGCGCGGCGGGTTGGTGTTGGAATCCAGGTGTTCATGGGGCTGACTGGCCGTCAGCCACGGTGCGAACAAGCGAGTCGCGGCCGGCATGCAGACGTACACCACCGACAGCACGATGGTCAGGGTGATCAGGAACGTGGCGACCACGTAGTTGGAGAGAAAGGCATTGAGCTGCAGCAGCGGCCCCCAGATCAACGGCACCAGCAAGGTGTGCGGCAGGATCACGAACAACGTCACCACAGCCTGCTTCCAGCGCGGGGGTGGCGAGGCGGCATCAGCCAGTGGCGTGAACCAGAACTCGTTGGCCGCATTGACCTCGGTCTGGTCACCGTCGGCGAGCATCGGCGCCGCTTCGTCGATCAGCTTCTGACGCTGTGGCGAATCGAGCCAGCGCTGCATCGCCTCGGTCGAGCAATAACGCAGCACGCAGGTGAACAGTGCGAGGCCACCCTGCTGGCTGCGCATCACGTCCACGCCCAAATGCCCTTCTTCGCGCCCCGCCACGCTGACGATATTGCGCAGCCAGGCTTCGTACGGCTGCTCAAAACCGGCCTTGACCCGGTGCTTGACGATCAGCGTCACGGTTTCTTCGGGTCCCGGTTTTTTCAGGGTCTGGGCATCAGGCATAACGGAGCACTCCGGGCAAACGAACATTGAGCGCCAGCCGTCCCGGCCCGGCGATCAGAACAGTGGTGAAGAGGATCAACAGCAACCAGCCGAACTGCCCTTCGGCCACACTCCATTGCGGATGCACGAGCAGCAGCGCCACCAGCAGCACAAACAGAATAGGCAAGCACGCCAGACGCGCCAGCACCCCGGCGACGATCAGCAGCGGACAGAGGACTTCGGCGAAGATCGCCAGTATCAAAGTGAGGTGGGCACCGAGGTGGAACGGGTCTTCGATCAGTTGCAGCTGCGCGGTGAAGTCCAGCAGCTTGGGCAAGCCGTGGACGAACAGCAGAAACAACCCGCCAGTGACCCGCAGGAACAGCAGGCCGAGGTTTTGCGCCTGGTCATTGCGTTGTACAGCGTTCATGGGCCCACCCTTGATCAATCATTGCAGGCCATGGTGCAACGATTGATCGGGGGGAAATTGGATGGGTGTGCTCTTTTTGGGAGAACACGCAGAACCCACGAACGACACAAATCATTGTGGGAGCGAGCAAGCTCGCTCCCACAGAGTTATGAATCGATGACCGAATTGTGTTTCAGGTCTTGTTAGGCCGGAATATCCAGCGACACCGACATGAACTGACTGATCCGCGACCGCAGCCATTTCTCCGCCGGATCGTTGTCATGCACCCCGCTCCACGCCATCGACAGTTGCGCCGCATCAATCGGGAACGGTGGATCTTCAGCCCGCAACGCACACCCTTCGACCAACGCACACGCGGCGTAATCCGGCACGGTGGCGATCATCTCGGTGCCCGCCAACAGCGCGCGCAAGCCGCTGAACTGCGGCACTCCGAGCACCACTCGGCGGCTGCGACCGACCTTGGCCAGGTCCACGTCGATGTTGCCGCTCAGATCCCCCGAGAACGACACCATCGCATGAGGCCGCTCGCAGTATTCGTCGAGGGTCAGCGGGCCCGGGCGGTCATCACCGCGCAGGACTTTGCAGGGAATGTCGCGCAGTTTCTTGCGCTTGGCGTTAGCCGGCAGATCGGTGGTGTAGCTCACGCCGACGGAGATTTCCCCGGATGCCAACAACGTCGGCATCAGCAGGTAGTTGGCGCGGCGCACCACGACCACGATTCCCGGCGCCTCTTCCTGTAACTGGCGCAATAGCGGTGGAAACAGACCGAACTCGGCGTCATCCGACAGACCGATGCGGAACACGTCGCAACTGGTCGCCGGATCGAATTCCTTGGCGCGGCTGACCGCGCCGGAAATCACGTCCATCGCTGGTTGCAGTTCCTGAAGAATCGCCAGTGCACGCGCTGTCGGCTCCATGCCGCGACCGTTGCGCAGCAGCAATGGATCGTCGAACAGATCGCGCAAACGGCCCAGCGCCGCGCTCACCGCCGGTTGGCCCATGAACAGTTTTTCGGCGACGCGGGTCAGGTTTTTTTCGAACATCAACGCTTCGAAAATCACCAGCAGGTTCATGTCGACGCGGCGCAGATCGTTTCGGTTCATGGGCGTGTTTTCCTTTTTGGCCAGGCGCAAGTGCTACGCACTTTACTTGATCAGCGGCCTTTCGAAATCAGCTTTGGCGGCGGAATTAACAACGTTTAACTCGTCAGCCTTCGCCCCTCGCCAAACAATGAATCCCTCTGCGCAGCGTTGTTTTATTGACCTGAGGGAAAGCGCTGACCGTGCCTTCCCCCCCCGACACGGACCTTGGCCATGGCTCACTCACAGCAAACCGTCGCCCTCGCCCCTGCCAGCGAACCCCGCAAAATCAGTACCGGGGGTCTTAGCCCGCAACGGGAACGGCTGGTGAAACAACTGATCCTCGAACGCCTGGGCGACAGCCTTGAAGTCACCGAACTGGCCAGCGCCTGCGCACTGTCGCGCAGTCACTTTTCCCGGGCGTTCAAGTGCAGCACCGGGTATTCGCCGCAAGACTGGATCCGCGCCCAGCGCATTGCCCGGGCCAAACTGTTGATCCAACACACCAACCACAGCCTCACGCAGATCAGCCTGGAATGCGGCTTTTGCGATCAGGCGCACTTCTGCCACATCTTCACCCGCAGCGAAGGGATCAATCCGTTTGCGTGGCGTTGTCAGGTCATGAAAAACCGCTGAGGCGGTTTCATTCCCCCGCCATCCGCTGAGCCAGTCGTGCCACCCGCTCGCCGAGGTGCGCGGCAGTCAGTTGGTCCTCCAGTGGCGGTGCCTGTTCGGGTGGCTGCTCGACAGAAGATTGGGACATCGCGCCGAGGGAGCTGCCGAGGCGATTCAATTGACCATCGAAGGCACCAGCATGTGCTCGTGCCGGCAACAGATCGAGCCCGACCCAGATCATCGAATGCTGGGCGGCGAACACCGCCAGTTGCAGCAGAGTGTTGAGTTTGTCGCCACACAGACTGCCAGAATTGGTGAAGCCCGCCGCGAGTTTATTGCGCCACGGCCGGGCAAGGTAGAACGGGGCCGTGGCCTCCATGAATTGCTTGAACGCCGCCGAAGCGCTGCCCATGTAGGTTGGCGCGCCGAAGATGATGGCGTCGGCGCGGTGCAGGTCGTCCCAGTGTGCTTCCACATCTTCCACCGCCAGCAACAGGCAAGTGCTGCCCAAGTGGCGCTCCACACCTTGGGCCACTGCCTGCGCAATGACGCGGGTGTGCCCGTAGCCACTGTGATAGACCACCACTACCTTGCTCATCGCAGCGTCCTCCGGACGTATGCACTCCATTGCCTTGGAGTTTTGGCTCTAGAGCGGGCGCGGACGAGTTAATCGTTGTTAATTTTTCCCGGCTGTCGGGCGAACCGACACAGGTTCCAGCCTTTAAATACAGTGGTAATGGCACTGGATGCCGACCGACGTCCAAACGGCAGGACTTCACGCCCGTTGCGCTGGCATCAAATCCTGAGGAATATGCTCGGATACCGCGGATTAGACCGCTTGCGTGACCCTCAAGTCTCTATCCGCCCTGCCCGTCACAGGTTCTTCACCCCGACAGCGCAGGATTACAAAAACATCGCAGGAGTGAGCGGTTGAGTCTTTCCCCGAATCAGGCCATCGGATTTGGCCCCTATCGGATTCACCCCGGCCAGCGGCTGGTGCTTGAGGGCGACCAGCCTTTGCGCCTGGGCCGCCGCGCCATGGACATTCTGCTGATCCTGCTGGCCAACGCCGGCGAGGTCGTGAGCAAGCAACAGTTGATCGCCGAAATCTGGCCGGACAGCGTGGTGGAAGACATCAACTTGCGGGTGCACATGGCCGCCCTGCGCAAGGCACTCGGCGACGGTCAGGCCGGGCAGCGCTACATCGTCACGGTGGCGCAGCGCGGCTACAGTTTCGTCGCGCCGATCCTGCTGCAATCCATCGAACAACGCCCCGCCACTGACCCCATCGGTCGGCACAACCTGCCATTGCGTCGCACGCGGATGATCGGTCGCCAGTCGGTGGTCGACAGTCTGATGGCGCAACTACCGCGTCAACGCTGCATCACCCTGGTCGGCCCCGGCGGCATTGGCAAGACCACGGTGGCCCTGCGCGTCGCCGAGCAACTCATCGGATGCTATCGCGATGGCATTCGTCTGCTGGATCTGGCTCCGCTCAACGATCCGGGCTCGATCTGCTCGCACCTTGCCGCCCTGCTGGATCTTTCGCTGCATGACAGTGAGCCGATGGCGTGCCTGGTCAACAGCCTGCGCGAGCGGCAGATGCTGTTGGTGATCGATAACTGCGAGCATTTGATCGACGCCGTGGCGCTGCTCAGTGAAAGCATTTTGCGTGGCGCGCCGCAGGTGCACATCCTGGCCACCAGCCGCGAAAGTCTGCGCGCCGAGGGCGAATACGTGCAGCGACTGGAATCACTCGACTGTCCGCCGCCGATCGCAGTGCTAGACCGCGATCAGGCGATGGGTTTTTCCGCGCTGCAACTGTTTGTCGAACGGGCAATCGCCGCCCACGAACACTTCGAGCCGGGCAATGCCGACCTGCCCTTGATCGTCGAAATCTGCCGTCGGCTGGATGGCATCCCGCTGGCGCTGGAACTGGCGGCCGCGCAGGTGGCGAGCCTTGGACTGAACGGTGTGCTGAGTCAGCTTCAGGGAAGCTTGCCGGCGGGCAACCAGACTCACCTCGGCCGACATGAAACCTTGCGTGCCACGCTGGACTGGAGCTTCAACCTGCTCAACGGCTGCGAACAGACCGGTTTGCGCCGACTGGGCGTGTTTCGAGGTGCATTCACTCTGGAGTCTGCGGCGGCGGTCATCGTTGGTCAGCATATCGAGCCGGGCGAAGTGTTCGCCTCGATCACGCAACTGGTCGCCAAGTCGTTGCTCAACGTCGAGGTCGGCGATGAAGAAGTGTTCTATCGCCTGCTCGATACCACCCGCCGTTATGCACTGGAAAAACTCGATCAGGCGGCCGAGCTCAGCGATACCCGCGAGCGCCATGCCGAGCGCTGCCTGGCGCTGATGCATCAGGCCCAGGCCGATTGGGAGAACACGCCGACCGGGTTATGGATCGAGCGCTATGCCCGTGGCCTCGAAGACCTCCGGGCCGCACTTGACTGGACGCTGAACGATGAAGGCTCGCGCCCTCTCGGCGTTCGCCTGACGGCGACTTCGGCGCCGTTGTGGCAAGAGTTGTCCCTGCTCAAGGAATACGGTGTTCATGTGCGCCGGGCGCTCGCGTTGCTGGAGTCATCCGAGGAGCCTTGCCCACGCCTGGAAATCGCCTTGAAACTGGCGCTGGGTAGCGCCTGCTACCACACCTGGGGAGGCACACCGGAAACCATCGAAGCCTTCGTCAGCGCCCGCCTGCTGGCGCAACGACACGATGACAAGGCCGGGCAATTGCGTGCGGTGTCGGGGCACATGGCGGTCAATCTCAGTTGCGGTCATTATCGGATGGCGCTGGAGCAGAGCGAGCAATTCGAAAGCCTTGGCCTGCACGGCGATGCACAATTGTCCTTGAGTACCCACCGTTTGCGGGTGCTCGCGCTGCACTACGCCGGCGATCAACATCAGGCGCGGATCCACGCCGAACAGGTGATCCAGCGCATGGCTCAAAGCGGCCACCTCAACCGTTTCACTCACGGCTTTGGCGTGCAATACGATCAGAGCGTTGCTTCGCTGACCGTTCTCGCCCGAGTGTTGTGGCTGCAGGGATTTCCCGAGCAGGCCTGGCGCACGGCACGGCAGGCGCTGGACATCGCGGTGCAGATCAACCACGGCACCTCGATCTGCTACACCCTGGCACTCGCTTCGTGTCTGATCGCCCATTACAACGGCGACGTGCAAAACGCCCGCGCGTTGCTGCAACTGCTGCTCGAACAGGCGCAGAAGCATTCGGTGCTGCTGTTCTACACGTGGGCGCGGCACTATGCGCAGGTGATCGACGCCGACAAGGCTCCTGCAATCCCGCCCGCCGATAGCGGCCTGGTCAGGGAAATCATGGTCACTCTGGATCCGGGTTTCGTTGATGATGCTTTGCTCGAGCGGGCACTGAGCGGCGCGGCGGGCTGGAGCACGGCGGAGATTTTTCGGGCTCGGGCCGAGCGATTGCTGGCCGCTGACTCGGCCTGCCATCACACCGTCGAAAGCGCCTTGCAGCAATCGCTTGTAATTGCGAGGACGCAAGGCGCCCTGGCGTGGGAACTGCGCAGTGCGACTTCGCTGGCTCAGTTGTGGCAGCGCCAGTCGCGCTACCGCGAGGCACTGGAGTTACTGACACCTGTCTACCAGCGCTTCACCGAAGGCTATGCCACCCCGGATTTGCGCAAGGTGCGTTTACTGCTCGACGAATTGCACAGTCAGTTGCGGGCGTGAGTTCGATCGCGCGCGTCCCAAGTAACGCGCATGCCGACGCTCCACATCACCCAACTCACCGCCCTGCTCCAGTTGCTCAAGGGCATAGTGGCGAGTGGTGTTGAGCATTCGATAACGCAGTATTCCGCTGGATCGGTCTGTTGTCAGCAATGACCTAGCCGCCAACTGCTCGACCACGGACACCAGCGTCGAGGGTGGTAGTTGTGCACAACTGATCACGCCGATGGCGGCATCCAGCGTGAACGCCATCTTGAACACCGACAGGCGTTGCAGCACGCGTTGTTCGTGCTCGCTCAGGCGCTGATAGCTCCAGTCAAGCGCCGCTTGCATCGACTGATGACGTGGCACCGCAGTCCGGCGGCCATGACTCAAGACTTGCAGACCGAGGTCCAGCTGCGCCTGAAGCCCGACCAGCGCCAGTGCGTCGATCTGTGCCGCTGCCAGTTCGATCGCCAGCGGCAGGCCGTCGAGCCGCCGACAAATGTCGCGCACCGTTTCCAGATCCTGCTCACGCAGAGAGAAACCGTGTTGACGCGCTCGGGTGCGACTGACAAACAGCTGCACCGCCGAATACCCCATGACCTCGCCGACGCTGTTGAGCGCCGAGGTTTTGGGAACGGTCAGGGGTGGCAGTGGTTGCAGGACTTCCAGACCGAGACGCAACGGCTCGCGGCTGGTGGCAAGAATCGACAGCCGGGGCGCTGCGTCGAGCAGTGTTTGCAGCAAGCCTCGACAGGCTTCGTGCAGGTGTTCGCAGTTGTCCAGCACCAGCAATGCGTGGCGCGCCGCCAGGGTGGCGAAATCGATATCGAGGGTTTGCAAAAGATGATCGACGAGTGAGGTCTTCTCGTCGACCAGGGATAAATCCACCTGCCATACACCATCGCGAAAATGTTGCAGCAGCAGTTCCGCTGCGCGCAGTGCTACGGTACTTTTGCCAACGCCGGCAGGTCCCGTCACCGTTATCAGTCGGGACAGCGGCAATTGCCGCACCAGACCACCGACCAGTGAATCGCGGCCGGTGACAGGCGTCAGCCGTGCGGGCAAATTGTGTTGGGGTGGTTGCAGGCTTTCGAACACCACTTGGGCGACGCTATCGCCGTGCACCGGCGCAACGAAGCTGTACCCACATTGCGGCACGTTGACGATGTAACGCTGACCGTTCTCGCCGTCGCCGAGGGCCCGGCGCAATGCCGCGATGTGCACCCGCAGGTTGATCTCCTCGACCACCGAGGTCGGCCACACCAGCGCGATCAGTTGCTCCTTGCTGACCACCCGGCCGGCGCGCTCGACCAGCACTTGCAGAATGTCCAGCGCACGACCGCCCATGCGCAGTTGCCGATCCCCTTCGAGGATCAGCCGTTGGCGCAAATGGAACGCGTACGGGCCGAAACGCAGGACCGACGCCGAGTTCAATTCGTTGAGGCTGTTCATGTCCGTTATCTTGGCAGGCCACGATGACGGTACAACCGTCACGCAGGGCGCAGTACGGACATCCGGGTGCGGGTGACGGACAGAATCGCTCTAGCTGAACTGTTCGCGATACTGGGCCGGGGTCAGCCCGAGCTTTTCGCCGAACAGAAAACGCATGTGCCGTACGCTGCCGAAACCACTTTTGTAGGCCACGGTCTTCAACGGCAGATCGCTGGTCTCCAGCAGATTGCGGGCGCAATCAATGCGCGCACTTTGCAGAAACTCCATGGGCGTCATGTTGACCTCGCGGGCGAACACCCGGGCGAAATGGCGAGCGCTCATGTTCGCAAGTCTTGCCATGCGTTCGATGGTGAAGCTTTCTTCAAGGTGTTCCAGAACGTGATTCTGGACCCGGGTGATCGGGGTTTCCTGGGGCGAAACCGCCGCCATCAGTGGACTGAATTGCGCCTGTCCGCCCTGACGCTTCATCACCACCAGTAGCACTTTGGCTACGTCCTGAGCGAGTTTCTTGCCATGATCACGGGCCACCACGGCCAACGCCATATCAATACCGGCTGTGACACCGCCGGACGTGATCAGGTTTCGATCCTCGACAAAGATCTGGTCGGTGGCGACATCCGCCTTGGGGAAGCCCTTGATCAAGCGTTCGGTGTAATTCCAGTGGGTGGTCACGCGATAGCCGTCGAGCAACCCGGCATAACCCAGCACAAAGGCCCCCGTGCAAATCGAACCATAGCGCTCCGCACGACCAACTGCGCCTTGCAGCCAGGCCAGCAACGGTGGGCATTTTTCGTTGTAGGCCCCAGGGCCGCCCGGTACCAACAGCAGGTCATACCGATCACTGACTTCGTCGATGTGCCGGTCTGTGTGCACCAGCACACCGTTGGAAGCACGCAGCGGCCCACGCTCTGTGCCCAGAAGCGTCAGTTGATAATGGGCGTCCGGCTTCAGGTATCGGTTAGCAACCGAAAACACTTCCAGCGGCCCGGCCATATCGAGCAGAAGAAAATCGGGAAACAACACCATTGCCACGGTTTTCATGAGCAGACATCACTGAAATCAATGAACATTTATAAGTTGCCGCATTATGGCCAAGTACAACGCGAACGTTGAAAAAGAATGCGTGAACTAGCGCACACAACTGTCAACCCTGAAGAGACAGTGTTTCAATTTTCATCTACTTATTGCATGCCGCAGTAACCAGTAACCTTCTCCTCACTCGGACGAATCAACGTCCTGAAAGGAGATTTCATCATGCTGACCCTTCGCAAAGCTTCCGACCGTGGTCTGGCCAATCATGGCTGGTTGAAGTCCTTCCACACCTTTTCTTTCGCCAGTTATCGCGACCCGCGTGAACAGGGTTTCTCCGACTTGCTGGTGATCAACGATGACCGCGTCGCCGCCGGCAAAGGCTTCGGCCAGCACCCGCACCGCGACATGGAGATTTTCTCCTATGTGCTCGAAGGCGCGCTGGAACACAAGGACACCCTGGGCACCGGTTCGGTCATCCGTCCCGGCGACGTACAACTGATGAGCGCCGGCAGCGGCGTGGCCCACAGCGAGTTCAACCACTCGGCGACCAAACCTGTGCACTTCCTGCAGATCTGGATCGTGCCGGACGTCAGTGGTGCCAAACCACGCTACCAGCAAGAGCACTTCAGCGAGCAGAAAAAACGCGGTCGCCTGCAACTGATCATCTCACCCGAAGGCACCCACGGCTCGCTCAAAGTGCGCCAGGATGCACGCGTCTATGCCGGGCTGTTCGATGGCCAGGAAAGCGCCTCGCTCGAACTGCCGGCAAACCGCTACGCCTATGTGCATGTTGCTCGCGGCAGCATTGAACTGAACGGCGTGCAACTGAAGGAAGGTGACGGTGTTCGGGTTCGTGATGAACAGGTACTGACCTTGAGCAATGGCCAGGATGCCGAAATACTGGTGTTTGATCTGCGCCCGCAGGAGTTGCCGGAAATGCCATGAGTCAGCGGTATTCCTCGCTGACAAAAAACGGCCTTCATTGAAGGCCGTTTTTCATTCTGCAGGCAAAGCCATCAGCGCTGCCGGCGCAGAATTTCCAGCCTCTTTCACCGACTGAATCATGGCCAGGGTGGTCTGCATCGTGACAAGCACGTTTGCCTGATTCGCGTAGTAAGAACCCGCGAGTATGGCAACCATCCCGAGAAAATGTACGGCAGTTGCCGCCCAGTAATTCGCCTTGATCGTCGAGACCTGCCTGATGGCTTCGTCAATTCGCTCCAGAGACCTGTCCATGCGAACCGAGATGACCGCGTAACGTTGGTCGCGCTCCAGGTGAGCTTTTTCTTGCTCCAGTCTGACTTTTTCATAGGCTTTTTCTCGCTCGACCCTAGCCGTTTCCCGCTCCTGTCGCGCCGTCTCCAAGACCTTTTCATACCCCAGTCGAGCCTTCAAGCGCTCCTGCCGCAGGTTTTCCAGATTCTCCTCATGCGCCAGCTGAATTTTTTTCAGAGCCAGCTCCCGTTCCTGACGCACTTTCTCCTGAGCCTGCTCGCGCTCAAGCCGCACTTTCTCCTGAGCCTTCTCGCGCTCAAGCCGCACGCTCTTCTGAGCCTCTTCCCGCTCAAGGCGCGACTTTTCCTGAGACTGCTCCCACTCCTGCCGCGCAGTTTCCTGCTCTCGTTTCTGCTCCAGCCGCGCCACCTCTTGAGACCGCACCCGCTCCAGCCGCGCCGCCTCCTGAGAGCGCTCCCACTCGAACCGGGCCTCCTCCATAGAGCGTTTTTGCTCCAGCCGCGCCTGCTCCTGACTTTTTTCAACCTCCAGCCGTGCCTGGTCCCGCTCGGCCTGCAGGGTCAGAAAGCCATCGATTTTTGCGGACATGGACTCGATCCGTGCATCGATTCTTGTCTCGATGACTTCGATCCTGGCGCTGAATTCGTCTCGCGTTATGTAGGTCATAGACTCAGCTCTATCCGTTTGCCCGGCCATGTCGCTTGCTTGAAATTGGCTGACTTCCCTTGCAATCAATTCCGCACCTCTGACGTTTATCAATACTTCCCTGGATTGATTACCTCGGAGCATTTCACCTGCTCACTCCGGGTGTGAGAAACGATAGAACCCGGGTAAAAAACTCACAAGACAGCGGATTCTGGTGTGAATGTAGGCAATGTCGCCGGGTTACGTAGCCGTCCTACACGGTGTGAATAAGCCATTCATTTTCCAGCGCAAACGCCTCGACAATCTGTTCGATCACCGCCCTCACCCGCGCCGTATGACGCAAATCCGCATGGGTCACCAGCCACACTTCATAGGGCAGCGGTCGCGTACGATCCGGCCAGAGCCTGACCAGGCCATCGCGTTCCCCCATGTAAACCGGGATTTCTCCTACACCGAGACCGGCCGCAATCGAGCGTCGTATCAACAGGCTGGAATTCAGGCTCGCGACAATACGCCCGCGATTCACAGGCTCGCATACCAGGGTGATCTCCTTGTTGCCCTGTAAGTACGGCTGGTAAACCACCAGATCGTGACCCTCGAACGCACCTCCGGGAGGTGGCACACCATGGGCATCAACATAGGCCTGTGAGGCGAACAACCCCACCGGCCAGCGCGCGAGGCGCCGAGCGATCAGGTCAGGGTTGTCCGGTCGGGCGTTGCGTACCGCGATGTCCGCCTCGCGCTTGGCCAGACTGAGCATCTGCGTGGAAGCGTCGAGTTGCACACGCACGTCAGGGTGCTGACCATGCAAACGCGCGATGGCCGGGATCAGGAAATCGATGGCCAATGAATCGGTGGTGCTGACCCGCACATTGCCGGTCAGGCGATCGTCCAGGCCCTGAATCTGCCGCTCCAGTTCCAGCGCTGAATCCTCCATTTTCTCGACAGCCTTGAGGGCGGCCTCGCCCACGGCAGTCAACGCAAATCCCTCGGAAGTCCGCAGGAACAATGTGGCACTCAGTGACTTTTCCAGCGCCGCAATACGTCGCCCGACCGTGGCTTGGTCTACTTTCAATACTCGCGCGGCACCGCGCAATGTCGACTCGCGGCACACCGCCAGAAACACCCGCGCATCATCCCAATTCATGCTGTCCTCTCATGATGCAAAATCGCATCACTATCAAGCGAAATCGCTGCGTTTGTGCAGCCACGATAGCCGATATGCTCGATGTCATGAACCTTTGACGGGACCCAGTGCCCCAATGAAACCCCACCGCATGACAGGACCCGACATGACTTTGCCCACTGAAATGACCCGCATCGAAATCACCGAGCCCGGAGCTCCCGACGTTTTGCAACCACGGCGCGTGCCGCTGCCGGTCGTCGCGGAAGGCGAACTGCTGATTCGCGTGCACGCCGCAGGCATCAATCGGCCGGACGCCTTGCAACGTGCGGGCAAGTACCCGATGAGACCCGGGATGAACCCGATCCCCGGTCTGGAAGTGGCCGGCGAAGTCGTGGCGCTGGGCGCTGGCGTCAGCACTTTTGCCGTGGGCGACAGGGTTTGCGCGCTGACTAATGGTGGCGGATATGCCGAATACTGCACGGTTCCGGCGGGCCAGGCTCTGCCGATCCCCGATGGGGTGGGCTGGATTCAGGCCGCGGCAATCCCCGAAACTTTTTTCACGGTATGGGCCAACCTTTTCGGCCTCGGTGGTGCGAGCCGTGGACAGCGGGTGTTGATTCACGGTGGCACCAGTGGCATCGGCACTACCGCGTTGATGCTATGCCGAGAACTGGGTATCGAAGCCTTCGCTACTGCCGGAAGCGCCGATAAATGTGAGGCCATCCGTGAATTGGGCGGTGAGCCGATCAACTATCGCGAGCAGGATTTCGCTGCCGTGATCGCCGAGAAAACCAACGGCCAGGGTGTCAATGTGATCCTCGACATCATGGGCGGCTCGTACCTGAACGCCAACCTCAGCGCACTGGCAATGGATGGACGCGTGGTGATGCTCGGTTTTCTCGGCGGCGCCCGTGCCAACGATGTCGATCTGCTGACCATTCTTGGCAAACGAGCCGTGGTCACCGGCTCCTTGTTGCGCGCACGCACAAGCACCGAAAAAGCCGACATTGCCACGCAACTGCGTGAACACGTCTGGCCGGTCCTGGCCGCCGGACGCTGCCTGCCGATCATCGACAAAGTCTACCCGCTTGCCGGAGCGGCCCAGGCCCACGCGCACATGGAAACGGGTGATCACATCGGCAAAATCGTGCTGAACGTGGATTGAGCCACTGCATCCTTTTGTAATCATTGCAGGCGGGCGACGGTCGAAAATGTCACGCGCGGGCCATGGCATCTGGTAAAAAGCCTTCTTTGTCCGTGCTCTGGTGAAACGTTTTATGTTCCTTGCCTTCATGACCCGACTTCGTCGCCGTCGCCGTCGCCTGGCGTTTGCGTGCATGGTCGCCCTGATCTTCGGTCTGCCGGCGAGTTGCGCCGTACTGGAACACACCGAACGCAAGCTGCTGTTTCGCATCGAACCGGGCACGGCTGGCTGGTATCACGGTTTGCCCGGCAGCGTTCAGGAACTGGATCTGCAACCCAAAAGCTTCAAGGCCGGGCAGAACATTCATGCGTGGTGGTGGCCGGCGGAACGGGCCAATGCCCCCGCCATCCTGTATTTGCATGGTGTGCGCTGGAACCTGACCGGGCAATTGTTCCGCATCGAACAGCTACGCGCAGCGGGGTATTCGGTATTGGCCATCGATTACCGAGGCTTTGGCCAGAGTCATGGTGACTTGCCGTCAGAAAGCACCGTTTATGAGGATGCACGGGTGGCCTGGGAACGTTTCCAGCAACTGCAACCGGACCCGAGCAAACGCCTGATTTACGGCCACTCCCTCGGCGGTGCGGTTGCCATCGACCTGGCTGCCGAGCTGGGCCGGGACGCCGCCAGAAACCATACACCGCTCCCCGTTCGCGGCCTGGTGATCGAGTCCACCTTTACCTCACTGGCCGACGTCGCCGCTGCGGTGGCCAACACATCCCTGCCCGTTCGCTGGTTGTTGTCGCAGAAGTTCGACTCCATCGACAAGATTGCCGACATCCACATGCCGTTGCTGGTCGTGCACGGCCTCGCCGATGCGTTTGTGCCGTCACGCTTCAGCGAGCAACTGTTCGCGGCCGCCAGCCAACCCAAACGATTGCTGCTGGTACCCGGTGGGACGCACAACAACAGCATGGCACTGGGCGGACAAAACTATCGCAAGGCAATAGACGCATTGATGCAGACCAAGCCTGCCGCACGAGTCGCACGAGCAACATTGTTGCAAGGCGCGCGCGATTCCTGAGAACAGGGACCATCGGTCATCCCGGCGTAAATAATTGCAGCACTGACTGGCAATTCGTCGATCTGACGCTTTGCTGGATGGAGTCAATCCATGACGCAGCTTCGGCACACCCGGCCGCGCTGCGTTTCACTGCCTTTTCGGGAGCACCACTATGAAAATCAACCCGTACCTGATCTTCAACGGCGATTGCCGTGCAGCCTTCACGTTTTACGAGCAATGCCTGCAAGGCAAGCTTGAAGCGATGATGACATTCGGCGAAACGCCCGCTGCAGAGCATGTTCCGAAAGAGCATCACAATCTGATCATTCATACCTGCCTGAAGGTCGGCGACCAGATGCTGATGGCATCGGACACCACACCCGAACGCCCGACACAGGGCATGAGCGGTTGTTCCGTGTCCTTGAACGTCGACACCGTCGCCGAGGCTGAGAGAGTCTTCAACGCCCTGGCCAGGGACGGTCGGGTAGACATGCCACTAGAAGCAACCTTCTGGGCCGCTCGTTTCGGCATGCTAGTGGATCGTTTTGGCGTTTCGTGGATGGTCAATTGCGAAAGCGAGAAGTGATACTGCATTTGCAGCGGACATGAAAAAGCCCAACCTCTTCAGGTTGGGCTTTTCATTTATCGCTGAGCCAGTTCGTGTCTCACGCACTGTTCGTAATAGGTCTGCTTGACGGCTGCAGGCTTGAGGCGCGAGGTACTGTTGTAGGTTTGCTCGGTGATACCCATCGCGGTCATGCGCATCCAAGGCTGCTGAAACCTGCGTACCTGCAAGCGCTTGCGGGCGCCGTAAAGGGAAATCCCCGACAGCTTCGATTGTTGCGCGCCGGCCGCGATGTCCGAACCCCAGGTACAAGCAAAACGATGGCTCTTGCTCAGTTCCCTCGCCTGAGCACCCAGCGCGAAGAGAGCCAGGGAAAGCGTTGCAACGGTGATGACAGTCGTCCGCATAGGGCCAGCCTAACCTTTTGAAAAAGAGCGAGTTTGACCATGAACTTGCCAGACGAGGGCCAGCAGTTTGCCGCCTTCCATCAGTTTTTGGCTGGAACCGTTTTGAAGTGGCGGAACCACACCAAGGTGATGCTTATCTGGAATGCGCGGAAGGCTTGAGGCAAGGTCATTTGGCTCGGAGGGGGGGCCGCTGGGGCCGCATGGACCGGGGCAAGTCATCGAGTGGGGGGATCAGCGTGCCAAGCGCTGAGGTAGTTGAGTATTCATGTCGCGGCTCTTTACAATCTCCCCCCCCATCACGGCGGGCTGTTTTCAAACCAATAGGTAAATTATGAGTAATCCGAACATCCAATACCGTCCGGATATTGATGGGCTGCGCGCCCTGGCCGTTCTGGGTGTTGTCATCTACCATGCTTTCCCGTCCTTACTTCCAGGTGGGTTTGTTGGCGTCGATGTATTCTTCGTGATATCCGGTTTTCTGATCGGCACGATACTATTCAAAAGCCTCGCAAAAGACACATTCAGCTTCAGCGACTTCTACTCTCGCCGGATACGTCGAATATTCCCCGCTCTATTCGTTGTTCTGGCGTCCTGCTTGATAATAGGCAAACTAGTATTGCTTGACGATGAGTATCGACAACTTGGCAAGCATATCGCTGCCGGCGCCACATTCATCGCCAACTTTGCCTTTTGGAGTGAAAGTGGTTACTTCGATACTGCCGCAGAGCTAAAACCACTGTTACACCTCTGGTCCCTGGCTATTGAAGAGCAGTTCTACCTTATCTGGCCGTTAGTGTTATGGGCAGCATGGAAACTGCGCGCAAACATGCTGGCCGTGACCATCGTTATCGCGATCATTTCTTTTACTATCAATATCACCCAGATCGATAGCCATCCTGTTGCAACATTCTTCCTGCTGCCGAGTCGCGCATGGGAACTGCTTGCGGGTAGCGTCTTGGCTTGGCTCGCTCTTCAAGGCAGTTGGGCGAAAGAGCGGACGCCGCTTCGTGCATTGCTTGAGGATCTGGCAGGCTTGCTTGGGTTCGCCCTGGTTGTATGGGCAATGTTTTTTGTCCATAAGTCAGACGCGTTTCCTGGCTGGTTTGCACTCGCACCGGTTACCGGGGCTGTCCTGTTGATTGCTGCGGGTCCGCAATCACGCGTCAACCGTTTCCTGCTGTCGAATAAACCGGCAGTGTTTATCGGTTTGATCAGCTTTCCGCTATACCTGTGGCATTGGCCGCTACTGTCGTTTGCAAGGATTGTTCAAAGCGACGCGCTGAGCCGGGAAATCCGACTGGCAGCAGTCCTGCTTGCAATTGGACTTGCATGGCTCACATTCAAGTTGGTTGAACCCTCTTTTCGCAGCAGTAACCATAGATTGGGCAAAGTCGTAGCGCTAGTTTCAGTCATGGCTGTGGCTGGTGTCATTGGCTATAAGGGCTTTATCAGCCAAAGCGACGTTGATGAGACTCAAACCACGGCCTTGACAAAGAGCTATCAAACCATGGCCCAGTCACAGGAAAATTGTGAAAAACGGTTCCCGGACTGGACTAGCATCACCGACAACGCTTGCCGTTTCCAGAGAGAGTCAAACAACTCCGTTGCGATTGTTGGCGACTCTCATGCTGGGCAGCTTTTTCTTGGTATTAGTGAACGACTAAAGCCAAGCGAAGGGGTTGCGGTATTTGCAGCCAGCTGTGCAGCGCCATATATTGATATCGCCACTGCACAGCAAGACCAAAAGGCACAGAAAGTCAGGAAAGGCGCATATAAGCTTATAAATCGTGCGTATGATTACATCATTGACGACCCAAAAATAAAAGTCGTTATTCTGGCTCACCTCCCAATTTGCTCATACCAAGATGCCATCGACATGAGAAGTCCTGCCAATGGCGACTATAAAAAAGCTCTCACTGACGGAATGAAGCGGACTTTTTCGGCACTGACTCAAGCGAACAAGAAAGTAATTGTATTGCTGGATAACCCATACCTGCCCTACGACCCCGCAGCGTGCGCTGAACGCCCCTTCAGGCTTACAAAAAGCACTGATCACTGTTCATTTCCGCGCGAGCAATTCGACAAAAATCAGCCATTCGCAGATTACAAATCGCTTGTAGAGGCGGCAACAAAAGATTTCCCACAAGTTAAAATACTCGACCTTTCCACAAAGCTTTGCGATGAAAATCGCTGTTATCTCGCGAAGGATGGGCATTTGCTTTACAGCGATAACAGCCATCTAAACTTTGACGGATCTCGATATGTTGCTCCTTACTTGATTGAGGCCATTGAAAGCAATAATTAGTCTTTAAACAACTCTGGCTGGGTCTGCTCGGACGGACCCTATTGCTCTCTAATCAAGACCCATTATTCCAGAGGTGACACTAAAGCCTCTGGAATAAGCGCGTACAAAACTTTGTGTAACCGGAAGCGAGGGGCTGCTGGCTGCTGACATAGCTCTCCAAGCTATATCTAGTCCTCCCCTGCGAGTTTTTTGATTCGCCATCGTGCCATGTAACTCTTCCACAACACCCGACCCTCTCCTAAAGCCCGCCACTGAGCGGGCTTTTTTAAGATCATCAGAAAGGTGCGACCCGCCTCCACCGTCATGAAAAAACAGCGAAACCGGCACTACATCGAAGACCTTGAGCTCAGCGACATCACTGAAGGGTTTACGCGGGGTTTACGCGGGCTTTGCGCAGACACAAAAAAGCCGATCTATCTGATCGGCTCAAGGGACCGGCACTGACCATCTTCAAGAGAAAAACTCGATGCCCCCCGCAAAAATCCATACGCATGAAAAAGCCCAACTCGCGAAAGTTGGGCTAAGTCATTGAATTATATGGTCGGGACGGAGTGATTCGAACACTCGACCCCTAGCACCCCATGCTAGTGCGCTACCGGACTGCGCTACGCCCCGACTAGGCGTGAAACTCGCTTCTCATCTCGAGGAGCGCTCAAGAATATATCGCAAGCTTTTGAAAACTGGAAGTATTTAAAAGCAGGAAATTATTTCTTGAGGACCACCAGAACATCTTCGAGCTCGGCGATCATCTGGCGGATCATTTGCTTGTATTGGGTTGTGTCGTCTTTGGCTTCATCACCAGACAGTCGCAGACGTGCGCCGCCGATGGTGAACCCTTGATCGTAAAGGAGCGCGCGGATCTGCCGGATCATCAGCACATCCTGGCGCTGATAATACCGGCGGTTTCCGCGGCGTTTGACGGGGTTGAGTTGAGGAAACTCCTGCTCCCAGTAGCGCAGCACATGTGGTTTTACCGCACACAGCTCGCTGACTTCACCGATGGTGAAGTAGCGTTTGCCCGGGATGACGGGTAGTTCGTCGTTATGACTTGGTTCCAGCATAAGCCTCAACTCGGGCTTTCAACTTCTGCCCTGGACGAAAGGTGACCACACGGCGAGCCGTGATCGGGATTTCTTCCCCCGTTTTCGGGTTGCGGCCAGGCCGCTGGCGTTTGTCCCGAAGGTCGAAATTGCCGAAACCCGACAATTTGACCTGCTCGTTGTCTTCAAGAGCGTGCCTGATTTCCTCGAAAAACAGTTCAACCAATTCCTTGGCTTCCCGCTTGTTCAGGCCCAGCTCTTCATACAGACGTTCCGCCATCTCAGCTTTCGTCAAAGCCCCCATACGTCACTTCCTTAACGTGGCGTTCAACCTTTGTTCGAGCGAGGTGAGGATATTTTGCGTCGTCGAATTCACCTCATCGTCATTAAGAGTGCGCGATGGATGCTGCCAGGTCAAGCCGACTGCAAGGCTTTTTCTATCAGGATCAATACCTTTACCCTGATACACGTCAAATAGCCTGAGGTCTGTCAGCCATTCGCCTGCATTTTCACGGATTACGTCCAGTACAGCCGAGGCTGCAACGTCTTTGTGCGCAATCAGTGCAAGGTCACGACGCACTTCAGGAAAGCGCGACAACTCGTGGAATTTAGGCATTTTGCCCAATGCCACTTCAGCCAGAACCAGCTCGAAAACGAAGACAGGACGGTCGAGACCAAGGGACTTCGACAGCTCAGGGTGAATCGCACCGATAAAACCGACTTCACGCCCTTCACGCTCGATGCGCGCGGTTTGACCCGGGTGCAGCGCCGGGTGTTTGCCCGGAGTGAACGTGAACGAATCCAGCGCCCCCGCGAAGCCCAGTACCGCTTCCACATCAGCCTTGACGTCGAAGAAGTCCACGGTATCGCGACCTTGAGCCCAGCCTTCCGGCAGACGGCTACCGCAGACGACACCGGCCAGCATCGGCTCTTGCTTCAGGCCTTCCAACTGACCAACGAAGCGCAGACCGCTCTCGAAGAGACGGACGCGATCCTGCTGACGATTGAGGTTGTGTTGCAAGGACTTGATCAGACCCGGCCACAGCGACGAGCGCATGGCGGCCATGTCATTGGAGATCGGGTTCGCCAACAGCAGCGGTTCAACACCCGGGTTGAACAGCTCGAACTGTTTTGGATCGATGAAACTGTAGGTGATCGCTTCCTGATAGCCACGAGCCACCAGCAGACGGCGCAGCTCCGGCAGATCGCTACGCGCTTCAGCCTTGGCTTGCGGCGCCAGACGAGCTTGCGGGTAACGAACCGGCAGACGGTTGTAGCCGTACAGACGCGCCAGCTCTTCGATCAGATCGACTTCCAGGCTGATATCGAAGCGATGGCTTGGCACCTCTACGCGCCACTGCCCTGCTCCCTCGGCGGAAACTTTCAGACCCAAAGCGTTGAGCAGACGCTCGACTTCGGCCGAATCCATTTCCATGCCCAGCATCTGAGTGATGCGCTGAGCACGCAGAGTGATCGGCGCGATCGACGGCAAGTGCTGCTCGCTGACGGTCTCGATGATCGGACCAGCTTCGCCGCCAGTGATTTCCAGCAGCAGGCCAGTGGCGCGCTCCATGGCTTCACGGGCCAATTGCCAGTCCACGCCACGCTCGTAGCGGTGCGAAGCGTCGGTGTGCAGACCGTAAGAACGAGCCTTGCCCGCCACCGCGATCTGATCGAAGAACGCACTTTCAAGGAACACGTCACGAGTGGTCGCGGATACGCCGCTGTGCTCGCCACCCATCACGCCGGCAATGGCCAGGGCGCGAGTGTGGTCGGCAATCACCAGCGTATCGCTACGCAGGCTGACTTCCTGGCCGTCGAGCAATACCAGCTTCTCGCCCTCTTCCGCCATGCGCACACGGATGCCGCCGCTGATTTCAGCGAGGTCGAATGCGTGCAGCGGTTGACCCAGCTCAAGCATCACGTAGTTGGTGATATCGACCGCGGCATCGATGCTGCGCACTTCGGCGCGACGCAGACGCTCAACCATCCACAGCGGCGTAGGCTTGGACAGGTCAACATTGCGGATGACACGACCCAGGTAGCGTGGGCAGGCGGCAGGCGCCAGCACTTCGACCGAACGCACTTCGTCGTGCACGGCAGGAACCGTGAGAACCACGGGACGCGTAACCGGCGCGTCGTACAACGCACCGACTTCACGAGCCAGACCGGCCAGGGACAGGCAGTCGCCGCGGTTCGGGGTCAGGTCGACCTCGATGCTGGCGTCTTCCAGGTCCAGATAAACACGGAAATCTTCGCCCACCGGCGCATCGGCCGGCAGCTCCATCAGACCGTCGTTGCCTTCACCGACCTGCAGCTCGGTTTGCGAGCACAGCATGCCGTTGGACTCGACGCCACGCAGCTTGGCTTTCTTGATCTTGAAATCGCCCGGCAGCTCGGCACCGATCATTGCGAACGGAATCTTCAGGCCCGGACGCACGTTTGGCGCACCGCACACGACCTGGAAGGTTTCCGTGCCATTGCTGACCTGGCACACACGCAGCTTGTCGGCGTCAGGGTGCTGCTCGGTACTCAGTACTTCGCCCACCACCACACCACTGAAAGCACCGGCGGCCGGCGTAACGCTATCGACCTCAAGACCAGCCATCGACAGACGAGCAACCAGCTCGTCGCGATTTACCTGCGGGCTAACCCAGCCACGCAGCCATTGTTCACTGAATTTCATCCTGCTCTCCTAAGAATTCGTTACGACTAGCGAAATTGCGCGAGGAACCGCAAGTCGTTGTCGAAGAACAGACGCAAGTCGTTCACGCCGTAACGCAGCATGGCCAGACGCTCGACGCCCATGCCGAAGGCAAAGCCCGAGAACTCTTCCGGGTCGATCCCGGACATGCGCAGCACATTCGGGTGAACCATGCCGCAGCCCATCACTTCCAGCCAGCCGGTCTGCTTGCAGACGCGGCAGCCTTTACCGCTGCACATCACACATTCCATGTCGACTTCAGCGGATGGCTCGGTGAACGGGAAGTAAGAAGGACGGAAACGCACCGCCAGTTCTTTTTCGAAGAACACCCGCAGGAACTCTTCGATAGTCCCTTTCAGGTCGGCAAAATTGATGTCGCGATCGACCAGCAGACCTTCGACCTGGTGGAACATCGGCGAGTGGGTGATATCGGAGTCGCTGCGATACACACGGCCTGGGCAGACGATGCGGATCGGCGGCTGTTGCGATTCCATGGTGCGGACCTGTACCGGCGAGGTATGGGTGCGCAACAGCATGTTCGCATTGAAATAGAAGGTGTCGTGCATCGACCGGGCCGGGTGATGACCTGGGATGTTGAGCGCCTCGAAGTTGTGATAATCGTCTTCGACCTCAGGACCTTCGGCAATGCCGTAGCCAATATGGGTGAAGAACTGTTCGATACGTTCCAGAGTCCGGGTTACCGGATGCAGACCGCCGGAGGTCTGACCACGGCCCGGCAGGGTCACGTCAATGGATTCAGCGGACAGTTTGGCAGCCAGTTCGGCTTCCTCAAACAGAGCCATGCGCGCATTGAGAACGCCTGTGACACGTTCCTTGGCAACGTTGATCAGGGCACCGACTTGCGGACGCTCCTCTGCCGGCAAATTCCCCAGGGTCTTCATCACCTGAGTCAATTCACCCTTTTTGCCAAGGTATTGAACCCGGATTTGCTCCAGGGCATTGATATCTTCAGCGCTTTGCACAGCCTCTAGTGCTTGAGAGACCAGCGCATCCAGGTTTTCCATGTACAGACTCCAGATACAAAATAGGGGAAGAGCTTGAAGGCTCTTCCCCTATTTATGACGTTTACCACCTAGCCCCACAGAGGTGAGGCCGGGTGACTGTCGGGGGTACTTAAGCCAAGGTGGCTTTAGCTTTCTCGACAATCGCGGCAAACACCGCTTTTTCGTTCACTGCCAGATCAGCCAGAACCTTACGGTCGATCTCGATGGACGCTTTTTTCAGGCCAGCGATGAAACGGCTGTAAGACAGACCGTTAACACGAGCACCAGCGTTGATACGAGCGATCCACAGAGCGCGGAACTGACGTTTTTTCTGACGACGGTCACGGTAGGCGTATTGGCCTGCCTTGATTACCGCTTGCTTGGCAACACGGAATACGCGCGAACGTGCACCGTAGTAGCCTTTAGCAAGTTTCAGAATTTTTTTGTGACGCTTACGGGCAATGACGCCACGCTTTACACGAGCCATGAGTTACTTCCTCTATTCTTGACTAAAATTAACGAAGGCGCAGCATGCGCTCGACTTTTGCCACGTCAGACGGATGCAGCAAGCTGCTACCGCGCAGTTGACGCTTACGCTTGGTCGACATTTTAGTCAGGATGTGGCTCTTGAAAGCGTGCTTGTGCTTGATACCGTTAGCAGTTTTCAGAAACCGCTTAGCAGCACCACTTTTCGTTTTCATCTTTGGCATGTTCGGATACTCCGCATTCAGTTGATAAACATAATCAGAAGGCCTGCCGTGCCCTGTTGATTACTTCTTCTTTTTCGGGGCGATGACCATGATCAGCTGGCGTCCTTCCATCTTAGGATGCTGTTCGACCGAACCGTACTCGAGCAGGTCAGCTTCAACCCGCTTGAGGAGTTCCATCCCCAGCTCCTGGTGGGCCATCTCACGGCCGCGGAATCGCAAGGATACCTTGGCCCTGTCCCCGTCACTCAGGAAACGTACCAGGTTGCGCAGTTTTACCTGGTAATCCCCTTCCTCCGTCCCTGGACGAAACTTGATTTCTTTTACCTGAATCTGCTTCTGGTTCTTCTTCGCCGCAGCAACCTGTTTCTTCTTTTCGAAGATCGATTTGCCGTAGTCCATCACACGGCAAACCGGTGGGACTGCGTCTGCAGAGATTTCTACCAGATCAAGCTTTGCTTCTTCAGCAATACGAAGCGCTTCATCAATCGAGACGATGCCAATCTGCTCGCCATCAGCGCCAATTAACCGAACCTCGCGTGCCGAGATATTCTCGTTGATCGGGGCTTTCGGTGCAGCTCGTTTATCTTGTCTCATTTCACGCTTAATAATAATTACTCCGAATCTGGGCGACCACGCCGGGAAACCGCTTGCGCGAGAAACTCAGCGAACTGGGCGACGGGCATCGAGCCCAGGTCAGCACCTTCACGAGTACGCACAGCGACAGTCTGCATCTCGACTTCCTTATCCCCAATAACCAAGAGATATGGAACCTTGAGCAAAGTATGCTCGCGGATTTTAAAGCCGATCTTTTCATTTCTCAAGTCAGACTTGGCACGAAATCCGCTTTCGTTGAGAGTTTTTTCGACCTGAGCAACAAAATCTGCCTGTTTATCAGTGATATTCATGATCACTGCCTGGGTCGGCGCCAGCCACGCAGGGAATGCACCTTCATAGTGCTCGATCAGAATTCCGACGAAACGCTCGAACGAACCGAGGATCGCACGGTGCAGCATGACTGGATGCTTGCGGCTGTTGTCTTCGGAGACGTATTCGGCACCGAGACGCACTGGCAGGTTGAAATCGAGCTGCAAAGTACCACATTGCCACACGCGACCGAGGCAATCTTTCAACGAGAACTCGATCTTCGGACCATAGAAAGCGCCCTCACCCGGCTGCAGATCGTACGGAAGGCCCGCGCTATCAAGGGCCGCAGCCAAAGCAGCTTCGGCGCGATCCCACAGCTCGTCGGAACCAACACGTTTTTCCGGACGAGTGGACAGTTTCATCTCGACATCGGTAAAGCCGAAGTCGCGGTAAACATCCATGGTCAGCTTGATGAACGCAGCGGATTCGACCTGCATCTGCTCTTCAGTGCAGAAAATGTGGGCGTCGTCCTGAGTAAATGCACGCACACGCATGATGCCGTGCAGTGCACCCGACGGTTCGTTCCGGTGGCAGGCACCGAACTCGGCCAGACGCATCGGCAGTTCGCGGTAGCTTTTCAGGCCCTGATTGAACACTTGCACGTGGCAAGGGCAGTTCATTGGCTTGATTGCGTAGTCGCGGCTTTCCGACTCAGTGGTGAACATGTTGTCGGCGTAGTTGGCCCAGTGCCCGGATTTTTCCCACAGGCTACGGTCAACGACTTGCGGAGTCTTGATCTCGAGATAGCCATTGTCGCGCTGCACCTTGCGCATGTACTGCTCAAGCACCTGATACAGAGTCCAGCCATTCGGGTGCCAGAACACCATGCCCGGCGCTTCTTCCTGGGTGTGGAACAGGCCCAGGCGCTTGCCGATCTTGCGGTGATCGCGTTTTTCAGCTTCTTCAATACGCTGGATGTACGCAGCCAGCTGCTTCTTGTCAGCCCAAGCGGTGCCGTAAACGCGCTGCAATTGCTCGTTCTTGGCATCACCGCGCCAGTAGGCGCCGGACAGCTTGGTCAACTTGAAGGATTTCAGGAAGCGGGTGTTCGGCACGTGCGGACCGCGGCACATATCGACGTATTCTTCGTGATAGTACAGGCCCATGGCCTGCTCGTTCGGCATGTCCTCGACCAGGCGCAGCTTGTAGTCTTCGCCGCGAGCCTTGAACACTTCGATCACTTCGGCACGCGGAGTGACTTTCTTGATCACGTCGTAATCAGTATCGATCAGCTGCTGCATGCGCTGTTCGATCGCAGCCATGTCGTCTGGCGTAAAAGGACGTTCGAAGGCGATGTCGTAATAGAAGCCTTCGTCAATGACCGGACCGATGACCATCTTGGCCGTCGGGTACAACTGCTTGACCGCATGGCCAACCAGGTGGGCGCAAGAGTGGCGAATGATCTCCAGCCCCTCTTCATCCTTTGGCGTGATGATTTGCAGCGTCGCGTCGCTGTCGATGATGTCGCAGGCGTCGACCAGCTTGCCGTTGACCTTGCCGGCCAAGGTGGCCTTGGCCAGGCCTGCACCGATAGAGGCGGCGACTTCGGCTACGGAAACCGGGTGATCGAATGAACGTTGACTGCCGTCGGGAAGAGTAATAGTTGGCATGGCGCCTCCTCTCCTAGTGGTGACCCCTACCAAAGGTCACGTGGGTTGGGATGAGCCAGTACAAGATCCGATCCAGGCCATTCAATGACGAACGCCTGCCTTACAGCGGCAGGAGCCTTGCGGCCAACCGGAAAACCGAACCAGAGTGACTGGGATTCAAATCAGAGTATTCGTACGCCGCCGCCACCGGGACTGAAGGTCATCCGGAGCCTGCAAACGCCCGAGTCGGGCATCCTAGCACAGATGAACGGTCACAGAGGCGAACGAATTGAGTCAGCCACTGATTGCTCATTTTGACGGTGCGCGGTGAACTTGAGATGTACGGCTAACCTCAAATGGGCTGAGAATTACCCCGAATTACTCAAACCAAGGAGTTTCAGACATGCGCCTTATCCGACTTTTCGCCTTCGCGGCTCCCCTGGCAATGCTGCTGCCACTGAGCGCTCAGGCTGCCTGGCCTGCGGGCGTGAAAGAGCAATACATGAATGACTGCACCAAAGCGGCCAGCCAAAGCGTCAACCCGACAGTGGCCAAACAACACTGCACCTGCGGTGCCGACGTCCTGGAGAAGAAATTCACCACGCAGGAAATCGCTCAACTGATGGACAAGAACACCCCGCCAAGCGGCGAACTGGGCCAGCGCGCACTGAAAGAAATCTCGGTTTGCCGAGTGCAGAAATAATCTGTGGCGAAGGGATTTGCGGGCGTTCTGCAGGCCTGAATCGGTCAAAACGACCCTCAATTCGATATTTTACGCAGGTTTTATAGCTTTTTTTACACCCCTTCGTTTCGACTGAAAGCCGCTGAAACCGGGGGTTGTAGCCATTCAGAATGTCGAAACATCCGCAATATGAAAGCAAACAGCACGTCCGGGGGGCTACCAAAGCGAACATTTCGACTATGATACTCCGGTGTGCCCAGTTGGCCTGAGCAGCACAGTACTACTGAAAATATATGTTTCTTGGAGATACACCATGTCTAATCGCCAAACCGGCACCGTTAAATGGTTCAACGATGAAAAAGGCTTCGGCTTCATCACTCCTCAAGGTGGCGGTGACGACCTGTTCGTACACTTCAAAGCTATCGAATCCGACGGTTTCAAAAGCCTGAAAGAAGGCCAGACCGTTTCCTTCGTGGCTGAGAAAGGCCAAAAGGGTATGCAAGCTGCACAAGTTCGCCCAGAGTAATTTCTCGGCGCACTAAAAAAACCCCGTCCATGTGACGGGGTTTTTTATGGGCGTTACTAAAGCCTGTGCAACTCAGCCGCAGTTGACCCGGGTGACCACCAAATTGCCGTCGGTATTGAGGTTCAGCCGATCAGAGCGGTATTCCAAGGTGATCATGTCGTCAGGCTTGAGGAACCGGGCATTCTGCGCGCCGGCCTTTTTGCGCGCTTGCTCCAGCAATTCCGGCGAAGCCTTTTTGCCGACGGTGAACTCTGCAGCTGTTGCCTCGCAACGACTGTGGCCGTTTTCGGCCGCCACGGGCTCCTTCTGCGATTCGCTGGAGGTTGTCGTGCAGCCAGCCAGCATGGCAACCGCCATCAGAGTACCCAGTGACGCGAGCTTCCAAGGCATGAAGCCTCCTTTTTTCAATAGTTGAGCGAACATCGTGCGACCGCCGATACAGCGTTTGGTTTCATGGCTCGCGCCACTCCCCTGCCCCACGATCAGAAAAACGGCGAGTTTGCCTGAGCTACGCCTGATACTTCATCACACAATCGTCACTGAATATGAACGGCGCTCAGTAAACGTCAATGTAGTCATAGGGCGGGTTCGGCCAGTTGTCCTTGAGCGCGTTGAATATCTGCATTACCCAGACCTCGTCGCTGGCCGCAACATTGCCCACATAGCCCGAACCCTTGGCCCAGGTTTCCAGCCGAAACGACAGCCCGTCGATATCCTGACCACCCGTGACACCCGAAGAGATATAGGCAATGCCGCCCTTGGTTACACGCAACTGGGTGTGCTCATCATCACTGGCAGAAGCCAGCATCAGACGCACAGCGTCCAGCGTCAGGCCGCCGGGGGAATTCAAATCGATCTGCACAGCTAAACCCTTGGTTTTTTTTCGGATACGACCAAGTGTCGCATAGCTCTGCGCTCATGCCTAAGTCGCAGTGCCAAACGCCGGGCAAAGTGGTTAACTCAGAACTCCTGATCATGCGACCTCCCGAGCCCTATTATGACGACCGTAAGCATCTCCGCCGACATCAAGGCCCACTGGCCACAAGGGCACAGCTCTTACAGTCCGGGCAGCCCGGAGGAATTGGCGCTGATCAGCATAGACCTGCTGGTCAAGACACTGGGAACGCAGGCCGCGCAATCATTTATCGCCCAGCTGTTCGAGAAGTATCCGGATGACTTTAAAGGCACATCGGACATCGAGAAAGAATAAAGGCCCGCAGGCTGGCACCTGCGAGCCTGTCGCTTACTTCAGACGTTTCAGGCGCTCGGTCAACAGATCGAAGAAGCCCTGAGCATCACCATTTTCCACCCAGAAGGCATTTTTCGGGGCTTTCAGGCCGTCATACCAGTCGACAATTGTCTGCCCGAAGGTCGGACCTTCACGGCTGTCGACCACCACGTTCACCGAACGGCCGGTGAACAGTTCTGGTTTGAGCAGGTAAGCCACGACCGTGGCGTCATGCACCGGGCCACCCGGAATTCCGTAGTGCTCCATATCGCCCTTGATGTACTCGTTGAGGATGTCGCCGACAATCTTGCTCGCATTGTTGTTCAGCGCCGCGATCTGTTTCAGGCGTGCATCACTGGTGAGTATCTTGTGGGTCACATCCAGTGGCAGGTAAGTCAGTTTCACGCCGCTTTTGAGCACGACTTCAGCAGCTTGCGGATCGGCATACAAGTTGAACTCGGCCACTGGCGTGATGTTGCCGCCGTTGAAATGGGCGCCACCCATGATCACCACTTCCTTGATGCCCTGAACAATCTCCGGCTCCTGAATCAGCGCCAGTGCCAGGTTGGTTTGTGGCCCTAGCATGGCAATGGTGATGCTGTGCGGCTTGGCCTTTTTCAAGGTATCGATCAGATAGTTGACTGCGTTGCCTTCAGCCAAGCCTTTTTTTGGTTCGTGTACGGTGACACCCGACAGGCCTTCCTTGCCATGGATGTTCTCGGCGTAAATCGGCGTGCGCATCAACGGTTTCGGTGCGCCGGCGTAGACCGGCACCTCTTCGCGCCCCGCCCATTCACGGGCCAGCCGCGCATTGCGAGATGTCTTGTCGAGACGTACGTTGCCGGCCACGGTGGTCAGCGCACGAATATTCAGCTCCTCCGGCGATGCCAGAGCAAACAACAAGGCCACCACATCATCGGCACCCGGATCGGTGTCGATGATCAGATCGATCTTTTCCGCCGCCTGGGCGCCGGTCGCGGTTATCACGGACAAAAGCAGCAGACTCCGGATCAGTTGGTGCATTTTTTGAGCATAGCGGTGCATGGCGCATTCCTTGTGCATATGAAATCGAAAGGGTCTGAACCCTGTTAAAACGTAACCCCGGCCACCAGCACGATGTTGCAGTACGGCTGACATTCGCCTGTACGAACAATCGCTCGCGCCTGTCGGCTGAGAACCTTGAATTGCTCATGACTGAGCAGATCGCGCCGCCCGATTGCACCTTCTTCATTCAATGCGTCCAGCGAAGCCAGCGCATTGGGTTGTTTGTCGAAGATTTCCTGGGCGAGCACATGACTCTCCACCTGCATTTCGCTGAGCACGACCTTCAACGTGCTGACGAAATCCGGAACACCGTGGGTCAACGCGAGGTCGATCAACTCGACACCCGGCGGCACGGGCAAGCCGGCGTCACCGATCACGACCATGTCACCGTGACCAAGGGAAGCAATCAGCCGAGACAGCGCGATGTTGAGCAATGGAGTCTTTTTCATGCGGATTTGAACGCCTGTACATCGGATGAAGTAGGAATGGACGGCTGGGCACCCGCCCGAGTAACAGACAGCGCCGCGGCTATCTGACCAAAGCGAATGGCCTCGACTTCGGTTTTGCCAGCAGCCAGCGCTGCCGCGAAACCGCCGACGAAGGTATCTCCGGCAGCCGTGGTATCGACCGCCTTCACTTTGGGCGCCGGAAAATGCTGGTAACCCGATCCGTTGGCGAACAATGCCCCCTGAGCACCCAGCGTGACGATCACGTTGCCGGCGCCCATGGAAATCAGCTGGGCAGCCGCTTTTTCAGCGCTCTCCAGCGAGTCCACCGGCAAACCGCTTAGGGCGGCAGCCTCGCTTTCATTGGGAATCAGGTAGTCGATGGAAGCAAACCAGTCCGCCGGCAATGGGCGGCTGGCAGGGGCCGGGTTCAAGATGACCGTCTTGCCCAGCTCACGTCCGCGCTTTAGCGCGTGACCGACGGTAGCATCGGGAATTTCCAGCTGGCAGATGATGACATCCGCAGCCTGCAATACCACGTCGAACTGGTCGATCACCGCTGGCGTCATCGAACCGTTGGCCCCGGCCACAATGACGATTGCGTTCTGACTGTTGTCATCGACCACAATCAGCGCTACGCCACTGGATTCCTCGACCACGCTGACGGCTTGGCAATCGATCTGCTCGGCCAACAATGCGTCGCGCAACTGCACGCCGTAGTCGTCATTGCCAACACAGCCGACCATCGACACCTGCGCACCCAACCGAGCGGCAGCCACCGCCTGGTTGGCACCCTTGCCACCTGACACAGTGGCGAACGAATGACCGATCAGTGTCTCGCCCCCCCGAGGCAAACGAGGCGCCCGGGTGACCAGGTCCATGTTCAGGCTGCCTATTACCACTACATTTGCGGGCATACATCACTACTCATCAATTCGGTTTCAACGATATTCGGTGAACACGCCAGCCAGCGGCGCAGTCGACTCTCGCAAGACAATACTCGGGGTCACGATCCGCTGATCAGTGGCCAGATCCGGGCTAGCAATTCTTCGCAGCAACACTTCCGCCGCCATTTCACCCAGTTGCAGGATCGACTGTCCCACAGTGGTCAGCGCCGGATACACGTAACGGCTCATTTGGATATCGTCGAAACCGATCACCGACAACTCCGCGGGCACGCGCACATTGCGCTCGGCGGCGGCTCGCAGCACACCAATGCCGATCATGTCGTTGCCGGCAAAGATTGCACTGGGAGGATTGCGCTCCAGCAAGGCTGCAGCTGCGTTATAGCCTCCCGTGCTGGTGAAATCGCTTTCCAGCATCCGCGATGGCGGTACTTCAATATCCGCCTCTTTCAAGGCACGGCAAAATCCTGCCTGACGCATTTGCGCAACACTGGTGCTCGCCGGGCCGCCGATGGTTGCGATATCACGATGGCCGAGTTCGATCAGGTGCCTTGTCGCCAGATAGGCGCCATATTCATGGTCGATGCGCACAAGATCGGCGTCCACACCTTCAAGACCTCGGTCAACGATCACCATCGGCGTCTTGACCCCGGCCAGACCTTGCACCAGACCACTGTCACCGCCAGCGGAGGCGACGATCAAGCCATCGATGCGTTTCTCCAGCAGCACCCGAAGGTAGCTGCGCTGCTTGTCCGGGTTGTCGTCGGAATTGCAGAGAATCACGCAGTAGCCATTACGCTCACAGTAATCCTCGATCCCGCGCGCCAGTTCGGCAAAGTACGGGTTGAGACTGTTAGGCACCAACAAGCCAATGGTGGCAGTCGTCTTGGCCTTCAGCGATCGGGCCACAGCGCTCGGCACGTAGTCGAGGCTCTTGATCGCCGCCTCGACTTTCACCCGCACCTCCTGGCTCACCGGCCGGGTGTTGTTCACAACGTGGGAGACGGTGGTATAGGAAATTCCCGCAAGCGCCGCCACATCCTTGATTGTCGCCATGTCTCAGCCCCGCCGGCTTGCGCGTTGACTACGATACGTATCGAGCACTACCGCGATGACGATCACTGCGCCGGTGATGATGCGCTTGGTCGGCTCGGTTGCACCGATCTGCGCCAGACCGGCCGCCAGCACGGAGATGATCAATACGCCGAAGAATGTACTGATAACCGAACCACGGCCGCCCATCAGACTGGTGCCGCCGATCACAACGGCAGCGATGACTTGCAGTTCAAGGCCTGAGCCGGCGTTTGGATCGGCAGCTTCCAGGCGGGAAATCTGGAAAAGCGCCGCGATGCCCGCCAGCAGGCCCATCAGACTGAACACCAATATCTTGTAGGGCTTGGGGTTGATGCCCGCCAGCCGCACCGCTTCTTCATTTGTACCGATACCGATCAGGTAGCGACCGAACACGGTTCGGGTCAACACCGCCTGAGCAATGAAGATCACCAGCAAGGCAATGATGAACGATGGTGAAATGCCGAAAGCGATCGGGTTCGACAGCCACGCAAATGAATCGCCGATGTAGGCCGTACGCGAACCGGTCATCTGATAGGCCAGCCCCCTGGCCATTTCCAGCACACCGAGCGAAACGATGAACGACGGAATTCGCCAGGCAACCGTGATCGAGCCGGTCACCGTTCCGGCCAGTGCCGCCACTGCCATGCCCAGCAGCGCAGCCGGCAAGACACTCCAGCCCCAGCCCAGAATCGCCACGCTGACGGTCGACGCCGCAAGCGCCAGCACCGACCCCACCGACAGGTCGATCCCGCCGATGATCAGCACGAAGGTCATGCCCACCGCCAACACCATCAGGTCGGGGATCTGGTTGGCCAGGGTGCTGAAGGTGTTGTACGACAGGAAATGGCTGCTCATGACCGAGAACAGCGCGACCATCGCCAGCAAGGCACCGGCCAGGCCCAGGTAAGTACCCAGGCCGTAGAAGTTGCCACTACGTTTACCGGCAGAAGATGCAGTTTTCATGGGAGATCCCTAGGCGCTGCTTCGTTGAGCAACGCATCACGTTTTTGGTAGCCGGCGAACGCGGCGGCAAGCAAGTCATCCTGAGTCCAGCTGTCACGCTCGAACGTGTCGATCAGACGCCCCGCCGACAGCACTCCAATGCGGTCACAGATCAGCATCAACTCGCGCAGGTCACTGGAGACCACCACCAGCGCCTTGCCCTGCCGGGTCAGTTCGCCGAGCAGGTTATAAATGTCGAACTTGGCACCGACGTCGATACCGCGGGTTGGCTCATCGAACAGCAACACCGAACAGTCGCGCTCCAGCCAGCGGCCGATCACCACTTTCTGCTGGTTGCCGCCGGACAATTCGGATACCAGTTGAGTGGGGCTGGAACTGCGGATGCGCATGGCATCGATCTGCCGTTTGGCCAAGGAGATTTCGTCGCCATTATTGACAAAACCGCCACTGGAAATTTCCGGCATATTGCCCAAGGCAATGTTGGCGCTGATCGACTGACTCAGCAGCAGGCCTTCACCCTTTCGGTCTTCAGTGATCAGAGCAATGCCATTACGCACAGCGTCAACCGGCGAGCGGATGCTCACCACCTGTGCCGGCGAACCGAGGGCAACGCTACCGCTGTCGGCGAGATCGGCACCGAAGATCAGGCGCAACAGCTCCGTGCGCCCTGCCCCGATCAATCCGGAAATGCCGAAAATCTCACCGGCACGCACTTCGAAGGACACATCGCGTACCTTGTCGGAGCGAGTGAGCCCTTTGATCGTCAGCGCAGGAGCACCGATATTGCGCGGCCCCATGTCCATGTGTTCGCCCAACTCGCGACCGACCATCAAAGTAACCAGTTGCTCGCTGTTGTAGTTGGCCATCGGCTCGACGCAAACAAGATTGCCGTCACGCAGTACGGCGATGCGCTGTGCGACTCGGGCCAGCTCTTCAAGACGGTGGGAGATATAGATGATTGCAACGCCGCGCGCCTGCAGCCGGGTGATCTGCTCAAAGAGCATTTCGACTTCGCGAGCGGTGAGCATCGCGGTCGGCTCGTCGAGGATCAGCACATGGCAATCGCCGATCAGGTTGCGCGCAATCTCGACCATTTGCTGGTGACCGATGCCCAGCTCGCCGACCAGTGTATCCGGGTCGATGGCATCCAGGCCGACCTGAGCCATGGCCTCAATGGCAGCCTTGCGCAGTTGCTTGCGACTGATCCAGCCGCCGTTGCTCGGCAGGTTGTCGAGAAACAGGTTTTCCGCCACCGAAAGGGTCGGCAGCAGATTGAGTTCTTGCATGACCATGCGCACGCCAAGCTCTTCGGCCTGAGTGCGACTGCCGGGGCGATATTCCTTGCCCTGGAACTGCATCTGCCCGGTGGTCGGGGTTACCAGGCCACCAATGATCTTCGACAGGGTACTTTTACCGGCACCGTTCTCGCCGGTCAGCGCCAGCACTTCACCGCGCATCAGCGTCAAGTCGATGCCGGTGAGTACCGGCTGCGCATAGGTCTTACCGATACCGCTGACCGAGAGGACAGCGTTCGGGGCGGAAACTGACATAAAAACTCTCCATGCGCTCGCCCGGACGGACGAGCGCCATTGTGTCGCCGAAGGACTACTTCTTGGTGACCAGCTCGACCGGGGTTTCGATGACGCCGTTGGCGCCACTGTCGACTTTCTCGCCCTTGATGATTTTCAGCGCGGTCTCGATGCCGAACACGGCCTGTTTGGCGGCGAACTGATCGGCGGTTGCCAGCACACGACCATCCTGCAGCATCGGTTTGATGGCGTTGATGTTGTCGTAGCCGACCACCTGTACCTTGCCCGCCTTGCCCGCTGCACGTACTGCGGAAACGGCGCCGAGAGCCATGTTGTCGTTACCGGCCAACAATGCCTTGACGTCTGGGTATTCGCTGAGGATAGCGGCCGCGACCTTGTTGCCACCGTCCATTTCCCACTGACCGGATTGCAGCGAGACGACCTTGATATTCGCCGACTCCATCGCATCCTTGAAGCCCGCGGTTCGTGCTTGCGCGTTGGTGGTGGTGGACACGCCTTCGATGATGCCGACTTCGTCACCGGCCTTCAGCTGTTTGGCGAGGTACTCGCCAACCAGACGCGCACCCTTACGGTTATCCGGGCCTACGAATGGCACGCTGATGTTTTTGCTTTTGATGATTTCTGGATCGAGCTGGTTGTCGATGTTGATCACGGTGATACCGGCATCGACGGCTTTCTTGATCACCGGCACCATGGCCTTGGAGTCAGAAGGCGCGATGACCAGTGCATTGACCTTCGCCAGAATCATCTGCTCGACGATCCGGGTCTGACCCGCCGTGTCGGTTTCGTCCTTGATGCCGTTTGAGATCAGGTCGAAATCGGCGGAGTGTTCTTTCTGATAAGCCTTGGCGCCGTCTTCCATGGTGAGGAAGAATTCGTTGGCCAGGGACTTCATGACCAGTGCGACTTTTGGTTTTTCCGGGGATTCGGCGAAAGCCGAAGAGACAGGCAGTGCGGCGGATGCGGCGGCCAACATGGCGACAGCGAGAACACGTCCAGCGAATGGCAGCTTCATGGGTTCACTCCGATCTTATGATTATTGTGAGCAACGCTTGCGCTGGCGTAAGCTTCGCTGCGTTCCACAACGAGTTCAACTCATCGCGAAGGCCGCGCAAACGTTTGCGTAGACCGAACTATGCGAATCACGCCGACATTTGTCAACAATCAGAATCGGTATCGTATTGGAGGGCGAATCCGCGAATTCACCCTTGAGTGCTCAGGCCGTAGTGTTGACCACGTTACCGGCGGAAGAACCCTTCGACATTTCCTTGACCAGCGCAGCCGAGACTTCCAGCAGCGCACCGCTGGTTTGAGCGATCTGCCCCTGGATGGACATCACCGCTTGCGACTTGGCTTCGGGCGTTGGATAACTCGCAGCTTGCGCGGCAGCCAGTTGCTGTTGCTGCTCCTGAAGCTGCTTCTGCAATTCCTGCATCCGCTTCAGCAGCGTCTTGATAGTGACGCTCAGATTGTCACCGCCGTCAGCCTCGCTTGCGCTTGCTTCCTGGGCAGGACCACCGGTTCTGACCTGATTGGTTTCAACCTTCTCGGTACCCAGTGCCTCGGCGGATGCGTCGGCTTCAGCGTCACTCATTGCATTGATCGTCGCTGCAGTTTTGCCGCCGATCGTGACCGAACCGGGGTTTGAAAAACCGATCGTCAGTGACATGTGAACTCCCTCAATTCCATTTCCTTCAACACCCATCGGCCTGTAAGAAACTTTCTTTAGCAGAGAATCCAAATCCGACAACCTTACTTGTCCTGCAAAAGACGTAGTCCCTTTCGGAGAGCCGAACAGGAAAGCCTCCAATGTTCGGAATACCGGATCAACGCTTCAGCCCAGCGCTCGCCCATTCATAAAATATTGATATAAATCATCAAGTTAAACATTTCTCTAAAGCAAAGTACGGCTGGTACAGATCCTGCTCCCTTCCTGCACCCCTGGCATTCAGATCGGCCCGGGGCGCATCTAGATGAACCTGCACCAGCACCGTCTCACTACTAGAGAGAAAAATAATGAAATCTGCTTTCAACACATTGGTTCCGGGCGCTTTGGCCCTGTTGCTGCTCCTGCCCTCCGCACTTCAGGCAAAAGAAGTCGAAACCCAGACCAAATTGGCCAACGTGGTGGTCCTTGCCACCGGCGGCACCATTGCCGGCGCTGGCGCCAGTGCGGCCAACAGCGCCACCTATCAGGCCGCCAAGGTTGGCATCGAACAATTGATCGCCGGCATCCCTGAGCTGAGCAAACTGGCGAATGTGCGTGGCGAGCAAGTCATGCAGATCGCGTCGGAAAGCATCACCAATGAAAACCTGCTGCAACTGGGTCGCCGCGTATCTGAACTGGCTGAAAGCAAAGACGTCGATGGCATTGTCATCACCCACGGCACCGACACTTTGGAAGAAACCGCCTACTTCCTGAACCTGGTGGAGAAAACCGACAAGCCGATCATCGTTGTCGGCTCGATGCGTCCAGGCACTGCCATGTCGGCGGACGGCATGCTCAACCTGTACAACGCAGTCGCCGTCGCCAGCAGCAAAGAAGCCCACGGCAAGGGCGTGCTGGTGACCATGAACGATGAAATCCAGTCCGGCCGCGATGTCAGCAAAATGATCAACATCAAGACCGAAGCGTTCAAGAGCCCATGGGGCCCGCTGGGCATGGTGGTTGAAGGCAAATCCTACTGGTTCCGCCTGCCAGCCAAGCGCCACACCATGGATTCGGAATTTGATATCAAGAACATCAAAAGCCTCCCCGACGTAGAAATCGCCTATTCCTATGGCAACGTCGGCGACACCGCCTACAAAGCCCTGGCCCAGTCCGGTGCCAAAGCCATCATCCACGCCGGCACCGGCAACGGTTCGGTATCTTCCCGCGTCGTCCCGGCCCTGCAGGCCTTGCGCAAGGATGGCGTTCAAATCATTCGCTCTTCCCACGTCAATGCCGGCGGCTTCGTTCTGCGTAACGCCGAACAGCCTGACGACAAGTACGACTGGGTCGTGGCTCACGACCTGAACCCGCAGAAGGCCCGCATCCTGGCGATGGTCGCCCTGACCAAAACCAACGACAGCAAAGAGCTGCAACGGATGTTCTGGGAGTACTGATTCACCCTCGCCCGGTCTCATCGCGACCGGGCACCTGCCTCACCACTCGCCGACCTGGCGAGTGGTGCAATTACCTACACCGCCCTCGCACCTTTCCTGCACAAATATTTCGGATGAGCCACATCAAAACCGGAAAACCGCTGTCAGAGGATTTTCTTGATTTTTAAGCAGTTGCGAAAATGCTTACAGTTAAATACTGTATGCACGTACAGCTTAATAAGGATAACCTCGTGGCCACTTCCTCTGATGCTCCCGATGCCTACGAACGCATGGGCATGCGCGTTCAAAAGATCATCAACTCCCCCACCGCACAAAAAGCCAAAGCCGCTCTGATCTTCCGTCTTCCGGACGAACCGATGGATGAGTGGGAGCGCCTGCTGGAAGAAATCGACGAGAACGACAACGTCACCCTCGCCTATCGAGACGATGGTGGCGTGCAGATTTTCTGGGTTGTACCGAAGGAAGATTGACTCAATGATTGTCCGTTTGTTTGCTTTGCTTTTGCTGTTCATTTCCCTGGGCGCCCAGGCCGGCGCGCCCCGCACGTTCACCGAGGCCAAGAAGGTCGCCTGGAAGCTGTACGCCCCACAATCCACCGAGTTTTATTGCGGGTGCAAATACACGGGCAACAAGGTCGACCTGGCAGCTTGCGGTTATATACCGCGTAAAAATGCCAAGCGCGCCTCCCGCATTGAATGGGAACATATTGTTCCGGCCTGGGAGTTTGGCCATCAGCGCCAGTGCTGGCAGGAAGGCGGACGCAAGAATTGCACGCGCTATGACCCGAGCTACCAGAAAGCCGAAGCCGACCTGCACAACCTGGTACCCAGCATCGGCGAGGTCAATGGTGATCGCAGCAACTTCAGTTACGGTTGGCTACCGGTCGAAAAGGGCCAATATGGCTCCTGCCTGACCCAGGTCGACTTCAAGGCGAAGAAGGTCATGCCCCGCCCTTCGATTCGCGGCATGATCGCCCGCACCTATTTCTACATGAGCAAGCAATACGGTTTGCGGCTGTCGAAGCAGGATCGCCAATTGTATGAAGCGTGGGACAAGACGTACCCGGTGCAAGACTGGGAGCGCCAGCGCAATCAGAGCGTGGCGTGCGTGATGGGTCGCGGCAACGAGTTTGTCGGACCGGTGAACATGAAAGCCTGCGGCTGATCGTTCGCGCAAAAAAAGGGCCTCGCGCTTCAAGCTCGAGGCCTTTTTTGTGGTTAGCTGCCGGGTTTGTTGTAACGCCAGTAGCCCATCAGATTGAGTGATTCGCGAGGAATACCGCGCTCCTTGATCAGGTATTTGCGCAAATTCATGACAGCAGCGGATTCACCAGCGACCCAGCCATAGAAACCGTCAGTGGCGGATTCGGCGATTTCCCAGAGAATCTCCTGATCGATATCGACGTCGGCCAGCTCTATCGCCTGATTGACCGTCGATGCATCCACAGGTAGCGCAGCCTTTCGCACCGCCTCTACCATCAGCGTCCCGGCAACTGTCGCCCCCGCCTGCTCCCGAATCAGCCACTGCACCGAAAGGCCCGGCCAGTCCGGGACCGCAAGCATATCCTGCGAACTGTCGACCTCAAAGAAGGCTTGAGTCTGGGGTGGTTCTGCAAGTGCCGCCAGCCCATCGAGTATGCCCATCGCGGCGGGCAGTGCCGTTGAGTCGGCGACTAGCAAAAGCTGCTGAAGGGTTTGCGGAGGCTTCCATTCAAAGCCTCCGGCCTCTTCAGCCGAAAATCGGCTATCAGGCGCCAGGATTTGCATCGACTCGCCCGGCTGCGCCCGAAGAGCCCAGCGAGAAGCTGGCCCGGTTTCGCCATGCAGTACAAAGTCGATGTCGACTTCGCCCTGGCCGGCACGCAAGTGACGAATGGTGTAGGTGCGCATCGCCGGGCGTCGATCTGCCAGCATTGAGCGGAAACGAGCGTACCACCCCTCACCCTGAGAGAGCCTGGCTGGCGAACCGTCTGCGGACGGAAAAAACAGTTTGACGCGCTGATCAGGCGCCCAGGTTGCCATCTCGTTAACAGCCGGGCTGGCGAGCGTAATCCGCATGAGATGCGGGCTCAGCTGATGTTTGTGACGTAAAACGACGTCGAACAACTTGTAGGGGTTGGCGGAGGCCATGCGGAGCTCCTTCTGAGAATCTTCAGTGACTCCTGTAAAAACGAATCACGCCGGACACCCTTTAGTTAGCTCCGCTGAAAGGAATGTTTACTGTGCTGCGGTACGTTCGATCACCAGCGTCTCGATGTTCTGCTTTTTCGCCTTGATCAGCGCCGCATTCACATCAGCCTGTTTGGCTTCGGCTTCGGCTTTGGAATTGAATGGCCCCAGCAGGATCCGGGTCTTTCCGCTGGCGTCCTTGATGACATTGGCGATAAACGCATGCTCGATCAACCACCCGCTAAGGTCACTGACAGCCTGAGGCGTTTCGCCGCGCACCTCCAGATCCCACAGCGGTCCGGACACGGCTGCCGGCGCTGCCACCGCTACCGATTTTGGCTTTTGCGCATCCACGCTCTTGCCCTCACCACATCCTGCCAATGCCAGTGCCGCGACTACCCAGACCAATTTGCGCACAACGCTTCCCTCTGAATTCTCGAAATGGGGATCTTAACATTCACGAATACTTTCAGAGCCCCGCAAAATGGGCACAAAACAACGAGATTGATGATTGCGGCACCTGTATAGTTACGCGCTGGGAATTAATGCCGCATCTGCGCGTCAGAAAGAGGCACCCAAACCGTGAGACTTCGCACTAATCTATACGTACCACCGACCTCTGCACTGTCTGAATCAGGTGCCCTACAAAGCAATCAAGGAGAAGACCATGCTGATACTCACCCGCAAAGTCGGTGAAAGCATAAACATTGGTGATGACATTACGATCACCATCCTCGGCGTAAGCGGCCAACAGGTTCGCATCGGCATCAACGCGCCAAAGAACGTCGCCGTACACCGTGAAGAGATTTACCAGCGCATTCAGGCTGGCCTGACCGCACCGGACAAGCCACAAACACCCTGAGCCCTGCCGCAGTCAGTAGCCAGTCCGTTCACCTTCGCGTAATGACTGGCTAAAGATCCGAGCGCCGTATTGCCATCCCCCACCTCATTGGTGACGGCGCAGGTTATTTCCCCTCCTGCTGCAACTCCCTCCCCTTCCTCGCAATCGATACTAACCATCATTTCAGTGGCTGGCTGTCGGACGTTTCCGAATAAAAGCAGGGAATGGCGCCCAACTAGCCGAACGTCACCCCACGCGCCATTCCGGTGGCTGCTATCACCATCAGAACCAGCAACAGCGCTTCGGCGTGACTGATTCGTGCAAACACTTTGGCCCGCCCAATGTCGAGGGGAGTCCCGCGCGCCTGACCGACGCGCCATTTGATCAATGTAATCATCGGCGCGAGTTCCAGAAGCAGAATCAGCACAAATAGCGTCATCTTCAAATGGAACAGCGGCTGATGTAGATAGTAATCGGCGCCCTTCTCATAACCGCCAAAAGCTCGCATGCCACCCGTGACCAGCAGCACCAGCGCAGATATCCCCCACAGGTTGTCAGCGAGCAGAACTCGCCGAACATCACCAGCCCCGGCAGCCAGTCGGCTGAATGCCGTTCCGCGCGTCAACACGGCCCAGAAACCCAGGGCAAATGCCAGCAGATGGACAGCAGCAAGAAACCAATGAACCAGCATCGATGAACCCCCGCCAGACTGAAATGGAAATCGGCCAGACAGTAGTAGTCGAAAACGTGTGAACTTGCCCGATGCAGCACCAGAAAGGCACGCAGGTTGAGAGAGTCGGTAGGACGGAAGTTTGGAGGAGAGGCAAATCGCAGGCAAAAAAAATCCCAAGCAGCTGATGGGAGCTTGGGATTTAAAAATGCATAAACCGTGGTGGTGAACGCGGGGCGGATATTACTGATTTTTTCAGTATGTAACAACGTATTTTTGATAACCGGTTGGTTAAATAAAATCGTAAGCCGTTAAATATCCACACTATTTTTATGGTCGTAGAGATTTCGAAGATCAAAAAATCACTTGCAGGAAGCTACTCTCATCAGAATCAGATAAGTCCTACATACTCATCAGGCGATCTGGCTTAAAACGCCCGAATTCTTATTTCTAATGGAGTTTCGGGTGACTAAACCATTCGATGGCTTGAACAGTAAGGCCGCAATCACTACGCCCCACACGCAACGATATGCCAGGAGGCTAGGCAGAGCTCTGAAAATGCTTATGGGGCTGGAAAGCGCCACACCGCGCGCAGTGCCTGTTCGCCTGTATCGGGAAGAATTTGAACACAGCCTGAAAAGACTAAACGGCTTGATGAGCCTCCCTCGATTGCCGAGTGGTGAATATGCCGATCCACACACCCAAGCGTCATGGCTTCAATGGAAAAGAGACGAACAGCAAAAAGATTTCAAGTCGTAACTCCGAGCCCAAAAACGCGAAGACGAATCTGATTCGAACTGCACAACTGAGCCGCACGACTCCGACCAGGATTCAGCCGGCTCAAACGGTTCGAAAGATACAAAAAAAATGAGTCGATGCGGTGACGGCACTACCGCCCAGAGATGCCCAAGCCCGAACGACGAGCTTTGCAGAACTCAGGTTATGAAATGAGGGATGTAAAAATCGCAGACAACAAAAAAGGGCCCACCTTTCGGTGAGCCCTTCTAGACCGCCCAGCAGAGCGGATTTTGTTTGGTAGGCGCGATTGGACTCGAACCAACGACCCCCACCATGTCAAGGTGGTGCTCTAACCAACTGAGCTACGTGCCTGCTGTGAGGCGGCATTCTACGGAATTCCGGAGGGGTGTCAACACCTTTTTTTCACCTAACCCTATGAATATGCAAAATATTTAATTTCGACCCGCCGCAAGAAGATTTCCCGGTGGCTGGCGGAGGTTTTTCAACTCGGGTAGGATCGTCGCACTCGTAAAATATATTAAACAGAGGCTGCAGGATGGCGAACACCCCTTACCCAGAGTCTTATTACGCGGCGTCGGCCAACGCCGTACCACCACGCCCTGCCCTGCAGGATGACGTGGAGACGGATGTCTGTGTGATTGGCGCTGGTTATACGGGACTTTCCTCGGCCCTGTTCCTGCTGGAAAACGGTTTTCGTGTGACCGTGCTGGAAGCCGCCAAAGTCGGTTTCGGTGCTTCTGGGCGCAACGGCGGGCAAATCGTCAACAGCTACAGTCGTGACATCGATGTGATCGAGCGCAGCGTCGGCCCGAAGCAGGCTCAATTGCTCGGGCAGATGGCATTCGAGGGCGGCCGGATCATTCGTGATCGCGTCAGCAGGTACAACATCCAGTGCGACCTGAAGGACGGCGGTGTATTCGCTGCAATCACCGCGAAGCAGATGGGTCACCTGGAAGCGCAGAAACGCCTGTGGGAGCGTTTCGGGCACACACAGCTTGAACTGCTCGATGAACGGCGCATCCGCGAAGTGGTGGCCTGCGATCAATACGTCGGTGGCATGCTCGATATGAGCGGCGGCCATATTCACCCGCTTAACCTGGCGCTGGGCGAAGCCGCCGCCGTGGAATCCCTGGGTGGCACTATCTATGAGCAGTCGCCCGCAGTGCGCATAGAACGCGGCGCCAACCCGGTCGTGCATACGCCGCAGGGCAAGGTCAGGGCCAAATTCATCATCGTTGCCGGTAACGCCTACCTTGGCAATCTGGTGCCGGAACTGGCAGCCAAATCGATGCCCTGCGGCACTCAGGTCATTACTACTGAACCCCTCGGCGATGAACTGGCCAAAACCCTGCTACCGCAGGATTACTGCGTCGAAGACTGCAATTACTTGCTCGACTACTACCGTCTCACCGGCGACAAACGCCTGATTTTCGGCGGCGGCGTGGTGTATGGCGCGCGGGATCCGGCGAATATCGAGGCGATCATCCGCCCGAAAATGCTCAAGGCTTTCCCACAACTCAAGGATGTGAAGATCGACTACGCCTGGACCGGCAATTTCCTGCTGACCCTGTCGCGCCTGCCTCAGGTCGGGCGCCTGGGCGACAACATCTATTACTCCCAGGGTTGCAGCGGCCATGGTGTTACGTACACGCACCTGGCCGGCAAGGTATTGGCCGAAGCACTGCGAGGCCAGGCCGAGCGCTTCGATGCGTTTGCCGATCTGCCGCACTATCCATTCCCCGGCGGGCAATTGCTGCGCACGCCGTTTGCCGCACTGGGCGCCTGGTACTACGGACTGCGCGACAAGCTCGGTTTCTAACGCGCAAAAAAAGGGCCGCTGAAAAGCGGCCCTTTTTACATCCAGCACGAACTACAGCTGATCCCGCGCAATCCCGCTGCGAATCCGCAGGATATCCGCCAGCACCGCCAAGGCAATTTCCGATGGGGTCTTGCTGCCGAGGTTAAGTCCGATCGGCGCATGGATCCGCGCCAGCTCGCCCTCCCCCAGGCCGCCAATCCGACGTAAACGCTCGAAGCGCTTCTGCGACGTCTGCTGCGAGCCCATCACACCGATGTAGAAAGCCTCGGTGCGAACGGCCTCCATCATCGCCAGATCGTCGATACGCGGATCGTGGGTCAACGCCACCACCGCCGTATCACGGTGACAGCCGCCATCGGCGATGAACACCGACGGCAGTTGCCGGCGAATCTCCACACCATTGAGCACCACGCCCTCCAGCACCTCGTCACGCGGGTCGCAGAGAATCACTTCGAAGCCGAGACCGACCGCGAACTCCGCACACGCCTGCGCCACGCTGGAATAGCCGGCCAGCAACAAACGCTGGGCAGCCCCGATGCGGATCCGTACCCGATCGATTTCACGCTCGATCCGCGCACCTTGCTCGCGATCTGCAAACACGCTGCGCGCGCCAGTGGCTAGATCGACCTCGCGAATCAACCGGCGCTGACCCAACAACGCTGATTCGAGCTCACGCAGATGCGCCTGCACATCGCAGTCGGCGTCAAATTTCTCTACCAGTACATCGAGGATGCCACCACACGGCAGGCTGACCCGCGAACGAGGATCGTCACCTTCGCCATAACGCACGACATTGATCGCATCGAGAAACGCACCTTCAGCGACGCGCTCGAGAAAATCTTCCTCGACGCAACCACCGGACAGCGACCCGATCCACTGCCCGACGTCGTTCACCGCCAGCAGCGAACCTGGCGCGCGAGGCGCCGAGCCGTAGGTCGTCAGCACGGTGCAGAGCCAGATGCGCTGCCCCGCCGTCGACCATTCCAGTGCTCGCCGCACAACCTGCAGATCGAGATGCTGCATGATCAGTGCGCCTTGTGCTCGATGGACGGGGCGTCAACCTTGAGCTTCTGCACATCGCCCACCGCCAATTCAGCAGACTGACCACCCCAACCCTGACGCAGGTAGTTCAGCAGATCGGTCAGTTGTTCAGCGCTGAGCTTGTCGGCAAAACCGGGCATCGGCTGCATGTGTTCGAACCCGGCGAATTTCTGTTCGCCGATGCCGTCCTCGATCACTCGAACGAGATTGCGCGGATCTTCCAGACGCAGCGTGGTGTTGCCGCGCATGGCCACCGCGATGTGCGGTTTGCCTTCGCCACCGGCGGCGTGACAGCCAGCGCAGACGTTCAAGTATTCCTGACGGCCGCGTTGAGCGCTGGCACTGAGTTTTTCCACCGGCACGTCGGTCAGCTCTTTCGCCGCTGGCGGCTTGTCGCCGAGCAGGAAAGTCGCCATCGCCGCCAGATCCGGATCATTCAGGCCCTGGGTGCTGTTGTGGAACACCGGGAACATCTCGTTGAACATCGTGCCCTGGGCGCTCATGCCGTGCTTGAGGAACGTGCTCAGATCCTGATGGTTCCAGCCGCGCGCCGCCAGATCCGTCGCCAGCAGGCTCGGTGCCAGATAGCCGTTGAGGATGCCTCCGGTCAGTCGCTTGTCCAACTGCATCGCGCCCGGCAGGCCGCGTGGCGTATGGCATTCGCCGCAGTGACCAAGCACTTCGACCATGTACTGGCCGCGCTTCCAGGCATCACTTTTGCCTTCGGCAGGCTCCAGCTTCAAGGCTTTGCCGTACATCATGTTCCAGCCCATCAGGCCCGGACGCACGTTGAACGGGAAGCTCAGGCTCGTCACTGGTGCGGCGCGCTCGATTGGCTCGATGGTTTTCAGGTACGCGTGAATCGCATCCGAATCCGCACGCGGCATCAAGTGATACGAGGTGTACGGCATCGCCGGGTACAGGTTGGCGCCATCACGACGCTTGCCTTCAGTCAGCGCAGCGAAAAACTCGTCATCGTTGTACAGACCGATGCCGTGCTCCTTGCTCGGGGTGATGTTGGTGCCGTAGATCGTGCCGAACGGCGACACGATCGGCAGACCGCCGGCAAATGGTGCACCGCCGGGCGCCGTGTGGCAGGCCATGCAGTCGGCCGCGCGGGCGAGGTATTCGCCGCGCTTGACCTGATCATCCGCATGCGCCGCCAACACAGGCGCAGCCAGCCCGACCGCCAGGGTCAGGCGGGTCAGTAATCGCTTCATGCTTAACCCTCCTTGACCAGGCCGAGATCGGTCAGCACGTTGCGAGTGGCGTTGTAGTAACGCACGTACCCGGTGCAACGGCAGACATGATGGCCGAGGCTGTCCTCGATGACTTGTTCCAGTTTGCTTTTGACGATGGGCTGGCGTTGCAGCTTTTCCACCAGCACGGTCGCGGCATTGACGAAACCCGGTGCGCAGTAGCTGCACTGAAAGGCAAATTCATCGACGAAACGCTGCTGGATCGGGTTCAGCTCGGTCACCTGGCCTTGCTCGTCACGCTTGGCGTGGCCTTCGATGGTGCGGACTTTCTTGCCCTCGAAGTAATGCGCGCCAGTGATGCAGGTGCGCACTTCTTCGCTGGTGCCGTCCTGGTTGTCGACGATCACCACGCAGGCGTGGCAGATGCCCTGGCCGCAGCCCAGGCGCGAACCGGTCAGATTCTTGTATTCGTGCAGGTAGTCGATCATCGGCAGGTCATCAGGGATGTCCACCGGGCCGACGGTTTGACCGTTGAGGGTCAGTTGAAGCGGACGGTTAGCCATTGAGGGCCTCCTTGATGCGCGCAGCAGTGATTGGAAGATCGCGAACACGTTTACCGATGGCGTGCGCCACGGCGTTACCGATGGCGCCGACCACCGGGATCATCACCACTTCGGCGATGCCTTTGGACGGGTCGCTTGGCGACAGCGGTGGCAGGATTTCCGACGTCTGCTTCCACACCGCCACATGGCGCGCCATCGGCAGGCGATAACGGTTGAAGTTCCAGTCACCCTCCCCCGGCCCGCCTTCGTACAGCGGCATTTCTTCCATCAAGGCGTGACCGATGCCCATGGCGATACCGCCTTCGAGCTGGCCACGAACCAATTCCTCGACTAGCACCCGACCGCACTCCAGCCACGAGTGATGGTTGAGCACTTCGACTTCTGCCGAACCTTTGTTGACCTTCAACTCGACCAGCGTCGCCACCGGGCTGTAGTAAGTCACGGCGGCGTTGTTCAGTTGAACCACCGGATAGGCGATGTTCTGCCGATCCAGCAGATGGAAACCGTCGCTGGTCATCTGCGCTTTCTTGGCTTTCGGAGCGCCGTCGCCGTACTTCACGGCCAGACCGTCGAGCGGCAGACGCTCGCGCACGCCGTCGATGCTGTATTCGGCTTCTGCCCAGCTCCAGCGGTTGAAACCATGGACCGTGGCGGCGGTAACCAGACCGCGCTCGTGGGCGCGTTTGGCCAACTCTTCAAAGCTCAGCGGCTGCATGCCGTTGGCGGTCAGTTTGCCGTCGACCCAATGCGCATCTTCGCGACGCACCACGTAGGGGTTGGCCTGGCCGCCGTACGGGCCCTGACGCCAGATTTCCAGTGCCGCCGGCCACAGACCGTGATTGAACAGCACGCGTGCCGCTTCACGGGTGGCGTGGCTGAAGTAGTAGGCGGAGTTGGTCGCGGACGAAGCCGATGCCAGCTTGCCGACCCAGCGCGGGTTACGCAGGAAATTGTCCTGTTCGGCCTGGCTCATGATGTAAGGGTTGCCGGCAGTAACCAGCTGCATTTCCTTCCATTCTGTCTCGCCGGTCTTCACGTCGTGAGCCGGGCTGCCGAGGAAGTCAGCCACCACCAAAGCTTGCGAGGTGGACATGCCGGTGCCGATCTCAATACCGATATGACGCAAGGAAATGCGCCCGTCAGCGGTGAATTCGATGCTGGCCATCGGCGCCTCGGAACCGGTGCCGAAGTCTTTCTGGCAAATGGCGAAACCGACGCCGTACCAGTTGTCCGGATCCGCCGCTTCGCGCTGTTTCTTTATCGCGTCGCGGTTTTTCCAGACTTCGTGCAGTGAAGCCTTGTCGAGGATCTCGTGCAGGCGCAACGCACCGGCCGGAATCGCGCCCTGGGTGTTTTTCATCCCGGAACGCAGCGCATTCTTGCGACGCAGATCGATCGCATCGACACCGAGGCGGTCGGCGATTTCGTCGACCATCATTTCGGTGGAAGCCATGCTCTGCAACGTGCCGTAGCCGCGCATCGAACCAGCCTCAACTCCACGGGAGTGGTAAGCGGTAACTTGCAGGTCGTTTTGCGGCATGTAGTAGATCGACTGCGCCGCAGTGGCGCCAACGGCGGCCACCGACGGGCTGTAGTTGATCCGACCGCCACCATCGACGCTCATTTCGGCGCGGAAAATCTTGAAGCTGTGATCGGTCTTGTCCACCGCCAACTGGTAGCGGATGTCGAACGGGTGGCGCTTGATGCCGCTCTGGAACTGCTCGTAGCGGTCGTTGGCCAGGCGAATCGGCACACCTGCGCCGTACAACGCTGCCAAGGCTGCGTAGTAGACGAAAATGTTGTGGTCCTTGGAACCGTAACCGACGGTGTAGCCCGGGTGCATGTTCAAGTTGGCCAGGCCGAAGCGCGACGGCGAGATCATCTTCGCGGTCTCGGTTGCCGCTTCCAGCGGGCACTGAGTAGCGACGACAAAATGCAGCGTCTTGGTCGTAGGGTCGTACCAGCCGTTGCCGTTGTCCGGCTCCATCGCGGCGGGCTCGATCGACGGCGTTTTGTAGCGCTCGTCGAACACCAGCCAGTTGTCCGGCGGCGTGTCGATCTCTTTCTTCATGCGGTCGGCGTAGAACAGGCCGCGTTCGGTCAGGTTACCGTGCAGGTTCGGTTGGGAATTCCACACCGGGCGACGGTTTTTCAGCATCGGGAACAGGATCGAGTCCTTGAGGCTGGCGAATTCGTCTTCATCTGCCGAGGTCGGGCCGCCGACGCGCACGTAGCGGAAACTGCCATAGGGATCGCCTTCGTAGAACGGTACTTGCGCACCGTAACGAATCGCTTTGTCATTGAATTTGAGTTTGTTCTTGGCCTGACGGAAACGCTCGAAATCGTTCCAGATCAGGATCGCGACTGGGTGACCGATGAACATCGGCACTTTGCCTTCCGGCAGCAGAGGATCCGGGGCGTGCTCTTCCGGGAACACGATGCCGTCCTTGTCCAGGTCGGCAGCGGTGACGATGCGATCAGGCTGCAGATCGGCGCCGAGCCACGACAGGTCGTAGCCATCGTAGATTCGGTCGGCCTTGATGGTTTTCAGCAACATGGCGTGGCCTTGCTGCTGCGGCCAGCCCGGCATGTCCTTGGAACGGATGTCGCGGGCAAACACCTTGCTGCCGCAGACCTTGGACAAGGCATCGTTACGCTGACGTGCCTTGCCGTTGTTGCCGAGCCACTGCTCGGACGGCACGGTCACGCTATTTTCCATCAAGGCAGCCAGCGCCTGACTGCTGAGCGGCGTGAGCGTAACGCTCACACCCGCCACCAGCCCGCCCTGAAGGAACGAGCGCCGGGATATTTCACGGTTGGACATGGATCATCCTCTGGGCGGTTATGGATCCGCCCTTCTGGTTATCTACTGGGAATCTCGAGTCTTGCAGAAGCCCTTTTTGGCTAAACAAAGGGCATGATGACAGTGCAAAGCTGACCGAAAGGTTAACTTTAAAGGTTTCTGCGCTCGCAGCAAACAACCAGTTACAAAAATCTGACTAAAGAATCAAAAATCAATGCGGCATTGCATCGCAGTGACCCAAAGACGCAGGGGGATTGTCCGGCGGCATCGAACGAGCCGCAGCTCGCGTTCGTCGCTGCACAGCAGAGGAGGAATTTGGGAAAGGTCAAATTTCAGACACAAAAAACCCCGGTCTTTCGACCAGGGTCTTTGCTATCGATTCCGAACCAACCAACGGTTGCTTTCGGTGTTCCAAGGCGTTCAGTGGTCCTTGAAACAGATATGGCGCAGCGGACGGGACTCGAACCCGCGACCCCCGGCGTGACAGGCCGGTATTCTAACCGACTGAACTACCGCTGCGTATCGCTTTGAGCTTGCGCTCAAGTAACTCGTTTGACTGGAAAGCTTCGGTGCTTTTCAATCGCGAACCAGACAGTGTCTGACTCGTTAAATATGGCGCAGCGGACGGGACTCGAACCCGCGACCCCCGGCGTGACAGGCCGGTATTCTAACCGACTGAACTACCGCTGCGCGTCGGTGGAGGCACTTTCAGCCTACCTCTTGCTTTCGCAAGTTTCTCGGGGAGTGGTGGGTGATGACGGGATCGAACCGCCGACATTCTGCTTGTAAGGCAGACGCTCTCCCAGCTGAGCTAATCACCCGTTTGCATCTCCGAGGCCGCGAAATTTACGCAGGTAGCGAACCTAAGTCAATAGCAGGATTGAAGTTTTTCTCAAAAAGACAAAAACATGTCATTCCGAGTAGATCATCTTCTTGGTCATACCGCCGTCGACCACGAATTCCTGCCCCGTTACAAACCCGGCATTCTTCGACAGCAACCAGGCCACCATCGCCGCCACGTCCTCGACCGTCCCTACCCTGCCCGCCGGGTGCTGGGCATGGTCGATATCGGTCAGCGGCTCGGCGCGGCGCGCAGAAGGATCCCGCGCGTCGATCCAGCCCGGACTGACCGCATTGACGCGAATCTCCGGCCCGAGGCTGATCGCCAATGCATGAGTCAACGCCAGCAAGCCGCCCTTGCTCGCCGCATAGGCTTCGGTATCAGGTTCCGACTGCGCCGCACGAGTTGAGGCCAGATTGACGATCGCCCCGTTGTGCGCACGCAGATACGGCGCACAATGCTTGGCCAGCAACATCGGCCCGCTGAGATTCACCGCCAACACCCGATTCCAGTAGGCCAGATCCAGGCTTTCCAGAGTGATGTTGTGCGGATCGGCCACCGCCGCGTTACACACCAACGCATCCAGACGACCAAATTGCCCCAGCACTTCCGCGACGCCGAGCGCCACCTGCCCCTCATCCGCCACGTCCATAGCAATGAACCAGGCGTTCTCACCCAGCACCTTCGCCACTTTCGAGCCGCGCGCACGATCCAGATCACTCAGCACGACTTGCCAGCCTTCACTGATCAGCCACGCCGCGATCCCCAGACCGATTCCGCGAGCGGCACCCGTGACTAGCGCAACGCGGCCATGGGTGCCTGTCTTCGGAGTGGACAACTCGATCACAACGCCGCCAGACCGCGCGCCAGATCGGCTTGCAGGTCAGCGACGTCTTCCAGGCCGACCGCAATGCGGATCAGGCTGTCACGAATCCCCGCCGCCTCACGCTCCTGCGGCGCCAGACGGCCGTGGGACGTGGTGCTTGGATGAGTGATGGTGGTTTTGCTGTCACCCAGGTTGGCGGTGATCGAGATCAAACGGGTCGCATCGATGAAACGCCACGCACCCTCTTTGCCACCCTTCACCTCGAAGCTGACTACAGCACCAAAACCCTTCTGCTGACGCTGGGCCAATTCGTGCTGCGGATGGCTCTTGAGACCGGCGTAATGCACCTTCTCGATGCCGTCCTGTTGCTCCAGCCACTCGGCCAGTTGCTGGGCATTGGCACAGTGCGCCTTCATCCGCAGGTTCAGGGTTTCCAGACCTTTGAGGAAGATCCAGGCGTTGAACGGGCTCAGGGTTGGCCCGGCGGTACGCAGGAAGCCGACGATTTCCTTCATCTGCTCGCTGCGACCGGCAACCACGCCGCCCATGCAACGACCCTGGCCATCGATGAACTTGGTGGCCGAATGCACAACGATGTCTGCACCGAGCTTCAGCGGCTGTTGCAGCGCAGGCGTGCAGAAGCAGTTGTCGACCACCAGCATCGCGCCCTTGGCGTGCGCAATCTCCGACAGCGCGGTGATATCCACCAGCTCAGCCAACGGGTTGGACGGCGATTCGACAAACAGCAATTTGGTGTTCGACTTGATCGCCGCATCCCAGGCCGACAGATCGGCCAGCGGTACATAATCGACTTCCACGCCGAATCGCTTGAAGTACTTCTCGAACAGGCTGATGGTCGAACCGAACACACTGCGCGACACCAGCACATGATCGCCAGCACTGCACAGACTCATCACCACCGCCATGATCGCGGCCATGCCAGTCGCCGTGGCCACCGCTTGCTCGGCGCTTTCCAGCGCGGCAATGCGCTCTTCGAAGGCGCGAACGGTCGGATTGGTGTAACGCGAGTAAACGTTGCCCGGCACTTCCCCGGCAAACCGCGCAGCGGCGTCGGCGGCGGTACGGAACACGTAGCTGGAAGTGAAGAACATCGGATCACCATGCTCGCCTTCCGGCGTACGGTGCTGACCGGCACGTACGGCCAGGGTATCGAACGCTACGCCTTCAAGGTCGCTGTCCAGCCGACCGGCATCCCATTCCTGACTCATGCTGTCACTCCTTGCCCTGTTCTCGATAAATAAAAGTCTTTTGCCAGATACAAAACCGGCCCCTAAGGGCCGGTTGAAACTCAGTTGTTGTACAGATCGATGATCGCACTGACCGCCTGGGTCTTGACCTTCGAGGCATCGTTGCGTGCCTGTTCGATCTTGTTCAGGTAAGCCTCGTCGACGTCGCCGGTGACGTACTTGCCGTCAAACACCGCGCAATCGAAGTTTTCGATCTTGATCTTGCCGCCACCGACCGCTTCGATCAAGTCAGGCAGGTCCTGATAGATCAGCCAGTCAGCGCCGATCAGGTCAGCGACATCCTGAGTCGAACGATTGTGCGCGATCAGCTCGTGAGCGCTCGGCATGTCGATGCCGTACACGTTCGGGAAGCGAACAGCCGGAGCGGCCGAACAGAAGTAGACGTTTTTCGCGCCGGCTTCGCGGGCCATCTGGATAATCTGCTTGCAGGTCGTGCCGCGAACGATCGAGTCATCCACCAGCATCACGTTCTTGCCGCGGAATTCCAGCTCGATGGCGTTGAGCTTCTGGCGTACCGATTTCTTGCGCGCGGCTTGGCCAGGCATGATGAAGGTACGGCCGATGTAACGGTTCTTGACGAAGCCTTCGCGGAATTTCACGCCCAGGTGGTTGGCAAGCTCCAGCGCGGCAGTGCGGCTGGTGTCCGGAATCGGAATGACCACGTCGATGTCGTGCTCCGGACGCTCGCGCAGGATCTTCTCGGCCAGTTTCTCACCCATGCGCAGACGGGCCTTGTAGACCGACACGCCGTCGATGATCGAATCCGGACGCGCCAGATAGACGTGTTCGAAGATGCACGGGGTCAGGGACGGGTTGGTCGCGCACTGACGGGTGTGCAGCTTGCCGTCTTCAGTGATGTAGACCGCTTCGCCCGGTGCCAGGTCGCGGATCAGAGTGAAACCGAGCACGTCCAGCGAAACGCTTTCGGAGGCGATCATGTACTCGACGCCTTCGTCGGTGTGACGCTGGCCGAACACGATCGGGCGGATGCCGTGCGGGTCACGGAAACCGACGATGCCGTAACCGGTCACCATCGCCACGACGGCGTAACCACCGACGCAACGGTTGTGCACGTCGGTCACGGCGGCAAACACGTCTTCTTCGGTCGGTTGCAGCTTGCCGCGCTGGGCCAGCTCGTGGGCGAACACGTTAAGCAGCACTTCCGAGTCGGAACTGGTATTGACGTGACGCAGGTCGGATTCGTAAATCTCTTTGGCCAACTGTTCAACGTTGGTCAGGTTGCCGTTGTGCGCCAGGGTGATGCCGTACGGCGAGTTGACATAGAACGGCTGAGCTTCGGCCGACGTCGAGCTGCCGGCAGTCGGGTAACGGACATGGCCGATACCCATGTGGCCGACCAGGCGCTGCATGTGACGCTGTTGAAACACGTCACGCACCAGGCCATTGTCCTTGCGCAAGAACAACCGGCCATCATGGCTGGTCACGATACCGGCAGCGTCCTGGCCGCGGTGCTGGAGCACGGTTAGCGCGTCATACAGCGCCTGATTGACGTTCGACTTACCGACGATACCGACGATGCCACACATGCGACGCAACCCCTACTTAATGGATCTGAACTGAACAACACTCACTGAGGCGTTTTGGCCGACGGCAAGAGTTGCTCCTTGAACGGAATATCAGCGGGTACGCTGATTCCGCTGGCAAGCCACTGACTGCTCCACCCGAGAATCAGGTTCTTGGACCAGTCTGCGACCAATAGAAACTTTGGCACGAGCTGTGATTCTTTCCACCACCCGTCCTGCTGTACCGGCCCCAGGCTCAACAGCCCGACCGCCACGACCACCAGCAATACGCCACGCGCAGCGCCGAAGGCCATGCCGAGGAATCGATCGGTCCCGGACAACCCGGTGACGCGAACCAACTCGCCGATAAGATAATTGATCATTGCGCCCACGATCAGTGTGGCGACAAACATGATGGCACAGCCCGTGATCACACGAGCTGACGGAGTTTGAATGTATCCGGCGAGGTACTCGGACAGTGAGCCACCGAACATCCAGGCAACAGCTCCTGCGATGATCCAGGTCACCAGCGACAATGCTTCTTTGACGAAGCCGCGGCTCAAACTGATCAATGCGGAGATGGCGATGATTGCAACGATCGCCCAGTCAACCCAGGTAAATGGCACAGTGCAGCCTACAGACGGATAAGGCGGCGCATTTTAGCAGAGCGCAGGGCTGTCGGTAAGCTGCGAATGTCAGTGCATTTCAATCGAGGTGATAGTTTTCAGCCACGTTCAGGCTGGAAGCGCACCACAAACCCCTTGAGGTTCTGTTGCCGGCCCAGCAGATCGCGCAAACGATCGGCTTCAGCGCGCTCAATCAGCGGACCGACGAACACCCGATTTTTGCCATCGGCGGAGCGGATATAAGCGTTGTAGCCCTGACTGCGCAGGGTTTTCTGCAGGCTCTCGGCGCTGGCGCGACTCGACAGACTGGCCAACTGCACCGACCAGCTCACCGACAGGCCATTGGCGTCGACGCGACTCTGAGTGGTATCCGGCTTGGCAGAAAGCGCGGCGATCGGCTGGGCTGGAGCTGCGGCAGGCTTGGCCACGGGAGCAGGCGCCGGAGCAGCCGCAACCGGTTTGGTTACTGGCACAGGAGCCGGAGCTGCAGGCGCAGTCGGCGCCGTAGGTGCAGTTTGCTCGGCAACTTCGTAATCACTCGGCACCGGTTCTTGCGGCAGAACCTGCGGTTCAGGCACGGCGACCGTCTCCATCTGGATCTGCGCCACGGCGGGCGCCTGCGGTGCAGCAGGCGCCTCGACAGTCACCTGACGCTGTTCATCCTGACGGGAAAACAGCATCGGCAGGAAAATCACTGCCAGCGCTATCAGCACCAAGGCCCCGACCATGCGTTGCTTGTACGCCTTATCCAGCAAAGCCATTTGCCGCTTCCTCCGTGGAGCGCCGAGACAACCATTCCAGGGCCTCGGCGACACAATAAAATGATCCGAACAGCAAGATCTCGTCGTCGCTGGTGGCCACTGCGCACTGCCCTTCCAGAGCGGCCGCCACGCTGTCATAAGACGTGACCGACGCGCCAAGGTTCTGCAATGCCTGATTCAATTCAGCCACCGGACGCGCACGCGGCGAATCCAGCGGCGCCACCGCCCAATGCTGGACGCTGGCATTCAATTCACCGACCACGCCGTCCAGGTCCTTGTCCGCCAACAGGCCGAACACCGCCAGGCGCTTGCCGACCGGTGGACGAGCAGCCAGACGCCGAGCCAGATACTCCGCCGCATGCGGGTTATGACCAACATCCAGCAACAGGTTCAGGCGCTTGCCGTTCCACTCGAACGAACGGCGATCAAGCCGACCGACCACACGAGTCGCCTGCAAGGCCGCAACAATCTGCCCGGCCTCCCACGGCAACCCGAGCAGCAGATAAGCCTGCAACGCCAGCGCAGCGTTTTCCATCGGCAGGTCGAGCAGCGGCAAATCACGCAGCTCGACGACCTGACCTTCAGCATCAATACCGCGCCACTGCCAGAATTGATCCGTGATGCCGAGATCGAAATCACGCCCACGCAGGAAGAACGGACAAGCAAGCTCGCGCGCCTTGTCCAGCAGGGGTTGCGGAGGATTCAGATCGCCGCACAGTGCAGGTTTGCCCTGACGAAAAATCCCGGCCTTCTCGAAGGCCACGGATTCGCGGGTATTGCCCAGGTAGTCGGCATGATCGACACCGATGCTGGTGACCAGCGCAATGTCGGCATCGACCACGTTGACCGTGTCCAGACGCCCGCCCAGACCGACTTCAAGCACCACCGCATCGAGCCCGGCCTGTTGAAACAGCCAGAACGCCGCCAGGGTGCCCATTTCGAAGTAAGTCAGGGAAGTCTCGCCCCGCCCGGCCTCGACCGCCGCGAAGGCTTCACACAGCTGTGCATCAGTGGCTTCGACGCCATTGAGCTGCACCCGCTCGTTATAACGCAGCAGGTGTGGGGAATTGTAGACACCAACGCTCAGGCCCTGCGCCCGCAGCAACGAAGCCACGAAAGCGCAGGTAGAACCCTTGCCGTTGGTGCCGGTGACCGTGATCACCCGAGGCGCCGGCTGGCCCAGCCCCATGCGGGACGCTACCTGTTGCGAACGCTCCAGCCCCATGTCGATGGCCGATGGATGCAACTGCTCAAGGTAGGCGAGCCACTCGCCAAGGGTGCGCTCGGTCATACGTTGGCAGGCACCGGCGGAACGACGATCGGCTCAATCGGCGCGGCAACGAAGGTCGGCGTCGGCTTGCCGGTCAGTTGCGCCAGCAGGTTGCCCAGACGCGGACGCAGCTCGCGACGGTCGATGATCAGGTCGATTGCACCGTGCTCCAGCAGGAACTCGCTGCGCTGGAAGCCTTCCGGCAGTTTTTCGCGAACGGTCTGCTCGATCACGCGCGGACCGGCGAAGCCGATCAGGGCTTTCGGCTCACCGACGATCACGTCGCCCAGCATCGCCAGACTGGCGGAAACGCCGCCGTAGACCGGGTCGGTCAGCACGGAGATGAATGGAATGCCTTCTTCACGCAGACGCGCCAGCACAGCCGACGTCTTGGCCATCTGCATCAGCGAGATCAGGGCTTCCTGCATCCGCGCGCCACCGGAGGCGGCGAAGCAGATCATCGGGCAGCGGTTTTCCAGTGCGTAATTGGCGGCGCGCACGAAGCGCTCACCGACGATGGCGCCCATGGAACCGCCCATGAAGCTGAATTCGAATGCCGAAACCACCACCGGCATGCCCAGCAGGGTACCGCTCATGGAAATCAGTGCGTCTTTCTCGCCGGTCTGCTTCTGGGCAGCGACCAGACGATCCTTGTATTTCTTGCCGTCGCGGAATTTCAGACGGTCAACCGGCTCCAGGTCAGCGCCCAGTTCGGCACGGCCTTCGGCATCCAGGAAAATGTCGATGCGTGCACGTGCGCCGATGCGCATGTGGTGGTTGCATTTAGGGCAAACGTCCAGGGTCTTTTCCAGCTCCGGACGATACAGCACAGCCTCGCAGGACGGGCATTTGTGCCACAGACCTTCAGGCACCGAGCTCTTCTTGACCTCGGAACGCATGATCGAAGGGATCAGCTTGTCTACCAACCAGTTGCTCATGCTTTCTTTCTCCAGTACCGGCGGCCCGAACGCTCTGGTTCGCGGCCCCGCGTATGCCCTTCAGCTAAATTCATGTGTGGCGATGATCGTCCGGACTGCCGGGTCAGCGGAACTGACCTGCGTACAACCCGAAAAGACCCTCAGCCTCTTTTGTACAGAGCTGTGGACGGCGGCAGTCTGCCAGCCGTCACATCAACGTACGGCGTTGATGAACGCCCGAATCTTTGCGTGATCCTTGATGCCCTTGCTCGCCTCTACCCCGCCACTGACATCCACCGCATACGGCCGCACCCGGGCGACCGCGTCGGCGACATTCTCCGGTGTCAGACCACCGGCCAGAATCAGCGGTTTACTCAAACCCTTGGGAATCAATGACCAGTCGAACGCCTCGCCGGTTCCACCGGGCACGCCTTCAACATAAGTATCGAGCAGCACGCCACTGGCGCTCGGGTAGGCATCGCAGGCGGCGGCGATGTCGTCGCCAGCCTTGACCCGCAGGGCCTTGATGTACGGCCGGTGCCAGCCTTCGCAGTCGGTGGCGGTTTCATCGCCGTGAAATTGCAACAGATCCAGTGGCACGGCATCGAGGATTTCCCCGAGCTCGCAGCGACTGGCATTGACGAACAGCCCGACCGTGGTCACGAACGGCGGCAATGCGGCGATGATCGCCCGCGCCTGCTGAACGGTTACCGCCCGTGGACTCTTGGCGTAGAACACAAACCCTATGGCATCGGCCCCGGCCTCGACGGCTGCCAACGCATCTTCTATGCGGGTAATCCCGCAAATCTTGCTGCGAACGGCCGACATGTCGATAAAAACCTCAAGGCAAATCCGGGAAAGTCCCGGATGGTAACAAATGCATTCGAGGGCGTCAGCCGTCAAGTTCCGAGAAACCCGTAAGGAAATGTGGCCCGATGAAACGCTCGGGCAACGGGAACTCGTCGTGGTACTCGACCTGCACCAGGTACAGCCCGAACGGATGCGCCGTGACCCCGCCCGAGCGCCGTTCGCGGCTCTCCAGCACTTCCTTCATCCACTCCGGCGAGCGTTCGCCGGCACCGATCGTCATCAATACCCCGGCGATGTTGCGCACCATGTGATGCAGGAAAGCGTTGGCGCGGATGTCCAGCACGATCATTTTGCCGTGACGGGTCACGCGCAGGTGATGCATTTTCTTGATCGGCGACTTGGCCTGGCACTGGCCGGCACGGAACGCGCTGAAATCATGGGTACCGATCAGGTACTGCGCGGCTTCGGCCATGCGCTCCACGTCCAGAGGACGGTGGTTCCAGGTGATTTCTTCATTGAGATGCGCCGGACGGATCTGATCGTTGTAGATCACGTAGCGGTAGCGCCGGGCGATGGCCTTGAATCGCGCATGGAAGTGCGCAGGCATGACCTTCGCCCAACTGACGCTGATGTCGTGGGGCAGATTGATGTTGGCGCCCATGACCCAGGCCTTCAGCGAACGATCGACCTGGGTGTCGAAATGCACGACCTGCCCACAGGCATGCACACCGGCATCGGTACGCCCGGCGCATTGCAGCGATATCGGCGAATTGGCGACCTTCGACAAGGCTTTTTCCAGGGTTTCCTGCACGGTGAGCACGCCTGTGGACTGGCGCTGCCAGCCGCTGTAGCGCGAGCCCTTGTACTCAACGCCCAGAGCGACGCGAAAAAAGCCTTCGGGAGCCATTTCGGCGACCGGGTTATCTATGTTTGCCAAGGTGGGACAGCCTGCTGATCTACAAAGGCGGGCATTATAAGGCTGCGCACCGGGGAAACCAGACCCAAACAAAAACGGCAGCCTCGAAGGGCTGCCGTTTCATTTACCGCTGAACGCTGACTCAGGCCAGGTGCGAAAGCATTTCCTTCGCTTCGCCACGCTGCTTGTCGTCACCCTCGGTCAACACTTCGTTAAGGATGTCGCGCGCGCCATCGTTGTCGCCCATGTCGATGTAGGCCTGAGCCAGGTCGAGCTTGGTAGCGGCTTCGTCGGTGCCCGCGAGGAAGTCGAAGTCCTCGTCGTTCAGATCACCACCCAGCGCTGCATCGGCCTCAGTGAAGCTTGGCTCGTTGATGCTGCCCGACAGGCGATCCAGTTCGGCGTTGACGTCATCCAGCTCCGCAGCGAACGCATCCGGCTCGGCCGGGGCCGCATCCATCTCATCGGCCAGGGACAGGTCGAAATCGGCTGGCAACTCCAGATCGTCCAGTGGCGGCTCTACGGCAACCGGCGGCTCGACAGACGACAGATCCTTAACGCCCTCGTCCAGATCCAGCAGGAAGTCGTCGTCAGCCAATTCAACCGGCACAGGCGCAGGATCAGCACCGAGATCCAGATCCAGGTCGAAATCAGACAGATCGTCGAGGTTTTCCTTGATCTCGGTCTGCTGTTGCAGAACCGACTCGAAGCTCAGGTCGTCATCCGCCGGGAACTCATCCAGCTCGACCGGCGCTTCAGGCTCGACAGCCGCCACGGGCGCAACAGGTTCCACCGGTGTGATGTTGTCGAGATCATCCAGGCTCAGGTCGAAAGCGCTGTCCAGATCGTCTTCCGCAGCAACTGGTGCTTCAGGTACTTCAGGCTCGTCGAGCAGCAGATCCTTGACGTATTCCGCGTCCAGTTCAGCAGCAATGGCAGCAGCGGCCAGGCCGCTCGCTACGACGGCAGCCATGGCCGGGAAGCGGCTTTTCAGCTCTTCGACCTTGGCGAAGTTATCGCCGTTGGCGACCAGTTGACGCTCCTGACCGACAAAGGCATCGCGATCACCCTGGCGACCGTAGACGTCCATCAGTTTCAGACGCAGGTCACTGCGCTGCGGCTCCAGACTCACGCCCTCCTCCAGCAACGCTGCGGCTTGATTCAGGCGACCACCGTCGATGTGCGACTGCGCCTTGTCCAGTACGTCGTCGGAACGCTCAGCCGCCGGGGCCACCAACGGCGCGGCGATCGGCTCGGCCATCACGACCGGAGTCACCACCGCAGCAGCAACAGGCGCTGGAGCAGGTGCCGGTGCCGGTGCCGGTGCCGGTGCCGGTGCCGGTGTGAGCTTGACGCTGGCGGCCGGCACTTCCAGGCCTTCGAAGCTGCTTTCCGGCAGATCGAGTTCAGGCGCGAACGATTGCTCCTCCAGCGCCCGAGCCATGCGCAGGTGCTTGTCGGCTTCCTGCTGAGCCTTGCGGCGGCGAGCCAACAGCAACAGCAGGAGCAACAGAACCACCGCACCGCCACCGACCAGACCCAGCAGGACTGGATTGGTCAGCAGTTCGTTAAAGGTTTTCTCGTCATCGGCAGCAGGTTTCGGCTCGACCACCGGCTCAACTGGCGTCGGAGCAACGGCTTCCGGCGCAGGTGTGGCGGGTGCAGCGTCTGCCGGAGTGGCCGGTGGCGTTGCAGCCAGTTCTGCGGTGATCGCTGGAACCGGCGCAACCGCTGGCGCGGCTGGCGTTGCGGCTGGCGCAGTGGCAGAACCTTCGGCCTGCATTTTCGCCAGCTGGTTGTTCTTCAGCTCGATCAGGCGTTGCAACTTGTCCAGCTGACTTTGCAGATCGGTCATGCGACTTTTCAGTTCTGCATTGTCACGACGGGTCGTGTCGAGGCTTTCCTGGGTTACCGCCAGTTTGTTGCTCAAGGCCTTGGCATCGCCCGCCGGGCCCTTGCCGCGGCCCTTGGCACCTTCAGCGGAAACCAGGCTCAGGTTGTCCTTGGCATTCTTGGCAGGACCGGTGTTGGCGCGGCCACGATTGGTCGCATCGAGCTGCTGCTGACCGGTGCCCGGCTTCGCCACATAACGACGCCCCTGACGCCAGGCTTCGTTCTGCGCCGCCACTTCGGCAATCGCTTTCGATTGCGGCAGCGCGGTGCTTTGCACGTCATCCGGCAGGCGCAAAACCTGACCGGTTTTCAAGCGGTTGATGTTGCCGCCGATGAACGCATCCGGGTTCAGAGCCTGGATCGCCAGCATGGTCTGCTGGACCGAACCGCCGGTGCGCGCCTTCGCTGCGATTTCCCACAGGGTGTCGCGTGGCGTGGTGGTGTGGGTCGAATGCGTTGCGCCGGTGGTCGGCGCGGTGATGGTTTGCGTCGGCGCCGGTTGCGCAGCGGCATCGGCGGTCTGTGGCGAGAACTTCGACGGATCCAGCAGCACGCTGTAATCGCGCAGCAGTCGGCCGTTCGGCCACATCACCTGCACGAGGAATTTCACCATCGGTTCTGACAGCGGCTTGCTCGAGGTAATGCGCAGCACGCTTTTGCCGCTGGCGTTGAGCACCGGTGTGAAAGTCAGATCATTGAGGAAGGCTTGGCGATCGACGCCGGCCTTGGCGAAATCTTCCGGCGAGGCCAGGCTCGGCACCACTTCGGCAGCGGTCAGATCCTTGACATCGAGCAGCTCGATTTCCGCCACCAGCGGCTGGTTCAGGGTCGACTTCAGGGTCAGCTCCCCGAGCCCGAGGGCATGCGCCATACCGGAGGACAGCGCCGAGGCGGCCGCTATTGCTAACACCAGTTTGCGAACTTGAACCATAGCCTCTTCCTTTGTTTGAACGTTCCTCGGCCAGCGAGAAGATGTTGAATTTCGCTGCCGTAAGGCATTGCGCGCGACGACGACAGCATGCCGCGCGCGATCATTTCTGTGATGCCCCGGAAAGTCCCGGAGGGTGTTACGTCATCAAGCGATCTGGCCAAGCATAGCGCCCGCCTAGAATCAGTCGACAAATTGTTGCCAAGTATCTTTTACAGCAGGCCTTTTATCAACAACTCGGCCACTTGCACCGCGTTGAGGGCCGCACCTTTGCGTACGTTATCTGACGTCAGCCACAGATTAAGTTCCGACGGCTCGTCGACACCGGCGCGAACCCGCCCGACATAGACCACGTCCTGCCCCACCGCGTCACCGACGGCGGTCGGATAATCGCCAGCTTCGACGAGCTCGATGCCGTCAGCGGCTTCAAGCGCAGCATTGACCTTTGCCAGGTCGACCGCGCTCGCTGACTGCAAGGTCACGCTAAAGCTATCGCCAAAAAACACCGGGGCTTGAACGCAAGTTGCGGAAATCTTTAATAAAGGCTTGGCCAGCACCTGACGCAACTCGCGCACCAGACGTTTTTCCAGCAGCGTGTGGCCTTGAGCGTCAGGTGTACCGACCTGGGCCAGCAAGTTGAACGCCATCTGGCGGTCGAAGAATGTCGGCTCCAGCGGACGCATGTTCAGCAACTCGGCGGTCTGGCGAGCCAGCTCGGTAACGGCTTCGCGGCCTTGAGCGGAGACCGCCAGATTGGCGGTGACATGCACGTATTGCAGCTCGACCAGATCAAGCAGCGGTGCCAACACCACGGCCAGCGTCGTGGCCGATGGGCTCGGGCTGCTGACCTGGAACGGCATTTTCAAACCGGCCAGCACCTCGGCATTGGCTTCCGGCACCACTTGCGGCGCCTGATCCGCCGGCAATGCGCCGGACAGATCGACCAGCGAGCAACCCGCCGCGTGAGCCCGGGCGGCGTAACTCAGGGTGATCGCCGGGCCGGCGGCGAAGAACACAAGCTTGACCTTGCTGAAATCAAACTCGTCGACCTCACGCACGCGCACGTTCTTGTTGCGATACAGCACCGAACTGCCGGCGGATTCGCTGCTGGCCAACAGGTGCAACGTGCCGACCGGGAAGTCGCGCTCTTCGAGAATCTGTACAAGGGTTTCGCCGACAGTACCGGTGGCGCCGATCACGGCAATATCAATGGTCTGGCTCATGGTGCTACCTCTGGCGAAACGGGGGGAGCGGCACTTTACCGGGTGGCCGCCATGCAGGCAAAAAAAACCCGCGCCTCTTTCAAGGCGCGGGTTCTTTCATTGCTTCAAGCGATCAACGTTCAAGCAAGATTCGCAGCATGCGACGCAGCGGTTCGGCCGCACCCCACAGCAGTTGGTCGCCAACGGTGAAGGCGCCCAGATACTGGGTGCCCATGTTCAGCTTGCGCAGACGACCCACTGGCACATTCAGGGTACCGGTGACTTTCGTCGGGCTCAGCTCCTGGATGCTGACTTCGCGCTGGTTAGGCACCAGTTTGACCCAAGGGTTGTGCTGGCTGATCAGCCCTTCGATGTCGGCGATCGGCACGTCTTTGTTCAGCTTGATGGTCAGCGCCTGGCTGTGGCAACGCATGGCGCCGATGCGCACGCAGATGCCGTCAACCGGGATCGGGCTCTTGAAGCGACCGAGGATCTTGTTGGTCTCTGCCTGGGCCTTCCACTCTTCGCGGCTCTGGCCATTCGGCAGCTCTTTGTCGATCCACGGGATCAGGCTGCCGGCCAGCGGTACGCCGAAGTTTTCGGTCGGGTACGCGTCGCTGCGCATGGCTTCGGCCACACGACGGTCGATATCGAGGATCGCGCTGGCAGGATCGGCCAGTTGATCGGCGACAGCCGCGTGGGTCGCGCCCATCTGCTTGATCAGTTCACGCATGTTCTGCGCGCCGGCACCGGACGCCGCCTGATAGGTCATGGCGCTCATCCACTCGACCAGACCGGCCTCGAACAGACCGCCCAGGCCCATCAGCATCAGGCTGACGGTGCAGTTGCCGCCGATGTAGTTCTTGGTGCCCGCGTCGAGCTGCTGGTCGATGACCTTGCGGTTGACCGGATCGAGGATGATGACTGCGTCATCGTTCATCCGCAGGCTCGAGGCCGCGTCGATCCAGTAACCCTGCCAGCCGGCTTCGCGCAGCTTCGGGAACACTTCGCTGGTGTAGTCGCCGCCCTGGCAGGTCAGGATCACGTCGAGGGTCTTCAGCTCATCAATGCTGTAAGCGTCCTTGAGCGGAGCAATGTCCTTGCCCACGGACGGGCCTTGGCCACCGACGTTGGAAGTGGTGAAAAACACCGGCTCGATAAGATCGAAATCCTGCTCTTCCAGCATCCGCTGCATGAGCACGGAACCGACCATGCCGCGCCAACCGATCAGACCTACACGTTTCATCGCAACTACACCTTCTTGAAAAGTGGGCCGCTGCTTTGTCTTGAATTTCGCAGCGGGCCCGAGAGATTACAGATTCCGCAGCGCGGCGACTACTGCGTCACCCATTTCCTGCGTACCGACTTTAGTGCAACCGTTCGAAAAGATGTCGCCGGTGCGCAGACCTTGATCCAGCACCACGCTGACCGCTTTCTCGATGGCATCGGCCGCGTCCTGCAGATTGAAGCTGTAACGCAGCATCATCGACACCGACAGAATGGTCGCCAGCGGGTTGGCGATGCCTTTGCCCGCGATGTCCGGTGCCGAACCGTGGCAAGGCTCGTACATGCCCTTGTTGTTGGCGTCCAGCGAGGCCGACGGCAGCATGCCGATGGAGCCGGTGAGCATCGACGCTTCGTCGGACAGGATGTCGCCGAACAGGTTGTCGGTGACGATCACGTCGAACTGCTTCGGTGCACGCACCAGTTGCATGGCGGCGTTGTCGACGTACATGTGGCTCAGTTCGACGTCCGGGTAATCCTTGGCGACCTGCTCGACCACTTCACGCCACAGTTGGCTGGAGGCCAGCACGTTGGCCTTGTCCACCGAGCACAGCTTCTTGCCACGCACGCGGGCCATGTCGAAACCGACACGGGCGATGCGGCGGATTTCGCTTTCGCTGTACGGCAGCGTGTCGTAGGACTGGCGCTCGCCGTTTTCCAGGGTGCGAGTGCCGCGCGGCGCGCCGAAGTAGATGCCGCCGGTCAGCTCACGGACGATCAGGATGTCCAGGCCGGCAACGATTTCCGGCTTCAGGCTCGATGCGTCAGCCAGTTGCGGGTACAGGATCGCCGGACGCAGGTTGCCGAACAGGCCCAGTTGCGCACGGATTTTCAGCAGACCGCGCTCAGGGCGGATGTCACGCTCGATGGTGTCCCATTTCGGGCCGCCCACGGCGCCCAGCAGTACGGCGTCGGCTGCGCGGGCACGGTCGAGGGTCTCGTCGGCCAGCGGCACGCCGTGTTTGTCGATGGCCGCGCCACCGATCACGTCATGGCTCAGCTCGAAGCCCAGGCTGTACTTGTCGTTGGCCAGCTCCAGCACCTTGACCGCTTCGGCCATGATTTCCGGACCAATACCGTCGCCTGGGAGAATCAGAATCTGCTTGCTCATGCTTTCCTCGTGTCTTCAGTCGGTGCGCCATCGACTGGCGCGCCCGGAAAAATTCTTATCGTTCCAAGATTACTTTTCAGCCCAGAGCACCAGTACATCTGTACTGAACGAACCATCGGCCTCAATCTCAAAATATTCGCGCACTTCGTTGCCCATCGATTGCTGCAACTGGCGGATCGCTGCGCGCATCACTTCGGGTGTGCGCATGCGCTCGACCCAGCTGTTGTACTCCAGACGCAGGCGCTGACGCGTGGTGCTGCGGGTGTGCAGACCGGCCTCGCTGACCTGGCGCAGCCACTCTCCGGCAGAATAATCGCGTACATGGCTGGTGTCGCGCAGCACTTCGACACTCTGCAAATAGGTGTCGAACAGCGGACTGCCCGGCGACAGCACATCGATGAACGCCGCCACGCCACCCGGTTTCAGCACCCGACGCACTTCGCGCAGGGCCAGGCCGAGGTCACTCCAGTGATGCGCCGAGTAACGGCTGAACACGAAATCGAACTCGCCATCGGCGAACGGCAGACGCTCAGCGGCACCGTTGACCGTAGACACGTTATTCAGACCGCGATCGACCGCAGCGGCGGCGACCACGTCGAGCATCTGCTGCGACAGGTCGTAGGCCACCACTTCCTTTACCAGCGAAGCGACGTGAAAACTCACGTGCCCGGCGCCGCAACCCAAGTCCAGCACCCGAGCCTCGCCCTGCCCCGCCAGTTCAGCCTGTAGCAGCGCAAATTCAGTGCCTTGAGCGTGAACGGCGCTGCTCAGGTAGGCGGCGGCCTGTTCACCGAATTGCTTTTGTACAACCTGACTGTGCTGGGCGGTGCTGGTCATGAGTACTTCCTTTTCTGGGTCAAGTCTTGCGCTGCCTTTGCCGGCCTCATCGCTGGCAAGCCAGCTCCCACAGTCATTGCAGCGTTCACAAAACTTGTGGGAGCGGGCTTGCCCGCGATGGGGCCAGCCCTGACTACATCAATCTCAAGCGTCGCGGAACAACCACGGCTGGCTCGCACGATGCTTGGCTTCGAACGCGGCAATCGCGTCGCCGTCCTGCAAGGTCAGGCCGATGTCGTCCAGACCGTTGAGCAGGCAGTGCTTGCGGAACGCATCGATCTCGAAGCGATACACCTTGCCATTCGGGCTGGTCACGGTCTGTTCGTGAAGATCAACCTGCAACTGATAGCCCGGCGCGGCCTCGACCTGCTTGAACAGTTCGTCGACTTCGGCGTCGCTCAAGATGATCGGCAGCAAGCCGTTCTTGAAGCTGTTGTTGAAGAAGATGTCGGCATAGCTCGGTGCGATGATGCTGCGGAAACCGTACTCTTCCAGCGCCCAGGGCGCGTGTTCACGGCTGGAGCCGCAACCGAAGTTCTCGCGGGCCAGCAATACGCTGGCGCCTTGATAACGCTCGGCGTTGAGCACGAATTCCTTGTTCAGCGGGCGCTTGGAGTTGTCCTGATATGGCTGCCCCACATCAAGATAACGCCACTCGTCGAACAGGTTCGGGCCGAAACCGGTGCGTTTGATCGACTTCAGAAACTGCTTCGGGATGATCTGGTCGGTGTCGACGTTGGCACGATCCAGAGGTGCGACAAGGCCAGTGTGCTGGGTAAAAGCTTTCATGCTGCGCTCCTCAGATCAATTCACGAACGTCGATGAAACGACCGTTCACCGCCGCCGCAGCGGCCATGGCCGGGCTGACGAGGTGGGTACGGCCACCGGCGCCCTGACGGCCTTCGAAGTTACGGTTGGACGTCGAGGCGCAATGCTCGCCGGACTCCAAACGGTCCGGGTTCATCGCCAGGCACATCGAGCAACCCGGCTCGCGCCATTCGAAACCGGCTTCAAGGAAGATCTTGTCCAGACCTTCGGCTTCGGCTTGAGCCTTCACCAGACCCGAGCCCGGCACCACGATGGCCTGCTTGATGGTCGAAGCAACCTTGCGGCCCTTGGCGATCACCGCTGCCGCACGCAAATCTTCGATGCGCGAGTTGGTGCAGGAGCCGATGAATACGCGGTCGAGCTGAATGTCGGTGATCGCCTGATTGGCGGTCAGACCCATGTATTTCAAGGCGCGGACGATCGAGTCGCGCTTGACCAGATCCATCTCTTTAGCCGGGTCCGGCACGTTCTGATCAACGGCCAACACCATTTCCGGCGAAGTGCCCCAGCTGACTTGCGGTTTGATCTGCGCGGCGTCGAGCTCGACCACGGTGTCGAAATGCGCGTCGGCGTCGGACACCAGGTCTTTCCAGGATTCGACGGCCAGATCCCACTCGGCGCCTTTCGGTGCGAACGGACGACCCTTGACGTAATCCACAGTCTTTTGATCCGCCGCCACCAGACCCACACGGGCGCCGGCTTCGATGGACATGTTGCAGATGGTCATGCGGCCTTCAACAGACAAGTCGCGGATGGCGCTGCCGGCGAATTCGATGGCGTGGCCGTTACCGCCGGCGGTGCCGATCTTGCCGATCACGGCGAGGACGATGTCCTTGGCGGTCACGCCGAACGGCAATTGGCCTTCGACGCGAACCAGCATGTTCTTCATTTTCTTGGCGACCAGGCACTGGGTGGCGAGCACGTGCTCGACCTCGGAAGTGCCGATACCGTGAGCCAATGCGCCGAAGGCGCCGTGGGTCGAGGTGTGCGAGTCGCCGCAGACCACGGTCATGCCCGGCAAGGTCGCGCCCTGCTCCGGGCTGATCACGTGGACGATGCCTTGGCGGACGTCGTTCATCTTGAATTCAACGATGCCGTATTCATCGCAGTTGTCGTCGAGGGTCTGAACCTGCAAACGCGAGACCTGGTCGGCAATCGCAGCGATGCCGCCTTTGCGCTCCGGGGTGGTCGGTACGTTGTGGTCCGGGGTCGCGATGTTGGCATCGATGCGCCATGGCTTGCGCCCGGCCAGACGCAGGCCTTCAAAGGCTTGCGGCGAGGTCACTTCATGGATGATGTGACGATCGATGTAGATCAGCGCGGAGCCATCGTCGCGCTGCTTGACCAAATGCGAATCCCAGAGCTTGTCATAGAGCGTTTTGCCGGCCATCAGACGTTTCCTCATCAGCTTGTTTCTATGCCCTGGGCTTATCAATAACCCTTTGGCTTGTGAGGCCGATCCTATGGGGTTAGATTGAATAACTCAAATTCATATTTTTTATGCTTTGGATAACCAACTGGAATACGAACATGGATCTGGCCAACCTCAATGCTTTTATCGCCATCGCCGAGTCCGGAAGCTTCTCCGGCGCCGGTGAACGCCTGCACCTGACGCAACCGGCGATCAGCAAACGCATCGCCGGGCTGGAGCAGCAACTAAATGTGCGGCTGTTCGACCGACTGGGCCGTGAAGTGGGCCTGACCGAGGCCGGCCGGGCCTTGCTGCCACGGGCTTATCAGATTCTCAACGTGCTCGATGACACCCGCCGCGCCCTGACCAACCTGACCGGTGAAGTGACCGGCCGTCTGACACTGGCCACCAGTCACCACATCGGCCTGCACCGTTTGCCGCCCTTATTAAGGGAATACACCCGCCGTTACCCACAGGTTGCGCTGGATATTCAGTTCCTTGATTCGGAAGTGGCCTACGAGGAAATTCTCCACGGCCGAGCGGAGCTGGCGGTGATCACCCTGGCGCCAGAGCCGCACACACTGGTCAAAGCCACGCCGGTCTGGGATGACCCGCTGGATTTCGTGGTCGCCCCGGAACACACATTGATCAGCAACGGCGCTGTCACATTGGCGGACATTGCCGGTCATCCGGCGGTTTTCCCCGGCGGCAACACGTTTACCCACCATATTGTCCAACGCCTGTTCGAGGCACAGGGGCTGACACCAAACATCGCCATGAGCACTAACTACCTGGAAACCATCAAGATGATGGTGTCGATCGGCCTGGCCTGGAGCGTTTTGCCACGCACCATGCTCGATGAACAGGTGGCGCGCATACCTTTACCGGGCATACAGCTCAGTCGCCAGCTAGGCTATATCCTGCACACCGAACGGACGCTGTCGAATGCTGCACGGGCGTTTATGGCCCTGCTGGACGCTCAAATCGATCTGCCAGGGACTCTCGGCTGACTTGTGCTACTCCTATAGAGCTGCCGTCCCTGTGCCTAACGCCCAAATCAGCTCAAGGCCCCTTAACAATGCCGAAATCTGTTGACCGTATTCCGCCGATGCCGCGTATTCAGGCCATTGATCCACGGCGTTCCGAGCAGAGCTGGGAGAGCGCGCCGCAATTGCTCGCGGCGCTCAATGGTGCCCGGCTCGGCGCCTGGTATTGGGACATCGAGCGCGGGCAGATCAGTTGGTCGCGGGGCACTCAGGCCTTGTTCGGCTTCGATCCACGGCAGCCGTTGCCCGAAGACCTGGAATACCTCGACCTGCTGCCGCCGGAAGACCGGGCGAAAACCGTTCGCGCCTTCCACGCGGTAATAGCCGGCGCGCCGCTGGAACAGGCGATGCACCACCGCATTCGCTGGCCCGATGGCAGCCTGCACTGGCTGGAGATCAATGGCAGCCTGCTGCCTGACAAGAACGGCCGGCCCCGAATGATCGGGGTGATCCGTGAGATCACCCACCAGCGGCAACGGGAACAGGCCCTCACCAGTTCGGAGAAACGTTTCGCCACACTGTTTCATCTGTGCCCGAACATGGTGTTGCTGACCCGCCAGGAAGACGGCCTGATCAGCGAGGCCAACCAGTATTTCGAAAGCCTGTTCGGCTGGCCGGTACAAAGCGCAATCGGGCGCACCACCCTGGAGCTGGGCCTGTGGGTGCATCCCGAGCAACGGGCGGAGCTGGTCAAGAAAACCAAGGCCAAGGGCGAACTGATCAGCATGGAAGTGCAGTTCCGCGCCAGTAACGGTCAAGTCCATGACGGCATTCTCAGCGCGCAAAAGGTCGAACTCGAAGGCCAGCCGTACTTGCTGAGTACGTTTCTCGACACCACCGAGCGCAAAGCCGCCGAGCACGCCCTCAAGGACAGCCAGGAACGCCTTGATCTGGCGCTGGACTCGGCACAGCTCGGCACCTGGGACTGGCATATTCCCAGCGGCATGCTCTACGGCTCGGCCCGGGCCGCGCAATTGCACGGGCTGGAGCCTATTCCGTTTCACGAGTCCTTTGACGAATTCTTCGAAGGCGTGCCCGGCGAGGAACGCGACAGCATGCGCGACGCCTACCGCAGCCTGCGCGAGGGGCCGGCAGGCAATTATCAGCTGACCTACCGCGTACAACTGCCGGACGGCAGCTCGCGTTACCTGGAAAGCCGCGCCCGCCTCTATCGCGATGAAAACGGCGCGCCGCTGCGCATGGCGGGCACCTTGCTCGACATCACCGATCAAGTCGAACGCGAACAGCGGCTGGTGGCCTCGGAAGAAAAATTCGCCACGTTGTTCCAGGTCAGCCCCGACCCGATCTGCGTGACCCGTCAGGAAACCGGGGAATTCATCGAGATCAACTCCAGCTTCACCCAGACCTTCGGCTGGAGCGCCACCGACGTCATCGGCCATACCGCCGAAGAAATCGGCCTGTGGGACGCTTCGGCGAAAAGCCTGCAACGCATCGAACGGGTGATCCGCGAACAGGGCCTGAGCAACGTCGCGATCATCGTCCAGCACAAGGACGGCCAGTCGCTGACCTGTGTGATTTCCAGCCGTCAGATCAGCGTCGGCAACCAGCCATGCATCGTCACCACACTGCGCGACATTACCCAGCAACAGCGCTCGGAAGCGGCGCTCAAGGCCAGTGAAGAGAAATTCGCCAAGGCGTTTCACTCCAGCCCCGACGCGATCACCATCACCGAACGCGACACTGGGCGTTATCTGGAGGTCAACGACGGTTTCTGCCGCCTGACCGGCTATCGCGCCGACGAGGTGGTGGGCAAAACCGTGTATCAGGTCGGCATCTGGGCCGAAGAAAAACAGCGCTCGGGCCTGCTTGCCGAGCTACAGATCAAGGGTCGCGTACACCATCAGGAAATGCTCGGGCGCAACAAGCGCGGGGAGTTGCTGACAGTGGAGGTGTCGGTTGAACCGATCACCCTCAACGAAACCGCTTGCCTGCTGATGACCGCCCGGGACGTCAGCCTGCTGAAGAATGCCGAAGCACAGATCCGTCATCTGGCCTATCACGACCCGCTGACCAACCTGCCCAATCGTGCGCTGCTGATGGATCGCCTGAGCCAACAGATCGCCCTGCTCAAACGCCACAACCTGCGCGGTGCGCTGCTGTTTCTCGACCTGGATCACTTCAAGCACATCAACGACTCGCTCGGCCATCCGGTCGGCGACACGGTGCTGAAAATCATCACTGCGCGCCTCGAAGCCAGTGTGCGCATGGAAGACACCGTGGCCCGGCTCGGTGGCGACGAATTCGTGGTGTTGCTCAGCGGCCTGGAAGGCACGCGCAACGAAGTCAGCGCCCAGGTGCGCGAACTGGCCGACACCATTCGCGAATTGCTCTCGGAGCCGATGTTCCTCGACGGCCAGCGCCTGCAAGTGACGCCGAGCATTGGCGTGGCGTTGATACCCGATCACGGCTCGACCCCGACCGACCTGCTCAAACGCGCGGATATCGCGCTGTACCGGGCCAAGGATTCGGGGCGCAATACCACGCAGATGTATCACAACACCATGCAGAAAGCGGCCAGCGAACGGCTGCGCATGGAGACCGACTTGCGCCTGGCGTTGTCCCGTGGCGAATTCAACGTGCATTTCCAGCCGCAAGTGGACGCCCGGGACAATCGCATCATCGGCGCCGAAGCGCTGGTGCGCTGGAATCACCCGGAACTCGGCGCACAATCACCGACCGAGTTCATCAAGGTGCTGGAAGATAGCGGGCTGATTCTCGAGGTCGGCACCTGGATCCTCGATGAAGCCTGCGAGGCCTTCAAACAACTGATCGCCGACGGCCTGATCGATCCCCTGGCGTTCAGCCTTTGTGTGAACATCAGCCCCCGGCAGTTCCGCCAGAACGACTTCGTCGAACGCATCGAACACAGCATGACCAGCCATGGCCTGCCCTGTTCGCTGCTGAAGCTGGAGATCACCGAAGGCATCGTCATCCAGAACCTGGAAGACACCATCAGCAAGATGCGCCGCCTGAAAAAGCTCGGCGTGAGCTTCGCCATGGACGATTTCGGCACCGGCTATTCATCACTGACATACCTGAAACGCCTGCCGGTGGACACGTTGAAGATCGATCAGTCCTTCATCCGCGACGCCACCAGCGACCCCAACGACGCCGAGATCATTCGCGCCATCGTCGCCATGGCCCGCAGCCTGGAACTGGAAGTGATCGCCGAAGGCGTGGAAACCCCCGAGCAGCTGGAATTCCTGCAAGGGCTGGGCTGCCATTTGTATCAAGGGTATCTGCACAGTCGGCCGGTGGCGCTGGAGGTGCTGAAAACCTTGCTTGAATGACAGCCACAAAAAAGGGCGCCTTTCGGCGCCCTTCTTGTCTGTCGGCTTATTGCAGAGCCGGCTTCTGCGTCCCGTTGATCGGGATGCGTTTGGCTTTCGCTTCTTCCGGGATCACACGCAGCAGATCGATGCTCAGCAGGCCGTTGCTCAGGCCGGCGGCCTTGATCTCGATGTGATCGGCCAGGCGGAAGGACAGCTTGAATGCACGCTGGGCAATGCCCTGGTGCAGGAAAGTGACGCCTTCGTTCGCGTCACGCTTGCCGCCACTGATGGTCAGCACGCCTTTCTCGACTTGCAGTTCCAGGTCTTCTTCCTGGAAACCGGCCGCCGCCACGACGATGCGGTATTGATCGTCACCGTGTTTTTCGACGTTGTAAGGCGGATAGCTGCTGCCTGGCTCGTTGCGCAGGGCGGTTTCGAACAGGTCGTTGAAACGGTCGAAACCTACCGAGGAACGGAACAGTGGCGCGAGGGAAAATGCAGTACTCATGGTTCAAATCTCCTGAAAACAATCAGCAAGGTTTTTTGACTCCGCGACCCGAATTCGGCATCGCGTAACCCTTAGATAGGGACCTGCGTTTTGTTTTCAAGAGATTATTTTGAAATTTTTTCAGGCCGCCTCGGCGACCGGCAACCCCAGCAAACGCGAGACGTGGTCCGGTTCGGTTTCGCGGCGCAGCACGGTAAACAGCTCAGTGGCCTCGGGATAGTTGCGGGTCAGCATCGCCAGCCATTGCTTCAAGCGGCCCGGGGATTGGCGCGCGGTCATCTGCGCCTTGGCTTGCAGCCAGAAGTCCTGAATAAGTGGCAACAGCTCGGCCCAGGTCATCTCGACAACTTCCTCGCCGGCACGCGCTGCTGCGATCTGACGGGCCAGATCCGGACGCGACACCAGACCACGACCGAGCATGATGTCTTCTACGCCGCTGATTTCCCGGCAGCGGCGCCAGTCTTCGACGCTCCAGATGTCACCGTTGGCGAACACCGGCACCTTGACCACGTCCTGCACGCGCGGGATCCACTCCCAGTGCGCCGGTGGCTTGTAGCCGTCGACTTTGGTCCGGGCGTGAACCACGATGTGCTCGGCGCCACCTTCGGCCAGCGCGGTGGCGCACACCAGCGAGCCGTCGGGGCTATCGAAACCGAGGCGCATCTTCGCGGTGACCGGAATGTGTGCGGGTACAGCGCGACGGACGTGCTCGACGATCTGGTTAAGCAGCTCCGGCTCCTTGAGCAACACCGCCCCGCCCCGGGACTTGTTGACGGTCTTGGCCGGGCAGCCGAAGTTCAGGTCGATCACTTCAGAGCCCAGTTCGCAGGCCAGCGCAGCGTTTTCCGCCAGGCACACCGGGTCGGAACCGAGCAATTGCACGCGCAACGGCACGCCGGAAGCAGTGCGGGCGCCGTTGAGCAATTCAGGGCCGAACTTGTGGAAATAGGCCGGAGTCAGCAACTGATCGTTGACCCGGATGAACTCGGTCACGCACCAGTCAATACCGCCGACACGGGTCAGGACATCGCGCAGGATGTCGTCGACCAACCCTTCCATCGGCGCCAGAGCAATTTGCATGGGAAACACACACTCAAGGAAAAACGTGCGGCAGTTTACTGGGTTTCGCGGGTTAAACCCACGTCCGCTGTCTGGATGGCCGGGCCATAGCCTTCGATGAACTCGGCGGGCATGCGCTTGGGCTTGCCAGTGGACAGTTCGATGCAGACGAAGGTGGTCTGGGCGCGCAGCAGCGTGGTGTTGTCGCTGGGGCGGATCAGCTGGAAGTGACGGGTCATTTTCAGGCGCTGATCCCAATCGACGATCCAGGTCGCCAATTGCAACTCATCGCCTTCGTAGGCAGCGGCCAGATAATCGATTTCGTGCCGCACCACCGCCATCGCTCGATCCAGACGACGGTACTCGACCAGATCCAGACCCAGCCGCTGCGAGTGACGCCAGGCGCAACGTTCGAGCCAGGAGACGTAAACCGCGTTGTTTGCGTGTCCCAGCCCGTCGATGTCCTCGGCGCCTACTTGCAGATCAATGGTAAACGGCGTTGCCCGATCCCAGCCCATGCCCTACTCCCGATCAAATGATTCAACCGGGGCAGTGTAACGGATGGCTATGCCGATTGCCGCGCCTGAAGGCTGCGACCGGCCAGCAGTGATAACACGCCATCAATCACCCGAGGGTCGGCCAGCACGCGCTGATGACCGCCGGCTTCCAGGCGCAACAGTCGGCTGTCGAACCACGATTCGTGGATCAGTTGGGATTCCTTGACCGAGACGAAGGTGTCGTCCTCGGCATGCACGATCAGGCCTGGCATATCCAGCTGATAGTGGGCGACATCGAGAGTCGCGGCACGCATGCCCACGTCCTGTTCGACTTGGCGAATAAAGGCAGAGCGAGCTCGAGGTGGCATTCCGACGTAACGGGCAAACCCGCGCAACACGCCCAGGATGCGAGCCGGCGCGGCAATGCTGACAAGGGTTTCGGTGCGCAACCCCAATTGCACCGCGAGCATGGCGCTGGCGCCGCCCATGGAGTGGCCGATGACGGCTTGCAACGGAGGCAGTTCGGCGGCGGCTTCGAGCATGGCGCGCGCAAACAGTACGACGTTGGCTTCGCGCCCTGGCGAACGACCGTGGGCCGGGCCGTCGAGAGCGACAACGGTGTAACCGGATTCGACCAGTGCCGTGATCAGCGCGGCAAACTGGGTCGGCCGCCCTTCCCAACCGTGCATCAGCAGAACCGTCGGGCCTTGCCCCCAGCGCAGCGCGGAGAGACCGAAACGCAAAGTGATCCGCTCGGACTTCGCCAGCAGCGGCAACTCCCAATCCCGTGGCGCATTGGCGCGAGGGGTCATGAATGCCAACCGCATTTTGCTTGCCACCAGTTTCGGTGCAAACCAGCCTAAGGTGCCATTAACGCCACGAACCCACTTCAACGTGCTCATCGCTCTCTCCTCAGGCTCGTTGCCTTCAGGTCAACGCACCGCCGACTTGGCAGCGCGCAGCAATCGATCGGATAAATCACCAGGCCCCAACGCCCTTGAGAGCGCCAGCCCCCCTACCATCAAGGCCACGTCCGCCAACGCTTTGTCGATGTCTTCCGGGCTTGAAGCCAACTGCGCGATCATCAGCTCCAGATGCTCGTTCAGCGCGATGCGGAACTCTTCTGGCAGACGCCCCAGCTCACCGATGGACGCCGGGATCGGGCAAGCCGAATCGCTGGAATCACGGTGTTTGCGTGACAGGTAGAACGCGGCCACCAAGGCGCGACGCTCTTCGCCGGTCAATTCAGAGTCCATGTCGGCAATCAGGTCTCGGCGGCGACCCAGCAACTGCTTGAACGCCTCAAGCATCATTGCGTCCTTGCTTTCGAAGTGCGCATAGAAGCCACCGACAGTCAGGCCGGCGGCGCCCATCACTTCACCCACACTCGGCTCGGCCGGGCCACGCTGGATCAGTGCGGCGCTGGCAGCCTTGAGGATGCGTTCGCGGGTTTGAGCTTTTTTGTCGTTCATCGTTGCCTCCGAATATTACGATTAGAATATTATTCTCATAATAATATTCTGCAAGTCGAAAATATGACCGCTGGTCTGAAGCACAGTGTAAGGAAAAAGGAGAGTTGGCCAAACGCCAGACAAACAAAAGGGCCATTCAATAATTGAATGACCCTTATAAATCCCGCAGAGCGGGTAATCGTGGCGTCCCCTAGGGGACTCGAACCCCTGTTACCGCCGTGAAAGGGCGGTGTCCTAGGCCACTAGACGAAGGGGACACAAACCTTCTATACAACTGATCAGTGCTGAGATCTGATCGATTCAAGGCCGGTGTGGCCAGACCTTGAACTGTAAATTGGTGGAGCTAGACGGGATCGAACCGTCGACCTCTTGCATGCCATGCAAGCGCTCTCCCAGCTGAGCTATAGCCCCGGATTTTTCGCCTCGCGGCGGAGCGACATCTTGCAACATCGCTTCTGTAAAACTGGCGTCCCCTAGGGGACTCGAACCCCTGTTACCGCCGTGAAAGGGCGGTGTCCTAGGCCACTAGACGAAGGGGACGCAAACCCTTCTATACAACTGATCAACGCTGAGTGTTGATCGCTTCGAAGCCGGTGTGGCCAGGCTTCGAAGTGTAAATTGGTGGAGCTAGACGGGATCGAACCGTCGACCTCTTGCATGCCATGCAAGCGCTCTCCCAGCTGAGCTATAGCCCCTCATCGTTGATGTCATCGCTGAGGACGGGGCGAATCTTAAGGGCGTATCGAAAGGCTGTCAAACTTATTTTTGAAAAAATTCAAAATTTTTTGTCGGCATAACAATCACTTACCACCCTCCCCCCGTAAATTCGGGGGAAAACACCGAAGGACGGGATCAAATGATCCTGACCTCCGGCGCGTCCTGCAGAGTCAAACGCAATCAGGCGATAGTGCCCAACAGCTTTTCCCACTCTTTGTTTTCTTTCTTCGACACGCCGCCCAGCAGGTCAATTGCCTGACGAAGGCGGAAACGGGTCAGGTCCGGCCCGAGGATTTCCATCGCATCGAGCACCGATACCGAGCTTGCCTGACCAGTGATCGCAGCGAACATCAGCGGCATCGCGTCACGCAGCTTCAGCTCAAGGGATTCCACCACTGCCTGAATCGTCGCAGTGATGCTGTCCTTCTCCCACTGACGCAGGCTTTCCAGCTTCCACAGGATCAACTGCATCAGTTGACGAACCTGATCGCCCGAGAGCTTTTTCGATTCGAACAGTTTGGCATCCGGGTTAACGCCACCAGAGAAGAAGAAACCACCCAGCGGTGCAACCTGGCTGAAGGTTTCAACGCGGCCCTGAACCAGCGGCGCGATCTTCATCATGTATTCCGGATTCAGCGCCCAAGTCTGCAAGCGGCTGGCGAACTCTTCCACCGGCAGATCACGCAGCCACTGGCCGTTGAGCCACGACAGTTTCTCGATGTCGAAAATCGGCCCGCCCAGCGAGACACGCTTGAGATCGAAGTTGTCGACCATTTCCTGCAGCGAGAACTTCTCGCGCTCGTCCGGCATCGACCAGCCCATGCGGCCCAGATAGTTGAGCATGGCTTCCGGCATGAAGCCCATGCGCTCGTAGAACGTCACCGAGGTCGGGTTCTTGCGCTTGGACAGCTTGCTCTTGTCCGGGTTGCGCAGCAGCGGCATGTAGCACAGCTCCGGTTGTTCCCAGCCGAAGTATTCGTAGAGCAGGATCAGTTTCGGTGCCGACGGCAGCCATTCTTCGCCACGCAGCACGTGGGTGATGCCCATCAGGTGATCGTCGACCACGTTGGCCAGGAAGTACGTCGGCAGGCCGTCGGTCTTCATCAGCACTTGCATGTCCATGCGATCCCACGGGATCTCGACATCGCCGCGCAGCATGTCCGGCACCACGCAGACGCCTTCGCTCGGCACTTTCATGCGGATCACGTGCGGCTCACCCGCAGCCAGGCGGGCCGCGACTTCTTCCTTGGACAGCAACAGCGCACGGCCATCGTAGCGCGGGGTTTCGCCGCGAGCCATTTGCTCGGCGCGCATCTGATCCAGCTCTTCAGCGGTGCAGAAGCACGGGAAGGCATGGCCCATGTCGACCAGTTGCTGGCAGTACTTCTGATAGATATCGCCGCGCTCGCTCTGGCGATACGGGCCGTGCGGGCCGCCGACGTCCGGGCCTTCGCTCCAGTCGATACCGAGCCAGCGCAGCGCATCGAAGATCTGCTGTTCGGACTCGCGGGTCGAGCGCAACTGATCGGTGTCTTCGATGCGCAGAATGAACTCACCGCCGTGCTGCTTGGCAAAGCAGTAGTTGAACAATGCGATGTAAGCGGTACCTACGTGGGGATCCCCGGTAGGCGATGGCGCGATGCGAGTGCGGACGGTGGTCATGGCATGTCTCGAAAAGAATGAAAAGCAAAGAACGATCAAGCGGCGAATGGTAACAGGCGACACCCGCCCCGCTCCAGCGGACAGGGCATTTAAGCCAACTTTGCGTCTGTAACGCCCGTTGGCCGTGGTGAATGGCTGAATATCAGCAGATGGCATTTACCGTTCATCGGCTGTATGCCAGATTCGCCTGCTGATAACTTTCCTTACAATTCCTCGACTACAGTTTGCCCATGCCTGCCCAACTCAAGCGTCGCCTGTTCATTTTCCTGCTGCTCGTCCTGCTGATTGCCGGGGGCTTTTTTGCTCATTGGTTTTTCAAGGGGCGCTTTTATGAAAGCACCGACAACGCCTATGTCCAGGGTGAAATTACCCGCGTGTCGAGCCAGTTGAGCGCACGCATCGACGAGGTGCTGGTGCAGGACAACCAGCATGTGGAAAAAGGCCAGTTGCTGATCCGCCTCGAGGGCGAAGATTTCCGCCTCGCGGTCGATCGTGCCAACGCCGCCCTCGCCACACGCGAAGCCGAGCGGCTGCAAGCCCAGAGTAAGCTGACCCAGCAAGCCAGCCTGATTGCCTCCAGTGACGCCCAGGTGGCGACGACTCAAGCCACCCTCGGCCGCTCGCAGATCGACTTGTCGCGGGCAGAAACCCTGCGCAAACCCGGCTACGTCTCCGAGGAGCGGGTCACCACCCTCTCCGCCGACACCCACATCGCCCGCTCGCAAGTGGCCAAGGCCCAGGCCGATGCGCAGAGCCAGCGCCAGCAAGTCAACGCGCTGAACGCTGAAATCAAACGCCTCGATGCGCAGATCGCCAACGCCCGCGCCGACCTCGCCCAGGCCGAGCTGAACCTCACTCGCAGCGAAATCCACGCACCGATCAGCGGCCTGATCGGCCAGCGTGCCTCGCGAAATGGCCAGATCGTGCAGGCCGGCGCGTACCTGCTGTCGATCGTTCCGGACGAAGACATCTGGGTGCAGGCCAACTTCAAGGAAACCCAGATCGGCCACATGCTGCCGGGCCAGAAGGCCGAGCTGATCTTCGACGCCTATGGCGATACGCCGATCGAAGCCCGGGTCGACAGCCTGTTCGCAGCCTCAGGCGCGCAGTTCAGCCTGTTGCCGCCGGACAACGCCACCGGCAACTTCACCAAGGTCGTACAACGGATTCCGGTCAAGCTGACCTTCAAGGCCGATAACCCGCTGCACGGCAAAATCCGTCCGGGCATGTCGGTCACCGCCACCGTGAATATCAAAGACGCCCCAGACAATGGCCGGTGATTCGCTGATTCGTCCGGTCGGCGAGCCGACCCGACGGGACTGGATCGCGGTGATGAGCGTGATGCTCGGCGCGTTCATGGCAGTGCTCGACATCCAGATCACCAACTCCTCGCTCAAGGACATTCAGGGCGCCCTGTCGGCGACCCTGGAAGAAGGCTCATGGATTTCCACCTCATACCTGGTAGCGGAAATCATCATGATCCCGCTGACCGCGTGGCTGGTGCAGCTGCTGTCGGCACGGCGACTGGCGGTTTGGGTCTCGCTGGGATTTCTGATTTCATCCTTGCTGTGCTCGATGGCCTGGAGCCTCGACAGCATGATCGTGTTCCGCGCCATGCAGGGCTTCACCGGCGGCGCGCTGATCCCGCTGGCCTTCACTCTGACCCTGATCAAACTCCCCGAACACCACCGCGCCAAAGGCATGGCGATGTTCGCGATGACCGCCACCTTCGCCCCCTCCATCGGCCCGACCCTCGGCGGCTGGCTCACGGAAAACTGGGGCTGGGAATACATCTTCTACATCAACATCCCGCCGGGACTGATCATGATCGCCGGGCTGATGTATGGCCTGGAGAAGAAAGAAGCGCACTGGGAACTGCTGAAAAGCACCGATTACACCGGCATTCTCACGCTGGGTATCGGACTCGGTTGCCTGCAAGTGTTTCTTGAAGAAGGCCATCGCAAGGACTGGCTTGAATCGAGCCTGATCGTGGCGCTGGGCAGCGTTGCCCTGCTGAGTTTGATCACCTTCGTCATCGTGCAGATTTCCAAGCCCAATCCGCTGATCAACCTCGGCATCCTGCGCAATCGCAATTTCGGGTTGTCAAGTATTTCCAGCCTTGGCATGGGCGTTGGGCTGTACGGTTCGATCTATCTGCTGCCGCTGTACCTGGCGCAGATCCAGAATTACAACGCCTTGCAGATCGGCGAAGTGATCATGTGGATGGGCGTGCCGCAGTTGTTCCTGATTCCGCTGGTGCCGAAGTTGATGAAATTCGTGTCGCCGAAATGGCTGTGCACGATCGGCTTCGGCCTGTTCGGATTGGCGAGTTTTTCATCCGGCGTGCTCAATCCGGACTTTGCCGGGCCGCAATTCAATCAGATCCAGATCATCCGCGCCCTCGGCCAGCCGCTGATCATGGTGACCATTTCGCTGATCGCCACGGCTTACATCCTGCCGCAGGACGCGGGCTCGGCATCGAGCCTGTTCAACATCTTGCGCAACCTCGGCGGCGCCATCGGCATCGCCCTGCTCGCCACCCTGCTGGACGCGCGCACCAAGACCTACTTCGATTACCTGCGCGAAGCGGTGGTGCCAACCAATCCGCAGGTGGCCGAACGCCTGGCGTCGATGACCGATCGCTTTGGCAGTGACACGGCGGCGCTGGGAAAATTGAGTGAAATCGTTCATCAGCAGGCGCTGATCATGGCCTACAACGATGCGTTTCATTTTGTCGGGATAGCGCTGGGGATCAGCATGCTGGCGATCTTGCTGACCAAAAAGCTGCCCACCGGCCTGAAGGCCGGCGAAGCTCACTGATTTTTGCGGTGCCTGCACCGGCCCTATCGCTGGCAAGCCAGCTCCCACAGGTTACCTTGGTGTTCACACATTTTGTGTACGCCATCAATCCCTGTGGGAGCTGGCTTGCCAGCGATACGGCCAGATCAGGCGATAGAGATCAGACTGCCAACAATCGCTCGCGCATTTTGGCAATCTCGTCGCGCATCTGCGCCGCCGCTTCGAATTCCAGATCGCGGGCCAACTGGTACATCTTCTCTTCCAGTTGGCGGATGCGCTTGGTGATCTCGCTCGGCGAGCGCAGTTCGGCTTCGTACTTGGCGTTTTCTTCGGCGGCCTTGGCCATGCCTTTGCGCTTCTTGCTGCGCGAACCGGGCACGGTGGCGCCTTCCATAATGTCGGCGACGTCCTTGAACACGCCTTTGGGCGTAATACCGTTGGCCAGGTTGAAGGCGACCTGCTTGTCGCGACGACGCTCGGTTTCGCCGATGGCACGCTCCATCGAACCGGTCATGCGATCCGCGTAGAGAATCGCCCGGCCATTGAGGTTACGCGCCGCACGGCCGATGGTCTGGATCAGCGAACGCTCGGAGCGCAGAAAGCCTTCCTTGTCCGCATCGAGGATCGCCACCAGCGACACTTCCGGCATGTCCAGGCCTTCACGCAGCAGGTTGATCCCCACCAGCACATCGAACGTGCCGAGGCGCAGGTCGCGGATGATCTCCACACGTTCGACCGTGTCGATGTCCGAGTGCAAATAACGCACGCGCACGCCGTGATCGGCCAGGTAATCGGTCAAGTCTTCGGCCATGCGTTTGGTCAGCGTGGTGACCAGTACCCGCTCCTCCACCGCTACACGCTTGGAGATTTCCGAGAGCAAATCGTCGACCTGGGTCAGCGCCGGTCGCACTTCAACCTGCGGGTCGACCAGACCGGTCGGGCGCACCACTTGCTCGACCACCCGTCCGGCGTGCTCGGCTTCGTAGTTGCCGGGCGTGGCGGAGACGAAAATCGTCTGCGGGCTTACCCCTTCCCACTCGTCGAAACGCATCGGCCGGTTGTCCAGCGCCGATGGCAGACGGAAACCGTATTCCACCAGGGTTTCCTTACGCGAACGGTCGCCCTTATACATCGCGCCGACCTGCGGCACGCTGACGTGAGATTCGTCGATTACCAGCAGCGCATCCGCCGGCAGATAATCGTAGAGCGTCGGCGGCGCCGCGCCTGCTGGACGACCCGACAGATAGCGCGAGTAGTTTTCGATGCCGTTGCAGTAGCCGAGCTCCAGGATCATCTCCAGGTCGAACCGGGTGCGCTGCTCCAGACGCTGGGCTTCGACGAGTTTGTTGTTGTTGCGCAGGTATTCCAGGCGCTCCTGCAACTCGACCTTGATTCCCTCGATGGCGTCGAGCAGCGTCTCCCGGGGCGTCACATAGTGGCTTTTCGGGTAGAAGGTGAAGCGCGGCAGCTTGCGGATGACCTCGCCGGTCAGCGGGTCGAACGCGGAGATGCTCTCCACTTCGTCATCGAACAGCTCGATGCGGATCGCTTCCAGGTCGGATTCGGCCGGATAGATGTCGATCACATCACCGCGCACCCGGAACGTCGCCCGGGCGAAATCCATGTCGTTGCGGGTGTATTGCAGGTCGGCCAGACGCCGCACCAGCGCACGCTGATCGAGCTTGTCGCCACGATCAACGTGCAACACCATTTTCAAATAGGTTTCCGGGCTGCCCAGACCGTAAATGCACGACACCGTGGTGACGATGATCGCGTCCTTGCGCTCTAGCAATGCCTTGGTCGCCGACAGACGCATCTGTTCGATGTGGTCGTTGATCGACGCATCCTTCTCGATGAAGGTGTCGGACGACGGCACATAGGCTTCAGGCTGGTAGTAGTCGTAGTACGAAACGAAATATTCGACGGCGTTGTTCGGGAAGAACGACTTGAACTCGCCATACAACTGCGCGGCCAGGGTCTTGTTCGGCGCCAGCACCAGGGTCGGACGCTGCACCTGGGCAATCACGTTGGCGATGCTGAAGGTCTTGCCCGAACCGGTCACGCCGAGCAGGGTCTGGTGCGCCAGCCCGGCTTCGATGCCCTCGACCATCTGGCGAATGGCTTCAGGCTGATCGCCGGCAGGGTCGAATCGGGTGACGAGCTGGAATTCAGACATAAACACCTCTGGATTCGCGACGCTGCGGGCAAACCGCAGCACCACGAGAAAGACCGCAAACGACCGATGTCGCGCAAGGAAAAACGAAGATTGTGCTGAATGTGGAGCCGATTGCCTCGCCTTTCAAGGCAAACGTCCTACATCCGGTAAAGTCTCCGACAGATTCATTCGACTAACGGTCGAGAAATAATCGGAAAAACTTACCTTAAAAGCCGATTCGCCTGTCGCCATTGGTCGATGATGGCCTCTATACTAGCTCCCCGTTTGTGCACCGCTCTAGTGCATTCGGCTGGAGCGCCACACGTCCCTCCACTCTCCAATAGAGCTGCCGTAAAAATGAGCCTGTTCTCCGCTGTCGAAATGGCACCCCGCGATCCAATCCTGGGCCTCAACGAAGCATTCAACGCCGATACCCGGACCGACAAGGTCAACCTCGGGGTGGGTGTGTATTGCAACGAAGAGGGGCGAATTCCACTCCTGCGCGCCGTCATCGAAGCCGAAACCATTCGCGCCGCTCAGCACGCCTCCCGTGGCTACCTGCCAATCGACGGCATCGCTGCCTACGATCAGGCCGTGCAAAAGCTGCTGTTCGGCAATGATTCGCCACTGCTGGCGGCTGGCCGAGTTGTCACCACTCAGGCCGTCGGCGGGACCGGCGCACTGAAAATCGGTGCCGACTTCCTCAAGCAACTGCTGCCGAATGCCGTTGTAGCGATCAGCGACCCGAGCTGGGAAAACCACCGCGCGCTGTTCGAAACCGCCGGTTTCCCGGTGCAGAACTACCGCTACTACGACGCCGCCACCCACGACGTGAACCGTGCCGGCCTGCTGGAAGACCTCAACGCCCTGCCGAACGGCTCGATCATCGTGCTGCACGCCTGCTGCCACAACCCGACTGGCGTCGATTTGAGCCCGGCGGACTGGAACAACGTGCTGGAAGCGGTCAAGGCCAAAGGTCACGTGCCGTTCCTCGACATGGCCTACCAGGGCTTTGGTGACGGTATCGCCGAAGACGCCGCTGCCGTGCGTCTGTTCGCCGAGTCCGGCCTGACCTTCTTCGTGTCTAGCTCGTTCTCCAAGTCGTTCTCGCTGTATGGCGAGCGCGTCGGTGCCCTGTCCATCATCAGCGAATCGAAAGAAGAAAGCGCGCGCGTGCTGTCGCAAGTCAAACGCGTGATCCGCACCAACTACTCCAACCCGCCGACTCACGGCGCAAGCATCGTTGCCGCTGTGCTGAACAGCCCGGAACTGCGCGCCCAGTGGGAAGCCGAACTGGCTGAAATGCGCCTGCGCATTCGCGGCATGCGCGAGCAGATGGTCGCTCTGCTGGCGAAGAAAGCCCCGCAGCGTGACTTCAGCTTCGTCGGTCGTCAGCGTGGCATGTTCTCCTACTCCGGCCTGACCACCGAGCAGGTTCACCGCCTGCGCAACGAGTTCGGCATCTACGCCCTGGACACCGGCCGCATCTGCGTTGCCGCGCTGAACCAGAGCAACATCGAAGCCGTGACGGACGCCATCGTTCAGGTCATCTGATCTGACGCTGCACTGAAAACGGGAAGCTTTCGGGCTTCCCGTTTTTTATTTGTCTGAAGAAAAGCCGCTACACCCTCTAGACTGCACACAGACGATATTTCAGAGAGACACCATGAAAAACGATGACCTGCGCGCCGACCGCGACGATCTGGATGACTTCATCCCCCGCGCCCCGGCCAAACGTGGCAACAACCTGGTGCTGCAAGTCGCAGCCGGGGTGTTTCTCGGCGGGCTGGCGCTGTGGCTGGTGCAACTGGGCGCAACGATGCTTTACGCCAAACTGATGCTCGGCACCTTCACGTTCGGCGGTTAGGCCAGTTCCGATGCACGCTGAGTCGCCGCGTCGTCATAAACGACGTAGAGCGATTCGGCGACCTGGCTCTTGATGGCCTTGGTGCTTTCCAGACCGAGGACAAAACCTTCGGCCTTGCCGCCCGCGCGATTCAACTCTTCAGCCGTGGCGGCCTGGGTGATCGCGTCAAAGAGCTTTTCGGCGTGCGGGCCGACGCCTTTGGGCAGACTGATTTGCGCGGTGCTCATGCGAACACCTCGGCAGGACGATGGATTAGGGTGGGGCTATTCATGGCGCGTACCTTTTCGGCGAATGGCCGGCAGCGCGTGTGACCACTTCCGGGCGGCCATGGTAGACCTCTGCTACGGTTCTGGTAACCGCCAATCTCCGATAAACCGCCGTCCGTCCTGAGTTTTCCGAAAAACTTACAACTGGCGCTTGACTAGTCTTTTTAAATCAGTAACATACGCACCAATTCCGCAATAGCTCAGTTGGTAGAGCAAGTGACTGTTAATCACTGGGTCCCTGGTTCGAGTCCAGGTTGTGGAGCCAAATACAAAGCCCCTGAATCGAAAGATTCAGGGGCTTTTTTGTGGGCGCTGAAAAAAGTGGCGCCATAGAAAAAGGGCCGATCAGTTTTCCAACTGATCGGCCCTTTTTCATTCAGCTATAGCAGTCAGACGTGCTCGCTGCTTTTGGCATGTGCCTTTGGTGCACCATGACCGTGATCCGCGTCCGGATCGATCACCGGCACTTCATTGCCATCGCAATCATGCAGCTTGCCGTCGCTGAAGTAGTCGCCCTCGCGCAGCGCCGCCAGATCCCGGAAACGCAGGGTCCGCTCTTCCGCCGCCGCGAACACCGACTGCTGATCCGAGTTACCCGCCGTGAAGTGGTTGAACGCCAGGTTCAGCAAGATCGCCATGATCGCCGACGAGCTGATGCCCGAATGGAAAATGGTCGCGAACCAGCTCGGGAAGTGATCGTAGAAGTTCGGCGCGGCAATCGGGATCATGCCGAAGCCTATCGAGGTCGCAACGATGATCAGGTTGACGTTGTTGCGATAATCGACCTTGGACAGCGTGCGGATGCCACTCGCCGCCACGGTGCCGAACAGCACGATGCCAGCGCCACCGAGTACCGAGGTCGGCACTGCTGCGATCACCCGACCCATGAACGGCAGCAAGCCGAGGATCACCAGAAAGATGCCGCCGGTCGCCACCACATAACGGCTCTTGATCCCGGTCACCGCCACCAGCCCGACGTTCTGGGCGAAGGCGCTTTGGGTGAACGAGCCGAAGATCGGCGCAAACATACTCGACAGCATGTCCGCCCGCAGGCCATTGCCCAGACGCTTGGAGTCGACCTTGGTGCCGATGATTTCACCGACTGCCAGAATGTCCGCCGAGGTTTCCACCAGGGTCACCATGACCACGATGCACATCGACAGGATCGCGGCGAAGTGGAAGGTCGGCATGCCGAAATGGAACGGTGTCGGGAAGCCGAACATCGGGCCCTGTGTGACGTTGGAGAAGTCCGCCATGCCGAGGAACACCGCCAGCACCGTGCCGATCACCATCGCCAACAGGATCGACAGACGCGAGATGGTCGAGCTGCCAACCTTGCTCAGCAACAACACCAATACCAGCGTGACCGCCGCCAGACCGATGTTCTGCATGCTGCCGAAGTCCGGAGCATGGCTGTTGCCGCCCATGGCCCAGCGTGCGGCCACCGGCATCAGCGTCAGGCCGATGGTGGTGATCACGATGCCGGTGACCAGCGGTGGAAAGAACTTGGTGATGCGCGAGAACACCGGCGTGATCAGCAAACCGATCAACGACGCGGCAATCACCGCCCCGAGCACCGACTGAAAGCCGCCCTCCCCGCCACTGCTGACAATCGCCACCATGGTCGCGACACCGGAGAACGACACACCCTGCACCAGCGGCAACTGACATCCGAAAAACGGTAGACCCAGGGTTTGCAGCAACGTGGCCAGCCCCCCCGCAAACAATGAAGCAGCAATCAACAGACCAATGTCCGCCGGCGACAACCCGGCGGCCTGACCGATGATCAGCGGCACCGCGACGATACCGCCATACATGGTCAGAACATGTTGCAGGCCGTAAGCCATATTCGCGCCGACCCCGAGGTTTTCGTCCTCGGGCCGTTGGTGTGAAACATGGGGCGTTTTCATGGTGGGGGGTTCCCTGGTTTTTGTTATGCGCACACTGTATTCAATACTCGTGACAAATGTCCATAGAGTTGTATACAACTTATCAGTCACATTATGGATAGGTAGCCATCCAACCTTCTATCCCGCCCCTTCCATCCCTCCACAAATCCGGCAACACATCGTCAACTGACCCCACGTTTTATCCACCTAGGCTGAAGTGTTCACGGCGACCGACGGCGCGGCCGCGCTCTTTTTTATACATATAAAGTATGCATAATTAAGTCATTCAACATTCAGTTCGACAAAAGCAAGAATGCTGCCAACAAACTCAAGCACAGAGGGATCAGCCTCGCCGAGGCCGAGCCGGTCTTTCACGATGAGCGAGCATTGACGATTGAGGATAACGACCATGACGAACAACGCTGGATCACGCTCGGTAACGACGGCAAGGGGCGTTTGCTGGTCGTCGTGTACAGCTATCGGGAGCCGAATTTGGTTCGAATCATTTCCGCGCGCAGTGCAACGCCCAGCGAGCGACACCATTATTTCCGGAGATTTGATCAATGAAGGATGAATACGATTTCACCCAGGGAACACGAGGCGCCGTCGCCTCCAACAAGGGCAAGACCCGCATCACCATCATGCTCGATGACGCAGTCATCGAAGCCGCGCGGGGAGTCGCTGAGAGCGAGGGCTATGGCTATCAGACGGTCATCAACAACACCCTGCGCCATGCACTGCTCGACAGCCGTGGCACAGCCGATGAACTCGAGCATTCCATCGGGCAATTCAAGAAAGGCATCACCGCTACCGACCTCAAGAGCCTTGAGAAGAAACTGTCGGCGGCCGTGAATGAGATCCGGCGGGTGCTTGAACCGGACGTAAAACCGTAGGTTTCAGGCAGGCTGGATCAAGCGCGCCAAGGCCAGACGCGCACCAGGCTGGTGCGGCAAGCGCAGGCCGAATTCCCGCTCCAGCAATTCGATCAGTTCATCGACATCCGTCACCTCGCGTCGCTCGCTCTCGGCACCGATGCGATGGATCGCGAAACTGCCGTTGTTCAACGTGCGCCGCCAGCCGTCGCCCGTACGCGCGACCATCAGGCGCTGGGCGAACGGTGAATCCGGATGGGTCGAGACATACCAGTTGCCGAGGGTGTAATCGATGTCTTCCTGGCGTTGCAGGTCGAACAGGTACATCGGCCGCCATTCGCCGGCGACCCTGGCCCGCAGCATGTAGCCATCGGCCTGCACTTCGATGCGATAGGGTTCGTGGGGGGTGGACTGCTCGGCTTCGGTATCCAGAATCAGCGGCGCGGTCGGCACCATGCCGCCGAAGCCGACATCGGTGATGTACCGCACGCCGTCGAGGGTCACCAGACTCAAACGATGAGTCCGTGCCGTCCAGCTCCCTTCCGGCTGATTCATGACCACACGGCCACTGATGCCCCGCGCATCGAATCCCAGTTCCAGCAACAAGGCCAGAAACAGATTGTTGAGTTCGTAGCAGTAACCACCACGGGCATCGTTCAAGACCTTGCGCTGGATGGATGGCAGATCGATCAGCACGGGCTCGCCAGAGAGGGTCGACAGATTCTCGAAAGGAAAGGCGCCGGTATGACGCAACTGCAACAGTCGCAGGGTCTCAAGGGTCGGTGCCGGGGGCGTGTCGAACCCCAGCCGTTGCAGATACTGTTTCAGATTCGCCAGGCGTGGCTCGCTCATTGCTCAGTCCTTTTGCAGGGAGGCGCGGTTCGTTCCGCCGATGGTCGCCATGTATACGGGATCCGGCTATCGGACTGACAATTGATTTCACCAATCGGCTCTGTGGACTGATCTGATTCAGGCTCCATGAGCAGTTGCAACGACGACGCCCGTTGCGGCGTAATGGACGCTCGCCCGAACCGACAAGAGCCGCCCCTCATGCAAACCACGCTGCAAGGCCAGGGCATCCTCCTGCGCCCTCTTCAGTACACCGACGCCGATGCCCTGCTCCACGCCGCTGCCGACGGCGAGTTGTGGAACCTCACTGTCACCGTGGTGCCCTCGGCGACCACCGTCGACAGCTACCTGAAAAAGGCACTCGACGGCCGTGAGGCGGGCACGGTCATGCCATTTGCGATCGTATTGAAGGAGACCGGCGAGGTGATCGGTTCGACCCGGTTCTGGAAGATCGACCCGCTCAATCGCAAGCTGGAAATCGGCAGCAGCTGGATCTCGACTCGCTTTCAGAAAACCTTCGTCAACACCGAGGCCAAGTACCTGATGCTGCGGCACGCCTTCGAAGTGCTCGATTGCGTGCGCGTGCAATTCACCACCGACGAAAACAACCAGAAATCACGCAATGCGATCCTGCGCCTGGGTGCACAGCAGGAAGGCATCGTGCGTTACGAGCGGATCATGCCGGACGGCCGCAAGCGCAATTCGGTGCGCTTCAGCATCATCGATGACGAATGGCCACTGGTGCGCCTGAACCTTGAGCGCAAACTCGCTGGCTACGAACAACGCTGAAGGTCGTCACGCGCGATTGCGCAGCCATTGCAGGAAGCCTTTTTTCGGCGCAACCACCGTTTTTTCCTCGGTCAGGGATTGCGCTTTGTGCAAGCGGTAATCGAGCAATGCCTTCATCGCGTCGTTGATGTCGTGGCGGGCGTCCAGACAAGGCTTGAGATACGACTTTTCGATGCGATACAGCGCACAGAAGGTTTTGGCGGAAAAGTCCGCCGGCAGCGAGGTATCGGAAAGAATCCCCGCCTCGCCGATCACTTCACCCGGCCCCATGCGCCCGGACTCGAACGGTGCGCCGTGGCGTTTCAAGGTGACCGAGACCACGCCGGACTCAATGATGAACAGATGATCGCTGACCTCCCCGCCCGCCAGAATGATCTCGCCGGCGCGGAAGGTTTGCAGGGTCATGTTCTGGCTGAAGGTTTCTTTCTCTTCCTGACGCAGGGTGGAGAAAATCGGCGAGCTGTCGAGCAGCGCCCGTGGCCGTGAGAGATGGGCCGGGGCGGAGGGTTCATCGCTCGATAGCAGATTGACCCCGGACGCTTGCAGGTGACGGTAAGCCAGATCGAACAACTGATTGCGCACTGCGCGCTTCTCGTTCATCGAGGCCACGAACCCGCTGATTTCATACTCCGCACCGGCACTGCTGGAACTCTTCAGCGCCACGCTCGGCGCCGGGGTGTCCAGCAGCGGGCGACAGCCTTGCATCGCCCGCTCCAGGGCGTCGATCACCGAGTTCGGCCGCGCATGGGGGCTGACCTGCACGCTGACAGAGACCCCAAACATATTGCTCGGCCGGCTGAAGTTGATGATCTTGGCCTTCGCCGCCAGCGAGTTGGGAATCACCGCCATGCTGCCCTGTGAGGTCTGCAGACGCGTGGCACGCCAATCGATGTCGGTGACCCGCCCTTCCGTGCCGTCGATGGAAATCCAGTCATCGAGTTGATAGGGTTTGGTGGTGTTCAAGACGATGCCGGAGAACACGTCGCTCAGGGTACTTTGCAGCGCCAGACCGACGATGATTGCCAGCGCCCCGGACGTGGCCAGCACGCCTTTGACCGGCAGATCCAGCACATAGGCCAGTGCCGCAATAATGGCGATCAGGAAAATCACCGCGCCGAGCAGATCCTGCAACAGCCGCCCGGTGTGGCCGACCCGCTGCATCATCACCGCGCCGATCAACACTGTCAGGGTGCGCGCACCGAACAGCCACCAGCCAATCTGCAACCCGGTCGCCGCCAGATGCAACGGCACGTTGTCGGCCCACGGCGCCGGCTCCATCGGGTTGAGGCCTTCGTTGAACAGCAGCACGCTGAACAGGCTGAAAATCAGCACCCGCACCAGCAGCTTCCATTCGCTGCCGTGAGAGCTGATCAGGCGCCACAGGCCAAGGTCGAGCAGGATCAGGATCAACGCGCAGAACAACGGATGTTCAGTCAGCAGAGACAGCATCAAACAACTCCGACAGAGGTCAATCGCGAGAAGATCGCACAGATTGGGCTTAGTGTAGGAGCAATTGATTTGGCGGGATGAGTGCTATTTGGCGGGCACCGAAAAAACCTGTGGGAGACAACGTGCTCCCACAGGTTTTATGGCGCTGATTACTTGCCGCTGGTCAGCGTGCTGTAACTGGTCATCAGGTTGCGGTAGTCCGGGATGTGGTTGGAGAACAACGTGCCCAGCCCTTCGATATCGTTGCGCCAATCACGGTGCAACTCGCAGGCCAGACCGAACCAGGTCATCAATTGTGCGCCTGCGCTGGACATACGGTTCCATGCCGATTCACGGGTCAGCTCATTGAACGTGCCGGAGGCATCGGTCACCACGAATACATCAAACCCTTCTTCAAGGGCCGACAGCGCCGGGAATGCCACACACACCTCAGTCACCACGCCAGCAATGATCAGTTGCTTCTTGCCGGTGGCCTTGATCGCCTTGACGAAGTCTTCGTTGTCCCAGGCATTGATCTGGCCGGGACGGGCAATGTACGGAGCCTCGGGGAACAACGCCTTGAGCTCGGGTACCAGCGGGCCGTTGGGGCCGCTTTCGAAACTGGTGGTCAGGATCGTCGGCAGCTTGAAGTACTTGGCCAGGTCGGCCAGCGCCAGCACGTTGTTCTTGAACCGGTCAGGCTCAATGTCGCGCACCAGCGACAACAGCCCGGCTTGATGGTCGACCAACAGAACGGCGGCGTTGTTCTTGTCCAGACGTTTGTATTGAGTGCTCATTGCAGTAATCCTCGCGGGTTGTCGATCTCGACGGAAGGTCGAGGTCTCGGGTCAGCGCCGGGAATCCAGCGTTTTCTCTTTCTTTTGGGCAACAGCCATCCCTGGCCTTCGAACCGGCCTACGCATCCTGTGTAGAGCGGGGTGTGGAAGCGCGGCTTGTCAGCCGTGCATGCGGCCGAAGCGGCCGGACTGGAAGTCGGCGAATGCCTGGTGGATTTCCTGCTCGGTGTTCATCACGAACGGACCGTGGCCGACGATAGGTTCGTCGATCGGCTCGCCGCTGAGCAGCAACACCACTGCATCTTCACTGGCCTCAAGCGTCAGTTGCCGACCGTCACGCTCGAACAGCGCCAACTGGCCCTGGCGTACCGATTCCAGACCGTTGACCTGCACCGCACCGCGCAACAGCACCAACGCGGTGTTGCGGCCCTCGTGCAGATCCAGCGTCAGCAACTTGCCGGCGTTCAGGCGCAGATCCCACACGTCGATCGGCGTGAAGGTGCGGGACGGGCCTTTTTGGCCGTCGAACTCACCGGCGATCAGGCGCAGGCTGCCCGCGCCGTCCTTGAGCGGGATGCTAGGAATGTTGCGATCCAGAATGGTCTGGTAACCGGGCGCCGCCATTTTGTCCTTGGCTGGCAGGTTGACCCACAGTTGCACCATTTCCAGATTGCCGCCGGTTCTGGCGAAGTTGTCCGAGTGAAACTCCTCATGCAGGATCCCGGACGCAGCGGTCATCCATTGCACATCGCCCGGGCCGATGGTGCCGCCGGCACCGGTGGAATCGCGGTGCTGCACTTCGCCCTCGTAAACGATAGTCACGGTTTCGAACCCACGGTGCGGATGCTGACCAACGCCACGTCGTTCGGTGGTCGGGGTGAATTGCGCAGGCCCGGCGTGATCCAGCAGCAGGAACGGGCTGATGTGCTTGCCCAGATTGTCGTAGGAAAACAGCGTGCGAACCGGGAAACCATCGCCGACCCAATGGCCGCGAGGGCTGGTGTAGATACCGATGATGTTTTTCATGGTTGCCTCCAATCGGATGAATGACGCGATGGATTAAGCTTAAATCCATGACCATTGATGGACTAGACTGCAAAAATCAGCTTTAGCGTTCTATATGGAGAACGATGGTGGAAGACCTCAACACCCTCTACTACTTCACTCAAGTAGTGGAGCATCGCGGCTTTGCCGCCGCTGGCCGTGCGCTGGACATACCCAAGTCGAAACTCAGTCGGCGCATCTCGCAGCTCGAGGAACGCCTTGGCGTACGCCTGCTGCACCGCACCAGCCGGCATTGTTCGCTGACCGAAATCGGCCAGGCCTACTACCAGCGCTGCCTGGCGATGCGGGTCGAGGCCGAGAGCGCCGCCGAGCTGATCGAGCGCAATCGCTCCGAACCTCAGGGATTGGTGCGCCTGAGCTGCCCGACGGCGCTGCTCAATTCCTGGGTCGGGCCGATGCTCACCCGCTACATGCTAAAGTACCCGCTGGTGGAAGTGTTCATCGAGAGCACCAACCGCCGGGTCGACCTGCTGCACGAAGGTTTCGACATTGCGCTGCGCGTGCGTTTCCCGCCACTGGAAAACACCGACATGGTGATGAAGGTGCTGGGCAACAGCACCCAGTCAGTGGTCGGCAGCCCGATATTTGCCGAACGCTTGTCGTCACCGCCCTCGCCGGCCGATCTCAACGGCTTGCCGAGCTTGCATTGGGGCGCGGCGCAACGTGAGTATCAATGGGACCTGCTCGGACCGAACGACGCTTCGGCGCAGATCCGGCACACACCAAGGCTGGTCACCGATGACCTGATCGCCCTGCGTCAGGCAGTGATTGCCGGGGTCGGCGTCGCGCATCTGCCGAGCGTGGTCGTGCGCGAAGACATCGCGGCAGGACGCGTGGTGGAGTTGATCCCGGGCTGGGCGCCGAAATGCGGGATCGTGCATGCGATCTTTCCGTCGCGCCGGGGTTTGTTGCCGTCGGTGCGCACGCTGATCGACTTTCTGGGTGAGGAGTTTGCTCACAGCGACATCGCTTGAGACCTGCGATTGATTCGTGCCTTCTGGTCAAGAGTACTTTGCCCCGACAGCGGTTTTTCCGGAGGAATCAGACGCGGATACTCCCGTCTATTCCCACTGCAATCCTGGAGTTCTGCATGTCTGTTCCCGCTTTCGGTCTTGGTACGTTTCGCCTGCAAGGTCAGGTGGTCATCGATTCGGTGAGCACCGCCCTTGAACTCGGTTACCGGGTCATCGACACCGCACAAATCTATGAGAACGAAGCCGAGGTCGGCCAAGCCATCGCTGCCAGTGGCATCGCCCGCGACGAGCTGTTCATCACCAGCAAGATCTGGGTCGCCAACTTCGCCAAAGATCGGCTGATCGAAAGCCTCAAGGAGAGCCTGCAAAAATTGCAGACCGACTACCTCGACCTGACGCTGATCCACTGGCCGTCGCCGGAGCATCAGGTGCCGGTGGAGGAATTCATGGGCGCCCTGCTGGAGGCCAAACGCCTGGGCCTGACCCGGCAGATCGGTGTGTCCAACTTCACCATCGACCTGATGAAACAGGCAATTGCCGCCATCGGCGCGGAAAACATCGCGACCAACCAGATCGAACTGCACCCGTACCTGCAAAACCGTCAGGTTGTCGAGTTCGCGCAGAGTCAGGGCATCCAGATCACGTCGTACATGACCCTGGCCTATGGCGAAGTACTGAAGGATCCGCTGATTGTGCAGATCGCCGAACGTCTGCAAGCCACCCCGGCGCAAGTCACGCTGGCGTGGGCGATGCAATCGGGTTACGCGGTGATTCCTTCGTCGACCAAACGTGCCAACCTGCAAAGCAACCTCGGCGCCCCGGCACTCGCCCTGAGCGATGCCGACATGGCACTGATTGCCGCACTGGAGCGCGGCCATCGCCTGACCAGCCCCAAAGGCATCGCGCCGCAGTGGGACTGACCGATCAGGCCTGAAGATGCTGCGCGAGGTCGTGCATGGCCTTGCGCAGCGAATTGATGGCAGCCGTCAGCGCAGCTTCCGGCTCGTCGTCAAGGCAGGCCTGTTCGAGTACCCGGCAGGCCGAGACCACACGTTCGGCACCGATCATGTGCGCCCCGCCCGTGACGTGATGTGCCAGATCAAGCAAGCCTGCGCGGTCACCTTGCCGGCCTGATTCGTCCAATCGTTCGAGGTCGATGCGCAGGCTGCTCAGTACTTCTTCACGCAATTGGCCGATGAGCGGGTTATCCGCACTCGCCAGCTGCAACAGCGCACTCAGGTCGAATTCGGCCGGCCCTTGATCGTCCACGCTCTCGACCGGCGTTTCATCGGACCCGACGGCCATCAAGGCCTGGTTCAGCTCGCGAAGCAGAATCGGCTTGAACAGGCAATCGTCCATGCCGGCCGCCAGGCATCGCTGTTTTTCTTCGATCTGCGCATTGGCGGTAAACCCCAGAATGAGGCAAGGCGCCCTGCCCGTCGCCACCTCCTCTTCACGAATCGCTCGCGCCAGTTGATAACCGTTGGTCCCGGGCATGTTGATATCGGTGATCAGCGCATCGAAAGATTGCCCGCGCCACGCGACCAGTCCGTGCTCACCGTCCCCGGTGTCGACGGCGCGATGCCCGAGTTCGCTCAACTGCCGGCACAGCAACAAGCGATTGACCGGATGATCATCCACCACCAGCACCGTCAGCGACTTTACCGCCCTCACCGCTGGCGTCGTTGCGGCCTCCTGCATGAGCGGCTCCAGTACGGGCAGCTCCAGACGCAGCATGACTTGGGTGCCCCGACCCGGCTCGCTACTGATCCACAAGTCACCGCCCATGAGTCGACACAGATTGCGGCTGATCACCAGACCCAGACCGGAACCGCTGCGCGCTGACGGCTGATGGCTGCCGACCTGCACAAACGGGTTGAACAACCGTTGCTGATCCTCGGCACTGATCCCCCGGCCACTGTCTTCGATGATCACGCCGGTTTCCACCCCTCCGTCCTGCTCGGTGAACACCTGCAAGCGCAGGCTCACCTCCCCCTCATCGGTGAACTTGATCGCGTTGCTCAACAGGTTCGACAGCACTTGCTTGAAGCGTACGGGGTCGAGCATCACGTCGACGTCGCTGCGCTCATCCAGCTCCACGCGCCAGGACAATGACTTCTGCCGTGCCAGACCTTCGAACACCCGGCATACCGACGCCACCACCTCCCGCAGATTGGCCCGCTCGGGGGCCAACGACAGATGCCCGGACTCGATCCGCGCGATGTCGAGAATATCGCCGATCAATGCCAATAACTGCTGCCCCGCATGGGACGCCACTTCAATGGCCGGGCGATCGGTCACACCTTCGTCGGCACGCTTGAGCGCCAGTTCGAGCATGCCCAGCAATGCGTTCATGGGCGTGCGGATTTCGTGGCTCATGACCGCAAGAAACGTGCTCTTGGCTCGATTGGCTTCATCAGCCGCATCCTTGGCCTCCTGCAATTGAAGTAGCCATTGCTGACGCTGGCGAATCTGCCGGCGCTGAAAACCGATCCAGCCCAATGCCAGCAACAACAACCCCGCCGCAACGGCAAACCCGCGCAGGATTTGCTCCCGATGACGCTGCCAATAATTGTCCTCCAGCACCACGTTACGGCTCCAGCGCGCGACCAGATCGTCCATTTCCTGCGGGGCGATGCTCAGCAGCGCCTTGTTCAGGATCGATTGCAGCTGCGGAGCCTCAAGCGCCGTGGCCATCGCGATCCGGGCCGGCTGGTCGCCCAGCGTCGAGACAATACGCAAGCGATCGCGGTACTGGTGATCGATCTGATAGCGCGCCACCAACAACGAACTCAATGTCGCGTCGGCCCGACCGTCGAGCAGTGCCAGCGTGCCCGCCGCCGGACTTGGCAACTCGATCAGGCGGATCTGTGGCACGTGCTCCAACAGATAATCGTGTAATGGATTGCCGCGATAGAGCGCGAGACGCTTTCCCGTCATCTCGTCGAGGCTGCGCGGCCCTTGTGCCTTCGAATCGGCGATCAGCACAAAGGGACTGTTGGCGTACGCCCGGGTGAACAGCATTTCAAGTTCGCGCTCGCGGCTCGGTGTCAGTACCGGCAGCAAGTCCAGCTCCCCGGTCTTTAATTGCTCGACCTGGCTATCCAGGGACTGTCCGCGTACCACCTCGAATGTCAGGCCACTACGCTGACTGATCAGGTTAAGCAGTTGAGCAGCCAAGCCGCTGAAACGGCCGTCAGCGTTAAAGAACGTCAATGGAGCAAAGTCGTCGATAGCGCCGACCCGCACCACCGGATGCTGATCCAGCCATTGCTGCTCGCTGGCGCTGAGGCTCACTCGCGATTGCGCTGCCATGTCGGCGCGACCAGCGCTCCAGCGCTGCTCCATGGCCAGGCGCTGCTCCATGGGAATGGCCAGCAGGGCCTTGTCGACCAGACGCTTCAAGCGGGTGTTGCTACGCGTCAGGGCAAAGGCGAATGGATTGGCGTCAAGGCCGGAAGGGCCGGCCAATTGCAGGTCGTTGTGAAAACTGGTGTTGATCAGATAACTGGCGCTGATGAAATCCCCGAGGTACAAAGCATCCCGACCGAACGCCACGGCGCCAAGCGCATCGAGAATCGAACGGTAACGCTGCAGGGAGGCTTGCGGGTAAGCCTTCTCTATGGTCGCAGCCGGCAGGTAGTCATCCACCATGGCGATACGTTTTCCTGCCAGATCTCCCGGCAATGGCTCATCAAGCCGGGTCACCCACATTGGCTGATCCTCGGCGTAGGCACGAGACAGCATCAGGTCGGGATCAGCGATTTCGAAGTTGTTCGAGGTGAGCAGCAGGTGCAGATTTCCGTCCTTGAGCGCGGCCATGGCGGCTTCGCGGTCGGGGTAACACCAGACCTCGATCCGGACCTTCAGCACCTGTGCAATGGCGTCTGCATAATCGGCGGAAAGACCTTCCAGCTCGTGTCTGTTACGGGTCAGTTCAAACGGCGGGTAATCCGGCCCGGAGATACCGATTCGCAGCACCGGGTGCGCACTGAGCCACTGTCGATCCTGTTCATCAAGGCGTATCTGCACGCCTTCCAGCCGGGTGCGGGAGATGATTTCCAGTGATTGCGCAGTGTCGCTGGCTCGCAGCGAACCGGCGAGCATCAACAGCAACAGGCAGATGAAACTCAGTGGTCTCATCATGGAGCGGCCTCTCAGAACAGTCCGTTGCGTTTGACCAACTCTCGCAGCACCACCAGTGAACTTACTCCGAGTTTCAGCATCAGGCGGGTCTTGTAGGTGCTGATGGTTTTGTGACTGAGGTTCATCGCTTCAGCAATACGCTTGTTGGACTCACCTTGAGCCAGTTTCATCATGATCTCCATTTCGCGAGTGGACAGGCTTGCAATCGACTCTCGCTCATCGCGGTTCAGGTCGGATTGACTGGCACTGTTCACGAGCAATTCGGGGAAGAAGCTATAACCCGAACGGACTGCCTTGATCGCGTTCTGCAACTGCTGCAATTGGGCGGATTTGGTGACGAACGCCATCGCACCGGCACGCCGACAACGCGTCAGATAGTGTTCAGGGTCGGCCGAGGTGAAGATCACCACCTTGCAATCCAGCCCGATGGCTCTGATGCGTTCCAGCACCTCCAGGCCGCCGAAACCCCTGAGTTTCAGATCAAGCACAATCAGTTTCGGTGCATGCTGGCGAATCATCGGTACCACGTCGACGCCGCTCGAAGCGACATGAACCGTTTCATAGCCCAGTGACTCCAGAACCATTCTGACGGCACCGACTACCACAGGGTGATCGTCGACGACCAATGCTGAACTCATGACCACTCCCGGGGCGAATACATGACCATGACGCCCCCCGATCCCGCGTTAAAGGGACAATGGGTAGCGGCGCTACGACTGTTACACGGGACGCACGGCGAATCACCTGTCAGACCTGACAGTTGCGCCATCGACCGATCTGTGATCAGGCGCGCATTTGCGCCAGCGATTTTGTCTGGCCACTGCGCGACGAGTGCTCCAGGGAAGCCTCGACCGACTCCATCAACTGCACGATTGCATTCATTGACGGCAACGCGGCGTGGCAGGAAGTGATTTTTGCCTGAAAAAGCCCGGAAACAGCCGATGAGTTCGCCGGCTCACCGTAGACCAGCGCATGCCGGACTTGCGGGTGATCGAACAGGAAGCCACGCAGATCCGGCATCCCGGCCGCAAGCGCTGCATTGATCACCAGAACATCGAATGGCCGACAGCCGTAGTCGACCAGCGTCAGTAGCTCGGCGAGGTTCTGCACCGGTGCGATGCAGTAGTAATCGAGGCCATTGAACAGGCGCTCGATCTTCATCCGGTGAAAATGCTGCGAGTCGGCGATCAGGATACGCAAGGTTTTGTCGGTCATCGTGGGAGTCCCGGTAGTCGCTTCAAGTGGCGGCAAGACTACCCAAGCATCGGGACGAGCTCTGTAGGACTTTTCCGAAAATACCCGTCATTGATCCGGATTGAACGCTTTACTCCGTAGTACTCGGACTCCAGAACGCCTGCACCACCAAGTTCGAAGTTGAAATCCGCTTCACCAGTGCGTCCAGCTCATCGCCGTCCACCGAGGTGGTTGCGAGCGTGGCTTCGATCTCGATTTCATCGGCACCGAAGGCGTGCACGTCAACGTCACTGGCCGGGTAGTTGCTGCGTTCGAGCTCGGCTTCAAGCAAGGCGAACACGGCGGTCTGCTGCGAGCGCCGGGCAATGACGTAGACGATGTTGGTGACTTCCGCCGAGACCACATCCAGCGGCTGGCGGTTGATGTTGTTGACGATCGGCCGCAGCAACGTATTCGCGGCAAGCACGAACAAGGTGCCCAGTACCGCCTCGGCCAGCAGGTCGGCACCGGCACAGGCGCCGACCGCTGCCGAAGTCCACAGCGTGGCGGCGGTATTGAGACCGCGCACGTTGCCCTCTTCACGCATGATCACACCGGCGCCGAGAAAGCCGATCCCGGACACCACGTAGGCAACCACCCGGACCGCGCCTTCGGCCCCGCCGAGACGGTTGGCCATGTCGACGAAAATCGCCGCGCCGACCGCGACCAGCACGTTGGTGCGCAAGCCCGCCGTACGTTGGCGGTACTGGCGTTCGAAGCCGATCAGGCCACCGAGAATGAAGGCCGCGCTGAGGCTGACCAGGGTGTCGAGCAGCGAATCGAGGTTGATGTTGTTGATGGCTTGCATGTTGAACTCCCTGAAACCGCCCCCTTGCTCCCACAAGGGGGGAATCTTTCCTGTTACTGCCAGCCGAACCGGCGGATGTAGAAACCTTTCACGGCTTGGGTCAGTGCCATGTACGCCAGCAGGATCACCGGCAGGAACACGAAGTACATCGACGGCAGCGCCTGCAATTTGAAGTAGTGCGCCAGCGGCCCCATCGGCAGGAAGATGCCCACGGCCATGATGATTCCGGTCATCACCAGCAGCGGCATGGCCGCGCGGCTTTGCAGAAATGGAATCTTCGGCGTGCGGATCATGTGCACGATCAGCGTCTGGGTCAGCAACCCCACCACGAACCAGCCGGACTGGAACAGCGTCTGGTGATCCGGGGTGTTGGCATCAAACACGTACCACATCAAGGCGAACGTTGTGATGTCGAAGATCGAACTGATCGGGCCGAAAAACAGCATGAAGCGCCCGACATCCCCCGGCTGCCAGCGTTGTGGCTGTTTCAGCATTTCTTCATCGACGTTGTCGAACGGGATCGCGATCTGCGAAATGTCATACAGCAGGTTTTGCACCAGCAGGTGCATCGGCAGCATCGGCAAGAACGGAATGAACGCACTGGCCACCAATACCGAGAACACGTTGCCGAAGTTAGAGCTGGCGGTCATCTTGATGTACTTGAGCATGTTGGCGAAGGTGCGGCGCCCTTCCAGTACGCCCTCCTCCAGCACCATCAAGCTCTTTTCCAGCAGGATGATGTCGGCCGCTTCCTTGGCGATATCGACTGCGCTGTCCACGGAAATACCAATGTCCGCCGTGCGCAGCGCCGGTGCGTCGTTGATGCCGTCGCCCATGAACCCGACCACATGGCCGTTGCCCTTGAGGATGCGCACGATGCGCTCCTTGTGCGACGGCGTCAGTTTGGCGAACACGTTGGTGGTCTCCACCGCCACCGCCAGTTCCGCGTCGCTCATGCGTTCGATGTCGTTGCCCATCAACAGGCCTTGCTGGGCCAGGCCCACTTCGCGGCAGATCTTGGCGGTCACCAACTCGTTGTCGCCGGTCAGCACTTTCACGGCCACGCCGTGTTCGGCCAGGGCCTTGAGTGCCGGTGCGGTGCTTTCCTTGGGTGGATCGAGGAATGCCACATAACCGATCAGCGTCAGTTCCTGCTCGTCGCCCAGGCTGTAAGTGTCGCGACCTTCAGGCATCGACCGTGCTGCCACCGCTACCACGCGCAAGCCTTCAGCGTTGAATGCTGCTGTTACCTGACGAATTTTCGCCAGCAATTCATCGCTCAAGGCTTCGTCGACTTCACCGTGACGAACCCGGGTGCACACCGACAACACTTCTTCCACCGCGCCTTTGCAGATCAGCTGATGCGGTTGCCCGTGCCCTTCGACCACCACCGACATGCGTCGGCGATTGAAGTCGAACGGGATCTCGTCGACCTTGCGAAACGCCGTACCGACTTTCAGTTCACGGTGGACTTCCACATGCTCCAGCACCGCCACGTCGAGCAGGTTTTTCAGGCCGGTCTGGTAGTAGCTGTTCAGGTACGCCATTTCCAGCACGTCGTCAGAATCTTCACCCCAGACATCGACATTGCGCGCCAGGAAGATCTTGTCCTGGGTCAACGTGCCGGTCTTGTCGGTGCACAGCACATCCATGGCGCCGAAGTTCTGGATCGCATCCAGGCGTTTGACGATGACCTTTTTGCGCGACAGGAACACCGCACCCTTGGCCAGGGTCGAGGTGACGATCATCGGCAGCATTTCCGGGGTCAGGCCCACGGCGATCGACAGCGCGAACAACAGGGCTTCGGTCCAGTCACCCTTGGTGAAACCGTTGATGAACAGCACCAGCGGCGCCATGACGAACATGAAACGGATCAACAGCCAGCTGACTTTGTTCACGCCTTGCTGGAAGGACGTCACCCCGCGATCGGTTGCCCCGACCCGCAGCGCCAGCGTACCGAAGTAAGTGCTGTTGCCGGTGGTGAGAATCACCGCCACCGCCGTCCCGGACACCACGTTGGTGCCCATGAACAGGATGTTGTCGAGCTCCAGCGGGTTACGCGTATCGCGGTCCGCCTGACGGGGGAACTTCTCCACCGGCATCGATTCGCCGGTCATCGCGGCCTGGCTGACGAACAGGTCCTTGGCGCTGAGCACCCGGCAATCGGCAGGAATCATGTCGCCGGCCGAGAGCACAATCAGATCGCCGGGCACCAGTTCCTTGATCGGCAGTTCAGTGCGCGGCGCATCCCGGCGCAGCACGGTGGCGGTGTTGCTGACCATCGCCTTGAGCGCGTCGGCCGCCCGGTTGGATTTGCTTTCCTGCCAGAAGCGCAGCAGGGTCGAGAGCACCACCATCGAGAGAATCACGGTGGCGGCCTTGAGGTCGTCAGTCAGCCACGAGATCACCGCCAACAGAGTCAGCAGCAGGTTGAACGGGTTTTTGTAGCAGTGCCACAGGTGGGTCCACCACGGCAGCGGTTGCTCATGCTCGACTTCGTTGAGGCCATGCTGCGCACGCAGCACATCGACTTCGAAATCGGTGAGGCCATCAGTGTGCGTGCCAAGAGTCGACAGCAGCACGCCGCTGTCGCAATGGGAGGCGTCCACCAACGTGTTGGCCAGGGTGGGCGGCACTTCACGGCTGACCGTGGTGTCGCGAAGACTTTCCAGCACGGCCAGACGACGAAAGTGCCGGGCGATGTGACGGGTCCGCAGGAAGCCTGCGAAAAATTCCTTGAGCGTAAGTTTCATGGCTGTTGCCCCTATGGTCAGCCGGGAAACCGTCAAGCAGGTACGTCCAGCCCTCTTGCACCGAAAAATTCGGCACGGCAAGGGTTGGCGCGCCAGTCAAAAAAGACAGGCGTGTCGATAGGGCTGCGATTGCGACGATAAAGTCGAAACCACGCTCTTTTCAGCGTCGATGAGAAGGACGTCGGGACATGGTCTCAACTGACCATGATCGGGATGCCGCTGCTCGCTGTTCGGCGAGACAACGGCACAAAGGAATGCGCGTTATCTTGCCGAGAATCTGCCGGTTACAAGGACCGGCCGACAACTGTCACTCGAACAAGTACCCACTGTGGGTCTCCGCTATTGATGAAAACGCGCGAAGCTTACGCCCCGATGCCTGGAGAGTAAACCCGTAAAGGAAATGAGGTTGGGGGATGTGGAGGTCATTCAGGAAGGGTTCAGGATTGACCTCGAAACGACTCCCGCACTCAGCGCGGGAGTCGTCAGGAAGTCATCAGCTGGCCGTGGCCAACAACAAGTCCATCACCGAACGACTGTGCCCGCGATGCTTGCCATGCTCATACAGCGAGCCGGCAATTTCATCCGCGCGGATCGGCAGGATCGACAGCAGCGTGTCGCTCAGACCGTGGCTGGCCTGGCAGAAGCCCTGCATGTACAGACCGGCCTTGCAGCGCTCGTCGGTGATCAGTTTGTAATTGCGATCGACTTCGAAGTCGCCCAGGTACTCTTCCAGCGGCGCCAACAGCTTGCGATGCATCTGACGCTCGTAACCGGTGGCCAGCACGACCGCGTCGTAGGCACGTACGGCGACTTCACCGGTGGCGTTGTTGCGCACGGTCAGTTCGATACCGTGTTCGGTGGCGGTGGCTTTCTCGACGGTGGTCAGGGTGCGGAACGCATGGCGCGCCACGCCCGAGACTTTCTGGCGATAGAAGATGCCGTAGATGCGCTCGATCAGGTCGATGTCGACCACCGAGTAGTTGGTGTTGTGGTACTCGTTGACCAGACGCTCACGCTCGCTGCTCTTCTGCTGGAAGATCAGGTCGGTGAATTCCGGGGAAAACACTTCGTTGACGAACGGGCTGTCGTCCGCCGGCTTCAGCGCCGAGCCGCGCAGGATCATGTCGACCTGCACCGACGGGAACGAATCGTTCAGATCGATGAACGCTTCCGCCGCACTCTGGCCGCCACCGATGATCGCGATGCTCATCGGCTGGTTGCTGATGCACGGTTGCTTGGCCATCTCGGCCAGGTATTGCGAGTGGTGGAACACTCGGGCATCGCCCTTCAGTGCCTTGAAGGCTTCCGGAATGCGCGGCGTGCCGCCGGCGCTGACCACCACCGAACGTGCGGTGCGAACGAATTGCTGGCCGTCCGTCCCACGGGAAATCACCCGCAGCGCTTCGACCTGATGGTTGTGCAGCACCGGTTCGATGGTCAGCACTTCTTCGCCGTAACGGCTCTGTTCGGTGAACTGCGCGGCGACCCAGCGCAGGTAGTCGTTGTACTCCATGCGGCACGGGTAGAAGGTGCCGAGGTTGATGAAGTCCACCAGACGACCGTGGTGCTTGAGGTAATTGACGAACGAATACGGGCTCGTCGGATTGCGCAGAGTCACCAGATCCTTGAGGAAGGAAATCTGCAACTCGCTCTGGGTCGACAGCGTGTTGCCGTGCCAGCTGTAGGTCGGTTGTTTGTCGAGAAACAGCACATCCAGCTCGCCCTGGGTCGGGCCGCGTTCTTGCAGAGCGATGGCCAACGCCAGGTTCGAAGGGCCGAAACCGACGCCGATCAAGTCGTGAACGATGGGCGATGCAATTGCCTGTGTCATTTCCAGTGTCCTCTGGATAAACCCCCGAACAGCGCGGAGGAAGAGCTTGGGTGACCGGCCGGCCCAGGACAGGACAACAGGTCGTCTGTTGAGTAGGAACGAGGACAGTGAAATAAAATTTAACGTGGGCGCTTCAATGGGCATCCCATTGTTTGATTCGCTGGCGACAATGCTTCATGGCGTTGACGATGTGCTTTTCCACCAGGGCCTTGGAAATGCCAAGGTGTTCGGCGATCTCGGGATGCGACAGGCCTTCGATCTTGCGCAGCAGAAAACTCTCGCGGCACAGCGGCGAAAGCTCGGCCAGCGCTCGTTGCAACATGTCCAGGCGCTGACCATGATCGAGGGTGCTGTGGGGAGACGGGGTGAAATAGCGCTCTTCGCTGTCGAGCACTTCCAGCGGTTCGACCTGACGCGCGGCATTGCGCCGATGGTCGTCAATCACCAGGTTCAGTGCTGTGCGATAAAGGAAGGCCCGAGGCTGTTCGATCGGCGTATCGCTGGAACGCTCCAGCACTCGCACATAAGCGTCATGCACCACATCTTCGGCCACCTGTCGGTTGCCGAGCTTGGCGTTCAGGAAACACACCAGCTCGCGATAGTAGTTTTCCAACATGACTCCCGGCCGCTTGAGTGCGGGTTCTGTCCTTGAGCACACCGTTCTGCTGAACCGTGCGAGGCAGTAGCAAGATAGTGGCAACTTGAGGCGCGTAATTTATAGTAATTCTCATATAGATTTAAAGTGATGATTCTCCTCAGCTGACAAAAAGTCCTTTCCGGCAACCTGTAACTTCGTGTGTGAACACTTAAATTCCCTTGCACATTCATCGTTTACAGGACAGCTCCCCGTATCTGTCGTGCCTTGCGACAGCGTTCAGCGACCGACCGAACCTTTGCTCCTGCTGAACGACGGGCCGAATTCCACTGGCCGGATCCCTGCATGAAACGTCCCCGCCCCGCCCGCCGCGCCCTGTTCGTTGCCCTTTGCCTGGTCCCCGTCATCGCAGTTGCCGCGTGGCAAGTGTTGCCGCCCGGTCGTGAAACCCTTGCCACCGTTCAAGTGACTCGTGGCGACATCGAAAACAGCGTGACCGCTCTGGGCACCCTGCAACCACGGCGCTATGTGGATGTCGGCGCGCAGGCGTCAGGGCAGATCCAGAAAATTCACGTCGAGGCCGGCGATGTGGTCAAAGAAGGCCAACTGCTGGTGGAGATCGACCCCTCCACCCAAAAGGCCAAGCTCGATGCCGGCCGGTTTTCCATCGAGAACCTGAAGGCGCAGTTGCAGGAACAACGCGCCCAGCATGAACTGGCGCAGCAAAAGTACCAGCGCCAACAGAAACTTGCCGCCGGGGGCGCCACCCGCGAGGAAGACGTCCAGACCGCCCGAGCCGAAGTACGCGCCACCCAGGCCCGGATCGACATGTTCCAGGCACAGATCCGCCAGGCGCAGGCCAGCCTGCGCAGCGACGAAGCCGAGCTCGGCTACACGCGCATCTATGCGCCGATGTCCGGCACGGTGGTAGCCGTGGGAGCCCGGGAAGGCCAGACACTCAACGCGCAACAACAGACCCCGCTGATTCTGCGAATCGCGCGGCTTTCACCCATGACCGTGTGGGCCGAAGTTTCCGAAGCCGACATTGGCCACGTCAAACCGGGCATGACGGCTTACTTCACGACCCTCAGTGGTGGCAGCCGCCGCTGGAGCAGCACCGTGCGACAGATTCTGCCGGTGCCGCCGCGTCCGCTCGAACAGAGTCAGGGCGCCAGCCCCACCAGCGGTCGCAGCGGTAGCGAACGGGTCGTGCTTTACACGGTATTGCTGGATGTCGAGAACGCCGACAACACCCTGATGACCGACATGACCGCCCAGGTGTTCTTCGTTTCGCAGCAGGCACAGAACACCCTGACCGTACCCTCCGCCGCCCTGCAGCGCAGCGACCGTGCGGACTGGCAATTGGCGCATGTCGTCGCCGCCAGTGGCGAGGTTCAATCAAGGGAAGTCCGTACCGGCATCCGCGATCGCTTGCGCACGCAGATCCTCGAAGGGCTTGCCGAAGGCGATCATGTCCTGAGCAGCCCGGCCACTGGCAACGGAGGCTGAATGCAAACGCCCCTGATTGACCTGCGGCAGATCCGCAAAGCCTACGGCGGCGGCGACAGTCCGCTGGTGGAAGTGCTGCGCGGTATTGATCTGTCGATTCATGCCGGCGAATTTGTGGCGATCGTCGGCGCATCCGGTTCCGGCAAATCGACACTGATGAACATTCTCGGCTGCCTCGACCGACCGAGCAGCGGCGAATACCTGTTTGCCGGTGAAAATGTCGCCCACCTGGACACCGACGCCCTGGCCTGGCTGCGACGCGAGGCTTTCGGCTTCGTGTTCCAGGGCTATCACTTGATTCCGTCCGGTTCGGCCCAGGAAAACGTCGAGATGCCGGCCATCTATGCAGGCACGCCGGCCGCCGAACGCCACGCCCGGGCCCATGCCCTGCTCACCCGCCTGGGACTCGCCGGCCGCACCGCCAACCGTCCGCACCAACTCTCCGGCGGTCAGCAGCAGCGGGTGTCGATTGCTCGCGCATTGATGAATGGCGGTCATATCATTCTTGCCGACGAACCTACTGGCGCGCTCGACAGCCACAGTGGCGCCGAGGTCATGACCCTGCTCGACGAACTGGCGAACCAGGGCCACGTGGTGATTCTCATCACCCACGACCGTGAAGTCGCGCAACGCGCCAAGCGCATCATCGAAATCCGCGACGGCCTGATCATCAGCGACACTGCCGAGCAGTCACCGCCTCCCGCGCACGCTGCCGGCTCCGGCATGCTGCAAGCCGTGGATCTGCGAGAGCGCCTGAGCACCGGCAGCACGCAGACCGGTGCCTGGAAAGGCGAACTGGTAGACGCCGTACAAGCGGCCTGGCGCGTGATGTGGGTCAACCGTTTCCGCACCGCGCTGACCCTGCTGGGGATCGTCATCGGCGTCGCTTCTGTGGTGGTCATGCTGGCAGTGGGTGAAGGCAGCAAACGTCAGGTGATGGCGCAAATGGGCGCCTTCGGCTCGAACATCATTTACCTCAGCGGCGCAGCGCCCAACCCGCGCACACCACCCGGCATCATCACCCTCGATGACGTCGCCGAACTGGCAGCCCTGCCCCAGGTGGAGCGCATCATGCCGGTCAACGGTGCGACCGCCGGTGTGCGTTTCGCAAATGCCGACCACACCAGCTACGTGGGCGGCAACGACACCAACTTTCCGACCATCTTCAATTGGCCGGTGGTCCAGGGCAGCTATTTCACACAGGCCGACGAAGACAGCGCCGCTGCCGTCGCGGTGATCGGGACCAAGGTGCGCGACAAACTGCTCAAAGATGTCGCCGACCCTGTCGGTCAATACATCCTGATCGAAAACGTACCGTTCCAGGTGCTCGGGGTACTCGCTGAAAAAGGCTCCAGCTCCGGTGACTCGGACAGTGACAACCGGATCGCCGTACCCTACTCCGCCGCGAGCATGCGCCTGTTCGGCAGCCGCAATCCCGAGTACGTGGTCATCGCCGCACGAGACGCCCGCAAGGTCAAAGAGGCTGAGCAGGCCATCGAGCAATCGATGCTGCGCCGGCACAACGGTAAAAAGGATTTCGAGCTGACCAACAACGCCGCCATGATTCAGGCCGAGGCCCGGACTCAGGGCACGCTGTCGCTGATGCTCGGGGCAATTGCCGCCATTTCCCTGCTGGTGGGGGGTATCGGCGTGATGAACATCATGCTCATGACCGTGCGCGAGCGAACCCGGGAAATCGGCATCCGCATGGCCACCGGCGCCCGTCAGCGCGACATCCTGCGCCAGTTCCTGACCGAGGCAGTGATGCTCTCGGTGGTTGGCGGTATTGCCGGGATCAGCCTGGCAATGCTGGTCGGCGGCGTGCTGCAACTCAGCGGCGTGGCTATGGCGTTCCAGTGGATCGCGGTGATCGGCGCCTTCGGTTGCGCGCTGGCCACCGGCGTCATCTTCGGCTTCATGCCGGCCCGCAAGGCCGCCCGGCTCGATCCGGTCAAGGCCCTCACCAGTGAATGATCGACCTATGAAAGCCCACCTGACACTTCTCGCCGCCAGCATCCTGCTGGCGGCCTGCAGCAGCCCCGCGCCGCACCCCGACAGCGGCCTGCAACCTCCCCCCGCGTGGCAGTCGCCCGAACACCCCGGCGCCAGCCAAAGCGATCGACAATGGTGGACACACTTCGGCAGTACGGAACTCGATCACCTGATCGATCAGGCCCGATTGGGCAGCCATGACCTGGCCGCCGCAGTCGCCCGGGTCAGGCAGGCCCAGGCGACTGCAACAATCGCCGGCGCCCCGCTGCTGCCCGAAATCAAGGCAGGCTTGAATGCCAATCGCCAGAAACTCTTGCACGGCAAGGGCTACAGCCAACTCGACGTGAACCCGGACAAGCGCTCTCTGGATTACTACGACGCCGAGTTGAGCGCCAGTTACGAAGTCGACTTCTGGGGCGGCAAGCGAGCCGCCCGGGACAGCGCGGTGTTCGGTGTGCAAGCCAGTGAGTTCGACCGTTCCACGGTTGAGCTGACCCTGCAAAGCGCCGTTGCCAACAGCTATACCCAGGCCCTGGCGCTGCGTGAACAGGCGCGGATTGCCGAGCTCAATCTGGCCAATGCGCAAAGCGTGCTGCATCTGGTGCAGACCCGCTATGACGCCGGCAGCGCCACCGCGCTGGAACTGGCCCAGCAAAAAAGCCTGGTCGCCGAACAACAACGCAAACTGCCTTTGACGCAACAACAAGGACGCGAAGCCCTGATCACGCTGGCTGCGCTGCTCGGCCACCCTGTGCAGGAACTGCCGCCCCCCAGGCAGGCATTCGCCCAACTGCAGTGGCCGGACATCGCCAGTGGTGTGCCCAGCGACTTACTGCAAAGACGACCAGACATCGCCAGCGCCGAAGCCAAACTGGCCGCCGCCCAGGCCGATGTGACCGTCGCCCGCGCCGCCATGCTGCCCAAGATTACACTGACCGCCAGCCTGGGCACCGGTGCCGACCTCGCATCGGACCTGTTGCGCACGACCTTCTACAATCTGTCGTCAGGTCTGGTGGCACCCATCTTCAACAATGGTCGCCTGCGTGCCGAACGCGACAAAGCCACGGCGCGTCAGGAGGAATTGTTGGAGACCTATCGCGGCGCGATCATCAATGGCTTTGCGGACGTCGAGAAAGCCCTGACGAGCATCCGCGGCCTCGATGAACAGCGTCAGTGGCAAAGCGAAGAACTGCACCAGGCACAGACCGCATTCGATATCGCCCAGAGCCGCTATCAGGCCGGTGCCGAGGATCTGCTGACGGTATTGCAGACTCAACGCACGCTGTATGCCGCCCAGGACATGAACGTGCAGCTGCGGCTATCACGTCTGCAAGCCAGCATTGCGCTGTACAAGGCGCTGGGCGGGGGTTGGCAAGTCATCTGAAAACCGACTGATTCAAGGCAAAAAAAATCGCAGCCCGACGCTGCGATTTTTTTTGCCTTCAGAGCTGTCGCCCCTTGACCTTCAGATGCCTGGCATACCACGGCCGCTGCGGTATTTTGCGAAACAGGTCGGCCATGTTGTCTTCATCGCCAAAGGTGATGCGCAACGCCAGCTTCATGGTTTCCGGATCCATCTCCACCGACCGCCCCACCTGCAGGCCGGGAACGGTGCTGCAACCATGGGTGTCCGGGCCGAGCCACGGATCATCGACCTCCACCCAGCGCCCCGGTGCAAACCATGGCACCCCATTCACTCGCAGACGGCTCACCTCACCCGGATGGAAGCGTTCGTGAGCGCGATACCAGTCTTCGATGCGGTCATCGATCCAGCCATGGAAACGCCAGAACACCGGGTTCACATGAGAGGAAAACGGGTCGCCGAGGAAGTCGTTTTCCGGGGCATACCAACGCGCTGCGAAATCCGCCTGATCCCGCGCCATCGGCACCGGAATATCGTTGGACGGATCACGGGCCACCGACGCCCAGCGCATGTGCAGCCAGTCGTGCAGGCCCAGCTCGACTTCCGAGCCGAACTGGCCCAGCGTCAGTTTCGAAAGATAGCGTGGATCGCTGTATTGCGACTCCCAGACCTGGAAGTTGCTGTGATAAGTTTCGGCGGTTTTGATGTCGCTGACCCACTTCGTGTATTCGTCATCGCCTTCTGTCAGCCAGGTCGGCGGCAAGGCGTCGCCGTCGTGGTTGTCGAAGTAGCGGGCGAAGCCCTGACGATTACGTTCCAGTTCCGGTTGCGGCGCGGGGAATTTCAACCAGGACGGCAAGTCCTGCATCGAACGGGCGGTGCCCAGCATGTGCCGGTGCATGAAGAAAAAATCGACGCCCGAGCCGTTGCGATCCTTGCGCGGACCGCGCGCATCGCGCTCCTTGTCACGCGGCCCGGGTTGCCAGCCAATGCCGCGCAACGCGTCGCGTTTCTTCTCGGACAACTTGTGCCACTTGTCCCGCGAGGCGTGCCAGAGCTGGTGAAACAGGCGATGTTCGGGCGCCACCAGCCACGCCAGCAATGTCGGGTTCAGCCCGGTCCGCTCGCGCGCCTCGGGGAAGCGTCGCTTGATAGCGATGAAACGATTGTCGAGCTCCGGCAGACCCAGCGGCCGGTCAAGCCGCAGCACCTGGCCGGTAAAAGTGCCGCTGCCGGCATTACCGAAGGCCGCCCAGACTTCGTCCAGTTTGACTCTGAGCTCATAGACCGCCGGCGCTTGTGGTGTGTCGGTACGCATCAAGCGCCAATAAAGCTCCGCACCATTGCCCGGCGCCAGATCGCCGATGACGTCATAGCGTGGCGAGCCGTCAGTGCGCAAGCGAGGGCCGGTGTCGAGACAGCCGCGCAAGCCGCGCCCGCGCTGGGCAATATCGAGAAACAATTCCAGGCCTTCACGCGGCAGGTCGTCGAGCCCTGCATCAGCCCCCATGAAGCGGATGTCCCAGATCCCGCGCAGGTTGTCGGCCAGCTGCTGCCCGGCGGTGTCCGCCAGATCGACAGTGGCCTCGCCCGGCGTGATCGGCTCCTCCTCGCGGGTCAGCTCACGATGTGCATAAAAAGCGGCAGGCAGCGCAGCGCCCGTGAGTGCCATGCCCGCCATGAACCAGCGTCGAGAGATCGTCATTGCCCTACCTGTGTCAGCCATGAAGCAGGCTTTATCCAAGCTAGAACGTTTGCTGGATCAGTAAATTTATCGCTGCCCGAAAAGATCCTCGCCATACCCGAGCACCTTCGCGTGCTCTTTCGCCGCCACGCTAAATTCTTTGCCGCCCCAGTCGTTCCTCCCAGATAGCAAAGGCCCCTGCGCCTGTACCTCGACGGCGAACCTGAATGAGATGGCAATGACAAAACCGCGTTCGAAAAAGGCTCTATACATCGGCCTGCCGCTGGCCTTGGCGATCAGCGCCGGCGCAGGCTTTCTGGCCTGGGATTACTGGTTCAGGAACAACCCCGGCTACCCGGTCAAGGTGATGAAGCAGGCCACCGAACTGCAGGACCGGATCCTGTCGTTCGACAGCCACATCACGGTGCCCCTGAGCTTCGGCGCCCACGGCAATGAAGCCGACAAGGATGGCTCCGGGCAGTTCGACCTGATCAAGGCCAACCGTGGACGGCTGTCCGGCGCGGCGTTGACGGTGTTCGGCTGGCCGGAAATGTGGAACGGCCCGAACGCACCGCACCGCCCCACCGATGGTTTCGTCGAAGAGGCCCGCAATCAACAGGAAGTGCGCTACAAGATCATCTCGGGCCTGGTGCGCGACTTCCCCAATCAGGTCGGCATTGCCTACACCCCCGACGATTTCCGCCGCCTGCACGGCGAAGGCAAGTTTGCGATCTTCATCAGCATGCTCAATGCCTACCCGCTGGGTAACGACCTGAGCAAACTGGACCTGTGGGCCGGTCGGGGCATGCGCATGTTCGGTTTCAGCTACATCGGCAACAACAGCTGGGCGGACTCCTCGCGCCCGCTGCCGTTTTTCAATGATTCCCCGGATGCGCTCGACGGCCTCTCGGATATCGGCAAACAGGCCGTGCACCGATTGAACGACCTGGGCGTGATCATCGATGTCTCGCAGATGTCGACCAAGGGCCTGGAACAGGTCGCGCAACTGAGCCGTACACCGCTGGTGGCCTCGCACTCGGCGCCGAGGGCGGCGGTGGACATTCCGCGCAACCTCAGCGACAAGGAATTGCAGCTGATCAAAAACAGCGGCGGCGTGGTGCAGGTGGTCGGTTTCTCGCAGTACCTCAAACCGCTGACCCAGGGCACCCAGGACAAACTCAACGCGCTGCGGGCACGTTTCGATCTGCCGCCCCTACCGAACCTGGCCATGGCCCTGATGCCGGGCGATCCGATCATCACCGCCTGGTCGGAACAGAAACTTGGTCAGTACGCCAGCGGCCTGTACGGGATTCTTGAAGAAGAACCGAAAGCCACCCTCAAGGATCTCGGCGACGCCATCGACTACACCGTGCGCAAGATCGGCATCGACCATGTCGGCATCTCTTCCGACTTCAACGACGGCGGCGGCATCAAGGGCTGGGAGAACGTTGGCGAGATCCGCAACGTCACCGCCGAACTGATCCAGCGCGGTTACTCCGAAGCGGACATTGCCAAGCTGTGGGGCGGCAACTTTCTGCGGGTCTGGGAACAGGTGCAAAAAGCCGCCAAACCTGCACTGCTTTCTCGCCAGGACACGACCCGACCATGACTGATCGCCGCACCTTCCTGAAGCAGGCCGGCGTACTGGCGGCCACTCTGCCTCTGGGCGTCAGCCTGGCTGCACCGGCCCGCGCTGCCGCCGCGAACGCCTCGCCGCAAGACAAATGGACGACCCTGCGCGGGATGTTCGAACAGGATCCGGACGCAATCCACTTCGCCAACTTCCTGGTGACCTCGCATCCAAGACCCGTGCGCGAGGCTATCGCTCGTCACCGAGCGGACATCGACCGTAACCCGGGCCTGGCCATGGACTGGGATATGGGCGTCACCGAACGGCGCGAAGAAAACGTGCGGGTCTGGGCCGGCCAGTACTTGCAGGCCAAACCGAGTCAGATCGCCCTCACCGGCAGCACCACCGAAGGCCTGGCGATGATCTACGGCAGCGTGCACGTGCGCCCGGACCAGGAAATCCTGACCACGGTTCACGAGCACTACTCCACCCGCAACATCCTCGACTTCCGCACCGCACGCGACGGCACCCGGGTGCGCAAACTCTCGTTGTTCGAAAACCCGCAAAACGTTTCGATGGATCAGGTGCTCGACACCATCAATCGCAACATCCGCCCCGAAACCCGCGTTCTCGGCATGACCTGGGTGCATTCGGGCAGTGGCGTGAAACTGCCGGTCGGCGACATCGCCCGCCTCGTCGACGAACACAACCGAAACCGGGACGACAAGGACCGGATCATCTACGTGGTCGACGGCGTGCACGGCTTCGGCGTCGAAGACTTGAGCTTCCCGCAGATGAACTGCGACTTCTTCATTGCCGGCACGCACAAATGGATGTTCGGCCCCCGTGGCACCGGCATCGTCTGCAGTCGCAGCGACGAGGTGAAATACGTCAGCCCCAGCGTGCCGACCTTTTCCGAAGCCACGACCTTCGCCAATACCATGACGCCGGGCGGCTATCACGCCTTCGAGCATCGCTGGGCAGTGGACGAAGCGTTCAAGCTGCACCTGCAACTGGGCAAGGCCGACGTGCAGGCCCGCATCCACCAGCTCAACAGCTATTTGAAACAGCGTTTGCAGGAGCAGCCGAATGTCGAGCTGGTGACCCCGCTCGATCCGAAGGTTTCCGCCGGTTTCAGCTTCTTCCGAGTCAAGGGTCGCGACTGCGATGACATTGCCGCCCGCCTGATGAAAAACCGCGTGGTCTGCGATGCGGTCAGTCGCGACGTCGGCCCGGTGATTCGTACCGCGCCCGGCCTGCTCAACACCGAAGCCGAAGTGGACCGGTTCCTCGACTTGCTGGGCAAGACGCTGCGCGCCTGAACCCTGCGCCCCAGTTTCCTTTTAACAGAGACGACTCATGAAAAAGCCTCACGCCTCAACCGCTTCCAAGGTGTTGCCCGCTCTGGCCCTGACCGCCCTGTGTGCAGGCCTTCTGCCGGGCGCCGCCCTGGCAGCCACCCCGCCGGCGCCCGGCAAAGTGTTCAAGGACTGCAAGGACTGTCCGGAAATGGTGGTGTTGCCGACCGGCAGTTACACCATGGGCACACCGGACGACGAAGTCGGCCGCGAACCCGACGAAGGCCCGCGCCACGAAGTGACCTTCACCCGCCCGTTCGCCATCAGCCGCTTTCAGGTGCTGGTCGGCGAGTGGGACGCCTATGTTCGCGAAACCGGCGCCAAGCCCTATGACTTCGATGATCGCCCGGGCCGCCGCTGCACCGCCGGCAAGCCCGAGTTCAAACAGACCCAACGCGACCCGGCCGTGTGCATGAACGTGGCCGAAGCCCAGGGATACATCGACTGGCTGTCGAAAAAAACCGGCCACAGCTATCGCCTTCCGAGCGAGTCGATCCGCGAATACGCGGCCCGTGGCGGCAGCACCGGTTCGTTCCCCTTCCCGTTCGACGAAGGCAGCGAGTACCAGATCTCCAAACACGCCAACACCTACGGCGCCGCCGACGGTTATAACTTCACGTCCCCGGCCGGCACCTTCCCGGCCAACGCCTTCGGCGTGTACGACGCCCACGGCAACGTCTACGAATGGACGGCCGACTGTTATCACAAGGATTACTCCGGCGTGCCCAACGACGGCCGCCCGTGGGTGCAGGAAAACTGCGAACGCCAGGTCATGCGCGGCAACGATTGGGGCGAAGCACCGGTGTTTTCCCGTTCCGGCAACCGCAACAGCAGCTGGCCGACCAGCAAGGGTGACTGGCTGGGCTTTCGCGTAGTCCGCGACCTCTGATCCCGTCCTTCAGCGACCGCAGCCCGTCTGCGGTCGTTTAAAGAAACCCCGTGACCATTCGTTTTCCTTACATACCGGCACTCCCTCCGCACCGAAGCAGGAATCCTCCATGACCAAGCCAACGCGTGGGGCGATCAACGAATTGTTCGCCCTGCTCAAGCCCTTCCGCCTGATTGTCTGCGTGTCCATCGTGCTCGGCATGATCGGCGGCCTGAGCGTCACCGTACTGCTGGCAACCATCAACAACGCCTTGCACTCGTCCGATGGACTGACCCGCACTGTAGTGATGATTTTCGCCGGACTTTGCGCCCTGGCCTTGCTGACCACGATCCTGTCCGACATCGGCACCAACTATGTCGGCCAACACATCATCGCTCGCCTGCGCAAGGAGCTGGGAGAGAAAGTACTGTCGGCACCGATCGACCAGATCGAACGCTATCGCAGCCACCGCCTGATTCCCGTGCTGACCCACGACGTGGACACCATCAGCGACTTCGCTTTCGCGTTTGCGCCACTGGCCATTTCCATGACGGTGACCCTGGGCTGCCTCGGCTATCTGGCCATGCTGTCCTGGCCCATGTTTCTGATGATGCTGGTGGCGATCGCCATCGGCACCCTCATCCAGGCCATCGCCCGAGCCAAGGGCATGCGCGGTTTTTACGCCGCGCGCGACTCCGAGGACGAACTGCAAAAGCACTACAACGCGATTGCCGAAGGTGCCAAGGAACTGCGCATCCACCGTCCGCGTCGCCAGCGCATGTTTGTGTCGGGCATCCAGAAAACCGCCGAAAAAATCTGCGACACCCAGATCAAATCGATCAACACTTTCGTGATCGCCAAATCGTTCGGATCGATGCTGTTCTTCGTGGTTATAGGCATGGCGCTCGCCCTGCAATCGTTCTGGCCGAGCGGTGACAAAGCGGTGATGAGCGGGTTCGTGCTGGTGCTGCTGTACATGAAAGGCCCGCTGGAACACCTGGTCGGCACACTGCCGATCATCAGCCGCGCGCAGATCGCCTTCCGCCGGATTGCCGAACTGAGCGAGCAGTTTTCCTCGCCCGAGCCGCACCTGTTGCTGGAGGATCAGGGCAAGAAGCCCGGTGCCGTCAACAGTCTGGAATTGAACAATGTGCGTTATGCCTTCCCGCCGGTGGCTGGCAGCGAACCGTTCCGACTCGGGCCGGTCAACCTGCGCATCGAGCAAGGCGACATCGTGTTCATCGTCGGTGAAAACGGTTGTGGCAAAACCACCCTGATCAAACTCCTGCTGGGTCTGTACGCGCCCACCGAAGGCGAAATCCGGGTCAACGGCCAACCGATCACCGCGCTGAACCGTGACGACTACCGACAGAACTTCACCACGATCTTTGCCGACTACTACCTGTTCGACGACTTGATCCAGGGCGATCGCGAAGTACCACAGGACGCCACCCGCTACCTCGAACGTCTGGAGATCGCGCACAAGGTCAGCGTGCGCGACGGCGCCTTCACCACCACGGACCTTTCCACCGGCCAGCGCAAGCGCCTGGCACTGGTCAATGCCTGGCTCGAAGAGCGTCCGGTGTTGGTGTTCGACGAATGGGCCGCCGATCAGGACCCGACATTCCGGCGGATTTTCTACACCGAGCTTCTGCCCGACCTGAAACGGCTGGGCAAGACCATCATCGTGATTTCCCACGATGACCGTTACTTCGACGTAGCCGATCAACTGGTGCGCATGGAGGCCGGAAAGGTCAAAAGCGAACTGCAGACTGCTTGAAAGACAAAGCCGCGGCCAAACCGAAAAAGAATATTTTCCGGTTTACCGCGGCTTCCTCGTCTTAATGAGATGAATAAGAACCATTAACAACTATACCTGCCAAGGTCTTAACCTCATGTCCGTATCCCGCTTCATGCTTCGCCCTCTGACCCGAGCCCTGCTTGCGCACGGTGCCACCCGTTCCCGTCTGGCCACCACAGGCCTGGGGCTGGCAATGACGCTGGCCGTCGCCCCGTATGTCCAGGCCCAGGAATGGACCCTGAACATCCCGGCGCAGCCACTGGCCCAGGCATTGCAGTCGCTCGGTCAGCAGACCAGCCTGCAAATCATCTACAGCCCGGAAACGCTGCAAGGCCTGCATTCCACCGCCCTTAACGGCCGATACGCGGACGACAGCGCCATCGCGGCCATGCTCAAAGGCACCGGTATCCGTCATCAGCGTGACGGCAACACCGTGACGCTGCTGGCACCCGCCACCGGCAACGCGATGGAACTGGCACCGACCAACATCAACGGACAGCGTCTGACGGCCACCACCGAAGGCAGCAACTCCTACACCGCAGGCGCGGTCACAATCGGCAAAGGTGAGCACTCACTTAAGGAAACGCCGCAATCGGTCACTGTGATGACCCGCAAGATGCTCGATGACCAGAACCTCAACACCATCGAACAAGTGATGGAGAAGACGCCAGGCATCACCGTTTACGACTCGCCCATGGGCGGCAAGTATTTTTATTCCCGCGGCTTCCGCATGACCGGTCAATACCAGTACGACGGCGTGCCGCTGGACATGGGCAACGGCTATCCGCAAGCCGACAGTTTCAGCAGCGACATGGCTTACTACGACCGTGTCGAAATCCTGCGCGGCGCGGCCGGCATGATGAAAGGCTCGGGCGGCACCGCCGGTGCGGTCAACTTCGTGCGCAAGCGCGGTCAGTCCACCCCGCACACCGAGCTCACCCTGTCCGGTGGTTCCTACGATAACTATCGTGGCCAGATCGACACCGGTGGTCCGCTGAACGAATCCGGCACCCTGCGCGGTCGCGCGGTCATCGCTGAACAGACCCGTCAGTTCTTCTACGACAACGCCGACCGCAAAGACCAGATCTACTACGGCGCCCTCGATTACGACCTGACCCCCGACACCACCCTGGGCATCGGAATGGCCTATGAGGACGTCGACGCCCGTCCGTGCTGGGGCGGCCTGCCCCGCTACAAGGATGGCAGCGACCTGAAACTCAGCCGTTCCACCTGCCTGGGCGCGTCCTGGAACACCTGGCGCAGCAAGCGCGCCACGTACTTCACTGACCTGAGCCATCAGTTCAACGACAACTGGGCGCTGAAAGTCGCGGGCGTTTACTCCAGGAACACCCAGGACACCCAGTACGCGTTCTCCGAAGGTGCCGTGGCCAACAACAGCGCCAACACCACCATCCCGATGTACACCGGCCTGTTCGATTACGACCAGAAAGACTACGGGATGGATGCCTATGTCGATGGCAAGTTCGACGGTTTCGGCCAGCAGCACGAGCTGATTGTCGGCGTGAACGCCAGTCGCTCGAACAAGGACGACTTCTATTCGACCGCCGCACTCAAAAACACCCAGGACGTCTTCAACCCCAACCGTCACATCGCCAAACCGGATGAGGCCTACTACACCACCAACTCGATGCGTGGCGGCCCGGTGAAATCCCTGACCACCCAGTACGGGGCCTACTCGACACTGCGCCTGAAAGTTGCCGATCCGCTGACTGTCGTGCTGGGCAGCCGTGTCAGCTGGTACAAGTCCGATACCGATTCGTACTTCCTGGCGTGGAAATATTCCGAGAACGCCAAAACCAAGGAAACCGGTGAAGTCACGCCGTTTGCGGCAGTACTGTACGACCTGACCGACAACCTGACGGCCTATGCCAGCTACTCCGACATCTTCACCCCGCAGGGCAACTTCAAGTCCGAAGACGGCGCCGCGCTCAAGCCTCTGGTCGGTGAAAACTACGAGCTGGGGATCAAGGGTGAATGGCTGGACGGTCGCGTCAACAGCTCGTTCAACCTGTTCCGCACCATCCAGAAAGACCAGGCGCAGACTGACTACAACTCGTCCTGCGCTTCGTCCGACGGCTATTGCTACGTCAACGCCGGTAAGGTCCGCGCCCAGGGCTTCGAAGCTGAAGTCAGCGGCGAAGTCATCGACCGCCTGCAACTGTTGGCCGGCTACACCTACACCCAGACCAAGACCCTGGACGACCTCGACAGCACCAAGAGCGGTGCGGTGTTCAACAGCTACGTGCCACGCCACCTGTTCCGCGTGTGGGGTGACTATGCGCTGAGCGGTCCGCTGGATCGCTTCACCGTCGGTGCCGGCGTCAACGCCCAGAGCGACAACTACCGCGAATCGCGTACCACCAAAACCACCCAGGCCGGTTATGCCGTATGGAACGGTCGCATCGGCTACCGCATCGACGACACCTGGTCGGTGGCGCTCAACGGTAACAACCTGTTCGACAAGCGCTACTACACCACCATCGGCACCGAATCCTTCGGCAACTACTACGGTGATCCGCGCAACTTCACCATGACGCTCAAAGCCAACTTCTGATCGAATGGCCAAATGAAAACGCCCCGCAGTGCGGGGCGTTTTTTTTGCCTTCAAGTTCAGCCTAACAGCCGACTCAACGCACTCCCCAACCGTCCGTAAACTTCCAGCACGTGCGGTACGACAGACCCCAGGCGCAACAGGTCGTGGGTCAGGTCTTCGCACACTTCCAGCTCTACAGGCACACCGTGCTCACGCAGCTTGTCGGCATACGCCTGGCCTTCGTCCAGCAGCGGATCGAGCCCCGCCAGCATCACGATTGCCGGCGCGACCCCGCGCAGATCTTCGGCCAGCAAGGGCGAAAAACGCCAGTTCACACGATCCTCCGGATGGCGTGCGTATTGCTCGTAGAACCAGTCCAGCGTTTCGTTCTCCAGCAAGTAGCCTTCGCTGAACAGTTCCCGCGAGGCGTGGGTGCAGGAAGCATCCGTCACCGGATAACACAGCAGTTGCGCCTTAGGCCGGATGGCCACGCTCGACGGCTCGACCACTGCCTGTAACGCCAACACCGTCGCAAGGGTTGCTCCAGCACTGTCACCACCAAACGCAACACGACTGCTGTCCAGACCCAGTGACCGGGCCTGTTCGGCCAACCATGCCAACGCGTCCTCACCGTCCTCCAGTGCAGTCGGGAAACGGTGTTCAGGCGCCAGCCGATAGCCGACCGAAAGCACCGCGCAAGGCGTGTGCCGACAGAATTCGCGGCACACGCCGTCATGGGAATCCAGGCTGCCGACCACAAAACCGCCACCGTGGAAATACACCAGCACCGGCAACGCGCCTTCCACGCCGTGGGGACGGTAAAGACGCAACGGCAAACCGGCGCCGTCCCGGGTCGGGGCGTTCAGTTCAACCACCTGCACATCCTCCGGAGCCGCCCAGCGCAATTGGGCAGTGGTCGACTCGAACGTGGCGCGAGCCTGCGCGGGCGCCAGTTGATGGAGGGCCGGCATGCCCGCACTCTGGCTGTCCTGCGCCAGGTCAAGGAAGGCTTCAAGATCGGGGTGTAACGACATCATCGAGATCCTTGTTTATGAAAAACGAGTTTAGGCAAAGAGTTCGGCAAAAAAGAAAAGGGGCGCGCACAACGGCAGCGCCCCTCGGGGAACATCAGGCGGGACGACCTATCGCGCCACACGCGCCATGCAGTGCTCGATCAACGCCTGCAACTCGCGCTGATAATCGTGCATGAGCGTCTCCATCGTTTGCGTCCGATAACGCTGGGTGCTGTAGATGCAACGCAGCGTGAGCTGCCCTTCGTACACCTGACCGACTATTTCCAGCCAGTTGCCCAGATTGGCCTGCAAGCTGTAGTTGTCGCCGGCACTTTCCGCTGCCGGCACCAGCAATGCCTGCTCGTCGAAGCTCTGGTCGAACTGCCCCAGGTAGTTGAACGTCACGCGAGCCTGCGGCAATGCCGCCAACTGCCCGCCGACATCCGTTCCGGCCAGGTGACGCAGCACGCCATAACCGATGCCCTTGTTCGGCACCGCGGCCAGTTGCGCCTGAGTGCCCAGAATCGCACCGCCGATATCGGCGTCGGCACCCGGGCTCAGACGCACCGGGAACATGCTGGTGAACCAGCCCAGGCTGCGGCTCAGATCGATGTCTTCGAACAGGTCTTCACGACCATGTCCTTCAAGCTGGACCAATACCGACGACTGCCCGCTCCAGCGACACAGCACACGACTCAGCGCCGCCAGCAACAGATCATTGATCTGCGTGCGATAAACCGCCGGCACCTGCTTGAGCAATTGCTCGGTGTGTTCGCGAGACATCTCCAGGCGTGCCGTCGCCGTCTGCTTGACCTGATTCTTGCCGCGACGGTTATCGCACGGCAGGTCTACGCCCGGCTGATCCAGCTCGCTCATCCAGTAAGCCAGTTCCTGCTCGACCACCAGCGGCGCATGCGCCGCCAGCCCTTCGGCCCAGGCACGGTAACTGCTGGTACGGATCGGCAATTGTGGATCGACGCCGCGAACACACGCTTCATAAGCGACCTTCAAATCGTCGAGCAGGATTCGCCAGGACACCGTATCCACCACCAAGTGGTGGATGACCATCAGGACTCTCGCCTCACCGTCCGGCAGCGCGATGTGCACCGCTCGCCAGGCCGGGCCGTCTTCGAGTTGCAGGCTGCGCTGGGTCAGGTTGGCCAGCGCCTCGATCTCCTCACGGTTTTGTGCCTCCCGCTGCCAGAGCAATGGCTCGCGGCGGTCGGCCGGGGTGGCATAGCGCTGCATCCAGCGTCCGCCCTCCTGACTGAAGCGCAAGCGCAAGCCGTCGTGATGCGCTTCAAGCAAGGCCAGAGCCTGCTCCAGCGCCGCCAGGTCAAGTGCCTGACGTGCGCGCAACATCAGCGACTGGTTGTAATGATGCGGTTCAGCCATGCGCTCGGTGAAGAACCACTCCTGGATCGGGATCAGATTGAACAGGCCTTCATGCGCCGCTTGCGTGACGTCGACCGACGCCTGGCTGGCGGTGCCCTTGCCTTCGTCCTGCTCGACGATCCCGGCGATGGTCTGATAACGCATCAGGTCGCGCAGCTTGAGATCCATCTCCAAGGTCGGGTGGTTTCTCACCCGGGAAATCACCTGCAGACTGAGAATCGAGTCGCCGCCCAGCTCGAAGAAGTTGTCGGTGATCCCGACCTGTTCGACCTGCAGCACCTGGGCCCAGATCTCGGCCAGATGTTGCTCCTGCTCGTTGCGCGGAGCGGTGTATTCCTGGCTCTTGAACTCAGGTTCGGGCAAGGCCTTGCGATCGAGCTTGCCGTTGGGCGTGATCGGGAAGGCGCTCAGGCAGACAATCTGCGCCGGCACCATGTACTCCGGCAACGACGCTCTCAGGCCGGTCTTGAGTTCATCACCCAGATCCTGTCCTTCAGTCGTCACCACATAGCCGATCAGTTGCTTGCCGGAGACTGCATCACGGGCGATGACCAGTGCATCGGTCACATCTTCCAGTTGACGCAGGCTGGCCTCCACTTCACCCAGTTCGATACGGAACCCACGCACCTTGACCTGATGGTCGATGCGTCCCACGTAATCGAGCACGCCGTCCTGGCGCAGACGCACCAGGTCACCGGTCCGATAAAGCCGTTCACCCGCCACGAACGGGCTCGGCACAAAACGTTCGCACGTCAGGTCCGGGCGGCGGTGATAGCCCCGCGCAACGCCATAGCCACCGATGTACAACTCACCGGCAAACCCGGCCGGCAGCACGTTCAGATCCTCGTCCAGCACATACAGCGAGCGAGCACCCACCGCACGACCGATTGGTGCGTAGGCGGCTTCACATCGCTGCTCGACCGGCACCTTCCAGAGCATCGGCGTGACCACGGTTTCGGTCGGGCCGTAGCCGTTGGTGAAGTACTCGGGACGCAGCGCAGCCTTGACCTGTTCGAACGTCTGGTCAGGCACCGCATCACCGCCGAAGCAGTAGATGCGCACCGCCGGCGGAGCAATGCCGCTGGCCTCGGCGTACTCGGCCAGTTGCTTGAGATAGGCCGGCGGGAAGCACGCAATCGTCACGCCGTACCGGTGCAGCGCCTGATAGGTCTGCTCCGGCGTCCACAGGCAACCGTCACGAATCACCAACCGGCCGCCGCTGTACAGCGTGCTCAGCCAGCGCTCGTGAGCGCCGTCGAAAGCGAACGACATGAAGTGCAATTCGCAACTGCTGGCGTCCATCTCGTACAGTTCGGCAATGGCTTGACAGTGCATGCTCAGCGGCCCTTGAGTGACCGCCACGCCTTTGGGCCTGCCGGTCGAACCGGAGGTGTAGATCAGGTACGCGAGGTTCTGTTCCTGAACCCGGCACGGCGGCGTCGAGTCGGTGTAGCGCAAGGCATCCAGTCGATCGAGGTCCAGCCGTGGCAACCCTTGCGGCACCGGCAGATTCAGACCGCTGTGGCTGAGCAGCAGCGCCATGCCCGAATCCTCGACCATGTAGGCCAGACGCTCCGGCGGATAATCAATATCCAGCGGCACGTACGCGGCACCGCTCTTGAGCACGGCCAGGAAGCTCACGACCATCTCCAGCGAACGCTCCAGCGCGACACCGATCACCACTTCCGGGCCGGCGCCGTGCTCGATCAGGCAATGGGCCAGACGGTTGGCTTGTTGTTCCAGTTCGCCATAGCTCAACTGCCGCTCGCCGCATTGCAGGGCAATCGCCTGCGGCTGCTGCTGTGCATGGCGACTGATCAATTCCGGCAGCAAGGCCGGCTGATGGTTCGCCAACGGTTCGGCGCTCCAGGTGGCCATGGTTTGCAGCTGATCCTGTGACAGCCGCTGCAAATTGCCCAGTCGCTCATACGGCGCAGCCATCATCGCTTCGAGGTTGTTTTCCAGCGTGCGACGAATGCCCTCCACGGCGCCCACGTTGAAGCTGTTGCGCAGGAACAGGTACTCGATCGACAACGTATCGCCCAACGTCACTGCCAGGTCCATCGGTACGTTCGTCACGTCATGACCGATGGATTTGCCGAAGCTCAGCCCGGTGTCATTGTCTTCCTGGAGACGGTCATCGATCGGGTAGTTTTCGAACACGATGATGCTGTCGAACAATGCCTGCCCGCCCAGACCGGACCAACGCTGCACGTCGGCCAGCGGCGCCTGGGAATGGTCACGGATATCCAGGTTGTAGGCCTGGATCCGGTTCAGCCAGTCCGCCAGCGGCAGGTCCGGCTCCACGGTCTGAATGATCGGCAAGGTGTTGATGAACAGACCGAGCATGTTGCCGACGTTCGCCAGGCTTTCCGGGCGGCCGGACACCGTGGCGCCGAACGTCACGGTGCTTTGCCCGGTGTAGCGTTGCAGCAGCAACAGCCACGCGCCCTGGATCAGCGTGTTCGGGGTAATGCGCAAATCGCGGCAGAACTGCAACAGGCGAGCGGTCTGCTGCGCATCCCAATGGGAGTACAGCGCATTGTGGCCGGTTTCCTCGGACACATGCCGCGGGTGAATCGCCTGACTCAGTGCAGTCGCCTCGTTGACCGGCGCCAGCCGTGCTTTCCAGAACAGCTCGCGGGCATCTTGATCCTGGGCCTGCAACCAGGCGATGAAATCGCGGTAACGACCGTTTTCGCCTCGCACTTCCCCTTTGCCGTAGTGTTGGATCACCTCGCCGAACAGGCGCGAACTGCTCCAGCCGTCCATCAGGATGTGGTGACTGGTCCAGACCATCTGGTACTGATCGTCGCTGCTGCGGATCAACAGTACCCGCTGTAACGGCGCCCGGGTCAGCTCGAAACCACGCGCACGATCCTCCGCGGCCCGCTCGGCGATGTCCGCCTCGCTGACTTCGCGGCCACGCCAGTCGACCACTTGCAGATCCAGTGCAGCATGGCGCTGAACAATCTGCAGCGGCTTGGCCAGCCCATCGTGCCAATGGAAACTGGTGCGCAAGATCGCCTGCCGCTCGATGACAAATTCCCAGGCCTTGCGCAGGCGTTCGACGTCCAGACCGCTGACGGGCAGGCTGATCTGATTGACGTACAGACTGGAGCCGTTATCCGACAAGGTATGGAACAGCATGCCCTCTTGCATCGGCGACAGCGGGTAGATGTCCTCGATGTCTGCCGGGGCCACCGGCAGGCTGTCCAGACGGGGCTGGTCCAGACGGGCCAGCGGGAAGTCGGAAGGCGTGACGCCGTGGCTGTCGGGCAGGCAGCAATGCTCGATCAGTTGCTCCAACTCCCGGGCGTACTCGTCGGCCAAACGCTCGATGGTCGCGGTGTTGAACATCTGCGTGCTGAACGACCAGCCGACACTCAACTCACCGCCATACACCTGGCCGTTGAGCGTCAGCCAGTTACCCAGCAAGGCTTCGTCACTGTGCTCGGCGCCCTTGGCCTCGGCGGCCGGGACGAACAAGGCGCCCTTCTCGCTATCGAAACTGCCATCGAACTGCCCGAGGTAGTTGAAGGTGATACGAGGCGTCGGCAAGGCACGCAGCGATTCCCGGCCAGCCTCGTCACCCAGATAACGCAGCAGACCGTAACCGATGCCGCGATCGGGGATCGAACGCAGTTGCTCCTTGATGCGTTTGATCGAGCCGGGCAAGTCCTCGGCCGGCGTCAGCTTGACCGGGAACAGACTGGTGAACCAGCCCACGGTGCGGGTCAGGTCGAGGCCGTCGAACAGATCTTCGCGACCATGGCCTTCGAGCTGGATCAACACCGACGATTGTGCGCTCCAACGTGCGATCACTCGCGCCAGCGCGGTCAACAACAGGTCGTTGACCTGAGTGCGGTAGGCCGCCGGTGTCTGTTGCAGCAAGCGGCGTGTCGATGCCTGGTTCAACCGGCTGTAGAGCGTCACGGCATGACGGCTTTGCAGACTGCCCTGTGGATTGTCTTGAGGCAGCGGCGCCGTATCGTCCGCGCGTTGCGCCTGCCAGTAAGGCAGTTGTTCCAGTAACGCCTGGCTGCGGGCGTGACGTTGCAGTTGCAGCGCCCAGTCCTTGAACGAAGTGGTCTTGGCCGCCAGCGCCACGGGTTCGTTGGCGTGCAACTGGCGATAGAGTCCTTGCAGGTCTTCCAGCAGAATCCGCCAGGACACGCCATCGACCACCAGGTGGTGAACGATCAGCAACAGTCGCTGCTCGCCTTCAGGCAGCTCGAACAGCACCGCACGCAACAGCGGACCTTGTTGCAGGTCGAGACTGCGCTGGGCCTGCTCGGCGACGCGTTCCAGATCGGCGACATCGCTCACGGTTTCCAGCCACAGCGGCGATGCCCCTTGTGGCTCCGGCGAATGGTGGCTGGCCGTCCAGCCTTGCGGCTGCTCGGCAAATTCCAGACGCAGGCCATCGTGATGCCGGATCAGGGCCCGCAGGGCCTGTTCAAGCGTCGCAGCTGCCAACGGATTCAACGGTTTGAGCAACACCGACTGGTTCCAGTGATGACGCTCCGGCAATGCCTGATCGAAGAACCACTGCTGGATCGGCAACAACGGGCTCTCACCCGTGACCGGTCCCTGATCGGTCAGCACCGGCGCTTCACCCAGCTGCGCGACCGAAGCCAGCCCTTGCACGGTCTGCTGCTGGAACAGGTCTTTGGGGGTGAAACGAATGCCCTGCTGACGTGCCCGGCTGACCACTTGAATGGAAATGATCGAATCGCCACCCAGGGTGAAGAAGTTGTCGGTCACGCCGACCTGTTCGATTTTCAGGATGTCCTGCCAGACCTCGGCAATCTGTTGTTCCAGCGCGGTGCGCGGCGCCACGTAATCACGCTGCGACGAGGTGGTGTCCGGCGCCGGCAAGGCCTTGCGATCAAGTTTGCCGTTGGGGGTCAGCGGCAGTTGCTCAAGGAACACCCACTGCGCCGGCACCATGTAATCCGGCAGGTGGGCCTTGAGAGAAGCCTTCAACGCATCGCGCAAATCGTCCTGCTGCTGATGGCTCAGGTCGCCGTCAACCGGCACCACATACGCCACCAGTTGCTGACCGCCAAGACCGTCCACCGCCAGTACCACGCCTTCGCGCACGCTGTCCCGGGCCAGCAGTCGCGCTTCGATTTCACCCAGTTCGATGCGGAAACCGCGCACCTTGACCTGATGGTCGATGCGTCCCACGTATTCGATCCGGCCGTCGTCCAGCAAGCGTGTCAGGTCGCCGGTGCGGTACATCCGCTCGCCGGTGGTCGAGGCCGGGTTCGGCACGAAACGCTCGGCCGTCAGGCTTGGGCGGAACAGGTAGCCCCGGGTGATGCCGTCGCCGGCCAGGTACAGCTCGGCAGCCACGCCGATCGGCGACGCTTGCAGTTGCCCGTCCAGCAGGTACGCGGTGGTATTGACCAGCGGCCGGCCGATGTTCGCCGTGCCGTCAGCCTCGCGGCGGGTCCAGGTCGAATACGTGGTGTCTTCCGACGGCCCGTAAAGGTCATAGACGTGCTCGACCGAAGTCTCGCGATACAGGCTGTCGACCACACTTTGCTTGAGAGGCTCGCCGGCCAGGTTGATGATCCGCACGCTCGACGGGATCTGCCCGGCGCGATGCAAGGCTGCGATTGCCGAAGGCACGGTGTTGATCAACCGCACCTGATCACGCTCAGGCAGGTCCGGCAGTTCCAGGGCATTACGCGCCATGACGATCGAGCCGCCGCGCGCGAGGGTGACAAAAATCTCCCACACCGACAGGTCGAAGCAGACCGACGTCGAGGCCAGCACCCCTTGCAAGTCAGCCTCGCTGTAAACGTCGGCGGACCAGTGGATCAGCGCCTGGACGTTACGGTGGGCAATCGCCACGCCTTTGGGTTTGCCGGTGGAACCGGAGGTGTAAATGACGTAGGCCAGATTGGCCGAATCGCCACGGACGTCAAGGTTGTCGCCTGCCACGTCGGCAAAAGCCTCGCCACCCGCCTCCACCAGCACCACTTGCGCGTCGGTCTGCGGCAGTTGCGCCAGCAGCGATTGTTGTGTCAGCAGGACCTTCGCCTGGCTGTCTTCGAGCATGTAAGCCACACGGTCAGCCGGGTAGTCCGGGTCCAGCGGCACGTAGGTGCCACCGGACTTGAGCACCGCCATCAGGGCGATCACCAGTTCCGCCGAGCGCGGCATAGCCACGCCCACCCGAACCTCGGCACCCACGCCCAGCGTCGTCAGATGACGGGCCAACTGGTTGGCCCGGCGATTGAGTTCGGCATAGCTCAGGGCTGCGCCGCCATGGCTCAGGGCCAGAGCCTGCGGACGGGCCTGGACCTGCGCCTCGAAGCCTTGATGAATCAGACGTTCTGACGGATACGCCGCATGATTGTCATTCCATTGCGCCAGGGTGTCGTGCTCAGCGCTCGACAGCAGCCCGACCTCACCCAACAGGCGTTGCGGCGATTCCAGGAACTGCTGCAACACCGCTTCCAGGTGTGTGGCCAGTCCGACCACGCTGCGCTCGGCGAACTGCTCGGTGAGGTAGTTGAAGTCCAGGCTCAGGACCTCGCCGGCACCGGCGATCAGGGTCAGGCCGTAGTTGGTCTGCTCGCGGTGCTCCAGCCCACCGAAGCGCAAGCCGCCCGGGTTGGCTTCCAGGGTTTCCGAGACCGGGTAGTTTTCAAACACCAGCAACGTGTCGAACAGCGCTTCGCCATTGAGTTCGGCCAGGCGTTGAATGTCCTGCAACGGCGTCTGTTCGAAGTCGCGCAACAGCAGGTTCTTGTCCTGCACGCTGCGGACCCAGTCGCGCACGCTGACACCCGGTTGCGGACTGGCGATCACCGGCAGGGTGTTGATGAACAGACCCAGTTGCTGTTCGATGCCCGGCAAGTCCACCGGACGCCCGGACACGGTGGCGCCGAACGCGACCGTGGCCTGGCCGGTGTAGCGTTGCAGAATCAGCAGCCACGCCGCCTGCACCAGACTGTTGAGGGTGACTTGCTGTTGTCGGGAGAAACTGTTCAACCGGCGCGTGAAGGCGGCGTCAAACGTCAGGCGATGCACACCCTTGCCCGCACCGGGCCGGACCTTGCCCGGACACGCCGAGGCCAGGCGGGTCGGCTCGTCGAGTTCGGCCAGTTGCCCGCGCCAGAAAGCCTGCGCAGCCAATTTGTCCTGGCCTTGCAGCCAGGCCAGGAAGTCACGATAACGCCCCTGCGCACCGGGCACCGGATGGCCGGCGTAATCCTGCAGCACCTCACCGAACATCCGCGAGTTGCTCCAGCCATCCATCAGGATGTGGTGGCAGGTAAAGATCAGACGATGGCGGTCATCGGCCACGCGCAATAGACACAGGCGCAGCAGCGGCGGGTTCTGCAAATCGAAACCGCGCTCCAGATCAGCCCGTGCCCGTGCTTCCATGGCCACGGCCTGATCCGGTTCGTGGCGCATGTCCACTTCGGGCATTTCCAGGGTCAGCTGGCGATGGATGACTTGCAGCGGCGTGTCGAGGCCGTCGCGGCCCCAGATGAAACCGGCGCGCAGCACCTCGTGACGATCCACCACGCGCTGCCAGGCTTGCTGGAAGCGCGCCACGTCCAGACCTTCGATGTCCAGCAGCATCTGATAGACATAGGCGCTGGCATCGGCGTCGTAGAGACTGTGGAACAGAATGCCTTGCTGCATGGGCGCCAGCGGATAGATGTCCTCGATCTGCTGGGCGACAATCGGCAGGTGGTCCAGATGGGCCTGGGACAACCCGGCCAACGGTACGTCGGACGGCGTCAGACCACCGCTCGAAGGGGTCAGGCAATGATCGATCAGCTCGGCCAGCGCCCCTTCATAGGCGAGTGCCAAAGCATGAATGGTTGCGTCTTCGAACACATCGCCGCTGTAGGTCCAGGTCAGGCTCAATTGCCCTTGGTAAACCCGGCCGTCGATGGTCAGCGTGTTGGCCATTGGCGCTCGTTCGTCTTGTCCCGCGCCCTTGTCTTCGGTGGCCGGCACCCAGAGCGTGTCTTCATCAAAGTTGTTGTCGAACTGACCGAGGTAGTTGAACGTCACTTTCGGCTGCGCCGCACCGCTCAGGGCAGCCTGTGCCTCGGCGCTGCCCAGATAACGCAACAGACCGTAGCCGATGCCCTTGTTGGGGATCGCCCGCAGTTGTTCCTTGATGCCTTTGATCGAAGATTCGAAACCGACGCCAGGAGTCAGCCGCACCGGGAACATGCTGGTGAACCAACCCACGGTGCGACTCAGGTCGACATCGTCGAACAGGTCTTCCCGGCCGTGGCCTTCGAGCTGCACCAGTGCGCTGTCGGCGCCGGTCCATTCACACAGCACCTTGGCCAGCGCAGTCAGCAACAGGTCGTTGACCTGTGTGCGATAGACCGCCGGGGCCTGTTGCAGCAACTGCCGGGTGCGCTCGATATCCAGACGCGTATCGACGCTGCGTTCGAAACGATTGCTCAACTGTCCTTGCGGGTTGTCCAGCGGCAGCTCGACGCCTGCCCCCACCAACTGCCCGCGCCAGTAATCCAGCTCGGCTTCCAGCTCGGCACTGCGCGCATGTCCCTGCAGGCGCGCACCCCAGTCCTTGAACGCGGTGGTCTTGGCCGGCAGGCGCACAGCCTGCCCCGCCGTCAGCTGTTGATAAGCGGTTTGCAGGTCTTCCAGCACGATCCGCCAGGACACCCCATCGACCACCAAGTGATGAATGACCAGCAACAGTCGCTGGCTGGCGTCCGGCAAGTCCACCAGCACTGCGCGGATCAGCGGGCCGTTGTCCAGATCGAGGCTGCGTTGCAGTTCCTGGCACTGCGCCGGCAACGCCGCGCTGTCCTGCAAGGTCACGGTACGCAACAGTTCCAGGTTCTGTTCGACCGGCGCGTGGGTCTGTTGCCAGCCACCGTCGGTGTCGCGATAACGCAGACGCAATGCGTCATGGTGCCGTTGCAAATGCTGCAACGCCTGCGCCAGTGGCGCGGCCGCCAGAGGCGAAGCCGGCGTCAGCAGGATCGATTGGTTCCAGTGATGACGCGCCGGAATATCGCTGTGGAAAAAGTACTGCTGGATCGGCGTCAGTACCGCGTCGCCGAGCACATCGCCCTGGGTCGCAAGCACCACGTCGCTCAGCTGCGCGACCGTGGCCAGGCGCTGCACTGTCTGATGCTGGAAGATGTCCTTGGGCGTGAAACGGATGCCCGCCTGACGGGCGCGGCTGACCACCTGAATCGAAATGATCGAGTCGCCGCCCAGCTCGAAAAAGTTGTCGTTGAGGCCGACACGCTCGACTTTCAGCACGTCTTGCCAGATGGCGGCCAGTTGCTGTTCCAGTTCACTGCGCGGCGCGGCATACGCCTCCTGCACCTGAGCGACCTGCGGCTGCGGCAGTTGCTTGCGATCAAGTTTACCGTTGGCCGTCAGCGGCAGGCGGTCGAGGAATGCCCAGCTGACCGGCACCATGTAGTCCGGCAAGGCTTCGCGCAGTTGCGCCTTGATCGAATCGCGCAGCGTCGCCTCGGCATCGGCTTGCAGTGCCTCGTTCGGCACGATCCAGGTCGCCAGTTGCTGACCGCTCGGGCCTTCTACCGCCAGCACCACCGCCTCGCGCACCGCCGGATGCTTGAGCAGTTGGGTTTCGATTTCCCCCAACTCGATACGGAAACCGCGGATCTTCACTTGATGGTCGATACGACCGATGTACTCGATCACACCGTCGCCGCGCAGGCGCGCCAGGTCGCCGGTGCGGTACAGACGCTCGCCGGCCTGCGGGTTGAACGGATCGGGCACAAAACGCGTAGCGCTCATGCCTGGCTGATTCAGATAACCCCGGGCCAGACCGGCTCCGGCGATGTAAAGCTCACCGATGCAACCTTGCGGCACCAGGTTCAGCGCGCTGTCGAGCAGATACCACGACAGGTCGACAATCGGTTCGCCGATCGGGCTGCTGTGGCTTTGCTCAAGGTCGGCCATCGACAATGGGCGATACGTCACGTGCACGGTGGTTTCAGTGATGCCGTACATGTTCACCAGCGTCGGTGCACGGTCGCCGAAACGCTCGAACCAGGGTCGCAGGTTCTGCACTTCCAGGGCCTCGCCACCGAACACCACATAACGCAGCGAGTTGTCGCGCGAAGACTCGCTGGCCAGTTGCATCAGCGGCTTGAACGCCGACGGTGTCTGGTTCAGGACCGTGACGTTTTCATCGCACAGCAGGGTGTAGAAATCTTCCGGAGAACGGGTGACGTCGTGGGGCACAACCACCAGTTTGCCGCCGTACAGCAGCGCACCGAAAATTTCCCAGACCGAGAAGTCGAACGCGTAGGAATGGAACAGGGTCCAGCTGTCGTCCGGGCCGAAACCGAACCAGTGGTCGGTGGCGCTGAACAGGCGGAGGACGTTGCTGTGCGGGAGCAATGCACCTTTGGGCTTGCCGGTCGAGCCGGAGGTATAGATGACGTACGCCAGGTTGTCCGGCGTGGTCAGGCAGACCGGGTTTTCGCTGCGGCCCTGCTCCAGCGGCTGGCTCAGGTCCAGGCAGGTAAGCCCCGGCGGAATCGGCAGCTGAGCCTGCAGGTGACCCTGGGTCAGCAGCAGGCCGATGCCACTGTCCTCGATCATGTAGCTCAGGCGGTCTTCCGGGTAGCCGGGATCCAGTGGCACGTAGGCACCACCGGCCTTCAGCACCGCGACGATGGCGACGATCATGTCCAGCGAACGCTCGACCGCCACACCGACCCGCACATCCGGGCCGACCCCGTTCGCGATCAGCCGGTGCGCCCACTGGTTGGCCCGGCGATTGAGTTCGGCGTAGGTCAACCGTTGTCCGGCAAAGGTCACGGCGACCGCATCGGGATGCCGTTCAGCCTGAGCCTCGATAGCCTGATGGATGCACTGCCCGACCGGATGCTCGACCCACGTGGGGTTCCATTGATTCAACAGCTGTTGCTGACGGGCGTCATCGAGCATCGGCAACTGCCCGATGCTGCGCGACGGGTCTTCGACGATCGCCTGCAACAGTGCAGTCCAGTGCTGTGCCAGACGCTCGATGGTTGCCGCGTCGAACAGGTCGGTGGCGTACTTGAGCACCGCTTCGATGCCGTGGGCCTGTTCGGTGGTGTTGAGGGTCAGGTCGAACTGGGCGGTCTGGCTCTGCCATTCCAGCGGTTCGATGCTCAAGCCGTTGAGGCGCGTCTCGACACTGCTGCGGCGTTCCGCCTGATGGTTGAACATGACCTGGAACAGCGGACTGTGGCTCAGGCTGCGGCCCGGCTCCAGGGCTTCCACCAGTTGCTCGAACGGCAGGTCCTGATGGGCCTGGGCTTCCTGCGCGGTTTGTTTGACCTGACGCAGCAAATCGACAAACGGGGTCTGGCTGTCAACGTCGGCCTTGAGCACCTGCGTATTGACGAAGAAACCGATCAGACGCTCGATTTCCACCCGGCCACGGTTGGCCACCGGGACGCCGACACGGATGTCCGACTGGCCGCTGTAACGGTGCAACAGCGCCTGGAACGACGCCAACAGCAAGACGAACAGGGTGACGTTTTCCTGCCGCGCAAAGGCTTTCAGACCCTGGCTCAGCTGTGAATCGAGAATCAGGTTGTGGCTGGCTCCGGCAAAACTCTGATCGACGCTGCGCACGCGGTCGAGCGGCAGTTCCAGCACCGGTTGTTCACCGCCGAGCTTTTCCTGCCAATAGGCCAGTTGCCGTGCCTGTTCGCCCGCTTCCATCCACTGGCGCTGCCACAAGGCGTAGTCGGCGTATTGAATTGGCAGAGCCGGCAGACCGGCATCGTGACCGAGACTGAAACCGGCATAGAGCTGCACCAGCTCTTCGATCATCACTTGCAGCGACCAGCCGTCGGAGACGATGTGGTGCAGGGTCAACACCAGCACGTGGTCGTTCGGGTTGACCTGCAACAGGGCGGCGCGCAACAGCGGGCCTTGCTGCAGATCGAAAGTCTTCTGGCTCTGGGTCTGGACGAACGCCTGGATCGAGGCATCCGGGTCGCTCGCCAGCTCAGGGCTCAGTGGGTAAGTCTCCAGTGCAAACGATCCTGCCGGGAGGATCGTTTGCAGCGGTTGTTCGGTTTCCTGGGAGAACACCGTGCGCAAGGTTTCGTGTCGTTCGATCAGCGCCTGAAGGCTGCGCTCCAGCGCCGACTCATCCAGCGGCCCCTGTAAACGCAGGGCCGTCGGAATGTTGTAGGCCGCGCTGTGCGGCGCCCATTGCCAGAGAAACCACTGGCGCTGCTGGGCGTAGGACAGCAGCAGCGGCTCTTCGGCCGTGCGCTTGAAAACCGGGGCAATGTCAAAGAGGTTGACGCCTTTCTGCTTGAGCAGAACCGCCAGAGCCTTTCTTTGCTTAGCCGAAAGTTGTCCTACCGACTCGATTAACTCTTGCACGCGTTTTTCCCTCTCAAGAAATCAGTTTTTCCAGATCATCGAGGGATAGACGTTTGAGGGCCTCCAGGGATTTAGCCAATTCATCCTGAACGGGCGACATTTCGACACGCAGCGCCTCGATCCGGTTGCAGAACGCTTTCAGCGTATCGGCTTCGAACAGCTCCTTGAGCGGCACCTTGTCGCCCAGACGCTCCTTGATCCGGGTCACCACCAGTGTCGCCAGCAACGAATGACCGCCAAGCTGGAAGAAGTTGTCCGCCAGGCCCACGCGCTCGATTTCCAGCACTTCCTGCCAGACCGTCGCCACTTCCCATTGCAAGTCCGTCTGCGGCGCTTCGTACTGCTGCTGCGTCGGGTTGGCGCCCAAGGCCATCAGCGCCTTGCGGTCGAGCTTGCCGTTCGGGGTCAACGGCACCGCCTCGATCACCTGCAGATGCCCCGGCACCATGTGCGCCGGCAAACGACTGGCCAACGCTGCGCGCAGACGCTCGGTCAACGCCGCCGGATCGGTCGCCGGCTGCGCCGCCACGACGTAGCCGTGCAGGTGTTTGCCCGCTGCGCCGTCCTGCGCCAGCACCACCGCTTCGCGCACCTCGGCCTGCTCCAGCAAGCGCGCTTCGACTTCGCTCAGCTCGATACGGAAACCGCGGATTTTCACCTGATGGTCGGCGCGCCCCAGGTACTCGATGTTGTCGTCCGCGCCCTGGCGCACCAGGTCGCCCGTGCGGTAAAGCCGCTCGCCGTTGCTGGCATAGGGGTTGGGCACGAAGCGCTCGGCGGTCATGCCCGGTCGCATCAGATAGCCCCGGGTCACGCCGGCGCCGCTCAGGTACAGCTCTGCCGCCACACCGGCCGGCAACCCATTGAGCTGAGTGTCGAGCAGGTACGCCACGGTGTTGTCCAGCGGCCGGCCGATGTTGGCCTGACCTTGCGCGGTGCGCAGGGTGAACGTCGAATACGTGGTGTCTTCCGACGGCCCGTACAGGTCGTAGACCTGCTTGACCGACGTAGTCGCGTAAAGCGTGTCCACCAGGCTCTGCTTCAGCGGCTCGCCGGCCAGATTGATGGTCGCGACCGATGACGGAATCTGCCCGGCCCGTTGCAGCGCGGCTATCGCCGACGGCACCGTGTTGATCAGCGTCACCCGCTCGCGGGCCGGCAAGTCCGCCAGGGCCAGCGCGTTGTCCGCCAGCACCATGCAACCGCCGCTGGCCAGGGTGACAAAGATCTCCCAGACCGACAGGTCGAAGCAGATCGAGGTCGAAGCCAGTACGCCGCGCAGTTGCTCCTCGCGGTACACCCCTTGCGACCACTGGATCAGCGCGGTGAGGTTGGCGTGACTGATGGCCACGCCCTTGGGCTTGCCGGTGGAACCCGAGGTGTAAATGACGTAAGCCAGGTTTTGCCCGGTGATCCCCGCCACCGGTGCGGTAGACGAGTACCCGGCCAGCCATTGCTCGCCCTCCTCCACCAGCACCACTTGGGCGCTCAACGCATCGGGCAGCATCGCCTGCGCTGCCGGCTCTGTCAGCAACACCGCGGCTCGGCTGTCGTCGAGCATGTGCAGCAAACGTTCCTGCGGGTAGTCCGGGTCCAGCGGCACATAGGTGCCACCGGCCTTGAGGATCGACAACAAGGCGACCAGCATGTCCGGGGTGCGACGCATGCACACACCGACCCGCACTTCCGGGCCCACGCCCAGCGCTTGCAGCTTGTGCGCCAGACGATTGGCCCGCAGGTCGAGGGGGCGATAGTCGATCTGTTGCTCGGCGTAGACCACCGCCGGCGCATCCGGCCGCTGCGCGACACGGGCCTCGATGAACTCCAGCACCGTGCGCGGATCGGTCGCCGTGACGGCGGCCTTGCCCCAGTCGATCGCCTGCTCGCGCTGCGACCCGTCCAGCAGTTGCAACGTGCCCAACGGTTGCGTGGCGTTACCGAGGAACTGGCTCAACAGGCTTTCGAGTTGACGACTCAGACCGAGGATGGTCGAGGCATCGAAACAGGCCCGATCGTAGCTGACACCGAGGCTCAGTTCTCGGCCGGTGACTGCCACCAGCGTCAACGGGTAGTTGGTCTGCTCCTGGCGGCGGATCGCCGAGAACACCAGCCCGGTGTCCGGCCCCTGTTGCAGGGCTTCAGCCATCGGGTAGTTCTCGAACACCAGAATGCTGTCGAACAATGCACCCGCGCCCAGTCCGGCCCAACGCTGAATCTCGTAGAGCGGCGTGTGTTCGTGCTCACGCAGCGCCAGGTTGAGGCCCTGTACCTGTTGCAACCAACGCTCGACCGACAGCTCGGCGGATGGCGTCGCCACCACTGGCAAGGTGTTGATGAACAGGCCGATCTGTTGCTCGACACCGGGCAGATCGGTCGGGCGCCCGGCCACTGTAGCGCCGAAGGCGACGCTGTCCTGACCGGTGTAGCGCTGCAACAGCACCAGCCATGCCGCTTGCACCAGGGTGTTGAGGGTGACTTTCTGCTCCCGGGCGAAGCGATTCAGATCCGCCGTCAGCTGTTCACTGAATACATGCTGGTGATCGGCATAACCACCGGCACCGGTCTGCGCCATCGGCACGGCACTGGCCAGGCGCGTCGGCTCCTCGAGCTCGGCCAACGCCTGCTTCCAGAACGCCTGACTGGCCGGCTGATCGCGTTGACCCAGCCACTCGATGTAATCGCGATAACGTCCCTGGGCAGCGGCCGGAGTCAGGCCCGCGTAACGCTGCAGCACTTCGCCGAACAACTGCGAGGTACTCCAGCCATCCATCAGGATGTGGTGGCAGGTGTAGATCAGGTGATGCGTCGAATCATCGGTACGCACCAGCGAAACCCGCAACAACGGCGCGCCCGTCAGCTCGAAACCGTTGGCCAGATCGTCATTGGCCAGTTGGTCCAGTGCGGTGTCGAGGTCGCTTCGGCCACGCCAGTCCTGCACGCTCCACGGCATTTGTACGCTCTGGCGCACCACTTGCACTGCCGCAGACGCATCGCTCGGCCAGACAAACGCGGTACGCAAAATGTCGTGGGCGTCGAGGGTCTGCTGCCAGGCCTGACGGAAACGCTCGGCCTCCAGATGTTGCACGTCGACCCGCAGCTGGTTGGTGTACGCCGGGCTGTCAGGATCGTTAAGGCTGTGAAACAGAATGCCTTGCTGCATCGGCGACAGCGGGTACAGATCGGTGATTTCCCGGGGCGGAATCGGCAGTGCCGAGAGCTGCGCCTGCGTCAGGGTCACCAGACTGAAATCGGACGGCGTGACGCCGGCCTGACCACTGTCGCAGCAGTGGTCGATCAGCCGCTCCAGCTCAAGACGGTAAGCCTCGGCCAGGGCCTGCACCGTGTCGGCGCGGTACATGCCCGACCCGAAGGTCCAGGTCAGTTCCAGCTCGCCGCCATACACCTGACCGTCAATGCTCAGCCAGTTGCCCAACGGCGCCGTGGCGTCCTGATTGGCCCCGGTGCTATCACCGGACGGCACGAACAGTGTGCCCTCGGCGGCGCTGAAATCACCGTCGAACTGCCCCAGATAGTTGAAGGTCACCCGTGGCGGGGCCAGTGAGCGCAGCTCGGCGGCGCCGGTCAGGTGGCGCAGCACGCCGTAACCGATGCCTTTGCCCGGTACAGCGCGCAGTTGTTCCTTGATTGCGCACAACGATTCGCCCGGCGCTGCCTGCGGCGTCAGACTTACCGGGAACAGGCTGCTGAACCAACCCACCGTGCGGCTCAGATCGAGCTCGTCGAACAGGTCTTCGCGACCATGACCTTCAAGCTGGATCAGCACCGACGGCTGTCGGCTCCAGTCGCACAGCACCCGCGCCAGCGCAGTGAGCAGCAGATCGTTGATCTGCGTGCGATATGCGGCCGGGGCCACCTTGAGCAATTTGTGGGTCAGTGCCTGGCTCAGGCGCGAACTGACGCGTTGCGCCTGTGCTTGAGTCTGAACGTCTTGTGCAAAGTCCCGTGGCAATTCGGCGTCGGCCGTGCCCAGAGTCTTCAGCCAATACTCGCGCTCGCGGCCCAGCGCTTCACTCTGCGCATAGCGGTGCAGGTGTTCGGCCCAGCTCTGCAGCGAGCTGCTCTTGCCCGGCAGCACCAGTGGCTTGCCCGCCGCCAGTGCGGTGTAACCGAGCTGCAAGTCTTCCAGCAAAACACGCCAGGACACCCCATCGACCACCAGGTGATGGATCACCAGCAACAAACGCTGCTGACCGTCCGGCAGATTCGCCAGCACCGCACGCAGCAGTCGCCCTTGTTGCAGATCCAGACTGCGCTGAGCCTGATCCGCCAGCGTCGTCAGTTGATCCAGGCTTTCCAGATCGCGCACCCATAGCAGTTCAGGGTCGCGCGCGGTCTGGAACGTTGCCTGCCAGGCATCGCCCGACGCCTGGAAGTTCAAGCCCAGTGCATCATGCTGTTCGATCAATGCCGCCAGAGCGGCTTGCAGATGGCCTGCCTCCAGCGGCGCTTGCGGTTGCAGCATCACCGACTGGTTCCAGTGTTGACGCTGGGCAATCGGCGTTTCGAAAAAGCGCGCCTGAATCGGTAGCAATGCCAGCTGTCCGCCAACTTTCTGCGGCGCGGCCGCCACGGGTTTGGCTTCGATCAGCTTGGCCACTGCCGCCAACTGGCTGACAGTCTGCTTTTCGAACAATTGCTTGGGGCTTAGCTTGATGCCCTGACGCTTGGCCCGGGCAATGATTTGCAGGCTGAGGATCGAGTCCCCGCCCAGTTCGAAGAAGTTGTCGGTGCTGCCCACACGCTCCAGCTTGAGCACGTCGGCCCAGATCGCCGCGAGTTTTTCCTCGACCTCGCCCATCGGGGCGACGTAACGCTGAGTCACCACACCCGGCACCGGCAAGGCGCGCTTGTCCAGTTTGCCGTTGGCCGTCAGCGGCAATTGCTCCAGCAAGACAATCTGCGCCGGCACCATGTAATCCGGCAGGCAGGCTTGCAGTTGCTCGCGCAGGCTTTCAGCCTTCAACGCGACTCCCGCCGCCGGTACACACCAGGCCACCAGTTGCAGACGCGCCGCGTCGTCATCCAGCGCCAACGCCAATACGGCCGCCTCGCTGACACCGTCCAGACCGAGCAGTACCCGGGCGACTTCCGCCGGTTCCACCCGATACCCGCGCACCTTGACCTGATCGTCGGCGCGGCCGATGAACTCCACCGCCTGCCGACGATTGCGGCGCACCCGGTCGCCACTTCGATACACCCGCGCACCGGCCGGTCCGAACGGATCGGGAACAAAACGTTCGGCGGTCAGCCCCGGCTGGCCAAGATAACCGAGGGCGACACTGTCGCCGCCGATGTACAGCTCGCCCGCGACCTGATCGGCCACGCTGTTGAGCACATCGTCGAGCACATACACATGCGCCCCGGTCAGCGCCGTGCCGACCGGCACGCTGCGCCCCTCCGGTTCCAGCGAACCGACTTCGTGGGCCAACACACCCACGGTGGTTTCGCTCGGGCCGTAGTGGTTGATGATCCGGCAACCCGGCTTGAGCTGACGCACACGTTCCACCAGTGCAGGCGAACAGGCTTCGCCGCCGACGATCAGCGCCTGCTCCGGCAGCACGTCAGCCGCCCGGGATGCCTGCAATAAGGCCGCCAGATGCCCCGGAACGATTTTCAGCATGCCCACATGGTGCTCGGCCATGTATTCGGCGAAACGATCCGGGTCGAAGCCCAGCTCTTCCGGCAACACATGCAGCAAACGGCCCGAGCACAATGCGCCGAACAGCACGGTGAAACCCAGGTCTGCCGCAATGGTGGAGACCAGCGCCATGCTGGTGTCCGACGCCGGGTCGAGACGTTCCAGCACCCCGCGTACATAGCTGGCCAAGGCACCGTGGCTGACCAGCACCCCCTTGGGTTGACCGGTGGAACCGGAAGTGTGAATCACATAGGCCGGCGACTGCACCAACAGCTCGCAGGCCGGGGCAGTCATCGGCTGGTGTTGCCATTGCTGCGCATCGAATGCCAGCCCCTGACAACCGACGACCGCCAGTTCCGAAACCCGCAAATCGCCCTCGGCGCACACCACTGCCCGAGCCTTGGCGGCGCTGAGCATCTGCTGCAAACGCGCCGCAGGTGCCTTGACGTCCAGCGGCATGTACACCGCACCAGCCTTGAAGATCGCCAGCACGCACGTCAGCCAGTCGAGCGAGCGCTCCATCAGCACCGCCACCGGTTGACCGGCAACTGCGCCCTGGGCCAGCAAATGATGAGCGAGGCGATTGGCCGCCTGATCCAGCGCCTGGAAGCTCAAGCCGCCATTCAGATCCCGCGCGGCCAATGCCTGCGGCTGACGAGCGACTTCGCGTGCCCAGTGTTGCAACACCGACAATGCGGGATCCCGCGGGGCCGCGAAAGCGCTCGGCAACGCCGTCGCCACGCTGTGCAGCGGCGCTTGTGGCGCCTTCAGCAGCGCCCCGAACAGACCGAGCAAGGCCGGGACAAAAGCTTCAACCGTCGCGTGTCGATAGAGGTCGCTGGCGTAGGTCATCTGCCCGTGGATCAGCGTGCCGTCGTCGGTGATGTCCAGTGCCAGATCGAAGTGCGTGCCGTCCTTGTCCAGCGGATACTCCGCCACGCTCAGGCCCGGCAGCGCCATCGACCGTTGTTTCTGCATGCCGACGTTCTGGTTGAACTTGGCCTGGAACAACGGGTTGTGCCCCAAGGTACGTTCGGCGACCAGTTCGTCCACCAGCTGTTCGAACGGCAGCTCCTGATGAGCCTGGGCGCCAAACGACGCCTCACGCACCTGCGCCAGCAAATCCTCGAAGCTGCCCCGCTCGTCCACCTCGCAGCGCAGCACCTGGGTATTGACGAAGAAGCCGATCAGCCCTTCGACTTCGGCGCGACTGCGGTTGGCATTCGGCACGCCGACGCGGATGTCACGCTCCCCGGCCTGACGCGAGAGGAACAGCGAAAAACCGGCGAGCACCAGCATGAACAGACTGATGCCCTGAGCGCGAGCGAACCCGTTGAGCTGACGCGACAGATCCGTACCGAAATCGAAGCTCAGGGTCTGGCCTTCAAAGCTTTGGGTCAGCGGGCGGGCGAAGTCCGGGGCGACTTCCAGCAGCGGATGTTCCTCACCCAGTTGCTGGCGCCAGTAATCGAGTTGACGCTCGCCCTCGCCGGCTTCCAGCCAGCGCCGCTGCCAAATGGCGTAGTCGGCGTACTGCAACGCCAACGCCGGCAACAGCGGCTCGCGCTCCAGGCTGAACGCCTGATAGCACTGCACGAACTCCTTGACCATTACGTCCATCGACCAACCGTCGGAGACGATGTGGTGCATGCTCACCACCAGCACGAACTCATCGTCCGCCAGGCAAAACAGACTGGCGCGCAGCAACGGGCCGTGACGCAGATCGAATGGCTGCGCCGTCACGTCCTGCACTTGCAGAGCCAGTGCCTGCTCGCGCTCCGGGGCGGCAACACCGCGAAGGTCGATGCGCTCCAGCGCGACGCCTTGCGGCTCGAGTATGACTTGATGCGGCTGGTCGCCGTCGGTGCGGAACACCGTGCGCAGCACTTCATGGCGCGCCAGCAGGTGATCGAACGAGCGGGTCAGCGCCGATTCGTCCAGCCGCCCGTTCAGGCGCAGACCGGCGGCCATGTTGTACGCGGCGCTCTGCGGTTCAAGCTGCCAGAGAAACAACAGGCGCTGCTGGGCGAACGACAGCGGGATCTGTGCGCAGTCGTGGCGACTGACCGGCAGCGGCAGCAGACTGAAGTCCTTGCCCTCCTCGCGCAGCTTGGCCAGAAACAGCCGACGTTGCTCAAGCGGCAAGCCGACGAACCTTTTAGCGATACGATCCGCCATAGTGCCGCTCATACTTCTTCTCCTTCCAAAGCACTCATGAACAGGTCCATGTCGGACCAGTCGTTGTCCGTTGCACCGTCGGTCAGCAGCGCCACCGCCAGGGCCAGATCGCCGAGCAACGGTTTTTCGAACAGGTTGCGCAGCGGCAACACCACGTTTAGTTGTTTCTTGATCCGTCCGATCACTTGCGCCGCCAGCAGCGAATGGCCGCCCAACTCAAAGAAGTGATCGTCCAGCCCGACGCGAGGCACTTGCAGGACATCCGCCCAGATCTGCGCCAGGGCTTGTTCGATGTCCGATTGCGGGACGCGATAGTCGACCTGCAATTGATCCATGTCCGGCGCCGGCAAAGCCTTGCGATCGAGCTTGCCGCTCGGCGTCAGCGGCAATTCCGCCAACAACAGCAGGTGGCCCGGCACCATGTAGTCCGGCAGCCTGGCTTGCAGCGAAGCCCTGACCTGCTGACGGAACGCCGATTGACCAGCCACTCCGTCGAGCACGTCCTGATCGGCCACCAGATACGCCACCAGTTGCAGGCTGCCATTCAGCGGCAAGGCCAGCACCACGGCCTCGCGGATACCCGGGCACTGCTGCAGGCGCGATTCGATTTCACCCAGCTCGATACGGAAGCCGCGAATCTTCACTTGGTGATCCACGCGACCGACGTATTCCACCGCGCCGTCAGCGCGCAAACGTGCGCGATCGCCGGTGCGATACAAGCGTTCGCCACTGGCGAACGGGTCGGCAATGAAACGCTCGGCACTCAACGTCGGCTGTCGGTGATAACCGCGCGCCAGGCCCGGTCCACCGATGTACAACTCGCCTACCGCGCCTTGTGGCAGCAGGTTCAAATCATCATCCAGCACGTACAGACGACGTGCGGCCAGACCCTGCCCAATCGGTATGCCGCGCCACGACACAGCTTCCGCAGTCAGCGCCGAGCAGTCGTGGATCGTCGATACCACCGTCGCCTCGGTCGGCCCGTAGGTGTTGAGCAGACGCACATGACCCAGCCCGGCCTGTTGCCACAGGCGCAGACCGTCCACCGCCATCGCCTCGCCGCCCACGTGAATCTGGCGCAGGGCACCGAAGTGCGCCGGAGGATTGGCTGCGTATTCCTGCACCAGCCAGTACCAGTACGCCGCCGGCAGGTCGGCCAGGGTGATGCCGTGTTCGAGGATCACTTGATGCAATGTCGCGCTGTCCCACAGACGCGCATCGCGCAGCACCACGCTCGCGCCGTGACAGAGCGGCGGGAAAAACTGCTCGACGAACCCGTCAAAGCTGCTGGTTGCGAACTGCAACACCCGGTCGCCTTCGCGCAGGTCGCTGTAGTCGATGGCGCGCTCGATGAACTCGCTCAGCGCGGCGTGACTGATCGCCACACCTTTGGGCCGGCCGGTCGAACCGGAGGTATAGATCACGTAAGCCAGGTTTTGCGGCTCGACGGTCACCGGCAGATTGTCGCCGGCACCGTCGTCCGGCAACGTGTCCAGGCACAGGCTTTCCACGCCGTCGAGGGTCGGCAGACCGGCCAGTGTCTGGCGGTCGGTCAGCAACAGTTTCAGTCCGCTGTCGTCAAGTACGTGGCGCAAGCGCTCGCCCGGGGTCTGCGGATCCAGCGGCACATAGGCGCCCCCGGCCTTGAGCACGGCGAGCAAGGCGACGGCCAGTTCCAGCGAACGCCCCAGCGCCACGCCGACCAACACGTCCGGGCCAACACCCCGGGCGCGCAGTTGATGGGCCAGGCGATTGCTGCGTCGATTCAGTTCGGCATAGGTGATCGAGGGCGCCGACTCGCTCGCCAGAATCACCGCCGGTGCATCTGGCGTACGCGTCACTTGCGCTTCGAACAGGGTCTGAAAGCTGGCCAGTCGCGGGCTCGTTTCGGCGATCTGGATCAAGCCCTGCTGCTCGGCAACGTCCAGCATCGAAAGGTTGCCGATCAACTGCTGCGGATCGCGGCAGACCGACACCAGCACGTTGCGCCAGTGCCCGGCCAGCGCGGCGATGGTGGATTCGTCGAAAATATCGGTGGCGTAGGTAAACGCGGCGAACAGTTGCTCGCCCTCTTCGCGGGTATCGAGCATCAGATCGCTGGTGGCCGCGTGTTCGCGGCCACTGCCGGTCAGTTGCTCTTCGGTCAGGTAACCAACCTGCAAACCGGACGCCAACTGCGCCTGCTGCAAATCGGTCACCAGCGGCTGGTGGTTGAACATCACCTGGAACAGCGGGTTATGGCTCTGGCTGCGAGCCGGCTGCAACGCTTCGATCAAGGCGTCGAATGGCAGATCCTGATGGGACTGCGCGCCGGCCGCAGCTTGGCGCACGCTCTGCAGCAAATCGGCGAAACGGCTATTGGCGGTGACCACGCTGCGCAGGATTTGCGTATTGACGAAGAAGCCGATCAGGCCTTCGGTTTCGCTGCGGGTGCGGTTGGCGATCAGGCCGCCGACGCGAATGTCGGTCTGGCCGCTGTAGCGATGCAGCAAGGTCTTGAAGGCCGCCAGCAGAACTACGAACAGGGTCACGCCCTGACGTTGCGCGAGATTTTTCAAATCCTGACGCAGGCTGGCATCGATGACCGTTTCCAGACGCGCGCCGCGGTGACTGGCCTGGGCCGGGTACGCACGGTCGGTCGGCAGTTCAAGCACCGGATGCTCGTCACCCAAATGCGCGCGCCAATAATCGAGCTGCCGCTCACGCTCGCCCGCCTCCAGCCAACTGCGTTGCCACAGTGCATAGTCGCGGTAGTGCACGGTGATCGCCGGCAATTGTGGCTCGCGCCCGGCCACCAGCGCATCGTAGGTGCGCATGAATTCGTCGATGAGAATGTTCATCGACCAGCCGTCGGCAATAATGTGGTGCAACGTCAGCAACAGCACGTGCTCTTGCGCGTCCAGCCGCAGCAGGCGCAGGCTCAGCAGTGGCCCGTTTTCCAGATCGAAGGCTTGCGTGGCTTCCGCCATCATGTGCTGCCGGGCCAGCGGCCAGCGTTGATCCTCAGGCAAGGCGCTCAGATCTGTGAGGGCCAATTTGACCGGCCGGGGTTCGGCGACTTTCTGGAACGCTTGCTCGCCCTCCTGGCCGAACGTCGTGCGCAGGCACTCATGCCGCGCCGCCAACAGACTGAACGCCTGCTCCAGCGCCTCGGCCTGCAACTCGCCGCTCAGGCGCACGGCCATCGGCAGGTTGTAGGCGGCACTTTGCGGGTCCATCTGCCAAAGAAACCACATCCGCTGCTGGGCATAGGACAGGCCGTCACGCTCGGCGGCCCCGATGCAGGCGGTCATGGGCAGCTGCGCAAAATTGATCCCTTCACGGGCCATGCCGGCGAGGAACACACGGCGTTTGTCCTGAGGCAATTCGATAAAGCGGCGGGCTAGTTTCTGTGCGTCTGCGGCATTCATGCATTGGGTCCTTGCTGATCGGCGGCGTGACCAGGAGGCCCGGTCGTATCAACAAGAACGAATGGCAAACGCAATGATTTAGCGAGGCCGGGCAATCCCCGGTCGAGGGCAACAGGGACTGACGCACAAATGCCGAAGCCGGTACTTGACCGGCTTCGACAATAACCCGTTCAACTGTCGCAACGGGTCAGAGTGCGTCCTGGGAGTGACCTTCGGCCATGGCCACGATGACCTTGCGCGGGCCTTCGAACGGCGAGCGGGCATGAGCCGACAACATGTTGTCGAGCATCAGCACATCGCCTTCCTGCCAAGGGAAGCTGATGGCGCATTCGTCGAGCACAGCACGGATCTGGCTCAGGACCTCATCTTCAATCGGCGAACCGTCACCGTAGTAGACGTTACGCGGCAAGTCCTCTTCATCGACGATGTCCAGCAGGCTCTCGCGCACTTCCGGTTGCAGGTTGGAAATATGGAACAGGTGCGCCTGATTGAACCAGACCATGTCCCCGGTGACCGGGTGCTGCGCGACGGCCTGACAGGTCTGGCGGGTGCGCAGCTCACCGTCGTCCTTCCACTCGCAGACAATGCCGTGAGCCTGGCAGTAGGCCTCGACCTCAGCCTGGTCTTCGGTGTTGAACACATCTTCCCAGGCCACATCCAGCCCGTTACCGAAGTTGCGCACATACATCAGCCCCTTGCTGACGAAACGCTCGCGGATCGCCACCGGAATCCGACGATACACTTCACGACTGTCGGCAATCGGCGTTTCGCCACCGGACTTTGCCGCGATCATGCTGTAGAACCAGATCTTCATCGGCCAGTCCCGGGAGTACGCCTGCTCGTTGTGCAGCGGAATACTCTGGTGCGCCGGGTATTCGGTGGAGGTGTACACACCCTGGGTCACATTGGTGCGCGGCGTCGAGCCAAACTCGTAGTTCAACAGCGGATGACCGAAGCTCGCCGCAAACTCGCGAAAGCGTTCTGCGCCGTCCAGCCGGAACCCGCGAAACAGCACACCGCCGTCTTGCAGCAGATGCTCATCGACCAGTGTCTTCAATTCGTCGAACACCGCCAGCAAGTCTGTATCGGCGTCGCTTGCCTCCACCAGCAGCGGCAGGCGACCGCGGTGCGGCAACAACGGACGGACAGAAAATCCCTCAGCAACAGCCATGACTGGCCTCCTCAAAACACTCGATAGGTGAACCGCGCTTCACAGCGCCGGTGCCGCCGACAGCGCATGGCGCCGGTGATGGGCTTCCAGGTGACTCTTGAGCGTGCGGATGACCCGGGCTTCATGCTCATGAATGAAGAAATGACCACCGGTCATCATGTCCACCGAGAAGCTTCCCAGCGTCTCTTTGCTCCAGCCGATCAATTGTTCGGTGGTCGCCCGGTCTTCCTTGCCGCCCAGCACATGCACCGGACAATTGAGCAGAGGCCGTTCAATCGGCGTGAAGCGTCCGCACATCATGAAATCGGCACGCAGGACCGGCAGCGTCAGGCTCATCAGCTCCTGATTGGCCAGGACTTCTTCGCTGGTGCCCTGAAAGGTGCGCAACTGCTCGATCAACTCCTCGTCGCTGCGAGCCTCGGAAAAACCGCGGTCGTAGTCGCTGCGCATGCTCGGAGCGGCCGTACCGGAGGCAAACAGCGCCACCGGCTCGGGTGCACCAAGTTCGCGAAAGGCATGGGCCAGTTCACACGCGAGCAGCGCGCCCAGGCTATGCCCGAACAACGCATAGGGCGCCTGCAGCGAAGGTTTATGCTCGCGGGCCAATTGCCGGGCAAGGGCCCGCATGTCGATTTGCAGGGGTTCGTCGTAGCGCGCGCCGCGCCCGGGCAACTCCACCGGTTGCAGTTGCATCCACGACGGCAGCTGGCGCCGCCAGCGGCTGTAGACCATGGCGCTGGCGCCCGAATAGGGCAGGCACAGCAGTGTCAGCTTTGTCACCGCGTTTACCTCAATGGGTTATCTGTAAAAGAGAACGGATGAGGTACAGCGGGAATTAGTCCGGTGCATCGATCACTTCAAATGACGGAAACTCTGCACCGCCGAACACAGCACCACCGCACCCGCAGCGATCGCCAGCCAGAACCCGCTGCGGGCGCCGAACGCATCCACCAGTGCGCCGGAACCAGCGGCACCGATGGCCACGCCAATGCTCAGGCCGGTCACCAGCCAGGTCAGGCCTTCGGTGAGTTTGGCCGGCGGCACGATGCGCTCGATCAACGCCATCGCCACAATCAATGTTGGCGAGAAGAACAGCCCGGCGATGAACACCGCCACGGACAATCCGAAAATATTGGTCGCCAGCAGCAACGGCAGCGTGGTCACCGCCGTCGCCAGGCCGCCGTAGAGAAAGAGGCGCGGCAACGGCAGTTTCGAGCGCATCGCACCAAACGCGATACCCGCCAAACAGGAACCGATGGCGTACACCGACAACACGATGCTCGCCGCCGCCGGTTGCCCTTGTTGCTGGGCGAACGCAACGCTAACCACATCGACCACGCCGACGATCATGCCCATGGCGACCATCAACAGCAGCAGCCATTGCACGTCGGTCGAACGAATGATCGAACCTTGATGCTCTGATTCGTGAGGGTGCACCGGCGGCTCGGTGCTGCGCTGCGCGACAAACGCCGTCACGCCGATCGCCAGCATCAACAGCGCCGCCAGTGGCCCGGCCTCGGGAAACACGCCGACGCACAGCCCCACCGACAGCGGCGGCCCGACGATAAAGCAGACTTCGTCGAGCACCGATTCCAGCGCATACGCGGTCTGCAATTGCGGCTGGCCACGATAGATTTCCGTCCAGCGCGCCCGCACCATCGCCGACATGCTCGGCATGCAACCGGCCAGCGCGGCGCAGATGAACAGCGTCCAGGTCGGCGCCTGCAAACGGGTGCACAGCAGCAACATCAGCAACGCCCCGCCACCGATCAGCGCCGACACCGGCAAAATCCGTCCCTGACCGTAACGGTCCACCAGCCGCGACACCTGCGGCGCGCAGAACGCCGTGGCCAAAGCAAAGGTCGCCGCCACCCCGCCTGCCAACGCATAACCGCCGGTCAATTGCGAGAGCATGGTGATCACGCCGATGCCGGTCATGGAAATCGGCATGCGCGCGATCATCCCGGCCATCACAAAGGCCCGGGCGCCGGGGGCGTTGAACAGTTCGCGGTAAGGGTTTGCCATCGGATACAGCCTCATCAGGGGCGGCCAACTTGCCACAAAGCCTGACGGGCGGGAAAGCGAGGAATTGTTGGTGGAGTGTGAAGTCCCTGTGGCATGCAAGGCCAATCGCTGCGGCGCCAAGCTGTCGATCATTTCATGTACGCGGATGAACTCTCGCCGCCGGCCGCCAGTCAGCTAAGTAAGCCCTCAACCCAAGGCGCGACCCCGCATGCAGATTTCCCTCGCCCGCCAAGTGGCACTTGTCACCGGCGCCAGCTCCGGCATCGGCCATGGCGCCGCCAAAGCCCTGGCCGCTGCCGGTGCCGCCGTGGTCATCAACTACAACCGACAAGCCGAACCGGCCGAAGCGCTGGCCCGGCAGATTGTCGCCGACGGTGGCCAGGCCATTGCCATCGGCGCCGATGTTTCGAAGGAAGAAGAGGTAGAGCGACTGTTCCAGCAAACCCTCGACGCTTTCGGCACGCTGGACATTCTGGTGGCCAATTCCGGCCTGCAAAAAGACGCGGCGGCTGTGGATATGTCGTTGGCCGACTGGAACACGGTGATTGGCGTCAACCTCACCGGACAGTTCCTCTGCGCCCGCGCCGCGCTGCGGATCTTCAACCGCCAGGGCGTGCGCGAAGGCGTGTCGCGGGCCGCCGGCAAAATCATCCACATGAGCTCGGTGCACCAGCGCATTCCCTGGGCCGGGCATGTGAACTACGCCGCCTCCAAGGGCGGCGTCGATCAATTGATGCAGACCCTGGCCCAGGAAGTCAGCCACCAGCGAATCCGCATCAACGGCATCGCACCGGGGGCAATCCGCACGGCCATCAATAAAGACGCCACCGAAGGCGACGCCGGGCAAGCCCTGCTCAAACTCATCCCTTACGGGCGCATCGGCGATGTCGAGGACGTGGCCAACGCGGTGGTGTTCCTCGCCTCCGATGCTTCCGACTACATCGTCGGCACCACCCTGTTCATCGACGGCGGCATGAGCCTCTATCCGGAGTTCCGTGGCAATGGCTGAGCATCATTCCGAACGACAAAGCCCCATCGACGCCCACGGCATCATCGGCGACATGCGCAGCGCCGCGCTGGTCAATGACAAGGGCAGCGTGGATTTCTTCTGCTGGCCGGAGTTCGACAGCCCGTCGATCTTTTGTTCGCTGCTGGACACCCCCGATGCCGGGATTTTCCAGCTCGCGCCGGACCTGCCAGATGCCCGGCGCGAGCAAATTTACCTGCCGGACACCAACGTCCTGCAAACCCGTTGGCTCAGCGACCACGCCGTGGTGGAAATCACCGACCTGTTGCCCATTGGCGACAACGACGATGCGTTGCCATTGTTGATCCGCCGGGTGCGAGTGGTCAGCGGGCAGGCGACGTTTCATCTGCACTGCGCCGTTCGGCATGACTACGCCCGCGCTGAAACTCACGCCGCAATCGACAAGAAGGATGTACTTTTCAGCGCCAGCGGGCAGCCAACGCTACGGCTGGCCTCGGATCAAACCTTGAGCGTCGATAACGATGCAGCAGTCGCACAATTCACTCTCAAACAGGATCAGACGGCAGCGTTCATGCTCGGCGCCAGCGACGATCCGCGTTTTGCCGAAGGCGCCGCGCAGCTGTGCATTGAGCGCACCCTGAAGTTCTGGCGCGACTGGATTGGCCAGTCCAACTACCGCGGTCGCTGGCGCGAAATGGTCAACCGCTCGGCTCTCGCCCTGAAGCTGCTGACCTCGCGCCAGCACGGCGCAATCCTCGCCGCCGCTACGTTCGGCCTGCCGGAGACACCCGGCGGCGAGCGCAATTGGGACTATCGCTACACCTGGATCCGCGACGCGTCGTTCACCGTCTACGCCTTCATGCGCCTGGGCTTTGTCGACGAAGCCAACGGCTACATGCGCTGGTTGCGCGGGCGGGTCAGCGATTGCAGCGGCCAATCGATGAAGCTGAACATCCTCTACGCCATCGACGGACGCCAGGAACTTCCGGAAACCGAACTCTCGCATTTGTCCGGGCATGGCGGCGCAAAACCAGTGCGCATCGGCAATGGTGCGTACGACCAGATTCAACTGGATATCTTCGGCGAACTGATGGACGCCGTTTATCTGGTCAACAAGTACGGCGACGCCATTTCCCACGAAGGCTGGAAACATGTGATGGAAGTGGTCGATCAGGTCTGTGAGACCTGGCAGACCAAGGACGTAGGCATCTGGGAAATGCGCGGTGAGCAACATCACTTTCTGCATTCGCGGCTGATGTGCTGGGTGGCGCTGGACCGGGCCATCCGCCTGGCCTCGAAACGCTCGCTGCCGGCACCCTTCGCCCGATGGGACCAGACGCGTCAGGCGATTCATGCCGACATCTGGGACAACTTCTGGAACGAAGAACGCGGGCATTTTGTGCAATACCAGGGCGGCACCGCGCTGGATGGCTCGATGTTGTTGATGCCGCTGGTGCGTTTCGTCAGTGCCAAGGACCCACGCTGGCTCGCGACGCTGGAAGCCATCGAAAAACATCTGGTGCGCGACGGAATGGTTTACCGCTATCGCAACGACGATGCGGGCATCGATGGTTTATCCGGCACCGAAGGCGCCTTCGCTGCGTGCTCGTTCTGGTACGTGGAATGCCTGGCCCGGGCCGGGCAAGTGGAAAAGGCTCATCTGGAGTTCGTACAACTGCTGCGCTACGCCAATCCGCTGGGGTTGTACGCGGAAGAGTTCGACAACCGTGGCCGGCATCTGGGCAACACGCCACAGGCATTGACGCATCTGGCGCTGATCAGTGCGGCGAGTTTTCTTGATCGCAAGTTGAGTGGGGAGAAGAATTACTGGCAGCCGTAGTCATCATTTTTCGCCACACGCTGTAAGAAAGATCTCAACTCCAATCGCCGTTTGTAGGATGGCCACCTACGAACGGCAAACACCCCCGAGCCTTGCGGTTGAAGGGCTGGCCCACACAATCGATTCCTTTCGATACAACTTGTTGATGGCACGGCCTACAAAAACCTGCCAACCCCGTGTAACGCTTGGCCCGCAACTCGCACTTACACCCCGAAATACCTTGTTGCCAGCTGTTACATCCCCCCCTACCATCCACCGCAACGGGCACAGCGGAGCTGTCCAATAAAAACCCGATTCAAGGAACCAGAATGAGCCAACGCATCCACCGCCAGATCGATTCTCCTCTGCGCACGGGCCTGACCCGCGACGAACTGTGGGAAGCCGCCGACAAGGGCCTGATCAAATGCTGGGAAATCGGCCGTCAGCGCGCCACCCGCTTCCCCGACCTCGCCCAACGCTGCCGCGCCGACGAATTGCCGGTACTCGGCTGGAAAGGTGGCGTCAGTCGCAGCCTGAAGAAGAATGAAAAATACGGATCGCTGAAGTACTTGGCCCAGTGGCAGGGTTTGCGTGGGGAAGATCTGGATATTGATCTGGGTTCCGAACGGGTCATGACCTGCACGCGGACGAAAATGGTGGTGACGTTTACGCCGGATCGCAGCAAGTATTTCAATCAGGTGGCGGAAGCTGAAACTTGAGGAATCCCGTATGACCCAAGCCGTGATGCAGTTTTGCAAGACTGAAAGTCTGACCATCGCCTATGAGCATCACGGCCCGGAAAACGGCACGCCGGTCATCTTGCTCCACGGCTTCCCCTACTCCCCCCGCGCCTACGACGAAATCGCCCCGCCCCTCGCCGCCAAAGGCTATCGGGTGATCGTGCCGTACCTGCGCGGTTACGGGCCGACCCGTTTCAACAGCCCGGACACACTGCGCTCCGGCCAGCAAGCGGCGCTGGCCCAGGATCTGCTGGATCTGATGGATGCGCTAGGGATCGAGCAAGCGACGTTGTGCGGTTATGACTGGGGCGGTCGGGCGGCGTGCATTGTGGCGGCGTTGTATCCCGAGCGTGTGCGCGGGCTGGTGACGGGTGATGGCTACAATCTGCAGGACATTCCGCATTCGACCCAGCCGCTGGATCCGCAGAGCGAACATCGCTATTGGTATCAGTATTACTTCCACACGCCCCGTGGCGTTGAAGGATTGACGCAGAATCGTCGGGCGCTGTGCGAATTGCTGTGGCAGTTGTGGTCACCGACCTGGGCGCGGAACGCCGAGCGTTATCCGTTGAGCGCACCGGCGTTCGACAACCCGGATTTCGTCGAGGTGGTGATTCACTCCTACCGACATCGCTTCATGTATGCGCCGGGCGATCCGGCACTGGAGGGGATGGAGCAGGCGCTGGAGAAACAGCCAGCAATCGGCGTGCCGACGATTTCGCTGTGCGGTGCGGATGATGGCGTCGGTCCGGCGCCAGATGACGATGAAGATGCGCACCACTTCATCGGGCCTTATGAGCGGCGGGTGCTGGCCGGTGTCGGGCATAACATTCCCGAGGAAGCGCCGGGCGAGACGCTCAAGGCATTACTGGATCTGCTCCAGCACTGACCGAAAACCGCTCCCGATACGCCTGCGGCGTCACGCCCATGGCCCGCAGAAAACTGCGTCTTAAGGTCTCTTCACTGCCAAATCCACAGTTGGTCGCGACCCGTTTGATCGGCAATCCGGTATCACTCAACAACCGGCGGGCGGTTTCGACGCGGATCAGTTCGATGGCGCGGGCCGGGGTCTGGCCAGTGTCGGCGCGGTAGTGACGGACGAAACTGCGCTCGCTCATGCCGGCCTGTTCGGCGAGGGTCGGAATGCCCAGATCGCAGGTCAAGTGTTCGGCAATCCACGCGTGTAAATCATCGAAGCGGTTGCCCTGTTTTTGCAGTGACAGCGTCACGCTGAATTGCGACTGCCCGCCTGGGCGCTTGAGGAACACCACCAGTTGCCGGGCGACGTCCAGGGCCATGTCGCGACCGAGGTCGTCTTCGACCATGGCCAGCGCCAGGTCGATGCCGGCGGTGACGCCCGCTGAGGTCCAGACCGGGCCGTCGTTGATGAAGATCGGATTGGGCTCGACCTGCAAGCGCGGGTGCTTCTGCGCCAGTTGCTCGCAACGGGTCCAGTGGGTGACGACCCGGCGACCGTCGAGCCAGCCGCTGGCAGCCAGCAGAAATGCGCCGGTACAGACCGAGGCCACGCGCCGGCAGCCGCTCGCATGTTCACGCACCCAACTCACCAAATCGGCGTCTTCGGCAGCAGCGTAGACGCCCCAGCCGCCGGCGATGATCAGCGTATCGCTTGGCTGTTTCGGCAGCGGTTCGGCCAGCATCGCCAACCCGGCAGACGAGCTCACCGTCCCGCCGCCGCTGGCGATGACCGTTGGCGCGTAAGGCGCAGGCAAACCCTGCTGGCGGGCAATGTCGTTGGCCGAGGCGAAGACCTGCAACGGCCCGGTGACATCGAGCAGTTGCACATTGGCGAACGCGAGTACGTGGATGGTTTTCGGCATTTGGCGTAATTCGTGGGCTGATTGGCGTATGCGCCAAAACCTACGCGCCTACAGTGAAGCCGTCCACCCCTTTTCACGGAGATGAATCATGGCGTTGCAGATCGGTTTTCTGTTGTTTCCCCAGGTGCAGCAACTCGACCTGACCGGCCCGTATGACGTGCTGGCCTCGTTACCGGACGTGCAAGTGCACCTGATCTGGAAGGATCTGGTGCCGGTCACCGCCAGCACCGGGCTGGTGCTGAAACCGACCACCACCTTCGAGGACTGCCCGGATCTGGACGTGATCTGCGTACCCGGCGGCGCGGGCGTTGGGCCGTTGATGGAAGATGAACAGACGCTGGCGTTCATCAAGTCGCAAGCGGCGCAGGCGCGTTACGTGACGTCGGTGTGCACCGGTTCGCTGGTGCTCGGCGCGGCGGGTCTGTTGCAGGGCAAACGGGCGACCACACACTGGGCTTATCACGATCTGCTGCCGACACTGGGCGCGATCCCGGTGAAGGATCGGGTGGTGCGTGACGGCAATCTGTTTACCGGGGGTGGCATCACCGCCGGGATCGATTTTGCCCTGACGCTGGCGCAAGAACTGGTCGGCGTCGACACGGCGCAACTGGTGCAGTTGCAGCTGGAATATGCGCCGGCGCCGCCGTTTGATTCCGGCAGTCCAGAGATGGCGCCGAGCGCGGTTGTCGATGAGGCACGCAAACGTGCAGCGCCTTCGCTGAAGTTGCGCACTGAAATCACCGAGCGTGCCGCGGCAAAACTCAACCTGCGCTGACATTTCAGCCTTATACAAATACCTGTGGGAGCTGGCTTGCTAGCGATAGCGGTACATCAGTAGATGAAGATGTCGGCTGTACAGGCCTCATCGCTGGCAAGCCAGCTCCCACAGGTCTCGGTGTCAGCTACAGGTTTTTGTTTTGTCCCGGTTTCTCACCTCAACTTCACTTGTCCCCTCGCCCCCACCCGTGTAGAAAGCCTGTCCACAAATCGTGCACAAGGACTTTCCATGACAGCTCTGCCATGGCTCTATCTCGGGCTTCTCAGCCTTGGTTACGGATTGGCGCTGAGTTTCGGCCAGCTCGGCTGGCTGGCGCTGATCTCCATTGCACTGCTGGTTTTCGCCGGTTACGCCGTGCGCCAGCAAACCGTGCCGGTCGGGCGTTTTCTCGGTCATGGCCTGTTTGTCGTACTGGCCCTGGCGCTGGCCATGCATTGGCTGCCAGGCTTCTACAACGGCCGGGCCATTCCGGCGCAGCGCTTCACCGACAACGCCGTGCCGTTCTCGATGTTCGTGAATCTCGACAAACCGCTGATTGGCTTCTGGCTGTTGCTGGCCTGCCCGTGGATTGTCGCGCGGCGCTCGTTGCGCCTGACCGTGTACGCCACCGCACTGGCTTTGACGTTGAGTGTGATCCTGGCGCTGGGTGGCGCGGTGTTGCTGGGCATGATCGCCTGGGCACCGAAATGGCCGGATCAGGCGTGGCTGTGGGTGCTGAACAATCTGCTGCTGGTGACGCTGGTCGAAGAAGCGCTGTTTCGCGGCTATATACAGGGTGGCCTGAGTCGGCATTTCAAACACCTGCCCTACGGCGAAAACCTCGCGCTGCTGCTCGCGTCCCTGCTGTTCGGCCTGGTGCATGTGGGCGCCGGGTGGCAATGGGTGTTGCTGGCGGGCCTGGCGGGTGTCGGCTATGGTCTGGCCTACCGTTTTGGCGGGCTCGGCGCGGCGATCATGACGCACTTTGGTCTGAACCTGCTGCACTTCGGCCTGTTCACCTATCCGATGCTCGCGGGTTGAAGCAAGTCCCGTTTTGCGACGCCGTACTTATAAATGAAAAAAAACTTCAACAAATCGCCGACCCCGCCGACAACCTTTCAAAGCCTTGCGGATTGAAAAACCATGCGTAATAACCAGCCCATTACACAACGCGAACGGACTTTCCCGGCTCAGCAACGGTTGATTTCCACAACCGACGCCAAAGGCGTGATCACCTACTGCAACGACGCTTTCGTCGAAATCAGCGGGTTTTCGCGTGAGGAACTGATCCGTGCGCCGCACAACCTGGTTCGTCACCCCGACGTCCCGGCTGCGGTGTTTTCGCACATGTGGGGCACACTGAAACAAGGCTTGCCATGGATGGGCATTGTCAAGAATCGCTGCAAGACCGGTGATCATTACTGGGTGAACGCCTATGTAACGCCGGTGTTCGATGGCAGTCAGGTGGTCGGTTACGAGTCGGTGCGGGTCAAGCCGTCCGCCGAACAGATCCGCCGTGCCGAAGCGCTCTACCAACGCATCAACCAGGGCAAGTCGGCGATTCCTTCGAGCGACAAATGGCTGCCGATCGTGCAGGACTGGCTGCCGTTCATTCTGGTCAGCCAGTTGAGCTTCATGATCGGCGCCACCCTCAACTCGCAGTGGGGCTTCGCCCTCGCCGCCGGTCTGTCGGTGCCGCTGGGCCTGCTGGGCCTGCAATGGCAACAACGCGGGCTCAAACGCCTGCTGCGTCTGGCCGAGCAGACCACGTCCGACCCACTGATCGCGCAGATGTACACCGACAGCCGTGGCGCCCAGGCGCGTCTGGAAATGTCGATCCTCAGCCAGGAAGCCCGCCTGAAAACCTGCCTGACCCGTCTGCAGGACACCGCCGAGCACCTGACCGATCAGGCCAAGCAGTCCGACAGCCTGGCGCACAACAGCTCCATCGGCCTGGAACGCCAGCGCGTGGAAACCGAACAGGTCGCCACCGCCGTCAACCAGATGGCCGCCACCACGCAAGAAGTGGCGAGCCACGTCCAGCGCACCGCCGACGCCACCCAGGAAGCCAACCGCCTGACCGGTCGCGGCCGCGACATCGCCGGCGAAACCCGCGAAGCCATCCAGCGCCTGTCGGTCGTGGTCGGTGAAACCGGCCTGACCGTCACCCAACTGGCCAAGGACAGCGACGAAATCGGCGGCGTGGTCGACGTGATCAAAGGCATCGCCGACCAGACCAACCTGCTCGCGCTCAACGCCGCGATTGAAGCCGCGCGTGCCGGCGAAATGGGCCGTGGTTTTGCCGTGGTCGCCGACGAAGTCCGCCAACTGGCGCAACGCACCAGCGAATCCACCGGGCAGATCCACGCCCTGATCGCCAAGCTGCAACAGACTGCATCCAGCGCCGTACAAACCATGGAAGCCGGGCATCGTCAGGCTGAAGAAGGCGTGGCACGGGTTCTGGAAGCGGATCAGGCCCTGGTGGGCATCAGCGAAGCGGTGGCCAACATCACCGACATGACCACCCAGATCGCCGCCGCGACCGAAGAGCAAAGTGCCGTGGCTGAAGAAATCAGCCGCAACATCAGCAATATTTCGGAGTTGGCGGACCAGACTTCGGAACAGGCGCATAACTCGGCGTTGCTGAGTGAAGAGCTGACGAAGACTGCCAACACGCAATACTCGTTGGTGGAGCGGTTTAACCGCTGATTGCTCTGGCAATAAAGAAACCCCGGACAGCGAAAGCTTCCGGGGTTTTTATTGCCAGTCTGAAATGGACGTAGCCAGCACCGCCCTCTTCGTGGGCAAGCCCACTCCCACAGGGTTTCGCATTGGCCACGAAATCTCGCAACACCACCACCCATTGTGGGAGCGGGCTTGCCCGCGAAGAGGCCCAGCCTGCTGGCGAAAATCTCATTCAAAAAGCGCGGACAGTGCCTACAACTGAATCAGACCCAACTGACTGGCACGCGATGAAGCCCCGCTCTACTTTGTCGTTCAAACCTATTCACATGGGCTAGCCAGCATGAATACACCACCTACGCAGAATCCGATGATCAGGACCGACAAACCTGTGAGAAAGGAAGTCCGGGGCGAACTTACATTCCTTGATGTGCGGCGAGCTGCGCGTGATGGGCAGAAAGCATTCGATCAATTTGTGATCTCTGGCAGGCTGTGACCGTGTGATATCGATAAAAAAACCGGAAGGCAAACGCTTCCGGTTTTTTTGTGCCGTTTATTCCTTCGGCACGAGGTTATCCAGCGCCTGATTCACCGCCAACTCACCCAACATCACCACTTGCGCAATGCCCAACAGTGTCTTGCGGTTCGGCCCTTCCAGCAGGCCGGCAAAGTCACCGAGCATGACCGTGGCTGACGCGAGGGATTCGCAGGCATTGGCCAGCAAGGACTCCGTGTCGGTTTGCGGGTTGACCATGAACATGTCGTTTGGGGTGTAGGGAGTGGCCATGATCCGGGCTGTCGGGGTCAGGTAATAGTCGAGGGCGCGTTCGGCGGCGTCGTGGAGTTTTCTTGAATCGGGAAACTCGTAGGGGGACACCGGATCTTCTAACGGTGGAATGACGGTCTGGGACATCAGCTGGAACTCCGAAAAAGAGTCGCTTGAGGATTTGTATAGATGGCTGCCAGGCAGTGAGGGGACAAGTCCCTCTCCGAGGCGGCAACTACCGCGAGACGTGATGGTTATCCAGCACACGATTGACCAGCAGCTCACTCAGCATGATGACCTGCTGCAGTATCTGCATCGCCTTGCGCTGCGACGGATCGACGGTGTCGCCAATATCCCGGGCCATGTCACTGGCCGACGACAGCGTTTCGCACGCTTCGACCAGTAGCGTTTCGTCATCCATGGTTGGATTGACCAGATAGATCTTGCCCGGCTTACGCGAGGGCTTGGACGTCTTCTGCGCCCCAGGATCGAGGTAATGATTGATCGCCCGCTCGGTTGCCATTTTTATGTTTTCGGCTTCGAGTGCGGCGTCGTAGGGGATTGAATCGGTTTCTGGCGGGTTGGGTGTGGCTTTGAACATAGACGTAACTCCAGTTTCGAATGTTTAGGAGCCATCACCCTCGCTACCAAACGAAGGGTGGTGGCCATACGCGGGTTGGTAGACCGGTCGAAACGGGAAACCCGGCGCTCACAAAGGAGCCCCGCGCATGCCCACCATAAAATCTGAGCCCCAAATAAGGGACTGCATATGGTGACGCCATACGACGGTTTCGAAGCGGGCTACCAAACCCGATCACTGTTTTTCAGTGACAGGGAAACGATATAGCCCTTTCCGAACCGCGTAAGCCGGCGGATTCTGGCGTACGCGTAGGCAACGACGCAAGGTGTTGTAGCCCTTATGGCGTAACGGTTCGTGTACTTTAAACGTGGCCAGGCGATCGTGTTTATTTGATGGAAATGCTGGGCTGTGGGAGCTTTCAGTTTTGGTGGCGTGTCAGTGAAACCTTCCCACTACCGTCACCACCTGCACCGGTGTTGAAATGTTCCGCAAACTGCTCGACGAAGGTCGTGCTGGCGAGAACTGCGGCGTTCTGCTGCGTGGCACCAAGCGTGACGACGTTGAGCGTGGTCAGGTTCTGGTTAAGCCGGGTTCGGTTAAGCCGCACACCAAGTTCACCGCAGAAGTTTACGTTCTGAGCAAGGAAGAAGGCGGTCGTCACACTCCGTTCTTCAAAGGCTACCGTCCACAGTTCTACTTCCGTACTACTGACGTGACTGGTAACTGCGAGCTGCCAGAAGGCGTTGAAATGGTAATGCCAGGTGACAACATTCAGATGACTGTTACCCTGATCAAAACCATCGCGATGGAAGACGGTCTGCGTTTCGCTATCCGTGAAGGCGGTCGTACCGTCGGCGCTGGCGTCGTAGCCAAAATCATCGAGTAATCTCTTTTTTGAGATAGCTTTGATGAGTTGAAAAAGCCCCCGCTTAGCGGGGGCTTTTTTATTGGGTTGACACCTATCTGGGGCGTCTATAGAATTGCGCCTCCTTTTAACGGGCGTATTGCGCCCGGTGGGAATAGCAGCCGGAGTCTGAAATCCAATGCAAAATCAGCAAATCCGTATCAGGTTGAAGGCTTTTGACCATCGCCTGATCGACCAATCAACCCAGGAAATCGTGGAAACCGCGAAACGTACTGGTGCTCAAGTGCGTGGTCCAATTCCACTGCCTACCCGTAAAGAGCGGTTTACCGTTCTGGTTTCCCCGCACGTCAACAAAGACGCGCGTGACCAGTACGAAATCCGCACTCATAAGCGCGTTCTGGACATCGTCCAGCCAACGGATAAAACCGTTGATGCACTTATGAAGCTTGATCTTGCGGCCGGTGTGGAAGTGCAGATCAGCCTCGGCTAAGACTCGGTCTTAGTCGTGTAACGCTCTGAAATGGGCGGCCATAGCGGGTGAAAGCCCCGTACACTCATGAGGTTTACAACATGACTATTGGTGTAGTCGGTCGTAAAGCGGGTATGACCCGTATTTTCACCGAAGAAGGTGTCTCCATTCCGGTCACGGTCATTGAGATCGAGCCGAATCGCGTCACCCAGTTCAAAACTGAAGAAACCGATGGCTATCGTGCAGTGCAAGTCACTGTCGGCGAGCGTCGTGCTTCCCGTGTAACAGCTGCTCAGGCTGGCCACTTCGCTAAAGCGAACGTTGCCGCTGGTCGTACCGTAATGGAATTCCGCCTTGAAGAAGGCGAGTACCAGGCCGGCGATCTGATCAACGCTGAAATCTTCGCCGCTGGTCAACTGGTTGATGTAACCGGTCAGTCCAAAGGTAAAGGCTTCCAGGGTACGATCAAGCGTTGGAATTTCCGCGGGCAAGATAACACCCACGGTAACTCCGTATCCCACCGCGTCCCAGGCTCTATCGGCCAGTGCCAGACTCCTGGTCGTGTATTCAAGGGCAAAAAAATGTCCGGTCATATGGGCGCTGAGCGCGTGACCGTGCAGTCCCTGGAAGTAGTGCGCGTGGACGCTGAACGCAATCTGTTGTTGGTCAAGGGTGCTGTTCCTGGCGCTACTGGCGGCAACCTGGTTGTACGTCCAGCAGCCAAGGCTCGCGGTTAAGGGGAAGCTGACATGCAATTAAATGTAAATGACGCTCAAGCGATCGAAGTTTCCGAACTGACATTTGGCGGCGAGTTCAACGAGACGCTGGTTCACCAAGCAGTCGTGGCCTACATGGCCGGCGGCCGTCAAGGTAGCAAGCAGCAAAAGACCCGTTCCGACGTTCGTGGTGGCGGTAAGCGCCCATGGCGTCAGAAAGGTACTGGCCGTGCTCGTGCCGGTACTATCCGTAGCCCAATCTGGCGCGGCGGCGGCACCACTTTCGCAGCTCGTCCACAAGATCACTCCCAGAAGCTGAACAAGAAGATGTACCGCGCAGCAATGCGTTCCATTCTTGCTGAGCTGGTGCGTACTGATCGTCTGGTTGTGGTTCAGGATTTCGCAGTTGAAACTCCGAAAACCAAAGACCTGCTGGGCAAACTGAACAACATGAGCCTGACCGACGTTCTGATCGTGTCGGACGCTGTTGATCAGAACCTGTACCTGGCTGCTCGCAACCTGCCACACGTAGATGTACGTGACGTGCAAGGTTCCGATCCAGTTAGTCTGATCGCATACGACAAGGTGTTGATCACCGTGTCGGCCGTGAAGAAATTCGAGGAGCTGCTGGGATGAACCAGGAACGCGTATTTAAAGTTCTGCTTGGCCCGCACGTTTCCGAGAAGGCTACGGTTCTGGCAGACAAGAAAGGCCAGTTCGTTTTCAAGGTTGCTACTGACGCAACCAAGCTGGAAATCAAGAAGGCCGTCGAAAGCCTGTTCAGCGTGAAAGTTGAGCGTGTTACTACCCTGAACGTTCTGGGTAAGAGCAAGCGCACCGCTCGCGGTCTGGGCAAGCGTAATGACTGGAAGAAGGCAGTTATCTCCCTTCAGCCAGGCCAAGATCTCGATTTCAGCAGCAGTGCTGAGTAAGGAAGGGGTGCATCATGGCAATCGTTAAATGCAAACCGACTTCCCCTGGCCGCCGTTTTGTGGTCAAGGTGGTCAACCAGGAGCTGCATAAAGGCGCTCCTCACGCACCGCTGCTCGAGAAAAAATCGAAGTCTGGTGGTCGTAACAACAATGGCCGTATTACCACTCGTCACATCGGTGGTGGTCATAAGCAGCATTATCGTCTGGTCGACTTCCGTCGCAACGACAAAGATGGCATCGCTGCCACTGTCGAGCGTATCGAATACGATCCAAACCGTACTGCTCACATCGCTCTGCTGCTGTACGCAGATGGCGAGCGTCGCTACATCATCGCCCCTAAAGGCGTGAGCGCTGGCGACCAGCTGATCGCAGGTGCTCTGGCACCGATCAAGCCGGGCAACGCTCTGCAACTGCGCAACATTCCAGTTGGTAGCACCGTACACGGCATCGAACTGAAGCCAGGTAAAGGCGCACAAATCGCTCGTTCCGCTGGTGCTTCGGCTCAGCTGATCGCTCGTGAAGGCGTTTACGTGACTCTGCGTCTGCGTTCCGGTGAAATGCGTAAAGTACTGGCTGAGTGCCGTGCGACCCTGGGCGAAGTCTCGAACTCCGAGCACAGCCTGCGTTCGCTGGGTAAAGCTGGTGCCAAGCGCTGGCGTGGCGTTCGCCCAACCGTTCGTGGTGTTGCCATGAACCCGGTTGACCACCCACATGGTGGTGGTGAAGGTCGTACCTCTGGTGGTCGTCATCCGGTATCGCCATGGGGCTTCCCGACTAAGGGCGCGAAGACTCGTGGTAATAAGCGTACCGACAAAATGATCGTCCGTCGTCGCAAGTAAATAGAGGGATACGACAGTGCCACGTTCTCTGAAAAAAGGTCCTTTTATTGATCTTCACCTACTGAAGAAGATCGAAGTGGCGGCGGAAAAGAACGATCGCAAACCAATTAAGACTTGGTCGCGTCGTTCGATGATCCTGCCACAAATGGTCGGTCTGACCATCGCAGTACACAACGGTCGTCAGCACGTCCCAGTTCTCGTTAACGAAGACATGGTCGGCCACAAACTGGGCGAGTTCGCCGGTACCCGCAACTATCGCGGGCACGTGGCAGACAAGAAAGCCAAGCGTTAAGGGGTAAGGAAATGGAAGTAGCCGCTAAGTTGTCGGGCGCTCGAATCTCCGCCCAGAAAGCCCGCTTGGTCGCCGACCAGATCCGCGGGAAGAAGGTGGGCGAAGCGCTCAACCTGTTGGCTTTCAGCAGTAAGAAAGCCGCCGAGATCATGAAAAAAGTGCTGGAGTCGGCCGTAGCCAACGCCGAGCATAACGAAGGCGCAGACGTTGATGACCTGAAGGTCAGCACCGTTTTCGTCAACGAAGGGCGTTCGCTGAAGCGCATCATGCCACGTGCCAAAGGCCGTGCTGATCGCATCGTCAAGCGGTCTTGCCATATCACTGTCAAGGTTGCTGACAAGTAACGGAGTCGAAGAGATGGGTCAGAAAGTACATCCCATTGGCATTCGCCTGGGAATCGTCAAGGAGCACACCTCCGTCTGGTACGCAGACGGTCGGACTTATGCGGACTACTTGTTCGCTGATCTGAAGGTGCGTGAATACCTCCAAGACAAACTAAAAAGCGCGTCCGTAAGCCGTATCGATATCCATCGTCCGGCCCAAACTGCACGCATCACCATCCACACCGCTCGTCCAGGTATCGTTATCGGGAAGAAAGGTGAAGATGTTGAGAAACTGCGTCAGGACCTGACCAAGCAAATGGGTGTGCCTGTGCACATCAATATCGAAGAGATCCGCAAGCCGGAACTCGACGGTATGCTGGTTGCGCAGAGCGTAGCTCAGCAGCTGGAGCGTCGCGTAATGTTCCGTCGCGCTATGAAGCGCGCTGTACAGAACGCCATGCGCATTGGTGCCAAAGGCATCAAAATCCAAGTGAGCGGTCGTCTCGGCGGTGCTGAAATCGCACGTACTGAATGGTATCGCGAAGGTCGTGTGCCACTGCACACCCTGCGTGCCGACATCGACTATGCCAACTACGAAGCTCACACCACTTACGGTGTGATCGGTGTAAAGGTTTGGATCTTCAAGGGCGAAGTAATTGGTGGTCGCCAAGAAGAACTGAAACCACAAGCACCAGCGCCTCGTAAAAAAGCTGCTAAGTAAGGGGTACGCCAAATGTTGCAACCAAAGCGTACGAAGTTCCGCAAGCAGATGACCGGCCACAACCGTGGTCTGGCACTGCGCGGTAGCAAAGTCAGCTTCGGCGAGTTCGCGCTGAAGTCTGTAGCTCGTGGTCGTCTCACCGCTCGTCAGATCGAGTCAGCGCGTCGTGCTCTGACCCGTCACGTAAAACGTGGCGGCAAGATCTGGATCCGTGTATTCCCGGACAAGCCGATCTCCAAGAAGCCTCTCGAGGTTCGTATGGGTAAAGGTAAGGGTAACGTGGAGTACTGGGTTGCCCAGATTCAGCCAGGCAAAGTCCTGTATGAAATCGAGGGTGTTTCTGAAGAGCTGGCGCGTGAGGCTTTCGCCCTGGCTGCTGCAAAGCTGCCGCTCGCCACCTCCTTTGTTAAACGGACGGTGATGTGATGAAAGCGAATGAGCTTCGTGAAAAATCCGCACAGCAGCTGAACGAGCAACTGCTCGGCTTGCTGCGCGACCAGTTCAATCTGCGCATGCAGAAAGCAACTGGCCAGTTGGGGCAGTCTCATCTGCTCTCGCAAGTTAAGCGTGACATCGCTCGCGTGAAGACTGTGCTCAACCAGCAGGCAGGTAAGTGATCATGGCTGAAGCCGAAAAAACTGTCCGTACGCTGACTGGCCGTGTTGTCAGCGACAAGATGGACAAAACCATCACCGTTCTGATCGAGCGTCGCGTTAAGCACCCGATCTACGGTAAATACGTTAAGCGTTCGACTAAGCTGCACGCGCACGACGAAACCAATCAGTGCCACATCGGCGACAAAGTCACTATTCGTGAAACTCGTCCGATGGCCAAGACCAAGTCTTGGGCGCTGGTTGATGTTCTCGAACGCGCTGTGGAAGTCTAAGGGCTAGGGGTCGGAGAAATTATATGATTCAGACTCAATCCATGCTCGATGTGGCCGATAACAGCGGCGCTCGCCGCGTTATGTGCATCAAGGTGCTGGGTGGCTCCCATCGTCGTTACGCTGGTATCGGTGACATCATCAAAGTTACCGTGAAGGAAGCAATTCCTCGCGGTAAGGTGAAAAAAGGCCAAGTGATGACTGCTGTTGTAGTCCGCACTCGTCACGGCGTACGTCGTGCTGATGGCTCCATTATCCGCTTTGATGGCAACGCTGCTGTTCTTCTGAACAACAAGCAAGAGCCGATCGGCACCCGTATCTTTGGGCCAGTGACCCGTGAACTTCGTACTGAGAAGTTCATGAAGATCGTCTCGCTCGCCCCAGAAGTGCTGTAAGGAGATCCGACATGCAAAAGATTCGTCGTGACGACGAGATCATCGTGATCGCCGGCAAAGACAAAGGTAAGCGCGGTAAGGTGCTGAAGGTTCTTGCTGACAACCGTCTGGTTGTTGGTGGTCTGAACCTGGTCAAGCGTCATACCAAGCCTAACCCGATGTCGGGCGTACAGGGCGGTATCGTCGAGAAAGAAGCGCCACTGCACGCTTCTAACGTCGCCATCTTCAACGGCGAAACCAACAAGGCTGACCGCGTTGGTTTCAAAGTAGAAGACGGTAAAAAAATTCGTGTCTTCAAGTCGACCCAAAAAGCGGTTGATGCTTGAACACTGCTAGGTAGAAGACCATGGCACGACTAAAAGAGATTTACCGGAAGGAAATCGCTCCGAAACTTAAGGAAGAACTTAAGCTTTCGAACGTGATGGAAGTTCCGCGCGTTACCAAAATCACCCTGAACATGGGTCTGGGCGAAGCGATCGGCGACAAAAAAGTCATCGAGCACGCTGTTGCTGACCTGGAAAAGATCACCGGCCAGAAAGTCGTTGTGACCTACGCTCGCAAATCCATCGCTGGCTTTAAAGTCCGTGAAGGTTGGCCGATCGGCGTCAAAGTGACCCTGCGCCGTGAGCGTATGTACGAGTTCCTGGATCGTCTGCTGTCGATCTCCCTGCCTCGGGTTCGCGACTTCCGCGGCCTGAATGCCAAGTCCTTCGATGGTCGTGGCAACTACAGCATGGGCGTGAAAGAGCAGATCATTTTCCCGGAAATCGACTACGACAAGATCGATGCTCTCCGCGGTCTGGACATTACCCTGACCACCACTGCCAAGAACGATGATGAAGGCCGCGCTCTGCTGCGTGCTTTCAAATTCCCGTTCCGCAACTGATTGGAGTAGGAAAATGGCCAAGAAGAGCATGAAGAACCGTGAGCTGAAGCGTCAGCTCACCGTTGCCAAGTACGCCACCAAGCGTGCAGCGCTGAAAGCTATCATCGTTGATCTGAACGCAAGTCCAGAAGCGCGTTGGGAAGCTACCGTAGCTCTGCAGAAGCAGCCACGTGACGCAAGCGCTTCGCGCATGCGTAACCGCTGCCGCCTGACTGGTCGTCCGCACGGCGTTTACCGCAAGTTCGGCCTGGGCCGTAACAAGCTGCGTGAAGCTGCAATGCGTGGTGACGTTCCAGGTCTGGTTAAAGCCAGCTGGTAATTGCTGTCAAAGTCTCGATGTTCGGGTTCGCAAGAACCTGACCATCGGTGGCCTTGAACATGAATCAAGCCCCTTTTGGGGCTTGATTCATTTCTGGGGTATGTCTAGAATGACCGGCTCGCCTGAGCCCGTGTTTTTTATGCCCGGAATTTCTCGGCGACAAGTAGTAGCCGCAAGGCTAATTTTTCTGTATTAGGAGCGTCTAGCCCATGAGTATGCAGGACCCGTTAGCGGACATGCTAACTCGAATCCGTAATGCCCAGATGGCTGAAAAGTCCGTCGTAAGCATGCCTTCTTCCACGTTGAAGGTGGCTGTAGCTAAAGTCCTGAAGGACGAAGGTTACATCGCGGGTTATCAGATCAGCAGCGAAACAAAACCACTGCTGTCTATCGAGCTGAAATATTTCGAAGGCCGTCCGGTCATCGAAGAAGTCAAGCGCGTTAGCCGTCCAGGCCTGCGTCAGTACAAGTCCGTCGAAGATCTGCCAAAAGTACGTGGCGGTCTCGGTGTGTCTATCGTCTCCACCAACAAAGGTGTGATGACTGATCGTGCTGCGCGCGCTGCCGGTGTCGGCGGCGAAGTTCTTTGCACTGTGTTCTAAGGGGGGATAAGCATGTCTCGCGTCGCTAAGAACCCCGTTAAGCTGCCAGCCGGTGTCGAAGTCAAATTCGCAGGCCAACAGCTTTCGGTGAAGGGTGCCAAGGGCACTCTCGAACTGAACGTCCATTCGTCCGTTGAGATCGTTGAAGAAGCCGGTGAGCTGCGTTTTGCTGCTCGCAATGGCGATCAGCAAACTCGCGCAATGGCCGGTACCACTCGTGCGTTGGTTAACAACATGGTCCAGGGCGTAAGCCAAGGCTTCGAGCGCAAGCTCCAGCTGGTCGGTGTTGGTTACAAAGCGCAAGCAAAAGGCACAGTGCTGAACCTGGCTCTTGGCTTCTCGCACCCAGTGGATTATGAACTGCCGGAAGGCATCACCGCTGAGACCCCTAGCCAGACCGATATCCTGATCAAGGGCATCGACAAGCAGCTGGTAGGTCAAGTGGCCGCCGAGATCCGCGACTTCCGTCCACCAGAGCCGTACAAAGGCAAAGGTGTGCGCTACGCGGACGAAGTCGTCCGTCGTAAAGAAGCCAAGAAGAAGTAGGGCATAGCAAATGACCGACAAAAAAGTTACTCGACTGCGTCGCGCTCGCAAAGCACGCCTGAAAATGCACGAACTCGAAGTCGTGCGTCTCTGCGTGTTCCGCTCGTCGCAGCACATCTACGCCCAGGTCATTTCGGCCGACGGCAACAAAGTCCTGGCAAGCGCCTCGACTTTGGATAAAGAACTGCGTGATGGCGCCACTGGCAACATCGACGCGGCCACTAAGGTTGGCCAGCTGGTCGCTACGCGTGCTAAGGCCGCTGGCGTCTCGCAGGTGGCTTTCGACCGCTCTGGCTTCAAGTACCACGGCCGCGTTAAAGCGCTGGCTGATGCTGCTCGTGAAGCTGGGCTGGAGTTCTAAGTTATGTCAAATAACGACCAAAAGCGCGACGAAGGCTACATTGAGAAGCTGGTTCAAGTTAACCGCGTAGCCAAAACCGTTAAAGGCGGCCGTATCTTCACTTTCACCGCGTTGACCGTGGTTGGTGATGGTAAAGGGCGTGTTGGCTTCGGCCGTGGCAAGTCGCGTGAAGTGCCTGCTGCGATCCAGAAGGCAATGGAAGCTGCTCGCCGCAACATGATCCAGGTTGATCTGAACGGCACCACTCTGCAGTACGCAATGAAGTCCGCTCACGGCGCTTCGAAGGTGTACATGCAGCCTGCTTCTGAAGGTACCGGTATCATCGCTGGCGGCGCTATGCGTGCTGTCCTCGAAGTTGCTGGCGTTCAGAACGTTCTGGCCAAGTGCTATGGCTCGACTAACCCTGTAAACGTGGTTCACGCCACTTTCAAGGGTCTGAAGGCTATGCAGTCTCCTGAGTCCATCGCAGCCAAGCGTGGCCTGCGTGTTGAGGAGATCAAGTAATCATGGCTACCGTTAAAGTTACGCTGATCAAAAGCATGACCGGCCGCATCCCTAACCACAAACTGTGCGTTAAGGGTCTGGGTCTGCGTCGCATCGGTCACACTGTAGAAGTCCAGGATACTCCCGAGAATCGCGGGATGATCAACAAGGCTTACTACATGCTGCGTGTCGAGGGTTAATCGATGAAACTCAATGATCTGAGTCCAGCGCCGGGTTCCCGTCGCGAAAAGCATCGTCCGGGCCGTGGTATCGGTAGTGGTTTGGGTAAGACTGGTGGCCGTGGTCACAAAGGTCAGACCTCCCGCTCCGGTGGCACCATTGCTCCAGGCTTTGAAGGCGGTCAACAGCCGCTGCATCGTCGCCTGCCGAAGTTCGGTTTCGTTTCCCTGAAAGCCATGGACCGCGCAGAAGTGCGTTTGTCCGAGCTGGCTAAAGTGGAAGGCGACATCGTCACCGTGCAGTCCCTGAAAGATGCCAACGTGATCAACGTCAACGTACAGCGTGTGAAAATCATGCTGTCCGGTGAAGTGACTCGCGCTGTCACTATCGGCAAGGGAATCGGCGCCACCAAAGGTGCGCGTGCGGCTATCGAAGCAGCTGGCGGCAAGTTCGAGGAATAAATGGCTAAGCAAGGTGCTCTCTCTGCGCTCGGCAAAGGCGGTATGTCTGAACTCTGGGCTCGTCTGCGTTTTCTGTTCCTGGCGATTATCGTCTACCGAATAGGCGCACACATCCCGGTTCCAGGTATCAACCCGGACCGACTCGCGGACCTGTTTCGACAGAATGAGGGGACCATTCTTAGCTTGTTCAACATGTTTTCCGGCGGCGCGCTGGAGCGGATGAGCATTTTTGCACTGGGGATCATGCCGTATATTTCGGCATCGATCATCATGCAACTGATGACCGCCGTCAGCCCGCAGCTGGAGCAGTTGAAGAAGGAAGGTGAAGCTGGCCGTCGCAAGATCAGCCAGTACACCCGCTACGGCACCGTCGTCCTCGCTCTCGTCCAGGCCATTGGCATGTCCATTGGTCTGGCGGGGCAGGGCGTTGCGTTCACTGGTGACTTTGGCTTCCATTTCGTCGCGGTATCCACTTTTGTGGCTGGTGCGATGTTTATGATGTGGCTGGGTGAGCAGATTACTGAGCGTGGTGTAGGCAACGGTATCTCGATGTTGATTTTTTCGGGTATCGTCGCCGGTCTTCCGAGAGCAATCGGGCAGTCTTTCGAGTCTGCGCGTCAGGGTGATATCAACATCTTCGCCCTGGTTGCCATCGGTTTGCTGGCAGTAGCGATTATCGGTTTCGTGGTGTTCATTGAGCGTGGTCAGCGTCGTATCGCCGTTCACTACGCCAAGCGTCAGCAAGGCCGCAAGGTTTTCGCTGCGCAGACTAGCCACTTGCCGCTGAAGGTGAACATGGCCGGTGTTATTCCGGCTATTTTCGCGAGCAGCATTTTGCTGTTCCCGGCTTCGCTGGGTGCCTGGTTTGGTCAGTCTGAAGGTATGGGCTGGTTGCAGGACATCTCGCAGTCGATCGCTCCTGGTCAGCCGTTGAATATTCTGCTGTTTAGTGCAGGGATTATTTTCTTCTGCTTCTTCTATACGGCGTTGATGTTCAATCCGAAAGACGTAGCGGAAAACCTGAAGAAGTCCGGTGCCTTTATTCCGGGCATCCGTCCAGGTGAGCAGTCCGCGCGCTACATTGATGGCGTTCTGACTCGCTTGACCATGTTCGGTGCTCTTTACATGACGGCCGTGTGCCTGTTGCCCCAGTTCCTGGTGGTTGCAGCAAACGTTCCGTTCTACCTTGGCGGGACCTCGTTGCTGATCGTGGTCGTGGTTGTGATGGACTTCATGTCCCAAGTACAATCGCACCTCGTTTCGCACCAGTACGAATCCCTGATGAAGAAAGCCAACCTGAAGGGTTACGGCAGCGGCATGTTGCGCTGAGTACCCATAAGGTTCGAGGAGTTGGTGATGAAAGTTCGTGCATCGGTGAAAAAGCTGTGCCGTAACTGCAAGATTATTCGCCGCGAAGGTGTTGTTCGAGTAATTTGCAGCGCGGAACCGCGTCACAAACAGCGCCAAGGCTGAGTGTGATTGTGCTTCAAGCCCGGCAGCTAGTGCGCTGCCGGGTTGATTATTTGTTATTACAGCGATATTATCTCGCGCCCTATTTCTTGGCTTCCGGGGCGTAGGTAGCTGTCAATTGGAGTCCCACTGAATGGCCCGTATTGCAGGCGTTAACATTCCAGATAACAAGCATACTGTTATCTCGCTGACCTACATCTATGGTGTTGGTCGCACTACTGCACAGAAGATTTGTGCAGAGACTGGGGTAAACCCAGCCGCAAAGATCAAGGATCTGAGCGACGAGCAGATTGAACAGCTGCGTGGCGAAGTGGCGAAGTTCACCACTGAAGGTGACCTGCGTCGCGAAATCAACATGAAAATCAAGCGCTTGATGGACCTCGGTTGCTATCGCGGTCTGCGTCATCGTCGTGGTCTGCCAGTACGCGGTCAGCGTACCAAGACCAACGCGCGTACCCGTAAAGGTCCGCGTAAGCCGATCCGCAAGTAATCGCCCCAGCGAATCGACAGGAATTTAATCATGGCAAAACCTGCTGCTCGTCCTCGTAAAAAAGTTAAAAAGACAGTGGTTGATGGCATCGCCCACATCCATGCTTCTTTTAACAACACCATCGTGACCATTACCGACCGTCAAGGTAACGCTCTTTCCTGGGCTACCTCCGGTGGTTCGGGTTTCCGCGGTTCCCGCAAGTCCACCCCGTTCGCTGCTCAAGTAGCTGCTGAACGTGCTGGTCAAGCTGCGCTGGAATACGGCCTGAAAAACCTCGACGTGAACGTCAAGGGTCCAGGTCCAGGTCGTGAATCCGCAGTCCGCGCTTTGAACGGCTGTGGCTACAAGATCGCCAGCATCACCGACGTGACGCCAATCCCGCACAACGGGTGCCGTCCGCCGAAGAAGCGCCGCGTGTAATCCAGGAGATTGTAAAGAATGGCTCGTTACATTGGTCCAAAATGCAAACTCGCTCGTCGCGAAGGCACCGATCTCTTCCTGAAGAGCGGCGTGCGCGCGATCGAATCGAAGTGCAACATTGAAGCAGCACCTGGTATCCACGGCCAACGCCGCGGTCGCCAGTCCGACTACGGCACCCAACTGCGTGAAAAGCAGAAGGTCCGTCGTATCTACGGCGTTCTCGAGCGTCAATTCAGCGGCTACTACAAAGAAGCTGCTGGCAAGAAAGGTGCAACCGGTGAAAACCTGCTGCAACTGCTCGAATGCCGTCTGGACAACGTCGTATACCGTATGGGCTTTGGTTCGACTCGTGCCGAATCCCGTCAGCTGGTATCGCACAAGTCGATCAGCGTTAACGGTCAGACCGTAAACGTTCCTTCGTACCAGGTTCGTGCTGGTGACGTGGTCGCTGTTCGCGAGAAAGCAAAAAATCAACTTCGCATTGTCCAAGCTCTCGATCTGTGTGCTCAACGTGGCCGCGTAGAGTGGGTAGAAGTAGACACTGAGAAGAAGTCGGGCGTTTTCAAGAACGTTCCTGCTCGCAGTGATCTGTCCGCCGACATCAACGAAAGCCTGATTGTCGAGCTCTACTCCAAGTAAGGGCTAGAAAATAGGTGCATCCATGCAGATTTCGGTAAATGAGTTCCTGACACCCCGCCATATTGATGTGCAGGTTGTCAGTCCAACCCGCGCCAAGATCACTCTCGAGCCTCTCGAGCGTGGTTTCGGCCACACCCTGGGCAACGCGCTGCGCCGCATCCTGTTGTCCTCAATGCCCGGCTGCGCAGTAGTCGAGGCCGAGATTGACGGTGTGCTCCACGAGTACAGCGCCATCGAAGGTGTACAGGAAGACGTAATTGAAATCCTGTTGAACCTTAAAGGTCTGGCTATCAAGCTGCACGGCCGTGACGAAGTTACGCTGACCTTGTCGAAGAAGGGTTCGGGGGTGGTTACCGCTGCCGATATTCAGCTGGATCATGATGTCGAGATCGTTAATCCCGATCACGTAATCGCTAACCTGGCGTCTAACGGCGCCCTGAACATGAAGCTCACCGTAGCTCGTGGTCGTGGTTATGAACCAGCAGACTCGCGTCAGAGCGATGAAGACGAAAGTCGCAGCATCGGTCGCTTGCAGCTTGACTCTTCGTTCAGCCCGGTTCGCCGTATCGCATACGTGGTGGAAAACGCCCGTGTCGAGCAGCGTACCAACCTGGACAAGCTGGTTATTGATCTGGAAACCAACGGTACCCTGGATCCTGAAGAGGCTATCCGTCGTGCTGCAACCATTCTGCAACAGCAGTTGGCTGCGTTCGTCGACCTCAAAGGTGACAGTGAGCCAGTGGTTGTCGAGCAGGAAGACGAGATCGATCCGATCCTGCTTCGCCCGGTTGACGATCTGGAACTGACTGTACGTTCGGCTAACTGCCTTAAGGCGGAAAACATCTACTACATCGGTGACCTGATTCAGCGCACCGAAGTAGAGCTGTTGAAGACTCCGAACCTGGGCAAGAAATCCTTGACTGAAATCAAGGACGTTCTGGCCTCCCGCGGTCTGTCCCTCGGCATGCGCCTCGACAACTGGCCGCCTGCAAGTCTTAAGAAGGACGACAAGGCGACTGCCTGATCGTCGTAATCACCGAACGTTGTGTTTGGTAAGGAATGAACCATGCGTCATCGTAAAAGTGGTCGTCACCTGAGCCGCACCAGCTCGCACCGCAAGGCCATGTTCCAAAACATGGCGGTGTCGCTGTTCGAGCACGAGCTGATCAAAACTACTCTGCCAAAAGCCAAAGAACTGCGCCGCGTTGCCGAGCCGCTGATCACTCTGGCTAAGACAGACAGCGTTGCTAACCGTCGTCTGGCTTTCGACCGTACTCGTTCGAAAGCTATCGTTGGTAAGCTCTTCAACGACCTGGGCAAGCGTTACGCTACCCGTGAGGGTGGCTACCTGCGCATCCTCAAGTGCGGTTTCCGCGCTGGCGACAACGCGCCTATGGCGTACGTCGAACTGGTTGATCGTGCTGTCGGCGGTGAAGCTGTATCCGCTGAGTAAGACGTCAGTCTGAAACAAAGAACCGGGCCTAGTGCCCGGTTTTTTGTGCCTGCAAGAAACGCGCGGTTCGTACAAGCTTCTACCCTGTCTGGGTCTGCACTATGTGCGGGGATTTATCGTTAGTTTTTTTCTATTGATGACCATAACTTAATGAATTTGTGGCTGTCATGTTGATGATCGATACTCCCCAACAAGCCGATTAGCCGGCAGTTCAAGACTGACAGAGGAAGAAGATCGCATGAGCCAGAACAAGACGCTTACGACTGCCAGCGGCGCTCCAGTCGCCGATAACCAGAACTCCCGCTCCGCCGGGCCACGTGGTCCCTTGCTGCTCGAAGACTTTCACCTGATCGAGAAGCTTGCTCACTTCAACCGTGAAAACATTCCTGAACGCCGTGTACATGCCAAGGGTTCGGGCGCCTACGGTACTTTCACTGTCACCCGCGATATCACGCAGTACACGAGCGCCAAGTTGTTCTCGGCCGTGGGCAAGCAAACGCCGACTTTCCTGCGATTCTCCACAGTAGGTGGTGAGCGCGGATCGGCTGACACCGAACGCGATCCTCGTGGTTTCGCCCTGAAGTTCTACACCGAAGAAGGCAACTGGGACATCGTCGGCAACAACACGCCAGTGTTCTTTATTCGCGATCCGCTGAAATTCCCCGACTTTATCCACACCCAGAAACGCCTGCCGCAGAGCAATCTGAAAAGTGCGCAGATGATGTGGGATTTCTGGTCGCACTCGCCTGAGGCACTGCACCAGGTCACCATTCTGTTTTCTGACCGGGGTATTCCTGACGGCTACCGCCACATGCACGGCTTCGGCAGTCACACCTATAGCTTGATCAGTGCGCAAGGCGAGCGTCATTGGGTGAAGTGGCACTACAAAACCAAGCAAGGGATCAAGAACCTTGCGCCGGCAGATGCGGCACGCCTGGCAGGTACCGATCCTGATTACGCGCAACGTGATCTGTTCGAGGCCATTGAGCGCGGCGACTTCCCGAAATGGAGCGTGTGCATCCAAATCATGACCGAAGCCCAGGCAGCGGCGCATTACGAGAACCCGTTCGACGTGACCAAGACCTGGTCGCAGAAGGAGTTCCCTTTGATCGAAGTCGGTGAGCTGGAGTTGAATCGCAACCCGCTGAACTACTTCGCCGAAGTCGAGCAAGCTGCATTCGGCCCGAGCAATATGGTACCGGGTGTTGGTCTTTCGCCGGATCGCATGCTGCAAGGTCGCGTGTTTGCCTACGCCGATGCGCATCGCTATCGCGTAGGCACCAATCACCAGCAACTGCCAGTGAACGCCCCACGCAGTCCAGTGAATACCTACCAGCGTGATGGTTCGATGGCTTTTGGCAGCAACGGTGGTGCGACGCCTAACTACGAGCCGAACAGCTACGTAGAGTCGCCAAAGCAGGCGCCGCATTACGCTGAGCCTGCGCTGGCCTTGAGTGGCGCGGCTGATCGCTACGATCACCGCGAAGACACCGACTACTACAGCCATGCCGGTGCGCTGTTCCGTTTGATGAGCGACGAACAGAAAGCGCTGCTGGTCAGCAACATTGCTGGTGCGATGGCGGGTGTTTCGAGTGATGTCGTCGACCGCCAGTTGCAGCATTTCTACAAGGCCGACCCGGCGTATGGAGAAGCAATCGCAAAGCTGCTCAACGTACAGCTTAACGAAGTCTAAACGAGAAGCAGAACCGCCCTCATTAGGGCGGTTTTTGCGTTATTTAACCTTCTTTTCTCAGAATATCTTCGCTTTTATTGCGCGAAGTGAGTGACCTCGCAGTCAGGTTGGTTCAAACTACAGTCTTTCAAGAAGGGAGATGTAGGGCGATGCAAGGCCACCCAGACGTTATCGATTACCTCAACACGTTGCTGACCGGCGAACTGGCCGCGCGTGACCAATATTTCGTTCACTCGCGGATGTATGAGGACTGGGGATTCACCAAGCTCTACGAACGAATCAACCACGAGATGGAAGAAGAAGCCGGTCATGCTGACGCTTTGATGCGCCGCATTCTGATGCTGGAAGGCACACCGCGTATGCGTCCGGATGATCTGGACGTTGGCACCACAGTGGAAACCATGCTCGAAGCGGATCTGCGCCTTGAATACAAGGTGCGTGCCGCGCTGTGTAAAGGCATTGAGCTGTGCGAAAAGAATGGCGACTATGTAAGCCGCGATATTCTCAAGCTTCAGTTGCACGATACCGAAGAAGACCACACCTACTGGCTTGAGAAGCAGTTGGGCCTGATCAAGCTGATCGGCATTCAGAACTATCTGCAATCCCACACATCCTGATTGCAGCCAATACAAAAAAGCCCCTGCCACTGGTGAAGTGACAGGGGCTTTTTCATGCCCGGCAATCAGGCTCGATCGCGGATCAGCAGCGGCTTGAGGTAGTGGCCGGTGTGAGATTGCTTCATCTCGGCCACTTCCTCCGGCGTGCCGGTGGCAATGATCTGCCCACCTTTCGAACCGCCCTCGGGGCCGAGATCCACCAGCCAGTCGGCGGTCTTGATCACGTCGAGGTTGTGTTCGATCACCACCACGGTGTTGCCGTGGTCGCGCAGTCGATGCAGCACATCGAGCAGTTGCTGGATATCCGCGAAGTGCAGGCCGGTGGTCGGCTCATCGAGGATGTACAGGGTCTTGCCGGTATCGCGCTTGGACAGCTCGCGAGACAACTTGACCCGCTGCGCCTCACCGCCGGACAGTGTGGTCGCCGACTGCCCGAGCTTGATGTAGGACAGGCCCACATCCATCAGCGTTTGCAGCTTGCGCGCGAGCGCGGGCACCGCGTCGAAGAACTCCCGCGCTTCCTCAATGGTCATTTCGAGGGTTTCGTGGATGCTCTTGCCCTTGTATTTGATCTCCAGGGTTTCGCGGTTGTAGCGCTTGCTCTTGCACACATCGCAAGGGACGTAGATGTCTGGCAGGAAGTGCATTTCCACCTTGATCAGGCCGTCGCCCTGGCAAGCCTCGCAACGACCGCCCTTGACGTTGAAGGAGAAACGCCCCGGACCATAACCACGGGAACGGGACTCGGGCACGCCGGCGAACAGTTCGCGGATCGGCGTGAACAGGCCGGTGTAGGTCGCCGGGTTGGAGCGCGGTGTACGACCGATCGGGCTCTGGTCGATATCGACGACCTTGTCCAGATGCTCCAGCCCCTTGATGCTGTCATGGGCTGCCGCTTCCAGTGTGGTCGCGCCATTGAGTGCCGTGGCGCTCAGCGGGAACAGCGTGTTGTTGATCAGTGTCGATTTGCCCGAGCCGGAAACTCCGGTCACACACGTCAGCAGGCCGATCGGGATCTCCAGGTCGACGTTGCGCAGGTTGTTGCCCCGCGCGCCCTTGAGCGACAGCACCTGTTTTTTGTTACGCGGCGTGCGCTTGGCCGGCACTTCGATCTTGACCCGGCCCGACAGGTATTTGCCAGTCAGCGAGTCCGGGTGCGCCATGACTTCGGCCGGCGTGCCTTCGGCGACAATCTGCCCACCATGAACCCCGGCGCCCGGGCCGATATCCACTACGTAGTCAGCCAGTCGGATCGCGTCTTCGTCGTGTTCGACCACGATCACCGTGTTGCCGATGTCGCGCAGGTGCTTGAGGGTGCCAAGCAGGCGATCATTGTCGCGTTGGTGCAAACCGATGGACGGCTCGTCGAGGATGTACAGAACCCCGACCAGGCCGGCCCCGATCTGGCTGGCCAGACGGATCCGCTGTGCCTCGCCGCCGGACAGCGTATCGGCGCTGCGATCCAGCGACAGGTAATCCAGCCCCACGTTGACCAGAAACTGCAGGCGCTCGCGAATTTCCTTGAGAATCTTGTCGGCGATTTCACCGCGCCGGCCAGTCATCTTCAGCTCGCCGAAGTAGTCGCAGGCATCGCCGATCGGCAGGTTGGTCACCGCCGGCAGGGTTTTCTCGCCAACCCAGACGTGCCGCGCTTCGCGACGCAGGCGAGTGCCACGACAATCCGGGCACGACTGGGTGCTGAGGAACTTCGCCAGTTCTTCACGGACACTGGCCGATTCGGTCTCGCGGTAGCGACGCTCGAGGTTCGGGACGATGCCTTCGAACGGGTGCGAGCGTTTGACGATGTCGCCCCGGTCGTTGAGGTATTTGAAATCGACGTTCTGCGAGCCGCTGCCGTGCAGGATGTGTTTCTGCTGATCGGCCGGCAGCTCGTTGAACGGTTGCTCCAGACTGAAGCCGTAATGCGCGGCCAGTGAGCCGAGCATCTGGAAGTAATAGACGTTGCGTCTGTCCCATCCGCGTATCGCACCTTCGGCCAGGGTTAGCTCACCGTTGACCAGGCGCTTGATGTCGAAAAACTGCTTCACGCCCAGACCGTCACAGGTCGGGCAGGCGCCGGCCGGGTTGTTGAAGGAAAACAGCTTCGGTTCCAGTTCGCTGATCGCATGGCCGCAGATCGGACAGGCGAAGCGCGCGGAGAAGATCATCTCTTCGCCCGGCTCGTCATCCATCGGCGCCACCAGCGCGATGCCATCCGCCAGTTTCAGCGCGGTCTCGAAGGACTCGGCCAGACGCTGTTGCATGTCGGCGCGTACCTTGAAGCGGTCGACCACGACTTCAATCGTATGCTTCTTCTGTTTATCCAGTTTCGGCAGTTCGTCCAGCTCGCAGAGCCGGCCGTTGACGCGGGCCCGGACGAAGCCCTGAGCGCGCAGTTCTTCGAACACCGACAAGTGCTCGCCCTTGCGCTCGCGGATCACCGGCGCCAGCAGCATCAGTTTGCTGCCTTCCGGTTGTGCCAGCACCAGATCGACCATCTGGCTGACAGTCTGGGCTTCCAGCGGAATGTCGTGATCCGGGCAACGCGGCGTACCGACGCGTGCGTAGAGCAGACGCAGGTAGTCGTAGATTTCGGTGATGGTGCCGACCGTGGAGCGTGGGTTGTGCGAGGTCGACTTCTGTTCGATGGAGATGGCCGGCGACAGACCTTCGATGGTGTCGACGTCGGGTTTTTCCATCATCGACAGGAACTGCCGGGCATAGGCCGACAGAGATTCGACATAGCGGCGCTGACCTTCGGCGTACAGCGTGTCGAAGGCCAGGGACGACTTGCCGGATCCGGACAGGCCGGTGATGACGATCAGTTTGTCCCGTGGCAGGGTCAGGTCGATGTTCTTCAGGTTGTGGGTACGGGCCCCACGTATCAGGATCTTGTCCAAAGTGGCCTCGCTCGGCGGGCGTCGAAAACACAGGAGTATACGGCCAAATACTGGATGGATGCACACTATCAAATAAAGGGTTTTTTGCCTTACATGAAGAGAGTTTCATCTGTACGCGGCAAAGCGTCGCGATATACCCCGTCTTTCGATGGGACTGGTAGAATCGCCGCCGGTTCACACGAGGTTTTTCCATGCACGATCCCCACAGCGAACGCATGAGTGGCAGCGAGACCCGCGCAGCGAGCGGTCTGGCCCTGGTGTTCGCCTTCCGTATGCTTGGCATGTTCATGGTGCTGCCGGTACTGGCAACCTATGGCATGGATCTGGCGGGAGCGACCCCGGCCCTCATCGGGTTGGCGATTGGCGCTTACGGCCTGACCCAGGCGATTTTCCAGATTCCGTTCGGGATCATTTCCGACCGCATCGGCCGCCGTCCGGTAATTTACCTGGGGCTGATCGTCTTCGCCCTCGGCAGTGTGCTGGCGGCTCAGGCCGATTCGATCTGGGGCGTGATTGCCGGCCGGATCCTGCAGGGCGCCGGCGCAATTTCCGCGGCAGTCATGGCGTTGCTGTCCGACCTGACTCGCGAACAGCACCGCACCAAAGCGATGGCCATGATCGGCATGACCATCGGCCTGTCGTTCGCCGTGGCCATGGTGGTCGGCCCGTTGCTGACCCGCGCATTTGGTCTGTCCGGCTTGTTCCTGGCCACCGGCGGGATGGCACTGGTCGGGATCGTGATCGTGATGTTCATGGTGCCGAAGTCCACCGGGCCGCTGAGCCATCGTGAGTCCGGCGTGGCGCGTCAGGCGTTGATGCCGACGCTCAAGCACCCGGACCTGCTGCGCCTGGATCTGGGCATCTTTGTGTTACATGCGATGTTGATGTCGAGCTTCGTCGCGCTGCCCCTGGCCCTGGTCGAAAAAGCCGGGCTGCCCAAGGAGCAGCACTGGTGGGTCTACCTCACAGCCTTGCTGATCTCTTTTTTCGCCATGATCCCGTTCATTATCTACGGCGAGAAAAAACGCAAAATGAAACGAGTTTTGCTCGGCGCCGTCATGACGCTGATGCTCACTGAGCTATTCTTCTGGCAGTTCGGTGACAGCTTGCGGGCTCTGGTGATCGGTACGGTGGTGTTCTTCACCGCGTTCAATCTGCTGGAAGCCTCGCTGCCGTCGCTGATCAGCAAGGTTTCACCGGCAGGTGGCAAAGGCACGGCCATGGGCGTGTACTCCACCAGCCAGTTCCTCGGTTCTGCGCTCGGCGGGATTCTCGGCGGCTGGATGTTCCAGCATGGCGGTCTGTCGGTTGTGTTCCTCGGATGTGCCGGGCTGGCTGCACTTTGGCTGGCCTTTGCTGTTACCATGCGCGAACCTCCCTACGTGACGAGCCTGCGCCTGCCGTTGTCGCCCGAAGCGATCCGCGAAGCGGGTCTGGTCGAGCGCCTCAAGGCCCTCGTAGGGGTAACTGATGCAGTCATAGTCGCTGATGAAGCGGCGATCTACATCAAACTGGACACCGAATTAATGGATCGCACCACTCTTGAGCGCCTGGTGAACAACCCGGCGCAGACTGCGTGCGAAGCCTAGGAGAACGTTATGGCCCGTGGGGTTAACAAAGTCATTCTGGTCGGTACTTGCGGCCAGGATCCCGAAGTACGCTACCTGCCCAACGGTAACGCCGTGACCAACCTGAGTCTGGCGACCAGCGAGCAGTGGACCGACAAGCAGACCGGTCAGAAGGTCGAGAAGACCGAGTGGCACCGTGTATCGATGTTCGGCAAGGTTGCCGAGATCGCCGGCGAATACCTGCGCAAGGGTTCGCAGGTGTACATCGAAGGCAAGCTGCAGACCCGTGAGTGGGAAAAAGACGGTATCAAGCGTTACACCACCGAAATCGTGGTCGACATGCAAGGCACCATGCAACTGCTGGGCGGCCGTCCACAACAGGGCGACCAACAAGGCGGTGGCAACAACTATCAGCAGCAGGCGCCACGCCAGCAGGCTCCGCGTCCGCAGCAGTCGGCACCTCAGCAGCGTTCGGCTCCGGCTCCACAGCAGGCCGCACCGCAACCGGCTCCGGATTTCGACAGCTTCGATGACGATATCCCGTTCTGATTGAGATCGCTGAACCACTTCCGGTTTGGATTCGAAGCCCCCGCATTGCGGGGGCTTCGTCGTTTTTGGCGGCGTAAACATCTTTTGGCTGATCGTGAACTGACTGATCAGTCCCTGCATTGAGGGCGGTAAAGTTTCACGAAGAACCTTGAAGGCGGCGGCAAGCCGATCCATGATCGGTCCCGGCGCTTTAGAGCCCGTCCATTTCTGCAAGAACGAGCTTCCCGAATTTGGGCGCCAGTTCAATCACAAGAACAAGAGAAACCGATGAGCAGTAGCAAGAACAAGGAAATCGAATACCTGCGTGGTGTGGCTATCCTGATGACGGTGTTTGCCCACAGTGCGCTGTTGCTGCCATTCCATGGTGCGTTCATGGAAAAGCTGTTCAACGTGTATTCCCCCTGGTCCGGCGTGGATCTGTTTTTCTGTATTTCAGGTTTTGTCGTCAGCAAGGCCTACCTCGACTACTTCGACAAGAACCGCGAGCAAGATCGCTACGGTCTCGCTGCAACGTCATTCTGGATTCGACGGGCCTATCGTCTGTTGCCCACCGCCTGGTTGTGGGTGCTCATCCCTCTGGCGTTTTCGATCTTCTTCAACCAGTCGAATGCGTTCCAGTCGTGGTTCGACAATGTGCGCAGCTTCACTGCCGTCGCGACATTCACCGGTAACCTGGCGAATCAGTACGGCGTGATTCTGGGGCCGAACTCGGTCTATTGGAGCCTGGCGCTGGAGGAGCAGTTCTACTTCATCTTCCCGCTGTTCCTGCTGCTGATTACCTCCACCCGTTGGCGAGTCATCACCCTGATTGCTCTGATCGCCGTGCAGTTTCCGCTCGACCGCAATGCCTTTGGTGCGGCACCGGCGGGGATGCTCTTCTCGTTCCGCCTGGACGCGATGATGTGGGGCATTCTGCTCTGCCTGTTCACGCGCACATCCTTGTACAAGGACATCGAGCCTGTCGCATTGGGTGGCAGTCTGATCAAACGACTGGGCATCACGCTGTTCCTGCTGTACATGATGGGGGCGATTGCCGGTCAGCTCATCGCAACGCCGATTGCTGTCGGTCTGCTGGCGATCAATGCCTTGATCCTGGTCTGGCTCTCCAGTTACCAGAAAGGCTACATCTACTGCCCGGCCATTCTGAGCGGCCTCGCCCAATGGCTGGGTTCGCGCTCCTACGCCTTGTACGTCGTGCACATGTTTGCGTACCACTTGAGCACCGAGATCTGGAGTCGAGTGGCCAGCGAAAGGGGCGTGGAGCTGGGTGGCGAATTCACCGTGCAACTGTTGCTGACTTCGTTCGCGATCATGGTGGTCTGCAGCGAGTTGAACTACCGGTTTGTCGAAACGCCGTTGCGTCGGCGTGGCGCGGAAATTTCGCGTCGGAGAATGGCCGGCCTTGGATCTGCCGAATCGGCGAAGGAAAAACCTTTGGCAGAGGCCCCGGCGCGTACGACCGAATTGTCTTGATCGATGCCGGAAACAAAAAAACCGTAGCGCACAAACGCTACGGTTTTTTTATTGCGAGCCTTGCATCAGTCAAGAATCAGGTGTGGCAAAAACCGACTTGAGTCCTTTGTGATCAGGCTGTTGTCTTCACGTACGCCGATACCGGCAGCCTGGTCACCGATCACCCAAGAGCCGATCAGCGTATAGCTGTCATCGAACTTCGGCAGCGGTGCAAATTCCTGCAGGATGAAGGGCGCGTCCGTGTAGGGACCGTCCTCTTTGACGATCAGACCGTCGGCAGTTTGCAGCTCGATGTTGGCGCCTTCCCGGGAAAAGTACGGTTTGCGTACCCAACCTTTTGGCACTGCGCTGCCCGGATTCGGATCGAGATGCGCCGCCAGCAGGTTCGGATGGCCTTTGTGCAGTTCCCAGAGCAGGGGCAGGGCGCCCTTGTTGGAGAGGATGGATTTCCAGGCCGGTTCGAAAAACTGCGTGTCGCATTCGGCGATGGCGGCACCGAACGGCTCGTGGAAGATGAACTCCCAGGCGTGCAGTTTGAACAGGTGCGGAATCCAGCGATCTTCAAGATCGACGAAACGTCCATCGGCAGTCAGTCCGATGTCTTCGATATCGATGTGCCGTGATTCGATGCCGACCTTTTCCGCGATCAGCCGCAAATAGTCCGTGGTGCCCCTGTCCTCGACCGAGTCTTTCATCGAGGCAAAATAGAACGGACGCTTGAGCTTTAACTGAGCAAACGCCTCATGCAGGCGGGTGTCGATACTGTTGAACTGGTCGGCATGGCGCGGCAGCATCCCGCGCTCGATGCATTGCTCCAGCCAGCCCCATTGGAACGCCGCCGCTTCGTACAGGCTGGTTGGCGTGTCGTAGTTGAGCTCCAGCAACTTTGCCGGGCCGTTGCCGCTGTAGGAGAAGTCCATGCGTCCGTACAGATGCGGATGACCTTCCAGCCAGGACGTTCGGATCATGTCGTAGTACGACGCGGGGATGCTCAGGCGATCGAGCAACTCTTCGCTGTGCACGACCCGGTCGACCAGGTCCATGCACATCTCGTGCAGTTCGGTGGTCGGATCCTCGAGATCGTTTTCGATCTGCGCGAGCGTGAACTGGTAGTAGGCGCGCTCGTCCCAGTAGGGCTCGTCGTCGATGGTGTGAAACAGGAAGCCGAGGCTTTCGGCGGTGTGTTTCCAGTCGTGGCGCTCGGCGCAATGGATCTTCTTCATGGTCAGCTGCTCGAACTGCCCCAGCCGCCCCAGCCACTGCGCGCACTGGACTGGCTGCCGAAGCCGCCACGGGAGGTCGAAGAGGCCACGTTGACCGATTTGCTGCGGGAGCTGGTGTAGTCCGAATCGTTTCGAGTCGTCGGAGCAGATTCAATCCGTCGGTTCAGCGTCGAAGTGTCGTACGTCTGGCGAGTATCACGATCGCGATAGACCGTCCGTGTGTCGCTTGCGCGATTGTTGCTCATGGCATTGCCGATCAGCCACCCGCTGAGCCAGCCGTTACCACCGCCACCGCCACCACTGGAAACATGGGAAGTGCTCTGTGTCGTCTGGGCAGGTGCCGAGTCACCCGCGGGCATCTGCGCATTGGCGATCGCATCGAGGTTCTGCGCCGGCTCAACGTTTTGCGGCACCTTGAAGCCGCCCAGCTTCGGCACAAAGCGGCCGTCGGAATTTTTCTGACACCAGCCGGCGGCGAAGTCTGCGTCGCACTTGTCCTTGTCGTCATAGGCCGGGGCGATACGCCGGTGTTCAGTCAGGGCCGCGACATAGGCGTTCGAGCAGGCATCGGCGGCCACTTCGGCGTCGACGCACTGTTCCACGCTCTGGAAGTTGCGTTGTTCCTGGGCGGCCACTTCGCCGGAAATCGCCAGCGCCACCGAGGCCGCCAGGGACAGTTGAACGTACTTGCTTCGTTTCATCTCAGGCTTCCTGCCGATCAGTAGGACGGTGTCATGCACGCGGCATTGAGCATGCCAACGCTGATCGCCACCGCAGCGACGTAGATGCCGGCGGCAACTTCACCGTTGGCGATGCGTTGGGACGTGCCTTTGAGCACCAGTCCGGTCGCCAGGAATGCCAGCAATTGCACCGCAGCGGCGATGACCGCCCAGAGCACGAAATCGAGGACGTTGATCGAGTGGGCGATGATGTTGCTCGCCGGAATCGCGAAACCGATGATCGCACCCGACAGGGCGATGGCAGCCGCATTGTTGCCGCCGCGAATCAGTTCGAATTCCTTGTGCGGCGTGATGCGGGTGTAGACGAACTGAAACAGCATGAACAGCAGCACGGCGCCGATCAGGTAGGCGGCGAAACCGACCAGCGCGGCCTTGTTCAGGGAAACGGACAGCACTTCCAGCATGGGGAACTTCCTTTTAAATGGTGCTCAGATCGGTGGTGTACAGCGAGATGCCCAGCGATGTGCTCAGGCTGACGGTGCCTTCTTCGTCCTGTTCGACGGAGAACAGCAACAGCTCACGACGGTCGGTCAGGCCGGTTTCCCGGGCGTACAGCATCGAATGGTGTTCGATGGTGTAGGACTCGTCGGGATTGATCACTTGTTCGGTGAGCGGGACCAGTTCGGTCTGGCCGCGTTCGGTGCCCCATTCACGGGTGAAGGACACGCCCTCATGGCTGTAGGCCGGCAGGCCGATCAGGCTGTTCGGGCCCGCGAGGCGCTGCAGCTCGGCGTCACTGTTGACCGTGACGTAGCTGACGTAATTGAACAGCGTCACCGATTCGATCTGATCGTCACCGGTGACATGCACCTGCAGCCAGAAATCTTCGTTGTTCAGGTAATAGCGATGCAGCTTGTTCGACTGGCCGAGGTCGATCCAGCCGGCGCTCCAGATGGCCTGGGCATCGGGCACCCGTACCGAGGTGCTGCCATCGAGCAGCAGGCCGAGCGTCGAATCGAACCGGATCCCCTTGCCCTGTGCCAGGCCAAGCGGGCCGCCGACAGCTTCAGGTGCTGGAGCCGGGGTCCCCAGCAAGTTCTTTAACCATCCCATGGGTACATTCCTTGAAGCGGGTGGAGGTGTTCGTTGGCAAAACGCCGCTAGTGTACCGGCCTCGTGACAAACGAGCAGGCAAAAAAGAAGGGCACCCGGTGCCCTTCTGTTCTCTGGCTGGCCTTACTGAGCCGACTTCTGCTTCAGTCGCTCGAGGATCGCGTTGGCGCTGCCCTCGTTCGGCGTGATGCCGGCGTCGCGCAGTTTGCGCTCCAGGTCGTTGCCGGTCGTGGCATCGGCCAGTTCGTCCTGAGCGTTCAGCTCGGCCGCGCGTTGCTTCTGCTTTTCCTGCAGACGGTTCAAGGTGCCGACTGCGGTTTCCAGCTTGCCGTTGGCGCCGCCGCTGGCGATGGATGCGCTGACCTGCGCTTTCTGCACGCTGTCACGGGCCTTGGCCATGTCCACTTGCTGACGCAGGCTTTTGATTCGTGCTTCGGCCTTGTTGATGTCCTTGCGCATGTTGTCGGCGTAGGTGCCGAACTCGTCGCTCTGGGCCTTCTCGGTGGTCAGGTCGTTGGTCAGGGTCGAAATCGCTTCGGCCACTTCCATCGCCAAGTCTTCACGGCCAGCGTTCAGGGCCGAAACAGCCTTGGCTTCCAGATCCTTGATCTTGGCGTCGTACTCGCTCACGCGGTCGGCGGACAGTTTGTGCTTGGCCATGATAGTGACCAGTTCGCGACGGGCGTTGGACAGGGCGCTGTCGGCGTCACGGATTTCCTGATCGAGGATGCGCAGGGCCTGTTGGTCGACGATCGCTTCGCCGACTTCATTGGCGCCGCCGCGCAGTGCGGTGAACAACTTGTTCCAGATGGACTGAGTCATTGGACTTTCCCTGTTGATTACTTGAAGAAATGTTCGAAGGCTTCGCTGGCGCGCTGCACGTTATCGACCAGGGTTTTCACCTCGGTGACCACGTTGGTCAGGCTCGAGTCGGCGCTGAGTGCGCCGAACATGTTGTAAACGACCTGGCCATTGGGCATCGATTCGATGCCGATGGAAGACAGCGGGAACAGTTCACGGCTGCGCAGTACGGCATCGTTGAACGCGGGCACGTTGCTGATCGAATCGCGATCCACCAGCACGGTGTCAACGATGATTTGCTGACCAGCCAGGGCAATGTGAATCGGCAGGCCGCCGAATTCGTTCATTTCCAGCTTGAGGCTGGGTTCGGAGCTCTGGATCAGGGACAGCGTGATCTCTTGCGAAGCCACCTCGTCCAGTGCCTTGAAAGCGTTGTAGAGGCTATCGATGTTCCAGTTGTTGCCTGCGCTCATGTAATTCTCCGACATGAAAGAGCCAGCCAGAATCGGTTGGCGTAGCTGTTGCTCCATTTGCTTGAGCAAGCTTCGGTTTTCGGGAAGCACCCAAGTTTCGTGTTTCACATAACCGGCGGCAGCCAGGCCCGCGCGCATCTGCTTCATATAGAAGCTGGATGGTTTTTTCGCGGACGTTGTCGAGCGCACTCCCTTCGGGCTCTCCGATTTTGTTGCAGGGGAGTTGCTTTTCATGGCGATGACTCCGTTATGAACATCTCACGCGTGAGCCACACTACAACCAATTCAAAGTGCCATCAATGGCTCACGCGTGAGATTTTTTCAGTGCGCGAAAAAAGGCCCGCAACATGGCGGGCCTGTGTTTCTTGCGAAGGTTCGCGGGCGAGGATTAACGGCTGGTCGCGAGGAATTCATCCGCGGAAACAACGCTGGCGTAGGCGAAACCCAACGAAGACATGAACGCAGCGTGCACGTAGGCCGCCGGCACGGTCATGCCATTGAATTCCAGATCGCGGGTGGCGCAGGCATCGTGGATCACCGTGACGGTGTAACCCAGATCCGCCGCCGCGCGGGTGACGCCATCGATGCACATGTGGCTCATGCTGCCGACCACTACCAGTTCCTTGATGCCTTGTTCATCGAGGATCGATTGGAGTTCGGTTTCGCGGAATGAGTTGACGAAATGCTTGAGCACCACCGGTTCGTCGGCGCGGTTGAGCACCTTGGGGTGCAGCTTGGCGCCCTCGGAGCCCGGGGTGAAGAACGGAGCATCCGCCGAAGTGAATTCGTGACGGATATGGATCACCGGATCACCCGCTTCACGAAACGCCGCGATCAGCCGGGCGGCGTTATCGGCGGCGGCGTCGACACCGGCCAGCGGCCACTTGCCTTGGGGGAAGTAGTCATTCTGGATATCGACTACGATGAGCGCTTGCTTGGCCATGGGTGTGTCCTCGAAGTGTTTGTTGGGTGTGGAGTCAGTATTGGCGCTGGCCACGGTTTCGAGGATTGGCCGCACCGACAATAGACAGGGGAAAACTGACAATGGGTGCTGAAAGGGCCGTTGCCGAATTGGGCGTGTTGATTTACCCCGGCGCGCAACTGGCGGCGGTGCATGGCCTGACTGACCTGTTCGGCGTCGCCGATCGAATCGCTGTCGAACATCAGGCCGCGCAATTGCCACGACTGCGGGTGAGTCACTGGCAGGTCGAGAACGAGCAGGCACCGGTCAGGATCTACGACAGCCATCCCGCTGAAGAAACGGGCTTGCTGGCGGTGCTGATCCCGCCTTCGATCGCTGGGTTCAGCGCAGAGCAGGCATCGCCGGGATTGCTGCAATGGTTGCGCGATCAGCATGCTCGTGGCGCCACGCTGGGCGGTGTTTGCGTGGGCTCGTGGTTGCTGGCCGAAAGCGGTCTGCTCGACGGTCGCAGCGCCACCACTCACTGGACCTCGGCCAAGGCGTTTGCCGAGCGTTATCCAGACATCAAGCTCAAGGCTGATACACCGATTGTCGATGACGGCGACCTGATCACCACGGCCGGGCTGATGGCCTGGTCGGAGCTGGGGCTGCGACTGGTCGATCGTCTGCTGGGGCCGAGCATCGCCAGCGCCACCGCGCGCTTTCTGGTGATGGAACACAGCGACAGCGCCAGTGCCTGCGGCAGCAATTTCGCGCCGATCCTCAGCCATGGCGATGCGTCGATTCTCAAGGTTCAACACTGGCTGCAAAGCACCGGTGCGACTGACGTTTCGCTGGCCTCGATGGCTGAGCGCTCGGGACTGGAAGAGCGCACGTTCCTGCGCCGTTTCCGTGCCGCGACCGGCCTCAAACCCACCGAATACTGCCAGCACCTGCGGGTCGGCAAGGCGCGGGAAATGCTCGAGTTCACCAACGGCACCATCGATCACATTGCGTGGACGGTGGGTTATCAGGATCCGGGAGCGTTTCGCGCGATCTTCAAGAAAATCACCGGGCTGGCGCCGAGCGATTATCGGGCGCGGTTTGGCGTAACACCGCCGACGGCGCTGGCGAAATAGCGTCTTACGGTCGTGCAAAATACCGGGACCATGGCGCCGGTCGTGCAGATTGAAACGGGAGGGGTGCCAGTACGAAAAGGTTAATTCACTGATTTGCGTGAGGTTTCGCGCAGCAGCCGTTTGGCCTGATCTCTGCACCGTCTGACCTACATTCACCGAGCCGCTGGAAGGGGGACGCATGGCCCCGACACCTCGCAACAAAATAGTGGTCGCCCATTCCGTACGCCCCGGCGCGCCACAACACGAAGTGCAGACCAACAAGGCGCTGGCCCGCTGGCTGGCGCAGATTCTCGGGCTGAAATTCGGCGGCAGCTACGACGCGCAAAAGCACCGAGGTCGCGACCTGTATTTGCTGCCGACCCAAACCATCGTCGGCGCCGCCAAGGCCCATGAGCTGGGTATCAAAGGCCCGGACGATCTGTGGGGCGGTTTCGTCGAGCACGATTTCATCTGCACCAAAGCCATCAGCCATGGTTTGCGCAGTCACCTGGCCCACGCGCCGCAAGGCTGGTCGCCGCTGTTTTCCGAGCGTACGCGCAATGTCGTGCTCGACGGGCTCAGTGTGTTTGCGCTGGAAGATGCGCGACCTGCCGCCGAGCATCTGTTGTACAGCGCTCCGATCCGCCTCAAACCGATTCATGCGTGCGCCGGTCGCGGTCAGGAGGTGATCACGAGCCTCGACGCTTTCGACGAAATCCTCGCGCGTCCGGATATTGCCAAGCAGTTCAGCGAAGGCGTGGTGCTGGAACAGGACTTGAGCGAGGTGGTCACCCACAGCGTCGGTCAATCATTCATCGGGGACCGGGTGCTCAGTTACTGCGGTGATCAATACTTGACCGAAGACGCCCACGGCGAAGACGTGTACGGCGGCTCGAACCTGCTGGTGGTGCAGGGCGGCTACGAGGAATTGCTGACACTAAATCTGCCGGACGATGTGCGGCTGGCCATCGAACAGGCGCAGGTTTTCGACAGTGCAGCGGATGAAGCCTATCCACGGTTCTACGCATCGCGGCGCAACTATGACATCGCCCAGGGCCTGGACAGCGACGGCCAGCCACGCAGCGGCGTACTCGAACAATCCTGGCGCATGGGCGGCGCGAGCAGTGCGGAAGTGGCGGCGTTGCAGAGCTTCGTCAACGATCCGTCGATGCGCGCTATCCGAGTTTCGTCGGTGGAAACCTACATCGATCAGACCCTGCCGGCGGATGCCATCGAGGTCTATCGCGGCCCGGCCGAGAACAGCGACTTTCTCCTCAAATACGTAACGGTCAAATCCTATGACGGCTAGAAGCGAAAGCATTCAGATCGACATTGATGACGAACAGATGAGCGGGACGTTCCTCAGTCCCAAATCGAAAGTCCCCGGCGTGTTGTTTGTGCACGGTTGGGGCGGTAGCCAGGAGCGGGATCTGGAACGGGCCAAAGGCATTGCTGGTCTGGGCTGCGTGTGCCTGACGTTTGACCTGCGCGGGCATACCGGCGGCACCGGTATTCCGCTGAGCCGGGTCACCCGTGAAGACAACCTGCGCGACCTGTTGGCGGCCTACGACAGACTGCTCGCCCACCCGGCGCTGGATACCTCGGCCATTGCGGTGGTCGGCACCAGCTACGGCGGTTATCTCGCCTCGATCCTGACGTCGCTGCGCCCGGTGCGCTGGCTGGCACTGCGCGTTCCGGCGCTGTATCGCGACGAACAATGGCACACGCCCAAACGCGATCTGGACAAGGCCGATCTGCGCGATTATCGCGGCACGCTGGTGCGCGCCGACAGCAACCGCGCCTTGCACGCCTGCTCGCAATTCACCGGCGATGTGCTGCTGGTGCAGTCGGAAACCGACGACTACGTGCCCCACGCGACGATCATGAGTTACCGCGCCGCGTGTCAGCAGACCCACTCGCTGACCCACCGGATCATCGACGGCGCCGACCATGCCCTGAGCGATCCAACTTCTCAGCAGGCCTACACCTCGATCCTGGTCGACTGGATCACCGAGATGGTGGTGGGCGAACGGTTGAGCATCATTCAGTCGCGCTGATCAGGACTTTGGCTTTTTCTCGATCCGCAACGCCTTGGCCTTGGCTTCCACCACCAGATACATCACCACGGTGATCAGCAGCGGCAGCAGAAAATAGATCGCCCGATAGGCCAGCAATCCCGCCACCAGACTGCCGCGCGATGCTTCGTGTTGCAGCAGGGCGACAAACACCGCTTCCAGCACACCGAGCCCGGCCGGGATGTGGGTGATGACCCCGGCAATCGCGCTGATCAGCAGCACCCCGAGCACCAGCGGATAGTCGAGCTTGCCCGGCAACAGGGTGAAAATCACCGCCGCCATCAACGACCAGTTCAGCGCGCCGAGCAACAGTTGCAGGACGGCCATGCGCAGCGACGGCAGATTGATTTCCACCCCGCGAATCGACCACTCGCGCCGTTTGGAAAACTGGCAGGCGACCAGGTAACCGGCACTCAGCAACAGCAGCAACACGCCGATGCCCTGCAACGCATCGGTGCTGACTTTCCAGCCCGGCGGCATGCGCACCAGCCCGCTGCTGAACACCGCACCGGCGATGGTCATGTAGCCGAACCAGTTGGTGGCCAGGCTCAGTCCGAGGATTTTGGCGATGTTGCTTTTGCTCACGCCGAGCCGTGAGTACAACCGATAACGCATGGCGATCCCGCCGACCCACGCGCTCAGATTGAGGTTGAATGCGTAACTGATGATGCCCACCGGCAGGATCTGTTTCCAGGTCAGATCCTGACGAATGTAAGTGCGGCCAATCAGATCGAAACTGGCGTACACCAGAAAGCTCAACAGCGTCAGGCTCGAAGCGATGATCAGTGTGCGCACCTTGAAGTCGGCGAGGGTCTGCAGCACTTCAGTCCATTCGATGCGGCTGGCGAACATCGTCAGCAGGACGATCAGCGCGAGGAAAAACAGCAACGTCAGCGGACGCTTCCAGCGGCTCCAGCGAGACGTGGCCGCAGGCTTCAAATGGGTGGCGGCGGGAGCATCGGAACGGCTCATGACGGATCGCTCCCGGTGGTGCGGATAAAGGGTTTCAACCGTGGTTTGTGTGCCGGTAGCCAGCCGGCCATGGCCGGGAAATGGCGCAGGAAGTGAAACACCAGAAACCCCACGGTCATGTGCCAGAGGCGCCCGCGCGGCGACTTGCCGGCGTCCATCGCTTTGCAGTGGTTGTTGCTCAGATCTTCGAGACGTTCAAACAGATGACCATTGAAGGCGCGGTCACGGATCAGCACGTTGGCTTCCAGATTCAACGACAGGCTCAACGGATCGAGATTGCTCGACCCGATGGTGCTCCATTCCTCATCCACCAGCGCGACTTTGCCGTGCAGCGGACGCTCGCAATATTCGTGGATCTGCACCCCGGCCTTCAGCAGATAGTCGTAGGTCATGCGCGCTGCGAGTTTGGCCACCAGCATGTCCGGCTGGCCCTGCAGGATCAGCCGCACATCGACGCCGCGCCGGGCTGCGTTACGCATCTCGCGCAGCAAGCGGTATCCGGGAAAGAAGTAGGCATTGGCAATCACCACCCGCCGCCGGGCGCGGCGCAACACCTGCAAATAAACGTCTTCGATATCGGTGTGGTGCTGGTCGTTGTCACGAAATACCAGGCGGACCTGACCGTCGTGCTCGGTGAATGCCATCTCCGCCCGACGCTGGCGCCGGCGCTGCCACCAGAACCGCGCCCGACCGGGGCGACCGCTTTGCAGCAGGGCGAAATGATGGATGTCGGCCACCGCCGGGCCCTGAACTTCTACCGCGTAATCCTGCTTCGCCTCGGGGCCGAAATCCGCCAGGTGATCACCGGAAAAATTGATTCCGCCGATGAACGCAATCAGCCCGTCGACCACCACGATCTTGCGGTGCAGGCGCCGGAACCAGTTGGTGCGAAAACCCAGGCGTTTGGGCGCCGGGTCGAAGATTTGCAGGTGAACACCGGCCTCGCTCAACGCGGTCAGATAACCGGTGCTCAATTCGCCGCAGCCGAAGCCGTCAAGGCTGACGGTGGTGCGCACGCCACGCCGGGCGGCATCGATCAGAATTTCCTGCAACTCGTTGCCGACCTTGTCTTCGAAAACGATGAAGGTCTCAAGCAGGATTTCACTTTTCGCTGAACGCATGGCGTCGAAGACTCGCGGGAAATACGCCTCGCCGTTTTCCAGCAGTTCGACGCGGTTGTTGCCCTGCCAGCCATAGTCGACATCGACGTGACCGGGCTCGCGGATCGGCGGGGTGATGGTGATCGGTTCCACGGCGGATTTTTCCAGCGGTGCGCTGCTCATAGTTCGATCTCCACTGACAGCGGCACATGATCGGAGAGGTGCGACCAGGGGCGGTTGGCGAGCACCTTCGGCATCCTGGCCTTGAGGTTGCGCACGTAGATCCGGTCCAGCCGCAACGCCGGCCAGCGCGCTGGAAAACTGCGCGCCGGTTTGCCCTGATGCTCGGCAAACACTTCGTGCAGGCCGCAAGGTTTCAGCAGCGCATCGGCGCGCTGGCGCCAGTCGTTGAAGTCGCCGGCGACGATCACCGGAGCATCGTCGGGCAGGTCGGCGAGGCGTTTGCCCAGTAGCCTGAGCTGTGCGTTGCGATGACTTTCACGCAGGCCCAGGTGCACGCAGATCGCGTGCAATTCGCGATCGTCTCCCGGCAGGCGCAGGACGCAATGCAACAGACCACGGTTTTCATGACCGCTGATGGAAACGTCGAGGTTGTCGTGGCGCACGATCTGGAACTTCGATAGCAGGGCGTTACCGTGATCGCCCTCCGGGTACACCGCGTTGCGCCCGTAGGCAAACTGCGGCCAAAGGCTGTCGGCGAGGAATTCGTATTGCGGCATCGTCGGCCAGTTGTTGTAACGCTTGGGATGGTGTTCGTGGGTGCCGTGCACTTCCTGCAGGAACACCACGTCGGCGGACACGCTGCGGACCGCTTCGCGCAGTTCCGGGAGGATGAAACGCCGGTTCAACGCGGTGAAGCCCTTGTGGGTGTTGACCGTCAGCACGGTGAAGCGGCGCACCGTGGTGATGACGGTGGCCTGTTCATCGGTGACGCCGACCGGCTCGGGAATGCTCATGACGGCATGCCTGCCGAGGTGTGGCGCTTGCTGCGCCGAAGTGGGCCATCGATGTGAATCGCTGTCATGCCGTTCTCCCGTCGAAAGTCCTCGTACCGCCTCTGTCTGTGGATGACTGCGGGCGGTTCGGGAAAGTTTCGACGGGACTACGGACGGTCGGTATTCGCCGGATCAGTGGCCGGCAACGATGCGGGCGGAGCCTTCGGCGGGTTCGGCATACACCGGGCCGAGTCGGTCGAGGCGACCGCTCAAGGCTGTCAGCGCCAATGCCACCAGTACCACCAGCCCGCCGATCCATGCGGTGTGGATCAGGCCGATGTGCTCGACGATCAAACCGCCACCCCACGCACCGCCGGCAATACCCAGGTTGAACGCAGCGATGTTCAACCCCGACGCCACATCGACGGCTTGCGGCGTGTGATGTTCAGCCTGACGCACCACGTACACCTGCAAACCCGGTACGTTGCCGAAGGCGACCGCGCCCCAGACCAATACGGTGGCCAATGCCAGCCACGGATTGCCGGCGGTGAAAGTGAGGACGAACAGCACGGCGGCGAGCAGGGCGAAGATTATTTTCAGAGCGCTGATCGGCCCGCGTTTGTCGGCCAGTTTGCCACCCCAGATATTGCCGACGGCGACCGATACGCCGTACACCAGCAGCACCAGGCTGACCGTGCCGGCGCTGAAGCCCGAGATGTCCTGAAGAATCGGCGCCAGGTAGGTGAAGGCGATGAACGAGCCGCCGTAACCGATGGCGGTCATGGCGTAGACCAGCAGCAGGCGCGGTTGTTTGAGCACCTGCAACTGTTGCAGCAGCGAGGCCGGTTTGCTGTGGGCGATGTTTTTCGGCACATACAGCAAGCTGCCGATGAACGCGATGACACCCAGCGCCGACACGGCGAGGAAGGTTTCACGCCAGCCGAAATGCTGACCGATGAAGGTGCCCAGCGGCACGCCGGTGACCAGCGCCACGGTCAGCCCGGTGAACATGATCGCAATCGCGCTGGCGGCCTTTTCCTTGGGCACCAGGCTGGTGGCTATGGTCGAGCCGATGGAGAAGAACACGCCGTGGGCAAGGCCGGTGACGATCCGCGCCAACACCAGCGATTCATAACTCGGTGCCAGCCAGGCCAGCAGATTGCCGAGGGTAAACAGCACCATCAGCGACAGCAGCAACAGTTTGCGCGGGACTTTGCCGGTGAGCGCGGTCAGCACCGGCGCACCGATGGCCACGCCGAGGGCGTAGAGACTGACCAGCAGCCCGGCGGACGGCAGGCTGACGCCGAGATCGGCGCCGATGGTGGAAAGCAGGCCAACGATGACGAACTCGGTCGTCCCGATGGCGAAGGCGCTGAGGGTCAGCGCGAGCAAGGCAATGGGCATGACAGCACTCCGGTTGAGGATTGAATGGAGCGCAGTGTCGGGGTTTGGTGGGGGTGGAAAAATACAGGGATGGGCATTTGATATTTGATCTGGGAGCAAAGATCAAAAGCACCCCCTCAACCCAGCCCTCCCGAAACGTCGGACCGCCCCCAAGGGGGCGAGGGGGGATAGGGAGCCGATCTGCGTGGCTTTTCAATTCCTGCATTCGACCGGGAGCTTTCCGGTCGATATAGCTTGTGAGAGCAACTCAGTCGGCTCCCTCTCCCTCCGGGAGAGGGCTGGGCGGGCGGCGTTCCGATGAGGGCGCTCTTGAACTTTGCCGGTCAAATGTCGATCAGTTCCTTACACGTTCAACCAAGGGAGCTCTGCGTTTTGACCAGGTTCAGGATCGCAATTCTATTGGGGGCGCTGCTGTTTTCCGGCGGCCAAATGCTCCAGGCCGCCACATTGCCGGGTGTTCCGGCGGCCAGTGAAGAGCCGGCCAAACCGGAACCGATCGTGCAGGGCGGACTGCTCGGCGCCATCAGTTCCAGCATCGACGACGTGCAGGACAAACTCGATCTCAACGAACATCTGGTCGACGCCTGGCGCCTGCGCGCGGACCGGGCGGCGGATGAAGTCGACAGGCTGGTCAATCAGCCGTCGGATCGTTCCGGGTGGAGCGTGGCCGGAGACTTCATGATGCTGTCTGGCGTGTGGCTCGGGACCTTTGCCGTGTTGACCGTGCTTGGCAGCGTTCTGGCCAAGCGGATGCGCGAGGGCCGCTGGCTGCGTACCCGGCAGCGTAGTCAGGATCTGCTCGGCTACCTGTTGCCCTACACGCTGCCTGCGTTGATCTGTCTGCCGTTGACCCTGTACGTCAGCCACTTCCTGCCGGCCTCGGTCGGCCGGGCGCTGGCGCTGTGTTTTGCCTACGCCACCAGCAGCGGCATTTTTTCCACCTCGATGCTGTTGTGCGTAGTGGTGATGTTCAATACCGGACACAAGCGACGAGCGGTGCAGATCATCCGCGACTACTGCCCGAAACCGCTGTTCCTGATTGGCTTTCTCGCCGCGCTGAGTGACGCCCTGACCAGTCCGCAGATTGCCCGGCAACTGGGTGGCAACATCACCAGCAGCATCGCGGTGTTCACCGGTCTGCTGGCGTCGATCATCTTCGGCTTGCTGGTGATTCGCCTGCGCCGGCCGGTGGCGCACCTTATCCGCAATCGCTCGCTGGCCCAGCGTCTGAAACAACCATCACTGCAAGAATCGCTGCGGATCTTTTCCGGGCTCTGGTACTGGCCGATCGTGCTGATGGTGTTGGTGTCGGCGGTCAATTTGATCGGCATCGGCGAGGACAATCAAAAAGCCCTGCGTTGTGCGTTGTTCACCACGGTGCTGCTGATTGGCACGGTGTTTCTAAGCACGATTCTCCAGCACCTGTTCAAGTCGCAAAGAGCCGAGGCGATCCAGCGCAGCAGCGCCTACAAGGAGCGTTTTCTCAGCCTGCTGCATGCGTTGCTGCGGATCGTCATCGCGATTGCGTTCATCGATATTCTCGGGCGGATCTGGGGCGTGTCGCTGATTGATTTCGCGCAAAGCAGCACGGTTGGTCGGGCGATCAGCAATGCCTTGAGCAGCATCGGGTTGATCTTCCTCGTGACGTGGCTGTTGTGGGTGGTGCTCGACACGGCGATTCAGGAAGCGCTGAAACCGCCGGTCAGCAAACGCTCGGCACGTCAGCCCAGCACCCGGGTGAAAACCATCCTGCCGCTGCTGCGCAACGCGATCAAAATCATCCTGGTGGTGATCTGCGCGATCACCACCATGGCCAATCTGGGGATCAACGTGGCGCCACTGCTGGCGGGTGCCGGGGTGGTTGGCCTGGCCATCGGTTTCGGCTCGCAGCAATTGGTGCAGGACGTGATCACCGGGCTGTTCATCATCATCGAAGACACCCTGTCGATCGGCGACTGGGTGGTGCTCGATTCCGGGCATGCCGGCACGGTTGAAGGACTGACCATTCGCACCCTGCGACTGCGTGACGGCAAGGGCTTTGTGCACTCGGTGCCGTTCGGTCAAATCAAGGCTGTAACCAATCAATCGCGGCAGTTTGCGTTCGCGTTCTTTTCTGTGCAGTTCACCTACGACACCGATGTCGAAAAAGCCATCGAGCTGATCCGCGAAACCGGGGATTCGATCCGCGAAGACCCGTTCCTCAAATACAACCTGCAAGGGCCGCTGGATGTGTTCGGCGTGGACAGGATGGACCTTAACGGCGTGGTGCTGACCGCACAATTCCGTACGGTGTCGGGCGGGCAATACGCGGTGAGCCGTGCGTTCAACCAGCGTTTGAAAAAGCTTGTGGATAACAGCCCGTGGGTGCATTTCGCGCAGACTTATCCACAGCAGGTTTTGTTGCCCAAGCGACAGGAAGAAGAGGTGGCGCCGGAGCATTCGTCGGTGGTGTTGCCGGAGCAATCGCCGACTCAATAGGAGTTCTTGTGGTGCATGTGCCGACCCCTTCGCGGGCAAGCCCGCTCCCACAGGATTCGGTGTGATTCTGAACAGCAGGTGCACCACAAATAATTGTGGGAGCGGGCTTGCCCGCGAAGAGGCCAGATCGGTTTACATCAATGCCGGATCAGTTTGCTGCGCACCTGCTCCATGGAAACCTGATCCAGCTCCACCCAGAAATGCTGCTTGCCCGCGACCTCGGCAGCGACCGGCAAGCCGTCGCGATACACCAACCGATTGCTCGTCAGTGCTGGTACTTTCGCGCCGGGCAACAAGGTGCCGGCGAGGTTCAGCGGATCGACGCCACACACCGCGATCAGACTACCGTCATGAGGGCGGCGGCGTACTTCGCGCAACAGCGGAATCGCCTCGGGCAGGGCGAATTGTTCGCCGGCCAGACCACTGACAAACCGCCCGCCACGAATCTCGCCCCGTGCCTCCAGTCGATGAAAGGTGCGCAGAAGTTCGCGCCAGCTCGGCAGCCAGTCTGCCTCACGCTCCAGCAGACGCCAGAACACTACGCCGTAACGGCGCAACAAAGTCATGGCGATGTGTTCGAGGGTTTCGGGCGACGCAGTCTGGCTGTTTTCCACAGCCGACCCGCGGCGTAAAAGGGCCCAGCGCCCGGCATCGTCCATGCCTCCGACAAATGCCCCGCGTCCGCGTCGACTGCTGCGCTGCTGGCGCTTGCTCGCCGGGGTGATAAGTGCTCGCAACCCGGCAAAGCTGTCGGCATTCACCAGCCCGACGCCGACCAGCTCCTGCAAGGCGATTTCCAGTTCTGTTCGCAGCAGGTGCGCTTCATGAATCAGCTCATCGAAAAACAGCGCCCCGTGCTGGCTGAGAGCCTCGAAGACCTTCTGCGTTTTGGGCGACAGTTCACTAATCGGCGCCTGCTCGGCCAGCGAGCTCCACAACCCGACCTGACTGCGCGGCAACAGCACAACGGGCGTACTGCGCAACGCTGTACCGCTGGTCTTTTGCCGGGCGCTGAGGCGCATCCACACCAGTTTTCCGCTGCGGCACAGATCATCCAGCCAGCTTGGTGAATAGTCCTTGAGTCGCGCGGGAAGGATGTCGCTGTCCCACGCCGAAGCAGCAGCCGGATAGCCTTCGAACTGACCGACAATCGCTGGCAACACGGCGCTGCCCTGACCTCGGGTGGACGGGGACAAGTGCTGCCAGTCGAACAGGAAGCGCATGAAATCCTGCAACGCCACCGGTTCGATTTCCCGGCGCAAGCGCTTGACGGTGTAGCGGTGTATTCGCGCCAGCAGATGCCGTTCGCACCATTCTTCCGCCTTCAGTCCCGGCGTGAACTGGCCGCGCAGTACATAACCCTCGCGCTCCAGATGAGCGAGGGCTTGATGGACAGAGGTCGGCATCAAGGCCAGAGGTTCGACAATCGCCGCCAGCGGTAGCGGACCGAATGCGCCGAGCCGCGCGCGGATCAATTCGATCAGTGCATCATCGGCTGCCCATGTTTCGTCGAAACCGGGCAACGCTGGCAGTGCCGAATGCGCCTGTGGATAAAGCGCTTGCAGACAGGTCAGGCGTTCTCTCGCCAGCCACAGTGAATGCTCGGGATCGATCTGCAATCGGCAGGCTCGCCCGGTCTCGGCCAGGGTATTCAGCCAGTCGCGCCACTGCGGATTGACCTCGACTTCGTTGTCGCTGATGCAGGCCAGGCTCATCAGCGCTTCGTGCATTTCATCGGCGCTGTTCGGTGTCGGCCAGGCTTCTTCGCGCACAGCGTTGATCGCATCGGCATCCAGCGCGCCGAGATCATCGGTTGATTGCGGATCGCTCCAGCGGCGGTTGAGCACAGCCTGAGTGCGACGCTCTTCCAGCGGCGCGTCGTCGAGAAAGGTGTAGGGGCGGGCGCTGAGGATTTCCGCCGCCAGCGGCGAGGGCGCCGGAAGGTCACGGGCGATCAGCCGCACTTCGCCGCGCTCCATGCGCCGCAGCAGATTGAGCCAGCCCTCACTGTCCATCGCCTCGTGCAGGCAATCGTCGAGGGTCTGCTCCACCAGCGGGTGCTCGGGAATTTCCCGTTCGCCGGCGAGGTTTTCCAGGCAGGCGATCTGATCGGGAAACACGCTGGCGATCAGGTCTTCGCTTTTCATCCGCTGCAATTGCGGCGCGACTTTGCGTCCGCCCGTGTAGCGCGGCAGGGCCAGTGCCACGCCCGCATTCCAGCGCCAGCGCACACCGAACAACGGCGCATCGAGCACCGCTTGAGTCAGGATATGCTCGGCGCTGTTGCTGTGCAGGTAACGCCAGACCTCGTCCAGTTCGAAACTGTGGCTGGTGGACAGCGACAGCACGATCGCGTCTTCACTGGCGGCGGCCTGCAATTCGAAGTTGAAGGTGCGACAGAAGCGCTTGCGCAGGGCCAGCCCCCAGGCACGGTTGATGCGGCTGCCGAAAGGCGAATGGATGATCAGTTGGGTGCCGCCGGACTCGTCGAAAAACCGTTCCATCAGTAACGTATCTTGCGACGGCAGGGCGCCGAGGGTGAGACGGGCGCGGGCCAGATAATCCACAAGCTGTTCGGCGCTGGCCAGATCCAGACCGAGGGTTGCGGTCAGCCAGTCGAGGGCCGGTTGCAGGTTGCCGGGACTCGCACTCAGCAATTCGTCGAGCTGTGCTTGCAGGCGTGCCACGGCCATCGACAGTTCGGCGCTGCGACCGGGCGCTTCGCCGAGCCAGAACGGGATGGTCGGCGGCTGGCCCTGGGCATCTTCGACCCGCACCTTGCCGGTTTCCACCCGCAGAATTCGATAGGAGGTGTTGCCGAGCTGGAACACATCGCCAGCAATGCTTTCTACGGCGAAGTCTTCGTTGACGCTGCCGATGTTCAAACCCTGAGGTTCCAGCAACACGCTGTAGTCGGCGTTGTCGGGAATGGTGCCGCCGCTGGTCACGGCTGTCAGTCGCGCACCGCGTCGTCCTCGCAAAGTCCGGCTTACTGCGTCGCGATGCAGATAGGCGCTACGGATGCCCTGACGACCGTTGTAGCCCTCGGCGAGCATGCTCAGCAGCGCCTGATAATGTTTTTCGTCGAGGCGGGCATAGGGCTCGGCTCGGCGGAACAGTGCGAGCAATTCGTCTTCGGCCCATTCCTGACAACTGACCTCGGCGATGATCTGCTGGGCCAGCACATCCAGCGGCGCTTCTGGGATGTGCAGGGTATCGAGTTCACCCCGGCGCACGCAGTCGAGCAGCGCGGCGCACTCGATCAGGTCGTCGCGAGTGGTGGCAAACAGGCGCCCCTTGGGCGTGCCGCCGACCTGGTGTCCGGAGCGGCCGACCCGTTGCAGAAAACCGGCAATCGAACGCGGCGAAGCAATCTGGCACACAAGGTTGACCTCGCCAATGTCGATCCCCAGTTCCAACGATGCGGTGGCGATCAGCACCTGCAGCACGCCGCGCTTGAGGCGCTGCTCGGCGTCGAGGCGAAACTCCTTGGCGAGACTGCCGTGGTGCGCGGCCACCGCGTGCTTGCCGAGGCGTTCGCTCAGATGTCGACTCAAGCGTTCAGCCAGACGCCGGGTGTTGACGAAAATCAGCGTGGTGCGGTGTTCACGGGCGAGCGTGGCGAGGCGGTCGTAGACCAGCTCCCAAACGTCATTGGCCATCACGGCTGACAACGGCACCGGCGGCACTTCGATGCCCAGATCCCGTGGACGGGCGTGGCCGATGTCGATGATTTCGCACGGACGGTCATGACCCACCAGAAACCGCGCGACCGCGTCGATCGGCTTTTGCGTGGCCGACAGGCCGATGCGGGTCAGTGGTTCGGCGCATAACGCTTGCAAGCGTTCGAGGCTCAAGGCCAGATGACTGCCGCGTTTGCCGGCGGCGATGGCGTGGATTTCATCGACGATCACGGTACGTGTGGTGCCAAGCATTTTGCGCCCGGACTCGGAACCGAGCAGCACGTAGAGCGATTCCGGGGTGGTCACCAGAATGTGCGGCGCGCTTTTGCGCATGGCGGCGCGTTCTTTCTGTGGAGTGTCGCCGGTGCGCACGGCAGTGGTGATTTCCAGCGCGGGAAGATCCATTTGACGCAACTGATCGGAAATTCCGGCCAGCGGGTTTTGCAGGTTGATGCGTATGTCGTTGGATAGCGCCTTTAGCGGAGAGACATAGACCACCAGCGTTTCGTCGGGGAGACCGTCTGCGCTCTCCAGGCCACGGTGGACGAGGTCGTCGAGCACGGCGAGGAAAGCGGTGAGGGTCTTGCCGGAACCGGTGGGTGCGGCGATCAGCGTCGAGCGGCGCTGGCGGATCAACGGCCATGCGCGGGCCTGGGCGGCGGTGACCGTCGCGAATGTGCGGCTGAACCAGGCGCTGACGGCGGGGTGAAAGCCTGCCAGGGCCACGTCCTTGGGGAGGGGCAGATTCATGGCTATGGTTATGCGGGTGGGCGCCCGAAGATGCAAGTACCACTGGGGATCTTCAGTGATTTCCAAGGCCCCATCGCGGGCAAGCCCGCTCCCACAGGACCGCAGTGAGCGCAGAACCTGTGGGAGCTGGCTTGTCGGCCCGCCGCATCGCAGCGATAGGGCCAGTCGCTTCGGCACAAATCCCTAGCATCTACACTTTACGGGTGACGGTTGCGCACTAAACCCGCAAAATGCAACGATTCCGGCAATTATCGACGACGGTGCCACGAGCATCGTCGCTAAAGCCATCGTTCCAATCAGACTGGGCCTGCTGACTCTATGCGAATGCGCCTTATGTTACTGGGCGGCGGAAATGCCCTTGGGCAGGCGCTGATTCGCCTCGGTGCGGAGGAAGACATCGGTTTCCTCGCCCCCCGCCCGCCCGAAGACGGCTGGGATGCCGCGAGCCTGACACAACTGCTCGACGACACCCGTCCCGATGCGTTGATCAACCTTGCCTACTATTTCGACTGGTTCCAGGCCGAGACCGTCAGCGAAAGCCGTCTGTCGGGTCAGGAACGCGCCATCGAGCGTCTGGCCGAACTGTGCCAGCACCACAACATCGTGCTGGTGCAACCGTCCAGCTACCGGGTATTCGACGGTTCCCGTGCCACCGCCTACAGCGAAAAGGACGAGCCCGTGCCGTTGGGCCTGCGCGGTCAGGCGCTGTGGCGGATCGAGCAGAGCGTGCGGGCCACTTGCCCGCAGCATGTGTTGCTGCGCTTCGGCTGGCTGCTTGATGAGAGCCCGGAAGGTACTCTCGGACGCTTCCTCGCTCGCGCTGAGAAGCCGGACGAGTTGCTACTGGCCGATGACCGTCGCGGCAATCCGACCCCGGTCGACGATGCGGCCCGGGTGATTATCTCGGTACTCAAGCAACTCGATTGTGCCGCGCCGCTGTGGGGCACTTACCACTACGCCGGCCATGAGGCGACCACACCGCTGGCGCTGGGTCAGGCGATTCTCACCGAGGCCCGCAGCCTGCATCCGCTGGCGATCGAAGAACCGACCGCCCAGGCCCACGCCGCGCGTGAGGATGCCGCTGAAGAACCGCAACACGCGGTGCTGGCCTGCAAGAAAATTCTGCACACTTTCGGGATCAAGCCGCGCGCCTGGCGTGCCGCGCTCCCGGGCTTACTGGATAGGTTTTATCGCCATGGCTGACGGCCCTGTTTTAATCACCGGCGGCGCCGGTTTCATCGGTTCGCACCTGACTGACGCGTTGCTCGCCAACGGCCATTCGGTACGCATCCTCGATGACCTGTCGACCGGCAAACGCAGCAACCTGCCGCTGGACAATCCCAAGGTTGAACTGATCGTCGGCGACGTCGCCGATGCCGCTCTGGTCGCCCAGGCGATGCAGGGTTGCAGTGCGGTCGCGCACCTGGCCGCCGTGGCCTCGGTGCAGGCGTCGGTGGATGATCCGGTGAAGACTCACCAGAGCAATTTCATCGGCACGCTCAACGTCTGCGAAGCCATGCGCGAGGCCGGCGTGAAGCGCGTGCTGTTCGCCTCCAGCGCCGCAGTCTACGGCAACAATGGCGAGGGCGAGTCAATCAACGAAGACACGCCGAAAGCGCCACTGACGCCGTATGCATCGGACAAGCTGGCCGGTGAGCAGTACTTCGATTTCTACCGTCGCCAGCACGGTCTGGAACCGGTGATCTTCCGCTTCTTCAACATTTTCGGCCCGCGCCAGGATCCGTCTTCGCCGTACTCCGGCGTGATCAGCATTTTCAGCGAACGCGCGCAGAAAGGCTTGCCGATCACCGTGTTCGGCGACGGCGAGCAGACTCGGGATTTCATGTACGTCGAAGATCTGGTCGACGTGCTGGTGCAGGCCCTGGAAAAACCTGAAGCGCAAGTTGGTGCGGTGAACGTCGGCTGGAATCAGGCGACCAATCTCAAGCAGATGCTGGCTGCGCTGGAGGCTGTGGTCGGTGAGCTGCCGCCAGTCAGCTATGGTCCGGCGCGCTCCGGCGACATCCGTCACTCGCGGGCGAACAACGCTCGGTTGCTTGAGCGATTCAAATGCCCGACGCAAACGCCGATGAGCGTTGGCCTGGCACGTCTGCTCGGCCGCTGAGACTTTCGCAGACATGAAAAAGGCGCCTTGTGACAGGCGCCTTTTTCACGGCCGGAAATCGGATTTCAAACACATTTCCTGTAGCGAGGGAGCTTGCTCCCCGGTCGATTGCGTACATCGCCGTCAGTTCTGAGTCTGCCCGCCACCAAGCCTCATTCACCACCACGTGAACGTTCTTTGATTGCTCGCTTAGAACTTGTAGCCCAGACCGACCATGTACACAAATGGATCGACATCAACATTCACTTTCGCGCGCGTGCCCGGGGCCACGGCGTTGTTCTCGACGGTGGCGCGGGTGTCGATGTCGATGTAGCGCACCTGGGCGTTGAGCATGATGTTGTCGGTCAGCATGTAGTCGGCGCCGACCTGCCACGCCAGGCCCCAGGAGTTTTTCGCCTTGAAGTTGCTGAAGCCGTTGGACTGGGCTTCGCTGCCGACGTGCTCGTCGTAGATCCAGGTGTAGTTGATGCCGCCGCCAACGTAGGGCTGAAATGCCGATTTCGGATCCAGCGGGTAGTACACGACACTGAGGGTCGGCGGCAGGTGTTTCAGGGTGCCGAGCTTGCCGTTGGCGGCTGGCAGGGCAGTGCCCTTGATCTTCACGTCATGCTCGAACGGCGACGCGGCCAACAGCTCGATACCGATGTTGTTGGTCAGCATGTAAGCGAAGTTCAGACCCAGTTGGGTGTCGCTGCTCATGGTCGCCTTGCCGCCCAGGTTGGTGCCGCTCAGCGGACCCTGATCGACCTTGACGCTGGAGCTGTCGGCCTTCGGGTTGACGGTGATTGCACCGGCACGAACGATGATGTCGCCGGCTTCGTGGGCGTGGGCGAGCGGGGCTGCGAGCGCGAGGGCAAACAGCGAGGCACTGAGCAAGGACTTGTTCATGGAAGCTCCCAAAGGACGTTAAAAATGTTTGATGTCCTATGGTACGAATCCGTCTGATACGGTCTTTTGACTCAGCTCAATGAAACAGTGATGCCCCGGATTTCTGTGGAACTTTCATGGCCTCATCGCTGGCAAGCCAGCTCCCACAGTGATCGAGTCGTTAACAAATTTTGTGATCACCAACAAAACCTGTGGGAGCTGGCTTGCCAGCGATAGGGCCCTAACAAGCAATAAAGAACCAGCAGATTTACTCCGGCAGCTCGTAGACGTAAATCTTGTCCGCGTCCATCTGGTAGCCGGCATCGGCCAGTTCGCTGGTGGACGCCTTGACCTGCAACGGCCCCTCGACCCAGTACGGCTGATACAGCTCGTCGAGCTTCACGCCGACTTCACTTTTCACATGCACGATCTGGTTCGACGGCGGTGGCGGCACGTGGATGCAGGCGCCGAAGTACGGCACCAGCAGAAAGTCCGTGGTACGACCTTCTTCGCTGACCTCCAGCGGCACGATGTAACCCGGCAGGCGAATGTTCTGGCCGTCGAGGCTTTGCACTACCGGCGCGTTGGGCATGTCCTGCTTGGCCGCTGGCGCCGATTCGGCTGACAGTGCATCGCTCATCTTCGACAAGTCATGCAGCGGCGTCATGTTCGGCACTTCGGGGGCCGCGTCCGGCGGGATCATCTCCGACCAGGTCAGGTCTTTCGGCGCCGCTGCCCACACGGGCAGGGCGACCAGCAACAGCAGCGCAAGGACAGCGCGGGGCATGGTGAACATCCTCATAAACGGATCGACAGGCCATCGGCCAATGATTGGCGATACGCGCGCCAGGCCGGCACGCTGCCCATCAGCAGCGCGGCAGCCAGAATGCCACCGAGCAGCGTCCATTCATACTCGCTTGGCCATGCCAGCGGCAGATACAGCCCGTAATTGGCCTGCACATAACCCTGAGCGGCGGCGATGCCGATGTACAGCAACGCCAACCCGGCGACGACCCCGGTCAGTGCCAGAGCGAACGCTTCCAGCACCAGCAGGCTCGCGATGTGCCACGGCCGCGCACCCACCGAACGCAGGATCGCCATCTCGCGACGGCGTTCGTTGAGGCTGGTGAGAATCGCCGTGAGCATGCCGATCAACCCGGTCAGCACCACGAACAGCGAGACCACGAACAGCGCTTTTTCGGCGGTGCTCATCAGGCTCCACAGTTCTTGCAAGGCCACACCCGGCAGAATCGCCAGCATCGGCTCGCCACGGAATTCGTTGATTTCCCGTTGCAGCGCGAAGGTGGAAATCTTGCTGTTGAGGCCGAGCATGAACGCGGTGATCGCTTGCGGCGTCAGGTCCATGTTGCGCGCCTGATCGGCACTGATTCGGCCGTTGCCACGGGCCGGCACACCGTTGTGCCAGTCGATGTGGATCGCCTCCATGCCGCCGAGGCTGATGTGCAACGTGCGGTCCACCGGGGTGCCGGTGCGCTTGAGAATCCCGACCACGGTGAACGGTTTGTCGTCATGTTTGACCAGACTGATCGCCGCCACGCCGTGGGCCAATACCAGTTGGTCGCCGAGTTTGTAATGCAGCGCCTCGGCCACTTCGGCACCGAGCACCACTTCGAACGGATCGGTGGCGAAGGCGCGGCCATCGGCCAACTCCAGATGCTGCTGGCGACCGTACTGGTAATGCTCGAAATAGGCTTCGGTGGTGCCCATCACCCGGTAGCCGCGATGGGAGTCGCCGAGGGACATCGGGATCGCCCACTTCACTTTCGGGTTGCTGGCGAAATGTTCGAAGCTGTCCCAACGGATGTTGTTGGTGGCGTTGCCGATGCGAAACACCGAATACAGCAGCAGGTTCACCGAACCGGAACGGGCGCCGACGATCAGGTCGGTGCCGCTGATGGTGCTGGCGAAACTGGCCTTGGCTTCGGTGCGCACCCGCTCCACTGCCAGCAGCAGGCAGACGGAAAGGGCGATGGCGAAAGCGGTGAGCAGGGCGGTGAAGCGGCGGTTGGCGAGGCTGGCCATGGCCAGACGGAACAGATACATCTCAGACCTCGGCAGACGTGGCGGCGCGATTGAGTTCGGCCAGGGACAGGTGACGGTCGAACAGCGGCGCCAGGCTCTGGTCGTGGCTGACGAACAACAGGCTCGACCCGGCCTCACGGCACTCGGCGAACAGCAGGCGAATGAAGTTTTCCCGGGCGTCGTAATCCAGTGCCGAAGTCGGCTCGTCGGCGATCACCAGTTCCGGCTGACCGATCAGTGCACGCGCGGCGGCGACCCGTTGCTGCTGGCCGATCGACAGCGAGTCGGCGCGACGGCCAAGAATGCCTTCGTCCTTCAGACCCAAATGGGCGAGCAGGGTTGCGGCAGCCTGATCGACGCTGCCGTGACGTTGTTTCGCGCGTTCAGCGCGCAGCTTGGAAAAGTGGCACGGCAGCTCGACGTTCTCGCGCACCGAGAGAAACGGCAGCAGGTTGAATTGCTGGAAAATGTAGCCGGTGTGATCGACGCGAAAGCGGTCGCGAGCGCCGGCACCCAACTCGGTCAGCTCCTGGCCGAGCAGGCGAATGCTGCCGCGACCGGGCTTCTGCACCCCGCCGAGCAGACCGAGCAGGGTGGTCTTGCCGCTGCCGCTGGGGCCCTTGAGGAACAGGGTTTCACCCGGTTCCAGACGAAACGCCGTGATGTCCAGCAGCGGCGGGTGACCGGGCCAGTTGAAGCCCAGGTCGGACAGTTCGATGAGTGCTTGGGTCATGGTGCCGGTTCGTGATCAGAATTTCAGGGCGGCGGATTTGGCCGTCACTTCCGTGCCTTGCTGGCCGTTCGGGCTGATCAGTTGTACCTGAATTTTCTGGGTGGCCGGGAAGGTATTGAAGATATTTGCCAGATCCAGCGTGCTCAAAGCACCCGGCGCTGCGCAGGTGAACTGGTAGTGAGCGTGGATTTCGCTGTGATCGTGGTGATGCGCTTCACCGCCCTTGGCGTCTTCGTCGTGGTCATCGTCGTCGTGATCGTCGGCATCCGGCTTGTCGCCGAACAGCGGGCTCGACAGTTCCTGGCTGGAGACCTTGCAACCGGCGGCGGCCGGCAGGCTGAACAGCGCCAGCGGTTTTTCGAGTTGCGCGCGGGCGGCAGCGACCTTGGCTTTGTCGGCATCGCTGGTGGCGGTGTGTTCGAAGCCGACCAGGTTCATCGCCGGGCTGTCCAGCTCTAGTTCCAGAGTCTGGCCATCGAGCGCCGCGTTCAGGCGACCGACGCCATGTTCGTGGGCACCGAGGCTGCCATGTTCGTGATCATGATCGTGCTCATCGGCAGCCTGGGCGATGGCCAGCGGCAACAGGGCAAACGGCAAAGCGAGCAGCAGACGACGCATGGCGAACTCCGGGAAGTAAAGTGAAGAGTTTGTTATGTAATCTTATAACGAAAGTGCGCAGAGTTTGCCCGCCCGCTTGGCGTTGCACAAGTCCCATGGGAGCATGCAGGTCAGAAATGTGCGGGAGCGAAGCTTATGTTGCGGATACGCGGAACCGTCGGCGAGTTGCCGGTGGATTTGACCCTGGAACTGGATGAAAGCGACTGGGCGCGGCTCGGTGCGCAGTTGGGCGTGCAGGTGCAACCGGCCCAGCCGCAAGCAGCCGCGGCGCCGGTGGCGAAACCGGTCAATCAGGATGACGCGTTGTGGCAGGTCGCCAGGGATCTGTTGCGCAAGGCCGGGCAGCTCAGCGGGCCGGAGCTGTTGGATCAACTCGAAGGGCTGACCGGCAGCGCTGCGGCGGGCAAGCGCCTGTTGGTGCGCCTGCGTCATTCATCCGACGTGAAAGTGCTGAGCGGCGGGGATACGCCGCTCTACAGCTGGATCGAGTAAGCGCTTAGTACAGCGCCGCAAACACCTTGCGCCGGTAAGCGGTCACCAGCGGGTGATCGTTGCCCAGCAGTTCGAACACTTGCAGCAAGGTCTTGTGCGGCAGGCCTTCGCCGTAGCTGCGGTTGCGGATGAACAGTTTGAGCAAGGCATCCAGCGCCGCTTCGTATTGCTGACGGGCCAGTTGCTGGATCGCCAGTTGATACACCGCTTCATCGTCCTGCGGGTTCTGCGCCAGACGGCTTTTCAGGTCGGCGGCGTCCGGCAGGTCAAGGGCCAGGCCTAGGAACTTGATCTGTGCCTTGGCACCGGCCAGCGCGGCTTTGTGCTCGTCGCTCTTGACCGCGTCGAGCACGGTTTGCGCTTCGCCCAGTTCACCGCGCTCAGTCAGGCAACGGGCATACAGGATCAGCGCCTTGGCGTTGGTGTTGTCTTCATTGAGCATCACCACCAGCGCGGCTTCGGCATCGGCGTAACGACCTTCGTCGAACAGCGCCTGGGCTTGCTCGAACGGATCGGCGGCGGCGGGTGGCGGCATCTTCACATGCGGTTCGAGCAGGGCGCGCACAGCGGATTCCGGTTGGGCGCCGGCAAAGCCGTCCACCGGTTGACCGTCCTTGAACAGCACCACGGTCGGCAGACTGCGGATGCCGAAGCGGGCGACGATGTCCTGCTCGACGTCGCAGTCGACCTTGGCCAGCAGCAACTCGCCCTGATAGCTCTCGGCGATGCCCTGCAGCATAGGCATCAGCGCCTTGCATGGCGCACACCATTCGGCCCAGAAATCCACCAGCACCGGTTTTTGGAAGGAAGCTTCGATCACCGACTGGTCGAAGTCGGCCGTCGTGGCGTCGAAGATGTACGGCGTTTGCTGACTCATGGGGTATCTCGTAAAAGCGTGAATGGGGCAACTATACGGTCAGGCGCGGGCCGCGTGGTAGAGGCTGACATGGCGAAACTCTTCAGGCTCGGCCAGATCCGGCAGGGTCATGGCTTCGAGCATCTCGATGCGCCGGTACAGTGGATGACGGAAATCCCTGACCCGCGAATCCGCCACCAATGCTTCGCGGCCGCGACTGAGAAATGCGTCGAGCAGTGGCAGGTTTTCCCGGTCGTACAGTACGTCGGCCACCAGGATCAGATCGAAGCGATCTGCCTCGGTGAAGAAGTCCGTGGAATAACTCATCTGCACATCATTGAGTTCAGCGTTGGCCCGGCAGGCGGTAATGGCCAGCGGATCAAGGTCGCAGGCCACCACTTCCAGCGCGCCGGCCTTCACGGCGGCAATCCCGGCGATCCCGGAACCGGCGCCGAAGTCCAGTACGCGTTTACCACGCACCCACTCGGGGAATTCCGCCAGATAGCGTGCCACGGCCAGACCGCTCGCCCAGCAGAAGCTCCAGTACGGCGGTTCGTGGAGGATGCGCCGGGTTTCGTCCGGGCTGAATTCCCGGGCCATGTTGTCGCCATCGATCAGCCACAGTTTCAGATCAGTGTCCGGCAGCGGGCAGGCCACCAGCCGGGCATCGCCGAGCAACTCGCCCAGCGCCTGTTGCAGGTCTAGCGGTGCATTCATGGGGCTTTGACAAATTGCAGTTGGCCCAGTGCCTGGGTGGTCGGCTGGCTGATGGTCTGCGACGGCAGGTGCAGGATCAATTGGCCGGACTGGCTGGCGCGACCACGCATTTCGACCCGAGCACCGGCCGGGAAGGCGTCAGGGTTGAAACGCAGATGAAACGGCAAAATCTGGTTGTTGCCGATCAGGCTGGAACTGGCGAGCAATTGCTGCGGGCGACCTTTCTCGTCGATCACCAGCAGCGCCAGTTCGACTTCGGCGCCAGCGGGCACGCCTTGCAGGGTGCCGCTCAGTTCCCGTTGATACGCAGGCAGCGGGCCGAGGTCGGCAGCTTCTTTAGCCTTTTTCTGCGCTTGTTGCGGTGCGGGGCCCGGCGTTGGCGGCTGCGGCTTGGGCGCATCGCTGCCACAGGCCACCAGCAGGCTGAAAACACTGAGCAAAACGAGCGGTCGTAACGACATTGGCGGCTCCAGCAAAATGAAATCCATGGATCAAACGATCATGGCAGTCTGTATACCGCAAAGCCTATGGCTTGTCTTGCCACCGGGATGCGCTACCATGGCCCTCCCTTTTTTTGTTGCCAGCCACCATGCACTGTCCCTTCTGCGGTGCCAACGACACCAAGGTCATCGACTCGCGTCTGGTCGCCGAGGGCGAACAGGTGCGCCGCCGGCGTGAATGCCTGGCCTGCGGCGAACGTTTCACGACGTTCGAGACGGCCGAGCTGGTGTTGCCGCGCCTGATCAAAACCGACGGCAGCCGCCAACCGTTCGACGAAGATAAACTCCGCGCCGGCATGCAACGCGCCCTGGAGAAACGTCCGGTGAGCGTCGAGCGTCTCGAGTCCTCGCTGGTGCACATCAAACACAAGTTGCGCGCGACCGGCGAACGCGAGGTCAAATCCCTCGTGGTCGGCGAACTGGTGATGGCCGAGCTGCAAAAGCTCGATGAAGTCGCCTACATCCGTTTCGCTTCCGTGTATCGCCGCTTCCAGGACCTCAACGAGTTCCGCGAAGAGATCGACCGTCTCGCCCGTGAACCGGTGAAAGAATGACCAGCGCCGCCGAGCAGGCCATCCTCGACGCCCACTTCATGGCCCGGGCCTTGGAACTGGCGCGCAAAGGGCATTACACGACCCATCCCAATCCACGGGTTGGCTGCGTGATCGTGCGCGACGGGCAAATTGTCGGCGAAGGCTGGCATGAGCGTGCCGGCGAACCCCACGCTGAAGTGCACGCCCTGCGCGCCGCCGCTGAGCTGGCCCGGGGCGCGACCGCTTACGTCACTCTCGAGCCTTGCAGCCACCACGGCCGTACACCGCCGTGTGCCGATGCGCTGGTGAATGCCGGTGTTGGCCGGGTGGTCGCGGCAATGCGCGATCCGAATCCGCAAGTGGCCGGGCGCGGTTTGCAGCGTCTGGCCGATGCCGGTATCGCCACCGAAAGCGGTGTGCTGGAAGCCGAAGCGCGCAAGCTCAATCAAGGTTTTCTGAAACGCATGGAGCACGGCTTGCCGTTCGTGCGGGTCAAGTTGGCCATGAGCCTCGACGGCCGCACGGCAATGGAAAGCGGCGAAAGCCAATGGATCACCGGCCCTGCCGCGCGTTCTGCGGTGCAGCGTTTGCGCGCCCAAGCCAGTGTGGTGCTGACCGGCGCCGACACGGTGCTGGCCGACGGCGCACGACTGACCGTGCGCGGCGATGAACTGGGGCTGGACGCCGAGCAAACCGCGCTGGCCCTGAGTCGTCCGCCGCTGCGGGTGCTGATCGACGGGCGTCTGCGAGTGCCGCTGGATGCACCGTTCTTCAAGGCCGGTCCGGCGCTGGTCGCCACCTGCGTGGCCATCGAAGAACAGTACGCCCACGGCCCGGAATGCCTGATCGTGCCGGGTGACGACGGTCAGGTCGATCTGCATCAATTGCTGATCGAACTGGCCAACCGTGGCGTCAACGAAGTGCTGGTCGAGGCCGGTCCGCGACTGGCCGGCGCGTTTGCCCAACTCGGTCTGGTCGATGAGTTCGTGATCTTCATCGCCGGCAAGTTTCTCGGCTCCACGGCGCGTCCGCTGCTGGACTGGCCGCTAGCCTATATGAAGGATGCGCCGGAGCTGAAAATCACTGAAATTCGCGCGGTTGGCGATGACTGGCGAGTCACTGCAATCCCTCAGCCATCGACGAGCGTATAATTTTTCGCCATCGCGTCAGCGCTGGCTTCGTTCTCAAGGAGAACCCCATGTTTACCGGCATCATCGAATCCATTGGCAGTATCCGCGCACTGACCCCAAAGGGCGGTGATGTACGGGTGCATGTCGAAACCGGCAAGCTCGACCTGAGCGACGTCAAACTCGGCGACAGCATCGCGGTCAACGGCGTGTGCCTGACTGCTGTGGAACTGCCGGGCGACGGCTTTGCCGCCGACGTCAGTCGCGAAACCCTCGACTGCACCGCCATGAATGACCTGAAAAGCGGCAGCCCGGTCAATCTGGAAAAAGCCCTGACCCCGACCACCCGTCTCGGCGGGCACCTGGTCAGCGGTCACGTCGACGGTGTCGGCGAAGTGGTCTCGCGCAGCGACAATGCCCGCGCCGTGGAATTTCGCATCCGCGCGCCGAAAGAACTGGCCAAGTACATCGCTCACAAAGGCTCGATCACGGTTGATGGCACCAGCCTGACCGTGAACGCGGTCGATGGCGCCGAATTCCTGCTGACGATCATCCCGCACACCTTGAGCGAAACCATCATGGCGTCCTACAAGCCAGGTCGCCGGGTGAACCTGGAAGTCGACCTGCTGGCGCGTTATCTGGAGCGTCTGCTGTTGGGCGACAAGGCCGCAGAGCCGACCGCCGGCGGTACGATCACTGAAAGCTTTCTGGCCGCCAACGGCTACCTCAAATCCTGACTGAAGGGGGTGCCTTGTGGCGCTCAATAGCATCGAAGAACTGGTTGAAGACATCCGCCAAGGCAAGATGGTCATCCTCATGGATGACGAAGACCGCGAGAACGAAGGCGACCTGATCATGGCCGCCGAATGCTGTAAGGCCGAGCACATCAACTTCATGGCCAAGCACGCCCGTGGCCTGATCTGCATGCCGATGAGCCGCGAGCGCTGCGAAACCTTGAAGCTGCCGCTGATGGCGCCGCGCAACGGTTCCGGTTTCGGCACCAAGTTCACCGTGTCGATCGAAGCCGCCGAAGGCGTGACCACCGGCATCTCCGCCGCTGACCGCGCGCGCACCGTGCAAGCGGCTGCCGCGAAAGACGCGAAAGCCGAAGACATCGTCAGCCCGGGCCACATCTTCCCGCTGATGGCCCAGGCCGGTGGCACCCTGGCACGCGCCGGTCACACCGAAGCGGCTTGCGACCTGGCGCGTATGGCCGGTTTCGAGCCGAGCGGCGTGATCTGCGAAGTGATGAACGACGACGGCACCATGTCCCGTCGCGCCGAACTGGAAGCTTTCGCGGCCGAACACAACATCAAGATCGGCACCATCGCCGACCTGATTCACTACCGGATGATCCACGAACGTACCGTTCAGCGGATTGCCGAGCAGCCACTGGACAGCGAACTGGGCCAATTCAACCTGGTGACCTATCGTGATTCCGTGGAAGGCGACGTGCACATGGCACTGACCCTGGGCACCGTTTGCGCCGAAGAGCCGACCTTGGTTCGCGTGCACAACATGGACCCGCTGCGCGACCTGCTGATGGTCAAGCAACCGGGCCGCTGGAGCCTGCGCGCCGCCATGGCTGCGGTTGCCGAGGCCGGCAGCGGTGTGGTGTTGTTGCTCGGTCACCCGCTCGATGGCGACGTGTTGCTGGCGCATATCCGCGAAACCGGCGATCAGGCGGCGGTGAAAAAACCGACCACCTACAGCATCGTCGGTGCCGGTTCGCAGATCCTGCGTGACCTCGGTGTGCGCAAAATGCGCCTGATGTCCGCACCGATGAAATTTAATGCGATATCCGGTTTCGATCTGGAAGTTGTAGAATACGTGCCCTCCGAATAATGACCGGTTGTTTCCGGACCCGAATTCGCGGCAAATAAATCACTGAGGGACGCGAAACAGACGCGTCCCGGCTCTTTAAGAGATCTGACGAATGACCCTGAAGACCATCGAAGGTACCTTCATCGCCCCTAAAGGCCGCTACGCTTTGGTAGTAGGCCGTTTCAACAGCTTCGTGGTTGAAAGCCTGGTCAGCGGTGCAGTTGATGCCCTGGTTCGCCACGGCGTGAGCGAAAGCGACATCACCATCATCCGCGCACCTGGCGCCTTCGAAATCCCGCTGGTTGCGCAAAAAGTCGCCCAGAAAGGCGAGTTCGCAGCAATCATCGCCCTGGGCGCGGTCATTCGTGGCGGCACTCCGCACTTCGAATACGTGGCTGGCGAGTGCACCAAGGGCCTGGCCCAGGTGTCCATGGAGTTCGGCGTACCGGTCGCTTTCGGCGTCCTGACCGTTGATTCCATCGAGCAAGCCATCGAACGTTCCGGCACCAAAGCCGGCAACAAAGGTGCTGAAGCTGCCCTGTCCGCTCTGGAAATGGTCAGCCTGCTGGCGCAGTTGGAGGCCAAGTGATTAGCGACGAAAGCGATCGTTTCAACCCGCGCGATCCGAAACCTGCGGATGCCGGCAAGCCATCGAAGAGCGTCAAGCGCCGCGAAGCCCGTCAGCTCGCGACTCAGGCTCTGTATCAATGGCACATGGCCAAGGCTTCGCTGAACGAGATCGAAGCGCAATTCCGGGTCGATAACGATTTTACCGATGTCGATGGCGCGTATTTCCGCGAAATCCTGCACGGGGTTCCGGCCAGCCGCACCGAAATCGACAACGCGCTCACGCCTTGCCTGGATCTGGCGATCGAAGAGCTGGACCCGGTTGAACTGGCGGTTCTGCGCCTGTCCACCTGGGAACTGCTCAAGCGCGTCGACGTGCCGTACCGCGTTGTGATCAACGAAGGTATCGAACTGGCCAAAGTGTTCGGTTCCACCGACGGCCACAAGTTCGTCAACGGCGTTCTCGACAAGCTGGCTCCGCGCCTGCGTGAAGCTGAAGTCAAGGCGTTCAAGCGCTGATCAGCGCTTGATATCGCAATGGGCGAGTTTGAGCTGATCCGCAATTTCTTCGCCGCCGCGCCTTGTGCGCAGGGCGGCGAGGGCGTTGCACTGGGGATCGGCGACGACTGCGCCTTGCTGGCGGTTCCTTCCGGGGAGCAGCTGGCGATTTCCACCGATACGCTGGTGGCCGGCGTGCATTTCGCCGATCCCTGCGATCCGTTTCTGCTCGGTCAGCGCTCGCTGGCCGTGGCGGTCAGCGATCTCGCTGCCATGGGCGCCACGCCCGTTGCCTTTACCCTTGCCCTGACCTTGCCGACGGTGACCGCCGATTGGCTGCAAGCCTATGCCCGTGGTTTGAACCGTATGGCACAAAGCTGCAGCGTGGCGCTGGTCGGCGGTGATACCACCCGTGGGCCGTTGAGCCTGACTGTCACCGTGTTCGGGCGCGTCCCGGCCGGACAGGCACTGACCCGCAGCGGCGCGCAGCCGGGCGATCTGTTGTGCGTCGGCGGCGAACTGGGCAATGCCGCTGGGGCGTTGCCGCTGGTGCTTGGTCAGCGTGATGCGGAGCTGCACATCGCCCAGCCGCTGCTCGATCATTACTGGTCGCCGCAACCGCAACTGGCCCTCGGTCAGGCCTTGCGTGGCAAGGCCACTTCGGCGCTGGATATCTCCGATGGCCTGCTCGCCGATTGCGGTCACATCGCACTGGCCTCGAAGGTTCGCCTCGAAGTCGAGCGTGAGCGCGTGCCGTTGTCGGACGCGTTGGTGGCGTTTCTCGGTCAGCGCGGTGCCGAACGTGCAGCGTTGAGCGGTGGCGATGATTACGTGCTGGCGTTTACGCTGCCGTCCGTCGAGTTGCCGACGCTGCTGGCCGATGGCTGGCCGATCCATGTGATCGGGCGCGTGGCAGAGGGGCAGGGCGTGGTGCTGCTGGATCGCGACGGGCACGACATCACCCCGCAAATCCGGGGTTATCAACATTTTCAGGAGTCACCGTGACAGATCACCCGAAACAGGTTCCCGGCGAGTTCGTTCCGCCGTCGGTCTGGCGCAACCCCTGGCACTTCCTCGCGTTCGGCTTCGGTTCCGGCACCTTGCCGAAAGCACCGGGCACGTGGGGTTCGTTAGTTGCGCTACCCTTTATTCCGTTGTGGCAGATGTTGCCCGACTGGGGTTACTGGCTGATGCTCGGGATCACCATGCTGTTCGGCTTCTGGCTGTGCGGCAAGGTCGCCGACGATCTGCGGGTACACGACCACGAAGGCATCGTCTGGGACGAAATGGTCGGGATGTGGATCACCCTGTGGCTGGTGCCGGAAGGCTGGTACTGGTTGCTCGCCGGGTTCTTGATGTTCCGCTTCTTCGACATCCTCAAGCCATGGCCGATCCGCTGGATCGACCGGCATGTGCATGGCGGCGTCGGCATTATGCTCGACGACGTGCTGGCGGGCGTGTTCGCCTGGCTGGCGATGCAGGGACTGGTGTGGATTTTCGCCTGATTTCAAGGCGTGGATGAGGGACACAGGGATGGCTCGACGCGGGTTGGCGGTACTGGTTTTTACCCTGCTGGGTGTACTGGCCGGTGCGGTGGCACAGGCGCAGGACGCACCGCCGTCGGTCATTCACCTCGCCAGCGAAGAATGGGAAGACTACACCGCCGCCGACGGCCATGGTCTGGGCTGGGACGTGTTGCGCAAAGTCTTCGAACCGGCCGGCGTGACCCTGGACATTCGCTCTGTGCCGTACACCCGCTCGGTGGGCCTGGTGCAACTGAAGGAAGTCGACGCGCTGGTCGGCTCCTATCGCGGTGAAGCCGAGCAGGTGCTGTACCCGAAATGGAACTTCGACTCCGACCACATCTACGCCCTTGGTCTTGCCAGCAATCCGTCGCCGACCCAGGCGAACCTAGGCAAGTACCGACTGGCCTGGGTGCGGGGTTATCGTTATGAAACCTACCTGCCGAACGTCAAGCGCTTCAACCAGATCGAACGCCGCACCGGAATCCTGTCGATGCTCAAGCAGGGGCGGGCGGATTACTACATCGATGCCCTGACTGAAATCGAAGCAGTGGTGAGAAACGCCGCCGACCCTTCGCAATACCATTACTCGCATCTGGCGGAATTGCCGCTGTACCTCGGCTTCGCCGACACCCCGCAGGCCCGCGCACTGATGTCGATCTACGACCAGCGCATGGAACAACTGGTGAAAAGCGGCGAGCTGAAACCGATCTTCGAGCACTGGAAACAGCCGTATCCGTTCGAGTAAACGCGATGATCTCGGGCCTGTTATCAAACTTTTTGATCGTTATGGCCGATAATTCAGCCTAAGCACCTGCAGGAACCTGCTGTTACAATGCCGCCCAGCGAATCTTCAGACTTTTTAGATCAGGAGCACACCGGTGCCTGTCGTTTTTGTCGCCGCTTCCAAGCTGCCAACGCCTTTTGCGCAATTCACCATGCACGGTTTTCTCGATGAAGCCACCGGCCGCGAGCACGTTGTGCTGAGCCTGGGTGAGATTGCCGACGGTGCCCCGGTACTCGGCCGGTTGCACTCCGAATGCCTGACCGGCGATGCCTTGTTCAGTCAGCGTTGCGACTGCGGCTCGCAGCTGGAGGCCGCCCTCAAGGCGATCGCCCGTGAAGGTCGTGGCGTGTTGCTGTACCTGCGTCAGGAAGGCCGTGGCATTGGCCTGCTGAACAAGATCCGTGCCTACGAATTGCAGGACGGCGGCGCCGACACCGTTGAAGCCAACGAGCGTCTGGGCTTTGCTGCCGACCAGCGTGACTACGCCATGTGCCTGCCGATGCTTGAGCATCTGGGCGTGAAATCCCTGCGCCTGATGACCAACAACCCGCGCAAGGTCAAAGCCCTGACCGACATGAACATTGTCGTCGCCGAGCGCGTGCCGCTGCACACCGGCCACAACCCGCACAACAAACTCTACCTGGCGACCAAGGCCAGCAAACTCGACCACATGATGGGCAACGAGCATCAGGGCGAGGTAGACCGGGCGTGACCCGGGGGCAGGTGCGGCGCCGTCTGTCAGTCGCCTGGTGGAAATACCTGGCGCTGGCACTGGTGCCGCTGTTCGTGCTCAACGCCGTGTTCGGCGAAAGCGAAGCCATCCTGCCGGTGCTGGCGATGCCGTTGTTCATTGCCGGCGTGGCGTCGATGTTTGTCAGCCTGAAGTTTTTCGGCCGCTACAAACATGCGCTGATCGCCACGCAAAAAGCTCTCGATACCCCTGAAGAACCCGCTGCGTGGATTGCCCTTGCAGCTCGTCGTCGCACGGCGTTTCTGGCCGCAGGATTACCGGCCTGGATCGGCGCACTGGCGGTGTTCGTCGGCCTCGAAGCCGTTCCGCTGATGTTGCTGGCGCTGTCCACGGCGGTGCTGTTCTACCTCTACCGTATTCCGCGTCAACTCGGTTGATGCGCCGTCTCTGGCTGGCGGTTCTGCTGCTGGCCGTCAGCAGTGAAGCCCTGGCCGCCCTGCGCGTGGTCAGCCTCGCGCCATCCCTGTCTGAAATCGTCGTCGAGCTGGATTCGGCCGACCTGTTGGTGGGCGTGCTGGATGCCGGTGACCGGCCGTCTGCGATCAAGGATGTACCTTCGGTGGGCCGTTATGGCCAGCTCGATATTGAGCGGCTGCTCAGCCTCAAGCCTGACTTGTTGCTGTTGTGGCCCGGCAGTGTCGGCCCGGCCCAGCGCGATCAGCTCAAGCGCCTGAATATCCCGACCTTCGTTGCCGAACCTCACAGTCTCGAGCAGTTGACCAAGCAGATCGAAGCTATTGCTGCGCAGCTTGGTCGTCCTGAGCGTGGAGTTGAGCGGGCGACCGGGTTGCGGCGCAAGCTCGACGAGCTGCGCCAACGCTACCGACGGGAAACGCCGCTGCGGGTGTTCTATCAAGTCTGGGACAAGCCGCTGTACACCGTCGGTGGCGGGCAGATCATCAGTGATGCGCTTGAGGTGTGCGGCGCACGCAACGTGTTTGCCGACCTGACGCTGCCGGCGCCGCAGGTGAGCATCGAAGCCGTTTTACAGCGTGACCCCGAAGTGATTCTGGCCAGCGATCAATCGCAACTGAACGCATGGAACGCCTGGTCGCAGGTGGCGGCGGTCAAGCACGGGCAGTTGCTGCTGGTCACCGACAAAGGCCTGGAGCGTCCGAGCGGGCAGATGATCGAGGCGACCGCCAAACTCTGCCTGCTGATTGCGCCGGACCGCTGAGACCTCGGCGTCTATTTCGCGAGCAAGCTCGCTCCCACAGGGATTACGCTGAACCTGTGGGAGCGAGCTTGCTCGCGATGAGGCCCGTCAAAGCAGCGAAAATTCTGGATCAGAGCTGCGGCGTCCAGGTCACGCCGAACATGAATGCCCGACCTTCCTCGCGATAGCCATACTGACTGCCGTCATGGCTGTACAGCGCCCGGCTGTAACCCTTGTCCAGCAAGTTATCCACCTTGAAATCCAGCTTGATTTCGCGGTTCAGCGCCCAACTGCTGCGCAGTCCGAGCAGCGCATAACCACCCAATGGTTGCTGATTTTTCAGGTCGTCATAACTGCTGCTGACGGCTTGCCAACTGGCGCCTAAACCGAGAAGGTCGAATTGTCGATCCAGATCCCAGCTAAGCGTCCGGCGCGCACGGCGCGCCAGGGTGTGGCCGGTGTCGCGGTCGCGGGGATCGATGATCGCCACGCCGAGGTTGCTCTGCCAGCCCAGCAGTTCCTGTTTCAGCGCTGCCTCAAAGCCGTTGATCCGCGCCGAAGCGACGTTTTCCGGGCGTGAGTGGCTGCCGAAGATGATCGCGTCTTCCAGATCGGTCCGATACAGCGAGGCTTCGAGGCGGCTGCTGTCGCTCAACTGGCTGCGCCATTGCAGTTCGTAGCTTTTCGAGGTTTCCGGTTTCAGATCCGGGTTGCTGAAGTCCGGGTAATACAGGTCGTTGAAGGTCGGTGCACGGAAGCCTTCGCTGTAGCTGAGCAGCAGATCGTTGTCCGGGTTGACCGGCAATGTCAGCGTGCCGCTCCAACTGTTCTGACCGCCGAACTGCTGGTTATCGTCGCGGCGCAGGCCAAGTTCAGTGGAGAAACTGTCGGCCTGGAAACGATGCTGGATGAACGCGGCGCGGTTCCAGCGGCTGTCCTCGTCAAACGCGGTGCTGCTGTTGACCCGGTCCTCGTACCAGTCGCCACCGAGGATCAGGCTGTTGCGTGCATCGAGGGTAAGGTCGTTCTGCCAGGTCACCGAGTCACGGTAGGTGTTGAACACCGAGCGTTCGTCGCTGAGCTTGTCGAAGGACTTCTCACGGTTTTCGCTGTGGCCGAGCTCCAGGCGCGACTTCCAGCGCTCGTTGATCCGCGCGTCGATGTAGCTGCTGAAACTGCTGACGGTGAAGTCGCTGTAGGGCTGCTGCTGGAGTGAGTCGAAAGTCACCGGGTCGAAGCGCCCGAACGGGTTGTCGAACTCGCTTTTGCCACGGTTATCCAGCAGGTTGACGCCGACTTCGATGTCATCGGTCAGCGCATGGCTGAGGCTCAGGCTGATGGATTTGTTGCGATAGGCGTCGTGGTCGCTGTCACTGGGATAGGACTCGTGAGTGCGGTCGATCCCGGCGGTTTCATCGAGGCTGGCGCCGAGATTGAAGCGGGTTTTCTCATCACCGCCGGACAGGCCGACACTGCGCTCCCAAGTCTGGTTGCTACCAAATCCGATATGCATCCGAGGCTGCAATCCTTGTTCGCCGCCGCGCCGGGTGAAGATCTGAATCACCCCGCCAATCGCATCGCTGCCGTAGATCACCGAGCGCGAACCGCGCAGCACTTCGACGCGTTCGATCTGCTCGATGTTCAGGTGTTGCAGGTTGCTGTCGCCGGAAGTGGAGTTGCCGATGCGCTGGCCATCGACCAGCACCAGGCTTTGCGCCGACTGCGTGCCGCGAATGTAGATCCCGGGCAGGCTGCCGCGCCCGCCGGTTTGTGCCACTTGCACGCCCGGAACCCGTTGCAGCAGGTCGGTGACGTTGCTCGGTTGCAGACGTTCGATGTCTTCACGGGTGAACACGGTGTTGGCGGCACTGCTGTCGTTGCGTGCTTCCACCTGGCGGTTGGCGCTGATCAGCATGTCCGGCAGTTTCAGGGCCTGATCGCGCTCGAAAGTGTCGGCGAGGGTGTTGGCGGATGGCAGCAGCAGGAGGGGCAGGGCGAGACGCGAGAGGTTCATCGGCAGTCCATTGATCTTTCAGGTGTACACAAAATTTCCAGCAACACAAAGCACTGTGGGAGCGGGCTTGCCCGCGATGAGGTCGTCACAGTCAACATTAATGTTGGATGTTCCGACGCCATCGCGGGCAAGCCCGCTCCCACAGGGATGGTGATTACTTGTTGAGCAGAGTCAGGCGCTCGCGCACCGCCGCTTCGATCCCGGCCTCGTCCAGCCCGCACTCGGCCAGCATCTGCGCCGGTTTGGCGTGCTCGACGTAAACGTCCGGCAAGCCAAGGTGCAGCACCGACTTGAGAATGTTTTCACGAGCGAGGAATTCGCTGACCGCGCCACCGGCGCCGCCCATGATCGCGTTCTCTTCGAGGGTCACCAGCAGGTCGTGGCTGGCGGCGATTTCACGCACCAATGCTTCGTCCATCGGTTTGACGAAACGCATGTCGACCACGGTTGCGTCCAGCGTTTCGCCGACGTTCAGTGCTTCGGCCAGTTGCACGCCGAACACCAACAGGGCGACTTTACTGCCCTGACGACGAACCACGCCCTTGCCGATCTCGATCGGCTCGAGGTTCTTCTCGATGGCCGCGTTCGGGCCGGTGCCGCGCGGATAGCGCACCGCCGCCGGGCCGTTGTACAGGTGGCCGGTGGTGAGCATCTTGCGCAGTTCGTTTTCATCGCTCGGGGTCATGATCACCATGCCCGGGATGCAGCGCAGGAACGACAGATCGAAGCTGCCGGCGTGGGTCGGGCCGTCTTCGCCCACCAGACCGGCGCGGTCGATGGCGAACAGCACGTCGAGGTTCTGCACCGCGACGTCATGCACCAACTGGTCGTAACCGCGCTGCAGGAACGTCGAGTAGATTGCCACCACCGGTTTCGCGCCTTCGCAGGCCATGCCGGCCGCGAGCGTCACGGCGTGCTGTTCGGCAATCGCCACATCGAAGTAGCGCAGCGGGAAGCGTTCGCTGAACGCGACCAGATCCGAACCTTCCTTCATCGCCGGGGTAATCCCCACCAGGCGCGGGTCGGCAGCGGCCATGTCGCACAGCCATTCACCGAACACGCCGGAGTACTTCGGCCCGCCGGCCTTCTTCGGCGCAGCGGCCGGGGCGCCCAGCGGTTCGAGCTTGGTGATGGCGTGGTAACCGATCGGGTCGACTTCCGCCGGGGCGAAGCCTTTGCCTTTCTTGGTGACGATGTGCAGGAACTGCGGGCCTTTCAGATCGCGCATGTTGCGCAGGGTGGCGATCAGGGTCGGCAGGTCGTGGCCATCGATCGGGCCGATGTAGTTCCAGCCCAGCTCTTCGAAGAGGGTGCCGGGAACCAGCATGCCTTTGGCGTATTCTTCGGTGCGACGGGCGATTTCCCAGGCGCCGGGCAGGCGCGACAGGACCTTCTTGCTGCCTTCACGCATGCTCGCGTAAGTGCGGCTGGAAAGGATCTTCGCCAGATAGTTCGACAGGCCGCCGACGTTGCGCGAGATCGACATGTCGTTGTCGTTGAGGATCACCAGCATGTTGGCGTTCACTTCCGGCGCGTGGTTCAGCGCCTCGAAGGCCATGCCGGCGGTCAGCGCGCCGTCACCGATCACGGCAATCGCCTTGCGATCACTGTTCTGCAGGCGGGCGGCGATGGCCATGCCCAGCGCTGCGCTGATCGAGGTGCTGGAGTGGCCGACGCCAAAGGTGTCGTACTCGCTCTCGGAGCGACGCGGGAAGGCAGCGATGCCGTCCTTCTGGCGCAGGGTTTCCATGCGCTCGCGGCGACCGGTGAGGATCTTGTGCGGATAGGCCTGATGACCGACGTCCCACACCAGCCGGTCGTCCGGGGTGTCGAAGACGTAATGCAACGCGATAGTCAGCTCGATGACGCCCAGGCCGGCACCGAAATGCCCACCGGTCTGGCCGACCGTGTAGAGCAATTCCAGGCGCAACTCATCAGCCAGGGTTTCCAGCTCGGCTTCGCCTAACCGGCGCAGGCCGTCCGGCGTGTTCGCGCGGTCGAGCAGGGGCGTGGTCGGGCGCTTGCGGGGAATCTCATGGAACGTCGTGGGCATCAGGCGAATCGTTATAGGTATAAAAGATGCGGCAGTTTACCTGATGCATCGTCCCCTGCCCACGCGTTGGTCTTTTTTGGCAGATTAGCCTTCAGTTGCGCCGGTCGACGATATACCGGGCCAGATCGCGCAATGGCTCGGCAGCCGCGTCAAACGGTCGCAGCGCATGCAACGCCTGATCGCGCAGTTCCAGGGCATAGGCCTTGGCTGCGTCGAGGCCGAGCAGGGCCGGGTAAGTCGGCTTGTCGCGGGCAATGTCGGCGCCCTGGCGTTTGCCGAGGGTTTCGGTATCGCTTTCGACGTCGAGGATGTCGTCCTGCACCTGGAATGCCAGGCCGATGGCCTGTGCATAACTTTGCAGGGCCTTGAGTTCGTCCTTCTCGGCGCGGCCACTGGCCAGGGCGCCGAGCTTGACGCTGACTTCGATCAGCGCGCCGGTCTTGTGCCGGTGCATTTGTTCGAGGGCTTTCTGATCGAGCTTCAGACCGACCGAGCCAAGGTCGATGGCCTGGCCGCCGACCATGCCGGCCGGGCCCGCCGCGTGCGCCAGCGCCGTGACCTGTTGTAGGCGAATGTCCGCGCTCAGATCGCTCAGGCGAGGATCAAGCAGGGCGCTGAAGGCCAGGCTCTGCAAGCCGTCACCTGCAAGGATCGCGCAAGCTTCGTCGAATTTCTTGTGGGTGGTCGGCTGGCCGCGACGCAGATCGTCATCGTCCATCGCCGGCAAATCGTCGTGTACCAGCGAATACGCGTGGATCAGCTCCACCGCACACGCCGCGCCGTTGGCCTGCTCGGCCTTGCTGCCGAGGGCTTCGCACGCGGCGTAGGCTAGCAGCGGACGCACGCGTTTGCCGCCGTTCATCACGCTGTAGCGCATCGCTTCGTAAAGTCGCGCCAGCTCTGGCAGCGGTGCGTTGAACAGGGTTTCCAGTGCCGCATTGACCCGCGCCTGGCTGGTCGCCGAATACGCCGCGATCATTCTGGCTGATCCGCGTCGAAGGGTTCCTCGGCCAGCTCGCCATCGCGTTCCAGCAACACCTGGACCTTCTGCTCGGCCTGGGCCAGCGCTGCCTGGCAGTCACGGGTCAGGCCGATGCCCTGCTCGAAAGCGGTCAGCGAGTCTTCCAGCGACAATTCACCGTTCTCCAGACGCTCGACCAGCGTTTGCAGGTCGGCGAGGGACTGTTCGAAATCCAGTGCAGCTTTTTTGCGGGCCATGGCGGCTAATTCCGGTTGACGTTAAACCGGCGCGACACTAGCAGATAGGGGGTTTATGGGCAAATGAGCGGGCCGACGGACAAGGGTGCCAGTCGGTCGAATCGCCCGGATATTGAATCTGATACCGAGTGCTCCGCCCCCCGCCCGGAAGACGTTGCAGGCAGCCCTTTTCCAGCAGTTCCGCCAGATGTCGGGTGGCCGTGGCTTTGGAGACCTTGGCCACACTCTGGTATTGCGCCGCACTGATGCCGTGCTCGAAACCGCGTTCACCACCATCGAGCAGACGATTGAGCACTTTGATCTGCTCCGCCGACAGCCCGGATTCACGGTGCGCCTGCCAGAAGCGTGATTTTCCCAACACACTTTCAATCCGCGCGATGGCCTGTTGCAGACTGCGCAGCAGGGTTTGCAGGAACCATACGAGCCATTCGGTGATGTCCAGCGTGGCTTTCTGGCTCGATTCGAGAATCCGGTAATAGCCCGCACGATCGTCGAGAATACTGGCCGACATCGCATAAAAACGAATCGCCTGCGCTTCGCCCTGAGCCAGTGCCAGATCGGTAAGGGTGCGAGTCAGGCGCCCATTGCCGTCATCGAACGGGTGCAAGGTGACGAACCAGAAATGTGCGATACCGGCTCGCAGTAAAGGATCGAGGCCTGCCTGATGCTGACTGGCGTCGAACCACTTGAGAAAACTGTCGAGTTGTCGCTCAAGGCCTTGTCGCGGTGGCGCCTCGAAGTGCACGGTCGGACGGTCGATTCGTCCGGAAACCACCTGCATAGGCTCATCGCCGCGTAATGCGCCGACATTGATTGCTCGCGAAAGGAAACCACTCTCTTGATCTGGAAACAGCCACGAATGCCATTCCAGCAATCGTTTTAGCGTCAGCGGTTCGGCAAAACGTTGAGTGGCATCGAGCATCAGCTGTGCCAGCCCCTCACTGCGCTTACTGACGTTGTCGCCATCAGGCGATTCCAGCCCCAGGCGTCGTGCCAATGAGGAGCGCACGGATTCAACATTCAACTGTTCCCCTTCGATGGCCGAGGAGGTCACGATGTTCTGCAGCAACGCGTCCAGCTCAGTCTGAGCGCTCAGTGAATTGCCCACTGATCCCGCCATGCCCATCAATTGTCCCTGCGCCTGAACGCATTCGCGCAACAGCGCAGTGAGACGCTCTGCCTGCCAATTGAAGTCGGGCCAATCGGGTTGCTGCCAGATCCAGTGAGTTGCCATGAAATGCTGTTCCTGAGTGCGTGAGCCGAATAGAAATGCTATTCGGCTCATTTTGTGAGCCGAATATGACGCCTATTCGGCTCATCGTCCACCCGGGTGCGTGATTCCCACCGCATTTCAAGATGTATCCGATTGTTAAAAAACTGCCGAATCGCTAACCTTCGCGCCTTCTACGACCCGACAGTCACGGGTCTTTCAGACGAAACGCAGTTTTCACCGCTGTGAAGTACCGAGGATCGGGTGCAAGGTTTCGTTCAGGCATGGCAGGAGGCATCACATGCGTTCATTTCTTTTGCTGCTGATCGGCTTGGCCTGCGCGCCCGCGCTGCTGGCGGCGCCGAGCGCGGAGATGTCGGAACCGGTGGGCGGCTGGCGCTATAACGGTTTGCTCGATCGCAGTGAAAACCCGCAAGTCGCCTATCCCACGCCGCCGATCGATCGCGGCATCCAGCGTAATCGCACGATGATCCAGGGCCAGCTCAAAGCCATCGGTAACCAGCGCGGGCCGCACACCCTGGCGGTCAATGGCAATCCGCTGAACCTGTACACCGACGACGATGGGCGTTTCGCCCGGCCTTATGCATTCGGCGCAGGCTCCAACAGCGTCGAAGTGCGCAGCGCCGAAGGTCAGTCGCTCAAGCGCGTGCAATTCTACGAGGCGAACAACCTGCGCACACCGGCGCGGATTCGCGTGGTGCTCGGCTGGGACGATCCCAAGGCCGAACTCGACCTGCACATCATTACCCCTGACGGCCAGCATGCGTTTTTCGCCCACACGGCGTTGACCAACGGCGGCGGTCTGGACCCGGACGGCGTCGATGGCCCCGGCCCGGAAATGTTCACCATGACCGCGCCGCTGCATGGCACCTATCTGGTTTACGTCAACTATTGGGGCAACTTCGGCGACGGCGGCTATAACTTCGAGGAGGCCAGCAATCAGAACGAGGTCATCACCTCGCAGATCACGCTGGTGCTCAACGAAAACACCGTCGACGAAAAACGCGAAACATTCATCGTGCCCCTGCGGGCCATCGGTGATCTGCTGCTGGTCAAGACTTTCAACTATTAAGCATCCCGCACCACGGATGAACTGCCGAGCTTTGGGAACATGAGCGAGAAGATGAGCGAAAACACTGAGACCCCGGTTACCGATGCACCGGCCGCCAAACCTTCCCGGCGCTGGCCGTTGTTGGTGGCCGGGCTGTGCCTGGTGGCCGGCGTGGCGGGCGGGCTCGGCTGGCTGATGCACAAGCCCAAGCTGCCGGCGGCCGCGCTGGCCAGCGACAAGCTCGGTTTGAGCCGCCCGGACGCGCTGCTGGAAACCCGTTCCCTGAGCCAGTTGCCCAAGGACCTGCTGACGGTGCCGTTCCTCAAGGCCACGCTCACCGAGGATTTCGTCTTCTATTACGAGACTCACGCCGACCGTCTCGGGCTGATCGGCAGTCTGCGGCGGATCGTTTACGAACATGACCTGAAGTTGCAAGACAGTTTGATCGAGCAACTCTTCGATCAACCGGCAGACGTGGCGCTGTGGCGCGGCGCTGATGGTCGGCTTAAGGATTTCTTGCTGGTGATGGATCGCGGCGGCTTGGCCAAGCTGCTGGAACCGCTGGCGAAAGTCGCGCTGGATGACTCGCAACTGAGCGTCTTCAGCACCCTGAAAGTCGGTGGCGATGAAGTGCCGCTGTATCAGTTGACCTACAACGCCAGCAAATCCCTGTTGTTCGCCTCCCGTGGCGACAAATTGGTGGTGTTGTCCAACCCGACCAAATTCTACGACCCGGAAAGTGGCGCTTCCGAAGAGTCCGGCCATGTCTCGCCGCAAGCCTTGGCCGCGCTGCTCAACGGCGAAAAACTGTTCCCCGAAGCGTTCGGGCTGCCAGCTAAAACACCTGAAACCAAGCAGCGTCTGTCGGTCAATTCCAGCGTCCTCGCCATGGGTTACCAGCGCTTCATCCCGAACTTCGCCGGGCTGCGCTTCGACATGGACGACAAGGGCTGGCACAGCTTCCTCGCCATGGACGAACTGGAAAATCAGCCGGACTTCGATTTCAAACCGGTCTGGCAAGCCATGCCGCTGGGCGCCAGTGCCTGTGTGACCCTGCCGGTGGCCGCCGAACCACAGAAACCGTTGCTGGTGAAACTCGGCGCCGAAGAAGCGGTGGCGCAGACACTCACCGAGCACGTGGCCGGCGCGGCGGGCCTGTGCTGGTACGCCGACTCGCGACTGTACACGCCGTTGCTGGTGGCCAGTCTGAAAGACGAGGACAGCGGCAAACTCGACGGCGATATCGGCACGTTGTTCGATTCGATGGTCGGTGCCTATGAAGGCAACGTCGATGAGCACGCGTTCCCGGTGGTGGAAAAACAGGAAGGCCAGAGCCATCTCTGGCAGCGTCAGGTCAGCTCCAACTTCGGCCCGTATGCGGCCAAGGATGCCGAGAACCCGGACGCGATCACCGGCAAGGCTTTCATGAAAGTCAGCCTGGCGCGCCACGGTTCGACGCTGCTGTTTTCCCTCGATGACAAACTGGTCGACAAGGCCCTCGGCACCCTCGACAAGCGCTTCCCGCCGATGGCCGATGTGCTGCCCAAAGACGTGCTGATGCCGATCTACTTCGGCCCGGATTCGATGGCGCAACTGATGCAGCAGGAAACCCTCGACAGCCTGCCCCAGGACATGGAGCCGGTGTTCTACAACGCTGCGCAAACCTACCTGATCCCGAAACTGCGCACCCTCGGCGGCATGGGCAAATACGCCCTGACGTTGCCTGAAGGCAGTGAGCCCGACGGTCACTGGCAATGGCTGCCGCTGGAGTGGAAAGCGCTGTGACGGCATTGATCCGCAGCCTCGGCTTGCTGGCGCTGTTGCTCAGCGCCGGTGCCCGAGCCGTTGAGGCTCCGGCCCTCGATCCGCAGCAGTCCCAGGTCTTTCGCGCCTGGTTCGTGCGCATCGCTCAGGAGCAGTTGAGCAAAGGCCCGAGCCCGCGCTGGTATCAGCAGGACTGCGCCGGACTGGTGCGGTTTGCCGCCAACGAAGCGCTGAAAGTCCACGACGACAAATGGCTGCGCAGCAATGGCGTGTCCAATCGCTACCTGCCGCCGGAGCTGGCGTTGAGCGACGAGCAACGCAAGTTCGCCCAGCAATGGCAACAGGGCGGCGGCAAGGTCGGGCCCTACGTCAACGCGATCAAACTGATTCAGTTCAACAGCCATCTGATCGGCCGCGACGTGTCCCAGGCACGGCCCGGCGATCTGATGTTTTTCGATCAGGGTGATGACCAGCACCTGATGATCTGGATGGGCCGCTACATCGCCTATCACACCGGCACGACCACCCCAACCGACAACGGCATGCGTTCGGCAAGCCTGCAGCAACTCATGACATGGAAGGACACCCGATGGATACCCGACGCAGCCAACCCCAACTTCATCGGCGTCTATCGACTGAACTTTCTCTCCCAATGACCGGTGCCCGCATGCTGCGTTTACTGCCTTTTCTGTTGTTGCTAGCCCTGCCGTTTTCGGCCGTGAATGCCGAAGACACCGTGGAGCCAAGCGGCTACACGCCGGTCTCCGGTGAAAGCTTCTTCCTGCTGGCTGACAGCAGTTTCGCCAGCGACGAACAGGCGGTTGTGCGCCTCGAAGCGCCGGGCCGTGACTACCGTCGCTTCCGCATGGAGCCGTACGGCGGCGCCGACATCCGCGTGTACAAGATCGACAAGCCGCTGGACTTCCTCAAGCGCCAGAAGAACCTGCACCGTGTGGTCAGCGACGGCCAGTTCAAGGGCGAAGGCCTGTCGAACACCCTCGCGTACCTGTGGGACAACTGGTACCGCAAATCCCGTCGGGTGATGCAGCGTGCGTTCTCCTACGAGTCGCGTCAGCAAGTCACCGAAGAGGTGCCGGAACTGAAGATGGGCAACGCCATCGCTGCGCCGACGCCGTATGACGCGCAGCCGCAGTTCGCCTTGATTCCGGGCCTGCCGGTGGTCAGCCAGTTCCGCTATCCGCTGTGGCAGGCCAAGCCGATCCAGCCGCCGGAAGGCGTGAATCTGGCCGGCTCTTCCAGCGAGTTCGTCAGTGTCGCGCCGGGCAACGTCTACATACCGTTGGGCAACCTGAAACCGGGTCTGTATCTGGTCGAAGCGCTGATCGGCAAGTACCGCGCGACCACCATGGTCTTCGTTTCCAACACCGTCGCGGTGAGCAAGATTGCCGGTGATGAATTGCTAGTGTGGGCCGCGCGCAAACATGAAGGCAGCTCGGTGCCGAAGGTCAATGTGCTGTGGACCGACGGCCTCGGCGTGATGAGCAGCGGCGCCACCGACACCGATGGTTTGCTGCGCCTGAAACACGTCAGCCCCGAGCGTTCGTTCGTCATTGGCGAAGACGAAGAGGGCGGCGTATTCGTCTCGGAAAACTTCTATTACGACAGCGAAATCTACGACACCAAACTCTACGCCTTCACCGACCGGCCGCTGTATCGCCCGGGTGATTGGGTGTCGCTGAAAATCGTCGGTCGCGAATTCAAGAATGCGCGTGATTCGGTATTGCCGGGGGCGGCGGACGTCAATGTCAGCGTGCTTGATGCGACCGGTACCGAGTTGCAGAGTCTCGATCTGAAACTCGATTCGAAGGCCGGCACCCAAGGCCGTTTCCAGTTGCCGGACAACGCGGTGGCCGGTGGTTACGAGCTGCGTTTCAACTACAAGGATCAGGCCTACAGCAGCGCGTTCCGTGTGGCGGAATACATCAAGCCGCACTTCGAGATCTCGCTGAATCTGGCCAAGCAGGATTACCGCACCGGCGAACCGGTGAAGGGCAGCCTGGTGCTGCTGTACCCGGACGGCAAACCGGTGGCCAATGCCAAACTGACCTTGAGCCTGCGCGCCCAGCAACTGTCGATGGTCGACAACGAGCTGCAATACCTCGGGCAATTCCCGGTGGAGCTGACCAGCACCGAACTGACCACCGACAGCAAAGGCAACGCGACCCTCGACCTGCCAGCCGCTGACAAACCGAGCCGCTACATGCTTACGGTATTCGCCAGCGATGGCGCGGCGTATCGGGTCAAAACCACCAAGGAAATCCTCATCGACCGGGGCGCCGCCAGCTTCCGTCTGACTGCGCCGCAGCGTTTCAGCGCAGTCGGTGACAAGGTCGCGTTCAGCTATGCCAACGAGGGCGGCAGCGAACAGGCTCAGGCCGTGGTGCCGAGCAGCTACAGCTGGGTTCGTCTGGAAGACCAGACCACCGGCGAAGGCAAACTGACGGCGAAAGACAAAGGCTTCGGCGTGGCATTCGATCGTCCGGGCACCTACAACCTGTCGCTGAAAGATCAGCATGGCCGAGTGCTCGGCGCGACTGGTCATTCGGTCACCGGCGACGGCGTCAAGGCGGTGCCCGGCACCGTGGAAATCGTCCTCGACAAACCCGAATACAAGGCCGGCGACGAAGCACTGGCGCTGATCACATTCCCCGAACCAGTCAGCGATGCACTGCTGTCGCTGGAACGTGACAAGGTTGAAGCCACCGCGCTGCTGGCCAAGGGCGGCGACTGGCTGAAACTGGAAAAACTCAGTGAAACCCAATACCGCGCGCGCATTCCGGTGAAGGACAACTTCGCGCCGAACCTGACGTTCTCGGTGCTCTACACCAAGGGCGGTCAGTACAGTTTCCAGAACGCCGGGATCAAGGTTGTCGCGCCGCAGATCGACGTGGCGATCAAGACTGACAAAGAGACCTATCAACCGGGCGATACTGTGACGGTCGACCTGACCACGCAATTCGCCGGCAAGGCAGTGCCGGCGCACCTGACGGTCAGCGTGGTCGACGAAATGGTCTACGCGCTGCAACCGGAAGTCGCACCGACCATCGACCAGTTCTTCTATCACCCGCGCCGCAACAACGTGCGCACCAGCGCCAGCCTGTCGTTCATCAGTTACGACGTGGCGTTGCCGGGCAGCCCCGGCGCGCCGGGCAAGGCCAACCGCAGCGAACGCGGAGTGAAAGTACTGGAGCGGCCGCGTCGCGAAGACGTCGACACCGCTGCATGGCAGCCGGAATTGCTGACCGACGCCGACGGCAAGACTCGCTTCACCTTCAAGATGCCGGACTCGCTGACCCGCTGGCGCATCACCGCGCGGGCGATTGCCGATGACGGTCAGGTCGGGCAGAAGAAGCAGTTTGTTCGCTCGGAAAAACCGCTGTACCTGAAGTGGAGCGGGCCGAGCAAATTCCGCAAGGGCGATCAGCCGCAACTCGGCGTGTTCGCCTTCAGCCAGGCCGAAAAACCGGTCAAGGCTGAACTGGTGACGCACTACGCCGGCGCCGAACAGCGTTTGCCGGTAACGCTCAACAACGGCATCAACTACCTGCCGCTGCCGGCCTTCGCATTGGCAACCGGCGAATGGACAGCCGACCTGGTGCAGGACGGCAAAACCGCCGACGCCCTCGCTGTGCGCCTGACCGCGACCGGTGAAGGCTGGCAAGTGACGCAGACCCAGAGCCTCGACGTGGCCAGCGGCGACACGCCGTTGAGCCTGCCGGCGGACGCCACCGATATTCGCCTGCGTCTGGATGACAGCCCGCAAGCGCTGTTCCGTTCGGCCCTCGACGATCTGCTGAGCTATCCGTACGGCGGCGTCGAGCAGACCGCCAGCCGCTTGCTGCCGCTGAGCATCGCTTATCCGTCGCTGGCGTCGAGCCCGCAGATCCGCGACCGCTTGCGCCTGATCATGCAGAACAGCCGTCTGCGGCTGGTGCAGATGGCCGGGCCGTCGGCGAGCTTCACCTGGTGGGGCTTCGACGGCGAGCCGGATGCGTTCCTCACCGCTTACGCCTACTACGCCGACTGGAACGCCAGTCAGGAGCTGGAACTGACCTTGCCGCCGGAGCACTGGCAGCGGGTGTTGGAGGTTTACGCCAAGCAGTCGCCGAACACACCTTTGCTGCAACGGGCGCTGATCCTGTCGTTCGCCAAACAAATGCATCTGCCGGTCAACACGCTGCTCAGCGGCTTGATGGACGATCTGGCCAAGGCCGGTGAAGGCAATGCCGCGAACCTGATGGACGACGGTGAAGACAGTCTGGTGATGAGCGATCCGGATTCGGCGCTCGGTCTGGCGGCGGCGCGGGTCTTGACCGCATCGCTGGCCACGCAATCGAAAGTCGCTTTGCCGGACGCATTCAATCGTCAGTTGGGCGCTGCGCAACAGCGTTTGGCCGTCAGCTCTCAACCGTTTGTCGAAGCGCTGAACCTGTCGCTGCAACCGTTCGATCAGGCCCGTGCGACAGCGCTGCTGCAACGCCTGTTGCCGCAGCAATCGACCCTCGAACGTGCGCTGGCGCTGACCTGGCTGCAACGCAGCATCGCCCAGGCCTCGCCGACCATCGCGCTGGCACCGGGTGAAGGCTGGAAGAAAAACTACGGCGCGACCGGCGAGATGTACTGGACGTGGCAAGGTGCTGCGTCGGTACCGAGCGTGTTGTCGGTGTCGGGCACTCAGGAGCGTCCGTTGCGTGCCGCGCTGAGTTTCCAGACTCAACAACCGGCAGTCGATCCGATGGCTGTAACTATCACCCGTCGCTTGTCGCGTCTGGTGCCGGGTGACGAAGCCTTCACCTTCAAACTGGAGCCGGTCGGCACTAAACCGTTGTCCAGCGACAGCCTGTACCTGGACGAAGTGATCCTCACCAGCAAGGCACCGAAACCGCTGCGCTACGGCATGCTTGAAGTGCCGCTGCCGCCGGGCGCGGATGTCGAGCGCACCACGTGGGGCATCAAGTTGCAGGGCAAGGAGGGCACCGAGCCGACCGCGCTGGAGAAGGCACGTTTCGAACCGGGCCAACTGGCCTACGCGGTACCTGTGGATGCGCTGAGCGGTGAATTGCGTCTGCGGCATCTGGTGCGCTTCTCGCAGAAGGGCCAGTTCAACCTGCCACCGGTGCGTTTCACTCAGGTCTACGCACCGCAACATCAGGCCCAGGAAGCGAAAGCGGCCCTCGGTCAGGTCACGGTCAACTGACATGACCCGGCCGCTGCTGTGGCTGTTGATGTGTGTGATTCCTGCGCTGGCGACGGCGCAGGATGAACCGTTGCGCGTGGCCTACAAGGGCGAGTTGCTGTCGCTGAACACCACGCAACTGACCGCTCGCGAGCCGTTGCCTTCGTCTTTGAATACGCCGCTGGGCAGTCTGTGGAAGGTGTTCGTTTACGCGTGGCTGGTGGATACCGGCGCGCAAGAGCCGGCGTATGAATGTCGTGGGCAGTCGAAGGAAGAAGTCTATTGCTGCACTGCGGGCGGCAAGATCGAGCGTGATCAGGCGCTGGTGAAATCCTGCGGGTTGTATTTCGAACCGGCGCGGTTGGGCATAACCGTTGGCGATTGGAAAACCTATTGGCAGGCGCGACAGGCGCCGTCGTGGTTGTTGGACCTGCCATCGGTGCAACCGGCTACTCGGGTTTCCGTGGCTGACTTGCTGAAGGTTTTGTCTTTGTTGCCGGCTCAGGATCAGATGCGTCGTGTGCTGCTTGATGTCGTCTTGAACGCGGCGGACGGCAATGTCGTGGGTGAACTGGGCGGCCGCTTGCGGGTGAAAACCTGGAGCTGGCTCGGCGATCAGGACCCGCAATCACGCCAGGGCGGATTTGCCGGCTGGACGGAGGACGGCTCGCCGATCTGGGCTGGTGGCCGGGGTACCAGTCAGATGGTTTTGCGGCATTACGGTTCGGCGTTGGCGACGGTGTTGCCTGCTTCCTGGCCAGCGGAGGCCGGGCGATGCGTTGAGGTCGGACTGTTCTCGCGTTATCCGGTTTCGCGAGTGCTGTCGGGTGAGCGCGTTGCTGGCTCAGGCCCATTGCAGGGTGATTTTCGCGTCGAATTCGCTAATGGCAATGCGCTGGATATCCACAGCGATGGCGAACTGTTTCTGCTCAACGGCAAGCTTGTTGCTCGGCTGGATCGTGAGGAGTACGTCGCCCGCGTGCTGGAGCGTGAAGCCAAACCCGAACCCGCCGAAGCCGCCAAAGCATTGGCCGTGGCGATCCGCACGTACCTGCTGCAAAACGCCACGCGCAACGGCGAATGTTTGAGCATCGACGACAGCAGCACCCGCCAACGTGTTGCACCGCGTCCAGCTTCCGCCGAGTCGCGCAGCATCGCGGCGTGGACGGCGGATCTGGTGCTGGCCGGCAGCACCGTCACCTATCACTCCGATCAACCCGGCCCCGACAAACTCGCTTGGCAACAAGCGGTCGAGCAAGCCAATGCCGGCCAGCGTTACGACGCGATTCTGCTGCATGCCTATCCGCGCGGGAGCCTCAGCCGTTGGGACAACCCGGTGGCGTCCTGCGAAGCGCTGCCTGCCGCGCAAGACTGGCTGCAAAAACAGCGGCGCGGTTGGCGTCCGAAGCTGGAAAGCGAAACCGGCTACAACGAAGTCAGCACCTTCGCCGTCTGCAAACTCGCCTTCGGCCGACCCTTCGTCGACCGCGAACGCCAGCGCATCTATGTGCGCGGCGTGCTGACTTTGCAGGACCGCCTCGACCTGACTCACGAATACCTGCACCTGGCCTTTGAAGCACACCCCAACGGCCAGGATGAAACCTATATCGAAGGGCTCGCCCGTCACCTTTTGCTGGAATAGACCATGACACTCCGTTATCCACAGGTCTTGCTGTTGCTCTGCGCGCTCAATGCATTGCCGATGGCGATGGCCGCCGACAGCGTCAAACTCGACACCCCGATCGGTGGCTGGCGCAGCGGCGCGCCCGAGGGCGAAGGCGAAAACTTCCGCCAGACCGTCAACTACCCGGCCTCCTCGGTGAACACCCCGGTCGGCCAAGCCAATACCGCACGCATCAGCGGCGAAATCAAAGCCACCCCGAAAAGCAAAGAGCCCGGCCGCCTCATCGTCAACGGCGTCAGCATGCCGCTGAAAATCGACGACAGCGGCCGCTTTGACCGCCCGTTCTCCTTCCCCAACGGCAGCAACAGCGTCGAAGTCCGCAGTCCCGACGGCCAGCAACGCCACCGCACGCAATTCCTCAACGTCAGCGGCGGCGCCACCCCGGCCAAACTGCGCGTGCTGCTGTCCTGGGACAGCGACGGTACTGACCTTGACCTGCACCTCGTCACGCCTGATGGCGCGCATATCTGGTACGGCAACCGCGTCGCCCCCAACGGCGCTGCATTGGACGTCGACGTGACCACCGGTTACGGCCCGGAAATCTTCGCCATGCCGGCGCCGATCAAGGGGCAGTATCTGGTGTATGTGAACTACTTCGGCGGTGGTTATCGCGGGGATGACGAGGGTGGGGAAGAGGCGGTGCAGCCGCTGACCACGGCACAGGTGACGGTGATTACCGAGGAAGGGACACCGAGCGAGAAGATGGAGACGTTCATTGTGCCGATGCGGGCGGTCGGGGAGTTGACGTTGGTGAAGTCGTTCAGCTATCCGTGAGGCTCAGGTACAGCTTGCGCAAAGTCTGCACGCGGTTGCGTCCCAGATCCTTGGCACCGTACAGCGCTTCGTCGGCTTCCGAGAGCAGGCGTGACAGTTCGTAACCCGACTCCCGTGTCGTAACGACACCGATACTGACGCTGAGGACGCCGGCTCCCAGAGTCGTCAGTTCGGAAAACGCCTCACGAATCCGCTCGGCCACTTGCACGGCAATCTGTTCATCGGCGCCTGTCAGCAGACAGGCGAACTCTTCACCACCGATACGCCCAAACGCGTCACCCCTACGCAACTGATTGCTCATCACCCGACTGAAGGCGATCAATGCCTGATCACCGGCAGGGTGGCCAAAGGTATCGTTAAGACGCTTGAAGTGATCGAGATCGCAGAGCAAGAGTGCCGCGGTTTCCGTCCGGCGTTTGCCGATGGTCAGCAGTTGTTCGGCTTGCAGCAGAAATGCCCGACGATTGCCAATCCCCGTCAACGGATCGGTCAGTGCAGCCGCCTTGAATTTCCGTTCGGCGTGCTCCTTCACCATCGCCAGCGTCATGTAGGCGATGCCGATGACGTAGAGCATCGACTCGAACAGCATGAAAGAGAAAAAATGCGCGCCATCGCCGACGCCGGATCGCGATTGATCCAGCGGCAAACCCTCATCGATCAGGCTTCTGATGCCGTAGAACGCGGTGTGCCATAACGTCAGGAGCAGCGCGGGCGTGTAGGCAACGTCCAGACTTTTGCGGCTGCGCCAGAGTTCCATTGCCGTCAGCAGCCCATAGCCGAACGCGAGCAGCGAATACGCAACAACGCGGGCCGGCATCGCGTAGTAGAAAGCGGGGATCAGACACAGGGTCAACCAAATGATCGCACCGCCCACGATCCCCGGCACTGACGGCCTCCGACCGACAAACACCCGCATGGCCGTCCAGTTCAGCCCGGCGCTGAGCAGCAGGATCACATTGCCGATCACGATCGGAATGAAATCGACCCCTTTACCCCGCCAACTGACCAACAACATGCCCAGCGCGGCCAGCAACATCATGCAGCCCAGATACGCCAGCGGCCGCTCGCGGGTTTCGCGATACCAGGCGTGGAGGGTCAACAGGCCCATTAACAAGAAAACGAAGACCGAGACGACCAGCAGAGTCGGGATGTGGAGCGCCATTCCTTGGGTTCCCCGTGGGGTTCAATACCGAAATCCGGCCGGTGAAGGGTGTTGTCGCGCGGGATTTAGCACTGTGGGGGTTGGGGTTGGCAAGTGTTGTAGGTGTTGAGAGGGAGTATGCGATGAAGACTCAAATTGGGCAGCCACTTGCTGCCCGATTTTGGATATAGCGCCGTGGGAAGTCAGCTTGAGGTTTTCCAGAGCCTGATGAGTTACTCAGGCTAGTAACTCAGGTCGGAAGCTGCTTGTAGTCAGACGCTTCAGTGCAATATCAAGAGACTGATCATCAAACAGATTGCTCTTGCGAACAGCAGCTCCGGCGCCACCCTCCCAATGCTTCAGTGCTTCGCGCATGGCAGGAACAGACGCGCTGACGCCTTCCTGGCTCAGCAGCCAATCGACGGTCGCTAATAACTCCATTCCAAATGGCGATTCAAAGCCGTCAATCAACTCGGCAGTCTGCTCCAAGGCCTCGGCATATTCCTTGGCCTCGGTCTTGAGATAAGTCTGCAAAAAGGATTTGCGTTCTTGATCAAACCAGATCACATCGCTAATGCCAGCGTCACTGATTCGCTTGTCACAATGCAGATAGCTGCCATCAAGGTTATCGAGCAGATGTTCCAGACGGTTAGCGTACGGGCCGTATTTATGTGCGACAAACTGGAGGTTGAGCGGGTTTTCGGTGTCTGGCAGCTTCTCGATAGCGCGCTCAAGAAACCAGGCCAGTTTTTGGATTTCCAGCAGACTGCATTCCATGCCCAACACCCAATAACGTCTAACCAGTTCGGCGATAAGGGCACGGGCCGGTGTGAGTTTCTCTACACCGCTGCGCTTGGCGACATTCAGATATTGATTGGTAGGCTCGAACACCAGTACGTCGGCATCCAGATCACCCAAAACCTCAACGATTTGTTCGCGGACCTCAGGCCACTTCAATCCGCCGTTACCAGCACCTAGTGGCGGGACCGCGACGGATTTCACGTCGTTTTCAATCAGAAAACGACGCAGGTCGTGCAAACCTTCTGTTATCCAGGCCATTTGCGAAGGTGAGCGCCAGTGACGTTTGGTCGGAAAATTGACGATCCAGCGAGGCCCATCAAGTTCGTTGGTGGCTGTCACGTGCATCCTGCCCGTTTCTACTTCCTTGGCCTTGCACGCCGCTGCGTACAGACGATAGTTCTGCGCAAAGCGTTCTTTGAACATCAATGCGATGCCTTTACCCATCACGCCCACGGTGTTCACCGTGTTGACGAGGGCTTCGGTCTTGGCTTCCAGCAGGTTGCCCTGGATGAATCTGATCATTGGAAATACCATTTGGGACGCGCATGGACAGGCAACGTCAGGCCTCGAGCGGCGACGTCTTGTTCTATGCGTATTTTCATTGCATCGGTGTGGCACATGATGCCCAGCAGTCCCGTAATCGGTAGATGATGGTAGATCAGCGCTTCGGCCTGATAACGCTCCATTTTGCGAGGGTCATCAGGATCGCGCTTGAAGTCGCGCCGTTGAAGGATAGACCAATCGATCTGGTCGAGATTCGCCAGATCGTTGTAATAGTCTGTCCAACTCGGATAGGCATGTGCGTTTGTGAAGACAAACGGCAGGCCGAGCTCTTCAACGCGATAAAGGCTTGAGACCAGAATCACGATCTCGTCATTGCTGCGTTGCTGCACACTCCAGCCAGAGTGAATGTTCTGCATCATCACCGAGAAGGGCGTGAAATAGAAGGGCACGTAGTCGGCCAGAACACCTTCGGGTTCAATAGGCACCTGACGGGAACGGCGCTTGTCGATCAAGTCGACGTTGCCTATGTTCACGTACTGAGGTGCCTGCACGTCCGAGTTTGCGCAATGCAGACCGTTGTCCAGAATCCAGGGCAGGTTATCGCGATGGACGATACGCCAAATCAGAGCTTTCTCTGGATTCAGGCTGGTGTAGTTCATTGATAAAACATTCTCTGGTTCACGCTGGTCTGCACATTAACATCGGCTGCCTGCAATTTAGCTACGCAAAGTGCATCGACTTCTTCGCTGGGGGTGAAGATTTTGAAGAAGGCGTCAGGTTTAACAACCCCCGGTGCGAGACATTCGGCCATGCAGATGCTTTTGCAGTGAGGGTCCAGGTAATCGCGACTGCTCATGACATCCCACTCGATAGCTTCGAACCCCTGTTCGTAATCAAGTAGCTGTATTGAGTCGCCTGCTAACGGGTGGCGTGGAATAACTTTCCAGCCGTATTGCTTGGCCGTTGATCTGTAGACCGAGATCAGCACAAATTGGGCTTCCGGCCTGTTGCGCTGCACGCTTCCGTCAAATGGATTTTTCGCAAACCAGTGGAAGGGGACGTAGTTATCGAGCTGCAGAGCCTGCCGCTTTTTCAGGATTTCAGCATCTGCGACGTCTTTGAAACCCGAGAGGCCGGCGCGAGGTTTCAAGCCATCCCTGAAAATTCCATCCAGGTTTTCAACCGAAGTGAGATGGTAGAGAAGCTTCTGATCCTTGATGCTTTTAACGTCCGACATAGTGGTCTCCTTGACCTGCACATCAACTTAAACTGGATTCAGTCCCGGCCTCGCCCCGTGCTGATGTAACCCTCGATCCGTAGGGGTTGGTAGAACAGTCGATGTGATTCTAGTGTGCCATCACTTTTAACCACAAGCTGAATATGGGAATTGATTGACAGGGCCGAATTGCAAGGCTCCTGAATTCACTCCTCATCAAAGTAATCGCGATCCAGCGTCGGCAGGCGTAACAAACGAGATGTCACACCCACCTCATGATCCATCATCAGGTGCACTAGACGCGTCCCGTCTACCAACACAATGCCGTCCACCGATTTGGCGAAGTCGACGGCGTGCGCCGTAAAGCCAGAAGTGGTTATAAACACACCGCGTTTGGCTTTTTGTCCTGCGAGCGCGCCATAGAACGCCTGTAACTCAGGTCGGCCAACCGTGTTCTGCCAACGCTTGGCCTGTACGTAAACCTTCTCCAGCCCCAGTTTATCGAGCGAGATAATGCCGTCGATGCCGGCATCACCCGAACCTCCGACACGTTGCAAGTCATTGCGGCTGGCGCCGTAACCCAGGCGATGAAGCACATCCAGCACGATCACTTCAAAGCGATTAGGGCTGACTTGCAGCAAGTTGTCCAAAAGGTCGGCGGCCGTGGCGTCGCGCAATTCCTTAAGCGCTCGCTCCAGCCGGTCGTCGGGGCTTTCGGTGGCGGAGGCCAGATCGGGCTCAACGCTTGGCTGGTCATCCAGAGGTTCGGCATCTGGGGCAACTTTCAGCTTTACGTTCATGTATCCGATTGCCAAATGCTCCACGTCCTTGGCTGACAGTGGAAGTGTGTGCTCTTTGGCGTACTGCACCCCCGCATCGGTCAGCTTCCAATAGCCGCGCTTTGCACTGCTCGAAAGACCGGCACGCTTGAGTCGGTCGTGCGCCCAGCCTGATCGGTTCTTGTAGGTAGCCTGACCACTGGCGATCAGTTCTTCGCGCTGATCTTCAGTCAGTTGCAGCATTTTTGCCGCTGCTTCGTGGGCGTCCCGAGCGATTGCACCCTCGGGTTTTGTGGCGAGAAAACGCAGGATCGGCTCAATGAACTGATCGTAGGTTGGAACGGACATGGGCGCATCCCTGTGCTGAAAGTGTTTTCGTGCTGATCGGATGGCGATTGTAAATCAACGGTTGATATGGAGGGCTTCGCGACGAAAGCGTTGGCAGGTGAAAGCGTAAGTCGCTATGTCAGTTCAACATCATTTCGGAAAAACACCGCAAAGCGCATTGCCTTGGTAACCATGGACGATCGGTCCCAACATCATGAATGGGCCGCAGGCGTAGAAAGGGGATGGCACTGTTTGTTGCGAGTCGAGCAGAACGGCTTCGTTTCCGAACTCGTCGTTGCCGAAGGACTGCTCGAAATACGATGTACACACCGGCAGTTTCAATGGCACCGGAATGATCAGTGCCCAAACGGTTATCCCGCACCATTCCCGTGTAGGCGTCGATGTGACCGTTCTGCTGATTTGCGGTGTGATGGACCGATAGCTTTGCGCTTTATAAGCATCTGTCTTGACGGTTGTCTTTTCCGGGAGCGATACGATTGCTCCAACGCAGCCTGAAAGACAAAGGCACAAGGCTGCTGTCAGGCCAGCGGATTTCATGTTTGAAGTGATGGTTTTGGGCATCGATGTTGAACGTCCTTGTGGGGGTGGCTTGAGCAATCAGAGTTGCCGTCGCTTCCAGCAGGCGGGGCTCTGTTGTGCGATGAGTTGTGCAGGCGCCCTTGCACAGCGCTCTGACTGTAAACCGACACCCGACCGACTTTTCAGCAGGCATTAAAAAGCCGGCTTGTGGCCGGCTTCTCGGGGACTGGCTTGGTTTATTTTTGGTAAACCGCGCCAGCCTTCAAAACGTACACCCGGATCTTGCGTCCGGCTGTGGGACTTGGTCAGACAGTGGTCTGCCGCGTCAGGCGTCATCTGGGCCGCAGGGCGGGTCGATGCGCGAATGTGGGGCGCAGGATACTGAGTTTTGCTTCTGATTCCCAGCTTGAAGTGCGGTTTAGAGCTATCAAACTGGAGAAAATCCAGGATTTGTACCGACTTTCAGGGCCTCATCGCCAGCAGGCTGGCTCCCACAACCACGGGCACATCAGAGAAACGGCACAACCGGCCGCCGCTTGCCCAGCGTCGACCACCAGAACACCCACCCCAATACATGAATCCTCTGCTCCTCGATCTGCGTGGCTCGGAAGATTTCGTCCGGGTATTCGGCGCTGTTGTGGCTGCGCAGGCGCAGGGCATTGCCGGGCATGCGGTGCAGGTATTTGATGCGCAGCATGCCGTCGTGTTCGATGGCGTAGATTTCGCCGTCCACCACCTGGGTGAGGCCGCGGTCGATGGCGAGTGTGGAGCCGTCTTCGATCTTCTCGGCCATGCTGTTGCCGATCATGTGGGTGCAGATGGCGTCGGTGTGGCGGATTTCCAGGGTTTCGAGGTGGCTGCGGGGCAGGCGGATGGTTTGCTCCGGGTCCTTGATGACATGGGTCTTGTCGGAGCCAGGAGCTGTCGGGGCTTCCTTGTAGAGCGGCAGTTCGATGTCGGTGGATTCAAGCACCGTATAGACGCCTTGAATCGCCTGGGCATCCAGCGTGTCGCCGGCGGTGTACAGGTGCGGCGCTTCTTTGGGGCCTTCACCGGTTTTCAGCCACTGGCTGTTGACGGACAGCAGGCGCGCGACTTCTTCCATGCGGTACGCGGGTACGCCCCGGGTGTACCAGTTATGAACATTTTGGGCTTCCGTGCCCCAGAACTTTGCGAATCCCGTGGTGGTGATGTTCGCAGCTTCCAGGAGTGCCTTGAATCTTGGACCGCTAGTGTTCTTTCTCATAAACACGAGTCTACGGCCGGCCTAGAGCGGTTTGAATAAACCATGCGTTCAAAATCGAGGCAAATTTTGCGACGGGATGTAAGACGTACTTGTGGGAAATTACACACACTAAAACTTTTCTGTAGGTCGCTATAAACAAGCTGTTTAAGCACCTATCGGGCAGGCACAAAAAACCCCGGATCAACCGGGGTTTTCTTCAAGCGTGTCGCAGGTCGCGAGGCTTAGCCTTTGTAGGCAGCAACCGACTTGGTGATCGCTTCGCGGGCGGCGTCTGCACCGGCCCAGCCTTCGATTTTCACCCATTTGCCTTTTTCGAGATCTTTGTAGTTCGCGAAGAAGTGCTCGATCTGCTGGATCAGCAGGGCTGGCAGGTCGGTGTATTCCTTCACGTCCACGTACAGCTGGGACAGCTTGTCGTGTGGAACTGCGATGACTTTGGCATCGCCGCCGCCGTCGTCGGTCATGTTCAGGATGCCGACTGGACGAGCGCGGATCACCGAACCTGGAGCAACCGGGTAAGGGGTTACGACCAGCACGTCCAGGGGATCACCGTCGTCAGCCAGGGTGTTCGGGATGTAACCGTAGTTGGCCGGGTAGAACATCGGGGTGGCCATGAAACGGTCAACGAACAGGCAATCGCTGTCTTTGTCGATTTCGTATTTGATCGGCGCGTGGTTGGCCGGGATCTCGATCGCGACGTAGATGTCGTTCGGCAGGTCTTTGCCAGCCGGAATCTTGCTGTAGCTCATTGGGCGTTGCCCCCGTTAGTAGACCAAAACACTTGGCCGGATTGACCAAAAAGTGGCGGCGATTATAGGCATATTCCACCCGCGATGCCATGCACCGAAGGTCGTCCAGGCCTTACTCGTGTGCCTGATAGACCGGGTCCGTGGCCTGAAGTTGCTTCAGTCGGGCCAGTGGATCCTGTCGATAGAAAAGCTGCAGCTGCGCATACACCTGTGGATAAGCCTCGTGCAGCAGATCCGGGGCGCTGAAAAAGTACTCGCTGGTGACGGCGAAGAATTCGGCCGGGTTCTCGGCGGCATACGGGTCGATGGCGGTTTCGGCGTCGGGATGGCGGTCGAGCTGGCGGTTGAGATCGTCGTAGGCCGCTTGCATCACCTGGGCCCAGTCGCTGACCCGCATGTCGGCGTGCAGCGGTGGCAGGCCGTTGGCATCGCCGTTGAGCATGTCGAGTTTGTGCGCGAGTTCGTGGATTACCAGGTTGTAGCCTTCCCAGCCACCACTGGCCATCACCCCGGGCCAGGCGAGGATGATCGGCCCTTGCTGCCAGGCTTCACCACTGTGCTCGCCGTCCCACTCATGCTCGACACCGCTGGCATCGCGATGGCGCTGGGGGCTGAGGAAGTCATCCGGATAGAGGACGATTTCGTGAAAACCCTGGTACCAGTTCAGATCGCCCAGATGCAAAAGCGGCAATTGCGCCTGGGCGGCGAGCAGCAGGCGTTGTTCCTGATGCAATTCGACGCCGGGCAGGGCGGTCAGGTGTTTGTCTTCAAGGAACAGAACGCTGGCTTCGCGCAGCCACTGATCTTCATCGGCACTGATGCCATCGAGGAAACTCAAGTGGTGACGCACCCGCTGCCACATGTCATCGGCAATCGGGTGCTTCGCCAGAATGCGCCGGCGTCGCCAGGCGCTCAACGACCACATGGACTTAGTTCGATTGGGCTTTGGCGCCGCCCATACGGCTGCGAACCACGCCAATGATCATCGGTACCAGCGACAGCAAGATGATGCCGACCACCAGCAGCGACAGGTTTTTCTTGATGAACGGTACGTTGCCGAAGAAGTAGCCCAACGTCACCAGACCACCGACCCACAGGACGGTGCCGAACACGCTGAAACCGAAGAAGCGCGGGTAAGGCATTTTTGCAACGCCAGCAACGAACGGCGCAAAGGTGCGGATGATCGGCAGGAAGCGCGCCAGAGTCACGGTTTTGCCGCCGTGCTTGTCGTAGAAATCGTGGGTCTGTTGCAGATAGTCGCGGCGAAAGATCTTCGAATTCGGATTGCTGAACAGCTTTTCACCAGCCGTTCGTCCGATCACGTAGTTAGTGCTGTCGCCAAGTATCGCTGCCAGCATGAGCAGGCCGCCCAGCAGCACCGGGTCCATGCCGCCACCTGCGGCGACGGCGCCAGCGATGAACAGCAGCGAATCACCCGGCAGGAATGGCATGACCACCAGGCCGGTCTCGCAAAAGATCACCAGAAACAGGATGGCGTAGATCCAGGTCCCATAGTTGTTCACCAGCATGTCGAGATAGACATCGAGATGCAGGATGAGGTCGATCGGGTTGAAATCCATGTGGGCACCTGTGGTGACGGCCCGACTCGGCAGGCCTGTGCGGATGATTCGGTGTAAGCCTACAAGCGGGTGTAGTTTTTCTTACAAGCCGGAAAGCTCAGGATTATACGAGCTGATAGGTGAAAAGCGCGTTGGTTTTGTAGCGGGGAGTTTCGAGGGGGAACGAGGCGCCAGCCTTGGTGGCGAGGAGGTTTGCTCCTTCGCCACGATGGCCAGCTTGCGCATTGTTAGAAAAAATCAGAGTTCGTCGCTGATCGGCAGCACGTAGTTTTTGAACTCGGTGTCTTCCTTGAACCCGATGGATTCGTAGGTTTTCTGCGCTACTTCGTTGTCGGCGCTGGTCGAGACGCGCATACGCACGGCCTGGGTTTCCTTGGCCATTCTCTTTGCGGTGCGGATCAGGTTGTCAGCGACCAGTTGGCGGCGGGCGTCTTCGGCGACGTAGATGTCGTTGAGGATCCATACTCGCTTGAGCGACAGCGAGGAAAAGCTTGGATAGAGCTGGCAGAAGCCCATCAGTTTCTTGTCGTCATCATCGGCCAAAGCCAGGTAAATGACCGACTCCTTGCGCCTCAGGCGTTTTTCAAGGAATGCCCGGGACGAGTCCGGATAGGGCAGGGAACCGTAGAACTCGCGATATTTGACGAACAGCGGGGCCAGCAGGTCCAGGTGTTCGAGGGTCGCTTGAATAATCCGCATGATAGGTCTCGTCTTCAAGTGGCTGTCTTCAACTGCTCTGACGGCGATGGGAAACCCGTGCGGCCGTGCATCGATCCTGCCTGAAACCGGCGCAGAAACGCAATGCGGAAACGGTTCAGGCCGGGGGCGGATCGAGTAGGAAATTACTCTTCATATCTGCACCGGCTTCCGATTCCAGCGTCTGAACCTGCGCTTCGTCCTTCAGATTGACGCCCGACAGCTGTCGCCGACAGGCTTCACGCATCAGATACAGCAAGCGATGGGCCGCCATGCCATAGCTGAGGCCCTCCAGCCGCACATTGGAGATGCAATTGCGGTAGGCATCCGTGAGGCCGACCTTTGGATTGTAGGTGAAATATAAACCCAGGCTGTCCGGCGAACTGAGGCCGGGGCGCTCTCCAATCAGCATCACAACCATTTTTGCGCCGAGCAACTGGCCGATTTCATCGCCAACCGCCACTCGGCCTTGCTCTACCAGCACTACCGGCGCGGTCGACCATTCGTCGGCGGTCATTTGTTCTTCCAGGCGGGTGAGAAACGGCAGGGTATGCCGATGCACCGCCAGCGCCGAAAGGCCGTCCGCCACGACGATCACCAGATCCACGCCGCCCGGATGTGCCTGGGCGTATTCACGCAGGGCTTGCGCCGATTGATCGCTCAATTTGCGCCCCAGATCCGGGCGTTGCAGGTAACTGTTGCGATCCACCGCTGCGCTGTGCAACAACAGGCTGTCACGTTGACGCTCGGCCAGTTGGGCACTGAGCCCGGCGTGATCGAAGGGCAAATGCACTGCATCGCGGGCCTGAGCATGGGCGAACTGGAAATCCAGCTGCGCGCGGGTCGGCAGGCTGGTGCCGGTGCGGCCGAGGGCAATGCGCGCCGGGGTCAGGCGACGCAGCTCCAGCCATGGGTTTTGCGGATCGACGGGCGGTTTTTCCATCTGACTCATCCCAGTTGCGCCAACGCCTGGCGAAAGGCCGGCGGCAGGTTGTTGCCGAAGCGGACCTTGCCGTCCGCCTGGGTGAAGATGCCCATGTTCGCCAGCCACTGCTCGAACTCCGGCGCCGGTTTCAGGCCCAGGGTCTGGCGCGCGTAGAGGGCGTCGTGGAACGAAGTGGTCTGGTAGTTGAGCATGATGTCGTCGGAGCCGGGGATGCCCATGATGAAATTGATCCCCGCCACGCCCAACAGGGTCAGCAGGGTGTCCATGTCGTCCTGGTCGGCTTCGGCGTGGTTGGTGTAGCAGATGTCGCAGCCCATCGGCACGCCGAGCAGCTTGCCGCAGAAGTGGTCTTCGAGGCCGGCGCGGATGATCTGCTTGCCGTTGTAGAGGTATTCCGGGCCGATGAATCCGACGACAGTGTTCACCAGAAACGGCTTGAAATGGCGCGCCACGGCGTAGGCCCGGGTTTCGCAGGTCTGTTGATCGACGCCGTGGTGGGCATTGGCCGACAGCGCGCTGCCCTGGCCGGTCTCGAAATACATCAGGTTCTGCCCAAGCGTGCCGCGATTGAGGCTCAGCCCGGCGTCATAGCCTTCCTGCAAGATATTCAGGTTGATGCCGAAACTGGCGTTGGCCGCTTCGGTGCCGGCAATCGACTGGAACACCAGATCCAGCGGCACTCCACGGTTGATGGCTTCTATAGAAGTGGTGACGTGGGTCAGCACGCAGGCCTGGGTCGGAATGTCGTAGCGCTGGATGATCGCGTCGAGCATTTCCAGCATCGCGCAGATCGAGGCGATGCTGTCGGTGGCCGGGTTGATGCCGATCATCGCGTCGCCGTTGCCGTACAGCAGGCCGTCGAGAATGCTCGCGGCGATACCGGACGGTTCGTCGGTCGGGTGATTGGGTTGCAGCCTTGTGGATAACCGTCCGCGCAGACCGAGGGTGCCGCGAAATTTCGTCACGACGCGGATCTTCTGCGCCACCAGCACCAGATCCTGCACGCGCATGATCTTCGACACGGCAGCGACCATTTCCGGCGTCAGGCCGGGGGCGAGGGCGCGCAGGCTCTGTTCATCGGCCGCTTCGCTCAACAGCCAGTCGCGAAAGCCGCCAATCGTGAGGTGGCTGACGACCGCAAAGGCCTGTTTGTCATGGCTGTCGATGATCAGTCGGGTGACTTCATCGGATTCGTAGGGAATCAGCGCTTCCTGAAGGAAGTGCGTCAGCGGGATGTCGGCCAGTGCCATTTGAGCGGCGACTCGCTCGCCATCGTTGAGTGCAGCGACGCCGGCCAGAAAATCCCCGGAGCGCGCCGGACTGGCTTTGGCCATCACGTCCTTGAGGCTGTCGAAGCGGTAGGTCTGGGCGCCGACGGTATGGGCAAATGCGGCCATGGGGCGCGTTCCTCCTGAATGAATGCTTTTAGTGCAGGCACCGAGCCCAGGGCCCGGTGCCGGTGCAACTCGGATAACTTTTAAATACCTTCGAGCATAGCGTCTGCCGGTGCTTCGGAGCGTTGCTTGGCGGTCAGCTGGAAGTACAGGTAACCGGCGGCCATGAAACCGAGGAACACACAACCGATCAGCGTGTTGAACCAGGCCATCGCCACCAGGCACACCACCGCCAGGAACAGCGCGATAGCCGGCACCACCGGATAACCCGGCGCGCGGAAGGAGCGCTCCAGGTTCGGCTCGGTTTTGCGCAGTTTGAACAGGCTGAGCATGCTGATGATGTACATCACGATGGCGCCGAACACCGACATGGTGATCATCGCTGCCGTCAGGGTCATGCCTTGCAGATTGACCAGTCCGTCGCTGTAGATCGCCGCGATGCCGATCACACCGCCGGCCAGAATCGCCCGGTGCGGAGTCTGGAAACGCGACAGCTTGGCCAGGCTTTTCGGCAGATAACCGGCCCGGGCCAGGGCGAAGAACTGCCGCGAGTAACCGAGGATGATCCCGTGGAAACTCGCCACCAGCCCGAACAGGCCGATCCACACCAGCATGTGCATCCAGCTTGAATTGTTGCCGACCACTGCTTTCATCGCCTGCGGCAGGGGGTCGTTGATGTTCGACAGCTGACGCCAGTCGCCAACGCCGCCCGCCATCACCATCACGCCGATGGCCAGGAACACCAGGGTCAGGATGCCGCTGACGTAGGCTTTGGGAATCGTGCGTTTCGGATCCTTGGCTTCCTCGGCCGCCATGGCCGCGCCTTCGATGGCGAGGAAGAACCAGATCGCGAAGGGAATGGCGGCGAAAATGCCGGGAATCGAGCCCATCGTGAACTCATTGGCGCCCGACCAGCCGTTCAGCACGAAATTGCTGAAGCTGAAGCCCGGTGCAACCACGCCCATGAACACCAGCAGTTCGGCAACGGCGAGCACGGTGACCACCAGTTCGAAGGTCGCGGCGATACTGACGCCCAGGATGTTCAAGGTCATGAACACGAAATACGCGCCGACCGCCGCGACTTTCGGGTCAAGCTCCGGATATTGCACATTGAGATAGGCACCGATGGCCATGGCGATGGCCGGCGGGGCAAAGACGAACTCGATCAGCGTGGCGATCCCGGCGATCAACCCGCCTTTCTCGCCGAACGCCCGACGGCTGTAAGCAAACGGCCCGCCCGCATGGGGAATCGCGGTGGTCAGTTCGGTGAAGCTGAAGATGAAGCAGGTGTACATGGTCGCGACCATCAGGGCCGTGACCAGGAAACCCAGGGTTCCCGCCGTGCCCCAGCCGTAACTCCAGCCGAAGTATTCGCCGGAAATCACCAGGCCGACGGCAATGCCCCAGAGATGCAGGGTGCCGAGTGTGGGTTTGAGCTGTGTGGTGGAAGTCATAAGTCCTCTCTGTCTTTTTTATTGTTCGATCTGTTGGACTTTCGGGTGCAGCGGTTGAGTGGGTGGATGCTGTTCACGCAGCGGCAGTGTTCGCGCAAATCCTGAATGACGGGTACGCAAGGCCCGTGCCAGAGCGGCCAGGCTTTGTGTTGTGTCATGGAGGATGCCATCGCTGGCAAGCCAGCTCCCACAGTTTTCTGTGGTGTTCGGACTTGCGCAGATCCCTTTTGGAGCTGGCTGCCAGCGATAGTTATTTGGAGGGCGACACCGATATTTCGGTGCCGCCCGGTTTTTTAGAAGAAGCCCAGCGGATTGATGTCGTAGCTCACCAGCAGGTTTTTGGTCTGTTGGTAGTGGTCGAGCATCATCTTGTGGGTTTCACGGCCGACGCCGGACTTCTTGTACCCGCCGAACGCGGCGTGCGCCGGGTACAGGTGGTAGCAGTTGGTCCACACACGACCGGCCTTGATGGCGCGGCCCATGCGATAGGCGCGGTTGATGTCGCGGGTCCAGAGGCCGGCGCCCAGGCCGAACTCGGTATCGTTGGCAATCGCCAGGGCTTCGGCTTCGTCCTTGAAGGTAGTGATGCTCACCACCGGGCCGAAGATTTCTTCCTGGAACACACGCATCTTGTTGGTGCCCTTGAGCAAGGTTGGCTGGATGTAATACCCGGTCGACAGGTTGCCCTCGAGTTTTTCCACCTTGCCGCCGGTCAGCAGTTCGGCACCTTCGCCCTTGGCGATTTCCAGGTACGAAAGAATCTTGTCGAATTGCTGCTCGGACGCCTGAGCGCCGACCATGGTGTCGGTGTCCAGCGGGTCGCCACGTTTGATTTGCAGGACTTTCTTCATCACGACGGCCATGAATTCGTCGTAGATCGATTCCTGTACCAGTGCACGGGAAGGGCAGGTGCAGACTTCGCCCTGGTTGAAGAATGCCAGGACCAGGCCTTCGGCAGCCTTCTCAATGAAGCTTGGCTCGGCCTTCATGATGTCTTCGAAGAAGATGTTCGGCGACTTGCCGCCCAGTTCCACGGTGGACGGAATGATGTTCTCGGCGGCGCATTTCATGATGTGCGAGCCGACCGGGGTCGAGCCGGTGAAGGCAATCTTGGCGATGCGCTTGCTGGTGGCCAGGGCTTCGCCGGCTTCTTTGCCGAACCCTTGCACCACGTTGAGCACACCCGGCGGCAGCAGGTCGCCGATCAGCTCCAGCAGCACGCTGATGCCCAGCGGGGTTTGCTCGGCAGGCTTGAGCACCACGCAGTTGCCAGCGGCCAGGGCCGGGGCGAGTTTCCACGCTGCCATCAGGATCGGGAAGTTCCACGGGATGATCTGGCCAACCACGCCCAGTGGTTCATGAATGTGATAAGCGACGGTGTTGCCATCGATCTCGGCGGCGCTGCCTTCCTGGGCGCGCAGGCACCCGGCGAAATAGCGGAAGTGGTCGGCGGCCAGCGGAATGTCGGCGTTGAGGGTTTCGCGGATGGCTTTGCCGTTGTCCCAGGTTTCGGTGATCGCCAGCAGTTCGAGGTTCTGTTCGATGCGGTCGGCGATTTTCAGCAGGATCAACGAGCGGGCCTGGACGGACGTCGAGCCCCAGGCATCGGCAGCAGCGTGGGCGGCGTCCAGTGCCTTGTCGATGTCTTCGGCAGTGGAACGCGGGAATTCGGCAATCGGTTGGCCGTTAACCGGCGAGGTATTGGTGAAGTACTGACCTTTGACAGGCGCGACGAACTCGCCGCCGATGTAGTTACCGTACTTGCTCTTGAACGAGACTTTGGCGCCTTCAGTACCGGGGTGAGCGTAACGCATGATGTTCTCCTTGGCTGTTGTACTTATCAGAGAGACGCGCATGAGCGCTTGCTATAAGCGTAGAGCAAAGGTCGGGCCACTGCCGTGCAGGTCAGGCAAATCAAGGCCTTGCGTGATTTCTGTCGGACAAGTGGCAAGCATCTGTGGCGGTTTCGGTACAGCTCGGGTGACAGTTTGTACCGCCTCTGGCACAAGCTGTGACCGGGCGGTCTTGCCAGCATTGCAAAGACCGGTTGGCTGGAGGATGCTGGGCACCACTTCACGCATGGGCCGATGAGCCTCGGGGAGAATAATAAGAAATGCACGACAACCATTTGAGTCGCCATGCCCAACAGGTTCTTACCGTCACCCAGGGCAAGCCGCACCTGCACGGCCCCGGTGCCGACCCGTCGATTGCCCGCTCGTGGCTGCGTTGTCTTGAGGATTATCACCTCGACCCGGCCCTGACCATGGCGCCGACCGTGCTCGAACACGGGCGTGTCCTCGAAAGCCGCGAACGGCTGCAACAGGTGTTGCAGATCGCCGGCAATGAAATGAGCAGCCTGCATCAACAACTCTCCGGCGCCGGTCACGCGGTACTGCTGACCGACGCGCGCGGGGTGATCCTCAACTGCGTTACCGCCCCCGCCGAACGCAAGATCTTCGAACGCGCCGGCCTCTGGCTGGGTTCCGACTGGAGCGAAGCCTGCGAAGGCACCAACGGCATCGGCACTTGCCTGGTGGAACGTCAGGCCCTGACCATCCATCAGGACGAACACTTCCGTGGCCGCCACACCGGCCTGACCTGTTCGGCGAGCCCAGTGTTCGACCCCCACGGCGAACTGTTGGCGGTGCTCGATGTTTCCTCCGCGCGGCATGACGTCTCGCGCCAGAGCCAGTTTCACACCATGGCGCTGGTCAATCTGTCGGCGAAGATGATCGAGAGCTGCTATTTCCTGCGCTGCTTCGATAACCAATGGTTGTTGCGATTCCATCTACAGGCCGAATCCGTCGGGCTGTTCAGCGAAGGTCTGCTGGCGTTTGACGGGGAAGGGCGGATCAGTGCGGTCAATCAGAGCGCGTTGAACCTGCTCGGGCACATTCGTGGTGGTTTGCTGGGCAAACCGGTGGAGGCGTTTTTCGATTGTTCGCTGGATGAGTTGCTGGGGCGTGCGAGTGCCAATGCCAGCGCCAGTTGGCCGTTGCGTACTCGCGACGGGCGGCATCTGTTTGCGGTGCTGCGCGGCGAAACCCGTCGGCCGCTGCCGGTCGCGCCGGTTCCCGTGCCTGTCGAAGCGCCACGTCTTGCAGGCATTTGCCTGGGCGATGCTGCGTTGCAGGCAGATTTCCGCAAGTCGCTGCGGGTATTCGAGCGCGACGTGCCGCTGCTGATCAATGGCGAAACCGGCTCCGGCAAGGAAGCGTTCGCCAAGGCTGTGCATCAGGCCAGTCAGCGCGCAGGCAAAGCGTTCGTCGCCCTCAACTGCGCGGCGATTCCCGAAAGCCTGATCGAGAGCGAACTGTTCGGCTATCGCGGCGGCAGTTTCACCGGGGCGCGCAAGGACGGCATGCGCGGCAAGTTGCAGCAGGCTGACGGTGGCACGCTGTTCCTCGATGAAATCGGCGACATGCCGCTGGCCTTGCAGACGCGCCTGTTGCGGGTGCTCGAAGACCGGCAAGTGGTGCCGATCGGCGGCGAGCCGGAAGCGGTCAACGTGCGGATCATCAGCGCCACGCACCGCAATCTGTTGGGTCGGGTTGGCGATGGCAGTTTCCGTGAAGATTTGTATTACCGGCTCAACGGGCTGGAAGTGGCGCTGCCGCCGTTGCGTGATCGTGAGGATAAATCCGAGCTGCTGGATTTCCTGCTGGCCGAAGAGGCGGGCGGGGAAACGATTCTGATCGAAGAACCGGCGCGCCAGGCCTTGCTGGGGTTCAACTGGCCGGGCAATGTGCGGCAGTTGCGCAATGTGCTGCGCACGCTGGCGGCGTTGTGCGATGAAGGGCGGATCGGGCTGAAGGACTTGCCAGCGATGTTCCGGCAGGTACAGCCGCTGCTGGTCAAAGTCGATGAGTCGTCATCCGGTCAGCCGCTGGAGGATGCCGAGCGGCTGGCGCTGCTCAATGCGTTGGAACACACGCGCTGGCACATGACCCACACGGCGCAACAACTGGGCGTCAGTCGCAATACGCTTTATAGAAAGCTGCGCAAGCATGGGATTGAGCGGCGTGTCAGTTAGAGGCCCCTCACCCTAGCCCTCTCCCAAGGGAGAGGGAACTGACCGCGGTGTCTTTTGCCATACGTCGACCTGAGCGACTGAGTCGATTATGGGACTGACCGAGGTGTCTTTTGCCATACGTTGACCTGAACGACTGAGTCGATTATGGGTTCGGATCTGAGTTCACCGCGATGTATCAGGTCAGCGTACCTCGAGAGAACGCGACGGTCGGTCCCCTCTCCCTTGGGAGAGGGCTAGGGTGAGGGGCGCGATCTCAAGTCGGACACACATTCAGACCTCCACCCTCAATCACCTAAAGAGTGCGATTTCCCCCTCCCTGCGCTAACCTGCGGCCATGTTTTACGAGGTCGACTATGCACATTCATATTCTGGGTATCTGCGGGACTTTCATGGGCTCGATGGCGGTTCTGGCCAAAGAGCTGGGCCATCACGTGACCGGCTCCGATGCCAACGTCTATCCACCGATGAGCACCCAGCTCGAAGCCCAGGGCATTCAACTCACCCAGGGTTACGACCCGGCGCAGCTTGATCCGGCACCGGATCTGGTGGTGATCGGCAACGCCATGTCCCGCGGCAATCCGGCAGTGGAATATGTGCTGAACAAAGGCCTGCCGTACGTTTCCGGCCCGCAGTGGCTGGCGGATCATGTGCTGCAAGGTCGCTGGGTGCTGGCGGTTGCCGGTACTCACGGCAAGACCACCACCAGCAGCATGCTCGCCTGGGTGCTGGAACATGCCGGCATGAGCCCGGGCTTCCTGATCGGCGGTGTTCCGCAGAATTTCTCGGTGTCGGCGCGTCTGGGCGGCACGCCGTTCTTCGTGATCGAGGCCGACGAGTACGACAGTGCGTTCTTCGACAAGCGCTCGAAGTTCGTCCACTACCGTCCGCGCACCGCGATCCTCAACAACCTTGAGTTCGATCACGCTGACATCTTCCCGGATCTGCCAGCCATCGAACGCCAGTTCCACCACTTGGTGCGGACCATTCCAAGCGAAGGCCTGGTGATTCACCCAACCACCGAACCGGCCTTGCAGCGCGTGATCGAGATGGGCTGTTGGACGCCGGTGCAAACCACCGGTGCTGGCGGTCAGTGGCAGGTCAAGTTGCTGAAAGACGACGGCTCGGCGTTCGAAGTGATGTTCGAGGGCGTGTCCCAAGGCGTGGTCGAGTGGGAATTGACCGGCCAGCACAACGTTGCCAACGCCTTGGCCACTCTGGCCGCAGCACGTCACGTCGGCGTTGTGCCGTCGATGGGCATCGCCGGGTTGAGCGCGTTCAAGAGTGTCAAACGCCGGATGGAAAAAGTCGCGGAAGTGCGTGGCATCACCATCTACGACGACTTCGCCCACCACCCGACCGCAATTGCCACGACCCTCGACGGCCTGCGCAAACGCATTGGCGATGCGCCGCTGATCGCAATCATCGAGCCGCGCTCCAACTCGATGAAGCTCGGCGCACACCGTGACGGCTTGCCGGACAGCGTGGTCGATGCCGATCAGGTGATCTGGTACGCCCCGGCCAACCTCGGCTGGGACTTGGCGGGCACTGCCGCGCTGTGCACCGTGCCATCGATCGTCAGCGATTCGCTGGAGGGCATCATCGAGCGCGTGAAGAGCCAGGCCCAGCCCGGCACTCACGTGGTGATCATGAGTAACGGCGGCTTCGGCGGCCTGCACGGTAAACTCGCCGAGGCGCTGAAATGAGCACTCGTTTGGCGAGCAATGGCCCGGAACGCATCACGCTGGCGATGACCGGCGCGTCCGGCGCCCAGTACGGCTTGCGCCTGCTGGACTGCCTGGTGCGCGAGGATCGTGAGGTGCATTTCCTGATCTCCAGGGCCGCGCAACTGGTGATGGCCACCGAGACGGATGTGTCGCTGCCGGCCAAGCCACAATTGATGCAGGCGTTCCTCACCGAATACACCGGGGCTGCCGCAGGGCAGATCCGCGTGTATGGCAAGGAAGACTGGATGTCGCCGGTGGCCTCGGGCTCCGGGGCGCCGGCGGCGATGGTGGTGGTGCCGTGCTCGACGGGCACGCTGTCGGCCATTGCAACCGGGGCCTGCAACAACCTGATCGAACGCGCAGCGGACGTGACGTTGAAAGAGCGTCGCCAATTGATTCTGGTGCCGCGCGAAGCGCCGTATTCGAGTATTCACCTGGAACACATGCTCAAGTTGTCGAACATGGGCGTGACCATCCTGCCGGCTTCGCCGGGCTTCTATCACCAGCCCCAGACAATCGATGACCTGATCGATTTCGTAGTGGCGCGGATTCTCAATCTGCTGGGCATCCCCCAGGACATGCTGCCGCGTTGGGGCGAGCACCATCTGAGCAGCGATGAATAAGCTGCTGGCGATTGCGTTGGCGCTGCAACTGACCGGATGCGCCACGGCGCGCACGCTCGATGCTGCAAAACCCGGCGCGCCGGTGGTGTTTTCCGGCACGCGGCTGGATCTGTATGCGATGAATGGCGGGTGTTGTGCGATGGACCGGTTCGGGGCCGATGCGCCGAGCTATCCTGGGGTCGACCTGCCGGCCAGTGCGTTGCTCGATACGCTGTTGTTGCCGTTGTCGTTGCTGACGGTGATCGGTGTAGGGTTCCAGGCGACCGGGGGACTATGACAATCAACGGCTCGACCAGACAGGACGAGCCGTTGATATCTCCTACAGCGTGATCGTCTCGGGAGGAAAGACGATGTCGTTGGAGAAAATGTCCTTTCCGACGGGCAGCTCAAGAATGCGTTTACCGGCTTTCGCTACATCATCGATCAATACGTCATATTCATCTCGATTCAGGTCCCCGGCCCGCGTGCGGGCTTCGAGGGTTTCTGCATGGGGCTGACTCGAAGCCGTGGCGCGTGCAAGCGCCTGAATGTATATGTCGTCCACCGTGGCCGCACGGGTCATGCCTGAGTTGACCAGCCACACACGTCTCGAAGTGAATCCTATCGGTGACATCGAAACATGGCCTTCCATCTTCATGCTCGGGAACCAAGCTTTTGCGCCCGCCAGCTTGATCCGTTCCGGGTTGTAGACGCGATTATCCTGTCCTGGAACGACCTCGACACCGCGGGTATCGAGCAAGTAGCAAAACAGGATGCGTTGAGCGTTTGGCGGCGAAACGATACGGCGGGTCTGGCCTGATTCGTTGCCTGTCGATGGATCCTGCGATTGGCTGTTGGACGTGGGCGTGACGCCTTTGACTTCATTCGCGAAGTCCATTGCGGTCCTGAGGCTGAACATCCCGCTGACGGACGATCGGCTTGTGGAACCTTCGGTGGATACGGTCTTTGGACGCATGGTGCCGGGTCGGGCAAGTTCGAAGGGTGTCTGGTCGTCCACTTTGAACACGGCTGGGATGTCGTCTCTATACAGGAAATTATATTTGTTGCGCTTGAAGCCACTGCGTTGCAACAACTCTCGGAAGAAAGGTGCGGTCAGACTGGCCTTCAGAAGGCTCGTACCTTCCCCCTGGTTTCTCAATCTGATGATCTCGTCTCGTATTTCCGGCAGAAACGGTTCGAAATGTTTTGAGTCGGTTACGACCTGCGTACGAACTTGATGGGTCTTGACCCATGTGGGTACGTCATCATTGATCAAACTCTTGAACTGCCCTGTTGGCGAGATTTCATTGCAAAGTCGCGCCAGTTGAAGGGTGGATAGATTGTAGGGCTGGAATCGGGCGATGACTTCTTCTTGTGATTTGAGCGGCGAGTAAGGGTTAGTCCACAGCCGCAGGTAGTCGATCAACTGTTCACGCCTGGAAGGATATTCCCGTTGTGTGATCCATCCTGGTGGTTTCCCGGTGAGCGCAACTTCCTGACGAAAACGCACGATGTCGGGGCCTTCGATCCTGTACAGGTTCCAGATGTCGATATCCCGCCAGAAGGGCCGAAAAACTGTTTCTTTATAGACCGAATACCCGGTCGCTCTGACGATGGTCAGCTCGGAGCCCTGACGGAACGCTACTTGGGTGAGCGGTCCATGATTGTCATCCAGGCCAGGCTTGCGCTGCATTTCGACGTATCCATGAAAGTTCGACTTGTCGAGATTCCAGGTGTAGTAACGCTGATCACCGTACGCCGGGGTTGCGTTCGTTTTCCTGGATGTGTCGGGTGTCGGCAGGCGCGGCAACGGGGTTTGTGGGGCGGGAGTGCTGCGGTGCAAGGTGACGGACTCGAGGTGCTCTGCCCATTTGGCGGGGGTAAGTTTCTGATGCTCCAGGAGACGGTTGAACATGTCGCGGTCCATCTCCGGCCCCAGCCAGCGGCGAAGCTCCTCGTACAGGTAGGCGTTCTCCATACGTTGTGGCCGAACCCTGGCCCACTGAGGCTTCTTGCCGGTACTGTGTGCTTCGGTGCGAAAGCGGGTGATCTCTGTGCCCTGCAGGCCGTAGAGATCCCAAATGTCGCGGTCTGTCCAGGCGGGCAGCAGGTCAGCCGGTTGATCGATGGAGTGAATGGGGGGCTCAATACGGACGAACGCTCCGCTTTCGTCCATGAAAGCATGATGTGACAGAGGCCCGACAGATTCATCCAGCCGCATTTTTCGGTGCATGACTATATAGCCATGGTGATTGGTGGCCGCGTTGTCCCATACGTAGTGTCGGGTGTCGATGTAAACGACCGCAGTGTCCGCTTGTGGCTGGGGTGTTTGCTTCGGCTGTGGCAGCAGTGCCTGTGCCAGGCTGTCGTCTGCGTGGTCTATCTGCCGATGTCTCGGCGACTCTGCTGGACGTCTGGTGTTTTGCGGATCGCCGACTCGCCAGGTATTGCTTTCGGCATCGAAGTGCAGGGCCGGTCCCGAGGGTTGCACTTCCTGTGGAAGCTTGGCCCGGTAGGTTCCGACGCCGTCGTCCCAATCCACCATGACGGTCGTGGTCGTGGTGTATTGCACCTCGGCGTAAATGCGCCCTCTGTGGACGCGCAACCCTTCGTCATTGACAGCGGGCAAAAGCGTTCGCGTCTGTGGCGGTAATTCGTAGTGGCGAATCGATTCGGTCGAGCGCAGATCGCTGGATGAACTGCTCTCACTGTTCCTGATCGCAGGGATCAAATCCTGAATATGCATTGTGGGCGACGCGTTGCTTGAAGACGGCCGTGTCACCCACTGTTGGCTGGACGCATGGGTGTCGGGTTCTCCGGATCGAATCAACTCTGGAAGCCCAAGACGCGGAAGTGACGAGGGGGGCAGTGTAGCTGGGGGGGTGTGAGGCGTACCGGTGTTTTTTGGTGCCGGGCTTTTGGGTCTCATCGAGGAATCCTTTCTTTGATCGCCTGGCGTTGGGAACTTGTCATCCAATGAGGAATGGCAGGCGCAGGCATGCTGGGGCCAGCACGTTATCCATGAAAGGGAAGCGGTGTGAGGTATAAGGATAGGACAGGGGCGTTGATTCGATTCAGATCATTTCTGTCAGTGGTCAGCCCGGTGCGAGAACCTCGGTCACCCGCTAGTGGTTCAGTGGATCCGCATCGAACTGGCCCGCGACGAGCATTCATTTACCGAGTTTGCGCAGCTCATCCGACTCGACGATCCGCACCCCGTCCTGTTCCTCCAGCGCCAGGCGCCACATGGCGCGCGCCAGTTGGCAGGCTTCGATGCCGCGGTACTTGCCGGGAATCAGTTTCGAGAACGGCGCGGCAAGCTGTTCGCCCAGGCGTGGCTCGCTGCGCTCCCCAAGCAGCAGCGATGGCCGACAAATGGTGAGCTGCGGCCAGTCCTGCGCGCGCAATGCGTGCTCCATCTCGCCTTTGACCTTGTTGTAGAAAATCGAGGATCGGCGATCAGCCCCCAGGGCACTGATCACGATCAGGTGCCGTGCACCCATTTCCCGGGCGCGTTTGGCGAACGCTACCACCATGTCCAGATCCACGGCGCGGAACGCCTCTTCGGAGCCAGCCTGTTTGATGGTGGTGCCGAGGCAGCAATAGGCGATGTCGACGCGACCGGCCAGTTGCGGCAGGAAGGTTTGTGGATCGCCAACCGGGTTTTCCAGATGGGGATGTTCGGCAAGCGGCCGGCGTGAAGGGGCCAGCACGCGAGTGATCGTCGGTTCGTTGAGCAAGCGGTCGAGCAGATGCTCACCGGTCAGCCCGGTGGCTCCGGCAAGCAAGACATGCTGAGGCGTCAAGTACATAGTGTCTCTCCCTTGATACTGTTCAGCTTAGTTGCTCTTTGTCGCTCCGTCGTTCAACGCAGCACTTTGCAATGCTTTTCTCGCTTGCTGTTTACGCAGCAGTTGCCAATGCGCCAGCACGGTTTTCGGCGCCCATATCTGCGGTTCCGAGGCTTCGAAATTGTCCGCCAGTTCGCGTTCGGCAACGGTGGCCTTGGCCAGTTTAAAGGCTTGTTCAAGGTCGTCGGTCTGGTTCAGCGCCTGGGCAAACAGGGCATCGCCGAAGTAGGTGAAGTTGGCTTCTTCGGAGCAGCCGAACGATACGCGGTCGGCGCGCGAGGCGGTCATGATCAGCGTACGTTCGTCCTTCAGCGCCGGAATGAAGCCGCCGGAATAGCACGAGGAAATGACGATGATCTTGTCGCGATTCTTTAGCGGTGCGAGCACGGCGGCGAGTTCGTCGGCGGGCAGGTCGGCCAGTTCCATGCGCGGCTGGTCTAGCACCAATTCGTGTTCGGCGGTGCCGTGGCTGGTCAGGTAGATGAACACCAGATCTTCCGGGCCGCTGCGTTCGGCCAGGGTCAGGGCTGCGCGGCGCAGGTTTTCGCGGGTGGCCATGGGCCGGTCACCGAGGTGGTCGCGATGGTTGACCAGACGAATCTGGCCAAAGGCACCGAAGCGGCTGGCGAGCATGTTAGCCACGTAATCGGATTCGCGCAGGAACACGCTCTGTTTGCCGTCGCCGCCGAGGGTCAGGGAGTACAACTCCACCGCCGGGGTCGAGGCTGGCACATTGGCCAGCGCTTCCTCGAGCAGGCGGCCCTGGGCCAACAGACCGAGTTCGAGTGTGTCGGGCAGCAATTTGCCGTCGGCGTCGCGCACGCGCTGGCCGTTGATCCAGGTGCCGCTGAGCACGCTGCCGTCAGTCAGCACCAGCGTGCCTCGGCCCGCGTAGCTGTCGCTGTCGAACCCGCCGATGTAGAAACTGCCGTCGGACAGATTCAAGCGGCCCTGGCCACTGAAGCGCCAGTCGTTGAAGGAGCCGATGTAGTGGCTGCCGTCAGCGCCGATCAATTCGCCCTTGCCGGTCAGCGCGCCTTCCTTGAACTGGCCGAGCCAGACGTCGCCGTCAGCGTTTTCGTAGCGGCCCTTGCCGTGTAGCTGATTGTTCTTGAAGCCGCCGACATAGATATCGCCGTCGGCGCTGTTGAAAGTGCCGTTGCCTTCGAGCTGTCCATTGATGAAATGGCCGGTGAATTGATTGCCGCTGGCATCGCCGCGCTGGCCTTCACCGTTCGGTTTGCCGTTTGCGAACTGACCCTGATAGGAGCTGCCGTCATCCAGCTCCAGGCGGCCGAGCCCGGAATACTGGTCGGCCTTGAATTCGCCGCGATAGGTCATCGCGTTTTCTTTGAGGGTGCCTTCGCCTTCGCGTCGGCCGAGCTTGAAGCCGCCGGTGTAGCTGCCGCCATGGGTGGTCAATGTGCCCTGGCCGTCGAACAGGCCTTGCTGGAAATTCCCGCGATAGACCTCGCCGTTGCTGCCGTGCCATTCGCCCTGACCATGCCACTGGCCCTTGTCGAACTCGCCCGCGTACCAGCTGCCGTTCGGGTAGTCGACCCGGCCCTGGCCTTGCAGCAGACCGTTGACCAGCTCGCCGCGATAGCGTCCGCCATCGGGCAGGCGCGCATCCGGGGGCAGCAGCGATTCGCCGTCGCCGCAAGCGGTGAGCATCAGGGTCAAGGCAAGCGGTGCAAGAGCAGCAAGTGAGCGCATAGCGGGATCCGGGCAATTAGGCGACCGAGTATGCCGCAGCTATGTGACCTTATACAGCCGGCAGAGGGGAGTGGATGCGAAACAGCGTGAGCCGCTTCGCATCCCGGCACTCAAACGAAGCAGAGCGACAGCGGTTCGGCGATGTAGGCCGGTTTGTCCGAGCCTTCGATCTCCAGGGTGGCGGTGGCCTTGAGCAGCCACTGGCCCGGTTTCTTCTCGGTCACTTCACCGAGATCGACCTTGAGCCGGACCTTGGAGTTGACCTTGACCGGCTGGATGAAACGCACGCTGTCCAGGCCGTAGTTGACCACCATCTTCACGCCTTGCGGCAGGATCAGGATGTCTTCCATCAGTTTGGGGATCAGCGACAACGACAGGAAACCGTGTGCAATGGTGCTGCCAAATGGCGTTTGCGCGGCTTTGACCGGGTCGACATGGATGAACTGATAATCCCCGGTGGCTTCGGCGAACAGGTTGATGCGCTCCTGATCGATAGTGAGCCATTCGGAACGTCCGAGTTCCTTGCCGACATAATCTTTGAGCTCTGCAACTGGAACATAGGGCATTGAGACTCTCCTTGGGTTCATCGGTTTTATAGTTTTTCAGGTGGGGGATTTGACCGCCCTGCGAACCACTGTAGATCATCATGACGATTTGCTCAGGTCAACCGACCATGCTTTTGGCGAATGCCGATCCATAGCGCAGGCGTGCTTATAATGCCCGGCCCGTGCTTGGCGGGAAGTCGGACGGAGATGACGGATGTTGCTACGCGGCCTGACCATGCTGGTGCTGTTTCAATTGCTCGGCACGGCCCTCAATCATTTGCTGTTGCCGGTGCTGCCGGGGCCGATCATCGGTCTTTTGCTGCTGCTGGTATTCCTGATCGTGCGCGGTGAAGTCGGCGAACCGCTGAGCCTCGCCGCCGGCAGCCTGTTGCGTTATCTGCCGTTGCTGCTGGTGCCGCCGGCGGTGGGGGTAATGGTTTACGCCACGGCGATTGCCGCGGATTTCTGGGCCATCGTCGGTGCGCTGGTGGTGTCGCTGATTCTGTCCATGGCCTTCGCCGGCGTGCTGATGCAGCGCCTGGTCAAGCGTCACGCGCCGCATTCGGAGGAATCCTGATGCTGTTCGACTGGCAAGGTGCCTGGGCTTCGGTGATTCACCATCCACTGTTCGGCATCGGTATCACTCTGGGTGCCTATCAACTGGTGCTGGCGGCGTTCGAGAAAACCCGCTGGATTTTCCTGCAACCGGTGCTGGTCTCCATGCTGTTGGTGATCGGCGTGCTGGTGGGTTGTGGCCTGACTTACGTCGAGTACCGCAAGAGCACCGAGATCCTCAGCATTCTGCTGGGCCCGGCGACCGTCGCGCTGGCGGTGCCGCTGTATCTGAACCTACGGCGCATCCGCCAATTGTTCTGGCCGATTTTTACTACGCTGGTGATAGGCGGAGTGGTCGCCACGGGCATGGGCGTGGCGCTGGGCTGGTGGTTCGGTGCCGATCACATGATCCTGATGACCATGGCGCCCAAGTCAGTGACCTCGCCGATCGCCATGCTGGTGGCCGAACAGATCGGTGGCGTCGCAGCACTGGCGGCGGTGTTCGTGTTGATCACTGGGGTGATCGGCGCGATCTTCGGCCCGGCGCTGCTGACCCGCCTCGGCGTGCACAGCCCCGAGGCGCGTGGCATGGCGCTGGGCATGACGGCGCATGCGGTCGGTACGTCGGTGGCGTTGCAGGAAAGCGATGAGTGCGGTGCCTTCGCGGCGCTGGCGATGAGTCTGATGGGCGTGGCCACGGCGGTGTTCCTGCCGTTGGCGGTGTCGATGGTGGTGTAAGGAAATGTCTATGAGTCTGCCGCTTTTTCCGCTGAACACGGTGCTGTTTCCCGGCTGCAACCTGGATCTGCAGATCTTCGAAGCACGCTACCTGGACATGATCGGTCGCTGCATGAAGCAGGGCGGCGGTTTCGGTGTGGTGTGCATCCTCGAAGGCCATGAAGTGGGCGCCGCCCCCGAGGGTTTCGCCATGGTCGGTTGTGAAGCGCGGATCACCGATTTTCAACAGCAGGACAATGGACTGCTGGGCATCCGGGTGCAGGGCGGGCGCCGGTTCATCGTGCAGCGCACCGACGTGCAGCGCGATCAACTGATCGTCGCCGAAGTCGAGTGGCTGGACGATGAACCTGAACAGCCGTTGCAGGATGAGGATGCTGATCTGGTGGCCTTGCTCAAGGCCCTGGCCGAGCACCCGATGGTCGAGGCGCTGAACATGGGCATCGAGGCGTCGGGGCAGCAGTCGCTGGCCAATCAGTTGGCCTACCTGTTGCCGTTCGCCGAGGAAGACAAGATCGACCTGCTGCAACTCGACGATCCGCAGCAGCGACTGGATGCGATCCAGGCGCTGCTTGATGAGTTGCAGGGCGAGTTGTTTGCTTAAGGCGTAGTCGGTGGTTCGGGCCAGACGATGTCGTTGGCGAACCATTCCTTGCCCTGATCCAGTCTCAGTATCGGCTTGCCTGCCTGGTCAACCTTGTCGATCAGGTCGTCATATTGGTATCGGTTGTCGGCGCCTTGATGGGTTCGTTCTTCAATGTCTATTCGTGATTGGTAACCTGCCTCATAAGCGATGTCTTCGACTTTCGCGGCTCGAGTCCGGGTAGAGTCGAGCAGCCAGAGGCGTTCCGATTCGATGCCACGTTTCGACGTTGAAATCAGCGCTTCGAGCTCATCATCAGGAAACCACGCACCCTTGTCTCTGGCACCGGAATTGAGAAGGTGATTCTCCTCATTCAGGACGATTTCCATTTTTCGCGTGTCGATGATGTAGATAAATATGATCCGCTGATCATGTCGGATGGTTTCGTAGTTGCGTTCGGAATCGAGTTCTACATCGGATACGTCAGACCAGTCGTTGTCGGAATTGCCTGATTCAAGGTCCGATTCACCGGGCCTGCGTCCGGGGTGTTTGTTTTTCTGGTTGTTGTAGCGCAGGTATCTCGCATCGGGTGAATCAGTGCCTCGACCGGCATATTGATGGACCAGTTTGAGGCTGACGGTTGCGCTGATCGGTTTCTCGGTCGTTGCTCCACGGGGATGTTTCATCCGCGGCAACATTCGGTCATCGTTGTAAAGCTCGAAGGGTGTCCGTTCATCAGCCCTGAACAGGGCCGGGATGTCTGTGCGGTACAGGCAGTCGCTGCCGTTACGCATGTACCCCAGTTTTGCAAGAAATCCGTCGAGGAATTCACGACTGACGCTTTCGCTGAAATCGCCATAGTCACCCAGACGACTGATCAACAGCTTGCCGTTTCTCAGTGGCAGGAGCAGGGGTTCTATTTCCTGATGCAGTGCGTCGAAGCGTGCGGGGTCGTCCGCGTCCAGGGAGCGCTGTTTGTGCTGGCTGACCCATTCCGGAAGCGCTGACGGATGGGCGATCAAGTCGTCGCGCAGTCGGACGTGTTGCAAGGGCGACAGATTGAACGAGCGCAACGCCATGACTCGCTCACCATGAGTCATCTGCGGATACAGCCGCACGAAGTGTGCATCAAGCAGTTCGGACTTGGCGGCTTTCAACTGTGCGGGCATCGATGTGATTCGCGGCTGTCTGGCGGGCACCGCTGTTTCACCTTCACGGGTAACTGCAATCGGTCGTTTAAGTGGATTGTCTGTGCCGGTCTGTCGAACGTGGCTCCAGGTCAACTCGCCGGTGTTTCTGTATAGCGCAGGCCCCGGAGCAAGTCTTTTGTATAGATCCATTGCCCGATAGGTGCCCAGATTCGGATCGAATTCCACATACACGGTGCCGTGGTCTTTCACATCGACGAATTTTCGTCCGACGACATAACGCAAGCCTTCCTCGTTGGCCGGTTGCATGTTGCGCAGTAAACCAGGGCCCAACAGGTAGCTGTTCAACGCGGTTGCCGATACTCGCGGCAGGTCTGGCAAATCCGATATCTCGACTCTCGAGGGGCCGGGTATCGCTGCGGTTGGCTGGTTGTGATCCGGGATTCGATTGCCTGCTTTTAACAGGTCGGAAAGTGAAAGATGTGACTGTGGGATCAGGGCGTGTGGTTGTAGTCGGGGAGGTTGAACTGCAGGATCGGCGGGTGGGTTGATCCTGGGTGGGGTTATCGGTGAGGGTGTTTTGGGGCGCATGGTGTCATTCCTTGACAATGATCAGGTGCTCGATCGATATCGAACGGGCCGGGTCGCTTTCGAGTCTCCAGCTGTTGTGGGTGACGTCGTAGAAAATCCTGCCGGGAGCGGCATCGCGCAAACGCAGGTTCAGAACCTGCAAGTTACTGCTTTCAAGTGCATCGTGCTGCTGGTGTTCCCTGACATCCTGTACCAGCGCCGCAACCGAGTAGTAGGTTCGAGCATCGACTGCGCAGAGCCCGATCACCTCGAACAGGGCATTGATTCGGTAACGGTTCCCCGATGAGACCACCACCTCGACGGTTTCCAGTGGCAGTTGTGGATCGTTGCTGTCCGGCAGATGGATATGCACGCTGCCGATCTTGAGCAGGTCGTCCTTGATGGCGAGGTCGCGCAGGGTGGTTTTTTCCAGCAGAAGGTGGGTATGAATGCGCCAGGTGGACGAGCCGGTAACTCTGGCGTCGGCGTCGGCGGTGGACAGTCGGATGGAGAGGTTGCTGGCGGGAAAAAGCTCATAGCTCGCCGATCTTCCTTCCAGCCAATAGGACGCGTTGTGCTCGGTTGCCAGAAAGTCGACTCGTTGCGGCGTGTTCTTCAGTGTGCGTTTGGCGACAGTGGGGCTGACGAACAGGTATCGACCCGCCCGCTCGCGCAACGATGCGCGACTGTCGATAAGCCGGTAGCCAGGGTTTTTTGCATCCTGCAGGTAGGAGTTCCGGGGGTAGTCCAGACGGTAGGACACGCCATCACGCATCACCAGTGTCAAGGGATGGTTCATCGCCCACCCGGCGGCCATGTTGCCGGCGCCTCTGTCGCTTTTTCTGCCCTGGCCCTCAATCACATTGCCATAGAGCGATAGTCGGGAGCCCTGAGCGAAGGTGATGATGAAACTGACATCGTCGTAATTGAGGAACGTGAAGGCCTCCTTTTCCGTAATGCTCACGGCATAAGTGGCTCTGACGGCGACAATTTCCTGACTGTCATAATCGACGTAGACGGTGCTGTGTGAAGGGAGGCTGTCCCTCGGGGCGATCAGGGCTGCGCGTCGCGTCTGGCGAGAAACGAAATAATGCGAGTGAGGTCGAGCCGAGACAACGAGCGGATGATCGTTGATCTGCACCGGAGAGGCCTTGGGTACGCCTGCGGTGAGGATTGTGACGCTGACAGGCAGGTCGTCCGGCTCCAGAGTTTCGGCAGGCCACGCTGGCAGCAAGTGAAAACCGTCTTGGGTTATGAACGTCCATTTATCGTTGTGCAGGATGCGTTTGCCTTCGACGCTCTGGTAAACGGCCTCAAGTACCAGTTCACGCGGCCGGGGATCGTCGTCGCGCAGTGATTCGATCACCAGAGCGTTTTGGCGGATGTACCAGCGCTGGATGGCTTCGAGCGATACGCCCAGGTAGACCTTGCTCGGCTCCTTGCCGTCCTCGGTGATGGATACATGGAGACTCATCGGATCGAGAAAGTAGGTATCGCTGCCGCTGCCGCCGTCGACAGTGCCGTGCAGTCCGCGAACTGAAATCTGGTCATTCCCGGCCCCGGCATTCACACGGTCATTACCATTGGCGGTAATAAAGTCCGCCTGGTCGGAGCCGGTCACGCGATTGGCTGCGCCGGCAAGGGTTTCGACCTTTTCGATGGAGTTGAGCGTCGAATGCAACACCGGTTTGTTCTTCGGATCCGCGGAGCGCAACAACAGCTTGCCGTTTTTCAGATCGATGTCATAACCGAGATAGCGCGGAGGATCGGGGATGTGATCCAGGTGCTTGTGCGTACCCTGCAGCCATAACAGATCGATACCGTCCCCTCCCGACAGCTCGCCGGCCTTGATAGGGTCGATTGAAAGTGTTTCGGATGCCGACTGAAAGAGAAAAGAATCCTCCTTCTCGCCGCCGTGCAGGACTTTTCTGCCGCTGCCATAGCTGAAGAAGTTGGCTTTGTTGCGTACGCCCTTGACGCTGTCATTGCCTCCTCCGAGGCTCCAGAATACCCCCTTGGCCGGATCGCTCTTTGTCTTGGTGACAATGGCATCCGAGGTCGGCAGGCCATTCCTTGCATCATAAAAATCATCGGTGTCGCTGATCTCCGGCCTGTTCTCGGTGACGTACGGTGATTCCCCTCGGGCCTCATCCCACTGAAAGCGATAGAGGCGAGTGGGCTGCAGCGTCACTTCGAAGCGGCCATTGACGATGGCGTCTACGGTTTCCTTGAATTCATTGTCGAGCCAGCCAAGGCTACGGGTCTTCAGGGCTTTGGCGTAATCGTCGGTGGTTTTGGCGATCAGGTAGCGATCCATCAGCTCTTTGTCCTGATCCTGCCCGGTGAACGCGAACCAGCCGGCGCGCCAGCGTTCGTTGACCGTCAGCTCGATGTAGTCGTCGATGTCATCGACCGCCCGCACCGCGCCATAGATTTTTGCCCCGACAATCATGATTGCCGCGGCGGCTATGCCTATCGGGCCAGCCGCCTGAAACCCCATCAATGCTGCGCAGCCGAGTGCCAGTGACAACACGCCGCTGAACACACTCAGTCCCCCGGTGACATACAGATCCTGTGCCTCCTTGCCCTTAGCCTTGGCGGCATCGTTGAAGGATTTGATGGCGGTGTAAATATCGAAGGGGAGCGTCAGCACGCTGGCAATCAGTCCCGCTCCGCGACACAGCCACCTGCCCATGGAGGTCTTGCCGAATTGTTCGAAGGCGATGGATCCCTGGCGGATCATCTGTTCGCCAGTCTTGCTCAGCGCGTACTCGACGCCCAATGAGGTGATTTCCGCTACGCCTCCGCCAACATTGATAAGCGCTTCACCCATATCGCCTTTCTTGAGGGCGTCGATGGCGCCGATGTACGCGCTGTAGAGCCCGTACGCCTGCATTCCGACGCCCATACTGGCCATCCCGCGGCTTTTGGTTTTGTCGATCCAGTCCGGTAAGTACTCAGGTAGCGGGTCTCTGCGAATGTCCAGGCGTTGGGTGGCGTTCAGTAAATGGTTGATCTTGTTCATGGCGTCTGCGAACTCGCCTGCGGGCATCTCGCGCATCAGCGGTGCCGCATCGGGGGAGCGTTGGGTGACGATTTCGTAGAGCAGGGGCGGGATCTGCTGGTTTTCCGGCGAGGGAACGGCACGCATCCGCTGTTCCATCTGAACGGTGTCGAACTCCAGTGCGTCGATGAACGTTTGGTCAGGTTCGGAAAAGTAGGTGTTGTTCGTTGATATGGCTTGTCCGTTGATTCGGCCACCCAAGGCTTGAAGCGTCTGGCGACTGACACTGAATTCGCCGATGCGCAGAGGTCCGAACAGCAAGTCCACGTCTGCAAGCCCGGGTGCTTTGCCCGAGGGCAGGCGGGGCGGCTCCGGTTGGATATTCAGGTCGGATATTTTGATCGGAGCTGACGGTCGGTCAGGCCGGGAAAGATGGTTTGGTTGATTCATCAAAGTCATTGCTCTTTTCACAAGTCCGTTTGTGGTGCTGCTGCCGAAATGTGGCATGGGGCACGGACTTGTTCATGAGCTTTTACTTTGCCGGATGTGTGTTAACGCTCACCGCCGCCGCCAGCATCGGTGAGCGTTGAATGCAGCGTCAGTAGGCGTATCGCAACAAAGTGTGTGGCAAATGCCGCAATACAAAAAATCCGAACAGGGCGATCAGTGCCGGCAATACCAGCCACCAGACTTTCTGCGGCATCGCATCAAGGGGCGCGTTGCGCTGAATCAGCCACAGGCTCGCTGCGCAGACGCAGGCGGCGAGCATTGCACCGGCCAGCACATCTGTCGGCCAATGTGCCCCCAGATAAACCCGTGACAAGGCAATCGCCAGTGCCGGTATGCAGCCGAGCAACAGCCAGGTCAGGCGTAGCCGCGGCGGTTGCCCGCGTCCGGCCAGCACCGCGAGGGTCAGGAACAGTGCGAACGATCCCGAAGCGTGACCGCTGGGCATGCTGTAACTGGTAAGCGGATCAGTCAGTACCTCCGGACGTACTCGGGCGAAAAACAATTTGGTCCCGGTGTTGGCCAAGGCAGTGACAAGCAGGGTGCCACCCACGAAGATCGCGTGTCGCCACTGACGGCATAACAGCAACAGGCCTGTCAGCAAAACGCTGAACACCAGCATGTTGCGAAACTCGCCAATCAGGGTAAAGACCACCGCGACCTCGTCGAGCACGGCACTGCGGTGTTCCTGCACGAGGGTCATGACGCCCTGATCGAGCGCAGTGAGATACGGGTAACCGACAAACAGACCGATCAGGATCAACAGGCTCATGCTGCTGATCCAGACAGTTGCCCGGCGATGGCGGCGCAGGCTGCTGTTGGCACTGAGACCGACCATTACCGCAATGCTGCCGGCGACGATCCCGGCTTGCAGCCAGAAACCTTCCGGCAACGGCAGACGAATCGCCGCCCCGGTGGCCCAGCCCGGCAGCAGGTACGCGAGGCTCCAGCCCGCTGCTGCCAGCAGACTGACGGCCGCGAAACGCGGGAAGGGCATGTCGCACATCCCGGCGACCATCGGCAGCATCGGACGCAACGGACCGATGAAACGTCCGACCAGCAGGCTGGCGATACCGTAGCGCTGGAAATAGGTCTCTGCGCCCGACATCCATTCCGGATGATGGCGCAGGCCCGGCAGACGTCGGATGTTCTGATGGAAGTGGCGGCCGAGGAAATACGAAATCACATCGCCGAGGATCCCGCCGAGGAAACCCAGCAACAGGGTTTCGCTCAACGACAGCGCACCGCTGCCGGCCAGCACCGCCACCGCAAACAGCAACACGGTGCCTGGAACAATCAGTCCGGCAATCGCCAGGCACTCAACGAAGGCCACGACGAATACCGCAGCGGCCAACCACTGCGGGTTGGCGGCCAGCCACCCGGTCACACTATCGAGCCATGGGCCCATACAACACACTCCATTTCATTGATGTCCCTGGTCGGCGGACCGCAGAGGGGTAATTCACAGTAGAAAGTAATCGCGTCCTTCGACCTGGCCCCGGCGCAGCGGGTTCCGGGTGCACCACTGGGCGTAAGCCGCATCGACGAAGCGATACATCAAATGCTCGTCACGCCCATGGGGGATGCCCAGGCGGGTGGTCTGGATGATGTGGCTCGGTGCGGGGCCGGTGTCTTCCACCAGCAGTATCTCGTGGTCGAAACGCTTGGCATCCCACACCGGCACTTTCAGCCCCATGGCCTTGCACAGCAGGGTCTGCCCGGCGCAGAGCTTTTGCGATGGTCGCGGGCGACCCTGAGCGTCGGGGTTGTTCAGCAGCATCTGCGCCAGACTGGCCGGGCCGCTGATTTCATCGACCCATGGATAGGCCGATTTGATCAGCACCGCATTGCCAGGGCCTTGGGCGCTGAAGTTCAGTGAATCGCCGCCACGGGCGTAGTACATATAGATGTGGCCGCCTTCCAGAAACAAAGCCTTACGCTTTTCCGTATAGCCGAGGGAGGCGTGGCTGCCTTTTTCTTCGCAGTAATACGCTTCGGTTTCAATGATCCGGGCGCTCAGCCACAGATCGCCGACCCGGTGTCGGATGACTTTGCCAAGCAGATCCCGGGCAAGCGTCTGGGCGTCACGGTCGAAAAAAGCGTCCGGAAGGCCCATCGGCAGGCGCTCGGCGTGGGCACGAACGGTCAGATTGGACATGGCAAACGGTGTTTATCCAAGCGAAAGAGGTCGTGATGATAACAATCCGAGCCTTAATTACGGCTGAACATCGGCAAATCGCCGTCCATTTCGACCATCCGCCCGTCACCGCTGTTAGTCCCGGGACGCGACAGCTATAATCTGCCGCTTTCCTCTTTGCCAAGACCCCAGCAGACCATGACTGAGTCCGTTCTTGACTACATGACCCGATTGGGTCGCGCCGCCCGCGAAGCTTCCCGGGTCATCGGCCGTGCCAGCACCGCGCAGAAAAACCGCGCCCTGCTGGCTGCCGCCAATGCTCTGGACGCCGCCCGCGCGGAGCTTGCGGCAGCCAATGAACAGGATCTGGCCGCCGGTCGCGCCAACGGTCTGGAACCTGCGCTGCTGGAACGTCTGGAACTGACCCCGGCGCGTATCGACGGGATGATCGTCGGTCTGCGTCAGGTGGCGGCCTTGCCGGACCCGGTCGGTGCGATCCGCGACATGAGCTTCCGTCCGTCGGGCATTCAGGTCGGCAAGATGCGCGTGCCGCTGGGCGTGATCGGGATCATCTACGAGTCCCGTCCGAACGTGACCATCGATGCCGCGAGCCTGTGCCTGAAGTCCGGTAACGCGACCATCCTGCGTGGCGGTTCCGAGGCGATTCATTCCAATCGTGCGATTGCCGCCTGCATCCAGCGTGGTCTGGCCGAAGCCGAGCTGCCGGCCGCCGTGGTGCAAGTGGTGGAAACCACCGACCGTGCCGCCGTTGGCGCCCTGATCACCATGCCCGAGTATGTCGACGTGATCGTGCCGCGTGGTGGCCGTGGCCTGATCGAGCGCATCAGCCGTGACGCGCGGGTGCCGGTGATCAAGCACCTGGACGGCATCTGCCACGTCTATGTCAGCGAACACGCCGACCTGCCGAAAGCCCAGCGCATCGCCTTCAATGCCAAGACCTATCGCTATGGCATCTGCGGTGCGATGGAGACCCTGCTGGTCGATCAAAATGTTGCGAAGGATTTCCTGCCGTCGATGGCTGCCCAGTTCCGCGAAAAAGGTGTCGAGCTGCGTGGTTGCGAGCGCACCCGGGCGATCATCGAGGCCGTGCCGGCCAGCGAAGAAGACTGGAGCACCGAGTATCTGGCGCCGATTCTGTCGATCCGCGTGGTCGACGGACTGGACCAGGCCATCGAACATATCAACCACTACGGCTCCCATCACACCGATTCGATCGTCAGCGAAAACCTCGCCGACACCCGCCAGTTCGTGGCTCAGGTCGACTCGGCGTCGGTGATGATCAACACCCCGACCTGCTTCGCCGATGGATTCGAATACGGATTGGGTGCCGAGATCGGCATTTCTACTGATAAGCTGCACGCCCGTGGCCCGGTGGGCCTTGAAGGACTGACCTGCGAGAAGTACATCGTGGTCGGTGATGGCCAGTTGCGCGGCCAGGCGACGGTCTGACTTGTCCGACCTCGACCTGAAAGCGCCGAAATCCGGCAGAAAGCCTTGCCCCCAGCGCATTGGCGTCCTGGGCGGGACGTTCGACCCGGTGCATGTCGGCCATTTGCGTGGCGCGCTGGAAGTCGCCGAAGCGCTGGCCCTCGATGAGCTGCGCATGATGCCCAGCGCCCGGCCGCCGCATCGCGATACCCCGCAGGTGTCGGCGCAGGATCGGCTGGCAATGGTTGAATGTGCGGTGGCCGGTGTGCCGCCGCTGGTGGTGGACGCCCGCGAATTGCAGCGGGACAAACCGTCCTGGACCATCGATACCCTGGAGTCGCTGCGCGCCGAAATGGCCGCCGAGACCCAGGTTTTTCTGCTTTTGGGCTGGGACGCATTTTGCGGCCTGCCCACTTGGCACCGCTGGGAGGAGTTGCTCCAGCATTGCCACATCCTGGTGCTACAGCGCCCGGACGCCGACAGCGAACCGCCGGATGCCTTGCGCAACCTGCTGGCAGCGCGTTCGGTGAGCGACCCGCTGGCCCTGAAAGGGCCGAGCGGACAGATTGCATTCGTCTGGCAGACACCGCTCGCGGTCTCCGCCACCCAGATCCGTCAACTGCTGGCCAGCGGTAAGTCGGTACGTTTCCTGGTGCCCGACGCGGTCCTGGCCTACATCGATGCGCACGGTCTGTATCGTGCGTCGAACTGAACAAGGCGTGCTCAAGTAACACGATCATCGTGGGACGAGACGCCGAATACATGAGCAAAACGAGTTTTATATGACTGACAAAGACCAAACCAAAGTAAAGCGCAAAGGCACGTTCAAGAGCGCTCCGCTGCCAGAGCCGGTCAACACCAACGAGCCGCTGAAAGGTGACGAGCTGGTCAAGATTGCCGTGGCCGCCCTTGAAGACGTCAAGGCCCAGGACATCCAGATCATCGATGTGCGCGACAAGCAAAGCATCACCGACTACATGATCATCGCCACCGGTACTTCCAACCGCCAGATCAACGCGATGCTGGACAAGGTTCGCGAAGAAGTGAAAAAGCAGGGCGCCAAGCCACTGGGCGAAGAAGGCAAGGGCGACAGCGACTGGGTGCTGCTGGACCTGGACCTGGTGATCGTGCACATGATGACTGCCTCGGCGCGTCAGTTCTACGACCTGGAGCGCCTGTGGGCCGGTGCCGAACAAAGCCGTGCGGCAGACGCCAAGCACCACAGCCCGGAAAACACCCACGAGCACTTCACCAAGCTCAACAAAGACCAGCTGTAAGGGACGCGCTGTGCGACTGCGACTGATCGCCGTCGGTTCACGCATGCCCAAGTGGGTGGAAGAAGGCTGGCATGAATATGCCAAGCGTCTTCCGTCCGAACTGGCGCTGGAACTGGTGGAAATACCGCTCAATACCCGTGGCAAGAATGCCGACGTGGCCCGCTTCATCCGTCAGGAGGGCGAAGCCATGCTGGCCAAGGTCGGGCAGAACGAGCGGATCGTCACCCTCGAAGTGCACGGCAAGCCCTGGAGCACCGAGCAACTGGCGGTCGAACTCGACCGTTGGCGGCTGGATTCGCGCACGGTCAATTTCATGGTCGGCGGCCCGGAAGGGCTGGCGCCGGAAGTCTGTGCCCGCGCGGATCAGCGCTGGTCGTTGTCGCCGTTGACGCTGCCGCACCCGTTGGTGCGCATCCTCATCGGCGAGCAGTTGTATCGTGCCTGGACCGTGTTGTCCGGCCACCCTTACCACAAGTAATCCTGCCCTCATGTCCCAGCCGATCCGCATCAAGGACCACGAAAAAGACGCCCGTCTGGTGCGTAGCCGCGTCGTGTTCGGGGCCATTGCGGTGGTATTGCTGATCTGCGTGCTGATTGCCCGGCTGTATTTCCTGCAGGTCATCCAGTACGAGTATCACTCGACCCTGTCGGAAAACAATCGGGTGCATGTCCAGCCGATTCCGCCGACCCGTGGGCTGATCTTCGACCGTAACGGCGTGGTGGTGGCGGACAACCGCCCGAGCTTCAGCCTGAGCATGACCCGCGAGCGCTCCGGCGACTGGCAGCAGGTGCTCGATGTGATCGTCGAGGTGCTGGAGCTGACGCCGGAAGACCGGGTGATTTTCGAGAAGCGCATGCGTCAGGGGCGCCGGCCGTTCGAGCCGGTGCCGATCCTGTTCGAGCTGACCGAAGAGCAGATTGCCCGCGTCGCGGTGAACCAGTTCCGCCTGCCGGGCGTGGAAGTGGTCGCGCAACTGGTGCGTCACTACCCGCAGGGCGCGCATTTTGCGCACTCGGTGGGTTACATGGGGCGGATCAACGAGAAAGAGCTGAAGACCCTCGACCCGGTCAATTACAGCGGCACCCACCACATTGGCAAAACCGGCATCGAGCGTTTCTACGAAGCCGAGCTGCACGGCCAGGTGGGTTACGAAGAGGTCGAGACCAATGCCCGGGGCCGCGTACTGCGCGTGCTCAAGCGTACCGATCCGGTGCCGGGCAAAGACATCGTCCTGAGCCTCGACATCAAATTGCAGGAAGCCGCCGAAGCCGCGCTGGGCGGGCGACGCGGCGCGGTGGTGGCGCTGGACCCTCGCACCGGCGAAGTACTGGCGATGGTCAGCCAGCCGAGCTTCGACCCGAACCTGTTCGTCACCGGCATCAGCTTCAAGGCCTACGCCGAGCTGCGCGATTCCATCGACCGGCCGCTGTTCAACCGCGTGTTGCGCGGTCTGTACCCGCCGGGTTCGACGATCAAACCGGCGGTAGCGATTGCCGGTCTGGATGCGGGCGTGGTGACGGCGTCGAGCCGCGTGTTCGACCCCGGTTATTACATGCTGCCCAACTACGATCACAAATACCGCAACTGGAACCGTACCGGGGACGGCTTCGTCGATCTCGATACGGCGATCATGCGGTCCAACGACACCTACTTCTATGATCTGGCGCACAAGCTCGGCATCGATCGGTTGTCGGCGTACATGAACAAGTTCGGCATCGGCCAGAAGGTCTCGCTGGACATGTTCGAAGAGTCCCCAGGCCTTATGCCATCCCGAGAGTGGAAGCGTGCGACCCGTCGTCAGGCCTGGTTCCCGGGCGAGACCCTGATTCTCGGGATCGGCCAGGGCTACATGCAATCGACCCCGTTGCAACTGGCCCAGGCCACCGCGCTGGTGGCCAACAAGGGTGTGTGGAACCGCCCGCACCTGGCCAAGACCGTCGAAGGCGAGAGGCCCAAGGACGAAAACCCGATGCCGGACATCGTTCTGCGCGATCCGTCGGACTGGACCAAGGTCAACCACGGCATGCAACAGGTGATGCACGGCGCCCGGGGGACCGCGCGCAAAGCGGCTATCGGCGCGCAATATCGGATCGCCGGCAAGTCGGGTACGGCCCAGGTGGTCGCGATCAAGCAAGGCGAGAAATACGACCGCTCCAAAGTGCAGGAACGCCACCGCGACCACGCCTTGTTCGTGGGTTTCGCACCGGCCGACAGCCCGAAGATCGTGGTGTCGGTGATGGTCGAGAACGGTGAGTCCGGTTCCGGCGTCGCGGCGCCAGTGGTGCGTCAGGTGATGGACGCCTGGTTGCTGGATCAGGACGGACGATTGAAGGCCGAATACGCCAGCCCTATCAGTGCGGAGGCTACGGCCCGTGAAGAATAATTTCGATCGCATGCTCTCCAGCGAGGATGTGATGCGTCGCCGGGCGACGCTGTTGCAACGCTTGCATATCGATGGTCCCTTGCTGGTTTTGCTGTTGATCCTGGCTGCCGGCAGCCTGTTCGTACTGTATTCGGCCAGCGGCAAGAGCTGGGACCTGCTGGCCAAACAAGCGACGTCGTTCGGCATCGGCCTGGTGTCGATGATCGTCATCGCCCAGTTCGAACCACGGTTCATGGCCCGTTGGGTGCCGCTCGGCTATGTGGTCGGGGTGGTGTTGCTGATGGTGGTGGACATCATGGGCCACAACGCCATGGGGGCGACCCGCTGGATCAACATTCCCGGGGTGATCCGCTTCCAGCCGTCGGAATTCATGAAGATCCTGATGCCGGCGACCATCGCCTGGTATCTGTCCAAACGCACGCTGCCGCCACAGCTCAAGCACGTCGGGATCAGTCTGATGCTGATCGGCGTGCCGTTTATCTTGATCGTGCGTCAGCCGGATCTTGGCACCTCGCTGCTGATTCTGGCCGGTGGCGCGTTCGTGCTGTTCATGGGCGGGCTGCGCTGGCGCTGGATCCTCAGCGTGCTGGCGGCCGCCGTTCCCGTGGCGATCGCCATGTGGTTCTTCATCATGCACGACTACCAGAAGCAACGGATCCTGACCTTCCTCGACCCGGAAAGCGATCCGCTGGGCACCGGCTGGAACATCATTCAGTCGAAAGCCGCCATCGGTTCCGGCGGTGTGTTCGGCAAGGGCTGGCTGCTCGGCACCCAGTCGCACCTGGACTTCCTGCCGGAAAGCCACACCGACTTCATCATCGCGGTGCTGGGCGAAGAGTTCGGGTTGGTGGGTATCTGCGCGCTGTTGCTGATCTATCTGCTGCTGATCGGTCGCGGCCTCGTGATTACCGCCCAGGCCCAGACGCTGTTCGGCAAATTGCTCGCCGGCGCCTTGACCATGACGTTTTTTGTTTATGTTTTCGTCAACATCGGTATGGTCAGTGGCCTGTTGCCGGTGGTGGGGGTGCCGTTGCCGTTCATTAGCTACGGCGGAACTTCGCTGGTGACACTGCTGTCAGCGTTTGGGGTTTTGATGTCGATCCATACGCATCGCAAGTGGATCGCACAGGTTTGAATAAGGTGAAGAGTTCAATGCAAGTAATGCGTGACTGGGCGACACGACACGCACCGTGGCTCGGCCTGGTAGGCATCCTTGGCAGCGCGCAGGAAGCGATGGCCGGCGATTACGAAGGCTCGCCCCAGGTGGCCGAATTCGTCGGTGAAATGACCCGCGACTACGGTTTTGCCGGCGAACAACTGATGGCGGTGTTCCGCGAGGCGCAGCGCAAGCAGGCGATTCTCGACGCGATTTCCAAACCCGCCGAACGGGTCAAACAGTGGAAAGAATACCGGCCGATGTTCCTCACCGACGCGCGCATCGCCCGTGGCGTGGACTTCTGGCGCCAGCACGAGGCCGTGCTGGCCCGCGCCGAGCAGGAATACGGCGTTCCGGCCCAGGTCATCGTGTCGATCATCGGCGTTGAGACCTTTTTCGGACGTAATACCGGTAATTACCGGGTGATCGATGCCTTGTCCACGTTGGGATTCGACTATCCTCCCCGTGCCGAATTTTTCCGCAAGGAACTGCGTGAGTTCCTGCTGCTGGCTCGCGAAGAACAGGTCGACCCGCTGACCCTCAAGGGGTCCTACGCCGGGGCGATGGGTCTGCCGCAGTTCATGCCGAGCAGCTTTCGCGCCTACGCGGTGGATTTCGACGGCGACGGGCACATCAATATCTGGAACAACCCGGATGATGCGATCGGCAGCGTCGCCAGCTACTTCAAGCGTCACGGCTGGGTAGCCGGCGAGCCGGTGGTCAGTCGTGCCGATGTGCGCGGCGAGCAGGTGGATGAAGGCCTGACCACTGGCATCGAACCGACGAAAACCGTCGGGGAGTTGCGAGCGCTGGGCTGGTCAAGTCATGATGCGCTGCGCGATGATATGCCGGTTACTGCATTTCGCCTGGAAGGCGACAATGGCCCGGAATACTGGATGGGCCTGAAGAATTTCTACGCGATCACGCGTTATAACCGCAGCGTGATGTACGCCATGGCTGTACATCAACTGTCTGAAGAGCTGGTAAAAGCACGGGGCGTCAAGTAATGCAGGCATTGCCTATCAACAAACCCCTGAAGCTGGTGGCATTCGCTGCGTTGGCAGTGCTGGTCGCCAGTTGCTCGACCAGCCGTTCGCCGAGCCAGAAGACTTCGTCCACTGCTGTTCGCGCGCAGCCGGGCCTGGATATCAACCGGGCCCACAAGGACGGCGCGCCGTGGTGGGACGTCGATGTGTCGCGCATCCCGGACGCCACGCCGACCCTGCACACCGGCCCGTACAAGGCCAACCCTTACACCGTGCTGGGCAAGACCTACTTCCCGTTGCAGGAATCCAAGACCTACGTGGCCTCGGGCACTGCGTCCTGGTATGGCACGAAGTTCCACGGTCAGAACACCGCCAATGGCGAGGTCTATGACCTGTACGGCATGAGTGCCGCCCACAAGACATTACCGCTGCCAAGTTACGTTCGGGTGACCAACCTGGACAACAACAAGAGCGTGATCCTGCGGGTCAACGACCGTGGGCCGTTCTACTCGGACCGGATCATCGACCTGTCCTACGCCGCCGCCAAAAAGCTCGGTTATGCCGAAATCGGCACCGCGCGGGTCAAGGTCGAGGGCATCGATCCGCAACAATGGTGGGCCGCCAAGGGCCGTCCGGCGCCTTTGATGCTCAACGAGCCGCAAGTCGCGCAGAATACCACCCCGGTGATCACGGCTTCGGCCGGCACCATCGAGCAGTGGACTCCACCGCCGCAGCAACATGCCTCTGACACTGTACCCGTACAGATCAGCGCAAAAAAAAACGCTTCTGCACCAGCGTCTGGCCAGTATCTGCAGGTGGGCGCGTTCGCCAACCCGGACGCTGCAGAACTCCTGAGGTCGAAGCTCAGCGGGATGGTGAGCGCTCCGGTGTTCATCAGCTCGATCGTGCGCAATCAGCAGACCCTGCACCGGGTACGCCTGGGACCGATCGGTTCGCCGGGTGAAATTGCCCAGGTACAGAACAGCGTGCGCTCGGCCAATCTTGGTTCGCCTAGCGTGGTCACCGAGTAAGTAATACGTAGCACTTGATTGACGGTTCACCAGCGATTGGGGGGTGAGCCAGGTTGTTGGCTCGTCGAAGAACAAAAGCCCGGCAGAGGGTGACTGGAGTGAGCAACTGAACACGCGATGACTCGTTAGAAAGTCATCTGATTAATTTTGCCTTCGGGCAGTTTCCATTAGCGATTTCGAGAGACGGATGAACATCACCACCTTTGCCAAACGCCTGTGTCTGCTAGTCCCGCTGCTCCTCTCGCCAGCCGCCTTCGCGGCCGAGATGATGCCGTCGCCACCTCAACTGGCCGCAAAAGCCTACGTGCTCATGGACGCCAGCAGCGGCAACGTGCTGGTGGAGAACAACGGTGACCAGCGTCTGCCACCGGCCAGCCTGACCAAACTGATGACCGCGTACATCGCTACGCTGGAAATCCGTCGCGGCCAGATCGGTGAAAACGATCCAGTGACCATCAGCGAAAACGCCTGGCGCACCGGCGGTTCGCGGATGTTCATCAAAGTCGGCTCGCAAGTGACCGTCAGCGACCTGCTGCACGGCATCATCATCCAGTCCGGCAACGACGCCAGCGTCGCGGTTTCCGAGCACATCGCCGGCAGCGAAGACGCCTTCGCCGACCTGATGAACAAAACCGTCGCCGATCTGGGCATGACCAATACCCACTTCATGAACCCGACCGGTCTGCCGAACCCTGAGCACTACTCGTCGGCTCACGACATGGCGATCCTGGCTCGCGCGATCATCCACGAAGACCCGGCTCACTACGCGATCTACTCGCAAAAAGAGTTCTTCTGGAACGGCATCAAGCAACCTAACCGCAACCTGCTGCTGTGGCGCGACAAGACCGTTGACGGTCTGAAGACCGGTCACACCGACGAAGCCGGCTACTGCATGGTGTCCTCGGCTGTACGTGACGGCATGCGCCTGATCGCCGTGGTGTTCGGCACCAATAGCGAAGTGGCTCGCGCCGCTGAAACCCAGAAGCTGCTGACCTACGGTTTCCGCTTCTTCGAAACCCAGACCTTCTATCAGAAAGGCACCGAACTGGCTCAGGCCCCGGTGTGGAAAGGCACCACCAATCAAGTCAAGGCCGGCCTGGCTGAAGACCTGACCATGACCCTGCCGAAAGGCCAGCTGAAAAAGCTCGCTGCCAGCATGACCATGAACCCGCAACTGACCGCGCCAATCGCCAAGGGCGACGTGATCGGTAAAGTCGAAGTGAAACTGGACGACAAGGTGGTGCACAGCGCCGACCTGATCGCCCTGGACGCTGTCGAGGAGGGTGGTATCTTCCGCCGCATGTGGGATAGCATCCGTCTATTCTTCTACGGCTTGTTCAACTGATTCGAGTTGACCAGCATGGCCCCGTTCCAGTCCGGAGCGGGGCCTTGTTCGTTACCGGGCTTACGCTTACGAGGCCGTTACGCCATGACCGATACCGAAGTAAAGGCTCCAAAGATCGAATTTCCGCAGGTTGATTATCCGGTTAAGGTGATCAGCGATACGGGCGTCGGCAACAAAGACAAGATCATCGACATCGTCAAGAAGCACGCCAAGATCAACGATGAGCGTGTGGACGAACGTCAAAGCAGCAACGGCAAGTACACCACCATTCAGTTGCACATTGTCGCGACCGACCAGGATCAGCTGTACAACATCAACAGCGAACTGCGGGCGACCGGTTTCGTGCACATGGTGTTGTGATGTCCGGCACGCTGGGCTTTCGCGAGCTTGGCCAGATGGCTTACGAGCCGGTCTGGCATGCCATGCAACGCTTTACCAACGAACGCGGCAGTGAGGCCGCCGATGAAATCTGGCTCGTCGAACACCCGCCGGTGTTCACTCAGGGCCAGGCCGGCAAGGCCGAACACCTGCTGCTGCCGGGGGATATCCCGGTGGTGCAGGTCGACCGCGGCGGGCAGGTGACCTACCATGGCCCCGGCCAACTGGTGGCGTACCTGCTGCTGGATGTGCGCAAACTGGGTTTCGGTGTACGAGACCTGGTCACGCGCATGGAGCGGTGCCTGATCGAACTGCTGGCCAGCTACGGTGTAACCGCAGCAGCCAAGCCAGACGCTCCCGGCGTCTACGTCGACGGAGCCAAGATCGCTTCTCTGGGTTTGCGGATTCGCCACGGTTGTTCCTTTCATGGCCTGGCCCTGAATGTGGACATGGACCTGGAACCGTTTCGACGGATTAATCCCTGCGGCTACGCCGGGCTGGCAATGACCCAGCTGAGCGACCATGCAGGATCGATTGAATTTGCCGAGGTAAGTGCCCGGCTGCGCGCGCAGCTCGTCAAACACCTCGACTATGCTGAGCAGACGACCCTGACGGGCGGAATCGACTGATATGACTACTGATGCAGTGCAAACCATGATCCCGACGCTCGACGTGACCGAGCGCCCGGCCCCGCGTCCCAAGGTTGAAGCGGGCGTCAAGCTGCGCGGCGCCGAGAAGGTTGCACGCATCCCGGTGAAGATCATTCCGACCACCGAACTGCCGAAGAAACCCGACTGGATCCGCGTGCGCATCCCGGTTTCGCCGGAAGTCGACCGCATCAAGAGCCTGCTGCGCAAGCACAAGCTGCACAGCGTGTGTGAAGAGGCGTCCTGCCCGAACCTGGGCGAGTGCTTCTCCGGCGGCACCGCGACCTTCATGATCATGGGTGACATCTGCACCCGTCGCTGCCCGTTCTGCGACGTGGGTCATGGCCGTCCGAAGCCACTGGACGTCAACGAGCCGGAAAGCCTGGCCATCGCCATCGCCGACTTGAAACTCAAGTACGTGGTGATCACCTCGGTTGACCGCGACGATCTGCGTGACGGCGGTGCCCAGCACTTTGCCGACTGCATCCGCGAAATCCGCAAACTGTCGCCGAACGTGCAGCTCGAGACCCTGGTCCCGGACTACCGTGGCCGCATGGACATCGCTCTGGAAATCACCGCGGCCGAGCCGCCGGATGTGTTCAACCACAACCTGGAAACCGTGCCGCGCCTGTACAAGGCTGCGCGTCCGGGTTCGGATTACCAGTGGTCGCTGACCTTGCTGCAACGCTTCAAACAGATGATGCCGCACATTCCGACCAAGTCCGGCCTGATGCTGGGTCTGGGCGAGACCGACGACGAAGTCATTGAAGTCATGAAGCGCATGCGCGAGCACGATATCGACATGCTGACCCTGGGCCAGTACCTGCAACCGTCCCGCAGCCACTTGCCGGTGCAGCGTTTCGTGCACCCGGACACCTTCGCCTGGTTCGCCGAGGAAGGTTACAAGATGGGCTTCAAGAACGTTGCGTCCGGCCCGTTGGTGCGTTCTTCGTACCACGCTGACGAGCAGGCGAAACTGGTCAAGGCCGAGCTGCTCGGGTCCTGATTCAGCGCTGAATGAGGAAATGCCCGCCGAGGCTTCAGTGCCCGGCGGGTATTTTTTTGCCCGTCCTACGACAACAAGCAACTTTTCCTGCAACCTGCGAGGGAACAGAGCCTCTTCTGTTTGTCTCCGTTCCTGACTACTGTGTCCGCACGACCTCACACAGGGAGATTCATGGATGACTGTTCGACCGACCCAAACCCTTTTCCCGCACAAACCTGTGCCGGCGTTGCCCTCGGAAGGCCTGATAGGCGTCATTGCGCCAGCCGGCCCTGGTGCGCTGGATACTGAAAAGGCCGTTCAGTGGATGCGCGCCCGGGGTTACAGATTGCGGGTGTTCCCCGGCGTCTACGAGAAAGATGGTTATCTGGCCGGCAGCGACGAGGTGCGGCTCAACGATCTGCACGCCGCGTTCGCTGACGAAGAGGTTGATGCGATCATTTGCCTGCGGGGTGGTTACGGCACGCCAAGGTTGCTGGACCGGATCGACTACGATCTGTTGAGCCGTAACGCCAAGCCGTTCGTTGGCTACAGCGACATCACCGCACTGCATCTGGCCATCAGTCGCTACGCCGGGTTCGTGACCTTTCATGGGCCACTGTTGAATGCCGACTTGCTGGGGGACAAGGAACCGCCGACGGTGACGTCGTTCTTCGCCATGCTGCGCGGCCAATTGAAGGCCGGCAGTGTGTTGAGTCATCCGGTGGCGTATCCATTGACCACGGTAGAGCCCGGCATTGCCCACGGGCGTTTGCTGGGCGGCAATCTGGCGATGATCGCCGCGACCCTGGGCACGCCTTACGAAATCGATGTCGAAGGGGTGATTCTGCTCATCGAGGACGTCAACGAGCCGCTGTATCGGATCGACCGCTTGCTGACCCAGATGCGTCTGGCGGGAAAATTGGCCAGATTGCGCGGCGTGTTGGTCGGGGATGTGGCCGGCGTGGACATCGAGGCCTTGAACCGTTTGCTCAAGCAGACCTTTGAACCGTTGCGGATTCCGGTGCTATCGGGTTGGCGCAGCGGGCATTGTGATCCGAACCTGACGTTGCCGATGGGGGCGCTGGTTCGGCTGGATGCGGGGAAGAAGGAGTTGATGCTGGAGCAGGATGTGGTGATTCGGTAGCCGAATCCCAAAACAAGACCGCCGCCTGAAGAGGCGGCGGTCTTTTTTTACTGGCTACGCAAGCTTTCCAGCAGCTTGTGCGTCGGGTAACCGTCTGCCGGCCAGCCAAACGATTGTTGCGCACTGCGGATCGCCTTGCGCGTGTTGGCGCCGATGATGCCGTCGGCGGTGCCTGCGTCGTAGTTGCGCGCAGTCAGCAGGTTTTGGAGCTCGATACGCTCGGTGCGACTCAGCGGCAGATCATCTTTTGGCCAGGTGCCATTGATCAGTCCTGCGCCGTTGAAGCGTTCGGACAACAGGCTGACGGCCAGGGCATAGGACGACGAGTTGTTGTACTTGAGGATCGCCCGGAAGTTGTCGAGGATCAGGAACGCCGGGCCACGATAGCCGGCTGGCAGCAGCAGAGCGGCTGAGAGTTGCTCGGAACCGGCCGGTGCCTGCCCGCCGTTGGGCAGGATCACACCCAGTTGCCGCCATTCGGCGACGCTCTTGCGAATAGCACCGTCCGCCAGGGTGTAGTTGAAACCGCTCGGCAGTTGCACTTCGAAGCCCCACGGCTGGCCACGCTGCCAGCCGGAGCTTTGCAGGTAATGCGCAGTGGATGCCAAGGCGTCGGCCGGGCTGCCCCAGATATCACGCCGACCGTCACCGTCAAAATCCACCGCGTGGGTGTTGTAAGTGGTCGGGATGAACTGCGTCTGCCCCATGGCACCGGCCCAGGAGCCGAGCATTTTCTCCGGCGTGATGTCGCCCTGTTGCAGAATCTGCAGCGCCGCGATCAGTTGCGCATGGGCAAAGCCCGGGCGGCGACCTTCATAGGCCAGGGTCGCCAGGGAATTGATCACCGATTTGGTACCCTGGAACTGGCCGAAATTGCTTTCCATCCCCCACACCGACACCAGCGCCTGGCGATCGACGCCATAGCGTTGTTCGATGCGTTGCAGGATGTCGGCGTACTGGTTGATCAACGCCTGGCCTTTACGCACTCGTAGCGGCGACAGGGCGCCATCCAGGTATTCCCATACCGGCCGGGCGAACTCCGGCTGGCTGCGGTCGGCGCGGATCACGCTGGCGTCGAAGCTGACATTGGCGAAGGCACGATCAAAGACGTCGGCGCGAATACCGGCGGCCAAGGCGTCCTTGCGGAAACCGGCCTGCCACTCGGCAAAGGTCTGGGTCGGTTGCAGGTCGAGGTCGTCCCCGGTCGGCACTACCGGCGGGACGATCGCAGGGGCCGTGGCAACAGGAGCGGTCTGAAGCGGTTGAGCGTCGGCGGCGGTGGGTTTTTCCGCGCAGGCGACAAGCAGTATGAAGCTTGTGGCAGCGATCAGTTGGCGAAAGGGCCAACGACGGGAAAGACTAAGGGGCATGCACAGGTCCAGAGGATACGAATCAGGTGCAGACCTTAACATGAGGAAGGGGTGCTGCGCTTCAAGCGGCCAGAAAGTAAAAAGCCTCCCAGCTGTCAGACTGGAAGGCTTCGCGGCGGTAGCTGCCCTTACCCTTGGTGGGTCGTTCCTGGCGGCTGCGGAACAGGGGTTGGGCGACGATGGATTTGGCCTTGTTATGGCCATGTTTCGATGGCTTTTTGCTCATGAGGGTTCTCGCGAGTGAGTGGGTTTTGCGCGGCAAATGATCTGCCGATGTCGAGCGTCTGTCTATAGGATAGAAGGCGGGATGTTCTGTAGGAAATGGTCTGTACAAAGAAAACGGGATCGCACAGCGCGATCCCGTATTTCATTCGGCGGGCAATGACAGACGCTGACCAGCCATCAACAGCGCCAATCGGCTCAGGCTCATCCACGGCGAACCGGCAGCCTGACCCTTGATCTGCGCATCGATGCGCTGGGCCTCGAGCAGCAATTGCGCCCAGCGTTGCGCCGAGTAGCGTTGCAGGGCCTTGCTCATCAACGGTTTACGTTTGTCCCAGACCGGCGGTTTCGCCTGACTGAAGCACTTGTCCAGCGGCGTGCCCTGGCTGTACTGCAACGAGATATTGGCCAGCAGGCGCAACTCCCGCGCCAACGCCCAGAGAATCACCGGCGGTTCGACCCCTTCACCGCGCAGCCCTTCGAGCATGCGTAGCGCGTGAGCCGGTTCGCCGTTGAGCACCGCGTCGGTCAGGCCGAACACGTCGAACCGCGCACTGTCGGCCACGGCCGCCTGTACGGTTTCGACGCTGATCTGCCCGCCCTCGGCCATCAGCTTGAGCTTCTCGATTTCCTGGGCGGCGGCAAGCAGGTTGCCTTCAACCCGCGCAGCAATCAGTTCGACCGCGTCCTGACTGGCCGACAATCCGGCCTGGGACAGGCGCTGACGGATCCAGCTCGGCAACTGGTTGGCGTCCACCGGCCAGATCTGGATGAACTGGGTCTGCTGACCCTCGACCAGCGCCTTGCCCCACTTGGTCTTCTGCGCGCTGCCGTCCAGCTTGGGCAGACTGATCAGCAGCACCGTGTCTTCAGCGGGGCGCGAGCAGTATTCGATCAACGCGGCGGCACCCTTGTCGCCGGGCTTGCCGGAGGGCAGGCGCAGTTCAAGCAGGCGCTTTTCGGCGAACAGCGACATGCTTGCACCAGCCAGCAACAACGTCCCCCAGTCGAAATTGGCGTCGGCGGCGAAGACCTGGCGTTCGTCGAAACCCTGCTGACGGGCAGCGGAGCGAATGGCGTCGGCAGCTTCCTGGCACAGCAGCGGGTCATCGCCGCTGATGATGTAGACCGGCGCAAGAGCGCCTTGCAGGTGCTTGCCGAGTTGGGCGGGAGCGAGCTTCATAAGAGACGGCGAACGGGGCGCCTGAGCGCCCCGATCGTCTTACTGCTTAGGCAGTTCGAGCGGCGACTGACGCGGGGTTTCCGCTTCAGCCTTCTGCGCCGCTTCCAGTGCGTCAGCTTCAGCCTTGGCCCGGTCGTTGGCGGCCTGTTGCAAGGCTTCCAGTTGGGCCGGCGTCAGCTGTTGCAGACGCAGCATCATGCGTTGTACCAGTTCACGGCGCGTTTCACGACGAGCATCGTTGGCTTCCTGGTCGGAGCCCACCAGGTTGTTGCCGTCGTGGATGAACACTTTCTGTACTTCAAGCTTGTCGCTCTTGAGCAGCAGGTTCTTTTCGCCACGAATATCGTAGTTGAGCACGGTGCTCACCTGATACTCACCAGTGGTGCCGGCGCCAGCGTAGCTGAGGATGCGCTGGGATTCCTGCTCATTGGCCAGGTAGAGCTTGTACGGCGCGCCAGAGACGATCTTGACGCCGCTGGCTTCCAGCAACTGACGCAGTTGCGTCACGGTTTCGCCGTAGGCGTTGCGGGCGCTCAGATCGAGCTCCTTGATCGACAGTTCATTGGTGCCAGTGCCGCGCAGCTGGAAACCGCAGGCGCTCAACAGGACAGCGAGGCCCATCACCAGCAGATTGCGTTTGATCATTGTGTTGCTCCCCTTGAAACCATGTGGGCCGGTCTTGCGGCCCGAAAGGTTTTACAGGGCGCCAGGCAAACCCGGCGCCCGATCCAATTAGCTGGCGACGATATTGACCAGTTTCCCGGGCACTACGATCACTTTGCGAATAGTCAGGCCGTCGACGAAACGCAGCACGTTTTCGTTGGCGCGGGCTGCGGCTTCCACTTCTTCGCGGGTGGCGGCAGCCGGCATTTCGATCTGGCCACGCAGCTTGCCGTTGACCTGGATGACCAGGGTCAGGCTGTCCTGCACCAGTGCGCTTTCATCCACCACCGGCCAGTTGGCGTCGATCACAGGATCGGCATGACCCAGCTGATTCCACAGCTCGTGGCTGATGTGCGGAGTGATCGGAGCCAGCAGCAGAGTAACGGCTTCCAGACCTTCCTGAACCAGTGCACGATCCTGCTCGTTACTTTGAGCGGCTTTTTCCAGCACATTCATCAGTGTCATCACCTGGGCGATGGCGGTGTTGAATTTGTGGTTCTGGCCGACGTCGTGGCTTGCTTGCTTGATGGCCTGGTGAGTCGCACGGCGAACGACTTTCTGTTCGTCGTTCAGGCTGGCGATATCCAGCTTGCCCGGCAGGCCCTGGCTCACATGGGTTTGGGCAAGGCGCCAGACGCGCTTGAGGAAGCGATGCGAACCTTCGACGCCGGAGTCGGACCACGCAGCGCTCATATCTGGTGGCGAGGCGAACATCATGAACAGACGGCAGGTATCTGCACCGAACTGGTCAATCATCGACTGTGGGTCAACGCCGTTGTTCTTCGACTTGGCCATCTTCTCGGTGCCACCGATTTCCACCGGCAGGCCGTCGGTTTTCAGCTTGGCACTGGTCACGTTGCCTTTGCTGTCGCGTTCGAGGTCCACGTCCGCCGGGTTGAACCAGGTGTAGGCACCGTTGGCTTCGCGACGATAGTAAGTCTCGGCGATCACCATGCCCTGGGTCAGCAGGTTCTTGAACGGCTCGTTGGAACTCACCAGGCCTTCGTCGCGCATCAGCTTGTGAAAGAAGCGCGCGTAAAGCAGGTGAAGAATCGCGTGCTCGATACCGCCGATGTACTGATCCACCGGCAGCCAGTGATCGGCCGCGGATTTTTCCACCAGGCCGCCTTCGAAGTGCGGTGAGGCGTAACGGGCGTAGTACCAGGACGACTCGACGAAGGTGTCCATGGTGTCGGTTTCACGCTTGGCAGGCTGGCCACATTTCGGGCAGCTGCACTCGTAGAACTCGGGCATGCGCGCCAGCGGCGAACCGGCGCCGTCCGGCACCACGTCTTCCGGCAGTACGACAGGCAACTGGTTTTCCGGCACCGGCACGTCACCGCAAGTATCGCAGTGGATGATCGGGATCGGGCAGCCCCAGTAGCGCTGACGGCTGATGCCCCAGTCACGGAGACGGAACTGGGTGCGCGAGGCGCCGAGTTCTTTCTTGATCAGGGCGACTTCCATGGCGTCGAACGCGCCGGCGAAGTCCAGGCCGTCGAACTCGCCGGAGTTGATCAGCGTGCCGTGCTCCCCGTAGGCGTCTTGCCATGGCGCCGGGTTGGTTTCACCCGAACTGGTGCGAACCACGGATTTGACCGGCAGGTTGTACTTGTGGGCGAACTCGAAATCACGCTCGTCGTGAGCCGGCACAGCCATGACCGCGCCATCGCCGTAGTGCATCAGCACGTAGTTGGCGACCCACACCGGCAGTTTTTCGCCGGTCAGCGGGTGCTCGACGAACAGGCCGGTCGGCAGGCCTTTCTTCTCTTGAGTGGCGACATCGGCTTCGGCGACGCTGCCGCCCTTGCATTCAGCGATGAACGCTTGCAGCTCAGGATTGTTCTTGGCAGCAAGGGCCGCCAGGTGGTGCTCAGCAGCCACGGCAACATACGTTGCGCCCATCAGGGTGTCCGGACGGGTAGTGAAGACTTTCAGGGTTCCGCTTTCGCCGATCGAGTCAACGTTGTACGGGAACTGTACTTCCATCCCGCGCGACTTGCCGATCCAGTTGCGCTGCATGGTCTTGACCTGTTCCGGCCAGCCGGTCAGTTCGTCGAGACTTTCCAGCAGCTCATCCGCGTAGGCGGTGATCTTGAAGTAGTACATCGGGATTTCGCGCTTTTCGATCAGCGCACCGGAGCGCCAGCCGCGACCGTCGATCACCTGTTCGTTGGCCAGAACGGTCTGGTCGATCGGGTCCCAGTTCACGGTACCGTTCTTGCGGTAGATCACGCCTTTTTCGAACAGGCGGGTGAACAGCCACTGCTCCCAACGGTAGTAATCAGGCTTGCAGGTAGTGACTTCGCGCGACCAGTCCACCGCCAGGCCCAGGCTGCGCAGCTGGGATTTCATGTAGGCGATGTTTTCGTAGGTCCACTTGGCCGGGGCCACGTTGTTCTTCATCGCGGCGTTTTCCGCCGGCATGCCGAAGGCGTCCCAACCCATTGGTTGCAGAACGTTCTTGCCGAGCATGCGCTGGTAGCGGGAGATCACGTCGCCGATGGTGTAGTTGCGCACGTGCCCCATGTGTAGCTTGCCGCTGGGGTAAGGGAACATCGACAGGCAGTAGTAAGTCTCCTTGCCTGGCTGTTCACTGACTTCAAAGGACTTTTGCTCGTCCCAGAACGACTGGGCGGCGGCTTCGATTTCACGGGGCTGATATTGTTCGTGCATGGCTACTTTTGTACTGGATAGGGGTGGCCTAATCCTCTTCAATGCGACATCCGGAGCGGGCCGGACGGGCTGGAAGTGGAGTTACAGGAAGCGCCGTAGCATACATGACCGCGCTTGGCCTAGGGAAACCCTGATTGCAGCCGTTTGACCGGGCAAAATCGCGGCGAGGGCCGTTGGTCGCGGCGTGCAGCCGGTTTGTGCAGCGAAGCTAAGCTCTAACTGGGGAGTGAGTCTTATCTTCAATGAGGTGAGGGATGGTGGAGTCACAGCAAAAAAACGTTACCAAACCCGAGTTGTACGAGCGGTTGATCGATCGTTTGGGGACAGCCCTGGACGCTGCAAAAACCGCTGTCCGGCTGCGCGACGAGCGCCCCCTGGAGCTGGAATTGCGTGGCTTGAGCCCCGCCGAGTTCGAACTGGTCAAGGCCTATCTGGATCGCAGTGAGCGTGAAACCCACGGATACCTGTCACAGGCAGTGAAGCAACTCGATGCACCCCGTTCGGCCAAAGTCATCTGGCTCAAGGACAAGGCGCCCGGCAGAGACACCGTCAAGGTTCGCACTCTGCAGGCCAAGTAAACGCATGGCAGGTCAAAAAGCGGATCTTTTTCAACGGGATCCGACCCTACTGGTTGTCGCGCTGTATCAACCCACTTAGGCTTCGGGCATCTCTGGAGATGCTCGATGCCTTTTCGTTATTTCATTAAACAACTTCTGTTGCCGCCCGGCCTTCTCTTGCTGCTGTTGCTCGTCGCCTGGTGGGTGCGACGTTCGCGGCCGCGATTGGCTGGGCTGTGTTTTGCCCTGGGATTTGGCGGCTTTCTGCTCATGAGCCTGCCGGTGGTTGTGCAATGGGGCGCCAAGGCCCTGGAGCGCGAACCGCCGTTGCCCCGGGATTCATGGACAAGCCTTGCGCAACGTGCCGATGCGATTGTGGTGCTGGGTTCCGGCCGCGAGCGCGGCGATCTGGCCTGGGGCGAAGATCAGCCGACTGGCGTGGGACTGGAGCGGCAGCGTTATGCGGCGCGGTTGGCCAAGGCCTCAGGGCTGCCGATTCTGACCAGCGGTGGCCTGCATTACGGTACTCCACCGAGCGAAGCCAAGCTGATGGCCGATTCTCTACGCGATGATTTCGGTGTGACGGTGCGTTGGCAGGAAGGAGAGAGTCGCACCACGTGGGAGAACGCCGAATTCAGCGCCAAAATGCTGTTGCCGGAAGGCGTCAAACGCATCGTGCTGGTGACCCAGGCCTGGCATATGCCGCGTGCGGTGTGGAGTTATCAACAGGCTGGGTTCGAAGTGGTGCCGGCGCCGGTCGGTTTCCTCGGCACTGACAATGCCCGGCCGTTTGGCGGCTGGCTGCCGGAATTCAAGTCGATCTGGCAGAGCGGGCAGCTGATGAATGAGGCGGTGGGGCAGATCGGCTATTCGCTGTTCTACCGCGGGGATGACACCGCCGATTGATCACTCCCGCGCAGAGCGCGGGAGTGAGCGGGTTTTCAAAGGGTCTTGGACATCCGGTTAGTCATCAGTGCCCAGCCAAACAGCACCACGCACAGGATGATCAGCGGCCACGAGCGCCATTGCAAATACGGTGTCAGGTTATGCATCGGCACCACTTCGCCGTAGAGCACGCCTTGTTCGAACTGCGGAATGCGCTCGGTAATCTGCCCGAACGGGTTGATCAGGCCGGTCACGCCGTTGTTGGTGGCTCGAATCATCCAGCGCCCGGCTTCGAGGGCGCGCATCTGCGCCATCTGCAAATGTTGCAGAGGGCCGATCGAGGTGCCGAACCAGGTGTCGTTGCTGATGGTCAGCAGCAGGTCGCTGCGTGCCGCCAGGCTTGCAGCAAACTCCGGGTACACCACTTCGTAGCAGATGAACGGTGCAATCTGATAACCCTTGGCCTGCAACAAGGCCTGATCGGCAGGGCCGCGGGCGAAGTCGGACATCGGCAGGTCGAAAAATGCGATCAGCCCACGCAAGATGTCCTGCAGCGGTACGTACTCGCCGAACGGCACCAGTTTTTGCTTCAGGTAAGTACCGTCGCCTTCGCCAACTACGGTGATGCCGTTGAAGAAGCGCTTCTCGTGACGCACCGTCTGGCGAATCGGCACACCGGTGATCAGCGCCGATTTACGCTCGGCGGCGAAGTTGCCCATCATGTTCAGGTAGCCCTCGGCGGACTCCTTGAGCACCGGGACGGCGGTTTCAGGCCAGATCAGCAGGTCCACCGGTTTCGAACGGAAGCTCAGGTCGCGGTACAGCGCCAGTTGTGCGTTGAGTTCGGCCGGGTCCCATTTCATGCTTTGCGCGACGTTGCCCTGAATCGCGGCGACACTCAGCGCGGGACCGGCGGGGCTGGTCCAGGCATGCCCCTTCAGTGCGATGCCCGCCACCCACGGCCCGACCAGCAACAGTAAACCTGCGGCGATAAAACCTTTGCGACCGGTTTGCAGCAGGCGCGGTGCGTTGTAGATCAGTGCGGCGGTCAGCGCCAGGACGAACGACACCAGCCACATGCCGCCCACTGGCGCGAGCCCGGCAAGTGGGCCATCGAGCTGGCTGTAACCGGAATACAACCACGGAAAACCGGTGAGGAACCAGCCACGGAACGCTTCCTGGCCAACCCACAGCGCAGCGAAGGCCAGGGCATCGGCCAGTGGCGCCTCATTGCGACGCAGCCAGCGCGCCCAGAGCCAAGCGGGGAGGGCGAAGAACCAGGCAATGGCCGCCGTGAAGATCAGCATCAGGAACCCGGCCAGCAGCACCGAAGCGCCACCGAAATGGTGGATGCTGTAGTAGATCCAGCTGGTGCCGGCGCCGAATAGGCCGAAACCGAAGCACCAGCCCCGACCCAGGGCCTGGCGCGGACTCAGCTCGCGCAAGCCAGCGTAGAACAGGCCGACTGCCAGCAGGGCCAGCGGCCAGAGATCGAACGGTGCCAGCGCGAAGGTGGTGATTGCACCGGCCGCCACGGCCAGCAGGTTACCGGGCCAGCCGGGGCGGGTTGTCCAGCGCATTTCAGTCCTTAGATTTAACGAGCAATGGGCGTCAGTCGCAGCAAATGAATCCGACGGCTGTCGGCGTTCAGGATGCGGAAACGATAGGCGCCGATTTCAGTGATTTCGTTGCGTTTTGGCAAGTGCCCGAACGCGCTCATCACCAGCCCGCCGACGGTGTCGAACTCGTCGTCGGAGAATTCGCTGTCGAAAAACTCGTTGAAGTTCTCGATCGGCGTCAGGGCCTTGATCAGGAAATCACCGCTGGGCAGCGGCTTGATGTAGCTGTCTTCTTCGACGTCGTGTTCGTCTTCGATGTCGCCGACGATTTGCTCAAGCACGTCTTCGATGGTCACCAGACCCGCCACTCCGCCGTATTCGTCGATCACGATGGCCATGTGGTTGTGGTTGGCGCGGAACTCACGCAGCAACACGTTCAGGCGCTTGGACTCCGGCACGAAGGTGGCCGGGCGCAGCAGATCCTTGATGTTGAAGCTGTCGCCGTTCTCCTTGAGGATCAGCGGCAGCAGATCCTTGGCCAGCAGCACGCCCATCACGTCGTCATGGCTTTCGCCGATGACCGGGTAGCGCGAGTGGGCCGAGTCGACCACGGCAGGGAGGAATTCGCGGGGTGTCTGGGTCGCCTTGATGCTGATCATCTGCGAGCGCGGCACCATGATGTCGCGTACTTGCAGGTCAGCCACCTGGATGGCGCCTTCGACGATGGCCAGCGCTTCGCTGTCCAGCAGTTTGTTTTGATGTGCATCGCGCAGCAGCTCAAGCAGCTCCTGGCGGTTCTTCGGCTCGTGGGCAAAAGCCTGGGTCAGTTTACCCAGCCATGACTTCTGCCCGTTGCTCGATCGATCTTCGCTCATAGCGATTACTCTGAATCCTTTGTTGTAACGATAGGGGATGTTTCGGTTTCGTCGTCCGCGTACGGATCGGGATAACCCAATTCGGCAAGCAACTCGCGTTCCAGTGCTTCCATTTCCTCGGCTTCCTCGTCATCTATATGGTCGTAACCAAGCAGATGCAAGCAGCCGTGAATGACCAGATGTGCCCAGTGGGCCTTTAGTTCCTTGCCCTGTTCGGCAGCTTCACGCTCAACCACCGCCACGCAGATCACCAGATCGCCCAGCAATGGAATGTCGAGAAACTCGTCGGGCACTTCGGCGGGAAAGGACAGGACGTTGGTCGCGTAATCCTTGTGGCGCCAGGTGTGATTCAGTTCGCGGCCTTCTACTTCGTCGACCAGACGAATGGTCATTTCCGAATCAGCGGTGCGCTGGCGCAGGGCCAGTTCGCACCATTGGCGGAAATCGGATTCGTTCGGCGCAGACGCTTCGGTCGCGATTTGCAGGTCAAGCTCAAGCATCGTGGCGATTGTCCTTCGGTGTTTCATCGGCCACGCGATTCTCGAAGCGCTCGTAGGCTTCGACAATGCGTTGCACCAGCGGGTGGCGCACGACGTCTTTGGGCATGAAGTGGGTGAAGCTGATACCCGGCACATCCTTCAGGACTTCGATGACGTGATGAAGTCCGGATTTGGTACCGCGCGGCAGGTCGACCTGAGTGATGTCACCTGTGATCACGGCCGTGGAGCCGAAACCGATCCGGGTGAGGAACATTTTCATCTGCTCGACGGTGGTGTTCTGGCTCTCGTCGAGAATGATGAAACTGTTGTTCAGCGTGCGGCCACGCATGTAGGCCAGCGGCGCGACTTCGATCACCTGACGCTCGATCAGCTTGGCCACGTATTCGAAGCCGAGCATCTCGTAGAGTGCGTCGTAGAGCGGGCGCAGGTACGGGTCGATTTTCTGCGACAGGTCGCCAGGCAGGAAGCCGAGTTTTTCACCCGCTTCGACCGCCGGACGCACCAGCAGGATGCGGCGGATCTGCTCGCGTTCCAGGGCATCCACGGCGCAGGCCACGGCCAGGTAGGTCTTGCCGGTGCCGGCCGGGCCGATGCCGAAGTTGATGTCGTTGCCGAGAATTTCCTTCACATAGCGCAGCTGATTCAAGCCGCGTGGGCGAATCATGCCTTTCTTGGTGCGCAGGGCGACGGAGGCTTCGGCGGGGGCGTGATTGTCCAGCTCAACGACGGACGATTCCTGAAGGAACAGGTGAACCGTGTCTGGCGACAGCTCTGAACCTTTGGTTTCCCGGTACAGTCGACGAATCAGATTTTCCGCAGACGTTGTGAGCTTGGGGTCGCCGATCAGCTCGAACTGATTGCCGCGGTTGCGGATCTCGATGGTCAGGCGCTGTTCGATCAGGCGCAGGTGCTCGTCGAACTGCCCGCACAGATTGGCGAAGCGGCGAGCCTCAAAAGGCTCGAGGATAAAACGATGAGGTTCTATGGGTGCGTTCAAGGTCGTATTTAGCCGCCCTGGGGCAATTAGGATGAAATCAAGGATAACGCCAGTGGCGTGGGTGCGAAAGCTCTTAAATGGATGAGCCTATTCTCAAGAACAATGCAGGCCACTGTGGGAGCTGGCTTGCCAGCGATAGCGGTACGACAGGCGACATATTGGTCGGGGCTGATGGCCTCATCGCTGGCAAGTCGAATCGTCGCACCGCAGCTCCCACAGAATTCTCAGTGTTTCTGATATTTGTTACTGGATCAGCGAGCCGCGCAGCGAGTGCGGTTGTGCCGCATCGATGTGCACGTCGGCGAACTGGCCGATCAGGGTCGGATTATCGCAGCGGAAGTTGACGATACGATTATTCTCGGTACGCCCCTGCAGTTCGCCCGGGTCTTTTTTCGAGTAATCGGTCACCAGAATCCGCTGAGTCGAGCCGACCATTTGTCGGCTGATCTCGAAGCCTTGCTGGTTCAAGCGATGTTGCAAGGCATTCAGGCGTTCTTTCTTCAGCTCTTCCGGGGTGTCGTCGGCCAGGTCGGCAGCCGGGGTGCCCGGGCGCTGGCTGTAGACGAACGAGTAGGAAAAGTCGAAACCGACGTCGGCAATCAGCTTCATGGTCTGTTCGAAATCTTTCTCGGTTTCACCCGGGAAGCCGACGATGAAGTCCGAGCTGATGCAAATGCCCGGTACGGCGGCGCGCAGTTTACGCAGCTTGGATTTGTACTCCAGCGCCGTGTGGTTGCGCTTCATCGCGGCCAGGATCCGGTCCGAACCCGATTGCACCGGCAAGTGCAGGTGCTTGACCAGTTCCGGTACGTCGGCGTGGGCCTGGATCAGGCTGTCGGAGAATTCCAGCGGATGCGAGGTGGTGTAGCGGATGCGGTCGATGCCGTCGACGGCCGCGACGACACGGATCAGTTCGGCCAGATCCGCCAGGCGCCCGTCGTGGGTCGTGCCGCGATAACCGTTGACGTTCTGCCCCAGCAAGGTCACTTCACGCACGCCGTTTTCGGCCAGGTGGATGATCTCGGCGATCACGTCGTCGAACGGTCGGCTGACTTCTTCGCCGCGGGTGTAAGGCACCACGCAGAACGTGCAGTACTTGCTGCAGCCTTCCATCACTGACACGTAGGCACTCGGGCCGTCAATGCGCGGCTCGGGCAGGTGGTCGAACTTTTCGATTTCCGGGAACGAGACGTCCACTTGCGGCAGCTTGCTGATGCGCGCGGCGTCGATCATTTCCGGCAGGCGGTGCAGTGTCTGCGGGCCGAACACTACGTCAACGTACGGGGCGCGATCACGGATCGCCGCGCCTTCCTGGCTGGCCACGCAACCGCCGACGGCGATTACCATGTCCGGGTTGGCCAGTTTCAGTTCGCGCCAGCGACCGAGCTGGGAGTACACCCGGTCCTGGGCGCGTTCGCGGATCGAGCAGGTGTTGAGCAGAATCACGTCGGCGTCTTCCGCCCGCGCCGTGACTTCCAGGGCCTGGTGTTCGCCCAGCAGATCGACCATGCGCGAGCTGTCGTACTCGTTCATCTGGCAACCGTGGGTTTCGATGTAAAGCTTCTTGGCCATGGAATAGGGTCGTCACGTGGTTCAAAGAACCGCGCATTATAGGGAACATGTCCCCAGGTTCCTACCGTTGCGCGTCCAGTGGCTATGCTATAGTTCGCGCCCTCATTTTTACCCCGATGTGTTGTCCGCCCGCCATGACCAAACGCGAAGCTCCAATCTACAAGGTGATATTCCTCAACCAGGGCCAGGTGTTCGAAATGTACGCCAAGCAGATCTATCAAAGTGATCTGTGGGGCTTCCTGGAAGTGGAAGAGTTCGTCTTTGGCGAGCGCACCCAGGTGGTCGTCGACCCGAGCGAAGAGAAGCTCAAGGCGCAGTTCGAAGGCGTGGTGCGCAGCTTTGTGCCGATGCATTCGATCGTGCGCATCGATGAAGTGGAACGTCTCGGTACGCCGAAAATCAGCGAGGCGCGTGGCGCGGTCGGCAATGTGATGCCGTTTCCGGTGCCGATGCCCGAGAAGTAAGCGGGGCGGGAGAAGGGACTACGGCAGGGGCGAGAACGGCGTACGGCCGTCGGCGCTCTGCAGTTCCATCAGGTATTTACGGAAAATTTGCCCGAGCACCTGGGTGGCTGTTTCCAGGTCTTCGCGGGGCATTTTCTCGGCGACTTCGTCGGCGGTGTCCAGTGCATCTTCGGCGCCGTTGACCGCGGCCATCTTCAGCACGATGTACGCCTGAATGTTGTTGGCCTGCACGCCTTCACCGTGGAAGAACATGGTGCCGAGTTTGAATTGCGCCTGGGCGTGGCCTTGCAGCGAGGCCTTTTCGAAATAGCTCAGGGCTTGATTGAGGTCGCGCGGCGCATTCTTGCCGTCGTAGTAGAACTCACCCAACTCGTATTGCGCTTGCGCATCCCCCTCATCCGATGCCTTTTGGCAGGCGGCGAGGGCCTGCGTGACATCTTGCGGCTGAGTATTGAGGGTGCAACGACCCATCGCCGGGATCAACAACGAGTTGCCGCCTGCTTGTGCATGTGCGAGCAGTGGCTGAAGGAGCAACAGGCAGCCCAAGGCAAGGGTGCGGCCGGTGCGGTTCATGAGAATCGACTTACCTCTGAAGGGCGCGCGGACCCATCGAGGGATCCAATAAGCGCGCATTATGAAATAAGCAGGGCCAACCTTACAAAGTCTTTACTCGATTTTCTGCTGTGTGGGGAATATATCACCCGGTTTGCGGGATATTTTTGGCAGAAGCGTCGGAGAAAGCGCTGGAATGTAGGTGAAAGCTGACGCTGGCAATGGCCAACGTCAGCGATCAAGCCATTACTTCAGTTTGGCGAACGCGCGCTCGGCAGCGTCGAGGGTCAGTTTAAGCTCCGCTTCGCCGTGGGCGATCGAGGTGAAACCGGCTTCGAATGCGCTCGGTGCCAGGTACACGCCACCTTCCAGCATCAAGTGGAAGAACCGACCAAACAGTGCTGCATCGCTGGCCATCACGTCTTCAAAAGTAACAATGTCGTCGGCGCCGCTGAAGTACAGACCGAACATGCCGCCCGCCTGGGTGGTCACGAAGGGAATGCCCGCCGCGTCAGCGCGCTGTTGCAGGCCGTCGAGCAGGCGAGTGGTGTAATCGGTCAGCTCGGCATGGAAGCCCGGGCGGCTGATCAGGCGCAGGGTGGTCAGGCCGGCGGCCATCGCCAGCGGGTTGCCCGACAAGGTGCCCGCCTGATAGACCGGGCCCAACGGCGCAATGCGCTCCATGATCGAACGCTTGCCGCCGAAACAGCCGACCGGCATGCCGCCGCCGATGATCTTGCCGAAAGTGGTCAGGTCCGGGGTCACGCCGTAGTAAGCCTGGGCACCGCCGAGGGCCACGCGGAAGCCGGTCATCACTTCGTCGAAGATCAGCACCACGCCGTGCTTGTCGCACAGGCTGCGCAGGCCTTCGAGGAAACCCGGTGCCGGCGGCACGCAGTTCATGTTGCCGGCTACTGGCTCGACGATGATGCACGCCACGTCCTGGCCGACTTCAGCGAGCATTTTTTCAACGGCGTCGATGTCGTTGAACGGCAGGGTCAGGGTGTGTTTGGCGAACGCCGCCGGCACGCCGGCCGAGCTTGGTACACCCTGGGTCAGTGCACCGGAACCGGCCTTGACCAGCAGGCTGTCGGAGTGACCGTGGTAGCAGCCTTCGAACTTGATGATGCTGTCGCGGCCGGTGAAGCCTCGGGCCAGTCGGATCGCACTCATGGTGGCTTCGGTGCCGGAGCTGACCATGCGCACCATCTCCATCGACGGTACCAGCGAGCAGACCAGATCGGCCATCTCGGTTTCCATCGCGGTCGGCGCGCCGTAGGACAGACCGTGTTGCAGCTGGTTACGCACCGCGTCCAGTACGTCCGGGTGGCTGTGGCCGAGGATCATCGGGCCCCAGGAACCGACGTAATCCACATAGCGCTTGTCGTCTTCGTCGGTAACGTAGGCGCCTTCGGCGTGCTTGAAGAACAGCGGCGTGCCGCCGACGCTCTTGAACGCGCGAACCGGCGAGTTCACGCCACCGGGAATGTGTTTCTGGGCGTTGGCAAACAGGGTTTCGGAACGAGACATGATCGGGCTCTCAAAAATCAGGATTTGAACAATTCGTTGAATGCACGGGCGCGGCGGGTCACTTCGGCGGTGCTGTCGGCGCCGAACAGGCCATGGACCACGGCCAGCAGATCGACACCGTGGGCCACCAGCGGCGCGGCGTTGTCGAGGGTGATGCCGCCAATCGCGCAGATTGGCAGGTGCAGCGTCTGGCGGGCCTGATCGAGCAGTTCGAGGCTGCAGGTCGGCGCACCGGGTTTGGTGTTGGAGTTGAAGAAGCGACCGAAGGCGACGTAGCTCGCGCCTTCTTTGGCGGCTTGTTCGGCCAGCTCCAGCTGCGCGTGGCAGGTCGAGCCGATGATTGCCTTGGAACCGAGCAGGGCGCGGGTCGGCGACAGCGGGCCGTCGGTCTGGCCCAGGTGTACGCCGACGTTCAGGCGAGCGGCCAGTTCGGCGTCATCGTTGATGATCAATTGGGTCTTGTAGCGCTCGCACAGATCACGCAAGGCCTCGGCCTCACGCAATCGCCGGGCTTCATCGCTGCTCTTGTCGCGGTATTGCAGGAGGGTGACGCCGCCTTCCAGCGCCGCCTCCACATACGGCAGAAACTTGCCGGCCAGTAATGGGCCGTCGGTAATGGCGTACAGGCCACGTAGTTTCATCAGGCAGACCTCACGACGTTACGAGCAGAAATCCAGCGGCAGACGACGCGGCACGAACTGGCCTTTACCCAGTTGTTCGGCATCGCGCAGGGTGCGCCAGGTGTAATCCAAAGCGGTGCGCACAGCGCTGGCCAGGTTTTCGCCCAGTGCCAGTCGGCCGGCGAGGGTGCTGGCCAGGGTGCAGCCGGAACCGTGATAGCTGCCGGGCAGACGCTGGCACTTGAAGGTTTCGCGCAGGCCGTCGCGGCTGTAAAGGCGATTGTGGATTTCGGTTTCGTCGCCGTGACCACCGGTGATCAGCAGGTTCTTGATGTACGGCAACAGTTTTTCAGCGCACTCGTCCGCAGTGCCTTCTGGCAGTTCGGCGAGGATCCGGGCTTCGGGAAGGTTGGGCGTGGCGATGATCGACAGCGGCAGCAGGCGTTCGCGCATGGCGTAGCCGACCTCGTCCTTGCCCAGGCGTCCGCCGCCGCCGGCGCGCAGCACCGGGTCGCAGACCACTGGCAAATGCGGGTGCGCCTGAAGCAGTTCGACGACGGTGTCGACCATTTCCAGGGAACCGAGCATGCCCAGTTTCACTGCCGCGACTTCGGAGTCGTTAAGTACGGCATTGGCCTGGGCCAGTACCCACTCACGGTCTAGGACGCGGAAGTCAGTGACGTTGACGGTGTCTTGCACGGTCAGGGCGGTGACGGCCGGAGCCGCATGGCAACCCTGAGCGAGCAGGGCTTCGATATCTGCCTGCAAGCCGGCGCCACCACTGGGGTCGTGGCCGGAGAGACAGAGGACAACGGGGCGTGAGCTGTAGATATTCATGGTGCGCGAGCTTACCACCAAACCTGTTTTTCGGGTGTTGTGGCGCAGCACTCGGCCGATAACCTCGGCAACTGGATCCGCACGGGTTTTCACACTCTGACCGAGCCAACAGCTCTAGCTCGGTACTCTGCTCTGAAACGCCCGTTCTAGAGCCTTTGTCGGAAAAATTTCCATGGTGCTCAATGGCCATCAACGGCTATGCTAGAGTGGATCCAAACCAATAACAGGTAATACCGGTTTTACGTCTACTCAAAGGGAATGGGGGGCTTCCTGACACAACCGGACAAGCCACGCTGGGGCTTCAATGCGCTATTTGTTGATGTTGCTGTTCTGTTTGCCCCTCCTGGCAAACGCCGTCGAATTCGACGAGTTCACCCAGAGCCTCCCGCTGGGTCGATCCCTGCAAGTGTTCGAAGACCCGAGCGGTCAGGCGAGCATTGCCGACGTCCGCGCGCAAGCCGCTGCCGGACAATTCAAGGCCCACGATAAAGCCACGCTCAATGCCGGTTACTCGCGTTCGGCGTTCTGGCTGAAGATCGACCTGCATTACCGCCCGAGCAATCCGGCGGCGCAGCGTACCTGGCTGCTGGAACTGGCCTACCCGCCGCTCGATCACCTCGACCTGTATCTGCCCGATGCCGCCGGCGACTATCGTCTGGTGCGCCAGACCGGGGACGCGTTGCCGTTCGCCAGTCGTGAGATCCGGCAGAACAACTACCTGTTCAACCTCACGTTCCGGCCGGACCAGCAACAGACCGTCTATTTGCGGCTGTCCAGCGAAGGCTCGATCCAGGCACCGGTGACGTTGTGGTCGAGCACCGCGTACCTCGAAGACCAGCCGGTGCGCCTGTACGTGCTGGGTCTGATTTATGGCGTGCTGCTGGGGATGCTGGTCTACAACCTGTTCATCTACCTCAGCGTGCGCGACACCAGCTACCTCTATTACATCTTCTATATAGGCTCGTTCGGCCTTTATCAGCTATCGGTCAATGGCGCAGCGGTCGAATACTTCTGGCCAAACAACCCGTGGTGGACCAACGCCTCGACGCCGTTCTTCATTGGTTGCGCGGGCCTGTTCGGCAGTCAGTTTGCCCGCAGTTTCTTGCAGACCAAAAACCACAGCCGCTGGCTCGACCGTCTGTTGATTGCCCTGATCGCCTTCGGCGCGCTGGTGATGGGGCTGTCACTGATGACCAGTTATGCGCTGGCCCTGCGTCTGGCGACGACACTGGCGTTGACGTTCACCATAGTGATCTTCGCCGCCGGGATTCTCGCCTGGTGGCGCGGCCTGCGAGTGGCGCGCTACTTCATCATCGCTTGGTCGGCGTTTCTGCTCGGCGGCATCGTCAACACGATGATGGTCCTGGGTTTGCTGCCGAACGTGTTCCTGACCATGTACGCCAGCCAGATCGGCTCGGCCATCGAGGTGGCGCTGCTGTCGCTGGCGCTGGCCGACCGTATCAACGCCATGCGCGAGCAACAGGCACAAACACTGTTCGATGCCGGCCAGAAACTCGAAGTTCTCAACCAGCAACTGGCCCACAGCAACAAGCTCAAGGACGAATTCCTCGCGACCCTGACCCACGAACTGCGCACGCCGATGAACGGTGTGATCGGTTCGCTGGAGCTGATGCAGACCGTCGAACTCGATCCGGAACTGGAGCAATACCAGCAGACCGCCGCCGGTTCGGCCCGGGACATGATGCGCATGGTCAACGGCATCCTGACCCTGACCGAACTGCAGGCCGGCAAGCTCAAGGCAACGCCGGGCAGTTTCAGCCTGCGCGCCGTGGTCGAGGCGCTGCGCGTGCAGTTCGATGGCAACGCGTCCAGCAAGTCGCTGGACTTCAAGGTCGAGGTGTTGCCGACCCTGCCGGATCGCCTGCAGGGCGACAGCGCCAAACTCGCGCAATGCCTGGAGTGCCTGCTGGACAACGCGATCAAGTTCACGCGCGTCGGCGGTCTCGCCTTGCGAGTCACCGGCAAACCGTCGACGGACAATCGTCTGGCGCTGTCGTTTGCGGTGATCGACACCGGCATCGGTTTTACCGATCTGGGCGAGGCGACGATGTATCAGCGATTCTTCCAGCTCGACGGTTCGATGACCCGCGAATACGGCGGCCTGGGCGTCGGTCTGGCGATCTGCCGACAACTGGTGGAACTGCTCGGTGGCAAGTTGACTCACCGCTCGGAGCCGGGGCGCGGCAGTCGCTTTCAGCTGGATGTCGAGTTTGAATTGCCAGCGGTTGAAGCCGCTCCAGTGTTAACGCGCGATGCCGCGCGCGCCCCGCAGGACTGCACCGTATTGCTGGTGGACGACAACAGCGTCAACCAATTGGTGATGCGCGGCATGTTGCTCAAGCTCGGTTTCCGAGTGCGCACCGCCGACCATGGTGCCGCGGCGCTCGAATATTTGCAGCGCGAAGCGTTCGATGCGGTGCTGATCGATTGCCAGCTGCCACCGCTTGATGGCGCGTCGTTGTGCTGCCAGATCCACGACTTGCCGGGCTGCGCCAACCTGCCGGTGTTCGTGATCGCGCTGGGGGCGGATCGAGAGCATTGCGCATCTGCCGGCTCGATCGATTACCTGAGCAAACCGGTGAAATTCGAAGACTTGCAGGTCGCGATGCAGCGGCGGGTGTTGAGTTGTTGATAGGGTGAAAGCGCCGGCATTTAGGCCGGTATGACACTTTGATCGGTTCGGGGGCGGTGCTTAACTGAAGCTCTGGCCGATCAAGGAGCCCCGTCATGAACCTGCATCAGTTCGCCGAAACCCACGAAGTCACCAACCAGCCACCGTCGCTGGACGGCACCAACCTGTACCGCATCGACCTGCCGTTGCAGGAGTGGTCGCGGCGGTTCGGCGCTGGCTGGGCCGAGTCGCGGATTGACGCCTACGGCGCGCTGGCCGGCGGGCCGCTGATGGAGGCCGGGTTCCTCGCCAACCAGAACAAACCGGTGTTCGCCAGCCATGACCGCTACGGTCATCGCATCGATCTGGTGGAATTTCACCCGGCGTATCACGAGCTGATGCGCACGGCCATCGAACATGGCCTGACCTCGTTGCCTTGGGCTCATCCGCAGGAAGGCGCCCATGTTGCCCGCGCCTCCATGAGCTATCTGCACAGCCAGGCCGAGGCCGGCAGTGGTTGCCCGTTGACCATGACTTTTGCCAGTGTGCCCGCGCTGCGCTTGCAACCGGATCTGGCCGAACAATGGCTGCCGAAAATCCTCGCCACCGAATATGACCCGCGCAATGTCGGCATGGCCCATAAAACCGGCGTCACGATCGGCATGGCGATGACCGAGAAACAGGGCGGCACCGACGTGCGCGCCAACACCACCAAGGCTTATCCGGTCGGCGCCAGCGGCCCGGGCCAGGCTTATGAACTGGTGGGGCACAAGTGGTTCTGTTCGGCGCCGATGTGCGATGCGTTCCTGACGCTGGCGCAGACCGACAAGGGCCTGACCTGTTTCCTGCTGCCGCGCCATCGTCCGGACGACACGCGCAATCAGTTCTACATCCAGCGCCTGAAAAACAAACTCGGTAACCAGTCCAACGCCTCCAGCGAAGTGGAGTTCCGTGGTGCGTTGGCGTGGATGGTCGGCGAGGAAGGGCGCGGCGTGCCGACGATCATCGAGATGGTGGCCATGACCCGTTTTGATTGCATGGTCGGCTCCAGCTCGCTGATGCGTCAGGCCCTGACCCAGGCCAGCCATCACTGCGCCCATCGCAAGGTCGGCGGCAAACTGCTCAGCGAACAACCGCTGATGCAAAACGTGCTGGCCGATCTGGCGCTGGAAAGCGAAGCCGCGCTGGCCCTGAGCCTGCGCATGGGCAAGGCGCTGGATCATCTGAACGATCGCCACGAAGCGCAGTTCGCCCGACTGGTGACGGCGGTGGGCAAATACTGGATCTGCAAACGTGCGCCGGGGATGATCAACGAAGCCGCCGAATGCATGGGCGGCGCCGGGTATGTCGAAGACAGCATCCTGCCGCGCCTGTACCGCGAAGCGCCGGTGAACTCGACGTGGGAAGGTTCCGGCAACGTGCAATGCCTCGATGTGTTGCGTGCACTGTCGAAAGAGCCGGGCGTGCTCGATGTGCTGTTCAACGAGCTGGGCGACGGCCATGGCGACAAACGGCTGGCCGCGCATATCCAGCAATTGCAGGCGTCGTTCAAGGACACTGGCGACATTCAGTACCGGGCGCGGCAACTGACTGAAGACATCGCTCTGGGGCTGCAAGCGAAGCTGTTGCTGGAGTCCGGGAACTCGGCGGTCAGCGATGCGTTTATCGCCAGTCGCCTGAGTGGGGGCGGCCGTGTCTACGGCGCGTTGCCCCGCGGGCTCGATGTCGAAGCCATCGTCGCTCGCTCCACCCCGCAAGGTTTCTGACTGCAATTTCCAAGCACCGAAAGTCCTTGTGGGAGCTGGCTTGCCAGCGATGACGGCCTGTCAGTCAACATCGATGTTGAATGTGATCGCCTCATCGCGGGCAAGCCCGCTCCCACAGGGATCGCCTATACCTGTCAGATTGATGAATAGCCACAACGCCACTGTTTCCGTGACGCCACGATGCAGGCAAGATGAAGCTCTGCAAGTCAGAACACAGGAAGCTGATCGTGACCGAAGCGTTTATTGTCGTTCAAACCGCTGAACAAGCCGTGGATCGTCTGGCCGAGCTGCATGAGCGGGCCACCACGGCGCTGAACTCGGCGCTCAAGCGTTATCTGAAGGATCGCGTCGAGCCCGACGCCGAGCAACGTGCCCTGTTCCGTTATCCCGAACTGCGTCTGACCTATCACTGCCAGGGCGAAGTCCCGCAGACCACCCGCGCTTACGCCAAGGTGCAGTTGCCGGGCACCTACAGCGTGACCGTCACCCACCCGGCGGCGTTTCGCAAATACCTGCTGGAACAACTGGTGCCGCTGATGCACGACTTCACGGTGACCGTGGAAGTCGGGGTCAGTGCACAGAACATTCCGTACCCGTACGTGGTCGAGCAAGGCGATGAACTGGCTGGTTCCGGCGTCACCGCCGCCGTGCTGGCACGGGTGTTCCCAAGTACCGACCTGTCTGCCGCCACCGATGGCATCGCTGATGGTCTCTATGACTGGGAAAACACCGATCCGCTACCGCTGGCACTGTTCGATGCGGCGCGCGTCGATTTCTCGCTGCGTCGACTGGTGCACTACACCGGCAGCGACTGGCGCCACGTGCAGCCGTGGATTCTGCTGACCAACTACCACCGTTATGTCGACCAGTTCATCGTTCACGGCCTGGAACAACTGCGCAATGATCCGCGATTCGTGCGCATGGTGCTGCCGGGCAACGTGATTATCGAAAAAAGCATGGATCATGGCGAAGCGTCGGCAATTGCTGCCGGTGTGGTCTGGCACCGCTACCAGATGCCGGCCTATCACCTGATCGCCAGCGATGGCCATGGCGTGACGCTGGTCAACATCGGCGTCGGCCCGTCCAATGCGAAGAACATCACCGATCACCTCGCGGTGCTGCGTCCGCATTGCTGGTTGATGATCGGTCACTGCGGCGGTCTGCGTCAGTCGCAGACCATCGGCGACTACGTATTGGCTCACGCTTATATGCGTCGCGACGGGATTCTCGACCGGGTGGTGCCGCCGAACATTCCGATCCCGGCCCTGGCCGAAGTGCAGATGGCGTTGCAGCAAGCGGCGGCCAACATCACCGGCGAGAAGGGCGACGACCTGAAAAAACGCCTGCGCACCGGCACCGTGCTGACCTACGACGACCGTAACTGGGAATTGCGCTGGGCCCAGGAACGACCGCTGATCAACCTGTCCCGCGCCGTGGCGGTGGACATGGAAAGCGGCACCATCGCCGCCCAGGGTTATCGCCTGCGGGTACCGTACGGCACGTTGCTGTGCGTTTCGGACAAACCGCTGCACAGTGAAATCAAGCTGCCGGGTTCGGCCAACGCGTTCTACGAGCGTGCGGTCAGCCAGCACTTGAAGATCGGTATCGAAGCAGTGGACCTGCTGCGCACCGAACTCAACTCGCTGCACTCGCGCAAACTGCGCAGCTTCGACGAGCCACCGTTCCGCTAACGGTTTGTCGTGGTCATTTGGCGGTTGGGGCACTAGCATTAGCAGCCCGACCGCTAGATGCTCTTTTCGCCATGTCCCGTCCTCAACGTCCACCTTCCCGCCGCCCCGGTGCGAAGCCATCCTCTTCAGCCCCGCGCCGTGTCGCCAAGGCACCCCCGGCCGAGCCGAAGCTGATCCTGTTCAACAAACCGTTCGATGTGCTGACGCAATTCAGCGACGGCGAAGGGCGGGCGACGCTCAAGGATTACATCGACGTTCCGGGTATCTACCCGGCCGGGCGGCTGGACCGCGACAGCGAAGGTTTGCTGCTGCTGACCAACGACGGCCAGTTGCAGGCGCGGATTGCCGACCCCAAGCACAAGCTGGCGAAAACCTATTGGGTGCAGGTCGAAGGTGTGCCGACGGCCGAGCAGTTGCAGCGTTTGCGTGACGGCGTCGAACTGAATGACGGCATGACCTTGCCCGCCGAAGCGCGGCAACTGGATGAACCCGAGCTGTGGCCGCGCAATCCACCGGTACGCTTTCGCGCAACGATTCCGACAACGTGGCTGGAACTGGTGATTCGCGAAGGGCGCAACCGCCAGGTGCGACGGATGACGGCGGCGGTGGGGCTGCCGACGTTGCGGCTGGTACGGGTCAGGATTGGTGACTGGACGATCGAAGGGCTCGATCAGGGCCAGTGGAAAGAAGTGCCGGCGCGCTTATAAGGCGCCGGATTCGATCAGGCCGATCACCACACTCTTGATGATGAACGCGGCCACGCCCAGGCCCAGTACGAAGAACAGAATGAACGAGCCGAAGCGCCCGGCCTTGGACTTCTTCGCCAGATCCCAGACGATGAAACCCATGAAAATGATCAGGATGCTGACCAGACCAGTCATCATCCACTCTTCAAATACTGCTGGATCCATTGGGTTCTCCGGCGCGCACGGGGCTAAAAGGGCGCGGCGAGTATACGCCAAGGGGTGCGGGGTGGCATTGATCTGGGTCTGATCCGACGACTGGCCCTCACCCTAACCCTCCCGAAACGTCGGACCGCCCAGAGGGAGAGGGGACTGACCGTGCGATGCTCACGAATTACGCCGACGTGAAAAAGCTGCAGTGAATCCGAAACCAATCCGAGACCGAATCCATAATCGACCCAATTTCTCAGGTCGATGCATAGCGCAAGACAATAAGGTCGGCCCCCTCTCCCACCGGGAGAGGGCTGGGCGGGCGGCGTTCCGATGAGGGCTGCTCTTGATCAGCTACGCAGATGAGTCAGCGGCAATTCGGTACTGTTGAGCACCTGATTCAGCACAAAACTCGACCGCACGCTCGTCACTCCTTCAATCCGCGTCAGATGTCCCAGCAGCAGCTTCTGATAGTGATCCATGTCCGGCACCACCACTTTCAACTGATAGTCAGCATCCACCCCGGTCACCAGGCTGCATTCCAGCACTTGCGGCAAGGTGCGGATCGCCGCTTCGAAGTTCTCGAAACGCTCCGGCGTGTGCCGGTCCATGCCGATCAGCACGTAGGCGGTCAGGCTCAGGCCGAGCATCTTGCGATCCAGCAGGGCGACCTGACGGGAGATGTAGCCGTCGTCCTCCAGTTGCTTGACCCGGCGCGAGCACGGGGAGGGCGACAGACCGATGCGCTCGGCCAGTTCCTGGTTGGAGATGCGGGCGTCGCGCTGCAATTCCGCCAAAATGCTGAGGTCGTAACGGTCGAGTTTGCTCATCAATCGGTCCTTTGTCCTAACTATTGCGGCGGATTATCTATCCAGGGTTAAAAATTGCGCAAGTGATGTTTATTTGAGCAATCTTCGCAATCCTCTGTCGCGGCCTCCGGCCTATTCTTATCACCAGAATCACTGCTCGGTAACACAGTCCACGCGGCCCGCCCAATCCGGCCCGCCGCGGCCGCCACCCCCACCGGGGTTGTGCCGGCCCCCGAGCTACACACTGTCCAGAAGACGGCGTGAGGTGAGCCGACGTCAAAAGCGTCGAGCCAGGACGAAGTTCTCTAGAAGGGAGGCCGACGGGTCTCCCTTTTTTCTTGCCCGCAATTTGGCCTCGCTCGCTCAATAAATAAATGGCGTGACTGATAACCTGTAGCAGAACCCGGTGCGGACATTCCCGGTCTTAGCTACAAGCCCCTCTTAATTACAGGGTCCAGCCCGCAGTGAGGAATTTCATGAAGTCGCGTATCTGGCGTCTGGCCAGTGTTGGTTTGCTGTGTGTGAGTGTCTGTGCGCAAGCGCTGGCCGATGAGCCGCAGAATCGCGGTCCCGAGGGCGGTGGACGCGAGCGGGAGCATCAGGGCAATAATCAGGGCAACAACCAGAATCATGGCGGCAACAATCAGCCGCGTCCGCAAAACCAGCCGCAGCAGGAACAGCCGCGGCCGCAGAACAACGAAATCATTCGCGGCGACAACAGCCGCCAGTTCGAGCACAACGGCCAGCAGCACAACAACAATGGGCAGTGGCAGAACCACGACCAGAACCGTCCGGCCTACAACCCCAATCCGGTTCGCCAGCCACCGCCGCCACCGCAACTGCCGGCCAACAGCCTGCCGATCCAGCCACGCCCCGACACCGTGCGCCAGACTCAGGAACCCCGTCAGGGCTACTACCGCGATGAGCGTCCGCAGAATGGCTACCACCAGAACTGGCAGACCGGTAATCGTCCCAACGACAACCGCTGGCCGGGTCGTCCGGACGGGCATGGCAACGGTTGGGGCCCCGGCCCGCAATACCGGCCGGGCCACATGATCGACCGTTTCCCGGATCGTGATTACCGCGTGCCATATCGCGGCCAGGATTATTTCTACTCGGGTGGCTACTGGTATCGCCCGCAAGGCCCGCGCTACATCGTGGTTCAGCCGCCACGCGGCATCCGTATCCAGTACTTGCCGGATTACGCCCGTGAAGTGTGGATCGGCGGTTCGCTGTTGTTCCTGGCAGCAGGCTCGTACTACGCCTATCAGGAAGCGACTCAGGATTACGTAGTGGTCGAGCCGCCGGTTCAGCAACCGCCGCAACCGGCGAGCAACGGCTATGACGTCGAAGCGTATCCCGCCAACGGCCAGTCGCCGGAGCAGGTCCAGCAGGACGGCTATCAGTGCTATCAGTACGCGGTGCAACAAAGTGGTTTCGATCCGCGCACCGCGACCTATCAGCCGGCGCCCGAAGTGGTGCAGGCCTACCGCCAGGCTCAGGGAAATTGCCTGAGCAGTCGCGGTTATCAGGTCAGTTATTGAGCCTTGGCGGCTTTGACCACTTCCTGCGGGTCGGCGTGCACCAGCACTTCGGCCCGCGGGTAAGCGGCGTGAATCGCATCGGCCGCCTGATCGCTGATGCCGTGAGCGACTGACAGCGTCAGCTCTCCCGGCAATTCCAGATGCAACTGCACGAACCAATGATTGCCGGAAATCCGTGTGCGCAGATCATGCGCGCCCAAAACACCCGGCACACCACACGCCAATTCGAGCATGTGCTGACTGACATCCACCGGCAGTTCTTCATCCATCAGCACCGAAAAACTTTCCCGGGCGATCTGGATCGCGCTCCATAGAATGTATGCCGCGATCCCCAGACCGAACCACGCATCCAGTTGATCGAAACCGAACCCTGCCAGTACCAGCGCAATCAGAATGCTGCCGTTGAGCAACATGTCCGAACGGTAGTGCAGGGAGTCTGCGCGAACCGCGTTGGAACCGGTCTGTTTGATCACCCGGTGCTGCAAGGTCAGCAACGCCGCCGTCAGCAGCAGGGAAAACACGATCACACCGATGCTCAACCAAGGTGCGCCGAGCGGCTCCGGATTGTTCAAACGCTCATAAGCCTGAAACGCAATCAGCACCGCACTGCCGCCAATGAACAGCGCCTGCGCCATGCCCGCCAAGGACTCGGCCTTGCCGTGACCATAACGGTGATCGTCATCCGCCGGGCGTAGCGCGTAATGCACCGCCAGCAGATTGAGCAGCGAGGTGATGCCATCGAGGGCCGAGTCGGTAAGGCCGGCGAGCATGCTCACCGAACCGCTCAGCCACCAGGCGATGGCTTTGGCGATGATCAACGTACAGGCCACCGCCACCGAGGCGCGGGTCGCCAGCCGCAGCAGGCGGGCGTGTTCGGGGCTGGTGGTCATGAGTCGGGTCGTTCCTTCTTAAGCGGCGGGTTGCAGGCCGAACATCGCCAGTTGCTGTGTACTGCCCTTGTGCTGGATCAGGCGCGGGTCATCCAAAGGCAGGTTGCGGCCCAGCTCAGTTTCGAGAATAGCCTGCAACTTGAGGTTATCGACCTGGCCGTCCGGGCCGATGGCTTGCTTGAGCTTGGCCGGATCGACCTGTGCTGTGTGGCCCGGTTCGAAATAGATCGCGCCGGTGGTGAAGTCCACGGCGAACGCGATCAGGCCGGGAATGATGTAGAACAACAGGCCCACGGCATCGAGCACGGCAATCGCCGGGTCGATCTTGCCGTCGATCTGGCCGCGCCGGTCGGGATAGAAAATCGAACCGCACGCGGTGATCTGAGTGAGCAGGGTGGCAACCAGTACACCGCCGATCAGGCGAAAAGGTAAGCGCATGGGAATCTCCTGAGTCATCTATTAACGAAGCGTTGTCTTGTGAAGTTAAGACCCTGACGAACGCCTGGCAGTTCGCCGTTATACTCGCGGCGGCAGGGCGTGCCCACAGTAAATTGCGGCCCCGTCTCACCCCTATCGAAATACGTTGAGGATTGAAGTTGTTTTCTCCAGATCCATACCGCGTGATGGCTACCGAATCCTTTCGGGGTTCGGCCCTCCGGGCTAAAGCTGTGAGCGCGCCATGCTGCGTTGCGGGACTTGGCAAGGAAACGACCCTTACCTGCCTCCCGCGCCTTGCCTGGCACGCTCACAACTTTAACGCGACTCGCAATTTACTGTGGGCACGCCATGGGGAGCCAGCATGATTTCTTTGCCGATCGATGAAGTTTTACCCGCCCTGCGTGAAGCGTTGGCGACACGCCACGAAGCCGTGCTCGAAGCACCGCCCGGCGCCGGTAAAACCACCCGTGTGCCGTTGGCCTTGCTCAATGAAGCGTGGCTGAACGGGCAGACCATTCTCATGCTCGAACCTCGTCGGTTGGCCGCGCGCGCAGCGGCGGAACGGCTGGCCAGCGAGCTGGGCGAGAAGGTCGGTGAAACCGTCGGTTATCGCATTCGCCTCGACAGCAAGGTTGGCCCCAACACACGCATCGAAGTGGTCACCGAAGGCATTCTTACCCGACGCTTGCAGGACGACCCGGCGCTGGACGGCGTGGGGCTGCTGATCTTCGACGAATTCCACGAACGCAGTCTCGACGCCGATCTGGCGCTGGCCCTCAGTCTGAACGGTCGCGAACTGTTTCGAGCTGAACAACCGCTGAAGATTCTGCTGATGTCCGCCACCCTCGAAGGCGAACGTCTGGCCGGGTTGCTCGACGACGCGCCGATCCTGCGCAGCGAGGGCCGGATGTACCCGGTGACAATGCGCTGGGGCCGGCCGTTCCAGCCCGGCGAATACATCGATCAACGCGTCACGCAAACGGTACTCGAAGCGCTGCACGATGAAACCGGCAGCCTGTTGGTGTTCCTGCCGGGGCAGGCGGAAATCCGCCGTGTCCATCAGCAACTGGCGGACGCCATCGGTGCGCGCAGTGACGTCTTGCTCTGCCCGTTGCACGGTGAACTCGACCTTAATGCCCAGCGTGCCGCCATCGATCCGGCCCCGACGGGTCAGCGCAAGGTGGTGCTGGCCACCAACATCGCCGAGACCAGCCTGACCATCAACGGCGTGCGCGTGGTGATCGATGCTGGACTGGCGCGAGTGCCGCGATTCGATCCGGGCAGCGGCATGACTCGCCTCGACACTCAACGCATCTCCAAAGCCAGCGCCACCCAGCGTGCGGGTCGAGCCGGGCGTCTGGAACCGGGCGTTTGTTATCGCCTGTGGTCGCAGGATCAGCACGAACAACTGGCGGCCTATGGCAGTGCGGAAATCCTTTCGGCGGATCTCGCCGGCCTGGCTTTGCAACTCGGTCGTTGGGGCGTGGTGCCGAGTGATCTGATCTGGCTGGACGTGCCGCCAGCGGCCGCGTATGCACAGGCGCAGGATCTGTTGCAGCGCCTCGGTGCGTTGGACGGTGAAACCCTCAATCGTCACGGTCAGGCCATGGCTGAATTGCCGGCGCATCCGCGCATCGCGCATTTATTGCTACGCGGTCAGGCACTGGGTTTGGCGACCATGGCGTGCGACGTCGCCGCGTTGCTCGGTGAGCGCGACATTTTGCGCGGTGCGGGGGCGGATCTGCACAGTCGTCTGGTGCTGCTGTCCGGCGAAGAGCGCGCGGCGCGCGGTGCTCAGGGCGGGGTGCAGCGCGCCCGGCAACTGGCGCGGCAATATCGTGGCTACCTTCGCGGTAAGGCGAGCGAGCCGGTCAGCGATCCCGACCACCCGCGCTGGCTCGGCGCGCTGCTAGCGCTGGCCTACCCGGATCGCGTCGCCCAGCAGCGGCGTGCCGGTGGTGCCGAATATCGTCTGGCCAACGGTCGTGCGGCGCTGTTCGCCGAAGCCGACAGCCTGATGAAGGAACCGTGGATCGTGATCGCCGACCTCGGCAGCCGCCAAGGTCAGCGTGAAGAACGGATTTATCTGGCGGCGGATTTCGATCCGGCGCTGTTTGATTCGGTGCTGGCCGAACAGGTGCACACCGTCGATCAACTGGACTGGGACGAACGCGAAGGCGTGCTGCGCGCCGAGCGTCAGCGCAAAGTTGGCGAACTGATCCTCAGCCGTGAACCGCTGACCAGTCTCGACGAAAACGCCCGCAGCCAGGCGCTGGTCAATCTGGTACGGCGTAAGGGGCTGGAGCTGCTGCCGTGGACCCCGGAACTGCGCCAGTGGCAGGCGCGGGTCGCCTTGCTGCGCCAGCTCGATCTGGACGCCAAACGCGACAGCCAATGGCCGGATGTCAGCGACGCGACGCTGCTGAAAACCCTCGAAGACTGGCTGATGCCTTATCTGGGCAAGGTCTCGCGGCTCAGCCATTTCGCCAACCTCGACCTGTCGAGCATCGTGCGCAATCTGCTGCCGTGGCCGCTTCCACAGCAACTCGACGAACAGGCTCCGCATCACCTGAGCGTGCCGTCGGGCTCGTCGATTCGCCTCGACTACAGCGAACAACCACCGATTCTCGCCGTGCGCTTGCAGGAACTGTTCGGCCTCGCCGACACACCGCGCATCGCCGGCGGCCGGCAAGTGGTCAAGCTGCACCTGCTGTCGCCAGCACGGCGTCCGGTGCAGGTGACGCAGGATCTGGCCAACTTCTGGCGCAGCACCTATGCCGAGGTGAAGAAGGATTTGAAGGGGCGGTATCCGAAGCATTACTGGCCGGATGATCCGCTGGTGGCTGAAGCTACCGCACGAGCCAAACCGCGCGGTACTTGACGGTCAGCGACTGGCCTTCGCCGTCAGCTGCTCCCGGCAATAATCGGCAAACAACTGCGCCGGTTTGGTCAGTTGCCCGCGTTTGAGCCACGCGGCCACCAGGCCTGAGCCGGTAACGTCTTCGACGATGTCCACGCACACGACTTTCTTGCCGTCGTAGGTGCATTCCGAATGCGGGCGGGTGACCAGGATCGAGAAGCCGAAACCCTGGCCGACCATGCCGCGCACCATTTCGATCGACGGCGAGCTGAATTCGATGCGTGGCGACAGGCCCAGTTCTTCGAACAGGCTGACGAAGTAGGTGCGGCTCGGTTGCACGTCGAGCAGGATCATCGGCTCCAGGCACAAGTCCCGCAGCGACACTTGCTTGAGTTGGGCGAAGCGATGATCTGCCGGGAGCAGGGCGTAAGGCCGTTGGGCGGGCATCAAGGGTTCGGTTTCGATGGTGGCGTCGAGGTCGTGCTTGTACAGGATTGCCAGATCGAAGGTGCCCGAGGTCAGGCCTTGCACCAGCTCCTGTTGTTCGCCGTCGCGGATGCGGATTTTCACCCCCGGATACAGCGCCGAGAACCCGGCAATCAGCTGCGGCAAGTACAGCGGCGCGACCGTTTCAAAGCAGCCGATATCGATCTGCCCGGCCACCACGTCGTTGTCGGCGAGGGCGTTCTGTTCGAACTCCTTGGCCATGCGCAGCAGTTCCTGGGCTTTGCGGAAGAACCGCGCGCCGCTGGGTGTCAGGGACACGCCCTGGGCGTGATGGCGGATCAGCAGTTGCACGCCGAAGCTGTCTTCCAGCCCCTTGATCGCCGTGGAGATCGCCGGTTGCGCGATGTACAGCTTGCGCGAGGCTTCGGCGACGCTGCCGCATTCGACGGTGGTGATGAAGTATTTCAACTGACGCAGGTTGTAAGCGGCCACGGTGAACCTCAAAGCGAACGGATTCCACATCCAAGCAATTTGTAAGCCGCCGGCCTCCGTTCTGTCGGCGGTATTTTTGTTCCTGAACAATAGCCTTATGCGCGCGTGAAGGGGCCATCGGCTGGCTACCTTTTTTATTGTCTGCGAAGACATTTTTACTGGTTTTAGCTCACGCAGGCCTGAGCGACTATCGATTCCGCACTGTTCTCAAAAGAATAAAAGTCCAAGGAGCATCCACCGTGTTCGAGCTTGCAGACTGGCAGCGCAAGGCCGCTGAATTGAGTTTTCCCGATCGGGCCGTGATCGACGGCAAGTTGCGTCCAGCGCAGTCGGGGCAGACCTTTGCCGCGATCAACCCGGCCACCGGCCAACTGCTGGCAAACGTCGCCGCGTGCGGTGAAGAGGACGTCGATGCGGCGGTGCGCAATGCACGGCAGGTGTTCGAGGCCGGCACCTGGGCCGGGCGTTCACCGACCGAGCGCAAGCAAGTGCTGCTGCGTCTGGCGGATCTGATTCTGGCCCATCGCGAAGAACTGGCACTGCTCGATTCGCTGAACATGGGCAAACCGGTTATGGACGCTTACAACATCGACGTGCCGGGCGCCGCCGGGGTGTTTCGCTGGTACGCCGAAAGCCTCGACAAACTCTACGATCAGGTCGCGCCAAGCGCTTCGAATGTGCTGGCGACCATCACCCGCGAAGCGCTGGGCGTGGTCGCCGCCGTGGTGCCGTGGAATTTCCCGCTGGACATGGCCGCGTGGAAACTTGCGCCAGCGCTGGCGGCGGGCAATTCGGTGATTCTCAAACCCGCCGAGCAATCACCGTTTTCCGCCTTGCGTCTGGCCGAACTGGCGCTGGAAGCCGGGCTGCCGGCCGGCGTGCTGAACGTGCTGCCGGGGCTCGGCGAGCAGGCCGGCAAAGCCTTGGGCCTGCACCCGGATGTCGATTGTCTGGTGTTCACTGGCTCGACGCAGGTCGGCAAATATTTCATGCAGTATTCCGCGCAGTCGAACCTCAAACAGGTGTGGCTGGAGTGCGGCGGCAAGAGCGCCAATCTGGTGTTTGCCGACTGCAAGGATCTGGATCTGGCGGCGCAGAAAGCCGCGTTCGGGATCTTCTTCAATCAGGGCGAAGTCTGCTCGGCCAACTCGCGATTGCTGGTGGAGCGCTCGATTCATGATGAGTTCGTTGAACGGCTGAAGGCTCAGGCCGAGCGCTGGCAGCCGGGCGATCCGCTGGACCCCGCGAGTGCGGCCGGGGCAATCGTCGACACCGGTCAAACCGAAAGCATCTTGCGCTTCATCCACCAGGCCGAACGCGAAGGCGCGACCCGCGTCTGTGGCGGGCGGCAGTTGAGTTTCAACGGTTCGAGCAACTTCGTTCAGCCGACGATTTTCACCGACGTGCAGCCGCACATGACCCTGTTTCGCGAAGAAGTGTTCGGCCCGGTGCTGGCGGTGATTCCGTTCGATGACGAGGCTCACGCCTTGCAACTGGCCAACGACAGCGTCTACGGTCTGGCGGCGTCGCTGTGGACGGATGATCTGCATCGCGCGCACCGGGTGGCGCGGCAATTGCGAGCCGGTACGGTGTCGGTCAACAGCGTCGATGCGCTGGACGTGACCGTGCCGTTCGGCGGTGGCAAGCAGTCCGGTTTCGGTCGCGACCTGTCGCTGCATTCATTCGACAAATACACCCAGTTGAAAACCACCTGGTTTCAACTGCGCTCATGACAGCCGCTCACAACAAGAAAGGAGATCCGGCGATGACCACCTCACGTGAAACCCGCGACTACCAGGCCGCCGATGCAGCGCACCACATTCATGCGTTCGTCGACCAGAAGGCCCTCAACGACGAAGGCCCACGGGTGATGGTGCGCGGTGACCGCCTGCACCTGTGGGACAACGACGGTCGGCGCTACCTCGACGGCATGTCCGGGCTGTGGTGCACCAACCTCGGTTACGGCCGCAAGGATCTGAACGCCGCCGCGAGCCGGCAACTGGAGCAGTTGCCGTACTACAACATGTTTTTCCACACCACCCACCCGCAGGTGATCGAGCTCTCCGAGCTGCTGTTCAGCCTGCTGCCGGGGCATTACAGCCACGCGATCTACACCAACTCCGGCTCCGAGGCCAACGAGGTGCTGATCCGTACCGTGCGCCGTTACTGGCAGGTGCTGGGCAAGCCCGAGAAGAAAATCATGATCGGCCGCTGGAACGGCTATCACGGTTCGACCCTGGCGGCGACGGCCCTCGGCGGCATGAAGTTCATGCACGAAATGGGCGGGATGATTCCCGACATCGCGCACATCGACGAGCCGTACTTCTTCGCCCACGAAGGCAACCTGACACCGGCTGAATTTGGCTTGCGAGCCGCGCGGCAACTGGAAGCGAAGATCCTCGAACTGGGCGCCGACAAGGTCGCCGGATTCATCGCCGAACCGTTCCAGGGCGCGGGCGGAATGATCTTCCCGCCGGAAAGCTACTGGCCGGAAATCCAGCGCATCTGCCGCAAGTACGACGTGCTGTTGTGCGCCGATGAAGTGATCGGCGGCTTCGGTCGCACCGGCGAATGGTTCGCCCACGAGTACTTCGGTTTCGAGCCGGACACCCTGTCCATCGCCAAGGGACTGACCTCCGGCTACATCCCGATGGGCGGCTTGATTCTGTCGAAGAAAATGGCCGATGTGCTGGTGGAGCAGGGCGGGGTGTTCGCCCACGGACTGACCTATTCCGGGCACCCAGTGGCGGCGGCGGTGGCGATCGCCAACCTCAAGGCCCTGCGTGATGAAGGCGTGGTGACGCGGGTCAAGGATGACATCGGCCCGTACCTGCAACAGTGCCTGCGCGAGGTGTTCGGTAATCATCCGCTGGTGGGCGATATCCAGGGCACGGGCATGGTTGCGGCGTTGCAACTGGCCGAAGACAAGGCCACGCGCAAGCGCTTCGCCAATGAGAACGACATCGCATGGCGCTGCCGTACGATTGGTTTTGAGGAGGGGGTGATCATTCGATCGACTTTGGGGCGGATGATCATGGCGCCGGCGTTGATTGCCAGCCGTGAAGAGATTGACGAGCTGGTGGGCAAGACCCTGAAAGCGCTGGATCGTACGGCGCAGGAATACGGTCGGCTCTAAGCTCTATTGAAGGTCCTTCGGACCTTATCGCGAGCAAGCTCGCTCCCACAGTTTCGGGGTGGATCACAATTTTGTGAACGTCCGATAAACCTGTGGGAGCGGCGGTGCGACGTTTCGACTTGCTCGCGATTACGTCAGCCGATTCAACATCGTTTTTGCTGTCCTGCACCCCCTCCGTGCACCCCCGTCCGACGCGCCCTTTCGCGGTGCGCACTACCCAGTTTTTTCATCGTTCGCGTCTAACTATTTCCTCGTTTTCCTGACGCCAAGCCTGGGTCAACATCGATTTCGCCAGCCAAGGCATTGCCCGCCAGAGTCCAGCAGAGACCGCAGCGTGCAATCGCGACACCCCGGCTGGCCGTACTGCCCATGACAACTAAATCAACAGCGTTGGGAGTGCTCCATGAACAAGTCCTTGTTTACCCGTCTTGCATGTCCTCTGGCGATCTCCGCCCTTTCAATCACCGCCGCCCAGGCCGGCACCTTGTCGATCGGCCACACCACGTGGGTCGGTTACGGCACCCTGTATCTGGCCCAGGATCTGGGCTACTTCAAGGAAAACGGCCTGACCGTCGAATTGCCGGTGGTCGAAGAAGCGTCGATGTACATGGCCGCTCAGGCGTCCGGGCAATTGTCCGGCTCGGCCTCGACCATCGACGAAGTGCTCAAGTACCGCCCGCAGTTCTGCTTCAAGGCTGTGGCCGCGCTGGATGACAGCCATGGCGGCGACGGCGTGCTGGTCGGTAAAAACGTGAAGAGCCTGCAAGAACTCAAGGGCCAGGCCGTGGCCGTCAACGAGGGTTCGACCTCGCAGTTCTGGCTCTCGTACCTGCTGAAAAAGAACGGCATGAGCATGAGCGACATCACCGTGCAGAACATGACCGCCGACGATGCCGCCACCGCGTTCATCGCCGGTCGCGTGCCGGCCGCCGTGACTTGGGAGCCGCATCTGTCGATGGTGCGCGACAAGCAGCAGGGCAAGGTGCTGATCGACAGCAGCAGTACGCCGGGCGTGATCGTCGATGTGGTGGCGCTCAACTGCACGGTGATCGAGAAGCAGCCGGAAGACGTCAAGGCGTTGGTCGCCGGTCTCTACAAAGCCGTGCAGTACACCAAGGACCATCCACAGAAAGCCTACGAAATCATGGCCAAGGGCGTCGGCGGTTACCTGTCCGATCCGAAGGAACTGGCCGCTGCCGCGCAAGGCGTGCGTTTCTACGATCAGGCCATGAGCGAGAAGCTGCTGGGCAAACCGGGTACGCCGGGGGATAGCGCACCGCTGATCAAACTGGCCAACGAAACCGCCAGCGAATTGCAGGGCAAGCCCTACAACGTCAGCAACGACGATCTGGTCGACAACCGTTTCGTCAGCCCGCTCTAGGAGATTGGTCATGTTCAAGCGCAATTCATGGCTGAGCCGCTGCATCACACCGAAGACCGGATTGCCGGTGCCGGTAGTGTGGAGCGCCAGCGGTCTGGCCTGGGTGTTGCTGGTCGGCCTGTGGGCCGGGTTGTCCTACGGCGGCATCGTACCGGGAATGTTTCTGCCGACGCCCGGCGCGGTGGTCGAAGCCGCCGTGCGCCTGAGCCGCGACGGCACCCTCGGCCAGCATGTCTGGGCCAGTGTCGAAGTGGTGATGGTCGGCTTCATTGTGTCGTCGCTGGTGGCGGTGCCGCTGGGCTTGCTGATGGGCAGCTTTCGCATCGTCCAGGCGTTCCTCGAACCGCTGGTCAACTTCATCCGCTATTTGCCCGTGACCTCGTTCGTGCCGCTGTTCATCCTGTGGATCGGCATCGGTCTGGAACAGCGGGTGTCGGTGATCATTTTCGGCGTGTTCTTCCAGCAACTGGTGATGATCGCGGACGTGTCCAAAGGCATTTCCAAGGACTTGATCAACGCCTCCTACACCCTCGGCTCCAACCGGCGTGACGCGGTGCTGCATGTGATCGCCCCGGCGTCGTTGCCCGGCGTGCTCGACACTTTGCGGGTGACCATGGGTTGGGCCTGGACCTATCTGGTGGTCGCCGAACTGGTCGCGGCTTCCAGTGGCCTCGGTTATTTGAGCCTCAAAGCCATGCGTGGTTTTCAGGTCGACGTGATTTTTCTCGCCATCGCGATCATCGGCCTGCTCGGCCTGGTCACCGATCAACTGTTTCGCTTCTTGCGTTTGAGGATTGCCGCATGGGCTCAGTAACCGCTGCCAACCGTCGTTTCATCGAGCCGGTCGCCGCACCGACACTCGCCGCGGCAAGGTTGCAGGTGGACAAGGTCAGCCTGCGCTACACCAAACCCGGCGGCGGTACGTTCACCGCGCTGGAGGAAGTGTCGTTCGAAGTGCCGGATCAGCAATTTGCAGTGCTGGTCGGGCCGTCGGGCTGCGGCAAGTCGAGCCTGCTGTATCTCACCGCCGGCCTGGCCGAGCCGACCTCCGGCGAAATCTACGTCGGCGGCCAGCAAGTGCAGGGCCCCGGCGCGGATCGCGGGATGGTGTTCCAGAGCTATACGCTGTTCCCGTGGCTGACGGTGCGGCAGAACGTCGAGTTCGGCCTCAAGCGTCGGGGTATGCCGGCGGCGCGGCGCAAGGAGATCGTCGATCACTACGTCCATGAAGTTGGCTTGTCAGGATTTGCCGACAACTACGCCAAGCAGTTGTCCGGCGGCATGATGCAACGGGTAGCGATTGCCCGGGCGCTGGCCAACGATCCGCAGATCCTGCTGATGGACGAACCCTTCGGCGCCCTCGACAGCCAGACGCGCCTGCAAATGCAGCAGCTGTTGTTACGTGTGTGGGGCAACAGCAAAAAAACCGTGCTGTTCGTCACTCACGACATCGACGAGGCGATCCTGCTCGGCGACCGGGTGTATGTGATGGGCGCCAGGCCTGGGCGGATCAAGCAGATCCTGGATGTGCCGATCGAACGTCCACGCACGCTGGACATGGTCATGGAGCGCTCGTTCATCGACATGAAGCGGCAGATCTTCGGGCTGTTGCACGACGATCTTGAAGAGGCTCACTGAGATCAGTTGGGTGGCAGGAGGAACTTCGCAATCACCGGCAAATGATCGGAAATGCGCAACGTATCGTCCTGACGCACCGTGGCTTCGACCCGTTTGATTTTCGGGCTGTAGAACAGGTAATCGACCGTGCGGTCCGGGCCATTGAGGCCAGGGTCGTTGGGGTAATGGGTCAACCACTTGGCGCGGTCGATGCCACTGGCTTCGTTATTGGTCGGGATCATCGGGTACTTGTCCCACAGCAGATGCAGCGCACTGTCCACGGAGTAGGGCGTGCGCTGTTCGGTGGGCAGGCGCCGGTACTGGCCGAGCGGCAACAGGTTGAAGTCACCCCCGATCAGCCACGGCGTGCCGTGGCTTTCGTGTTTGTCGAGCACCTTGGCCACCGCCGCCACTTGCGCCTGCAAGGTTTCGTCCGGCTGGATGGCGCGATCCAGATGCGTGTTGAACACCACCAGTTGCCCGCCATCGCTGAACGGCAGGGTGGTGGCGAGCAGGGCGTTTTTCGGCTGGAACTGACGGCTGATGATATTCAGTGGTTGCACCGGCAATTGCAGGCGTTCGGCGTGTTCGATGCGAAAGCGGCTGAGGGTGGCGAGTTGCCGGCCAACGCTGCCGAAGATATGCGGATCTGGAACGAAATCGGCCTTCCAGTCGAAGGCATGGACGCTACACGGATAGAGGTCGGCGAGGCGCTCCTGCAACAGCTTGAGCTGGTTCTGATAGTCGCTGGCCTTGGCGCCGTCATCCAGCTCCTGGATCAACACCACATCGGGTTGCTCGTCGCGGATCACCCGGGCCACTTCGTCGAGGCTGAACGCCATGTCTTCAAGAGTGGGGGACTCGTCGTCGCCGTGGGCCAGGTCGTTCCAGAACACGTAACGCTTGCCGGCCAGGTATTGCACGTTCCAGGTCATGACCTTCAGCGCCTGGCCGGGCACCAGCGTCGGCGGCTGCCCGGTGCAACTGACCGGCAGGGTCTCCCGGGCGTCGGGGCGCCAGGTCAGGCTGAAGATCATCATGCCGATCAGCGCGACGGCCAGCAGCACGGAGAGCAGGGTGTAGCGCAGTAGACGGGTCATGGCTCGGCTTATAGCGATACGGAAGTGGTCCCGAGCATACGCGAGACCCCCGCATCACCCAAGCGCAGAGCGGTCAGACTATTCCGTCACGTTTGTCGGGCAATTCGCTGATCAGCATGAACAGGCGGAACAGCACCACGCTGGTAAACAGTTGCAGGAAGCTATGACCGCTGTCGATCAACACGGCGATCAACGGATTCTGCGGATCGGGATAGACCTGCAAGGTCAAACCCTTGAGCAGCCACAGCGGCCCCATCACACAGAGGATGCACACCAGAATCCGCAGGAAATGCCCACGGCTCAGGCGCAGGCTTTCCTTCATGGCCTGCAACGGGCCGTAGCCGCGCAGCACCAGCAGGTATTCACCGAAGGCCAGGGTGACCATCAGCCACAGGCCTGGCAGGAAATACAGGGACAGCCCGAGCAGAATCAGCAGCGTGTTGAGCGCGGTGAGCACGGCAAAGCGTGGCCAAAGGCGCGCCGACATCGCCAGCAGATCGAGGGTTTGCGGGGATTCGCCACGGGTGCGGGCGTCGAGAAACAGGATCAGCGCGGCGGTGTACAGCGGATAAACCAGCAGGCCGACGATCACGCTGATGGCCGAATAACCGTCCGGGTCGGTTGTGTGATCCACCACTTGTTGCAGCGCGGCTTCGAAGATCACCAGCGGCAGGCACAGCTGGACGATCCGCGCCAGATTGCGTTTAAAGAAATACAGCGAGTCACGCAGCACATCGAAGGCATTCATCAGTCGGTATCGCAGGTCAAAAACAGTGGCTCACTTTAACCGATGATGTGCTGCCGGGCGCAAACGTAAACGTTCGGTAAAGACCATTGAAACATTCTGTCACTGCCTCCATTACAGAGGTGCGCCTCCTCCACCGTGGAGGAGGGCAACGTTATCCCCGGCAATCTACGAGGTCGCCATGAACAGCGAAGAGCAAACCCTGATCGATGGACTGTTTTCCCGGCTGCAACAGGCCGAAACGGAGGCAGCCCCGCGCGACGCCCTGGCTGAGGCGCGGATCAAGGAACACCTGACGCGCCAACCGGCCGCAGGCTATTTCATGACCCAGGCGATTCTGGTGCAGGAGGCCGCGATCAAGAGCCTCGACGAACAGAACAAACAACTGACTCAACAGGTTCAGCAACTGCAAGCCGAACTGCAATCGGCCAAGGCGCAAAGCGCAGCCCCGGCGCCGAGCGGCGGTGGTTTCCTGTCGAGCATCTTCGGCGGCAGCAGCCCGCGCCCGGCGCCGACCCAAAGCGCCCCGGCGTCCACTGGCGGCTGGCGTGAACCGGCACCGCAACAGAACTTCGGTGCACCCGCGCCACAACAGAACTTCGGCGCGCCACCACCGGGTTATGGTCAGCAACAAGCGGCCCCGGCGGCGGGCAGCAGCTTCCTCGGCGGCGCCCTGAAAACCGCAGCGGGTGTGGCAGGTGGCGTGATGCTGGCACAAGGCATCAGCAGCCTGTTCCATCACAACCAGCAGCCGGAAGAAATCGTCGAAGTGATCAAGGAAGAGCCTGCGCAAGTGGCCGACCAGGGTAATAACGGTTGGGGCGACGACCAGCGCATGGCCAACAACGACTCCTTCGGCAACAACCAGGGTGGCTTCACCGACACCGACTACAGCGATGACAACTCGTCGTTCTTCGATGACGACGATTCCTTCGTCTGATTCACCATTCGTCCGGGGCGCCTGAGCGCCCCGGGCCGATTATTCGCGGAACCTTCCTTCGGGCTGGCATACTGAGCGCCTTTTTCGGGCCTGGTGCCTGATCCGGCTCATGCGCGTCAGCGCTCACAGGAACTCCGGTGAAAAAAATCGCAGTGTTCGCCGATGTGCAGAACCTCTACTACACCGTGCGCCAGGCCTATGGTTGCCACTTCAACTATGCGGCACTGTGGGCGGATGTCAGCCAGCACGGGCAGATAGTCGAGGCCTACGCCTACGCGATCGACCGGGGCGACAGCAAACAGCAGCAGTTCCAGCAGATCCTGCGCAACCTCGGTTTCACCGTGAAACTCAAACCCTACATCCAGCGCAGCGACGGCTCGGCCAAGGGCGACTGGGACGTGGGCATCACCCTCGACATCATGGACGCCGCCGACCACGTCGACGAAATTGTCCTGGCCTCCGGTGATGGCGACTTCGACATGCTGCTCGAACGCATCATCAATAAACACGGCGTGCAAGCGGTGGCCTACGGCGTCCCCGGCCTGACCGCCAACTCGCTGATCCGCGCCGCCAGCCGTTACGTGCCGATCGAAGGCGCGCTGCTGTTGAAAAACTGAGCGTTGCTCAAGAATTGATTTGGACGGAGTACCACCCGGTTTGGAACGCATTGCAGTCATCGACTTTGAAACCACCGGCATCTCGCCGAGCAGCAGCTGCCGGGCCACGGAAATTGCCGTGGTCATGCTGGAAAACGGCCGCATCGTCGAGCGTTACCAGAGCCTGATGAACGCGGGCGTACGCGTCCCGGCCTTCATCGAACAACTCACCGGCATCAGCAACGCCATGCTGCGCACCGCGCCCTCGGCCGAGCAGGTGATGAACGAAGTCAACGAATTCGTCGGCTGCACACCGCTGCTGGCGCACAACGCCGCCTTCGACCAGAAGTTCTGGGACTTTGAACTGGGCCGGATCAAACGTACTCGTTTGCAGAATTTTGCGTGCTCGCTGTTGCTGGCTCGCCGTTTGATGCCAGCGGCGCCGAACCACAAGCTCGGCACGCTCACCACCTTCGCCCAACTGCCGCATACCGGCCAGGCGCACAGGGCGATGGCGGATGCGGAGATGGCGGCGAATTTGCTGGCGCATCTGGCGGATGAATTGCGGCGCAAGCATGGGGTGCGGGAGCTATCGCACGACCTGCTGTGCAAATTGCAGAAGGTGCCGGCCGCCAAGGTCGGCGAGCACCTGCAACGCTATCGCTGATTTCAGGCAAACGAATTTCCCTGTGGGAGCGGGCTTGCCCGCGATGGCGTATTGTCTGTCACCCAAATTGTTGGATGTGACGGCCTCATCGCAGGCAAGCCCGCTCCCACAGGGATCACCATCGCCTCAGGATTTGCCGTTCCCTTCGATGTGACCGAGCGGCACCCGTTTCTCTATCGCACTCGACAACACGATCGACGTCTTGCTGAACCCGAATTTCGCCACCCGGTTGATCAGCTCTTCCAGTTCGGTCATCGAGCCTACGGCTGCCTGCATGATCACGCACGGGTCGCCGGTGACGCGGTGGCATTCGGTCAGTTGCGGAATTCTGATCAGTTCGTCGTACACCTTCGGGTTGCCGTGCTGGTTCAGGCGCAGTTCGATGACGCACTGGATCGGCAGGCCGAGCTTGGCCATGTCGACCTTGGCCGAGTAACCGGTGATGACGCCGCTGGCCTCGAGTTTGGCCACGCGCTCGGCAACGGCGGGGGCGGAGAGGTTCACTTTGCGGGCGAGGTCGGCGTAGGACGCGCGACCGTTTTCGAGCAGGGCGCTGAGCAGCATGCGGTCGTATTTGTCCAAGGTCGGACTCCTGAAAATGCCAGACTTTCGAAATCGCGGTATCGGCCGCCGATCTCCGTGTTTTCAAAAGTGTACCGGCGCGATAAACAGGTTTTGTAACTTATTTTTAGCGGTTGGCCTTTCTAGAATAACCAGTCTCCCTGCCTTGATGTCGAGTCGTCTCATGTCTGCCGTGCGCCGTTTTTCCTTGCCGCTGATCGCCGCGTTTTTTGCGTTGTACGTGATATGGGGATCGACCTATCTGGTGATCCGCATCGGCGTCGAATACTGGCCGCCGCTGATGCTCGGCGGTGTGCGCTTCGTGATTGCCGGCAGCCTGATGTATGCGTTCCTGCGCTGGCGCGGGGCACCGGCGCCGACCTGGGCGCAGTGGAAAGCGGCGGGGATGATCGGGATTCTGCTGCTCAGCTTCGGTAACGGCGCGGTGACGCTGGCCGAGCACAGCGGCGTGGCGTCGGGTGTCGCGGCGCTGGCGGTGGCTACGGTGCCGTTGTTCACTTTGCTTTGCGGTTATTTCTGGGGCGCACGAAACACCCGTCTGGAATGGGCCGGGGTGGCGATGGGGATTATCGGCATCGCGATGCTGAACATGGGCTCCAACCTGCAATCGAGCCCGCTGGGTGCGGCGCTGCTGATTTTCGCGGCGGCGAGCTGGGCGTTCGGCTCGGTCTGGAGCAAACACCTGCCGTTGCCTCAGGGCGCGATGGCCAGTGCCGTGGAAATGCTGGTGGGCGGCGTGGTGCTGCTGATCGGCAGCGCGGCCAGTGGTGAACATTTGCAGGCCATGCCGCCGCTGGAAGGCTGGCTGGCGCTGGCGTACCTGATCTTCTTCGGCTCGATCATCGCTTTCAACGCCTACATGTACCTGTTGAAAAACGTTCGTCCGGCGGCGGCCACCAGTTATGCCTATGTGAACCCGGCGGTGGCGGTGTTGCTGGGGATCGTGTTTGTCGGCGAGACCATCGGGATCGAGGAGGCGTTGGCGATGCTGGTGATCATCGGCGCGGTGGTGCTGATCGGTCTGCCGCAGTGGCGCCGCCCACGGCAGCTTCCGGTGGTCAGCGAGCCTGCTGCCGCAGCGAAGGCCATTGCGACGGAGCAACGTGCGAATTAGGGTAAACTGCGCGCCATCGCACACTTGCTCTGATTTTTCCTACGGTACTCCCATGACTTTCGCCACCCTTGGCTTGATCGAACCCTTGCTGCGCTCCCTCGAGAAGCTCGGCTACCAGACCCCGACGCCGGTGCAGGCGCAAGCCATTCCCGCTGTGCTGGCCAGTCGCGACCTGATGGCCGCGGCCCAGACCGGCACCGGCAAGACCGCCGGTTTCGCTTTGCCGCTGTTGCAGCTGCTGAGCATGGAAGGGCCGAAAGTCGCTGCCAACTCGGTGCGCGCATTGATCCTGGTGCCGACCCGCGAGCTGGCCGAGCAAGTCCACGAAGCCGTGCGCCAATACGCCGAAAACCTGCCGTTGCGCACTTACGCGGTGTACGGCGGCGTCAGCATCAACCCGCAAATGATGAAGCTGCGCGGTGGCGTTGATCTGTTGGTGGCGACCCCGGGCCGCTTGCTCGACCTGTTCCGCCAGAAGGCGCTGAAATTCAATCAGTTGCAAACCCTGGTGCTCGACGAAGCCGACCGCATGCTCGACCTGGGCTTTTCCGAAGAGCTGGCGAACATTTACCGCGCGCTGCCGAAGAAACGTCAGACGTTGCTGTTCTCCGCGACCTTCTCCGATGACATCCGCCTGCTGGCCGGGCAGATGCTCAACGATCCGCTGAGCATCGAAGTCAGCCCGCGCAACGTTGCCGCCAACACCGTCAAGCAGTGGGTGGTGACGGTGGACAAGAAGCGCAAGCCGGAACTGTTCGTGCACCTGATGCGCAAGAACAAGTGGAAGCAGGTGCTGGTGTTCGCCAAGACCCGCAATGGCGTGGACGCGCTGGTTGAAAAACTCCAGGGCCTGGGCGTGAATGCCGACGGCATCCACGGCGACAAGCCGCAAGCGACCCGTCAGCGTGCGCTGGATCGGTTCAAGGCCAGTGAAGTACAGATTCTGGTGGCGACCGATGTTGCTGCTCGTGGTCTGGATATCGAAGACCTGCCGCTGGTGGTCAACTTTGATCTGCCGATCGTTGCCGAGGATTACATCCACCGTATCGGCCGGACCGGCCGCGCGGGCGCAACCGGTGAGGCTATTTCGCTGGTGTGTGCTGATGAAGTGAACATGTTGTCGGCGATTGAAACGTTGACCCGAGCCACCTTGAAGCGTGAAGTTGAGCCGGACTTCGTGCCGGAGCACCGTGTGCCGGACACTGATGCCAGTGGTCAGGTGATCAAGAAGCCGAAGAAACCGAAGAAGCCGAAAGCTTCCGGGGGTGGCGGCAAGCGCAATCTGGGCAAGTGGGTGGACAGCGGGGACACCCCGGCGCCGGAGGTGGCGATCAAGCCTGTGCGCAAGGTGCCGGTGTTCAATACTGGGCCGCGTAAGCGTAAGCCTTAAAGATCAAAAGCCCCTCACCCTAACCCTCTCCCAAAGGGAGAGGGGACTGACGGGGTTGTTTTTACGAATTACGCCGACCTGAAATATCGATTCGAACTCAGGTTTTTAAAAGCACTCGATCGCTGAATCCATAATCGACTCGGTCTTTCAGGTCGATGTCGGACGCCAGACACCTCGGTCGGCTCTCTCTGAGGGAAGGGGACTGATGGGGGGATGCTTCAGAGATGCGCCGACCTGATCCTGCTTTCCCGAATCCATAATCGACTCGGTCTTTCAGGTCGATGGATGACGCCTGACACCTCGGTCGGCTCCCTCTCCCTCCGGGAGAGGGCGGGGGTGAGGGTGAAGGGGGGACGACTCAAATCTCCCGTCTTAACCACTCCAAAACTCCAAGACCTGCCGCCCGCCCACTGGCAAAACAAGCCGTCAGCAAATACCCCCCCGTCGGCGCTTCCCAATCCAGCATCTCCCCCGCACAAAACACCCCCGGCAACGCCTTGAGCATCAGCCGCTCATCCATCGCCTCGAACGTCACGCCACCGGCACTGCTGATCGCTTCGTCCAGCGGACGGGTTTTCACCAGCGTCAGCGGCAAGGCCTTGATCGCCCGGGCCAGCAGCGCCGGATCGGCAAAGGTTGCGGCATCAGTGAGTTCACGCAACAGCGCCGCTTTCACCCCATCAATCCCGACCTGACTGTGCAGATGCTTGGCCATCGAGCGCGAACCCCGAGGTTTGCTCAACGCCGTCTGCAATTTATCCACAGGTCGGCCGGGCAGGAGGTCGATGTGAATAGTTGCTGTACCGTGCACATTGATCGCCTCACGAATCGGTGCTGAGAGCGCGTAAATCAAACTGCCCTCGATTCCGGTCGCAGTGATCACGCATTCACCCAGACGCGGAACATCGTCGTTCAAACCGATGGCGATATTTTTCAGCGGCGCGCCGGCGAATTTGCTGACCATCACTTCGCTCCAGGCCTGCACCTCGAAGCCGCAATTGCTCGGCTGTAACGGCGCCAGTCCTACGCCGCGTTGCTCCAGCGGCAGCATCCACGCGCCGTCGGAGCCCAGCCGCGACCAACTGCCACCGCCGAGGGCCAGCAGGGTGGCGTCGGGATTGAGGGTTTTCTCGCCTTCCGGGCTGTCGATGCGCAACGCGCCGTTTTCATCCCAGCCGAGCCAGCGGTGGCGGGTGTGGATAACCACGCCGCTGTCGCGCAGGCGCTTGAGCCAGGCGCGCAGCAATGGCGCGGCTTTCATGTCTGTGGGGAACACCCGGCCGGAGCTGCCGATGAAGGTTTCGATGCCCAGTTCGTGAATCCAGCGGCACAGTGCGTCGGCGTCAAATGCGCGCAGCAGCGGGGCGATGTTCGGGGCGCGTTCGGCGTAGCGCGAGAGGAACGCCGGGTAGGCTTCGGAGTGAGTGATATTCATGCCGCCGACCCCGGCCAGCAGGAACTTGCGGCCCACCGAGGGCATGCCGTCGTACAGATCGACGCGGACTCCAGCCTGGCTCAGCACTTCGGCGGCCATCAGGCCGGCGGGGCCACCGCCGATGATGGCGACGTGGGCGGGAAGGGCGGCGGAAGTCTGGGTCATGGCGTGCGCTGCGGTCTGACGAAATATGGCGCGCATTCTAACAGCGCAGTCACTGGGTGGGAGCGAGCTTGCTCGCGAAAGCGGTGAGTCATTCAGTTAAATGTTGAATGTGCTGACGCCATCGTCGGATCGCCGCCCGGACGAAGCTCGCTCCCACAGGGATTTGTGATGATCTAAAGGTCTGATCAAAAAATAACCAGCTTGCTGCAGGCCATGTTCAGCGTGGGCTGTAGTCCCTTTCGCTCAGGTTATCCACAGGCCGTTCCACAGCCATTGTGGGTAACGCAGCACAACTCAATGACAACCGGATGACTGCCAGACGCGCTGCGCGCTGTGATGCAGGATGCCGTGGCGGCGGGCGAGGGCGTGGCGATCCTTGCTGTAACCGCCGCCGATCACGCCGACGACCGGGATGTCGCGACCCAGGCAGTGGCGCATCACGCTTTCGTCGCGGGCGGCAACACCTTCGTCGGTCAGTTGCAGATAGCCGAGGGCGTCGTCCTTGTGCACGTCGACACCAGCGTCGTATAGCACCAGATCCGGCTGATACAGCGGCAGCAGATAGTTGAGTGCATCGTCGACCACTTTCAGGTAATCGGCGTCGCCCATGCCGTTGGGCAGCGGAATATCCCAGTCGCTTTCGGCTTTGCGTGCAGGAAAGTTCTTTTCGCAGTGCAGGGAAACGGTGATCGCTTCCGGGGTGTTGTGCAGAATCCGTGCAGTGCCGTCGCCCTGATGCACGTCGCAATCGAAGATCAGCACGCGGTTCACCCGGCCACTTTGCAGCAGGTAGTGACTGATGATCGCCAGGTCATTGAAGATGCAGAACCCGGCGGGATAGTCGTAGTGGGCGTGATGAGTGCCGCCAGCGAGGTGACAGGCCAGACCATGTTCCAGCGCTTTCTCTGCCGCCAGGATCGAACCGCCGACCGCCCGCACGGTGCGTCGCGCCAGCGCTTCGTTCCACGGCAGGCCGAGGCGCCGCTGGTCTTCGCGGGACAGCTCGCCACTCATGTAGCGTTCGATGTAACTGCGGTCATGAGCCAGGGCGAGGATATCGGCGGGGCACAACTCAGGGCGCAGCAGGTCTTCATCGCGGGTCAGGCCGCTGTCCACCAGGTGATCGCGCAGCAGGCTGAATTTCAACTTATGCAGTGGTATACGCTGCCTGACCCGTCTTCCACCGTCCTCGATCTGCGTAGCTATACTGGCCCCCCAAACCCAATCAAGGTAGTCAACGTCCATGACGTCAAAGCAACTACGCTCGGCTCAAGCAGATTTACAGGTTTTGCTGAAATCATCGGAACTAATGAGCGAGATCCAAGCATTTAAGTCTTTCGATTTCATGGAGCGTTTGCGTAGAGAAGTGAGAACGCCAAACGGTTCTAAGGTTTGCTTTTCCGATAAGGCTGCAAAGAGCTTTGAACGGCTTAGTTCGATTGTTGAGAAAGTACTGCCGAGTAAGGAGTTCGTCGAGTCGGACGATATAGATCTCGCATGTAAAGCCGTACTCGGACGTTGGTACGAAGAAGGCGTAGCCGATGATGTCGGGTGTTTTGTCAACGAAGTTGAAAGCGTAGTTTTCCAATCAATCAACGTACACAAATTCTACTCATCCTTGAGTGGGCTTGAGTTCAAGGATCTTGATGAACTTACTTTTGGGGATGTGGTAATTCACAGGCCTCGTCTCGAAGTAATGGAGTCCAGCGTTGCCCAAGACGCCGTTATCAGCAGTGCATGGAGAGAAATGAACTATGGCCTGTGGTTGGTTGTTCAAGTTAAAGGAAGTCCAGATCACGCAGAACGTCGCTTCTTTGAACTGGCTAAAGCCACGTGTGGGTTACTTTCCCTTGCTTTCACCACTTGCCTAGATCGTGGCGGGGCGGCAGTACGTCTTATTCCGAGCGTAGAAGGCCGTTTTAAACCAGGGGCGGTTACATGGTTCTCAATAGACACAAGTACTCAGTTGCTAAATCTTAAAACCAGCTTCGATGGGTTTCAGTGTTTGGACCTGACACAAGATAATGCGACTTCCCTGCTAGATTGCGAGTGGTTCCAAGAGCTTGTTCGTATAAGTCAGTTAGATTCCGGAAGTGATGCAGAAAGAGCCTTGCGTCGTGGGCTGTATTGGTTCTTTGACGCTCAGGCAGATACAAGCATGGACATGAAATTCGTAAAGTACTGGAGCTGTATTGAATGCATGTTTTCCATAAGTAAAGATAAGGTGGTCAATCAGATTAGGAAAGGACTGACGGCCTTGCTTAGTTATGGGCGATATCAGTTCTCGAAGCCTGAGGGCTGGAGAGCATTAGATTCTCGAGTGGTTTATCTTTACGATTTACGCTGCAACGCTGTACACGATGCTCAACATGGTCATATTGCCTTGCGAGATGTTATTGATGTCAGCAAGTGGGCGGCCTTCGTTCTCATGGAAGTTTCAATGATGATATCCCGTGGGATGGAAACTCGTTTACAACTAAAGGAAGAGATAAGCTGCATTCAGAAGTTCCATTCTTCTATCGGGGTAGCTGATAGAACAGGCAGTGACTCGGCAATTTTCAAAAACAGCTATGCCCACTTCGAAAATCGTTTCAACGAGCGAGGGAGATAATATCACGACAGAATCGATAGCCGAGTATAGGCGGCTAAGTGTGGTTCGGTGGTTAACCCGGTTTTTAGCCCCGTGCAGCGCTTTACAGCACGTTTTTAAAATATGGTCGGGTGACATAAGCCACCCGTAGAACGCGGCTGTAATCGTTTCCTGATGGCTTTCAGCGTGTATCAGAACCCGAAGTCATCATATGTTGCATCCACCTCGGCTTGAGTGATGCCAATGTACGCCATCGTTACCGCTGGACTTGAGTGATTCAACACTTTGCAAATCAGCTCGATGGACTTGCCTCCACTGTGCATCAACCAGCCGCGCGTCTTCCGCATCGAGTGGGTGCCGAGGGCCAGCCCCATCTCATCACCTACGGCCTTGAAGGCGTTCGCTACGGCGATGCGGCTTACCGCTTTGCCCTTGGCCCGGTTGCTGTCCACCTGAAACAGGTACGCGTGTGTGGGATGTGCGGCCCTGCGGCGCCCGATGAGGGTCTTGGCGCTGGTGTTGAGTTTGATGGAACGGGTCTTGCCGGTCTTCCCTTCCGTGATAACCAGCCGTTCGCCCTGCACATCGTCGAAAGTAAGGGTCAGCAGATCGCTGATACGAAGGGCGGTGTTGACCCCGAACCGCCAGATATCGGCGTACAGGGTGTTGCCCTTGGCATTGAGGGTCAGCTTGCGGCTGATGGTTTCGGCGTCACTCTCGGTTTTTACTGCTTCGACGATCTTCATTCTAGTTTACGTTCCATGTTGTTTTCAGTTGATATGTTAATTAGAACACACCATCTCGGAAGGAGTCCACTGTTTCCGTGGGTTGGCTACTTAACACAATAGCATTCTGTTAATTAGAGGTCGTTCCCGTGGCGACTGGGCAGGCGCGTGGGTCTGTCCGTGGTATCCGTTGCCGTGGGGTGTAGGCCTGCTGGCCTGCCCCAGATCGATGCAAGGGCATTGGTCAGGGTGTGCAGTTGACTGTGCAGCGGCTGTGCAAGCGGTGTGCAGCCGCTGTGGGGGTTGCCTTGATCGTGTCCTGACCGCTGGCTGATCCGGCGATGCCGCCCCCGCTGTAGTGGAAAGCTGGCAATTCCTGGTGCTGGGTGTAGGGGAATCTGCCGTTACGGCGGAAAACCGCGTGTCAGGCGCGATCTGCTTAACCCCCGTGCCCGGAATCATTGGGTTTGACGCCATGTTATGCCGCTGGGGGCTGTAGCTGACGCCCATAATCTAATAGTTATTGGTCAAGAAATGACCAGTTATTCAACTTCAGTTTCAGTGCCTGCCAACAGGTGTTTGTTGATGACCCCGTATCGGCGTATCCGCACTTCACCAAACACTCTTGTAAGATCATGGGGGTTCTGAGTAAGAATCTTGTTTGCCTTCACTTCCCGCTTTCTCTCAGTCAGTTGCTGGTAGATCACGTTCACTTCCGTTGGAAAGTAACGATAAGCAAGCTCTTGAAAGCCTACAGTCTTCTGCGTTGTGTATAGCGTTAGATAAGCCTGATGGACTTTTCCCAGTCTGAGAGTCTGGATTCGGATCAGGAATGGTTGGTTTGGAAACTTTCTCCCCAACTCCCGTCTAAACACTTTCTGGTATTCAAGTAGGTTTACACTTTCTTCTGGATCATCACAGAAGACTGAGTACTGGTAAGTCCATATTGGATCAAGTAGGTACTTGGCAAACTTCCTCTTCGTCTTATCCTCAGATGATTCCATTTGCTTATACATCCTTTCCGATGGCTTACGTGATAGAGGGATAACCCATAGAGGGTCTTCATTTTCACCTCCTATACCATGCCGGTTTTCAACACCAAAAACGAGTGTGATATCCGGGGCGATAAACCGTTGTCTGGCCCTTTATCCATAGGGGTCTTATGGCGGTTAAGGTCTGTCGAGATAAGGGGCGGTCAATAGCGGCGATTCTGCTATTTTAGTGCGGTAAAATCAAGGCCGTTACCGGCCCAGACTCGATGCCTGTTCGGCCTGCTCCATTGCCGCAACGTACTGCACCGCCAGATGAGCCAGAAACGCCCGTGGGGACATCTCGTAACGTAGGGCGTGCCAAGACAGGGCGTGGAACACATCAGGCTGTAAACTCACCGCAAGCGCCTTGGGGCGGTGTTCTGGCTGGCCTTTCATGCTGCCACCTGTGCGTCAGGTTGGGCAGGCTTTGCGTGCATCGCCAGTAGTTCCGCCAGTGCCGTCTGTGCCTCGGTTGCTTCCTGCTTCGCTGCTGCTTTCGCAAGTTTCGCGGCGGTATCTGCCTCGGCTGCATGGCGCTTATTGAAGAGTGTTTCTTCCAGCACCTGGGTGGTCTGGGTTTTATTACGTTCGAAGCGAGTCTTCTCGTACTCTTCGCGTGTTGTTTCAGCCAAGTCCAGAAGTTCAACAGTAACAGTAGCCTCTGGCTTCCGAAGAATCGCCTTGAAGAACAAAGACTCCGCGTTAGCCTTAACGATCGAGTAACCTTCGCGGATAAACTCCTGTAGTTCTATCAAGGCAAGTTCCAGTGGCATATATCGAACGAAGTCTACGTGAACTGCCTTACCCTTGTGATGCAGTCCTTCCGACCATCGATTATATTGCTCAACATTCTTACTCAGAAGAGTCTGATACTCGTCCTCATCATAAGGGTAGAATTCTACAACGGTATCGCCGTAAGTGTAGTTTGTGTTAGTCATGTTTAGTTTCCTTTGGTTTGTTTCGAACGGGTTTAAAGCCATTCCTGAAGTTGGTGATGGTGGCCGCTTTGGTGGCCTTGGCAGGCTGCTGGGGAGCCGCTGGAGACGCCTTGACAGGTACGGTAGGCTTGGCCTTCTGTGCTGCTTGTACGCGCGTTCTGTGCGTGTACAAGTCATCGGTGGTGGCGACCATCCCGGCTGGGAATACTGCATCTTCCAATGCCGACAAGTACGTCAGTTCGTCCTGCGTTACTTGGGCATAATCAAACTTGTCTGATGCCGTGGTTGGTTGTTCCAAGTAGTACGATAAAATCGCTTGATTGGTCTTGTCGACCTCAAGCCACAAAGTGCTGTTATTCATCAAACGGCCCCTTGTTCTAGTTGGCTGGTATTCTCTAACTCCTGGGCGAGAAACTCTCGTTCAAGTTGTTCCGGGGTAGACTTGTTGTTAGCTCTCCAAGTTTTGACTTGGCAATGTACCGAGCAGAACCGAGACAGGCCGGACCTAGAAAAGAAGTTTCGAGAGCAACACTCGCAAGTGTGCTTGCGTAATGGACGCTGGGCCATGTTTATTACCTCATGTATGTATATGGATTTTCCCGAAGGAATAAAAAACCCGTTCTCGAAACGAGGTTACGGGCTTGGGGTACTGCTAGTTACACTTGTTAATGGGCAAGTGCAGTATTGCTCTGTTGCAGAGCGAATTAGTGGCCAGTTCGTTGCACCTCTGGCCGAGGCTGGACATTAAAGACTTTAGAAATCTCGCGAACTTCAAGCCTATCCATGTACAACTAAACCGATCATTCTGCCTCGGAATCGGAAACGAGGTTATGCATCATAGTTGGAAAGGAATGGTCCGAACTATGACGTAGCAGGCGGGTATGTGACGGGGGTATTGCGAGGGAGTGGTTAAGTTGTTTCTTCCACTAAGATAATGATAACACGCTTTACTGTAGAGTCAATACATGCATACGAAATAAGTTGCACTTTCTTTGTGATTGTGCGTCGTTGGCGAGTTGTTATTGGTGAGTTTACTAGTTGCGGAAGATATGAAGGCGATGCTGCGTGAAATCTGGTGGGGAATACCCCTGCTGGAGTTTCAGATTTCACACAGGAACGCACGTTTTCACTGACTTCCGTTGTTGTTCACGGAAATAACTAAGCCATCTGGATACCCGATGTTCCACCGCTTGGTCTTTCGGTCATAGCCGATGTACTGAACTGTCGCTGCTGGGTTGTCGTCGCCGGAGCGGTTGACTTTAAGTGTCCCGTTTTTGTGGCAAATGATTCGATAACCATCCAGTTGCAGCAGGTTGCTGACGGCGAATTTGTCTCCGTGCATGAACCGGTAGAATCCCCAGCCTGCTGGGTCTGCCTCAGTCCCGGCGGTGGCGGTGTTAGGCAGAGATGCCAGTTCCTGTTCCAACTGCTTCTTGTCGGACACCAATTGTGCGTACTCGGCCTCTGCATCCTTATCGCTCTCGTCCAGCATTACGAGTCGGCGAAGTCTGGCCTGCTGCTGCCTCAACTGATCTATCTGGCCCTCCAGCTTGATCTGTAAACGCTGGGTTTCTGGTAACTGGGTTCGCAAATACGCACGGAGGGCATGCGGCTTTCGCGTCTCCATGTAAAACCAATAGACCACCGGCACCGGGATTGTTTTTTGATTCGTACAGTTGGCGCTGTTCGCCATCCGGCGATAGCAACGTACTACATCGGTCTGCTGTCTGGTGGTCTGACGGAGCAAGACCATGTTGGCACCGCACTCGCCACACTGAAGCAGGCCAGCCAGTGAGAACTTACGTGCAACGGTTGGCGCCTGTTCAGCTAGGTCAGCCAACAGATTCTGCACCTGGTAGAACAGTTCCTCAGTCACCGCAGGATCAAACACATTCCTAATCAGTTCTCCGGGCTCCTGACGGGTCTTCCCGTTCTCCCGAACAGTCTTGGTGCGTTGCCAATGACCGATAGCAGCAATGTTCTTCAGGGCGTGTTTCAGGCTCTGCCGATTGGCGAAGTGTTCGGAGTCGCGGTTGGCAATGAGACGGAGCGGGACACCGTTGGAGAAAGATAAGAACGCCTGCTGGATCACTTTCTCAGAACCGTCCTCCTTGAGCTTGCCTTCACTGGTAAGCCAGAAGGGGTTGCGGCGTTTGATCGTCTCGCCATCCTTGGCTAACAGGGTTCGCCCGACATACGACTTCGTGATCTGACCAGACAGCCGCTTCGAAAAGTCATGGGCTGCTTTGGCTTTCATCGCCAGATACAGCAGGGAGTCATTCTCCAAGCTGGATATGTCGTAATGCTGGTTGTCATCCAGCGTCACCAGAGTGACACCCGCCTTCATAATAGTGTTCAGGTGGGAGAGTGTGTCGTACGGCTTCAGGCGGCTGAATCTGTCCATCGCCTCAACAAGAACGACGGAGCCAGCAGGGATGAAGCCTTCTTTAATGGCGGCTAGTAGCTTACTCAACTCGCCATCTGTGGCGTGTGCACCATCGAAGCCACTGACGCCCAAGTCTTCAAACCTACGCTCGTACTCTGTGTACTCAGGGTTGCGAGCCAGCCAGTCCGTAAAGTCTTGACGCTGGCGACGGCGGCTATCCCCGTCCTTCTGCTCCATGCTGCTAAAACGGAGGTACGGTACTGCGAATGGCATGTGGATTTCTCTGAAGAGGTATCACTGTATAGCTTAAAGTGTAGCAGGCGGAACTTGTCCATGGGGAAGCGGTGATCCGCCGGAAATTCCGGGCTGTAGTCTTCGTGGTAAATCAGCGGCAACGGCATGGTGGACTATTCATAAAGGCTGCAGGAAAGAGTGCAAAGCCTAACAGCGATGTAGACTTGCGGCATGGAAACGGAGGGGCACGATGGAGCCGATACTTGAGCTGGAAAGCGCGCGACTGCTGATGCGTCAATGGCAGGACGCGGATTTGCCGGCATTTGCGGCGATGTGCGCCGATCCGCAGGTGATGCGCTACTTTCCCGCCCCCTTGAGTCGGCTGGAAAGCGCTGCGCTGATCGGCCGTGTGCGCGGGCATTTCGCCGAACACGGTTATGGTTTGTGGGCGCTGGAGCGCAAGGACACCGGCGAGTTCATCGGTTTTACCGGGCTCGGCGTGGTCGGTTTCGATGCGCCGTTTACCCCGGCGGTGGAAATCGGCTGGCGTCTGGCGAAAGAACACTGGGGCCTGGGATATGCCAGCGAAGCCGCGTGGACCGCGCTGCGCTGCGGCTTTGATCGTTTGGCCCTGAAGGAGATCGTGGCGTTCACCGCGCAGAGCAATCTGCCGTCGGAAAAAGTCATGCAGGCCATCGGCATGCATCACGACCCGGCCCATGATTTCGATCACCCGAAACTGGCTGTCGATCACCCGTTGCGTCGACATCTGTTGTACCGCATCACCAGGGAGCAATGGCTGCAGACCCTGCATGGCTAAGCCGACACGGACGTTTACAATGGCGCGATCATGGCTCGCGCCAGAACCTGAATTGGCCGCCGCAGCCGAGACTGCGCGGCATAGCGTTGTGTGAGGAGAGTCTGAATGAGCCAAGTGTTGGAAGATCTGGTGGATCTGCTGACCCTCGAACCGATCGAGGAAAACCTGTTCCGTGGTCGCAGTCAGGATCTGGGCTTTCGCCAGTTGTTCGGCGGCCAGGTGCTCGGCCAGTCGCTGTCGGCGGCCAGTCAGACCGTTGAAGAAACGCGTCATGTGCATTCGATGCACGGTTATTTCCTGCGTCCAGGCGATGCCAAGTTGCCGGTGGTTTATTCCGTTGATCGCGTGCGTGACGGCGGCAGTTTCAGCACCCGCCGTGTGACCGCGATCCAGAAGGGCCACCCGATTTTCACTTGCAGCGCTTCGTTCCAGTACGACGAAGAAGGCTTCGAACACCAGAGCCAGATGCCGCAAGTTGTCGGCCCGGAAAACCTGCCTTCGGAGCTGGAACTGACCCAGCAACGCGCGCACCTGATCCCGGAGCACATGCGCGAAAAACTGCTGTGCCCGAAGCCGATCGAAGTGCGCCCGGTCACTGAAAAAGACCCGTACAACCCGCAGCCGGCGGATCCGGTCAAGTACGTGTGGTTCCGCGCTGATGGTGCGCTGGCAGATGCTCCGGCGCTGCACAAATACCTGCTGGCCTACGCCTCGGACTTCGGTCTGTTGACCACGTCGATGCTGCCTCACGGCAAATCGGTCTGGCAGAAAGACATGCAGGTCGCCAGCCTCGATCACGCCTTGTGGTTCCACAATGATCTGCGTGCCGATGACTGGTTGCTGTATGCCATGGACAGTCCGTGGGCCGGCAACTCTCGCGGGTTCTCCCGTGGCAGCGTGTTCAACCGCGCCGGGCAACTGGTGGCGTCGGTGACTCAGGAAGGCCTGATTCGTCATCGCAAGGATTGGGCATGAGTCTGGCGCAGGTGCGGCACTGGGTGTTCGACATGGACGGCACCCTGACCGTCGCCGTGCACGACTTCGCGGCGATCCGCGTGGCGCTGTCGATCCCGCCGGAGGACGACATCCTCACGCATCTCGCGGCGTTACCCGCCGAGAAAGCGGCGGCGAAACATGCGTGGCTGCTGGAGCATGAGCGGGATCTGGCGCTCGGCTCGACCCCGGCGGTCGGTGCGGTGGAGCTGGTGCGCGACCTGCACGCACGGGGTTATCGCCTCGGCATCCTGACTCGCAATGCGCGGGAGCTGGCTCATGTGACGCTGGAGGCCATCGGCCTGGCTGATTGCTTTGCGGTGGACGATGTATTGGGCCGCGATGAGGCGCCGCCGAAACCGCACCCGGGCGGTTTGCTGAAACTGGCCGATGCCTGGCAAGTGTCGGCGAGTGAGATGGTGATGGTCGGTGATTACCGGTTCGATCTTGATTGCGGCCGGGCGGCAGGCACCCACACGGTGCTGGTGAACCTGCCGGATAATCCTTGGCCAGAGCTGACGGACTGGCATGCGAAGGATTGTGTGGAATTGCGGCGGATGTTGTTCGCCTGAAAATAAACGGGGGCTTCGGCCCCCGTTTTTTATTGCTCGAATATTGCTTTCTGCCCTTCCGGCGAGGTCAGCATGCCGTCGCCGTTATGCCCGACCCCGGGAACCTCCACCAGCCGCTGATTCACCCCTTCAGGATGACGACGCAGCAAGTAACCGAAAAACAGCTTCCCGCGCTCCAGTCGATAAGCCCCCTGGGCTTTGGCGGCGCAGCTCTTGTCCAGCGCCGGGTGTTGCGGGTCGGTGTCCTGCTGGCCCAGCAGATAAATCACCTCGCGTTTGACGTAACGGCTTTCAAGTTGCGCGGGTGTTTGCCCACCCGAGTAAATCGGTGGGTCTATCAGACCGTACTTCCAGCGGTTGAAACCGGGGCACTGCGCGTGATCGAAGGCCACCGGGCGTTGCTCATTGAAGTAGGCGTACGACGAGGGGTTGGCGACCACGTAACGCAAGCGAATGCCTTCAGTCTTGAGCGCCGGTTGCTCCTGGGCCAGCAGCGCATAGCGCTGCACCACCTGACCGCCGCCGGAGTGGCCGAAGATCACGATCTGCTTCACGTCCGGAAACTGCTTGCGGTCGCTGAGCCGGCCAATGATTTCGTCGAGGGCGGCATAGGAGCTGAGCGCGTTCGGCCCTGTGGATAACCCGCCGCCCATCCATTCATTGCCTTTCCAGCGCAAAACGCTGGCGGGCAACGAGTAGAGAGCGACATCGCTTTCGTTGAGAAACTGTGGAGCGATCACCAGCGTGTTGGCGGTTTGCCCGGCCAGTTCGGCGGCGCTCTCTCCACTCTTGCGATAGGTTTCGGCGTTGCGCAGCTTGCCATGAATGACGATCAGCACCCGCTCGATTTTTGCCGGCGCCGGGCCGATGCCCACCGCCATTTCGCCGGCCTGCAATTGCAGGCGTCCGGGACTGATCGCGTCGACGCCGGCCGCTTGCGCGGTGCCGCCGATGAACAGTAAAACCAACAGCCATTTATGCATTTACAGGTTTTTCGCCGCAAAGGTATCGCACTGGCCGACCTGGCCCTGGGCGAATCCGGTTTTGAACCAGCGCACCCTTTGCGCCGACGTACCGTGGGTAAACGAGTCCGGCACCACACGGCCCTGACCCTGTTGTTGCAAACGATCATCACCGATGGCGTTCGCTGCGTTCAAGGCTTCTTCGATGTCGCCCGGTTCCAGCCAGTTCAGACGTTTCTGGGCGTTGTAGGCCCAGACGCCGGCCAGGCAGTCGGCCTGCAGTTCCTGGCGCACCAGCAGACCGCCGTCGCCTTGCATCTGCCGACCTTGCTGGCGGGCGGCCTGAATTTTTGCCGAGACGCCAAGCAGCGTCTGCACGTGGTGTCCGACTTCGTGAGCGATCACATAGGCTTGGGCGAAGTCGCCGGCCGCCTTGAAGCGTTGGGACATTTCCTGGAAGAACGCCATGTCCAGATAGACCTTCTGGTCTGCCGGGCAATAGAACGGGCCGGTGGCCGAGGTGGCCATGCCGCAGGCCGAATTGACCCGGTTGCTGAACAGCACCAGGGTCGGATCTTTATATTGGCGGCCGGCCTGCTGGAAGATCGCACCCCAAGTGTCTTCGGTGTCGCCGAGGATCGAGCGCACGAATTCGGCCTGTTCATCGTTGGCCGGCGGCGCCTGACGGGTTTGCGACGTCGGTGCGACTTGCTGTGTGCCTTGGCCGGTGAGCTGACCGAGAATCTGCAGCGGATCTTGCCCGGTGATCCAGCCGATACCGACGATCAACAGGATCGCACCGAGGCTCAGGCCTTTGCCGCCACCGAAGCGCATGCCGCCACCGCCACCGCCCATGTCATCGCCACGGGCATCGACGACGTTGTCACTGCGTCGACCTTTTCTCCATAGCATGTGGGAATCCTCTATCTGTATGTGGTGATCAGTGTTGCTGGTACGCGGGAACGGCGCCAGTCCGGTCGTCAGACCATAGTGATTGGCAGCGGTTCTGACAAACGCTGTCTGTTCGCAAATTTACAGCTGCGCGGCGTTGAAAGTATCGCAGGCATCGACCCGACCGCTATCGAGTCCGCGACTGAACCAGCGGCTGCGTTGAGGCGATGTGCCGTGGCTGAAAGTCTCTGGGCGTATCGTGAGATTTTGCGCGCGTTGTAAGTAGTCGTCACCGAATACGGAAGCCGCATTCAGGGCTTCGTCGATATCCCCTGGTTCCAGCCAGACCAGACGCTGCTGCGCTTGATGGGCCCAGACGCCGGCAAGGCAATCGGCCTGCAACTCGGTGCGGACCTCAAGACCAGCGTCGCCAGTTACGGGCTGGCGTGCCAGGAGTGCCGTTTCAAAGGGTGCGGAAAGTCCCATTTCGAGTTGCACATGATGACTGACCTCGTGGGCAATGACGAAAGCTTGAGCGAAGTCGCCAACTGCCGAGTATTCATGGGCCATTTGATCGAAGAACCCGGGGGCCAGATAAATCTGCCGGTCTACGGGGCAGTAGAAGGGGCCGCTCGACGCGCTGGCATAGCCACACGCTGACGCTATGTCATTGTCGAATAACGTCAGTGCTGGCGGCGGGTAGTGCAGGTCAGCCTGGGTGAACAACTGTTTCCAGGTGTCTTCGGTGTCACCCAATATCGATTCGATAAACCTCAGTTGTGGATCTTCAATCACTGAAGGTGAAAGGCTGAAGGCGTTTTCTTCGGTCGTGTGTTGCAGCGGCGCAGGAGTGAGTGTCGAGTAGATTACCGTGCCTGCCAGCGCGGCGGTGACCAGTCCTGCCCCGAGCTTCTTCCCCGTCAGTGTTCGGGCATCCTTGCCCTTTCGCCTGTCATTGACGTTGTCGCTGGGTCTTGCCTTGTTCCAAAACATGCTTGCGGTTCCTCATAGGTTGATCAGGGCGTTTTTCGCCTCGCCTATGAATAACCCGATCAAGTCCGAGACTGCAGGACATATGTGTAAGAGCGCGTAAGACGGTCCGCGAATGTGATGCTTCGTGCCTGACCAGCGCTCATTTTTCAATTCACTCTTCGGACACGTCCCACACTGGCGCAAAGTCCGGACTGACCTGACGTTCGCGCTTGGAGAGACTGGCGATCAACGCACGATCTTCATCGTCCAGATTGACCTCAAGTGCCTTCAGATTGGCTAGTTGGTTGGCTTTGCTGCTCGCTTTGGGAATGGCCGCGACGTTGCTTTGATCGAGCAGCCACTTCAGCGCAACCTGAGCCGGCAGTACACCATGCCTTGCAGCAATCTGCTGGATCTCGCGAATGTGTGAAACCTTATTGCGTGCCAGTGGCGTGTAGGCCGTCAGCGCCAGGTCGTGTTGCCGGGCGTAATCCAGCAGTGCGTTTTGTCCGAGCAGGACGTGGTACTCGACCTGGATCGCTGACAGAGGAATCCCAAAGTCATCGACGACTTTGCGCAACAACTGCAGCGGAAAATTTGCCACCCCGATATGGCGAGCCAGGCCTTGCTCCTTGAACGAGGCGAGGGTGTCGAGGGTGCGCGGCAAATCCCAATCAGTGGTCGGCCAATGGATCATGAACAGGTCGACATATTCGCTGCGCAACGCCTTGAGGCTGCGATCCAGTGAATGACGCATGGCATCAGGTTGCAACTGATCCCACCAGACTTTGGTGGTGACGTGGATCTGCTCGCGGGGTGTGGGTGTATTCATCAGTGCCCGCCCGACCGCGTCTTCGTTGTTGTAGGCGGCCGCCGTGTCGATATGTCGGTAGCCGAGTTCCAGCGCTTGCTCCACGGCGCGGGTGCATTCGTCGCCGAGCATCGGCCAGGTGCCGAGGCCGAGTTTCGGCAGGTTCAGTCCGTGTTTATTGACGATGTGCTGCATGGTCGGCGCTTCCTGCAAGATGGGGTTTCGGAATGGAATCCGAAAACTAAACAACGTCATCCGGCAGGGGCAACTCGTCAGCTGAGAAAGAGGGCGATTATCGAGCAATCGGTTCCAGATTTCGCAATCTCTGATATGTATTTTAGAATCGGCAAAACTTCACTGGGATCGCACCATGGCCGGCAGTCAGATCGAACGGGTTTTCAGCGTGCTCGAGAGCCTCACCCACGAGCCGCGCGGACTGCCGTTGCAAACCCTCGCGGAACAAATCGACATTCCGAAAAGTGCGACGCATCGCTTGCTCGCCGAATTGTCCCGGCTGGGCTATGTCCGGCAGAACCCGGAAACCCTGCGATATCACTTGTCGACCAAATTGGTGGCGATGGGCTTTCGTTACCTGTCGAGCAGCGGCGCCGACATCGTGCAGCCGGTGCTTGATCGACTGGCGCAGGAAACCGGCGAACTGGTGCGGCTGGGCGTCACCGACGGCGAGCGCCAGACCTGGATCGCCAAGTCACAGGGCGCGCGCAGCGGTTTGCGTTACGACCCGGACATGGGCCGCGATGCGCCACTGTTCTACACCGCGTCCGGTCATGCGTGGCTGGCGAGCATGAGTGATGCCGAGGCGTTGTCGCGGGTTGAACGTCAGGCCGCCGACATGCCGGTGGATCTCGGGCCGAATGCACCGCGAACCAACATTCAACTGCTCGAGCATCTGCGCGTGGCGCGCGAACAGGGTTACGCCTGTGTCGAAGAAAGTTCGGCGGTGGGCACGTCGGCCATTGCTGCCGTGGTTCGGCACCCGGCGGATGGCCGAGTGATCGGGGTGTTGAGCATTGCCGGCCCGAGTGCGCGGATGCCAGGGGCGAGATTGCATGAACTGGCGCCGCTGTTGTTGAAGTTTAGCGAGGAGTTGTCGGCGGCGAGCCTCGCTTCCGAGTTGTTCGTATAACCACGCAACGGCAGACGGGATTGGGCTGTCTGTAAAACTGTGCGTTGATCGCACAGCATTTGGCTTGAAGGGTGTGAGAATTTGGAACTTGGTTCTAAATTATCGCTGGAGGCTTTTTCCTCATTTTGATTTCTAGAGATAGCCAATGACCGTCAGCACTCCGCTTTCCGGCGTCAACCAACCCTTCAAGGGGATCTTGCTGATTGTCGTGGCGACGTTTCTGTTCTCCAGCCACGATGCGCTATCGAAATACCTCTCGGGTTTTTATCCGATCATCATGGTGGTGTGGGCGCGGTATCTGGTGCACACGCTGCTGATGGCGGGGATATTCCTGCCGCAATCCGGGCTGCGCGTGCTGCGCACCAAACGCCCGTTATGGCAATTGGCGCGGGCGTTGTGCCTGCTGGGCACCAGCCTGTTTTTCACCACGGCGCTTTTGTACATCCCGCTGGCCGAGGCCACCTCGGTCAACTTTCTCGCGCCGGTACTGGTGACGGCGTTGTCGGTGCCGTTGCTCAAGGAGCGGGTGACGCGGGGCCAGTGGATCGCAGTGATCTGCGGGTTTATCGGCGTGCTGATCATCGTCCATCCCGGCGGTGAATTGTTCACGCCAGCGATTCTGTTGCCGTTCTGCTCGGCGCTGTTTTTCTGCTTCTATCAACTGCTCACGCGCAAGCTCAGCGCGATCGACAGCCCGACCACCAGCAACTTTTTCGCCGGTTTATGCAACACGCTGGTGATGAGTGCGCTGGTGCCGTTCTTCTGGCAGGTGCCGAGCCTCGGCCACGCCTTGTTGATGCTGGCGCTGGGCAGTTGCGGGATGACCGCGCACCTGTTTCTGACCCAAGCATTCCGGCATGCCGCGCCGGCGTTGCTGGCGCCATTCGGCTATTGCCAGATTGTGTTTGCGGGGTTGCTGGGGTGGTTGCTGTTTGCCCACACGCCGACCCTGATGACGGTGATCGGGATCGCGGTGATCTGTTGCAGCGGACTGGCGGCAGCGTGGCAGCAGAGCCGGCGCTGAAGACGTGACCGGCCTGAAATCAGGCCGGTCAGTGCAGGAAGGTTATTCGGTGACTGTAGGAATTTTGCGCGGTGCCATGAAGTACATCCAGGTCAGCGCGAGGAAGTACATTGCCGGAATCAGGGTGAACAGCACGGTGTAGTTGTTGTTGGTGACGGTCAGGATGTGGCCGACGATCTGGGTCATGAACATCCCGCCGATCGCCGCGCACATGCCGCCGAAACCGAACACCGTGCTCATCATGTGCTTGGGCGTGTAGTCCATCACCAGGCTCCAGATGTTCGCCGTCCAGGCCTGGTGCGCGCCGATGGCCAGGGAGATCGCAGCCACTGCGACCCACAGGTTGGCGGAGCCGGCGGCCATGACCACGCCGATGATGCAGCAGGCGAACAGGAACATCGACAGCAGTCGCGCCTTGATCGAGTTCATGCCGCGACCGATCAGGAACGAAGACAGAATCCCGCCGCCCACACTTCCGAAGTCGGCGGTGACGTAGATGATGATCAGCGGAATGCCCATCTGGGTGACGTTGATGCCCAGGTTGTATTGCTGATTGAGAAACGGCGGCAGCCAGTACAGGTAGAACCAGAACACCGGGGCAGTCAGCGAGTAGGCGAGAGCGAAGGCCCAGGTGCCGCGCATGCGCAGGATTTTCGAGAACGGTACGCGGGCCTGTTCCGGTTCGACTTCTTTCTGGATGTAGTCCAGTTCCGATTGTTTGACGCTCGGGTGATCTTCCGGGTTGAAGTACTTCAAGCCCCAGAACAGCAACCAGATCCCGCCCAGTGCCGACATGCACAGGAACGCGGCCTGCCAGCCCCATACGTGAAGGATCAGCGGCAGCAGCATCGGGGTGAACATCGCGCCGACGTTGGTGCCGGCGTTGAAGATGCCGGTGGCCACCGCACGTTCGCCGGCCGGGAACCACAGGCGCGTGGTTTTCACGCAGGCCGGGTAGTTGGCCGCTTCAGTCAGGCCGAGGATGAACCGGCAGACCATGAAGCCCACCGCCGACGTCGCCAGACCATGGGCGCCGGTGGCCAGGCTCCAGAGGAGCACGGCGCAGAAGAACACGCGTTTCACGCCCACCCGGTCGATCAGGCGTCCTTGCAGCACGAAGCCGATCGCGTAGCCGACCTGAAACCAGAAGTTGATGTTGGCGTAGTCCATCGCCGTCCAGCTCATTTCCTTGGCGAGGATTGGCTGCATGACGCCGAGGGCGGCTCGGTCGATGTAGTTCAGGGTGGTGGCGAAAAACACCAGCGCCAGCATGCCCCAACGGGTCTTGCCGACGGCCATGGCGCCGCGGATCTTGTCGCCGATGCCACCCGTGGCAGTGCTCATGGCCGGGGCCATGCGGGAAGTCTGTGAAGGAATCATGTGTTCCACCCGTTTTTGGATTTGTTATTTGGTGTGCTTTTTTTGTGCACGCTGCGACCGGTGGTTCAGATCCGGACTCAAGGTGAAAGGGATGTTGGGCAGTGGGCGAAAAATCGTCAATTCGCCAAACCGGCATTGTGTTCGATAATCGCACGCAAAACTAACCGGGTAGTACAGTTTAAATTGCTCAATGAAAAACCGGGACCAATAATTCGCTCACCTTATAAAAACGGCGCAATCCCCGTAGCCGACGTCTCCACCGGGAGTTGAAACATGCAGCGATCCATTGCCACCGTTTCCTTGAGCGGAACCCTGCCGGAAAAACTCGAAGCCATCGCCGCCGCCGGGTTCGACGGGGTGGAGATTTTCGAGAACGACCTTCTGTACTACGACGGCAGTCCCCGGGAGATCCGGCAGATGTGCGCCGACCTCGGCATTGCCATCACCTTGTTCCAGCCGTTCCGCGATTTCGAAGGCTGCCGCCGCGATCGTCTGGACCGCAATCTGGAGCGGGCCGAACGCAAGTTCGATCTGATGCAGGAACTGGGCACCGACCTGGTGCTGGTGTGCAGCAACGCTTCCCCCGACAGTATCGGCGATCAACAGATCCTCATCGATGACCTGCGCCTGCTGGCCGAACACGCTGGTGCCCGTGGCTTGCGCATCGGTTATGAAGCGTTGGCCTGGGGCCGTCACGTCAATACTTATCAACAGGTCTGGGACATCGTGCGCCAAGCCGATCACCCAAGCCTCGGCGTGTTGCTCGACAGCTTCCACACCTTGTCGCTCAAGGGCGATCCTCGGGCGATTGCCGAGATTCCCGGCGACAAGATTTTCTTCGTGCAGATGGCCGACGCGCCGATTCTGGCGATGGATGTGCTGGAGTGGAGCCGGCATTTCCGCTGCTTCCCGGGGCAGGGCGAGTTCGATCTGCCGGGCTTTCTCGCGCCGATCATCCAGAGCGGCTACACCGGGCCGCTGTCGCTGGAAATCTTCAACGACGGCTTCCGTGCCGCGCCGCCTCGGGCCAATGCGGCTGACGGTCTGCGTTCGCTGCTGTATCTGGAGGAGAAAACCCGCCAGCGTCTGGAGCAGGAAATCCGCCCTGTGGATAACCGCGAAATCCTCTTCGAGACGCCGAAGGCCAGCGCCTACAACGGCATCGAGTTTCTTGAGTTTGCCGTGGACGAAGCGCTCGGCGCCAAACTGTCGAACTGGCTGGAGCGACTGGGCTTCGTCAAGGCCGGACAGCATCGCTCCAAGAGCGTCAGCCTGTTGCGCCAGGGCGATATCAACCTGATCCTCAACTCCGAACCTTACTCGTTCGCCCACAGTTTCTTCGAGGCACACGGCCCGTCGCTCTGCGCCACCGCCGTGCGGGTCAAGGACAGCGCCAGTGCGCTGGCCCGCGCCGTCGCCTATAAAGGTCAGCCGTATCGCGGACTGGTCGGCCCCAATGAATTGGAGCTGGCAGCGGTGCGCGCGCCGGATGGCAGCCTGATTTATCTGGTGGGCGAAGAGGCGGATGTTTACGGCACCGATTTCAATCTGCTGCCGAATGCTGTGGCTCGCGGCGGCCTCAAACGCATCGATCACATGGCCATGGCGCTACCGGCAGACAGCCTCGACAGTTGGGTGCTGTTCTACAAGAGCCTGCTGGATTTCGAGGCCGACGACGAAGTGGTGCTGCCGGATCCGTACGGTCTGGTGAAGAGTCGAGCGCTGCGCAGTCGCGACAGTTCGATCCGTCTGCCGCTGAACATTTCCGAGAACCGCAACACCGCGATTTCACACGCGCTGTCGAGTTATCGTGGCTCCGGGGTGCATCACATCGCCTTCGATTGCGATGACATCTTTGCTCAGGTCAGCCGGGCCAAAGAGGCGGGCGTGCCGCTGCTGGATATCCCGCTCAACTATTACGATGACCTCGCGGCGCGTTTCGACTTCGATGACGAGTTTCTCAGTGAGCTGGCGTACTACAACGTGCTTTATGATCGCGATGCTCAGGGCGGCGAGTTGTTCCATGTCTACACCGAGCCGTTCGAAGGGCGATTCTTCTTCGAGATCATCCAGCGCAAGAACGGCTATGCCGGCTATGGCGCGGCCAACGTCGCGGTGCGGCTGGCGGCGATGGCCAAAGCACGCAGTGGCGCTGTTCGCCAGGCGAAGTTGTAGGAAATTCGTAAACGCGGGATTAAACACGGGTCGCGCAGCTTCCTTCACCGGGGCGCGCGGCCCATAATCGCCAGCCTGTGCAGTGATGGCCGTGAGCCCGCAATGACAATGACTTCAGAACTTTCCGCAGCCCCCGTTTTACCAGCGGTAGAGCCGCGCAAGAGTCGCAAGAACAACCCGGAAAAAACCCGCGAAAACATCCTCCAGGAAGCGATCGTCGAGTTCGTCCAGCAGGGCCTGTCCGGTGCTCGCGTGGACGCGATCGCCGAGCGCATCCACACCTCCAAGCGCATGATCTATTACTACTTCGGCAGTAAGGAGCAGTTGTACGTCGAGGTGCTGGAGAAGCTCTACGGCGATATTCGCAGCACCGAAAACCGTCTGCACCTGGCCGAGCTGCCGCCGGTGGAAGCGATCCGACGCCTGGTGGAGTTCACCTTCGATCACCACGACCGCAACGTCGATTTCGTGCGCATCGTCTGCATCGAAAACATCCACAACGCCGAGTATGTGAAGCGTTCCGATGCGATCAAGGCGATGAACAACACGATCCTCGATTCGCTGGGCGAAATCCTGGCGCGGGGTGCCGCTGAAGGTGTATTTCGCACCGGGCTCGACGCGCTGGACGTGCACCTGCTGATCAGTTCGTTCTGCTTCTATCGCGTATCGAACCGCCACACGTTCGGTGAGATCTTTCAGATCGACCTGCCGGACGAAACCATCAAGCAGCGTCATCGCGAGATGATTTGCGAGTCGGTGCTGCGTTACCTGCAGGCGTGATCGGTATTGAGGGGGCGTCGCCCCCTCATGGTTTTATCCTTTCATGCTTTGAAAGTGCGCCAGCATTCGCTGCGCATCCGGCGCCACGCCGCTGAACAGCTCAAACGCCTTCACTGCCTGAAACACCGCCATGTTGCCGCCATCCAGGGTTCGGCAACCCAAGGCGCGGGCGTTGCGCAGCAGCTCGGTTTCAAGCGGGAAATACACGATCTCCGCCACCCACAATTCTGGACGTAGCAGCGCCGCCGGCACGGGCATGCCCGGCAATTTGGCCATGCCCATCGGCGTGGTGTTTACCAGGCCATTTGCCTGACTCAGTGTGCTCGCCAGATCATGCCCGGCAATCGCCCGGCCAGCGCCGAAATGCTGATTGAGGTTGTTCGCCAGACTTTCCGCGCGCTCGACGTCCACATCAAAAATGCTCAGTTGTTGTACGCCTTCGCTCAACAAGGCGTGGGCCACCGCCGCGCCTGCGCCACCGGCGCCCATCTGGACCACCCGTTCGCGGGCAACGTCTGGCAGGCCGCGACGAAAGCCTTCGGCGAAACCCAGGCAATCGGTGTTGTGGCCGACGCGCTTGCCGTCCTTCAGCACCACCGTGTTCACGGCGCCGATGCCCCGGGCTTCGGGAGACAGCTCATCGAGCAGCGGAATGATTGCCTGCTTGCACGGGAAGGTGATGTTCAGCCCGGTGTAGTTCATTCGTTCGGCGGCTAGCAGCAGGTCGGGCAGGGCGTTGCTGTCCAGTTGCAGTTGATCGAGATCGATCAAACGGTACAGGTAACGCAGACCCTGTTCGTCGCCTTCGTGTTCATGCAGCGCCGGGGTGCGGGACGCCTGGATGCCGGCGCCGATCAGCCCGGCCAGTATCACGTTGTTGCGGTTCATGCGGTTCGCCCCTTCAGCCGCTGGCTGAAATGTTCCAGGGCCAGGCGATAACCGTGGCTGCCGAAGCCGCACATCACGGCCGTGGCGATGGCCGAAACGAACGAGTGATGACGGAACGGCTCGCGCGCGTGGACGTTGGACAGGTGCACTTCGATCACCGGCAATTCGCTGGCGACCAATGCGTCGCGGATCGCTACCGAAGTGTGTGTCCAGGCGGCCGGGTTGATGACGATGCCGGCGCAGCGTTGTCGGGCGCCGTGAATCCAGTCGAGCAGTTCGCCTTCGTGATTGGTCTGGCGAAATTCCACGGCCAGGCCGAATTCTTCGGCGGCGCGGCCGCACAGGGCAGAGATGTCGGCCAGGGTTTCGTGACCGTAGGTCGCCGGTTCACGGGTGCCGAGCAGGTTCAGGTTCGGGCCGTTGAGCACCAGAACGATAGGGGGCATTGGGGCAAACTCCACTTATTGTTTTTGGCTTGGGTCGAGGGTTTCGACCTGTGGAGTTAAATTGTACTAGCTAGTTACTTTAAGCAATTGCTCTGCATCGACAGCCCTGTTTTGTGTGCGGTGATCGCACACTGGCGAGAGTCAGCGCGGCAATTGCTCCACCAGAAAATCGATGAAAGCCCTGACGCGCAGCGGCATGTGGCGATTCTGCGGATACAGCAAAGTGAACGGCCGCGAGCGTCCGCTGTAGGGTTTGAGCACTTCCACCAGTGAACCGTCGGCCAGTTCCTTTTCGACGATGAAGCGATAGGTCTGGAACAACCCGGCTCCGTGTTTGGCCAGGGTCACGCCGCCGAGTACGTCATCGGAACAGCAGAAATTGCCTTCGGCGAGAATTTCCCGTGGCGCGTCTTCGTCGTAAAACAGCCAGGTGATCCGCCGCCCGTTGCTCGGCAACTCGTACTGGATGCATTCGTGCTGTTCGAGGTCTTCAAGGGTCTGCGGCGTGCCGGCACGTTTCAGGTAATCGGGGCTGGCGACCATCACCAGCCCGGCATCTTCCAGGTGCCGTGCGATCAGGCCTGAATCGGGAATGGCCCGCACGCGGATAGCCATGTCGTAACCCTCGCCGACGAAGTCGATGTTGCGGTTGCTGATGTGCATGTCGACCTTCACCTGAGGGAAGCGCGCGCGAAAGGCCGGCAGCAGCGGCAGGATCCGATGATGGGCGTAGGTTGTAGGAATACTGATGCGCAGGGTGCCGGACGGTTCCTGCTGCTGGCCCATGGCTTCCCGTTGTGCCTCGACCAGTTGCGCCAGCGCCTGACGGCATTCTTCGTAATAGCGCCGGCCGCTGTCGGTCAATTTCACACTGCGAGTGGTGCGTGCAAACAGGCGTACGCCGAGACGTTCCTCCATGCGTGATACCGAGCGGCTCACCGCCGCCGGCGTCACCGAAGCCGCCTGCGCCGCCCCCGTGAAACTGCCGCACTCGGCGGCCAGGCAAAACAATTCGATGCTGCCCAGCCGAAGATCGTCGAAGTGTCGCTGCATGATTGATTACACCGGGGAATGAGTCTTCGTATGTAGCAAATGCGCAGCCGCTGCGAAAGAACTGCTTACCATTTTGCGCGGGGCTTTTGCGGTTCCCGCACTAGGCTCGGAAGGTAGCGGCGATAGCAGGCGTTGGCGCCGATGGTCGGATTTGCCAGGGAATGGCAAGTGTTGAAACTTTAAACCTAACGGATGGGTAGCATGAAGGTATGCAGTTACAAAGGACTGTCAGTGGTGATCATGTTGCATGACGAGCATTGTCCGCCCCACGCACATGTGGATGCAGGCGTCTGGAGCGCGCGCTTCAAATTCAGTTTCTGGCACAACGGCGTTGAACTGTGGGATGTGGTGCCGTTGTCGCACCGACCGCCGGTTGCCCTGCTTGAGGGGCTGCGCCAGTCGCTGCGTGAAACCGATCATCTGCGGCGAGCCCGCTGGATCTGGTGGACACGTTTGCGAACGGCCTGCCTCGACAATCAATGGTGGGACGGGCAGTCGAACCAGGTGGCGGTGCTGCGGGAAGTGACCAGCACCAGTTTCAGGATTGGATCGGCGTATTACGAGCCGGAGGTCAACAAAACCCTGTTGGATCTGGTCGGCGCATACGAAGGAGTGGAAATAGAATTATGAAAACAGTCAAAGCCGCGCTGCACGCCGATCGCCCCGTTACGCAAAAGCGTCTGGACGAGGCTGTCGACCGTGGTGGCGTGCGCCGTCGCAGCAGCCTGCAAGCCGTGTCGGTGGCCTTTCAGAAACCGTGTCTGGTCATCCACTTTGAAGACGACAGTGGCGTGTTGCTGCCAGTGAATCTCTACCGCGAATTCGATGATTTCGAACCGGAAGACTTCACCGGATTGAACATAGGCTTTGCCGGCACCGCCCTTTGCCATGACGGCAAGGACTTGCAGGTTTCCATCGCCGGCATGATCTCGGCCAGTCAGCCATTGATGGCTATGGCAGCCTCGGTGATCGCCTCCCGCAATGGTCGTCAAAGCAGCACCGCGAAAGCTGAAGCTGCACGGGCCAACGGCAGGAAGGGCGGGCGCCCGCGCAAGATCGATCCCGTGCCATGAACAGGCACAAAAAAGCCGTCGATCAGGACGGCTTTCTTGTTTCTGGCACTTGCGATCAACGTCGAGTCAACAGCACGCCGGATTCCATGTGGTGGGTCCACGGGAACTGGTCGAACAACGCGCAGCGGGTGATGCGATGCGTGTCGTGCAGTTGGGCGATGTTGGCCGCCAGGGTCTCCGGGTTGCAGGAGATGTACAGGATGTTGTCGAAGCGACGGGTCAGTTCGCAGGTGTCCGGGTCCATGCCGGCCCGTGGCGGGTCGACGAACACGCTGCCGAACTCGTAGCTCTTCAGGTCGATGCCGTGCAGGCGACGGAACGGGCGAACTTCGTTCAGGGCTTCAGTCAGCTCTTCGGCGGACAGGCGCACCAGCGTGACGTTATCCACAGCGTTTTCGGCCAGGTTGCTCAACGCGGCGTTAACCGACGTCTTGCTGATTTCGGTGGCCAGCACTTTTCGCACGCGAGTCGCCAACGGCAGGGTGAAGTTGCCGTTGCCGCAATACAGCTCAAGCAAGTCGTCGCTGCGATCGCCCAGTGCTTCGTAGGCCCAGTTGAGCATCTTCTGGTTCACGGTGCCGTTGGGCTGGGTGAACGCGCCTTCCGGCTGGCGATAGCTGAAGGTGCGGCCGCCGACTTCCAGTTTCTCGACCACGTAATCGAGGCCGAGCACTTCGCGCTTGCCCTTGGAGCGACCGATGATGCTGACGCCCAGGTCCGCCGCCAGTTTGGTGGCCGCCGCGTGCCAGTGCTCGTCCAGCGGACGGTGATAGCACAGGGTGATCATCGCGTCGCCGGCCAGAGTGGTCAGGAACTCCACCTGGAACAGCTTGTGGCTCAGCGCTGCACTGGCCTGCCAGGCCGCCTTCAATTGCGGCATCAACTGGTTTATGCGCAGGCTGGCGATCGGGAACTCTTCGATCAGGATCGGCGTGCGCTTGTCGTCCTGCGCGAACATCGCGTAGTGACGCTCGCCACCCTCGCGCCACAGGCGGAATTCGGCACGCAGGCGGAAGTTCTGCAGCGGCGAGTCGAACACCGTTGGCTCCGGTGCATCGAACGGGGCCAGCAGGTCACGCAGGCGTGTGACCTTGTCTTCGAGTTGTGCGGCGTAGGCCTGGGAATCAAAAGTCATGCGTTGAACCAACCCAACTTGATCACGAACAGAATCGACAGGATCACCAGCGCCGGGTTCAGCTCACGGGCGCGGCCGGACAGCAGTTTGATTGCTGTCCAGGCGATGAAGCCGAAGGCGATGCCGTTAGCGATGGAATAGGTGAATGGCATCGCCAGGGCGGTGACCACGACCGGCGCGGCGACGGTGATGTCGTCCCAGTCTATTTCCGCCAGGCCCGAAGTCATCAGCACGGCGACGAACAGCAGTGCCGGCGCGGTGGCGAATGCCGGAACACTCGATGCCAGTGGCGAGAAGAACAACGCCAGCAGGAACAGAATCGCGACGACGACGGCGGTCAGGCCGGTGCGGCCCCCGGCACTCACGCCCGCAGCAGATTCGATGTAGCTGGTGGTGGTCGAGGTGCCCAGCAGCGAACCGGCCATTGCTGCAGTACTGTCGGCGATCAGCGCACGGCCCATTTTCGGCATGTGGCCGTCCTTGCCCATCAGGCCGGCGCGCTTGGCGACGCCGATCAGGGTGCCGGAGTTGTCGAACAGGTCGACGAACAGGAAGGCGAAAATCACGCTGACCAGACCGATGTCCAGTGCGCCCTTGATGTCCAGTTGCAGGAAGGTCGGGGCCAGCGAAGGTGGCATCGAGGTCACGCCGCCGAACGGGGTGAAGCCCATCACGATCGAGACAATGGTCACCGCGAGAATGCCGATCAGCACCGCGCCGCGCACTTTCAGGGCTTCAAGGGCAACGATCAGGGCGAAACCAAGGGTGGCCAGGATCGGTGCCGGTTGCTTCAGGTCGCCGAGGCCGACCATGGTCGTCGGGTTGCTGACCACGATACCGGCGTTGTGCAGGGCGATCAGCGCCAGGAACAGGCCGATACCGGCGGCAATCGCCGAACGCAACGGCAGCGGGATGCTGTTGATGATCCATTCACGGATGCGGAAGATCGACAGCAGGAAGAAGCACACGGCCGAGATGAACACCGCACCCAGCGCCACTTGCCAGGTATGGCCCATGTGCAGCACGACGGTGTAGGTGAAGAAGGCGTTCAGGCCCATGCCCGGCGCGAGAGCGATCGGGTAGTTGGCGATCAGGCCCATGACCGTGGAGCCGATGGCGGCGGCAAGGCACGTGGCGACGAACACCGCGCCTTTGTCCATGCCGGTCTCGCCGAGGATGCTCGGGTTGACGAACAGAATGTAGGCCATGGCCAGGAAGGTCGTGACGCCCGCCAGAATCTCGGTCCGCACGTTGGTGTTGTGTGCCTTGAGTTGAAACAGCCTTTCCAGCATGTCTGCTCCCCGTGGCGCGCGTGGCGCCGTGAATGTATCGACCTCAACAGCAAAGCACAGACCGTCGCAAGCGCCTGGAAAATTGTGGTGGGCCGGAAAAAGCCGCGCATCATACCAGCAGCGTGAGGAATATGGCGGATGTTGGTATCGATCGTCGGCGAAGTTTTGTGTCGCGGCCAAACCGGCCATACTGCGCGCTGATTTTTCGGGAATGGATCGCATGAACAAGCATTGGATGAACGCCTGCGGGTTGATAGCACTGTTGCTGGCCGGGGCACCCGCTGCATTCGCTGCGTCGGCATCGCCGCTGAGCGAGGTGAAAGTCATCAAGGTTCAGTCGGCGTCCTGCGGGCTCGAGGACATTACCGATGGCCAGGTGCAGACCCGTTGCGATCACAGCGCGCCGGGCATCAAGGTCTATGTGCTGGAAATCGGCTATGGCCAGAGCCAGCCCCAGGCTGCACTGGATGGTTTTGAAGTGAACGGCACGCGAAGCCCGGTATGTGCCTTCGATAACGGCAATCTGACCGAGTGCACGCCCGGCAGCAAAACCGTTGGTTCTCTCTATACCTTCGATCTGGCAGGTCGGCAGGAGGGCACTTTCACGTTCAGCAACACATCGATCAACGCCCCGCGCAACACGATGTCGACCCAGCTTTACATCAAGTAACGGCTGTCGCGAACAGGGCAGGTCAAAGCTGACTACGCTTTAAAGATCACCCAGCGGATGTCGCCCATGACCTTTAGAGCCCTGATCACCCTCGCCGAGGGCATCGATGATCTGCAATGCGTGACCCTGATCGACGTTCTGCGCCGGGCCGGCGTCGAAGTGGTGGCGGCCAGCATCGAGGGCCGGCGTATGCTCACCTGCGCCCGAGGCACGCGACTGACTGCCGACGGTATGCTCATTGATGTGCTGGCCCAGACCTTCGACCTGATCGTCCTGCCCGGTGGCATCGTCGGCGCTCAACATTTGGCGGCCCACCAGCCCCTGCAGCAACTGCTCAAGGATCAGGCCAGCGCTGGGCGACTGTTCGCCGCCATCGCCGAATCCCCTGCGATCGCCCTGCAAAGCTTCGGCGTCTTGCGCCAAAGACGCATGACCTGTTTGCCCGCCACCAGCCATAACCTCTCTGGATGCACGTTTGTTGATCAATCGGTAGTTGTGGACGGCAATTGCATTACCGCCCAAGGTTCCGGCGCCGCGCTGGCGTTCGCGTTGGCGCTGGTCGAGCAACTGGTGGGCAAGGCCGCCAGAGCGAAGGTAGCGGGGGAGTTGCTGGCCTGAGAGCGTCAGGCGTGAGCGACGATTCGCTGAATGGCTGGCTGCTCACGATGTTCGGCTTGCCAAAGGTCGTAATCGGTTTGAACCCCTAGCCACATACGAGCCTTGCCAATCCCCGCGCGCTCCAGACGGACGGCCAAATCCGGGCTGATCGGCGCATGCCCGTGCAATACACGAGAAAGGTGAGGGCGGGCGAATCCAAGATGCCGAGCCAATTCGGTAACGCTGATACCTAATTCCGGCAATACATCCATCAGCAGTGTTTCACCGGGGTGTGGCGGGTTGTGCATGGGCATGAGCCTGCCTCCTGTCAGTGGTCATCCAGATAGTCGATCAGTTCGATATCCGAACCTGCAAATCGAAAGATAACCCGCCAGTTCCCGGACACACTGAGTGACCAGTACTCGCAAAGCTCCCCTTTCAGTGGATGCAGACGCCAACCGGGAAGGTCTAGATCCCCGGGGACCGCTGCCCGATCCATGAACTGCAGCATGCGCGATAGCCGTTTAGCGTGATCGGCGTGAGTCCCGCGAGTCGAACCAGTTTCATAGAAGCCACGAAGGCCTTTGTGCTGAAAGGATTTGATCATGCGGCGAGTGTAAGGTGATACGTTACACTCAATGCGGTATCTATGTACCGCATCTTTTCGAGTTGATTGTGCTTGGAGGGGGGCTCCGCTGATGGAACCCGTGCAGCTAGGCTTTCACCTCTTCCACCGGCACATGCATCCGGTCGCGATTGGCCAGGGTCGGGAACAGTTTGATCCAGGTCCCGGTTACCACCAGCGTACCGATCCCGCCCATGACCACCGCCGGCACGGTGCCGAACCAGTGGGCGGTGAGGCCGGATTCGAATTCACCCAACTGGTTCGAGGCGCCGATGAACAGGCCGTTCACCGCGCTGACCCGGCCGCGCATTTCGTCCGGGGTTTCCAGTTGCACGAACGAGGCGCGAATCACCATGCTGATCATATCCGCCGCGCCCAGCACCACCAGCACCGCCAGCGAGAACCAGAACGACGTCGACAGACCGAAGGCGATGGTGGCCACGCCAAATATGCCCACAGCGGTGAACATCACCCGGCCGACGTTTCGCTCGACGGCAAACCGCGCCAGGAACAGCGACATCATCAACGCCCCCACCGCCGGCGCCGAGCGCAACAGCCCCAGCCCCCACGGCCCGGTCAGCAGGATGTCCTTGGCGAACACTGGCAAAAGCGCCGTGGCGCCACCGAGCAGCACGGCGAACAGGTCCAGCGAGATAGCGCCGAGAATGTCCGGGCGGCTGCGAATGAAGCGAATCCCTGCCAGCAACGAGTCCAGCGTTGCCTTGCCTTTGTTCAGCGGTGTCTGCCGCGCGGGCAGGTTGAGCATCAACGTGCAGGCAATGACATACAGAATGACCGTCGGGCCATACACCCACACGCTGCCGAAGGCGTAGAGCAGACCGCCCATCGCTGGTGCGACGATGGTTGCCGATTGCTGCGCCGACTGCGCAGCGGCGACGGCCCGCGGGAACAGCGTGCTGGGCACGATGCTCGGCAACAGGGCCTGAGTGGTCGGCAGTTCGAAGGAGCGTGCGGCGCCGAGCATAAACGCCAGGATAAAGATCATTTCCCGGGTGACATGGTCGGTGGCGCTGCCGATGGCCAGCGCCAGGGCGATCAAGGCCTGTAACGACTGGCAAATCGCCGCGACCTTGCGCCGGTCGTAGCGGTCGGCGACATGCCCGGTGTGCAGCATGAACAGCACCCGCGGAGCGAATTCCACCAGCCCGACCAGACCCAGGTCGAGCACGTTGCCGGTCAGTTGATAGAGGTTCCAGCCAATCGCCACGGTGAGCATCTGGAAACCGCTGGCGGTGAAGACCCGGGCAAACCAGAACGCAAGAAAGGGACGGTGGTGACGTAACAGCAAGGGCTCTTGGCTGGGCATCGGCGGGCCGGTCTTGATCGAGGGGAACCGCGAGATTATCACCAGTCTGTAACAGGAAGTTGCCATGACAAAAAATTTAGTTAGCCAGACATCGATTTTCCGGCACCTGAACATCAATTCTCGTCAGCGATGTATTTCAGGGCGTTGCCAGGACTCTGAGGCAACTTGTCACGCGGCAAAAGACCACGCGGTTCCCCGTCGGAAATGGGACTACTCTTTCAACGTTGATTGATCCAGATCAAGACCCTTCGCGGAACCGATCCCGGACCCATCGGCAGACTCCCTGCGTCGCGATGCCTGTAAAAAGAAGAACGAATCCGAGTTCGCCGCACTCCATACCCGTGGGGGCAGTGGTTCAAGGCCGCCAGCCTTGGAACCGTTATCTGATAGAGGAAAGCTTATGTTCGGTTTAGAGGCACTAGATCTCGCCCGAATTCAGTTCGCGTTCACCATCTCGTTCCATATCCTGTTCCCGGCGATCACTATCGGTCTTGCAAGCTACCTCGCGGTGCTGGAAGGCCTGTGGCTGAAAACCGGCAACGACACCTACCGCGATCTCTACCATTTCTGGTCGAAGATCTTTGCCGTCAACTTCGGCATGGGGGTGGTCTCGGGCCTGGTCATGGCCTATCAGTTCGGCACCAACTGGAGCCGCTTCTCGGACTTCGCAGGTTCCGTCACCGGGCCTTTGCTCACGTATGAAGTGCTCACGGCGTTCTTCCTCGAAGCCGGTTTCCTCGGCGTGATGCTGTTCGGCTGGAACAAGGTCGGACGCAAGCTGCACTTCTTCGCCACGGTCATGGTTGCCATCGGCACGTTGATTTCGACGTTCTGGATTCTCGCCTCCAACAGCTGGATGCAGACGCCGCAGGGCTTCGAAATCGTCAACGGTCAGGTGATTCCGACCGACTGGTTTGCCATCATCTTCAACCCGTCCTTCCCGTATCGCCTGATGCACATGGCGACGGCGGCGTTCGTGGCGACCGCATTCTTCGTCGGCTCCTCTGCGGCCTGGCACCTGCTGCGTGGCAAGGACAACCCGGCGATCCGCACCATGCTGTCGATGGCGATGTGGATGGCGTTGATCGTTGCACCGATCCAAGCGGTGATCGGCGACTTCCACGGCCTCAACACCCTCAAACACCAGCCGGCGAAAATTGCCGCGATCGAAGGCCACTGGGAGAACCACGGCGACGAAGCAACGCCGCTGATTCTGTTCGGCTGGCCGGACATGAAGGAAGAGAAAACCAAGTATGCGGTGGAGATTCCGTACCTCGGCAGCCTGATCCTGACGCACTCGCTGGACAAGCAAGTCCCGGCGCTCAAGGAATTCCCACCGGAAGACCGGCCAAATTCGACCATCGTGTTCTGGTCGTTCCGGATCATGGTCGGCCTCGGTTTCCTGATGATTTTCACCGGTCTCTGGAGCCTGTGGCTGCGCAAGCGCGACACGCTCTACACCTCGCGGCCGTTCCTGTACCTGGCGTTGTGGATGGGGCCGTCTGGTCTGATCGCGATCCTGGCGGGCTGGTTCACCACTGAAATCGGTCGTCAGCCGTGGGTGGTCTACGGGCTGATGCGCACGGCGGATGCGTCGTCCAACCACAGCTTCATGCAGATGAGCATCACGCTGATCATGTTCGTGGTGGTGTATTTCGCGCTGTTCGGTGCGGGCCTGGGCTACATGATGCGCCTGGTGCGCAAAGGGCCGAAAACCGACGAAGGCAAGGAAACCAACGACGGTGGTCCTGGCCAGAAACGCACACCGGCCCGTCCGTTGTCCGCTGCCGACGACGATGGCGCCGAACACGACCGCAGCCTGACCAAGGAGATTTGAGTCATGGGTATTGATCTTCCGCTGATCTGGGCCGTGATCATCATCTTCGGCATCATGATGTACGTGGTCATGGACGGTTTCGACCTGGGGATCGGGATTCTCTTCCCGTTCATCCCGGGCAAAGTCGACCGTGACGTGATGATGAACACCGTCGCCCCGGTATGGGACGGCAATGAAACCTGGCTGGTATTGGGCGGCGCTGCGTTGTTTGGCGCGTTTCCGCTGGCCTATTCGGTGGTGCTGTCGGCGCTGTACCTGCCGCTGATTTTCATGCTGATCGGGCTGATTTTCCGTGGCGTGGCGTTCGAATTCCGCTTCAAGGCCAAGGACGACAAGCGTCACCTGTGGGACAAGGCGTTCATCGGTGGTTCGGTGGCGGCGACGTTCTTCCAGGGCGTGGCGCTTGGCGCGTTCATCGATGGGCTGCCGGTGGTCAACCGGCAATATGCCGGCGGCTCACTGGACTGGCTGACGCCGTTCACGCTGTTCTGCGGCGCTGCGCTCGTGGTGGCGTATGCCTTGCTCGGTTGCACGTGGCTGATTATGAAGACCGAAGGCAAGCTTCAGGAACAGATGCACAACCTGGCGCGCCCGCTGGCCTTCGTGCTGCTGGCGGTGATCGGTGTCGTCAGCCTGTGGACGCCCCTGGCTCATCCGGAAATTGCGACGCGCTGGTTCAGCATGCCGAATCTGTTCTGGTTCATGCCGGTGCCGATTCTGGTGCTGGTGACGATGTACGGTCTGATCCGCGCGGTGGCACGCAATGCCAACTACATGCCGTTCCTGTTGACCCTGGTGCTGATCTTCCTCGGCTACAGCGGTCTGGGCATCAGCCTGTGGCCGAACATCGTGCCGCCGTCGATCTCGATCTGGGACGCCGCCGCGCCGCCGCAAAGTCAGGGCTTCATGCTGGTGGGCACGCTGTTCATCATCCCGTTCATCCTGGGTTACACCTTCTGGAGCTACTACGTGTTCCGCGGCAAGGTCACCCACGAAGACGGCTATCACTAGGCGTGATCACGATGGCGCCGACGGCGGCGCCATCTCCCTCAACCGGAGGATGAAAGCATGACCGGCAAACATTCCCTGCACGACATTGAAGAAGCCGAAAAAAAGCCGCTGTGGCAGCGGCTCGGCTGGTTGGCCATGATCTGGGTCGGCAGCGTCGGTGCACTGTTCATCGTCGCCAGCCTGATGCGCATGTTCATGAACGCCGCAGGCCTGACCACGCATTGAAACTTCCCATCCCGCTGCCTTGCGGCACGGATTTTTGACCCTCCGACCGGAGGGTTTTTTTTGTCCGGGTTATTTGCGCGCCTTGAGGATCACGAATTTCGGCGTGGCCGCGACTTGCTCGACACCCCGGAACAGCCGCGCCAGTTTGCTGTGATAACCCAGGTGACGGTTGCCGACGATGTACAGCGCACCGCCAACCACCAGCGCTTCGCGGGCCTGCTGGAACATGCGCCAGGCCAGGAAGTCGCCAACCACCTGTTGCTGGTGGAACGGCGGGTTGCACAACACCACGTCCAGCGATTGGGCTTCCTGGCCGGCCAGGCCGTCGCCGGCGCGCACGATCACTTCACGTTCTCCCAGTGCCGCGCGCCAGTTTTCGGCCGCGGATTGCACGGCCATGAACGACTCGTCCACCAGCGTGTAATGCGCGTCGGGGTTTTGCAGCGCGCTGGCGATGGCCAGTACGCCGTTACCGCAGCCGAGGTCGGCGACTCGTGCCGCGCCGAGATTTTTCGGCAGGTGCGGAAGGAAGGCGCGGGTGCCGATGTCCAGCCCTTCGCGGCAGAACACGTTGGCGTGATTGAGCAGTTCGATGGCCGGCTCGTCGAGGTGATAACGGGTCGGGTAGGGCGAGACGGCCGGTGCCTTGGCCTCGGGCGTGGCAATCAGCAAGCGTGCCTTCTTCATCGCCAGCGACGCCTGAACCGGACCGATGTAGCGTTCCAGCAGATCGCCGGCGGCGCGAGGCAAATGCTTGACCATCGCCGCAGCCACCACCTGCGCACCGGGCGCCAATTGGCCTTGCAGGCGAATCAGTTGTTCTTCCAGCAGCGCCAGGGTTTTCGGGACGCGGATCAGTACCCGGTCGAACGGCCCGATTAACGGCTCGCTGGCAGGAATACCGCGAATAGCATCAAACACCTGGCCATTGCGCAGCAGATTCTTTTCCAGGCCCTGAAACGCCAGGAATGAATCGCCACTGGTACTGACCTGCACTTTGCCCGAGAGGCTGATGGCCAATGCGCCGAAACTGTCGTTGAGCACCAATACTCGGGTATCCGCCGGCAGATTCTGTTCGGCCAGATGATTGAGCAGGTATTCGTCAGCCGCATCGAAGGCTTGCAGCGGTTCGTTCTGCTGTTCGGGCTGGCGGATCAGATCAAGCTGGGCGAAGGGCGTATCGAGCAAAGGCATGGGGCGGGGACTCTGGGTAATCGACGGGTGTCCCGCGGCCCTGGGAATCGTGCGGCGGAACCGTCCGAGTGGACAGCGGCGCGAAGTCTCGCGTCATCACTCAGGAAGGTCGCAAATGGTACTTTTTTTTCGACTGTATTACTTGCCTGTTTTCGGGGGCGCCGACTAGATGATCCCTGCCTTGGTGGCGGCGATGACGGCGGAGATCTTGTTGCAGACATTCAATTTCAAAATCACGTTTTGCACGTGATAGTTAACGGTGCGTTCGCTAAGGCTCAGGATTCTGGCGGTTTCATAGGCTGTTTTACCGGATGCACACAGTTTCAACACTTCAACCTCCCGAGTTGACAGGCGAGGCGCTCGGGCCTTGGCCGGTCGCCTGGGAAGCGTGTGCGCGAACAATTCGGCGAGATGGCTGGTGACGTAAAACATGTAGCCAAAATGTTCATACAGCTCGATCGCACTGATTGGACAGTGGGGGCGGGCCAGGCTGAGAATGCTGCACAGACCACTCTCTTCGTGATGAAACGATTGCGACCAGCCGTATTGCAATCCCTGTTCTTGCAACGCTTCCCAAAGGGTTGGCGTATTTGAAAATAATTCCTTGCTCCATGATATCGGCAGCATTGAGTGATTGCAGTGTGCTATTATCGGGTCAACTTTACAGTAACTATTTTCCTCGTACTGTTTGTTCCACATTTCGGGATAGTTATTGATATTCAAGGCTTTGGGTAATGCCTCGCGATCAGTCGATGTGACTGATATTCCGCAAAACTTGAAGCCGATGTTTTTAGCAAATGTCAGCAGAATCGGGTAGGCCGTTTCAATTCTTGTTGAGAATGTCACCTGTTGTATCTGCCGCTCCTTCCACAGTTCCATTTGAAGAATCTCCGAAAGTATTTCACTGGGGTGTGATCTTGGATCCAAGAGTCAGTCACGGAAACGAGTGTAGGACTCTTCCTGCATGGATGTTTGGATTTTTTTGCTCTTAATGGCTGCGTTAGATAGGAATATCGGATTTTAAAATGAATAAAAGTTCATGCGTTGAATGGCGATGTCATTATATTCAAGGCGTCATTCAACGTCCGTCTTGAAGGCTGTTTGGCAGTTGTTAACGCTTCTGTTTTTCTTTAAGGATGATGGCGTTAAATGCCACTACAAACCGTCAGTGTTTCAAAAACAGTAATTGAGGGACACTGAAGCCCTTCGCCGAGGGAGTACCGCATGACCGCCAGCGCAGAAAAATACAGCCGTCAGACCTTGCTTGAAGTACAGCCGTTGACGTCGAGTCTGTTCACTTTGCGTACGACCCGCGATGCCGGTTTTCGCTTTCGAGCCGGGCAATTTGCCAGGCTCGGGGTGACCAAGGCGGATGGCAGCACGGTGTGGCGGGCTTACTCCATGGTGTCTTCGCCATTCGATGAGTTTCTTGAGTTCTTTTCCATCGTAGTACCCGATGGCGAGTTCACCAGTGAGTTGAGCCGTCTGAAGGCAGGCGATACGTTACTGGTGGATCGCCAGGCCTTTGGTTATCTGACGCTGGACCGTTTTGTCGATGGTCGTGATCTCTGGCTGTTATCCACAGGCACCGGTGTGGCGCCGTTTCTGTCGATCCTGCAGGATTTTGAAGTGTGGGAGAAATTCGAACGAATCATTCTTGTCTACAGCGTGCGGGAGGCGCGCGAACTGGCTTATCAACAGCTGATTGCCGAGTTGAGTCAGCGTGACTACTTGGCCGATTACGCTCACAAGTTCCAGTTCATTCCAGTAGTGACGCGCGAGCCGCATGTGGGCGCCCTCAACGGGCGCATTACCACGCTCATCGAAAACGGGGAGCTGGAGAAAATAGCCGGTATCGAGCTTGAGCCGGTTCATTCACGGGTCATGCTCTGCGGCAATCCGCAGATGATCGATGACACCCGGGCCTTGCTCAAGCAGCGGGGCATGAACCTCAGCCTGACGCGGCGGCCAGGGCAGGTAGCGGTGGAAAACTACTGGTGAAGAAACGGCGCCCTCAGGCGCCGTTAGTGGATATCAAGGCCGATTGTTCTGGGCCTTGAGCAGATCGCGGATCTCACCCAACAGTTCTTCTTCCTTGGTTGGCACTGGCGGCAAGGTCGGTGCCACGGCTTCTTCGCGTTTGAGGCGGTTGATGGCTTTGACGCCCATGAAGATCGCGAACGCGACGATCACGAAGTCCAGAATGCTCTGGATGAATTTGCCGTAGGCCATCACGACCGCTGGGGCGCTGCCCTCGGCGGCTTTCAGGGTAATCGCCAGGTCACTGAAGTCCACTCCGCCGATCAGCAGGCCGATTGGCGGCATGATGACGTCACCGACAAACGACGAAACGATTTTGCCGAAGGCCGCGCCGATGATGATACCGACGGCCATGTCGACCACATTGCCTTTGACCGCGAAGGCCTTGAACTCGCTGAGCACGCCCATAGTTATTTCCTTGTTACAGATGAGTTTGGTGTACGCAGTGTAAATCAGCAAAACGCGTCCTGCGCGAAACACCTTCTTACAATGCTCGTTTTTATCGACACATCAATTCGCGATTAGTTTGCAAAGTGCCACTAATCGCGCGCGAATTACTCCGCAAGGCTCTGATCGAGAAGCTATTTTTCTCAATCGCAGGAGTGTGGATTTTCTATTTATGTTCGCCGTCGTGACTCTCTAGCCTCTGGTTGGCGCACCTGGATGCGCCTCAAACAACAGAGGAACCTGAAATGAATTCCACACTTGGTTCAGGGGTATTTCCCCTTCGCCGTACCGTCGGCGTATTGGCCGCCAGCCTGCTGACCTTTTCCGTGAACGCCGCGCCCCTGACCCGTGACAATGGTGCGGCGGTCGGCGACAACCAGAACTCGCAAACCGCCGGCGCCAATGGCCCTGTGCTGTTGCAGGACGTGCAACTGATCCAGAAACTGCAGCGCTTCGATCGCGAGCGCATTCCCGAGCGCGTCGTGCATGCCCGCGGCACCGGTGCTCATGGTACGTTCACCGTCACCAACGATCTCAGTGATCTGAGCAAGGCCAAGGTGTTCGCTGCCGGCCAGGTCACACCGGTGTTCGTGCGTTTCTCCGCTGTGGTTCATGGCAATCATTCTCCGGAGACGTTGCGTGACCCTCGGGGCTTCGCGACCAAGTTCTACACCGCTGACGGTAACTGGGATCTGGTCGGTAACAACTTCCCGACGTTCTTCATCCGCGACGCGATCAAGTTCCCGGACATGGTGCATGCCTTCAAGCCCGATCCGCGCACTAACCTGGACGATGACTCGCGGCGCTTCGACTTTTTCTCCCATGTACCGGAAGCCACCCGTACATTGACCGAGCTGTATTCCAACTCAGGGACGCCCGCCAGTTATCGGGAGATGGATGGCAACGGTGTGCACGCCTATAAGTTGATCAACGACAAGGGTGAAGTGCACTACGTGAAGTTTCACTGGAAAAGTTTGCAGGGGATCAAGAATCTCGATCCTGAACAAGTCGCAAAAGTTCAGGGTCGTGACTACAGTCACATGACCAATGATTTGGTAACTAATATCAACAAGGGCAATTTTCCGAAGTGGGACTTGTACATCCAAGTCTTGAATCCGCAAGATTTGTCCAAGTTTGATTTCGATCCATTGGACGCAACCAAGATCTGGCCCAATGTTCCTGAACGGAAAGTTGGACAAATGGTCTTGAATCGCAATCCGGCAAATGTCTTCCAGGAAACTGAACAGGTGGCCATGGCGCCGGCCAATATTGTTCCCGGTATCGAACCTTCGGAAGATCGCTTGTTACAAGGCCGAGTGTTCTCTTATGCCGATACTCAAATGTATCGCCTGGGTGCCAATGCCCTGCAACTTCCTATCAACGCTCCAAAAGTTGTGGTGAACAATGGTAATCAGGATGGCGCGATGAACTTCGGTGCCAGCAATACGGGCGTGAACTACCAGCCGAGCCGCTTGCATCCGCGTGAGGAGCCGCAAGGCGCACGGTACAGCCAGACGTCCCTGCAAGGCAGCACGCAGCAGGCGAAAATCCAGCGCGAGCAGAACTTCAAGCAGGCTGGTGATCTGTATCGGTCCTTCAGCAAGAAGGAACGTCAGGACCTGATCGAGAGTTTTGGCGGTTCGCTGGCGAGCACCGATGACGAGAGCAAGCACATCATCCTGTCCTTCCTCTATAAGGCTGATCCGGAGTACGGCGCCGGCGTGACCAAGGTGGCCAAGGGCGACCTGGATCGGGTCAAGGCACTGGCGGCCAAACTGGTCGACTAAGAACGATCGCGGGGCCCGAAAGGGCTCCGTTTCCCTTCAAGGAGGCGACTCATGCGTGTCTGTCTTTCGCTGTTGCTGGGCTGTCTGTCGTTCGCGACCATGGCAGCACCGGCCGAACAGGACCCTGATGCGCTTAAGGCGCAATTGCAGGACTACTACTTCAATGCCGCCCGTGAGGGCGATATCGCCGTACTCGATACCTTCATCGAGGCGGGCTATTCCCTGGATACCCGGGATGCCAAGGGTTACACCGCGCTGATGCTCGCGGCTTACCACGGCGAAGGTGACGCAGTGGACAAGTTGCTGGCTGCCGGGGCGAATGCCTGTGCTCAGGATCAGCGCGGCAACACGGCCCTGATGGGGGCCATATTCAAAGGGGAATTGCAGATCGCCCGCCGATTGATGGCTACCGACTGCAACCCGGACCAACGCAACGGGGCGGGTCAGACCGCTGCGATGTACGCAGGGCTGTTCAAGCGTGAGGCATTGCTCGACGCCCTCAAGGCCAGGGGCGCCGATCTGAACGCGCAAGATCCGTTGGGCAACAGCGCCGCGCGTCTGGCCAGCGGGGAAATCCGTACTGCCGCGCCGCGCTGATCGGCGACGGCTGCGTTATCATCGCGGTTTTTGCCGGGGGTTCAGATGGCCAAGGCCAAGCGCATGTACGGCTGCACCGAATGCGGCGCAACCTTTCCCAAGTGGGCCGGGCAGTGCGGCGAATGCGGCGCGTGGAACACCCTGACTGAAACCATGGTCGAGAGCGGCGGCGCCGCCGCCCCGAGCGGGCGCACCGGCTGGGCCGGGCAACAGGCCCAGATCAAGACCCTGGCTGAGGTCAGCATCGAAGAGATTCCGCGTTTTTCCACCGCCTCCGGCGAGCTGGATCGAGTGCTTGGCGGTGGTCTGGTCGACGGCTCGGTGGTGTTGATCGGCGGCGATCCGGGTATCGGCAAGTCGACGATTCTATTGCAGACCCTGTGCAACCTCGCCAAAACCATGCCGGCGCTGTACGTCACCGGTGAGGAATCCCAGCAACAAGTGGCGATGCGCGCACGCCGACTTGGGCTGCCGCAGGATCAATTGCGGGTGATGACCGAAACCTGCATCGAAACCATCATCGCCACCGCCCGCCAGGAAAAACCCAAGGTGATGGTGATCGACTCGATCCAGACGATCTTCACCGAACAACTGCAATCGGCGCCGGGCGGCGTGTCTCAGGTGCGCGAAAGTGCGGCGTTGCTGGTGCGTTACGCCAAACAAAGCGGCACGGCGATTTTCCTGGTCGGCCACGTGACCAAAGAAGGGGCATTGGCCGGCCCGCGTGTTCTGGAGCACATGGTCGACACCGTGCTGTATTTCGAAGGCGAGTCCGATGGTCGGTTGCGTCTGCTGCGGGCGGTGAAAAACCGTTTCGGTGCGGTCAACGAACTGGGCGTATTCGGCATGACCGACAAGGGACTGAAAGAAGTCTCCAACCCTTCGGCGATTTTTCTCACGCGCGCTCAGGAAGAAGTCCCGGGCAGTGTGGTGATGGCAACGTGGGAAGGCACCCGGCCGATGCTGGTGGAAGTCCAGGCGCTGGTGGATGACAGTCATCTGGCCAACCCGCGTCGTGTCACGCTGGGTCTGGATCAGAATCGTCTGGCGATGCTGTTGGCGGTGTTGCACCGTCATGGTGGCATTCCGACCCACGATCAGGACGTGTTCCTCAACGTGGTCGGCGGAGTGAAAGTGCTGGAAACTGCGTCCGACCTGGCGCTGATGGCCGCCGTCATGTCGAGCCTGCGCAACAGGCCGTTGCCCCATGATTTGCTGGTGTTCGGTGAGGTCGGTCTGTCTGGTGAGGTGCGCCCGGTGCCAAGCGGTCAGGAGCGGTTGAAGGAAGCCGCCAAACACGGCTTCAAGCGCGCGATCGTGCCCAAGGGCAACGCGCCGAAGGAAGCGCCTCCAGGCTTGCAGATCATTGCGGTGACGCGTCTGGAGCAGGCGCTGGATTCACTCTTCGAGTAATCAGACGTCCATCAATGCCCCAAGCTCTCGTTCGAGCTCGGCCTCATCCCCGAGGTTGAGCTCGATCAGGCGGCGCAGGCGCTGGATCGACTCCAGGCTGATGTGCCGGCACTCGAAGCCCAACTGGCCATGATCGTCGTGTGCGAGTTGCACATCCATCTGGATGTCGGTGTCGTCGCTCAGGTGAATGTCGACGTTGAAGTCCTGCGTTTCATCCCCCAGCCACGGCTCCGGCCGCTCGATCAACAGCCCCTTGAGCGACAGGTCGATCAGCTTCACCGGCCAGATGTACTCGCCCTGGCTCAATTCGGTTCTGGCATCGAACGCGATACGTTTGAAGCGGCGACGCTCGGACGGGTGCTCGCTCATGGCGCAATCCTCTGGACGGTTCGCTGACTATAGACCCGCCATGTCGAGTGTTGCCAGTCAGGCAGGGCGTCCGACCAATGTCGGGGTATGGCCTTTGCCGCCAGTAGCGCTAAACTCGGGGTGGCTGTCTTTCTTGTCCACCCTGGCTGGAATAATAAAATGAAAAATAATAATAGCCTGCTGCGCCACTTACCCTGGCTAGTGCTGGCAATCGTAGGAGCGTGCGCCCTGGGCGTAGTGGCATTGCGCCGAGGCGAGGCGATCAACGCCTTGTGGATCGTGGTCGCCGCCGTGGCCATTTATCTGGTTGCGTACCGTTACTACAGTCTGTTCATCGCTAACAATGTGATGCAACTCGATCCACGCCGGGCCACCCCCGCCGTGCTCAACAATGACGGTCTGGACTACGTTCCGACCAACAAACACATTCTCTTCGGACACCACTTCGCGGCTATCGCCGGCGCGGGGCCTCTGGTCGGTCCGGTATTGGCTGCGCAGATGGGCTACCTGCCCGGCACGCTGTGGCTGATTGCCGGCGTGGTGCTGGCGGGCGCGGTGCAGGACTTCATGGTCCTGTTCATGTCCACCCGTCGTAACGGACGCTCCCTGGGCGACATGGTGCGTGAAGAAATGGGCCGTATCCCCGGCACCATCGCGCTGTTCGGCTGCTTCCTGATCATGATCATCATCCTCGCGGTGCTGGCGCTGATCGTGGTGAAAGCCCTGGCCGAGAGCCCGTGGGGCATCTTCACCGTGATGGCGACCATCCCGATCGCGATGTTCATGGGCATTTACATGCGCTACATCCGTCCGGGCCGCATCGGCGAAATCTCGGTGATCGGTGTCGTGCTACTGCTCGGTTCGATCTGGCTGGGCGGGCAGATTGCCGCTGACCCGGTGTGGGCCAAGGCCTTCAGCTTCACCGGCGTGCAAATCACCTGGATGCTGATCGGTTACGGCTTCGTTGCCGCTGTGCTGCCGGTCTGGCTGATCCTCGCGCCACGTGACTATCTGTCCACGTTCCTCAAGATCGGTACCATCATCGCCCTGGCGATCGGCATCCTGGTCACCATGCCCGAGCTGAAAATGCCGGCCCTGACCCAGTTCGTCGACGGCACCGGCCCGGTATGGAAGGGCGGTCTGTTCCCGTTCCTGTTCATCACCATCGCTTGCGGTGCGGTATCGGGCTTCCACGCACTGATCTCGTCCGGCACCACGCCGAAACTGCTGGATAACGAAACCAACGCCCGCTACATCGGTTACGGCGGCATGCTGATGGAGTCGTTCGTGGCCATCATGGCCATGGTTGCCGCCTCGGTGATCGAGCCTGGCGTGTACTTCGCCATGAACAGCCCGGCGGCAGTCGTTGGCGGTGATGTGGTGGCGGTGGCGACCGCTGTCAGCAACTGGGGCTTTGCAATTACCCCGGAAGCGCTGCAGGCCGTGGCGCATGACATCGGCGAAACCACCATCCTGGCCCGTGCCGGTGGTGCGCCGACCCTGGCGGTCGGTATCGCGCAGATCCTGCACAGTGTCCTGCCGGGTGAAAACACCATGGCGTTCTGGTACCACTTCGCGATCCTGTTCGAAGCGCTGTTCATCCTGACCGCTGTGGACGCCGGCACCCGTGCCGGGCGCTTCATGCTGCAGGACCTGCTCGGCTCCTTCGTACCGGCGCTGAAACGTACCGAATCCTGGACCGCCAACCTGATTGCCACCGCCGGTTGTGTGGCGATGTGGGGCTGGTTGCTGTATCAGGGCGTGATCGATCCGCTGGGTGGCATCAACACCTTGTGGCCGCTGTTCGGTATCTCCAACCAGATGCTGGCCGGTATCGCGCTGATGCTCGGCACCGTGGTCCTGATCAAAATGAAGCGTCAGCGCTACATTTGGGTCACCCTGCTGCCGGCCGCCTGGCTGCTGATCTGCACCACGACCGCAGGCTTCATCAAGTTGTTCGACGCCAACCCGGCCGTGGGCTTCCTGTCACTGGCCAAGAAGTACAGCGATGCACTGGCCGCAGGGCAAGTGATCGCACCGGCCAAGAGCGTCGAGCAGATGCAGCACGTGATCTTCAACGCCTACACCAACGCAACGCTGACCGCGCTGTTCCTGTTCGTGGTATTCAGCATCCTGTTCTATGCGCTCAAGGTCGGCATCGCCGCCTGGGGCAAAAAAGAGCGTACGGATAAAGAATCGCCATTCCAGGCCCTGCCGGACGCGTAACCAGAGGATTGCACCATGTTCAATGACCTGAGTCGCCTCGGTAAATACCTCGGTCAGGCCGCGCGCCTGATGGTCGGCATGCCCGACTACGACACGTACGTCGAGCATATGCAAACCAAACACCCGGACAAACCGGTGATGAGCTACGAGATGTTCTTTCGCGAACGTCAGGAAGCCCGTTACGGTGGCAAGGGTGGGCCGAAGTGCTGTTGATCTGACAGCCCGAGGTTGATGCAATCCCCCTGTGGGAGCGAGCTTGCTCGCGATAGCGGAGTGTCAGTTGGCGAATGCGTTGACTGACACACCGCATTCGCGAGCAAGCTCGCTCCCACATTTGTTTTGTGTTGTTCATCAATTTTGTGAAGGGGATCGATGTTGTCTTCTCCAATACCTGTAACGGTGCTCAGCGGTTTCCTCGGCGCCGGCAAGACCACCTTGCTGCGCCATCTATTGAAAGCCGAGCACGGCCTGAAGATCGCCGTGATCGAAAACGAATTCAGCGACGCCGGCATCGACACCCAACTGCTGGGTGACGAACCGGTGCAAGTCATGACCCTGGCCAACGGCTGCGTCTGCTGCACCATTCACACCGACCTGACCAAAGCCCTGTACCTGTTGCTCGAGCGGCTGGACAGCGGTGAAATCGCCTTCGATCGGCTGGTCATCGAGTGCACTGGCCTGGCCGACCCGGCGCCAGTGGCACAGACATTTTTCATCGACGAAGAACTGCGCGAGCGTTACCTGCTCGACGGCATCATCACTCTTGTCGATGCCGCTCACGCCGAACTGCACCTGACCCAGACCATCGCGCAGGCGCAGATCGGTTTTGCCGACCGCTTGCTGGTGAGCAAGACCGATCTGGTGGACGAAGCCGCGTTCACCGCGCTCAGTGAACGCCTGACCCGTATCAACCGCCGTGCGCCGATCCGCGTGGTGGAACACGGCAACATCGATCTGGCTGAATTGCTCGACGTGCGCGGCTTCAACCTGAATGCCGATCTCGGCGGCGGGGTGAGTCTGCGCCCGGTCAGCAAGGCGCCGTCCATTGACCGGATTTCCAGTCTGGTGCTGCGTACCGATCAGCCGCTGGATATCGATCAGCTCAGCGAGTTCATGAACGAATTGCTGGAAGAACACGGCAAGCAGTTGCTGCGCTACAAGGGCGTGCTGAACATTGCGGGCGAAGATCGTCGGCTGGTGTTTCAGGGCGTGCTGAAACTCTACGGCTTCGACTGGGACACCGAGTGGTCCGAGGGCGAGGCACGGGAAAGCGTGATCGTGTTTATCGCCGATGATCTGCCGGAAGAGAAGATCCGGGCGGGGTTTGCTCGGGTCGTGGCAGGCTGAGGGATATTCGGCGCCCGTGATGAAATCATCGCGGGCAGGCCCGCTCCCACAGGTCAAGCAGCGGGCACAATATTTTTGATCACCTCAAACCCTGTGGGAGCTGGCTTGCCAGCGATGGCGATCTAACCGACAACGCATTGCTCAGGGGCTGAACCCAGCAACGTCTGCTCAAGATGATCCAGATGCCGGTTCATCAGCATGCCGGCTTTTGAAATATCTCCGCGCTCCACCGCCTCGACAATTGCCAAGTGTTCCTCCCATGCGCAACAGCTGTGCGTCTGCTCGCCACATCGCGCAATCGCCAGTGACGTCAGCGGCACCAACGTGCCGAGAAAGTGCGCCAACGGTGCATTCCCCGCCATTTTCGCCAACTGCAAATGAAACTCCCCGGACAGACGAATCGCCGCGCCGCGTCGATCTTTATCCACAGCCTGGCGTTCGCGTTCGATCAAGGCGCGTAGACGTTTCAGATCTTCAGCCTGCGCATGCTGACAAGCCAGCCGCACCAGTGTGTTCTCAGCCAGGCGCCGAGCGTGCAAGGCCTGACGCGTCTGCTCGGCGTCCGGCGCGGCCACTCGCGGCCGGTGGTTGGCACGTAGCACGATGATCTGTTCGTGGGACAGTTGGGTCAGTGCCCGACGCACATCGGCGCGGCTGACACCGAACATGTGCTTCAGAGTGTCTTCGGTGAAGCGGCTGGCGGCATGCAGTCGCTGTTCGAGGATCGCGTCGAACAGTCGCGGATACAGATCCTCCACCGGCGCCTGCAGGCGGGAGAAGGGCAGGGCCGCCGAGGTCTGGCGAGGGTGCGACGGCGTGGCAAGACTGTTCATGGCCGGTCTCCAGTGTGAGGCGTTTCAATTGCTCAGGTTGTCATCCGGAATATTCAGTTCGATGCCCATGCGTTGGCCTTCACGCAGGATATGCCGGCGCATTTCGGCACTGGCCTGAGCGCTGTTCTTGCTGCGGATCGCGCGTACCACGGCTTCGTTTTCCTCAAGGCGTTCGGCCAGGTGCTCCGGCGAATTGCGCAGCACTTCGGCGCTCTGCTTGAGGGCGTTGCTGGTCTGTTGCACCACGCTCTGGAAAATCGGGTTCGAGGTCAGGGTGAACAGTTCTTCGTGGAACGCGATGTAGGCGCTGACGCCTGCCTCGCTGTCACCTGCTTCGAGGGCTTCGCGCATGTCCATCAGCGTCAGGCGCAATTGCCCGACTTCCTTGCTGCTGATCGACTGCGCCACCAGACCGACGATGAACGGTTCGAGGGTGTAGCGCAGTTGCAGTACGTCTTCGAGGCTGGCGCCGGCCACGGCGCTGTCGTGGCTTTGGCTGTCGCTGGCCTGGGCGTCAAGTACCACCACGCCTTTGCCTGGCATCGAACGCACCAGACCGAGGGTTTCCAGCACGATCACCGCTTCGCGCAGGCTCGGGCGGCTGATGCCCAGTTGTTCGGCCAGTTCACGCTGACCCGGCAGCATCTCGCCGGAGCGCCATTGGCCACGGGCGAGGGCAGCCCGGAGTTTTTCTACCACTGAGTTGACGACGGTGGATGTAGTAATCACGTGTTTGCTCCATGAGCCGTGCCTGCATGTGCGCAGGCACGGCGCTCATTCAGAATTCTTTGGCCGCCGCTTGAGCGACCGTTTTTCTCGGCTGAAAGTTATAGCCCTGCTCGCCGTTGAGTACCTTGTTCGCCCGTTGTACATCGATGTCCTTTTCCCAGCGGGCGATGGCCACGGTGGCGACGCAGTTGCCGATCAGGTTGGTCAGTGCCCGGCCGATGCCCATGAACCAGTCCACTGCCAGCACCAGCACCAGACCGACCACCGGAATCGCCGGGATGGCAGTCAGCGTGGCCGCGAGAATCACCAGCGCCGACCCCGGAATGCCGTGTGCGCCTTTCGACGTGATCAGCGACACCAACAGAATCGTCAGCAGATCGGTCATGGCCAGCGGTGTACCGGTGGCGTTGGCAATGAACACGATGGCCAGGGTCAAGTAGATCGAAAAACCGTCGAGGTTGAATGAGTAACCGGTGGGGATCACCAGCCCGACGGTCGAGCTGCCGATGCCCAGATGTTCCAGCTTGCGCATGATCTGCGGCAGCACGGCATCGGAGGACGCTGTGCCCATGACGATCAGCAATTCTTCACGCAGGTACTTGAGCAACGGCCACATACGCAGGCCGGAGACACGCATCACCAGACCGAGAATCACGCTGACGAAGGCGATGCAGGTCAGGTAGAACAAGCCGACCAGGCTGCCCAGGTGTTGCAGCGAATCCAGGCCATATTTGCTGGTGGTGAAGGCGATGGCGCCGAACACGCCGATCGGCGCCAGACGCACGATCATGCCCATGATCCGGAAGATCACATGGCTCAGTTCGTTGATCAGCCGCGAGATCCCGGAAGCCGCTTCTCCCACCAGGTTCAACGCGCTGCCGAACAGCACCGAGAACAACAGTACTTGCAGAATGTTGTTGTCAGCAAAGGCGCCGAGTACCGACGTTGGAATCAGATCCATCAGGAACTGAGTGGTGGTGTGCATGTGCTGGCCGCGCTCGGCGATGTCGCCCATGTCGGCGGCGGACAGCTGCTCCAGATGGATGTTGGCGCCGCTGCCGATCCCGGTGCTGAACGCGAACACCAGACCGATCACCAGCGCGATGGTGGTCAGCACTTCGAAGTAGATCACCGACTTGAGGCCGATGCGCCCGACCTTCTTCAGATCGCCGGCACCGCTGATGCCGCTGACCACCACGCAGAACACGATCAGGCCGATGAGCATCTTGATCAGTTTGATGAAACCGTCGCCGAGCGGTTTGAGCTGGGCCGAGTATTCAGGAAGGGTCAGCCCGCAGACGATGCCGAGCACCAGTCCGAGAACCACTTGGAGGAAGATTGAACGCGAGCACCATCTGAGCATGGGAGGAATCCTGGTCGGTGTCCTGACTGCCGTACGCGGGGCGTATCAGATTCAGGACTTAATTATTGTGGTCTTACCGGTATGTCCAGTGCGGGTGCAGTCTAGGCGCTGTTTTTTGGGGATCGCAAGTGAAAAATGACGAATTGGCATGACCGGTCTGACCAGTTGGGCGCAAGGCCCCGACCTTGAGCCATTCGTGGTTCAAAACTTTTTTGTGAACGAAAAAAAACCGGCCATCACTGGCCGGTTTTTCATGCTGCGGTTTTAACGTCGCAATTAAGCGCCGTATACCGGCAGTTTCTTGCAGATGGCTTTGACTTTCTCACGAACGGCGTCGATCACCGCTTCGTTGTTCAGGTCAGCCAGGATGTCGCAGATCCAGCCAGCCAGCTCTTTGCACTCAGCCTCTTTGAAGCCGCGAGTGGTCACAGCCGGAGTACCGAAGCGCAGGCCGGAGGTGACGAACGGGGAACGTGGGTCGTTTGGCACGGAGTTCTTGTTCACGGTGATGAACGCTTTGCCCAGAGCGGCGTCGGCGTCTTTACCGGAGATTTCCTGCTTGATCAGCGACAGCAGGAACAGGTGGTTTTCAGTACCGCCGGAAACCACGTCGAAACCGCGCTCGATGAACACACCGGCCATGGCCTGGGCGTTTTTCACCACTTGTTGCTGGTAAACCTTGAACTCAGGCTGCAGTGCTTCCTTGAAGCAGATCGCTTTGGCCGCGATCACGTGCTCCAGCGGGCCACCCTGAGCGCCCGGGAATACGGCGGAGTTCAGCTTCTTCTCGATGTCGGCGTTGGCGCGAGCCAGGATCAGGCCACCACGTGGACCGCGCAGGGTCTTGTGGGTGGTGGTGGTCACGACGTCAGCGAATGGAACCGGGTTCGGGTAGACGCCAGCGGCGACCAGACCGGCCACGTGAGCCATGTCGACGAACAGGTAGGCGCCAACCTTGTCGGCGATTTCGCGGAAGCGCGGGAAGTCCAGGATCTGCGAGTAGGCAGAGAAACCGGCCACGATCATTTTCGGCTTGTGCTCAACCGCCAGACGCTCGACTTCGTCGTAGTCGATCAGGCCGTTGGCGTCGATGCCGTACTGGATGGCGTTGTACAGCTTGCCGGAGGAGGAAACGCTGGCGCCGTGGGTCAGGTGACCGCCGTGAGCCAGGCTCATGCCCAGGATGGTGTCACCGGCCGACAGCAGGGCCAGGTAAACAGCAGCGTTGGCTTGCGAACCGGCGTGTGGCTGAACGTTGGCGTAATCGGCGCCGAACAGCTCTTTGGCGCGGTCGATGGCCAGCTGTTCAACAACGTCGACGTACTCGCAACCACCGTAGTAGCGCTTACCCGGGTAGCCTTCGGCGTACTTGTTGGTCAGAACCGAGCCTTGAGCTTCCATCACCGCTGGGCTGGTGTAGTTCTCCGAAGCGATCAGCTCGATGTGTTCTTCCTGGCGCTGGGCTTCTTGCTCCATGGCGGCAAAAAGATCGGCGTCGTACTTGGCAATAGTCAAATCACGGCTGAACATGGCGGTCCTCAAGGATCGGGGGCAGAAAAGGGGGGCATTCTAACCCATCGGGTTTTGGATGGCATATGAAACGACATCATGTCGCAGACAAGTGGCGTTCATGCACGGATATACGGTGTTTGTGCCGGCCAAATCGCCAGCAGGCTGGCTGCCACAGTAATCGCCAAAGCCTGCAAATTCCCTGACCCGCATCAATCCTTGTGGGAGCCAGCCTGCTGGCGATGGCTTCCCCACAAAGTCTCAGTCGAACATGAACAGCGCATCATTGCTGAATTGCGCCTCGAACCGGGTGGCCGGCATCGGCCGCCCGAACAGATAACCCTGAACCTCGTCGCAACCGTGCTCGCGCAGGAAATCCAGTTGTTCGTGGGTTTCCACACCCTCGGCGATCACCGCCAGATTGAGGCTGTGGGCCATGGCGATGATCGCCCGGGCAATCTGCGCGTCTTGCTCGCCGGACGGCAGGCCGTCGACGAAGGTGCGGTCAATCTTCAGCACGTCGATCGGGAATTGCTTGAGGTAGTTCAGCGATGAGTAACCGGTGCCGAAGTCGTCGACCGCAATGCTCAGGCCGAGGTTCTTCAGGCCGGCGAGGATCTGCATCGCTTCGCTGACTTCGCGCATCAGGATACTTTCGGTCAGCTCCAGCTCCAGGCACGCCGGCGGCAGGCCGGTTTCCTTGAGGATGGTGGCGATCCGCGTGCCGAGCTGGCCGTCGGAGAACTGCCGGGCGGAAATGTTCACCGAGACCTTCGGCACGCGCACGCGGCTCTGGTGCCAGGTCTTGAGCTGACGACAGGCCTCGCTGATCACCCAGTCGCCGACGTCCACCACCAGCCCGAGTTCTTCGAGCACCGGAATGAAATCCCCTGGCGGCACCAGCCCGCGACGCGGATGGCGCCAGCGTAGCAGGGCTTCGGCGCCGGTCAGGCGTTTGCCATCGCCGCTGAACTGCGGCTGGTAATACAGCACGAATTCGTTCTGCTCAAGGGCGTGGCGCAGGTCGCTTTCCAGTTCCAGACGCTCCAGCGCACTGGCGTTCATGTCGGCCTGATAGAACTGGAAGTTGTTTTTGCCGCGCTCCTTGGCGTGGTACATCGCGGTGTCGGCGTTCTTCATCAGCTGACTGAGTTCGTTGCCGTCCTGCGGACTCAAGGCGATGCCGATACTGGCGGTGACGAAGAACTCGCGTCCCTCCAGCACGAACGGCCGCACCAGGCTGCCAAGAATCTGCTCGGCTACATGGATCGCACGGTTCAGCGCCATCTCGCGGCTGGAGCGGTGTTGCAGCAGCAAAGTAAATTCGTCGCCGCCCATCCGCGCCACGGTGTCGTCATCGTCGACACAGGCCAGCAGCCGGGTGGCCATGTCCTTGAGCATGCGGTCGCCGGCGGCGTGACCGAGGGAGTCGTTGATCGGTTTGAAACGGTCGAGGTCGAGGAACATCAGCACCACCCACGACTTCTGCCGGTCGGCCGATTGCAGCGCAGTGTGCAGGCGATCCTGGAACAGCGTGCGGTTCGGCAGGTGGGTCAGGGCGTCGTAGTAGGCGAGGCGGTGAATCCGCTGCTCGCTGGCCTTGCGCTCGCTGATGTCACTGAAGAAGCACACGTAACTGGCGAGGTCGCCTTCATCGTCGAGCACCGCGGTGATGCCGACCCACGCCGGGTAGTGCTCGCCGTTGCGGCGCTTGAGCCAGACTTCGCCTTCCCAGGTGCTGTGCTGATGCAATTGCTTGAGCACGTAGCGCAGGTGCGCGTCCTGCTGTTCGTCGACGGTGAGCATGTTCGGCAACTGGTCGAGCACTTCGCTCACCGCGTAACCGCTGACGCGACTGAACGCTTCGTTGGCCTGGACGATGTAACCGGCCGGGTCGGTGATCAGGATCGCCGAAGTCGAGTGCTCGAATACCGTGGCCGCCATGCGCAGATCTTTCTCGGCACGACGTTGCTGGCTGATGTCGCGACCGACCCCGAGCACGCCTTCGAAGGCGCCGTGTTCGTCCCACACCAGCACCAGGCGCAGTTCGATCGGAATCTTGCGGCCGTCGGCGCGCAGGCAGTCGAACAGGAACATCTGGGTCTGCACCTGACTGCGCAGGACTGCCAGTTGCTCGGGCTTGTCCAAGGCTTTGCTGACCCGGTCCATCAAGTGATAGATGCCGCTCAGTTGCTGCGGGTTGGCGATGGTCGACTGCCAGCCGTTCTGGAAAATCCATTCGGCGTCATAACCCAGTACGGCTTGCACCGACGGGCTGACGTAGTTCAGCGAGAGCTTGCTGTCGGTGGAGAAAATTACGTCGCTGATGCTTTCGGCGAGCATCCGGTAGCGCTGTTCGCTGTCGCGCAGGGATTCGCTGGCCTCGATCTGCTCGGTGATGTCCTTGGCCACGCCGATGATCCGCGTGACCTGATCGTGCTTGTCCCGGGCCAGCGCCTGTTCACGGATATCGAAGCGCCGCCACTTGCCGTCGCGATGACGGAAGCGCAACTGACATTGCAGCAACTGGCTGTAACCGGCGTGACGCTGCATCTGCCGCGAGCGATGGTAATAGTCAGCGTCTTCCGGGTGCAGGAGAATTTCCCAGAAGTACTCGCCCATCTGGTGCAGCTCGGTGCGGTTGTAACCGAGGGTCTGGCCGAGGTGGTGGTTGCTGAAAATCATCCGCTGGCTGATCACATCCTGCACGTACAGATGATCCGGCACGGTGCGCACCACGTCCGACCAGAAGCCTTCGCGCTCCAGCAGCGACAGCTCGATCAGCTTGCGACTGGTGATGTCGTTGATGCTCAGGATCACGGCTTTGTAGTCGTGCTGTTCCTGGGGCAGGCGCAGCACCAGCCACAGGTGCTGGTCGCGGCCATTGATGTCCGGCAGTTTGATTTCCAGTTCCAGCTGTTTTTGCTGTTGGAGCACTGCATCGAGTACTTGATTGCCGATCGCGCACTGGCTGTGTGGATGACCGTCGATCAGCAGTTGCCAGGCGTGATTGCAGGAGTTGACGTTGAGCAGTTGCAGCGCCACCTGATTGACCTCGGTGACCCGCAGTTCCTGGAGCAATTGCTGACGCTGATGTGGCTGATCGAGCCAGGCCTTGAGCTGGTCGCTGGTCTGGATCTGGGCTTTCTCGAAAACCTGCTTGAGCCCCGAAAGATCCAGTACGCACAGAGCCACGCCGGTGCCTTCGAAAATGTCCTGATAGCGGCGGCGTCCTTCATGCACCTGACGCTGGCGGCGGCGCATGTTGAGCAGCGCGATAAATGGCAACAGCGAGAACGCCAGACCCAGCAGGCATTTGCCGATGAATGCGGGCAGCAATTCTTCCAGCACATGTTGCCGATCAAACAGTCCGCGCAATTGCCAGTCGCTGCTGCTCAGCGGCACGGTCAATACGCTGTTGGCCAGATCGTCGGGCGTCAGGGTATTGGTCTTGGTGGTTGGCAGGGCTTCGTCGCGGCTGATGATCTGATGGTTAATGCGGTTTTCCACCAGCCACAGCGGACGGATGCCGCTATCGCCCTGTTTGGTCAGCGAGGCAAAGAACGTCGGAGTCAGGCGCAGTGCCCAATAGCCACGAGTGCTGCCGCTGGCTTGATGCAGCAGCAAATGCACCACCGAGCCGTCGTCGTCGTTGCTGAAATAGTGTGCCTGGGCGTGGCTGCGGCGAACCAGATCGCTGAGGTAATCGGCGTCCTTGCTGTCTGTCGCGCTGTCGCTGAGGATTTTCCCGGAAGGGCTGAGCAAGGCGAGGCTGCGCAGGTCCGGCAGCGATTGCTGCAACTTGCGCAGCAGCGCCTGCTGTTCGTCGGTGGACTGCGGCTGTTCGACGATCGGTAGCAGATTGAGTGCGATCTGCGCGTTCAGCGACATGTTGAGGCTGACTTGCGAGGCGAGATCGGCGGTGTAATCGATGGTGTACTGGCGCTGGTTTTTTTGGGTTTCACGCAGTTGATCGAGCAGTTGCCAGAACAGCAACGCCAGCAGCAAAAGCACCAAAGTCGCCAGCGCGCCTTTCAATGTCCCGCGCAGGGACGAGCCGGGCGCCGGTGGGGTGCTGCTCACAGAAGTAGGCGGAGTGACATTCGACAAGCTGTAATCCTGCGGTTTGGCTGGACTGGCGCGACGTGCACTATAAGCCGGACGCCCAAAGGGCGGCTAGCATGCCTTGAGTTGTGGCTAAGTGCCAGCCCCGCTCGGCTGGACTGCCTTCCGTCATTCAGGTAGCTTTGCCGGTTACGCGGGAGCGTTCCAGCTCCTAGAATCAGACTTTTTTCAGCGCGCACGCATTGATGGCCCTCAAGTGGTCAAGTGAACGACGCGCATCGGTCTGGCCGGGCATCGCCTGCGCTCCAATCATTCATCTGTCACTGACCCAAGGTTCTCCATGGCTCAATACGTCTTCACCATGCATCGGCTGGGCAAAGTTGTTCCGCCGAAGCGGGAAATCCTGAAAAACATTTCTCTGTCCTTCTTCCCGGGCGCCAAGATCGGCGTACTCGGCCTCAACGGTTCGGGTAAGTCCACGCTGCTGAAGATCATGGCCGGCGTCGACACCGAATTCGAAGGCGAAGCGCGCCCGATGCCGGAACTGAACATCGGTTACCTGCCGCAAGAGCCGCAACTTGACCCAACAAAGACCGTGCGCGAAGTGGTCGAGGAAGCGGTCAGCGTGATCAAGAACGCCCAGGCGCGCCTGGACGAGGTTTACGCGGCTTACGCTGAAGAAGACGCCGACTTTGACAAACTGGCTGCCGAACAGGCCAAGCTCGAAGCGATCCTGCAAGCCAGCGACGGTCACAACCTGGATCGTCAACTGGAAGTCGCCGCCGATGCGCTGCGTCTGCCGGCGTGGGACGCCAAGGTCGAATTCCTCTCCGGTGGTGAAAAACGTCGTGTGGCCCTGTGCCGTCTGCTGCTGTCCGCCCCGGACATGCTGCTGCTCGACGAACCGACCAACCACCTGGACGCCGACTCCGTTGCGTGGCTCGAACACTTCCTGCACGACTTCCCAGGCACCGTGGTAGCGATCACGCACGACCGTTACTTCCTGGACAACGTTGCCGGCTGGATTCTGGAACTCGACCGCGGCGCGGGCATTCCGTACGAAGGCAACTACTCGGGTTGGCTGGAAGCCAAGTCCGATCGTCTGGCGGCCGAATCCAAGCAGCAATCGGCTCACGAAAAAGCCATGAAGGAAGAACTGGAGTGGGTGCGCAAAGGCGCCAAGGCCCGCCAGTCGAAATCCAAGGCTCGTCTGCAGCGCTTCGAAGAAATGCAATCGCAGGAATTCCAGAAGCGTTCGGAAACCAACGAGATCTACATCCCGGCCGGTCCGCGCCTGGGCGACAAGGTCATCGAATTCAAGAACGTCACCAAGGGCTACGGCGATCGCGTGTTGATCGACAACCTGTCGTTCTCCATGCCGAAAGGCGCCATCGTCGGCGTGATCGGCGGTAACGGTGCCGGTAAATCGACCCTGTTCCGCATGCTGATGGGCAAGGAAACCCCGGATTCCGGCACCATCGAAGTCGGCGAAACCGTGCAACTGGCCTGCGTGGACCAGAGCCGCGAAGACCTCGACGGCAGCAAGACCGTGTTCCAGCAGATCTCCGACGGTTCCGACCAGATCCGCATCGGTAACTACGAGATTCCGTCGCGCACCTACGTCGGTCGCTTCAACTTCAAGGGCGGCGATCAGCAGAAGTTCGTCAAGGACCTGTCCGGTGGTGAGCGCGGTCGTCTGCACCTGGCGCTGACCCTGAAGGAGGGCGGTAACGTCCTGCTGCTCGACGAACCGTCCAACGACCTCGACGTTGAAACCCTGCGTTCCCTGGAAGAAGCCCTGCTGGACTTCCCGGGCGCTGCCATTGTGATCTCTCACGATCGGTGGTTCCTTGACCGCGTGGCCACGCACATCCTGGCGTACGAAGACGACTCGCAAGCGGTGTTCTTCGAAGGCAACTACACCGAGTACGAAGCCGATCGCAAAAAGCGCCTCGGCGAAGCAGCGGCCCAGCCACACCGGGTACGCCACAAAAAACTGGCCTGATCACAGGTTGGTTGCATGAAAAAGCGGAGCCTTCGGGCTCCGCTTTTTTTTGCCTGCAATTCTTCGTGAAGACTGCGCTAGCCAAATCGCTGGCAAGCCAGCTCCCACAGTTTTTGCGGTGTTAACCCGTCCATGGCAAGGCACGAATTCTGTGGGAGCTGGCTTGCCAGCGATAGCGGAGTAACGGTCGATGAAGGTCTTAAATTACAACGTGTGTACTATTTGTTTTCATAAATGCGACATTTTTGTCTGTTGCTGTGTACATGTCGTTTGTTACAGTCCGGCTCAATCTCCTCCAACGACAACAAATTTGCCGAGACTTTTCCCATGATCGAATCCGTCGAATCCTTCCTCGCCCGTCTGAAAAAACGCGATCCGGATCAACCCGAATTCCACCAGGCTGTCGAAGAAGTCCTGCGCAGCCTGTGGCCGTTTCTCGAAGCCAATCCGCACTATCTGACGTCGGGCATTCTGGAGCGCATCTGCGAACCGGAACGGGCAGTGGTGTTCCGGGTGTCGTGGGTCGACGATCAGGGCAAGGTGCAGGTCAATCGCGGTTTCCGCATCCAGATGAACAGCGCCATCGGTCCGTACAAGGGCGGTTTGCGCTTCCATCCTTCGGTGAATATGGGCGTGCTGAAATTCCTCGCCTTTGAACAGACCTTCAAGAACTCCCTGACCTCGTTGCCCATGGGTGGCGGCAAGGGCGGTTCCGACTTCGACCCGAAGGGCAAGAGCGACGCTGAAGTCATGCGTTTCTGCCAGGCGTTCATGAGTGAGTTGTACCGCCACATCGGCGCCGACGTGGACGTGCCGGCCGGTGATATCGGTGTCGGCGCACGGGAGATCGGTTTTCTGTTCGGCCAGTACAAACGCCTGAGCAACCAGTTCACCAGCGTGCTGACCGGCAAGGGCATGACCTACGGCGGCAGTCTGATCCGCCCGGAAGCCACCGGTTTCGGTTGCGTGTATTTTGCCGAGGAAATGCTCAAGCGCCGCGAGCAGACCGTCGAAGGCAAACGCGTGGCGATCTCCGGTTCCGGCAACGTCGCGCAATACGCGGCCCGCAAAGTGATGGATCTGGGCGGCAAGGTGATTTCCCTGTCCGACTCCGAAGGCACGTTGTACTGCGAGGCAGGCCTGAGCGAAGAACAATGGCTGGCGCTGCTGGAACTGAAGAACGTCAAGCGCGGGCGGATCAGCGAATTGGCGGCGGCATTCGGCCTGGAGTTCCGCGCCGGTCATTTGCCATGGTCTCTGCCGTGCGACATCGCGCTGCCATGCGCCACCCAGAACGAACTCGACGCCGAAGCCGCCCGCACCTTGTTGCGCAACGGCTGCGTGTGCGTGGCCGAAGGCGCGAACATGCCGACCACCCTTGAGGCGGTGGATATCTTTATCGAGGCCAGCATCCTGTTCGCGCCGGGCAAGGCATCGAATGCGGGCGGCGTGGCGGTCAGTGGGCTGGAGATGTCGCAAAACGCCATGCGTCTGCTGTGGACGGCGGGCGAGGTGGACAGCAAGCTGCACGCAATCATGCAGTCGATCCACCACGCTTGCGTGCATTACGGTGAGGAAAACGGCCGGATCAACTACGTCAAAGGCGCGAACATCGCCGGCTTCGTCAAAGTCGCCGACGCGATGCTGGCGCAAGGCGTGGTTTAAGGCAGATCGATGCGAATCACTTCGATCAGTTGATTGCCGGCCGGGCGCTGCCACAGCACTTCGTCGTTGAGCCGGGCGCCAAGCAGCGCGCGGCCCAGCGGTGAGGCCCAGTTGATCAGGCCGTTGGCCGCATCGGCCTGGTCTTCGCCGACCAGTTGCACACGGCGCTCGGTGTTGTGTTCATCGGCGTAGGTCACCCAACTGCCGATCTGCACTTTGTCGGTCGAGGTTGGGGCCGGCGCGACCTGAGCGCTGCCGACCCGCTGATTGAAATAACACAAATCCCGTTCGAGATCGGCCAGCCGCTGTTTGTCAGCCTGCTCGCCCTTGGCGGATTGTTCGGCGTGCAACATCTGCAGTTCGGCGACTTTCGCCTGCAACTGCGCGAGCCCTTGCGGCGTGACATAGTTGGGCTGGGTGCTGACCTGCCGTTCGACCGGTTGATCGGCTTGCGCAGCGGCGTTGTCTTCGTTGACGAAAGCGCGACTCATGGTGGGCTCCTGTGACAACCGTTGGGCCATGGTCGCAGGCATTTGGTTTCAGCGGATGTCTGGAAACGACCTACTGCGAACGATAAGCCCGCGCGGCGCCCTGATCCTTCTGTTGCTGCCAGGCCCGTTCGCGCTCGTCCCAATGTTCGTTGCGATAGTCTTCGCGGTCCTTGTTTTCCAGCATCGCCTGGCACTGGCGGAAGCCATCGCTCCAGCCTTCGGCGTATTGCTTGTCCTTGAGATAACGCGGCACGTTCTTGCGAAATTCGCCGCTGATCGAACCGGCCGCCTGACGACCGCTGATGCAACCGTCATCGAAACCGTCGGCGAACGCCGGTGGATAACCCTTGGCAATCAGATCTTCGTGGGTGCTTTGACAGCCACCCAACAACAGCAACACGCCCGCAAAAACCGCATACCGCCACATCACACTCTCCCGCGCCGTTTTCCGGCTGATAGGGAAAGTCTAGAAGCGGATTCGTCGGAAGTATGTGAAAGGCGCGTGAGCAATCTGTAGAACACCGAAAATCCCTGTGGGAGCGAGCTTGCTCGCGATGACTGAGTGTCAGTCACCTCAATTTCGACTGACCGATTGCCATCGCGAGCAAGCTCGCACCCACAGAGGTCGTTTCAGTAGTGATACCACTTCACCTCAAGCATCACCTCGGTCTCAGGTGTTGCCAGATGGCTGAATTCACGCTGGGCGCTGAGGCGCAGGCCGAGGTTGCGGGATAACTCCCACTGCTGGTTCAGGCTCAGGCTGCGGCGCACTTCGCCATTGAAGAAGTAATCGCCTTTGGCCTCCACACTGAGATTGCCCAACGGGTTTTTCCACAGTACGCCGGTATTGAAACCGCCGGCGGGGGAAACGAACCCGGCGAAATCATTGTTGTGTTCAACGCGCACGGTGCCGAGGGCAAAACCCAGCACATCGTCACCCAGCGCCCAGGTTCCGCCACCGCCCCCATTGACGTGGCTGACCAGCGTCTCGTCATCATGCTTGCCCGGTACACGTTCAAGACCGCCGGTGACTTGCCACGACAACGGCTGTAACAGCGCATTGCGCGGCGTCAGCGAGCGGATGGTCGCCAGATCCAGTTGCTGGAACTGCCAATGATTGCCTTCGTACTGGCGCAGCTTCATTTGCAGGATTTCGATCTGCGCGCCGAGGGGGAAACTCTCGGCGTTGTCGTTGAGGTCGTGGTAGGCCATGCGCAAGCCGTACTCGCCGAACGCGCGGTCACCGCGGGTGCCGAGACCGGCCTGCCAGGTGCGTGATTCGTGGCCGTCTTCGGGCAGGCCCGGTTGTGGAATTTGCAGCTCCGGCGCCGGGTTCTTGTTGATCGCCCGCAGCAGTTCAAAGCTGCGTTGCGCTCGCTGCGGATCACGCTCCTGACCGTTGGCGCGGTAGCGCTCCAGCCGATACGCAGCGTCGATGATCAGCGCTTGCCGATCCCGGGGCAGGGACTTGAAGGCCGGGTCCTGCAATTGTTGCTGGTCGGCGCTGACTTTCAGCACCCAGTCCTGTTCCTCGCCGGTCAGGGGCTCGGCGCGGCTGAGCAATTCACGCTCGCGGGACGGGCGGTATTCGATGCTTTCCACCAGCCCGGCTTCCTTCACCGCTTTGACCGTGTCGGTGGGGATCGCGGTCAGCGGGAATTGTTCGGTCAGGCGCAGGCTCGGGCGCGCCACCTGCAACAGTTCGAGCAGGCGATAGGAGCAGTTTTCATCGAAGAAGAAGTAGTCGAACTGGATCTGCTTCAGTTCCCACACATGCTCGACCATCCGTGCGGTTTCGGCTTGTGTCAGATTGAGCCGGTATTCCCACAAATCGCGGTTTTCCAGGCTGCGGTATTCCGAGAGTTTTTCCTGATACGGCACCAGTGCGAACAGTCCCGGATAACCGCCCATCAGGCCTTTCCAGGCATACAGGATGCTGTTGTCCGAACCTTCGATGTAGGCGCCAAAGTTGATCGCATAGCTTAGCAGCGAGGTCTTGTCGCTTTGCACATCGGCCTGGTCGATGCGCAGCAGGGTGTGGCCGAACATCGACGATGGGCTGTTGAGGTAGGCCGCCGGGAAAATCATCACCGCGCTGTGAGGTGAGACGTCCTTGAACCATTTCTTGAAGTCGGCGCAGTCCGGCGTTGGCAGGTCGCTCAGGTTGAGCTGATCTTTCAGCCAGCGGGTGCGCGCCGGGTAGACACACTGGGCGTGCTGCTCACCGAGACTGGCCGGGGCATACAGCGCCTGCACGGTGGCGGCCAGTTCGTGGTCGGGGTGCTCGTTGCCGTCGGGGGCGAGGAAGAACTTCTTGTCGCTGACGTAACTACGCCAGCCGCCGAGCTTGGCAGTTTCGTAATGGCCGAGGGAAATCCAGAAACGATCGTTGGCCAGTTGCTGCAAACGTTGAGGGTCGATGTGGGGCGCGGCGGACAGCGGGGCGCAGACACACAGCGCCAGCCAGGCAAGGCGTTTGAGCATAGGTGGCAACTTAAGTCGAAAGAAACAAAAGACCCAAGGAGGGCGGGCCGAAAAAACAAAACCCGCTTCCCGAAAGAAGCGGGTGGGGTCGAGCTTAAGCCTGAGTCGCGTACTTGGCCAGACGAGGGTCTGCTTTCAGAACGGCCAGGGTGTTGGTATGCACGTCTTCGGCGGTCACGTCAGCCTTGCTGAAGATCTGCTGGAAGTGCTCGTGAGTGACGGCGGCGAAGTGCGCACGGTCTTCCGGCGCCACGCCCAGTACCACGGCATAGGTCGTCAGCGCTTCGCCGTTGCCTTTTGCCATGTCTTCGGACAGCTCGTTCATCATGCCATTCATGGCAAACCAGGATTTGCCGCCATAGGTCAGCGACGCGTTGGTGGAGCAACCGTTGGTGCCGGAAGTCATGCCGAACGTCGCGTTGCCGGAGGTGCCGTTAGTGGTGGATGCCAGGAAGTGAGCCGGGGTGCCACGCTGACCTTCGAACAGCATGTTGCCCCAACCGCAATCCGGACCGCCTGGCGCCTGAGCCATGGCGTTGAGTGATACAACGGTGAAGAGAGTACCGAGAAGAATCCGTTTCATAGCTTTGTTCTCTTTGTGTGCATACCAATGGACAGGGTTCTGGCCCCGCTCTCTACCTAAAAACGCCGCTTGGCGAGTTTTTGTACAGACCTTGTGGCGCCAGTGGGCCGGTATTAGTTCCAGCCGCGCAGTTTGGAGTTTAGGCACGTTCCCGTGGTTCCGTGATTTTTTGCACAACATTTGGAATAAACCCCGGTTTTACGGGGCCGGACCGTGGGCAGGCCGGTTGTCTATGCTTTGCCTTGTGGCGCGCCTTGCCAGTGGGGCACGGGCAGCGCCAGAATGCCGCTATCTGCCCCGCCTGATTGTTAAGGAAGCCCGATGCCTGATCCTGTTGCTGCCAGCTTGCGTCTAGCGCCCGAAGCGCTGACCCGTCCGTTTTCCGCTGAACAGTTCAGCTTCACTACCACCAATGATCTGGAGCCCTTTCGCGGTGTGCTTGGCCAGGAACGTGCGGTCGAAGCCTTGCAGTTCGGTGTGGCCATGCCACGCCCCGGTTACAACGTATTTGTCATGGGCGAGCCCGGCACCGGCCGTTTCTCGTTCGTCAAACGCTACCTGAAGGCCGAAGGCAAACGCCTGCAGACCCCGGCGGACTGGGTCTACGTCAACAATTTCGATGAACCGCGCGAGCCTCGCGCCCTGGAGTTGCCGTCGGGCACCGCCGGTGCATTCATCGGTGACATCAACGGCTTGATCGACAATTTGCTGTCGACTTTTCCCGCCGTGTTCGAACACCCGTCCTACCAGCAGAAGAAAAGCGCCATCGACCGCGCGTTCAACCAGCGCTACGACAAGGCACTGGACATCATCGAGCGTCTGGCCCTGGAAAAAGACGTCGCCCTTTACCGCGACAGCAGCAACATCGCGTTCACCCCGATGCTCGAAGGCAAGGCGCTGGACGAGGCTGAATTCGCCCAGTTGCCGGAAGCCGAGCGCGAGCGTTTCCACGAGGATATTTCCGGCCTCGAAGAGCGCCTGAACGAAGAGCTCGCCAGCCTGCCGCAATGGAAGCGCGAGTCGAGCAATCAACTGCGCCAGCTCAACGAAGAAACCATCACCCTGGCCCTGCAACCATTGCTTTCGCCGCTGTCGGAAAAGTACGCGGAAAACGCGGCGGTCTGCGGTTACCTGCAAGCCGTGCAGGTTTATCTACTGAAGACTGTGGTCGAGCAACTGGTCGATGACAGCAAAACCGATGCGGTCGCGCGCAAGTTGCTGGAAGAGCAATACGCGCCGAGCCTGGTGGTCGGGCATCCGAGCAGCGGCGGTGCGCCGGTGGTGTTCGAGCCGCATCCGACTTATGAAAACTTGTTCGGGCGCATCGAATACACCACCGATCAGGGCGCGCTCTACACCACGTATCGCCAGTTGCGCCCGGGTGCGCTGCACCGTGCCAACGGTGGTTTCCTGATCCTTGAAGCGGAAAAAATGCTCGGCGAGCCGTTCGTGTGGGATGCGCTCAAACGCGCCCTGCAATCGCGCAAGCTGAAAATGGAATCGCCACTGGGCGAGATGGGCCGTTTCGCTACCGTGACGCTCAACCCGCAGTTCATTCCGTTGAATGTCAAAGTCATCATCATCGGTGCGCGGTCGCTGTATTACACGCTGCAGGACCTCGATCCGGACTTCCAGGAGATGTTCCGCGTCCTGGTGGATTTCGACGAAGACATCCCGATGGTCGACGAGAGCCTGGAGCAGTTCGCCCAGTTGCTGAAAACCCGTACTTCGGAAGAAGGCATGGCGCCGTTGACCGCCGACGCGGTGGCGCGTCTGGCGACTTACAGCGCACGTCTGGCCGAGCACCAGGGGCGTTTGTCGGCACGGATCGGCGATCTGTTCCAGTTGGTCAGTGAGGCGGATTTCATCCGTCACCTGGCCAACGATGAAATGACCGACGCCGGCCACATCGAGCGCGCCCTGAAGGCCAAGGCCACCCGCACCGGGCGAGTGTCGGCGCGGATTCTCGACGACATGCTGGCGGGGATCATCCTGATCGACACCGATGGCGCAGCGGTCGGCAAGTGCAACGGCCTGACGGTGCTGGAAGTCGGCGACTCGGCGTTCGGTGTGCCGGCGCGGATTTCCGCCACGGTGTACCCGGGCGGCAGCGGCATTGTCGACATCGAGCGCGAGGTCAACCTCGGCCAGCCGATTCACTCCAAGGGCGTAATGATTCTCACCGGGTATCTGGGCAGCCGCTACGCCCAGGAATTCCCGCTGGCGATTTCCGCGAGCATCGCGCTGGAGCAATCCTACGGTTACGTCGATGGCGACAGTGCGTCGCTGGGCGAGGCGTGCACGCTGATTTCCGCCTTGTCGAAAACCCCGCTCAAGCAGTGCTTCGCGATCACTGGTTCCATCAACCAGTTCGGCGAAGTGCAGGCGGTGGGCGGGGTCAACGAGAAGATCGAAGGCTTCTTCCGCCTTTGCGAAGCACGCGGGCTGACGGGCGAGCAGGGCGCGATCATTCCGCACGCTAACGTGGCCACGCTGATGCTCGACGAGAAAGTGCTGGCGGCGGTGCGTGCCGGGCAGTTCCACGTTTACGCGGTGCGTCAGGCCGATGAAGCGTTGAGTCTGCTGGTGGGTGAGCCGGCCGGTGAGCCGAACGAAGAGGGTGAATTCCCGGAAGGCAGTGTCAACGCACGGGTGGTGGAGCGTCTGCGGGTGATTGCCGAGATGATCAGCGAAGAAGACCTGAAAGAAGCCGAGAAGGAACTGGCGCAGGAGGCGCTGGCCGAGGCCAAACCGGCGTAAGCCAGGCGGTGGTCAAAAAAATGGGAGCCTGGTGCTCCCATTTTGTTTTGTCGCGAACGTCGGCAAAAGTGCCATCACTCTGACGTCAATATTCACACAATGACCATTCGGCGCCTTCTGGTTCTGTGCGGCTTGCGCGGCGGACTTTTCTTCTATTCTCTGCTCAAGGACATCGACAGTATCACGGGATCGAAACAGCTCTTCAGCAAGGGCTGAATACCGGCTTTACCGAGGGTCGCCGCCATGTCGCGCAACCTCTGTCTCACCCGTCAGTGCCTGGGTCTTGTGACCCGTATCGAATGCGCCATCAAACCGTTGGCTGGCGATAACGGCATGTGGACGTTGCTCTTCGCCGCCGGCATGGCCGGTGAACAACCTTCCGCCATCAAGGCTCAGGGCCCGTTTCATGGGCCGATCGCCGCCGAATCGATCCTCGATACCATCGTCGAAAGCCTGACGATGCACGGCTACGAGCTGGCCAATGATCCGCAGATCTGGTCCCTGCACCTGCAAGCCCAGCTACGGCAGATCAACGGTGGACGTGGGCGCAGCATCGGCGTTTTTGACCACTAGCACCGGTCATGGCGCAGCGCCCTGGGTCTGCGCCTTGTCGAGTTTGACTTCAAAGCCGTACTGCACGGTGGCCAGGTCGGTTCGCTGATAGGTTTCCACGTGCGTCGGGCGGCCATAGAAATAGTGCACGCCGAACAGCGCCGGGCCTTCTGCGCTCGTGTCGTGGCTGACGGAAAGGATCTGTTTCAGGTAGTTGCCACTGTCGTCCTTGACGAAGAATCGCCATTCGCTGGCCGGGAACAGTTTCAGATCCACCACCAGTGCGTTGTTCCTGATTTCCAGACCTTTGGGCAACGCCTTGGCTTCGAAGGCTTGCTTGGCCACCGTGGCCAGAAACAGCGGCATCGAGCCGACGGCAATCGCCGGGGTTTCCGGGAACAGGTTCAAGTCATAGGTGATGGTCGCTTGCAACGGATCCACCTGATACGCCTCGGCCGGCAATTCGATTGGCTCGTCGAGCTTGCCGTTGTGTTTTTCGGTGAAGAACGTCACCGGGCTTTCGCCGGGAGCCAGGTCGTCGCCGATCAATTCGTCATTGAAGGTCTTACGGTGATCGAACTCGATGCGTGCGGCGCTCGGCTCTTCCACTGACTGGCGGATATGGATGCTTTTTTTCAGCTCATCCTCGGTCAGCGCCGCTCCTTTGAGCCAGTTGGGCGCCTGATCGTCATAGACGGTGATCGCCAGATCCAGCGGTTGCACGGTTTTCGCTGTGGTGTGCGAGTCGAACTCGCGGACCGGCAGGTCCAGTGGCTTGCGGGTGACGGTCGCTTCGGAAAAATCCAGCACGCTGACTTCGAGGGTATCGATCGGGCCGTTGAAGTACACCTTGTTGTAGCGGCGCGGATGCTGTTGCTCGAAGGCGTGCTGGTCGTCGTTCAGCTGTTTTTCCAGTGTTTCGCTCCAGGCCTTTTGCTGTTGCAGGTGCGCCAGTTGTTTCTGGTAGAAACCGACCTGCTCGGGGCTTTCGTTGATGGCGCCGGCGCGCACCAGATATTGGCCGGTCGCGTCGCGGGCCTGGACGATCAGCGGATTGAGCGGCGTGTTGGCGACTTCCGGGGCGAGCGGCAGACTGTTGCTGAACTCGACTTCGGCGTAGTTCTTTTCCAGCTTCAGCAAGGTCACGCTGAGGTTGGCGTCGGTTCGGGTCTGGCCGATGTCTTTTTTGCCAAGATCGAAGCTGTGCAGGCGTTTCGGGGCGATGACTTCCACCTCGCCTTGCAGGCTTTCGGGGCGCGGCTGGCTTTTCTTGTCGACGTCCAGGCCTTCGATGAACGGGTAGGTCACGGTCAGGTCGTCGGGGTTGGTGACGTTGGAACTGGACGGGCTCAACTGAATGCCCGGATCGGTTTCCGACCACTCGGGCTGGTAGGCGATCACCCGCTTGTTGCTCAAGGTCACCGATTGCCATTCCACACCATGGGGGAACAGGAACCCGCCGGGAATGTTGAGGTTGAAGGGAAACACCGGTTGCAGGTCGGTGAGGTAATCGGAGCTGGCGTCCTTGTGCAGCACGAACAGGCCGTTGATGAAGGTGTCGACCAACGCCTGGGGCGTCGGGTAATGCTTGAGCACGCCGAGGGCGTCTTCGCCGTATTCGGTTCTGGACGGTTTGTTGTCGAGGCGTTGCTGCGCGCGCTCCAGCAACAGCAGCGAGCCGCCGAGTTCGGTCACGGTATCCTTGAGTTTCGGATCGGTGATGGTGTCCAGCGACTGTTCGAACTGTGCAGTCTTCTGTTCGAGGCTGAGCGGATGTTTTTCCTCACCGGGCGAGCAGCCGCCGATCATCAGGGCAAGGCAGATTCCGGCAGTCGTTAACGGCAATCGCACATCCATTTCCAGTCGTCCTGTCCACTGTCGCTGGGCTGTCAATGGTTTGGACACTAGCAGAAAAACTTTGTCACACACACGCAGGTAGCGGATTTTCGGGCGGTTTCTGGCTGTCATGGGGGACTGGTATACTCGCCGCCGATTACAACCCCCTTGTGTGAGAGTCAATGGAACGCTTTATCGAAAATGCAATGTACGCCACGCGCTGGCTGCTGGCGCCGATCTATATCGGGCTGTCCCTCGGGCTGCTGGCGCTGGCATTGAAATTCTTCCAGGAAGTGTTTCATGTCATTCCCAACGTGTTCTCCATGGCCGAGTCCGAGCTGATTCTGGTGCTGCTGTCGCTGATCGACATGGCGCTGGTGGGCGGTTTGCTGGTGATGGTGATGATTTCCGGCTACGAGAACTTCGTGTCTGAGCTGAACATCGACGAAGGCAAAGAGAAACTCAGCTGGCTGGGGACCATGGACTCCTCGTCGCTGAAGATGAAAGTGGCGGCGTCGATCGTGGCGATCTCCTCGATCCACCTGCTGCGGATCTTCATGGATGCCAAGAACGTCGATCCCGAGCATCTGATGTGGTACGTGATCATCCACATGACCTTCGTGATCTCGGCGTTTGCCATGGGTTATCTGGACAAGCTCACCAAGCACTGATGAGTTGTCAAAGGCTGTAACAAAACCGCCCGTCTGTTGCGAAACAGACGGGCGGTGTCGTTTATGGCTTGTGCTTTGTAGCGCCGAGGCATATCCCTGTAAGCGTCCCGACTCGCCACTGCGTGAGGTGCGTTCATGAACCTGCAAGAATTGAATGCGTTTGCCATCGCCAAGAAGGTCGATGAGTTGAACCTGATCTCCATGGAGGGCGGCATCTATCTGCTGGAGGCGCGCATGCATGGCGCGGCGTACCCGCTGAGTGATCCACAGGGCAAGATGCTGATGCTGCGCTCGGTGGAGCATGCGCGGGATGTGCTTCACAGCTTTCCGGTGCTGCCGTTCAATCTTGTGCACACCTCGGTGCACGATGAAATGTGCGGTCTGGGCGCCAGCGGTGAAGAAAGCCTCAAAGTCCCGCTGGCCTGGCGCTCGGCACTGTAGGCCCGAGGGTCTGATCAATGCCGGAACAACTGTGCTAGTCTGCTCGCCCTTTTGGTTCCGGGCGCGCCGGGACGCGCTGTGCACGCACGGCATGTCCTGAGGCCGTCCGCACAGCGGAGCAGTGTCATGTCCGAAGTAAATCTGTCCACCGACGAAACCCGCGTCAGCTACGGTATCGGCCGTCAGTTGGGTGACCAGCTGCGCGACAACCCGCCACCGGGTGTCAGCCTGGACGCCATCCTGGCCGGCCTGACCGACGCATTCGCCGGCAAGCCAAGCCGTGTGGGTCAGGACGAATTGTCCGCCAGCTTCAAAGTGATCCGCGAGATCATGCAAGCCGAAGCCGCTGCCAAGGCTGAAGCCGCTGCCGGCGAAGGCCTGGCGTTCCTGGCTGAAAACGCCAAGAAAGACGGCATCACCACGCTGGCTTCCGGCCTGCAATTCGAAGTGCTGACTCAAGGCGAAGGCGCCAAGCCATCCCGTGAAGACACCGTGCGTACTCACTATCACGGCACTCTGATCGACGGCACCGTGTTCGACAGCTCCTACGAGCGTGGCCAGCCGGCAGAATTTCCGGTTGGCGGCGTGATCGCTGGCTGGACCGAAGCCCTGCAACTGATGAATGCCGGCAGCAAATGGCGCCTGTACGTGCCGAGCGAACTGGCTTACGGCGCTCAAGGCGTTGGCAGCATCCCGCCGCACAGCGTTCTGGTGTTCGACGTCGAGCTGCTCGACGTTCTGTAATCCCGTTACCCTGCGCAAGCGTGGCTTGCGCAGGGTTTCTCCGCCGTTCTCATACTTCGATCTTGTGATGCAACTCACTGGTCGGGCGCAACGCCCGGGCATAGCAGAACAGGAACAGATTGCGCACCAGCTCCTTTAACACCAACGGTTCGCTGGAACTCAGGCCGCTGACGTCCAGATCCCCTTGATCCTGCAACTCGTGCAGGGCTTCTTCTTCCAGTACCGCGCAGACTTCACCGGTTTCCCGATGCAGGATCCTGAGGTACGGGTGCGGGCGATCCAGCCAGGCGTCGATCAAATAAGTCATGGTTCTCATCTCCATTGAAAGGGTTTCAATGAGAATAATTCTTATTCGTCAAATAGCAAGCGCCTATTGGCGGTTTGGGATTTTTTGCGGGTAAAGATTGCGTAAGGTCAAAATGGCTGGCGTTTGGCTATCGCGTGGATTTGTTTGGGAAGGCGGGGGAGGGCGAAGCTCCATCCCACGTCGGGCGCGGGATGGAAGACAGCATGTTCAGACTTTTCTGACGAACTCGGATTTGAGTTTCATCGGGCCGATACCGTCGATCTTGCAGTCGATGTCGTGGTCGCCGTCGCACAGGCGGATGTTCTTGACCTTGGTGCCGACTTTGACCACCAGCGAGGTGCCTTTGACCTTCAGGTCCTTGATCACGGTGATGGTATCGCCGTCCTGCAGGACGTTGCCGACCGAATCTTTCTTCACGGCATCATCGGACGCCACTTCGGCTTCGCCGCCGGCAGACCACTCGTGGGCGCACTCCGGGCACACCAGTTGGGTGCCATCTTCGTAGGTGTATTCGGAATTGCATTTCGGGCAGGGTGGCAACGTGCTCACTAAGGCTCCTTGGAGAGGGGATCGCTAAAAGTCGCACATTGTATAGGGTTTTAGCTGCTGATGGCAGGCAACAAAAAACCGCAGGCTCCAACGGAGGCTGCGGTTTCTTGATGGTGCGGCGTTGATCAGTGCGTGCGGGCGACCGCGAACTCGCTCAGCTCAACCAGTGCATCGCGGTATTCGCTGGCCGGCAGTGCTTCGAGGCACTTGATCGCACGGGCTACGTAGTCACGAGCCAGTTGCGCGGTGTATTCCAGCGAGCCGGACGCTTCCACGGCGATGCGGATGCTTTCCAGGTCTTCGATCCCGCCTTTCTGGATCGCCTGGCGTACCAGTGCGGCCTGTTCCTGCGTGCCTTCGCGCATGGTGTAGATCAGCGGCAGGGTCGGCTTGCCTTCGGCCAGATCGTCACCGACGTTCTTGCCCAGGGTTTCGGCGTCGCCCTTGTAGTCGAGCAGGTCGTCGACCAGTTGGAACGCCACGCCCAGGTGATCACCGAAGGTGCGCAGGGCTTCGCTCTGCTCGGCGGTCGCACCGGCCAGTGCCGCGGCACTGTGGGTCGAGGCCTCGAAAAGCATCGCGGTCTTGCCGCGGATGACTTCCATGTAGGTTTCTTCGGTGGTGCTGGCGTCACGAACCTTGGACAGTTGCAGCACTTCGCCTTCGGCGATGATGCGCGTGGCCTGGGACAGGATCTTCATCACCGGCATCGAACCCAGTTCGACCATCATTTCGAACGAGCGCGAGTACAGGAAGTCGCCGACCAGTACGCTTGGGGCATTGCCCCACATGGCGTTGGCGGTCGAACGGCCACGGCGCATGCCGGACATGTCGACCACGTCGTCATGCAGCAGGGTGGCGGTGTGCAGGAATTCGATGGTGGCGGCCAGCAGGCGCATGTCGTCGCCTTCGCGACCCAGGGCCTTGCCACACAGCAGCACCAATAAAGGACGCAGGCGTTTTCCGCCGGCCGACGTGATGTAATCGCCGATTTTCGATACCAGCGGCACTCGGGAAGTCAGCTGCTTCTTGATGATGCCGTCGACGGCGCTAAAATCGTCCGCCACCGCGCGGTAGAAAGCTTGGGGTTGCATCAGCGACAGGTGCTCCAGAAGGGTTGCGCGGCATGCTAGGACCCACGTCCGGGCCTGTCAAGGCGCGATGGACGGCCACTTGCATGACTCTTGTAGCTTGCGTACAATCGCGCACCCTGAACTTCCTGGGCAGCACCTGCCTTACGCAATTGCAATCGGGCCTCCAGCCCAATGCAGCCATGCCAGCCAATACCTCTTCTTATAAAGAGCTGGGTGAGCAGGATTATCGGAGAAATACCATGTCTTATGCAGTAATCGTTACTGGTGGCAAGCAGTACAAAGTTGCACCAGGTGAATACCTGAAGATCGAAAAACTGGAAGTCGCTACTGGCGAATCCGTAACTTTTGATCGCGTTCTGTTGGTTGCCAATGGCGACGACGTGAATATCGGCGCTCCAGTTGTTGCTGGCGCTACCGTTGTGGCTGAAGTGATCTCCCAAGGTCGTCACGATAAAGTTCGCATCATCAAGTTCCGTCGTCGTAAGCACCACATGAAGCGTATGGGCCACCGCCAGTGGTACACCGAGATCAAAATCACCGGTATTCAGGCTTAATTTCAGCCTAATTCCTCACTAGGAGAATTGACTCATGGCACACAAAAAAGCTGGTGGTAGTACCCGTAACGGTCGCGACTCAGAAGCCAAACGCCTTGGCGTGAAGATGTATGGCGGCCAGGTCATCAAGGCCGGCAACATCATCGTGCGTCAGCGCGGCACCCAATTCCACGCTGGCTACGGCGTTGGCATGGGTAAAGATCACACCCTCTTCGCGAAAATCGAAGGCGTGATCAAGTTTGAAGTAAAAGGCGCCTTCGGTCGTCGTTACGTGAGCGTAATCGCAGCCTAACTGCGATAGTGCTGGAGAAGCCCTGTCTTGCGACGGGGCTTTTTCGTTTGTGGGGTGAGTCTCTTGCAAAGCTGTTTGTATGGGCTGCCGGCGTGCGATGCAGGTCGTGGATTGGGGTCGCTGCGCTCATTTTTGCAAGAGTCTTATGTCTTGATTGTTTTTCGGCTCGTCCGTACGGCGAGAGGCGTTGGTTATGAAGTTTGTTGATGAAGTATCGATTCGCGTAAAAGCTGGCGACGGTGGCAATGGCGCCATGAGTTTCCGTCGGGAAAAATTCATTGAAAACGGTGGCCCGAACGGCGGTGACGGCGGTGACGGCGGTTCCATCTTTATGATGGCCGACGAAAACCTGAACACTCTGGTGGACTACCGCTACACCCGGCACTTCGACGCCGAGCGCGGTTCCAACGGTGGCAGTACCGACTGCACCGGCAAGAAGGGTGAAGATCTGATCCTGCGTGTGCCAGTCGGCACTACGGTGATCGACTCCGCCACCCAGGAAGTCATCGGCGACCTGACCAAGGCTGGTCAGAAACTGATGGTGGTTCAGGGCGGCTGGCACGGTCTGGGCAACACCCGTTTCAAATCCAGTACCAACCGTGCGCCGCGTCAAACCACGCCGGGCAAGCCGGGCGAACAGCGCGACCTGAAACTGGAAATGAAGGTTCTGGCCGACGTGGGTCTGCTGGGGTTGCCGAACGCCGGTAAAAGTACCTTTATCCGTTCGGTGTCGGCTGCCAAGCCGAAAGTCGCCGATTACCCGTTCACGACTCTGGTGCCAAACCTGGGTGTGGTCAGCGTCGACCGCTGGAAAAGCTTCGTCATCGCCGACATTCCGGGTCTGATTGAAGGTGCTTCCGACGGTGCTGGTCTCGGTATTCGCTTCCTCAAGCACTTGGCGCGTACCCGTCTGCTGCTGCACCTCGTGGACATGGCGCCGCTGGATGACGCCAGCGCACCGGATGCTGCTGAAGTGATCGTCAACGAGCTGATCAAATTCAGCCCGTCGCTGGCTGAGCGTGATCGCTGGCTGGTGCTGAACAAGTGCGACCAGATCCTTGAAGAAGAGCACGATGCTCGCGTCAAGGAAATCGTTGATCGCCTGGAATGGACCGGTCCGGTCTACGTGATCTCGGCCATCTCCAAGCTGGGTACCGAGCGTCTGTGCCACGACATCATGCGTTACATGGAAGATCGTGCCGATCGCCTGGCCAATGACCCGGCCTACAAGGAAGAGCTGGCCGATCTCGATCAGCGCATCGAAGACGAAGCCCGTGCTCAGTTGCAGGCGCTGGATGACAAGCGTGCCCTGCGTCGCAGCGGCGTGAAGTCGGTCCACGACATCGGCGACGATGATTGGGACGAAGAAGATGTGGATGACGAAGACGGTCCGGAAATCATTTACGTGCGTGACTGATTCGTTGAAGTAAACTTAAGCGCCGCTCAATCGAGCGGCGTTTTAGTATCTGGAAATCGATCGTTGGTCACGAATAACCACGAATAACGTCACGGGCAGCGCTGGGTCGTGCTGCCCTCAAGCTAAGGTTGAAGATGATGCGGAGCAAAGTGACAGGTGCGCAGCGTTGGGTCGTGAAGATCGGCAGCGCGTTGCTGACAGCGGATGGCAAGGGGCTTGATCGCGCGGCAATGGGTGTCTGGGTCGAGCAGATGGTGGCCTTGCATGAGGCTGGCGTCGAGTTGGTGCTGGTGTCCTCCGGGGCGGTAGCGGCCGGCATGAGCCGTTTGGGCTGGACCGCACGACCCAGTGCGATGCATGAGCTCCAGGCTGCTGCTGCAATCGGTCAGATGGGCTTGGTTCAGGCCTGGGAGTCGAGCTTTGCCGAGCATGGTCGACACACGGCGCAGATTCTCCTGACTCATGACGACCTGTCCGATCGCAAGCGTTACCTGAACGCCCGCAGCACCTTGCGTGCGTTGGTCGAGCTGAAAGTCATCCCGGTGATCAACGAAAACGACACCGTGGTCACCGATGAAATCCGTTTTGGCGACAACGACACGCTCGCGGCGCTGGTGGCCAACCTGGTCGAGGCTGATCTGCTAGTGATCCTGACGGATCGCGATGGCATGTTCGACGCTGATCCGCGCAGCAATCCTGATGCGCAACTGATTTACGAAGCGCGTGCGGATGATCCGAGCCTGGATGCGGTGGCGGGTGGCACCGGCGGCGCGCTGGGTCGTGGCGGCATGCAGACCAAATTGCGTGCAGCGCGTCTGGCGGCCCGTTCCGGAGCGCACACCATTATTGTCGGTGGGCGTCTGGAACGAGTGCTCGATCGTCTGAAGGCGGGCGAGCGCATCGGTACGCTGTTGTCGCCAGAGCGCGGCATGCTGGCGGCGCGCAAGCAATGGCTGGCCGGGCATCTGCAAACCCGTGGCACGCTGGTGCTGGATGATGGTGCGGTCTCCGCGTTGTCCCAAGGCAACAAAAGTTTGCTGCCGGTTGGTGTCAAATTGGTGCAGGGCAGTTTTCGTCGCGGCGAAATGGTGGTTTGCGTGGCGCCGGACGGTCGTGAAATCGCCCGTGGCCTGGCCAACTACAGCGCGCTGGAGGCACAAAAAATCATCGGTCAGTCGTCAGATGCGATTGTCGGTTTGCTGGGTTACATGGCTGAGCCGGAACTGGTTCACCGTGACAACCTGATTCTGGTCTGAGGAAAGCGCAATGCGCATGGCAAAAGGATTGTTGGGCTTGCTGATGGCGTTGCCATTGCTGGCCTCGGCCGAGGAAATCGGCCAGGTATCGACGGTGTTCAAGTTTGTCGGTCCGAACGACCGGATCGTGGTCGAGGCCTTCGATGACCCGAAAGTCGAAGGTGTGACGTGCTATCTGTCGCGCGCCAAGACTGGCGGCGTGAAAGGTGGGTTGGGGCTGGCCGAGGATCGTGCCGAGGCGTCCATTGCTTGTCGTCAGGTAGGTCCAATCAACTTCAAAGGTGAGTTGAAGGATGGCGAAGAGGTGTTCAAGGAGCGCACTTCGCTGGTGTTCAAGACCATGCAGGTGGTGCGTTTCCTCGACAAGAAGCGCAATACGCTGGTGTATCTGGTCTACAGCGATCGCTTGATCGAGGGTAGTCCGCAGAATGCGGTGACAGCGATCCCGATTCTGCCGTGGGCGCCAGTCCATTAATTTGGGCGTAAATAAAAAGAGGAGCCGGGTGGCTCCTCTTTTTTTGCGTTGTTTTCAGCAAATCGCAGGCAATAAAAAACCGACCCTGAGGTCGGTTTTTTAATGACTACGTCGCTTAGGCAGCTTCTTTCAGTGCCTTGACGTGGCCATTCAGACGGCTCTTATGACGAGCAGCCTTGTTCTTGTGGATGATGCCTTTATCGGCCATACGGTCGATAACTGGCACAGCCAGAACGTATGCAGCTTGAGCTTTTTCAGCGTCTTTTGCGTCGATGGCTTTAACTACATTCTTGATGTAGGTACGAACCATGGAACGCAGGCTGGCGTTGTGGCTGCGACGCTTCTCAGCCTGTTTTGCACGTTTTTTGGCGGAAGGTGAGTTGGCCACCGTCGAGCTCCTCGAAAGACTTTTTAGGAAATAGCAAACAAAATAGGCCGCGAATCATGCCGATGAAGAGAAGTCTTGTCAAGGGCGCTTGAAACGTTCCGCTAAGTGGTAGGTGTAAAGAGGCGGGATATTTATTTCCGGCGCTTGACCTGTAAACTCGCGAGCTTTGGCTCTGTGCTGTTGCGGCGCGGAGTATCGCACAAGTAGGCGCATTGTTCGCCTGCTGTTTATCGACAGGCACAAATTCCTTCAATGAATCTGCTCAAATCGTTGGCCGCCGTCAGCTCTATCACGATGCTTTCCCGGATTCTCGGGTTTGTCCGCGACACGCTCATTGCGCGTACATTCGGCGCCGGAATGGCGACAGACGCCTTCTTTATCGCCTTCAAGCTACCCAATCTGCTGCGGCGAATCTTCGCTGAGGGTGCGTTTTCCCAGGCATTCGTGCCGATTCTTGCCGAATACAAAAGTCAGAAGGGCGAGGAGGCAACTCGCACCTTCATTGCCTATGTGACGGGGCTTCTGACGCTGGTTCTGGCACTGGTGACGGCGCTGGGCATGATCGCCGCTCCCTGGGTGATCTGGGCCACGGCCCCTGGTTTTGCCGATACACCGGAAAAATTCCAGCTGACCTCCGACCTGCTACGGGTGACCTTCCCCTATATATTGCTGATCTCCCTGTCGTCTCTGGCAGGTGCGATTCTCAATACCTGGAACCGTTTCTCGGTGCCGGCGTTCGTGCCGACCCTGCTCAACGTCAGCATGATCGTGTTTTCGCTGTTTCTGACGCCGTACTTCGATCCTCCGGTCATGGCGCTCGGCTGGGCAGTGCTGGTCGGTGGTCTGGCGCAGTTGCTCTATCAACTGCCGCATCTGAAAAAGATCGGCATGCTGGTGCTGCCACGCCTGAATCTGCGCGACACCGGCGTCTGGCGGGTCATGAAGCAGATGTTGCCGGCGATCATCGGTGTCTCGGTCAGCCAGATTTCCCTGATCATCAACACCATCTTCGCCTCGTTTCTGGTGGCAGGCTCGGTGTCGTGGATGTATTACGCCGACCGTCTGATGGAATTGCCGTCCGGTGTGCTGGGTGTGGCGCTGGGCACGATTCTGCTGCCGACATTGGCCAAGACATACGCCAGCAAGGACCGTCACGAGTATTCGCGGATTCTCGACTGGGGCCTGCGCCTGTGCTTCGTACTGGTGTTGCCGTGTGCTCTGGCGCTGGGGATTCTGGCCGAGCCGTTGACGGTTTCGCTGTTCCAGTATGGCCAGTTCAGTGGGTTTGACGCAGCTATGACCCAGCGCGCGTTGATTGCCTATTCTGTCGGTCTGCTCGGCATTATCGTGATCAAAGTGCTGGCGCCGGGTTTTTATGCGCAACAGAACATCCGTACGCCGGTAAAAATCGCAATCTTCACCCTGGTGGTCACGCAGTTGTTCAACCTGGTGTTGATCGGCCCGCTGGCCCACGCGGGGCTGGCATTGGCGATCAGTGCCGGTGCCTGTCTGAACGCCGGGCTGCTGTTCTATCAACTGCGCAAACAGCAGATGTATCAACCGCAGCCTGGCTGGCTGAAGTTCGGTTTGAAGCTGGTGGTCGCCGTGGCGGTGATGTCGGCGGTGCTGTTGATCGGCATGCATTTCATGCCCGCGTGGGATCAGGGTCATATGCTTGAGCGCTTCCTGCGCCTTGGTGCATTGGTGGTTGCCGGCGTAGTGGCGTATTTCGGTATGTTGCTGGTTCTCGGTTTCCGCTTGCGCGACTTCAATCGCAAGGCGTTGAGCTGAGGTTTTATCCTTGATAAACGGGCTTGAGCCGGCAGTTTTGTCGGCTCGATCACTTTGGGTTACGGTGTTGCCTGTCGTCTGCCGCCGGGTGTGGTTATAATCGGCCACTTTATGAGCAAGAAGCGCGTTATGCAGCTGGTTCGAGGCCTTCACAACTTGCGCCCCCAGCATCGGGGCTGCGTCGCCACTATTGGCAACTTTGACGGTGTTCACCGTGGTCACCAGGCCATCCTGGCCCGACTGCGTGAGCGTGCGCTCGAGTTGGGCGTACCCAGCTGCGTGGTGATTTTCGAGCCGCAGCCACGGGAATTCTTTGCCCCGGAGACCGCTCCGGCACGTCTGGCCCGATTGCGCGACAAGCTGCAACTGCTGGCCGCCGAAGGCGTCGACCGGGTCTTGTGCCTGGCCTTCAACCAGCGCCTGAGCAAACTCAGCGCCAGTGAATTCGTCGATACGATTCTGGTGGATGGCCTGGGCGTGCAGCATCTGGAAGTCGGTGACGACTTCCGCTTCGGTTGCGACCGCCTCGGCGATTTCGATTTTCTGTTGCAGGCCGGGCAGGTCCACGGTTTTACCGTGGAAGCCGCGCAAACTGTCGAGCTGGACGGCATACGTGTCAGCAGCACCCAGGTGCGCAATGCGTTGGCCGCCGCCGATTTTGCCTTGGCTGAACGTCTGCTTGGTCGCCCGTACCGGATTGCCGGTCGCGTGCTGCATGGCCAGAAACTGGCCCGGCAACTGGGTACGCCCACTGCCAACATTCAACTCAAGCGCCGTCGCGTGCCGTTCACCGGGGTTTACCTGGTCGACGTCGACATCGACGGCAAGACGTGGCCCGGCGTCGCCAATATCGGCGTGCGGCCCACGGTGCAAGGTGATGGCAAGGCCCACCTTGAAGTCCATCTTTTAGACTTTGCCGGCGATCTGTATGACCGGCGTTTGACGGTGGTTTTCCACCAGAAGCTGCGTGAAGAGCAGCGTTTCGCCTCCCTGGAGGCATTGAAAACGGCGATCACCGCGGATGTCGCCGCCGCCCGTGCACTAGCCGCACCTAGCGCCCATCGCTAATGAAGAGCCTTAAATGACCGACTATAAAGCCACGCTAAACCTTCCGGACACCGCCTTCCCAATGAAGGCCGGCCTGCCACAGCGCGAACCGCAGATCCTGCAGCGCTGGGACAGTATTGGCCTGTACGGAAAGTTGCGCGAGATTGGCAAGGATCGTCCGAAGTTCGTCCTGCACGACGGCCCTCCGTATGCCAACGGCACGATCCATATCGGTCACGCTCTGAACAAGATTCTCAAGGACATGATCATCCGCTCGAAGACCCTGTCGGGTTTCGACGCGCCGTATGTCCCGGGTTGGGATTGCCACGGCCTGCCGATCGAGCACAAGGTTGAAGTGACTCACGGCAAGAACCTGGGCGCGGACAAGACCCGCGAACTTTGCCGTACGTACGCCACCGAGCAGATCGAAGGGCAGAAATCCGAATTCATCCGTCTCGGCGTGCTGGGTGACTTCGCCAACCCATACAAGACCATGGACTTCAAGAACGAGGCCGGGGAAATCCGCGCCCTCGCCGAAATCGTCAAGGGCGGTTTCGTGTTCAAGGGCCTGAAGCCTGTGAACTGGTGCTTCGATTGCGGTTCGGCCCTGGCCGAAGCTGAAGTCGAGTACGAGAACAAGAAGTCCTCGACCATCGACGTTGCGTTCCCGATCGCTGACGAGGCCAAACTGGCCGCTGCGTTCGGTCTGCCGTCGCTGAGCAAGCCAGCTTCGATCGTGATCTGGACCACGACTCCGTGGACCATCCCGGCCAACCAGGCGCTGAACGTTCACCCTGAGTTCAACTACGCGCTGGTTGATGTTGGCGACAAACTGCTGGTGCTGGCTGAAGAGCTGGTCGAATCCTGCCTGTCCCGCTACAGCCTGGAAGGTTCGGTCGTCGCGACCACCTCCGGTAAAGAGCTGGAGCTGATCAACTTCCGTCACCCGTTCTACGATCGTCTGTCGCCGGTGTATCTGGCCGACTACGTGGAACTGGGCGCTGGCACCGGCGTGGTTCACTCCGCCCCGGCCTACGGCGTGGACGACTTCGTGACCTGCAAGAAATACGGCATGGTCAACGACGACATCATCAACCCGGTGCAGAGCAACGGCGTTTACGTGCCGTCGCTGGAGTTCTTCGGCGGCCAGTTCATCTGGAAGGCCAACCCGGCGATCGTCGAAAAACTGACCGAAGTCAGTGCGCTGCTGCACACCACCGTCATCGAACACAGCTACATGCACTGCTGGCGCCACAAGACCCCGCTGATCTACCGCGCCACCGCGCAGTGGTTCATCGGCATGGATAAAGAGCCAGTCAGCGGCGACACTCTGCGCGAGCGCTCGCTCAAAGCCATCGAAGACACCACATTCGTTCCGGCCTGGGGCCAGGCGCGTTTGCACTCGATGATCGCCAACCGTCCGGACTGGTGCATCTCCCGTCAGCGCAACTGGGGCGTGCCGATCCCGTTCTTCCTGAACAAGGAAAGCGGCGAGCTGCACCCGCGTACCGTCGAACTGATGGAAGAAGTCGCCAAGCGCGTAGAAGTCGAAGGCATCGAAGCCTGGTTCAAGCTCGACGCTGCCGAGCTGCTGGGCGATGAAGCCCCGCAATACGACAAGATCAGCGACACCCTCGACGTCTGGTTCGACTCGGGCACCACGCACTGGCACGTCCTGCGCGGTTCGCACCCGATGGGTCACGAGACCGGCCCGCGCGCCGACCTGTACCTGGAAGGTTCCGACCAGCACCGTGGCTGGTTCCACTCGTCCTTGCTGACCGGTTGCGCCATCGACAACCACGCGCCGTACCGCGAGCTGCTGACTCACGGTTTCACCGTGGACGAGTCCGGCCGCAAGATGTCCAAGTCGCTGGGCAACGTGATCGCACCGCAGAAAGTCAACGACACCCTGGGCGCCGACATCATGCGTCTGTGGGTTGCTTCGACCGACTACTCCGGCGAAATCGCAGTGTCCGAGCAGATCCTGCAACGCAGCGCGGACGCCTACCGGCGGATCCGTAACACCGCGCGCTTCCTGCTCTCGAACCTGACCGGTTTCAACCCGGCCACCGACCTGCTGCCGGCCGAAGAGATGCTGGCGCTGGATCGCTGGGCTGTGGATCGCACATTGCTGCTGCAACGCGAGTTGCAAGAGAGCTACGGCGAATACCGTTTCTGGAACGTGTACTCGAAGATCCACAACTTCTGCGTGCAGGAGCTGGGTGGTTTCTACCTGGACATCATCAAGGATCGCCAGTACACCACCGGCACCGACAGCAAGGCCCGCCGTTCGTGCCAGACCGCGCTGTTCCACATCTCCGAAGCGCTGGTGCGCTGGATCGCGCCGATCCTGGCGTTCACCGCCGACGAACTGTGGCAATACCTGCCGGGCGAGCGCAACGAATCGGTGATGCTCAACACGTGGTACGAAGGTCTGACCGAGTTGCCGGAAGGCTTCGAACTGGGTCGCGAGTACTGGGATCGCATCATGGAAGTGAAGGTTGCGGTCAACAAAGAGATGGAAATCCAGCGCGCGGCCAAGGCTGTCGGTGGCAACCTGCAAGCCGAAGTGACGCTGTTCGCCGAAGACGCTCTGACTGCCGATCTGGCCAAACTGAGCAACGAACTGCGCTTCGTTCTGATTACTTCGACCGCCAGCGTTGCGCCGTTCGTGCAGGCTCCGGCCGATGCTGTGTCGACCGAAGTCAGCGGCCTGAAGCTGAAGATCGTCAAGTCTGCCTTCCCGAAATGCGCCCGCTGCTGGCACTGCCGTGAAGACGTCGGCGTGAACCCGGAGCATCCGGAAATCTGCGGCCGCTGCGTGGACAACATCGATGGCGCCGGCGAGGTTCGTCACTATGCCTAATGCCGTTGGCCGTTTCGGACGGCTGAGCTGGCTCTGGTTGAGTTTGCTGGTTCTGGTCATCGACCAGGCCAGCAAGTTTTACTTCGAAGGCAAGCTCGAGATGTACCAGCAGATCGTGATCATTCCCGATTACTTCAGCTGGACCCTGGCCTACAACACGGGCGCGGCATTCAGCTTCCTGGCTGACAGCTCCGGCTGGCAGCGCTGGCTGTTCGCCCTGATCGCGGTTGTGGTCAGTGCGGTGCTGGTGGTCTGGCTGAAGCGACTGGGCCGCAACGAAACCTGGCTGGCCGTCGCGTTGGCACTGGTGCTGGGCGGCGCGCTGGGCAATTTGTATGACCGCATTGCCCTGGGCCATGTGATCGATTTCATTCTGGTGCACTGGCAGAACCGCTGGTACTTCCCGGCGTTCAACTTCGCCGACAGCGCCATCACAGTGGGTGCGGTGATGCTGGCACTGGATATGTTCAAAAGTAAGAAAACCGGAGAAACCGTTCATGACTGAACAGGTATTGGCTGAGCAACGTATCGGCCAGAACACGGAAGTCACCTTGCACTTTGCATTGCGCCTGGAGAACGGCGATACGGTCGACAGTACCTTCGACAAGGCCCCGGCGACCTTCAAGGTCGGCGACGGCAACCTGCTGCCGGGCTTCGAAGCAGCGCTTTTCGGCTTCAAGGCGGGTGACAAGCGCACCCTGACCGTTGAACCGGAAAACGCGTTCGGCCAGCCTAACCCGCAGAACGTGCAGGTCATTCCACGTTCGCAGTTTGCGGACATGGAGCTGTCGCCGGGTCTGCTGGTGATCTTTAATGATGCGGCGAATACTGAGCTGCCGGGTGTGGTGAAAGAGTTTGACGACGCGCAAGTGACCGTCGACTTCAACCACCCGCTGGCCGGCAAGACGCTGACCTTTGACGTGGAAATCTTCTCCGTCAAAGCGCTGTAAACGCTGTTCTGCAGGGGCCATAGCGGCTCCTGCATTGATCTGAATTTTCGCGCGCAAGACACGAGGCACAGCATGCAAATCAAACTCGCCAACCCCCGTGGCTTCTGCGCCGGCGTGGACCGGGCGATCGAAATCGTCAACCGCGCCCTGGAAGTCTTCGGGCCACCGATCTATGTGCGTCATGAAGTGGTGCACAACAAGTTCGTCGTCGAGGACCTGCGCAGTCGTGGCGCGATCTTCGTCGAAGAGCTGGATCAGGTGCCGGACGACGTCATCGTGATCTTCAGTGCCCATGGCGTATCGCAAGCCGTGCGTACCGAGGCCGCCGGTCGTGGCCTGAAAGTGTTCGACGCCACCTGCCCGCTGGTGACCAAGGTGCACATCGAAGTCGCCAAATACAGCCGTGACGGCCGTGAATGCATCCTGATCGGCCACGCCGGTCACCCGGAAGTCGAAGGCACCATGGGCCAATACGACGCCAGCAACGGCGGTGCGATCTACCTTGTCGAAGACGAGAAAGATGTTGCCGAATTGCAGGTGCATAACCCGGACAAACTGGCCTTCGTGACTCAGACCACCTTGTCGATGGACGACACCAGTCGAGTCATCGACGCGTTGCGCTCCCGTTTTCCGGCCATCGGTGGCCCGCGCAAGGACGATATCTGCTACGCCACGCAGAACCGTCAGGACGCGGTCAAGCAATTGGCCGACGAATGCGACGTGGTGTTGGTGGTCGGCAGCCCTAACAGCTCCAACTCCAATCGTCTGCGCGAGCTGGCCGAACGCATGGCCACGCCGGCGTACCTGATCGACGGTGCCGAAGACCTGCAAAAGAGCTGGTTCGATGGCGTCGAGCGCATCGGTATCACCGCCGGGGCCTCTGCACCTGAAGTGTTGGTGCGTGGCGTGATCCAGCAGCTGCAGGCCTGGGGCGCCACCGGTGCCGACGAGTTGGCCGGGCGAGAAGAGAACATCACGTTCTCGATGCCTAAAGAGCTGCGCGTACGTTCGATCTGACCGCTTTATCCTTTCGACACAACGCCTGTTCAGCCTTTTCGCTGGCCAGGCGCACGCGACCGGTCGCCGCCAGCACCAGTTGAAGCTGGCTGACCGGTTCGCGGGTCGAACAGATATGTAGTTTTCCTGCCTGAAACGCCCGCCCGGGCATCAGCGGTTGCCCCAGACTGCTGAACCGAATGTACCGACTGACGAACCAGTTGCCGACAATGGGTATTCGCCCATCACTGGAGTGCTCCATCAGCAGCGGATTGCTGCTGTCCTCCGCACCCTGGCCACTGACATCCAGAATGATCCGCCAGCCTTGGCTCCAGTCCCCGCCGATGCCGTGAATCACCACGCTCTGATTGCGCGTGATCGCCTGAGTGCGGGCGGTGCGGATCCCGCTGATCAGCGACTCCGCCGCTTGTTGCCGCTGGTTTGACTCCATCAGTGTTGCAAACGCCGGGCTGACCAGCGACAGAACAATTGCGCCGATCGTTAGTCCCATAAGCAGTTCGACCAGACTGAAACCCTGTTGCCGCATGTGTATTCCCTCCGTGGAGCATGGCGTTCGGCGCGATCCGTGCGCCGGGCAGGGCAAATCAACCGACGTAACCCGGTCGAATGTTCTAGGTTTGTAGAGCAGGTATAGCCGACGGCAACGGAGGGCATCGATGGATCATCGTACAAAAGGTTTCACGCTGATCGAGCTATTGGTGGCGGTCGCGTTGTTTGTGATCCTGATCACGATGGCCGTGCCGGCGTTTACCCGCTCGATACAGGGCAGCAAGGCCGACACCGAAGTCGGCGACCTGCAACGGGCGCTCAATTACGCACGCCTGGAAGCCATCGATCGCGGGACCACCCTCCGATTGCGGCCGACCGCCGGGGGCAGCGTCTGGACTGGCGAATTGTCGGTCTACGACAGTACTGGCACTTCGGCCAATGTATTGCGGGTTGTTCCAGCGATGAGCAGTGGTGCAACTCTGACGCTAACCTCAGGAGTGACCGCGCTGGATTTCAACAATCTGGGCGGGCTGGCAGCACCGTCCACGGCGGTGGTGTTCAGTTACACGCTGGGCACGCAAAGCAGGACGCTGAACGTGTGTCTGAACGGACGAATTCAATCGGGTGGAAGCTGCGGATGAGGGCAGGGAGCAAAGGTGCACAGGAAGGCATGTCGCTGATCGAAATACTGGTCGCGTTGCTGATTCTGACGGTCGGGTTGCTCGGGGCTGCGGCGGTTCAGCTCAATGCGTTGAAATACACCGACAGCTCGCGCATGACCAGCCAGGCCAGTTTCATCGCCTACGACATGATGGACCGCATCCGCGCCAACTCCGGCGCCGACTACACCGTCACGCCGCCGACCTCGGGCAACCTGAATGTCACCCGGGATCAGGATCTCTACGACTTCACCACCAACATCGTCAATTTCGGCGGGCCGAGCGCCACCGGCAGTATCACGCTCAACCAGCGCGTGTACACCATCACTATCAACTGGAGTGACGCGCGGGCCGCCAACACCGCGAGCGCCCCGCGCAGTTTTGTCCTGACCAGCCGCGCCGCGGTCGATCCGGTGGCCTCGCCATGAAGCGCCATAACCAGGGTTTCGGTCTGATCGAAATGCTCATCGCATTGGCGCTGGGGCTGATCATCGTACTGGGCGTCGTACAAACCTTTCTAGCGGCGAAGAACACCTACGTCAGCCAGAACACCTCGGCTGCCATGCAGGAAGATGCGCGGTTCGTGTTGAGCAAGATGATTCAGGAATTGCGCATGGTCGGGATGTTCGGCTGCCTGGGGACGATCACCGATTCCAGTACCAGCGGCGATTTCAACGCCGCCCAGATCACGCCGATCAGTTGGGACAACACCAACCTCAAGCTGACGCTGGTCACCGCCGACGTCGGTGGCGCGGGCGGGACGCCGACCTGGACGGTGGTGTCCGACTGCCGCAACAGTTCAACGGCCTATACAGGCGTGCGAGCACCGGCGACCGGGCAACTCGGGTTTCCGATCCGGCGTCTGGTCTACAGCTTCAGCAACAACCAGATCCTGATGGGCACCGGCAGCGGCACGCCGACTCAACAAGTGCTGGTGAGCAACGTCAGTGCCTTCACCGTCCTGTTTGGTCTGGCCAGTACCGCGACCGATGTGGCTGCCTCGACCTACAGCAGCAACCCCAGTGATCCGGCACGCATCCGCAGCGTGCGCCTGAGCCTGACCCTCACCGATCCGGCCAACCGGATCGCCAATCAAACCTTCAACGTGGTTGCCGCGCTGCGCAACCGCTTGCAGTGAGGGCCGGTCGATGAGCGTTTCTCTCCATCAACGACGAAGCCAGCAAGGCATGGTGTTGTTGGTCAGCCTGGTATTTCTGCTGCTTTTGACCGTGATCGGTCTCTCTTCGATGCAGAGTGCCAACCTGCAGGAAAAGATGGCTGGCAGCGTGAGTCTGCGCAACCAATCGTTCCAGACTGCCGAAGCAGCGCTGCGCATGGGTGAAAGCGCGGTGCAGCTGGACAGTTATGCGCTGGCGGTGTGTGCCAATACCACGCAATGCGCGCCGCCGGCGGAGTCGTCGGTGGTCAGCGCGGCGGGGCTCAACTCGACGTCGGGGGTTACCTGGGTCGCTGCGGGCACCGGCTTCTACGGGGTGCAGAACATCGGTACCACCCTGACAGCGGTGAACGTGCCGAGCAATACCTCGGCGACGCTGTACCGGGTCACGGCCGTCGGCATCGTCGGCAGTTCACGCAGTGTGGTGGAGAGCGTTTATGCGAAGTACTGAGCGGCGCTCTGGCAGGTGGTCCCGGTTCATGGGTTTGTTATTGGGCCTGTATCTCGCGGCGCCAGCGTATGCCTTCACCCCGTCCGACTCACCACTGTTGAGCGCGGCGGCAGTACCGCCGAATGTCATGCTGTTGATCGACGATTCGGGGAGTATGAACAGCATCATTTACGCTTCGGGTTTTGATCCGACGGTTACCCGCACGCCGGCCCGGCAGTGCAACGCGGTGCTTGGTTTGTGTCTGACTTCGACGGCGATCACCGGTGACCCGGTGTTTCTCTCGAGCTTGCCGACCTCAGGCTGCTCCGGCGGTGCCTATGCGTTCTACAACAACAGCCTGGCGCCGCTGTGTCTGAAACTGCCAGATCCGGTGGGCGGCGGAAACACCCGCTATTACGGGGATTACATCGCCTACGTGGTCGGCCTGGCCATCAGTAACGGCACTCGCGACTTCACCACCGGGGCCATTCCCAACGACTACCGGATCAACGTCGCACGCAACGTTTCCAATGCGCTGGTGGCCAGCAACCGCAACCTGCGCATCGGTCTGTCGACGTTCAACCCGGCCACCAGCAACAACCCGGGCAATGGCGGGTATATCGCCCGTTCCATCAGCGATCTGTCACCGGTCAGCGGCAGCGTCACCCAGGCCCAGGCCGACACCAACTACAACGCCCTGATTTCGTCGATCAATGGTCTGAGTGCCGTGGCCAACACGCCGCTGGCGGAAACCTATTACGAAATCACCCGCTACATGCGCGGCATGGCGCCGTATTACAACTCGACGCCGACCACCTACACCAGCCCGATCCAGTACCGTTGCCAGAAAAACTACGGGGTGGTGATTACCGACGGTCTGCCGACCTACGACCGCACGTTTCCCTCCAACGACCCGCTCGGGGGCAGCCGTCTGCCGAACTGGGACGGCATCAACAACGACGGCAACGACCTCAATGGTGACGACGAAGGCGATACGCTGTACCTGGACGACATCGCCAAGTTCGCCTTCGACATCGACATGCGTTCGACCGGTGTCGATGCCGCCGGCAAGAGCTGGAGTTCGGCGGACTTTCCCAAGCAATACATGAACACCTACACGGTGGGATTCACCGCTTCCAATAGCATGCTGTCGGATGCGGCGAGCTACGGGCAGGGCAAGTATTACCAGGCGACCGACAGTGCCGGCCTCAACACGGCGCTGTCGTCGGCGTTGAGCGACATCACCTCCAAGGCAGGTTCTGGTGGCGCGGGTGTCAGCAGCGGAACCACCCTGACCAGTAGCAGCAGTTTTTATCAGACCACCTATGACCCCAAGGATTGGCGCGGCACGATCAAGTCCTTCGGCTTCACCTCGGCCGGAGTGGTGAACACCTCAGCGGTGCAGTGGACGACTGACACCGCTATCGTTCCGGGTGCCACCGCACCGACCTACCAATCCTGGAATACGTCCAGCAACGCACCGGTAACCCTGGTCTACGGCAACTTTTCCGCTGCGCAACAGACGACCTTGAGTCAGAGCTTGCCCACAGGCATCAGTGGCAGTGATCTGGTGGAGTGGAGCAAAGGCACCAACAAAACCGGGCTCAAGGTGCGCAGCGTGCTGTTGGGCGACATCATCAATTCGCCACTGGTACTGGCTTCTCCGACGGTACAGACCGCCTCGGACCTTATCGGTGATTCAACTTACAGCGCCTACCTGGCGACCAAGGCTGCGAACATGAACGCCAGCCTGGTGGTGAATGCCAACGACGGTTTTGTCAACGTCATCAACTCGGCCAACGGCACCCGGCGCTACGCCTACATGCCATCAAGCGTGCTGCCGTCATTGCGGCTGATCGCTGACCCGACCTACATCAATGGCGTCAGCCACAAGTTCCTGGTGGACGGGCAGGTCGGCGTCTATGACGCGCAGTTCGGGAGCGCCTGGAAAACCCTGGCCATCGGCGGCACCGGGGCCGGCGGCAAGACCTTCTATGCGCTGCAATTGTTCGACGCATCGGCCGGGAATATTCTCAATGCACTGTGGGAAGTCAGCGCTCCAGCCACGGCCAACACGGCCAACACTTTCAATGATCTGGGTTATGCCTACGCCCGGCCGGAAGTGGCACGCTTGGCCGATGGTCGTTGGGCGGCCTTCATCGCTAACGGATACGGCAGCAATTCGGGGGTAGCGGCGTTGTATGTACTGGATGTGCGCGATGGCTCGTTGATCAAGAAAATCGTCATCGACAGCACGGAAACCACCAATGGCTTGTCTTCGGTGAAGCTCAAAGTCAATTCGCAGAATGTGGTGCAGGCCGCCTATGGCGGCGACTTGAAGGGACGCCTGTGGAAGTTCGACCTGAGCGCGACCACGACCGACGGCTGGGGCGTGGCGTTTTCCGGCAAGCCGTTGTTCACGACGGCTGGCGGGGCGACTCAACCGATTACTGCGCAACCGCTGCTGGCGGACAACTCACTGGGCGGCAAACAGATCTTCGTCGGTACCGGCAAGTTCAATGAAACCGCCGACAAGACCAACAAGGATTTGCAGGCGTTTTACTCGGTGTGGGATGCCGATGGAGGTTCAGGTCAGCTCACGGTCAGCAGTTTGCAGGCGCAGGCGATTACTGGATCGTTCTCTGGCAGTTCCGGGCAGTTCTTGACCACGACCCAGAACGACACGACTTATCCGGGGGAGAAGGGCTGGTATCTGCCACTGGTTTATAACAACGTGCTGACCGGTGAGCGGGTGATCAATCAAGCCAGTCTGGTGCTGGGGCGCATCGTATTCACCACGGCCAGTGTCGATACCACCGACCCGTGTTCAAGTTTCGGCACCGGCAAACTGGTCGAACTCGATGCGTTCAGCGGTAAGATGCTCAACTACGCGGTGCTCGACACCAGCGCCGATGGCGTGGTCGACAGCAACGATACGATTTCCAGTGGTGTGATATTCACCGGCGGTATACCGACATTTAACGGAGCTGTTAATAACGCAACGCGCAAACCCGTGACGGATACCAGTGGCAACATCACGACCCTGGTGGAAAAGGGCGGCGGCGGCAGCCGTCGTATCATGTGGCGACAAATACAGTAAGCGAGAGTTGAGGCATGCGCAGATCCATCCGAGGATTCACCCTGATCGAAATCATGATCGTGATTGCGATTATCGGGATCATCATCACCATTGCCGCACCGAGCTATACCGAATACCTGAAGAAGGGCCGTCGCGCCGAGGTGGTATCGCTACTGTCGGAGCAGGCGCAGACGCTCGAGCGCTTCTACACCAAGAACAATGTCTACACGGGCATCACCGGTCTCAGCACGGGCAATGATTTCTACACCATCACCCCGACCATCGCTGACCAGACCTTTCTGCTGACCGCGACCCGCAAGGCCGGTACGACCATGGCCGGCGACAAGTGCGGGGACTTCACCCTCACCAACACCGGTGTAAGAAGCATGAACAACGCGACAACCGGGCTTGCCACCAAGGATTGCTGGGGCCGCTGAACCGCATTTATTCGGGTGCCTTTTGCGCCCACTGTCTTTTTTACGGTTGGATCAAACATGACCAGGCAACAGCAAGTGGTGATTGTCGGTGGCGGGGTGATTGGCCTGCTCACCGCGTACAACCTCGCGTCCGAGGTAGGCAGCGTGGTGCTGCTGGATCGTTCGAACGTTGGTCAGGAATCGTCCTGGGCCGGTGGCGGCATCGTTTCTCCGTTGTATCCGTGGCGCTATAGCCCGGCCGTCACGGCGCTGGCGCACTGGTCGCAGGATTTTTATCCACAGCTGGGCGAGCGGCTGTTTGCCGATACCGGTGTTGATCCCGAAGTACACACCACGGGCCTGTACTGGCTGGACCTGGATGACGAAGCCGAAGCGTTGGCCTGGGCCAAGCGGGAAAACCGTCCGCTGCGGGCTGTGGATATCTCGGCGGCCCACGATGCGGTGCCTGTACTCGGCGGTGGTTTTTCCCGGGCGATCTACATGGCCGACGTGGCCAACGTGCGTAATCCACGGCTGGTGAAGTCATTGAAAGCGGCGTTGCAGGCGCTGCCGAACGTGACGATTCAAGAGCAGTGCGAGGTCAGCGGGTTTGTCCGTGAGGGTGAGCGGGTTGTCGGTGTGCAAACATCGAAAGGTGTCTTCAGCGGCGATCAGGTGGTGCTGACTGCCGGTGCGTGGAGCGGCGAGTTGCTCAAGACACTGAATCTGTCGCTGCCGGTGGAGCCGGTCAAGGGCCAGATGATTCTCTACAAGTGTGCGGCGGATTTCCTGCCGAGCATGGTGCTGGCCAAGGGGCGTTACGCAATCCCGCGCCGCGACGGGCATATCCTGATTGGCAGTACGCTGGAGCATGAAGGCTTCGACAAGACCCCGACCGACATCGCACTGGAAAGCCTCAAGGCCTCGGCAGTGGAATTGTTGCCGGCACTGGCGGATGCCGAAGTGGTGGGGCACTGGGCCGGTTTGCGTCCTGGCTCACCGGAAGGGATTCCCTACATTGGCCGCGTGCCGGGCTTTGATGGCCTGTGGCTCAATTGCGGGCATTACCGCAACGGGCTGGTGCTGGCGCCCGCATCCTGTCAGCTGTTTGCCGATGTGATGCTCGGGCGAGCGCCGATCATCGATCCGGCGCCTTATTCCCCGACCGGACGTATCTAGTCAGTTTTTCTTCTGGTGACTGACAAATCGCTTTCGCGGGCAAGTCGAATCGTCGCACCGCCGCTCCCACAGTTTTGTGGCGTGCTCAACTTTTGATAAAAACGCCATACCCTGTGGGAGCGGGCTTGCCCGCGATGGGGCCCTTAATCCAGGCCCAGTTTCTTGAGCCTGTAACGCATCGATCGAAACGATAGATTCAACCGCTGGGCCGCTGCCGTGCGGTTCCAGCGGGTTTCCTCCAGCGCCTGCAGGATCAGCTTGCGCTCGACGTTCTCCAGATAGTCTTCCAGGTTGTCGATCTGCGTCAGGTCGGCGATGCCACCTTCGGCCGCGCAGTTGCCTTCGCTCAGGCGCAGGTCGTCGGCTTCGATCATGCGGTTTTCGCACAACGTGTGCGCGCGCTCGAGGACGTTCTCAAGCTCCCGGACATTTCCCGGGAAGCGGTAGTTCTTCAAGACTTCAAGCGCTTGCGGGTGCAGACGGGTCGAGGGTTGACCGGTGCCGTGGGCCAGACGCTTGAGCACATGGGAGGCCAACGCTTCGATATCGTCACGGCGTTCGCGCAGGGACGGTACGCGCAGTTCGATCACGTTCAGCCGGTAATACAGGTCCTGCCGAAAGCGCTCGGCGGAGACTTCCGCGTCCAGATCCTTGTGGGTGGCGCAGAGAATCCGCACATCGACCACGGTTTCCTGCTGGCCGCCGACGCTGCGCACGGCTTTTTCCTGGATGGCCCGCAGCAACTTGACCTGCATCGATAGCGGCAAGTCCGCCACTTCATCGAGAAACAACGTCCCGCCATGGGCTGCCTGGAAGAGACCCGGTTTGTCCTCCACCGCGCCGGTGAAACTGCCTTTGCGATGGCCGAAGAACTCGCTTTCCATCAACTCTGAAGGAATGGCCCCGCAGTTCACCGGCACGAACGGCTGGCTGGCGCGCGGGCCTTGCTCGTGAATCAGGCGGGCGACCAGTTCCTTGCCGCTGCCGGACTCACCGCTGATGTAGACCGGCGCCTGACTGCGGGCCAGTTTGTCGATCTGTTTGCGCAGATCGCGCATCGGCTGCGAGTCGCCGAGCAGGCGCCGGTCAATCGAGGTACAGACACCGCCGGTCGTGGGCATGCGCAACGCCGTGGCGACCAGTTCACGCAGCCGCGTGAGGTCCACCGGTTTGGTCAGGAAATCAAAAGCCCCGGCCTTCAGGGCGTTGATCGCCGTTTCCAGGCTGCCGTAGGCCGTAATCATCGCCACCGGCAATTGCGGGTAGCGTTGCTGAATGTGCTGCACCAGCTCCAGCCCGGTACCGTCGGGCAGGCGCATGTCGGTCAGGCACAGGTCGAAGGTGTCGCGATTCAGCAACGCCTTGGCTTCGCCGAGATTACGTGCGCTGAAAGTGTCGAGTTTCATCCGTCCCAGGGTGATTTCCAGGAGTTCGCGGATATCCGGTTCGTCGTCGACGATGAGGATTTTTTGCCGTGGGCTCGTGTTCAACTTTGTTTCCGTCCGTGAGCAAAGGTGATGCGAAAGCAGCCGCCGCCTTGGCGTGGTTTGAAGTCTAGGCGGGCCTGGTTGCTTTCGCACAGCTCACGGGACAGATAAAGCCCAAGGCCGGTGCCCTGGCTGCTGGTGGTGAAGAAAGGTTCGAACAGATGGGCTTGCTGATCCAGCGCCACACCGGGGCCGTTGTCTTGTACTTCAAGCACGGCCAACTGGCTTTCAGGGTCGATGAACAGCCGCAGCCAGACCTCCGCCGGATCGTGCAACAGGGCGCTGTGCCGCCAGCCGTTGCGCAACAGATTGTCGAGAATTTGCGTCAGTTGGCCCGGGTCCATCAGGGTGCGGAAATCCCCGGATTCGATATGCAGATGAATCCGCTGGCGCTCGCTGGCCTGTTCACGGCTTTCGTCGACGAACTGCGCGAGCCAGGGTTCGAGATCGAGCCGCTGCGGCGCGCTTTGCTGGCGGCGCGACAGTTGCAGGACGTTTTCAATGACTCGGTTCATGCGCTGGGAGTGATCCTGGATGATCTGCGTCAGACGCCGATCCGCGCCGTCGAGTTCCTCGGATTCCTGCAACAGCTGCGCGGCATGACTGATGGCGCCCAGCGGGTTGCGGATCTCGTGGGCGATGCCGGCGGTCAGGCGCCCGAGCGCGGCGAGCTTCAGTTGCTGGGCCTGTTGGGCGATCTGAGCGAGGTCTTCGAGAAACACCAGGGTCTGGCGGTTGGGGCTCTGTTCCAGTGCGATGAAGCTGGGTTGCAGTTCCAGACCGTTGGTCGCGATTTTCAGGCTTTGGGGGCGCAGGGTCGGGTTGTTCAGCCACAGGTGCAGACGCTCGACCAGCGCGGTCGAATAATCATCGATCAGATGCCCCTCAAGAGGCGACTGGGCCAGCAGGGTCCGGGCGCTGTGGTTGGCCAGCTGTACCCGGCGTTGTTCGTCGAGGACCAGAATGCCGGTGCGCATGCGTTGCAGGATCAAGGCGTTGAGGGCTTCGAGGCTGATCACCTCGCTGGCCCGTTGTTCGGCCAGGGTCTCACTGACTTCGAGGCGGCGGATCAAGCCTTGAACCAGAAGGGCGCCGGCAAAACACAGGGCGCCGAGGGTGCCCGCTTGCAGGTATTCGTTGGCGCTCAAGGGATGGCTGAAGCTCAGCAGGAAGCTGAGGCCGACAATGCCGAGTGCCGCGATGGCCGCAATCAGCACACCGATACGTCGTCGCAACAGGGTATTGCTGATGGCCACCGAGACGATCAGCAGATTGCCGATCGGGCTGGCCACGCCGCCAGCGGCGTAAAACAGCCCGCACAGCAGCAGGATGTCGATCAGGGCCAGCCCGAACAACTGGGCCGGGCGGCGGATGTTCTCCAGGAACACCACCAGCAGGATGTTCAGCACCAGGTACAACCAGCTGCCATTGCGCAGCAACTCGTCGTCGGCCGACGTCAGCAGGCGGTTGTCCATGTTGCTGGAAATCAGCAACACCAGAGTGATGCCGACGCTTAAACGATAGAGGTGATAGAGGCGCAGCAGTCGCTGGGCCTGTTTGCGAGTGGCGTTGGTGGCCTCAGCGATCACTGTGGCCAGGGCCTTGCTCAAGGTGAGCCTGGCTGCAATACCACTGTTGTCGAAGGCTCAGCGCGCGGTCGCGTGGCAAGTGCACGCCGCAATGGGCGCATCGCACCATGGGCGCGGCATCCTGCTCGCGCGGGGATTGCGTCGGTGAAGCAGGGGCCTTGAATTTGCGCCACAACCAGACGGCGGCGGCGATCAGGGCGATCCAGAACAGTAAACGAAGCATGATGGGCGGCTTTTTGACTGATGATCCGGCAGTTTAGCCAAGGACTTGGCAGGCGCACAGCTCAATAAAACGCGGCAATAAAAAAGGGAGATCCGAAGATCTCCCTTTCTCGTGCTTGCGCTGTGATCAGTCGAACACACCGAAAGTCATGTAGCTGAACCACGAGCGGTCGTCGTTGTTGCCTGCCGCGCTGTGCTCTTCTTCTTCGATCACTGCGCCGTTTTCGTCTTTAGGCTTGAGCTCGTTCGGGATCGCGTCTTTCGCATCCTGGAACTGCTTCTGCACGTCCTGGTTGGCGCGGGTTTCTCCCGGCGGCAATGGAGGACGGGATTCGATCAGGCCCAGGGTTGCCTTGCTCAGCCACGAACGGTTGTCGGCTTCAGCGACCGACGGTACGAACTGACCGTCTTTCAGGCTCGGGTGGTTCGGGTAGTTGAGCTTCAGGGTTTCCAGGCTGGAAGCTGCCAGTTCGTCCAGGTGCAGACGCTGGTAGGCTTCGGTCATCACCGCCAGGCCGTCACCGACCGATGGGGTTTCCTGGAAGTTTTCCACGACATAACGGCCACGGTTGGCGGCGGCGACGTAGGCCTGACGGGTCAGGTAATAGTCGGCTACGTGGATTTCGTAGGCTGCAAGCAGGTTGCGCAGGTAGATCATGCGCTGCTTGGCGTCCGGCGCGTAGCGGCTGTTCGGGTAGCGGCTGGTCAGCTGGGCGAACTCGTTGTAGGAGTCGCGGGCAGCGCCCGGGTCACGCTTGGTCATGTCCAGCGGCAGGAAGCGCGCCAGCAGGCCGACGTCCTGGTCGAACGAGGTCAGGCCCTTGAGGTAGTAGGCGTAGTCGACGTTCGGGTGCTGTGGGTGCAGACGAATGAAGCGCTCGGCGGCGGACTTTGCAGCTTCCGGCTCCGAGTTCTTGTAGTTGGCATAGATCAGTTCCAGCTGTGCCTGATCCGCGTAGCGACCGAACGGATAGCGCGACTCCAGAGCCTTCAGCTTGGCTGTGGCGCTGGTATAGCTGTTGTTGTCCAGGTCCTGTTGAGCCTGCTGGTACAGCTCGGCTTCACTCAGGTTTTCGTCTACGACTTCCTTCGATGAGCAAGCAGCGGTCAATGCGAGGATGGCGATCAGCAGCAGGTGTTTCACTTGCATGGCGGCTTGCGTCCCTATGACGGCCGCTGTCTTGGGCGGGGCCGTCCTGTTATGATGAGCGCCCCGTTGAAAAGCCCCGGGGCAAAAGACGCCGTATTTAACCACAAGCGCGCAGCCGAAACCAAAGGCTGTAGCCGACGCCCAGTCCGAGCATGTCCGATAAAATTGAACTTCGCGCAGAGGTGCCGTCCGAATTGGGCGGCCAACGCCTCGATCAAGTCGCCGCCCAACTCTTCGCAGAGCACTCACGCTCGCGCCTTTCCGCCTGGATCAAAGAAGGTCGCCTGACTGTGGACGGGGCGGTCATCCGCCCGCGCGACATCGTTCATGGCGGTGCCATCCTTGAGCTGACCGCCGAGCAGGAGGCCCAGGGTGAATGGGTCGCTCAGGACATCGAGCTCGATATCGTCTATGAAGACGATGACATCCTCGTGATCAACAAGCCTGCGGGCCTGGTGGTGCACCCGGCTGCTGGTCACGCCGATGGCACCTTGCTCAACGCCTTGCTGCACCACGTGCCGGACATCATCAATGTCCCGCGCGCCGGTATCGTGCATCGTCTGGACAAGGACACCACCGGTCTGATGGTGGTGGCCAAGACCATTCAGGCGCAGACCAAACTCGTTACCCAGCTGCAAAGCCGCAGCGTGAGCCGGATCTACGAGTGCATCGTGATCGGCGTGGTGACGGCCGGTGGCAAGATCAACGCCCCGATCGGTCGCCACGGCCAGCAGCGCCAGCGCATGGCGGTGATGGAAGGCGGCAAGCCTGCCGTCAGCCACTACCGCGTGCTGGAGCGTTTCCGTTCGCACACCCACGTACGGGTGAAGCTGGAAACCGGTCGTACCCACCAGATCCGCGTGCACATGGCACACATCAACTTCCCGTTGGTCGGCGATCCGGCGTACGGCGGTCGTTTCCGCATTCCGCCAGCGGCGAACCCGACCATGGTCGAATCCCTCAAGCACTTCCCGCGTCAGGCTCTGCATGCTCGGTTCCTGGAGCTGGATCATCCGACCACCGGTGAGCGCATGAGCTGGGAATCGCCGTTGCCGGAAGATCTGGTCTGGCTGCTGACGCTGCTCAAGCAGGATCGCGAGGCATTCATCGGATGAACTGGCTGACGCCGGACTGGCCCGCGCCGGCCAGCGTCAAGGCCTGTGTCACCACCCGTGAGGGCGGCGTCAGCGAGGCGCCGTTCGACAGCCTCAATCTGGGCGATCATGTTGATGACCGCCCGGAGGCCGTTGCCGAAAACCGTCGGCGTCTGACCGAACACTTCTCCATACAGCCTGCTTGGTTACAGCAAGTGCATGGGATTGCCGTGGCGCATGCTGATCCGTCCGTGGTGGCCACGGCGGATGCCAGTTGGACTGCAACGCCCGGTATCGCTTGTTCAGCGATGACCGCCGACTGTCTGCCGGCGTTGTTCTGCGACCGTGCCGGTACTCGCGTTGCTGCCGCTCATGCCGGTTGGCGTGGCCTGGCGAATGGCGTGCTGGAAGCCACCCTCGACAGTCTGGATGTGCCTGCCGAAGACATTCTGGTCTGGCTCGGCCCGGCCATCGGCCCGCAAGCCTTCGAAGTCGGCCCGGAAGTCCGGGAAGTCTTCATCAATCAATTGCCCGAAGCCGCGACAGCCTTTGTCCCGAGCCACAATGCCGGCAAGTTCATGGCTGACATCTATAAGCTGGCGCGACTGCGTCTGGCGGTTCGCGGTGTCACTGCTGTTTATGGTGGCGGTTTCTGTACCGTGACCGATCCGCGCTTCTTCTCTTATCGCCGTGCATCGCGCACAGGTCGCTTCGCCTCCCTGATTTGGCTCACCCGCTAAGCTTGTCTGACCTGCATCAACTCCCTGACGCTTGAATCTTCCAGAATCGACCGCATCTATAGCGGTATCTGGCAGGTTTCTTTATTCAGGATGGTTTTTTAGGTCCGGCCTGCTCAAAAGGAAGGTGACCCATGCGTATAGACCGTTTAACCAGCAAGTTACAGTTGGCGTTGTCCGATGCCCAATCTTTGGCAGTCGGCCACGATCATCCGGCCATCGAGCCGGCGCATTTGATGCAAGCCATGCTTGAACAGCAGGGTGGTTCGATCAAACCCCTGCTGATGCAGGTGGGCTTTGACGTCAACAGCCTGCGTAAAGAGCTGACCAAAGAGCTCGATCAATTACCGAAAATCCAGAACCCGACCGGCGATGTCAACATGTCGCAGGATCTGGCGCGTCTGCTCAACCAGGCCGACCGTCTGGCCCAGCAGAAGGGCGACCAGTTCATTTCCAGCGAGCTGGTGCTGCTCGCCGCGATGGACGAGAACAGCAAGCTCGGCAAGTTGCTGCTCGGCCAGGGCGTGAGCAAAAAGGCCCTGGAAAACGCCATCAACAACCTGCGCGGTGGTGAAGCCGTCAACGACGCCAACCACGAAGAGTCGCGTCAGGCGCTGGATAAATACACCGTCGACCTGACCAAGCGCGCTGAAGAAGGCAAGCTCGATCCGGTGATCGGCCGTGACGACGAAATCCGTCGCACCATTCAGGTTCTGCAACGCCGCACCAAGAACAACCCGGTGCTGATCGGCGAGCCGGGCGTGGGTAAAACCGCGATTGCCGAAGGTCTGGCCCAGCGCATCATCAACGGCGAAGTGCCGGATGGCCTCAAGGGCAAGCGTCTGCTGTCCCTCGATATGGGTGCGCTGATTGCCGGTGCCAAGTATCGCGGTGAGTTTGAAGAGCGCCTGAAATCCCTGCTCAATGAGCTGTCGAAGCAGGAAGGGCAGATCATTCTGTTCATCGACGAACTGCACACCATGGTCGGCGCCGGTAAAGGCGAAGGCTCGATGGATGCCGGCAACATGCTCAAACCGGCTTTGGCCCGTGGCGAGCTGCACTGTGTCGGCGCGACCACGCTCAACGAGTACCGCCAATATATAGAGAAGGACGCAGCCCTCGAGCGGCGCTTCCAGAAAGTGCTGGTGGACGAGCCGAGTGAAGAAGACACCATCGCGATCCTCCGTGGCCTCAAGGAGCGTTACGAGGTTCACCACAAGGTGGCGATCACCGACGGCGCGATCATCGCGGCGGCCAAGCTCAGCCATCGCTACATCACTGACCGGCAGTTGCCGGACAAGGCGATCGACCTGATCGACGAAGCGGCCAGCCGCATCCGCATGGAGATCGACTCCAAGCCGGAAGTGCTGGATCGTCTGGAGCGTCGCCTGATTCAACTGAAAGTCGAATCCCAGGCGCTGAAGAAAGAAAGCGATGAAGCGGCGATGAAGCGCCTGGAAAAACTCCAGGAAGAAATCGTCCGCCTCGAGCGTGAGTACTCGGATCTGGAAGAAGTCTGGAACTCGGAAAAAGCCGAGGTGCAGGGTTCTGCGCAGATTCAGCAGAAGATCGAACAGTCCCGTCAGGAACTGGAAGCCGCGCGCCGCAAAGGCGACCTGAATCGCATGGCCGAGTTGCAGTACGGGGTAATCCCGGATCTGGAGCGCAGCCTGCAAATGGTCGACCAGCACGGCAAGAGCGAGAACCAGTTGCTGCGCAGCAAGGTGACCGAAGAGGAAATCGCTGAAGTCGTCTCGAAGTGGACCGGTATCCCCGTGTCGAAAATGCTCGAAGGCGAGCGCGACAAGCTGATGAAGATGGAAAACCTGTTGCACCAGCGTGTGATCGGCCAGGACGAAGCAGTGGTCGCAGTGGCCAATGCGGTGCGGCGTTCCCGTGCCGGGTTGTCCGACCCGAATCGTCCGAGCGGCTCGTTCATGTTCCTCGGCCCGACCGGTGTCGGTAAAACCGAGCTGTGCAAGGCGCTGGCCGAATTCCTCTTTGATACTGAAGAGGCGATGGTGCGGATCGATATGTCCGAGTTCATGGAGAAACATTCCGTGGCACGGCTGATCGGTGCACCACCGGGATACGTCGGTTACGAAGAGGGCGGTTACCTGACCGAAGCGGTACGGCGCAAGCCTTACTCGGTAATCCTGCTGGACGAAGTCGAGAAGGCTCACCCGGACGTGTTCAACATCCTGCTGCAAGTGCTGGAGGATGGACGCCTGACCGACAGCCACGGCCGCACGGTGGATTTCCGCAATACCGTGATCGTCATGACCTCTAACCTGGGTTCGATGCAGATTCAGGAACTGGTCGGTGACCGTGAAGCGCAACGTGCAGCGGTGATGGATGCGATTTCCACCCACTTCCGTCCGGAGTTCATCAACCGGGTCGACGAAGTGGTGATCTTCGAGCCATTGGCGCGGGATCAGATCGCGGGCATTACCGAGATCCAGTTGGGTCGTCTGCGCAGTCGTCTGGCTGAGCGCGAGCTGAAGCTGGAACTGAGCCCGGAGGCGATGGACAAGCTGATTGCTGTCGGTTACGACCCGGTCTATGGCGCACGGCCGCTGAAACGGGCGATCCAGCGCTGGATCGAGAACCCGTTGGCGCAGTTGATCCTGTCGGGTCGCTTCCTGCCAGGCGAGACTGCAACCGGCGTCGTGGAGAACGACGAGATCACGTTCAACTGACACCTGCTGGTGGTTAAGTAAGCAAGGCCTCGCAATGCGAGGCCTTTTTTTTCGTTAGGCTGTTGAACTCAAAGGAAAAGGCTTGTAAAGTGCGCCCCGCAGTCAGTCACCAACACGGTTTCAGCTCACTGGGCAGAAATCTGAAATAAGTTGCAAATCATTAACTTGAAAGCAATTTAGGGGGTTGACAGAGGTGTTCTAGGTTGTAGAATAGCGCGCCTCAGACACACGAACGCAGCGATGCGAAAACGGTGTCGAGAAGCTGCAAGTTTCACCGTAGTAAATTGAAATATGTAGTTCCGTGATAGCTCAGTCGGTAGAGCAAATGACTGTTAATCATTGGGTCCCAGGTTCGAGTCCTGGTCACGGAGCCAATTTCAAGCCGGGGTATAGCGCAGTCCGGTAGCGCGCCTGCTTTGGGAGCAGGATGTCAGGAGTTCGAATCCCCTTACCCCGACCATTTTTGGGTCGTTAGCTCAGTTGGTAGAGCAGTTGGCTTTTAACCAATTGGTCGTAGGTTCGAATCCCACACGACCCACCATTTTTGAAACCAGTTAACGCTGGGATCGAATCTTAAGGTCAGAGGCCAAAAGCGCTGATCGAAGAAGGCGATCTTTGAAAGGTCGCCTTTTTTTTACCGGGGTATAGCGCAGTCCGGTAGCGCGCCTGCTTTGGGAGCAGGATGTCAGGAGTTCGAATCCCCTTACCCCGACCATATTAAAAATCCTCGTATCGAAAGATACGGGGATTTTTTTTGCCCTCCAGAAATGTTTCATTCAAGTCATCGTACAACTTGCCGATAGCCCGCTAACGAAAGGGGTCTGCCGTCGATCGCCCCTTGAATCCGGCCAATACAAGAAAAAGGGCGTTCGTCATGTTGCTTCGTCAGTTGAATATTGCTCCCCGCGCCGCCCTGGGCTTTGCCCTGATCGCCGTGCTGGTGGCGTTGCTCGGCGTGTTTGCCCTGGGGCAGATGTCGAGCATCCGCGAGAGCGAGGTCGCGGTGGAGAACCAGTGGCTGCCGAGCATCCGTGGCGGCGACGAGATCCGCGAAATCATGCTGCGCATTCGCACCATCTCCCTGCGCATGGCGCTGGATCAGGACCCGAACAACGTCGCCACCTACCGCAGCCAGATGGACACCCGCGACAAAGAGCTGAGCGAGAAAATCGCCGCGTACGACCGACTGGTTACCACCTCGGAAGGGCAGCAGTTGTACGATCAGTTCAAGAAAACCTTCGCGGCCTACCGCGCCGGCATCGCTCAATCGTTCACGCTGGCCGAGCAAGGCAAGCGTGACGAACTGACCAAGCTGCTGCTGGTCGACATGAAAACCGTGGTCGATGGCTCCGGCAAACAACTCAACGATCTGGCCGATTTGTTCGCCCGTCAGGTCGCCGCCGAAAGCCAGAACTCTGCCGACCACTACGAAACCTCGCGCACCATCGTGAGTCTGTTCATTGCTCTGGCGGCGCTGGCGACCGTGGCCCTGGCCATGTTGCTCACCCGCAGCATCGTTCGCCCTCTGAGTGCCGCCGTCGACGCTGCTGAACACGTCGCCAGAGGTGATCTGACCCGCCCAATCGAAACTCACGGCAATGATGAGGTCAGCCGGCTGCTCAAGGCGTTGGCGACCATGCAACAAAACTTGCGCGAAACCCTGCAGGGCATCAGCGGATCGGCCACGCAACTGGCGACCGCTTCCGACGAACTGAGCGCAGTCACCCATGACAGTACTCAAGGGCTGCAACAGCAGAACAACGAAATCGAACAGGCCGCCACCGCCGTCAACGAGATGACCACGGCGGTCGAGGAAGTCGCCCGCAATGCGGTGTCGACCTCCGACGCGACGCGCCAGTCCAGCGAATCGGCGCATCTTGGGCAAGAGCGGGTCAGTGAAACCGCCAGCGCCATCAACGCTTTGGCCAATGACGTGCAGCACACTGGCGAGCTGGTGCAATCGCTGGCCAACCAGTCGCAAGACATCGGCAAGGTGCTGGACGTGATCCGGGCGATCGCCGAGCAGACCAACCTGCTGGCGCTCAACGCCGCCATTGAAGCAGCGCGGGCCGGGGAGAGCGGACGCGGGTTCGCGGTGGTTGCTGACGAGGTCCGCGCGCTGGCCTATCGCACGCAACAATCGACCCAGGAAATCGAGCAGATGGTGCAAGGCATGCGTAACGGTTCAAGCCTGGCGCTGGAGTCGATGCAGGCCAGCGCCTCACGTGCGTCCACCACGCTGGTGCTGGCCGAGCGGGCCGGCGAGGCGCTGCAAACCATCACCGCGTCGGTGCATGAGATCCATGAACGTAACCTGGTGATCGCCAGCGCCGCCGAAGAGCAGGCGCAAGTGGCGCGGGAAGTGGATCGCAATCTGGTGAACATTCGTGACTTGTCGGTGCGTTCGGCGGCCGGCGCCGATCAGACCAGCGCTTCCAGCCATGAGTTGTCGCAACTGGCCAATGCCCTGCAAGGCATGGTTCGCCGCTTCCAGCTGTAATCATGCAGGCGTGAAAAAGCCGCGCTTCTCGTCAGAGAAAGCGCGGCTTTGTTTTGTCGGGCAGGCTGAAAATCAGGCACCGTCCTGGTCTTTCAGGTGTTCGAACAGACCCTTCGGCATTTTCTTGCCATTGGCTTCGAAGTTGGCTTTTACGTTGTTGTACGCCTCTTGCTCGTCGATGAAACCGTCGTGGTTGGTGTCGATCTTGTCGAAGTCGGACTTCGGCGCAACCTTCAGGAACTCGGCGCGCGAGACCTTGCCGTCGCCATCGGTGTCGGTCTTGGCCATCGACGCATCGCCGCATTTGCCTTCACCGCATTTGCCTTCCGGGGTTTTCACCGAGGTTTCAGCCGAGGCAACCATGTAGCCCTGGGCCAGCGGTTGCGCGGCGAAGACCGAGCCGGACAGCATCAGGCCGCCAGCCAGTACGGCACCGACCAGGCCAAGGGAGGTTTTGCCAATTTTCGAAGTGCGGGTCATTTCATTCTCCTTCGGTTGCACTGCGCAACCACACGTTAAGGGCGATCAGCCGGAGCAGGTGTGCTCGGGTGTGGCCATTAAGCGGTGGCGGTGTATCGCGTCTGTGTCGAGGAGCGGGGGCGTTTGTAAGCGAAGGTGGGGAAAGTGGGGGCAGATACAGTAAAAGACAAAACGCTGTGGGAGCGAGCAGGCCCGCCCCCACAGCGTTTTACATCAGTGCAGCTTCAGGCGTGGCTCGGTGCCGCGTCCGATCTTGCTGCCCAGCATCAGCATGGCGGTGCGGAACGGTCCGTACAGCGCCATCTGGTGCATGCGGTACAGCGAAACGTAGAACATCCGCGCCAGCCAGCCTTCGAGCATCACGCTGCCGGTCAGGTTGCCCATCAAGTTACCCACAGCCGAAAAACGCGACAGCGAAATCAGCGAGCCGTAGTCGGTGTACTTGTACTCCGGCAGGGTCTTGCCTTCGATCCGCAGTTTCAGCGACTTGGCCAGCAGCGACGCCTGTTGGTGCGCCGCCTGGGCCCGTGGTGGAACGTTGCGATCCGAACCCGGTTGCGGGCAGGCAGCGCAATCGCCGAAGGCGAAAATGTTTTCGTCGCGGGTGGTCTGCAGCGTCGGCAAAACTTGCAGCTGGTTGATGCGGTTGGTTTCCAGGCCATCGATGTCTTTGAGGAAACCCGGCGCGCGGATCCCGGCAGCCCAGACTTTCAGACTGGCCTTGATCTCGTTGCCATCGGCGGTGATCAGGCTGTCGGCGGTGACCTGGCTGACCGACGCGTTGGTCATCACATTGACCCCGAGTTTTTCCAGAGTCTTGTGCACCGGCCCGCTGATGCGTTCCGGCAGGGCTGGCAGCACCCGTGGTCCGGCTTCGATCAGGGTGATGTGCATGTTTTCCGGTTTGATCCGGTCCAGACCGTAGGCCGCCAGCTCATGAGCGGCGTTGTGCAGCTCGGCCGCCAGTTCGACGCCAGTGGCGCCGGCACCGACGATTGCCACGCTGATCTGCTGGACCACATCGGTTTGCCCGGCGTGAGCACGCAGATAGTGATTGAGCAGTTGCTGGTGGAAACGCTCGGCCTGTTTGCGGGTGTCGAGGAACAGGCAGTGCTGCGCTGCGCCCTGGGTGCCGAAATCGTTGGTGGTGCTGCCGACTGCGATCACCAGCGAGTCATACGGCACTTCCCGCGCCGGAACCAGTTCCACGCCGTTTTCGTCGTAGGTGGCGGCGAGCTGGATCTTCTTCTGCTCACGGTCGAGCCCGCTCATGCGCCCCAGCTGGAACTCGAAGTGGTTCCATTTGGCCTGGGCGACATAGTTGAGTTCGTCTTCGGAAGAGTTCAGCGATCCGGCGGCCACTTCGTGCAACAGCGGTTTCCAGATGTGCGTGAGGTTCGCGTCGACCAGCATGATGCTGGCGGTGCCGCGCTTGCCCAGAGTCTTACCCAGACGGGTAGCCAACTCCAGACCGCCGGCGCCGCCGCCGACAATGACAATACGATGGGACATGGGGATAGCTCGCAAGGTTTTTAAAGGAAATCTTTGTCGTCGTAACCCGAGCGAGCGCGATGCAGCTCATAGCGTCAGGTAACTGATAAATCGGCTCAACAGGCCCAGACCAATGGTCACTGCCAGCACCACCACCAGGAGCATCCACGGCCGGAATGGCCGGCGCTCGACACGGTGTTGGGACAACTGCAGGTACTCTTCGACATGCTTCTGGTCATCGGGGTTCAGGCGGCTGGTCATAAAGGCCTCGTCAGGTAGACGTTACTGAAAGTGAACAAGCTACAGCGGTTTTCAACCGGGATTGAATGCAGCATAGCCACTGTCCGGGACCGGTTCGACAGACACGCTGTCCTCGAGGCGAATGATCCCGCTTTGTAACACTCGCGCGGTGATTCCGCCATGGCCGCGCACCGCCTGGAATGTTCCGGGGCCGAGGTTGTTCTGCAGGCGCGCGCACGGCTGACACCAGCCCGTGGTTTCGAAAATCGCCTGACCAATGCGAAAGCGCCGCCCCTTGAGGCTGAACAGGTTGATCCCGCTAATGACGAGATTGCGCCGCAGATCTTCAGGCGTGACCGGTTGTTCTACCGACCTTCCCATCAAGGCGCTGATGACTGCCAGGTGCTCCCACTGAATCAGCGTCACCTGCCGCGCATTGCGCACTCCAGGTCGAGCGTGATCGCCGGTGAGACCGGCTTCAAGCCGCGCCTCAACCGCATCGAGCGCGAGCATCGGACCCCGGGATTCAGGGCGCACGCCGATCCAGCGCACACGCCCGGTCTGTGGGACATCGGCAATCAATTGTTGAAGTGGCGTCACAGGCTGATCCCGACATCGAACACGATGCTGCGACCCAGGTTGCCGCGCAGAAAATCCGGTGCATCGGGGTGGGCGAAGAGCACTCGGGCGAACGTCGGCCCGACCAGTGACAGCGAGCGCCAGCCCTGTCGCAAATATTCGGTGGGCGGAGGAAAGTGGCTGTTGAGGTCGAGCACTTCGCGCTTGAGGCTGGCGAAGGCGATGATGTCCAGCTCCCCCAGGTCCATGCCGCGTTCCTTGTAGTTGTGCGCCTTCTTGCGCAAGGTCGGCGCCAGCCTGAGCAGGAATTCGTTGGCCGGTATCCGTCGCGGCTTGGCCTCGCGGCGCACCAGTTGACTCAGGGAAAATGCACTGCGTCGGCGTTGCAGCTCGTCGCGCCATTCATCGTTGAGTCGGCGACCTTCGTCGAGGACGAAAAACACCTCGAAATTGGCATCGCGAAACAGCACGTCCGGTGGCTCGCCGGCGGGGGCGAATTCGTCGGCACGATACGGGATATTCAAGCCTTGCAGCAGGCGCTGGCAGACCCAACGCTCACGCTCCCATTTGCGGGCATTGGACAGGAACGCGTTGGCTTGCTCGGCCGCGATGGTCAGCAGGCGTAAATAATCTGAGTCATCCATAGGCCCAAGCTTAGCGTTCAATTGCGACAAGCAGAAAGCTTTGCATCGGCAGTTTCGCCCGGGCGGGGGTGTAGACTTCGCCGCAGGAGCGCCAATCAAAGGAGTCTGCGGTGCGAACGAAGGTGATGGGATCATGATCGGTGCAGAACTGCTGTCATCGACAAGTTTGACCCTTGGCTGGCTGATTTACCTGCCGGTGCTGCTCTGGGCGATCTGCCGTGCACCGTGGGTCGAACTGTTCAGTGACAGTCGTCGTCAGCACTTGCTGTTCGGTACGGTGTTCGCGCTGTTTCTGCTGTGGATGGTGCGCAGGGATTTCGACACGGGTGTGTCCTATCACTTCATCGGCATGACTGCCGTGACGTTGCTGCTCGACTGGCCGTTGGCGATTGTCGGCGGGCTGGTGGCGCAAATCTCGTTGGTCATGCTGGGACGCCAGGATCTTGCAGCGATCGGGGTCAATGGTGCGTTGCTGATCCTTTTACCGGTACTGATCACCGAGGGTGTGGCGATCCTGGTCGAGCGTGCGCAACCGCGTAATCCGTTTGTGTATATTTTTTGCTCCGGTTTTTTTGCGGCGGCCTTGTCGGCGTTGTCGTGCCTGGTGCTGAGCCTGACGCTGCTCTGGTACGACGGCCTCTTCGCTATGCCCGAGTGGCTGGAAGATTTCATCGGCTACCTGTGGCTGCTGATTTTTCCAGAGGCGTTCATCAACGGCATGGTGATCAGCGCGCTGGTGGTGTTCTGCCCGGAATGGCTGGAGACCTTCAACCGCACCCGCTACCTTTCGGCACCCTGGAAGGACGACGATCCCAAGTCTTGATCCACATCAAATCCACCCCGCGCGCGGCATTTCATGCTCGGCCAAATCCCTTCAGGAGCAGCGGCATGAGCGTTTACGAGTGGGCGAGGCAGGAAACCCGGCAAAGTCTGGAAATGGCGCAGGAGGTGGGATTCGATCCGGGTTTGAGTCTGCGCGCCTTGCTCAGTGCGGTGGTGCAACAGAGCAAGGCCGTACGCAACGCCGAAGACCTGGCCGACGAGTTGCGCTTTCTGGCAGAAAACCTCGACGACGATCAGGACTACGGCTTCATGCGACCCTGATCAGGGGATCAGTGACGCGGATCGAAATCGCCGGAGAACAGCTCGTCCTCGGCATCCGGGGCTACCGGAATCTTGTGTTCTTCCGACGCCCAGGCGCCGAGGTCGATCAGTTTGCAGCGGTCCGAGCAGAACGGCCGGAATTTGTTCTCGGGGGTGAATTCCACCGGGGCGCCACAGGTCGGGCATTCAACGGTCGGGATCGGGCTCATGACTGGCCTCCAGATAAAGTCAGGTAAAAGTGATGCAGGCGCTCGACCTCGCTGTGCAGCCACGCGAGGTCGCGGTCGTTGACCACCACATCGTCGGCTCGGCTTGTGCGGTCTTCGCGGCTGGATTGAGCCTTGAGGATGGCGTGGACCTGCTGTTCGCTGGTCTGGTCACGCTGCAAGGTGCGTTCGATTTGCAGTTGCTGCGGAGCGTCGATCACCAGTATCCGTTGGGTCATCGCGTACTGTCCGGACTCGATCAACAGCGGCGAAACCAGAATCGCGTAAGGCGATTTTGCCAGCGCCAGGTGATGGGCGATTTCCTCGGCGATCAACGGATGCAGCAGCGCTTCGAGCCAGCGACGTTGTTCCGGCACCTCGAAGATCAGCTTGCGCAGCGCCGCGCGATCCAGCGTGCCATCGGCCTGCAGGACATCGGGGCCAAAGTGCTCGGCAATTTTTGCCAGCGCCGGTCGCCCCGGCTCAACTACCCAGCGTGCTGCATGATCGGCATCCACGACATGGATGCCGAGGTCGATGAAGTGCTGGGCGGCTGCACTTTTGCCGCTGCCGATGCCGCCGGTCAGGCCGAGAATCCAGGGTTTTTCCACAGGGGTATTCATTTCAAACCGACAAACTGCCAATAGAAGTCGGTTATTTGACCACCCCAGAGCAAGGCAATCCAGCCGGCAATTGCCAGATACGGCCCGAAGGGGATTGGCGTCGAGGTTTTTCGGTCGCGCAGCTTGAGCAGAATCACCCCCAGCACCGCCCCCACCAGCGAAGACAGGAGGATGGTCAGCGGCAGAATCTGCCAGCCACCCCAGGCCCCGAGCAGCGCCAGCAACTTGAAGTCACCGTGACCGATGCCGTCCTTGCCGGTGAGCAGCTTGAACAGCCAGAACACCGACCACAGCGCCATGTAGCCAGCCACCGCTCCCCACAGGGCGTCGTGCAGCGAGACGAACAGGCCGAAGCTGTTGACGATCAACCCCAGCCACAGCAACGGCAGCACCAGCACATCAGGCAGCAACTGATGCTCGGTGTCGATCAGACTCATCGCCAGCAAGCCCCAGGTCAGGACGATCATCAGGCACGCCGGCCAGCCAAAACCCAGGTGCCAGGCGATGAACGCCGAGAGCAGGCCGCAGGCCAGTTCGGTCAAGGGATAACGCTTGCTGATCGGCGCCGCGCATGACGAGCAGCGGCCGCGCAAAAGCAGGTAACTGAGCAGCGGAATGTTTTCCCACGCACGAATGCGGTGGGCGCAATGCGGGCACTGCGAGTGCGGCAGCATCAGGTTGTAGACAGGCGGAGGCGTTTCTACCGGCAACCCGAGCACGTCGTGGGCCTGCTGGCGCCATTCGCGTTCGAGCATTTTCGGCAGGCGCCAGATCACCACGTTGAGGAAGCTGCCGACCACCAGCCCGAGCAACAGGGCGGTGAAGACAAAGGCCAGCGGATAGAAAGCGAAGAGTTCGTCGATGGGCATGTCAGATCGCTGAGCCGAGTTGGAAGATCGGCAGGTACATGGCCACGACCAGTCCGCCGACGATCACCCCAAGCACCACCATGACGAAAGGCTCCATCAGGCTGGTGAGGTTATCGACCATGTTATCCACTTCTTCCTCGTAGAACCCGGCAACCTTGTCGAGCATGTCGTCCAGGGCGCCGGACTCTTCGCCGATGGCGGTCATCTGTATCGCCATGTTCGGAAAGATTCCGGTGGTGCGCATCGAGAAATTCAGTTGCATGCCGGTGGCAACGTCCTGACGAATGCGCAGCACCGCACGTTTGAACACCACGTTGCCGGTGGCTCCAGCGACCGAGTCCAGCGCTTCGACCAGCGGCACGCCGGCGGCAAACGTGGTCGACAGGGTTCGGGCGAAACGGGCCACGGCGGACTTGTACATCATGGTGCCCACCAGTGGCAGTTTCAGCAGCCAGGCATCACGCCGGTCACGCAGGGCCTGGGATTTTTTCAGGGCATGTCGAGTGCCGAAAAACGCCGCAACCAGCACGCCGAGAATCGCCCACCACCATTGCTGCATGAACTCCGAGAGACCAATCACCATCAGGGTGAACGCCGGCAGTTCGGCACCGAACCCGGAAAACACCGACTGAAACTGCGGTACTACTTTCACCAGCAGAATCCCGGTGACGACCGCCGCCACCAGGATCACGGCGGTCGGGTAGGTCATGGCTTTCTTGATCTTGGCCTTGAGGCTTTCGCTCTTTTCCTTATAGGTCGCCACGCGTTCGAGCAGGGTGTCGAGGGCGCCGGCTTGTTCGCCGGCATCGACCAGGTTGCAGTACAGCTCGTCGAAGTATTGCGGCTTCTTGCGCAGGGCTGCGGCGAAGCTGTTGCCGGCGGCGACTTCCTGTTTTACCTCGTCCACCAGTTTGCGCATCGCCGGGTTTTCAAAGCCTTCGCCGATGATGTCGAACGACTGCAGCAACGGCACGCCGGCCTTCATCATGGTCGCCATCTGCCGGGTGAAGAGGGCGATGTCCAGCGGCTTGATGCGTTTGCCGAAATTCAGCCACGACGCGGATTTCTTGCGCACCTTGCCGGGGTTGATGCCCTGCTTGCGCAACTGGGCCTTGATCAGTGCGGGGTTCTGCCCGCTCAGTTCGCCGGTGATCCTGCTGCCTTTCTTGTCGGTGCCTTCCCAGGCATAGACACTGATTTTCGCTGCCTTGACCGCCATGTTCAGTCCTTGGTGACTCGGTTGATTTCTTCAAGGCTGGTGATGCCTTGCATCGCCTTGATCAGTCCCGAGGTGCGCAGGTCGTTGAAGCCGTCCAGGCGCATCTGGCTGTCGATTTCCAATGAGTTGCCCTCGGCCATGATCAGCCGTTGCAGCTCGGGGGTGTTTTTCACCACTTCATAAATCCCGGTGCGTCCCTTGTAGCCGCCGTTGCAGTGATCGCATCCGGCGGGCTCATAGATCGTGAAACTGCCAATGCGTTCCTCGGGGAAGCCTTCCTTGAGCAAGGTTTCGCGAGGAATCTCGATGGGCTTCTTGCAGTGGCTGCAGAGTTTTCGCGCCAGACGCTGGGCGATGATCAGGCTGACCGAGGTGGCGATGTTGAAGCCGGGAATGCCCATGTTGTGCAAGCGGGTGAGTGTCTCGGCGGCGCTGTTGGTGTGCAGCGTGGAGAGCACCAGGTGACCGGTCTGCGCTGCTTTGATGGCGATCTCGGCGGTCTCCAAGTCACGGATTTCACCGACCATGATCACGTCCGGGTCCTGACGCAGGAACGAGCGCAGGGCCTGGGCGAAGTCCAGCCCCTGCTTAGGATTGACGTTGACCTGGTTGATGCCTTCCATGTTGATCTCTACCGGGTCTTCGGCGGTGGAGATGTTGATGTCGACGGTATTGAGGATGTTGAGCCCGGTGTACAGCGACACGGTCTTGCCGGAACCGGTGGGGCCGGTGACCAGAATCATGCCTTGCGGCTGTTTCAGGGCGGCCAGGTAGAGTTCTTTCTGCTCCGGCTCGTAGCCGAGGGCGTCGATGCCGATCTGCGCGCTGGACGGGTCGAGGATCCGGATCACCACTTTTTCGCCCCACAGGGTCGGCAGGGTGTTGACCCGGAAATCGATCGACTTGGTTTTCGACAGGCGCATTTTCAGTCGCCCGTCCTGAGGTTTGCGCCGTTCCGAGATGTCGAGGCTGGCCATGACCTTGAGGCGTGCGGCGATGCGTCCTGCCAGTTGAATCGGCGGCTTGGCCACTTCGCGCAGGATGCCGTCGGTACGCACCCGCACCCGGTAGTTTTTTTCGTAGGGTTCGAAGTGCAGGTCTGAGGAACCGCTCTTGATCGCGTCCAGCAGCATCTTGTGGACGAAACGCACCACCGGCGCATCGTCGGCGTCCAGCACGCCGATGGCGTCCTGCTTGCTGTCATCGATGGACTCGACATCCAGCCCGTCGAGGTCGACGTCGGCCATGTCCTCCAGGCCGGAGGCGTGGGTGTCGAAGAACTTCTCGATGGCGTCGGTGAGCTTGTCGTCCTCCACCAGGATGGCTTCGGTGGTCAGCCCGGTGCTGAACTGAATGTCGTTGATTGCCTGATGATTGCTCGGGTCGGAAATCCCCACGAACAGCTTGTTGCCGCGCCGCCACAGGGGCAGGGCGTGGTGCTGGCGCACCAGTTTTTCGCTGACCAGGCCCTTGGGCTGGGTCTCTTTGTCGAGGCAATTGAGGTCGAGGAACGCCATGCCGAAATGCTCCGAGGCAATCTCGGCGACCTGTGAACTCTTCACCAGTTTGTTCTGTACCAGATAGCTGACCAGCGGCAGGCGATTGCGCTGGGCCTGCTGCCAGGCTTGCTGGGCGCTTTTTTCCGTGAGCAGTTCGGCCTGTACCAATTGCTTGGCCAGACCGCTCAGAGCGATGTCATTCATGGGAATCCCGGATGCAGACAGTTCATGACTTATAGCCTAGTCAAGTGACAGCGCCAAACCGCCTCGGTGCAGGTGACAAAAAGTGTCAGATAGTGCGGTTTCAGGTTGTAGGAAACGCCGCGATAACGTGATCACGCCCAGCCAACATGGGGATGAACGCCTTGGCACGGGCTGTGCTGAGTCTTGTTCAGATCATGAGATTCCGACTCATGCATGGAGCGTGTCTATGAAGAAACAACAAGGTTTCACTCTGATCGAGCTGCTGATCGTCGTGGCGATCATCGGCATTCTGGCCACCATCGCGTTGCCGCAATACACCAAGTACCAGGCTCGGTCGAAGGTGACGGCAGGGCTGGCGGAAATCAGCGCCCTCAAAGTGCCGTTCGAGGACACCATTAATCAAGGTACCGACCCATCACTGACAAACGTCACGGGGAGCGCGACTTACGTAACAACCAACTGCGGCACAGTGACCGCATCCGGCACCGCGTCTTCGGGCGCAGGCACGATCGTCTGCACCATCGCGAATGCACCGGCGCCGGTGCTGGGCAAAACCATCACGCTGACCCGCACCGGCGGGGCGACCGGCAACACTGCCGGCGTCTGGAGCTGCGCTTCGACCGTCAACGCCGACTACGCCCCTAAAGGTTGCCCAGGCAGCGGTACTTGATCGGCTTTGCAGCCCACTGAAATGCCCCGCCTCGCGGGGCATTTTCTTTTGCGCAGCACTTCACAAAAAGCTTCAATCTTTTCAGTGTGTTAGGAACTTTCCCAAAAGCCGCAACTTGCATGCAGATAATTCGAAGGTCATGCAATTTGCATGATTCCGGAATTTCGCGAAATTAATAACTTATTGATTTATAAAGGATTATTCTATTTCGAAAAGTTGGCACAGCGTTCGCAATATCCCTGGTAACCCTGCTGACAAGACACGCAGCAGACTTTCCAGAAAAACAGGAGTTACTCGTATGAAGAAGTTCGCTATCACTGCCGCTGCTGCTACCGCGCTGACCCTGACCATGGCCACCGGCGCATTCGCACAATCCACTCAGGCAACCCAGGCGCCAATGACCCTGGCCGCCGGTGAAATGACCAAGGCGAAAGAAGCCACTTCCGACACCTGGATCACCACCAAAGTCAAAAGCGACCTGGTCACCGAAAAAGGCATTCCAGGCACTGACATCAAAGTAGAAACCAACAAAGGTGTCGTCTCCCTGTCTTCGACCGTTGCCATCACCGAAGCTCAGAAAACTACCGCCGTGGCCATCGCCAAGAAAATCAAAGGCGTCAAAGCGGTCTCCGCTGACGGCCTGAAAGCCGAGTAAGGCAAGACTTCTCGCCTGAACCGGGAGAAGACGCGACAGGCGGGCCGAGCAATACGTCTGCCGCACTTTAGAGTTCATGCGAACGGCCACACGGAATGTGGCCATTACAGGCCCCGGCACATGTGTCGGGGCCTGTTCTATTTCAGGGGAGGAAAAGCGGGGAGGTCAGTTGCCGCGCTTGCTGTTGATCTGTTTCAGGCGATTGCCTTCAAAGCGCAGGTATTGGTACATGCCGTTGCTCGGGCCGTAGGTCCATTCCTCGACCTGAAACTCTTCCCGGCGATTGATACTGCGCTTGTAGCCCAGCACGTCGCGGCTGACGGGTTCACCGCACTTTTGCAGCACCTCGCTGGAGCGGTCGCCAAGGCTGACCAACTGGCTGCCGCAACGCAGCGTATCGGAAGCCGACGCCTGGCCGGCGACGAGCGCCAGCGCCATTACCGCCAGCCATTGGCGGTTCATCACTCGGCATCCAGATGCATTTGCGTCACCACACGGCCGTCGCTCTCCGCTTCGCCGAGATTGGCGTCGATGAAGTACACGCGGTCGTCGGCCAGTTGGCCCTTGTCGACGAGGTAGTCCTTGATGCTGCTGGCACGGTCCTGACCGAGCTGGCGCAGCAGCACATCGCTGGAGCTCCAGAACTTGATCACGTCCGCACGCATTTTCGCGGTGCGCTCTTCTTTGCCCAGGTCTTTCCACTCGGCCGGTGGCTGGGTTTTCAGGCGGGTGCGGTAGATGCCTTCGAGCAGCGGGCCTTTTTCGCCATCCGGTACCTGGATCAGTGATGCCTGAGCCGGCACCTTGTCGCCACGGCGCTGCAGCATCTTGTAGTAGTTGTACTGGTATTCGCGCTCTAGACGCTGCTCGGCAATCAACGGACCGTCGCTGCTCTGGGCGGCGGTGCCTTCGATTTCCAGACGCAGGGCCGGACGCTCCTTCAAGGCCTGCGACAGTTTGACCAGCGCCGCTTCGGCGTCCTTGTTCAGTTCGCTGGAGCCCGGTGCGAAGGACACGGTGCCGAGATCTTCGGAACCGCCACCGCTGATCAATCCGCCAATCATCTTGAACGGTGCGGCGGCGGCTTTGACGATCAGGTTGCGCAGGGTCTGCCAGACAATCGGCATCACGCTGAATTGCGGGTTGTTCAGGTCGCCGGTGACCGGCAGTTCGATGGATATCTTTCCGTCCACGTCCTTGAGCAGCGCAATCGCCAGTTTCAGCGGCAGGCTCACGGCATCCGGGCTGTCGACTTTCTCACCCAGTTGCAATTGCTCGATCACCACTTTGTTCTCGGCCTTGAGCTGTCCCTTGGTGATCAGGTAGTGCAGGTCGAGATTGAGCCGGCCCTTGCGGATCCGGTAACCGGCAAACTTGCCGGAGTAGGGCGTCAGGGTGGTCAGTTCGACCCGTTTGAAACTGGTGGCGATGTCGAGGCTGGCCATCGGGTCGAACGGGTTGACCGCGCCCTTGATGGTCACCGGTGCATAGCGGTCGACCTTGCCATTGACGTCGACGCTGGCGGGTTTCGCCTGACGGCTGTCGATGGTGCCGATCTGGCCGTTTAGCTGTTGGACAGCAGTGGCGAAGTTCGGGGTCAGGCTGAAGTCGGCGAAGTTGGCCGAGCCGTCATTGATCGCAATGCCACCGATATGAATGCCCAGCGGTTTCGAGTTGCCGGCCGGTTTGGCCGCTGCCGTTTTCGCCCCGGAATCGGCAGGTTGCGGAATCAGCAAGTCGTCGATGTTGGTGGTGCGGTCATCGTTGATCATGAATCGCACATAGGGCTGGAACAGGTTGATCTTGTCGATCGACAGACTGTCGCCGTGCTGATAGTTCAGGCCTTCGACCACCACTTGCTGCCACTTGAGGAAGTCGCGGGTCTTCAGAGTATCGAGGGTGTGCAACTGATCGACCTGGGCGCGTCCGGTAACGCTGAGTGCCAGCGGATCGGTACTCTTCAGGTTCACTTTCAGGTCGCTGCCGAGCATGCCGCTGCGCAGTTCGAGTTTGATGAACGGGTTGATGTAGGACTGGGCCACGCGAAGGTCGATGTCCTGGGTCTTCACGTTGAGCTGAGCCGTGACCGGGGCCAGATTGACCACGCCGTCGGCGCTGATCTTGCCTTGCTTGCCCAGGCCGGTGTCCAGTTTGACGTTGAAGGGCGAGCCGTTGAGGCTGTCGAAATTCTGCAGGTCGACGTTCAGCGGCGTGACATCCAGCGTGACTTCCGGCTTCGCCGAGCGGTCGGCCAGATGCACTTTGTAGTCACGCAGTTGCACGTCCTTGAGCAGCACCTGCCACGGTTTTCCCGGTGCGGCCGGTTCCGGTTTCGGTGAGTCGGCAGCCGCCGGCGTGCTTTTCGGTTCCGCCGCCGCTTTGGCGGCAGGCTTGGACGGCTGACTGGCGAACAGTTTTTGCCAGTCCAGTTGCCCGTCCGCTTCAAGGGCGGCCCAGGTTTCGAGTTTCTGGCTGCGGATCTTGCCGACCACTACTTGCTGCTTGGCCAGGTCCACCGTGGTCTCGCTGACGTCGAGGCGGTCGAGTTTCGCCAGCGGGCGCCCGTCCGGGGCCTTGATCGCAAACGGTGCGACGCTGACTGACACGTTGCTCAACAGCAGCTCGGTTTCCTTGGACAGGTTGAGCTTGTAGTCGGTGCTCAGGCTGACCACGCCGTTTTCCAGCACCAACGGCACGGCGTCGCGCACGTAGGGCCAGAAGGCTTTCATCTGGCCATCGGTGACTTTGAGCGTGCCTTCGGAAGCGATCGGGATCAGGCTGAAGTTGCCTTTCCAGTCGATCTGCCCACCAGCCGGGCCGATGGCGACCAGGGTCATGTCGGCGTTGTCTTCGGGCAGGGTGCTGAGGTTGTTCAGTTCGAAATCGAGCTTGTCGTAGAGGAATTCGATCGGCTCGCTCGGGCGTGCATCCTGGAAGTGCACGTTGCCACCGGCCAGTTTGATCCGGTCGATACGCAGAGGAAACGGTTTGGCATTCGGATCGGTCGGCGTCGGTTCACTGGCCGGCAGCTTGAACAAACCCAGCAGATTGAGCTTGCCGTCCTGGGCGAACAGGACTTCGGTCTTGGGTTTGTCCAGTTCGATGTCGGACAGGTGCAGGGCTTTTGTCCACAGGCTGTCGAGTTGCAGATTGGCGTACAGGCGTTCGAAACCGACCTGTTCCTTGCCCGGCTCGCCGATGACCAGGCCCCAAAGCGTGACTTCGAGGCTGAATGGATTGAGTTCGATACGCTGGATGTGCGCAGGCACCGTGGCGTAGTTGGCCAGTTGCTGGTTGGCGATCCGGAGCGCAATGCCCGGCAAAATCAGAAACCCCAGCAGGCTGTAGAGGGCCAGAGCAGTCAACAAGGCGCCAATCGCGCGAATCAATCCTTTGGGCATGTGCGGCTTCATCTGTCTGAATCGGAGTGCCTTGGAGTATGGCACGCGATTCCGGTTCCGAAGTACATCGCGCGAGACAGGATTATTCAGATTTGTCTGCAATGTCTGTAGGAGCAGCCTTCGGCAGCTCCTACAGATGGGGTCAGAGTTGAAGGATCAGGGTCTTCAACGGCGGCTGTTGATCCTGCGAAGGGAAGTCGGCACCCGGTGTCATCACGCTCCACTCGCGCACCGGGCGCCCGGCCTTCTCGGCGCAACGCAGCACCTGTTCGCGCCAGTCGTCCATGCTGACTTTCGCCAGGTTGTTGCAGCAGATCAGCACGCCATTTTCGGCGGTGGTCAGCAGGGCCGGCTTGAGCAGGCTTTGATAGTCGCGCAGCAGATCGACCGTGCCGAACGCGCTTTTGGCCCAGGCTGGAGGGTCGAGCAGCACCAGATCGTACTGGCGCTGTTCGAGGCGTTGATAGCTCGGCAGTTTCTGTCCGCGACGCTGACTGATCGGCAGGCCGGCCAACTGGCGGATCGCCGGGAAGTAGTCGGACTGGATGAACTCCATGGTCGGCAGTTGCGGATTGAGCAAACCGTTCTCGCGCCCGACTGCCAGGTTGCCCTCGGCGAAATCCAGGTTGCACACCTCGCGGGCACCACCGGCGGCCGCGCTGAGGCCGACGCCGCAGGTGTAGGCAAACAGGTTGAGCACGCTTTTGCCCTTGGCGTGATCCTTGACCCAGCCGCGGGTGTTGCGCAGGTCGAGGAACAACAGTGGATCCTGGCCGGCATGGCGTCCGCGCACACGGTAGTTCAGGCCCCATTCGTGGCCGACCAGATCAACCAGTGCTGCGTCGTCGGCGCGGTACACATTGTCCTCACGATCAATGCGCGAGTTGCCACGGGAGCGGTCGTTGTAAACCAGCAGGGTTTGCAGGCCCAAGGTTTCATTTACTGTGGCGTGCAGTTGCAGCAGGTCGGCGAGTTCCAGCGTCTGGTGGAAACTCTGCACCATCAGTTGCGGGCCGTAGCGATCGATAGTCAGGCCGCCGGCGCCTTCCTGGCTGCCGTGGAACAGGCGATAGCAGTCGGTGCCCTGGCGGTGCAGCTCGGCGAGCAGATCCTGGCGTTGATCGAGGGCGGCGCGCAGCGCCTGATTCAGGGAAGACATGCTTGCGCCTTGCTGGAGGGAATCGGGGCGCGGGAGTTTAGCAGTTACTGAGCTTCAGCTCAGCCCCATCCGCCGCTGGGCCCGCTGAACCGATCCATTGCGCATTGCCCAACGCAGCATCGGTGCACTGCGTTTGACACTGGCGCGAATCAACTGACGTTGCAACGGGTTTTGGCGGGCATCCAGCATGTCGCTGGCCCAGTCCGGCAGCAGGTCGATGCCGGCCTTCATCATCAGATCGCCAAACGGCCGCGCCAGAACACTGGGAGCCGGCGCATCGAGCAACAGGCGCAGTACTTCACGACTGCGCTCGTCACACAGCAACTGCGGACGCATGCGTTGCAGGTAATCGGCCACGGCCTGGCGCGACTTCGGCACACTCCGGGCACCCAGTCGTTCAGCAACCACGGCGATTTCCGTGTAGTAACGATCCTGATCGACCGGCGACAACTGTGGGTTGCGGTAACGTAAATGGGCGGCGAGAAAGTTGCTGACTTCGGCCACGTGCACCCAGGTCAGCAGATCCGGATCACTTGCCGCATAGGGCCGGCCATCGGGCGCGGTGCCGACGACTTGCAGGTGGATGGTGCGGACTTTCTCGATCAGCCATTCGGCGTCCCGCCGCGAGCCGAACGTAGTGCCGGAGACAAACTGACTGGTACGACGCAGGCGGCCGAGCATGTCCTGGCGAAAGTTCGAGTGGTCCCAGACGCCGGCCAGGGCCAGCGGATGCAAGGCTTGCAGTAACAAGGCACTGATGCCGCCGATCAACATGCTGCTGAAGTCGCCGTGTACCTGCCAACTGATTGAGTCCGGGCCGAACAGGCCGGGATCGCCCTTGGGGTTTTCCAGATCGAGCTGGCCGAGGGACAGACCGGTCAGGCTCATGAGTTGGTTTTCGATACGGCTGCGGATGAATTCCATGGCAACTCAGTGGTGAAGGGCAGCGCGGCCGGTTGACCGCGCCTGTGATTCTACTGGTTAAGGCGCTTGTCGATCAGCCCCTGCACCACGCTCGGGTCGGCCAGGGTCGAGGTGTCGCCGAGGCTGTCGAGTTCGTTGCAGGCAATCTTGCGCAGAATCCGCCGCATGATCTTGCCGGAGCGGGTTTTCGGCAGGGCCGGGGCCCATTGGATCAGGTCCGGTTTGGCGAAACTGCCGATCTCCTTGCTGACGTGGGCCAGCAGTTCCTTCTTCAGCTCGTCGTTGGGTTCGGCGCCGTTCATGGGCGTGACGAAGGCATAGATGCCCTGGCCTTTGACGTCGTGGGGGTAACCAACGACTGCGGCCTCGGCGATGCTTTCGTGTAGCACCAACGCGCTCTCGACCTCGGCGGTGCCGATGCGATGGCCGGAGACATTGATCACGTCGTCGATGCGCCCGGTGATCCAGTAGTCGCCGTCCTCGTCGCGGCGCGCGCCGTCGCCGGTGAAGTAGTAACCGGGGTAGGGCTTGAAGTAGGTGTCGACCATGCGCTGCGGATCGCCGTAGACGCTGCGGATCTGCGCCGGCCAGCTCGACTTGATCGCCAGCACGCCGCTGCCGGCGCCTTTGATTTCCTTGCCATGCTCGTCGAGCAGCACCGGTTGCACGCCGAACATCGGTTGGGTGGCGCAGCCCGGTTTGATTCGCTGGGCACTGACCAGCGGACTGAGCATGATCCCGCCGGTTTCGGTCTGCCACCAGGTATCGACTATCGGGCAGCGTTGTTCGCCTACGACGTTGAAATACCATTCCCACGCTTCCGGGTTGATCGGCTCACCGACGCTGCCGAGCAATCTGAGGCTTTCGCGCGACGTTTCCTGCAAGGGACCTGCACCTTCACGCATCAGTGCGCGCAGTGCGGTCGGCGCGGTGTAGAAGATGTTGACCTTGTGTTTGTCGATCACCTGCCAGAACCGCGAACTGCTTGGGTAGCTTGGCACGCCTTCGAAGATCAGCGTGGTGGCGCCGTTGGCCAGCGGGCCGTAGACGATATAGCTGTGGCCGGTGACCCAGCCGACGTCGGCGGTGCACCAGAACACTTCGCCATTGCGGTAATCGAGCACGTACTTGAAGGTCATCGCCGCTTGCAACAGGTAACCGCCGGTTGTGTGCAGCACACCCTTGGGTTTGCCGGTGCTGCCGGAGGTGTAGAGGATGAACAGCGGATCTTCGGCGTCCATCGGTTCCGGCGGGCAATCGTCGCTGACGTCGCGCACGGCCTGGTGATACCAGAGGTCACGGCCTTCGACCCAGTCGATCTTGTTCTGTGTGCGTTCGACCACCACCACGGTGCTGACGTCCGGGCAGCTTTGCAGGGCCTTGTCGACATTCTGTTTCAGCGGCACGAACTTGCCGCCACGCACGCCTTCATCGGCGGTGATCACGGTGCGGCAGTCGGCATCGAGAATGCGGTCGCGCAACGAGTCCGGGGAGAAACCGCCGAACACCACCGAGTGAATCGCGCCGATGCGCGTGCAGGCGAGCATGGCGTAGGCTGCTTCGGGGATCATCGGCATGTAGATGCAGACTCGATCGCCTTTCTTCACGCCACGGCTTTTCAGCACGTTGGCCAGTCGGCAGACGTGGTGATGGAGTTTGTTGTAGGTGATTTGCGTCGATTCGGCAGGGTCGTCGCCTTCCCAGAGGATGGCGGTCTGATCGCCGCGCTTTTCCAGGTGTCGGTCGATGCAGTTGTAGCTGACATTCAGTTTCGCCCCGGCAAACCATGAAGCTTCGCCGGTCTTCAGGTCATAGCGCTGGACGGTCTGCCACGGCGTGCTCCAGTCGAGGAAGCGTGTGGCCTGTTCGGCCCAGAAGGTGCTGGGGTGTTCAATGGATTCGCGGTACAGGCGATGGTAGTCGTCCTGACTCAACTGGGCAGCCCGGCGGACGGCATCGGCTTTGGGGAACGTGCTGATATCGAACATGACGGTTCCTTATTCTTGTTGTGCGACAAGGATAAAGATGCGCCGAGAGTCCAAGAGGTTCAAGTCATCCACAAACGACTGTGGGAGCGAGCTTGCTCGCGAAGGCGAAGTCCCAATCAACATTGATGTTGAATGAAAAACCGCAATCGCGAGCAAGCTCGCTCCCACAGGGTTACTACAGCGCGATCAAATCAGCCGCGGTGACGGCCGCGGAAGTAGTTGATCAGGCCTTGGGTAGAAGCATCTTCGGCAACGCTTTCTTCGCTGCCGACCAGGCGGTTGTACACGCCCTTGCCCAGTTCCTTGCCCAGTTCCACGCCCCACTGGTCGAAGGCGTTGATGCCCCAGACCACGCTTTGCACGAAGACTTTGTGTTCGTACATCGCCACCAGTGCGCCGAGACGACGCGGGCTGATGCGCTCGACCACGATGGTGTTGCTCGGACGGTTGCCCGGGATCACCTTGTGTGGTGCCAGTTTCTGCACTTCGGCTTCGCTCATGCCCTTGTCGCGCAGTTCCGCTTCGGCTTCCGGCAGGGTCTTGCCGAGCATCAGTGCCTGGCTCTGCGACAGGCAGTTGGCGTACAGCCACTGATGGTGGTCGGACACCGGGTTGAAGCTGACGATCGGCACGATGAAGTCGGCCGGGATCAGTTGGGTCCCTTGGTGCAGCAACTGGTGATAAGCATGCTGACCGTTGCAGCCGACGCCGCCCCAGATCACCGGGCCAGTGTCGGTCGACACCGCGGAGCCGTCCTGACGAACGCTCTTGCCGTTGGATTCCATGTCCAGCTGTTGCAAGTGCTTGGTGATGTTACGCAGGTAGTGGTCGTACGGCAGGATCGCGTGGCTATGCGCGCCCCAGAAGTTGCCATACCACACGCCGAGCAGGGCCAGCAGTACCGGCATGTTCTGTTCGAACGGCGCGCTCTGGAAATGCTGGTCCATGGTGTAGGCACCGGACAGCAGTTCCTTGAAGTTGGACATGCCGATGGCCAGCGCGATTGGCAGACCGATGGCCGACCACAGCGAGTAACGACCGCCGACCCAGTCCCACATCGGGAAGATGTTTTCTTCGCGGATACCGAAGGCCACAGCTGCCGCGTTGTTGCTCGATACGGCGATGAAGTGACGATACAGCTCGGCTTCCGAACCGCCCTGAGCCAGGTACCAGGCACGCGCGGCCTGGGCGTTTTTCAGGGTTTCGAGGGTGTTGAACGACTTCGAGGACACGATGAACAGCGTGGTCTCGGCGCGCAGTTTTTGCGTCAGCTCGTGGAATTCGCTGCCGTCGATGTTCGCCAGGTAATGGCAACGCACGCCTTTCTGGGCGTAGGACAGCAAGGCTTCGGAGACCAGTTCAGGGCCGAGGAACGAGCCACCGATGCCGATGTTCACCACGTCGGTGATCGGTTTCTCGGTGTAACCGCGCCACAGACCGTCGTGGATACGGCCCACGAGATCGGTGATCTGGTTCAGCACCTTGTGTACTTCAGGCATCACGTTGACGCCGTTGACCGACAGCTTGTCGCCGACCGGGCGACGCAGGGCGGTGTGCAGCGCCGGGCGGCCTTCGGAGGAGTTGACGATTTCGCCGTCGAACAGCGCCTTGATCGCGCCTTTGAGATCGACTTCATTGGCCAGACCCACCAGCAGGTTGCGGGTCTCGGCGTTGATCAGATTCTTCGAATAGTCGAGAAACAGTCCGCAGCTGCTGAGAGTGAACTGATTGAAGCGCTGCGGATCGGCGTTGAAGGCTTCGCGCATGCTGAAATCCTGCATGGCTTGGCGGTGATCTTTCAACGCTTGCCAGGCAGGCAGAGCGGTAACGTCATGAGGAGTGCGGTAGTACGCCATCGCTGCGGTTTTCCTTTTTACTTGAACGGCCTTTTGAACACTGAAAAGACCTCCCCGCCATGTTTGGGCGAGGGGGCAACTGCGTCGACACGATTACACTGGCGCAGGGCGAATACAGTAAACCTAGCGCTGCGATCTGTCTTGGCTTCTTCTGACCTGTTACCTGTACTTTTTTAACATCGATAACAGGAGCGGCCGACAGACGGCGAGTAATGCGGGCAAGTCCCTGCTTTTCGCGCGCAGTGAAACGGCGGGCAGTTTGCCCGATGGTCTGGTGGTCAGCAATACGGTTTGGAAGAGGAGGTAACACGAATGTGAGAGCGAGCTGGCTCACTCTCACATTCTGATATTGCGGTGCTCAGGCAGGGGTATCGAGGTTCAGGTGCAGGTTGTCGATCAACCGCGTCGTGCCGAGGAATGCGGCCACCAGAATCACCAGGTCACGATCTTCCGCCGTCGCCGGACGCAGGGTCAGGGCGTGGCGGATTTCCAGGTAGTCCGGACGCAGGCCGGCGGCTTCCAGCTGTTGCCGCTGAGCCTGGATCAATGCCGGAAAGTCGCGCTCACCCTGCTTGATCGACTCGGCAATGCTGCTCAGGGCACGATAGACCACGGGTGCCACGGCACGTTGTTCCTCGTTGAGGAAACCGTTGCGCGAGGACAGTGCCAGGCCGTCGGCGGCACGCACGGTCGGCTCGCCGATGATCTGAATCGGCATGTTCAGGTCATGCACCAGCGCACGGATTACCGCCAGTTGCTGATAGTCCTTCTGACCGAAAATCGCCAGATCCGGCTGGACCATGTTGAACAGCTTGCTGACCACTGTGGCCACACCTTCGAAATGTCCGGGACGGCTGGCGCCGCACAATCCTTCGGACAATTGCGGCACGCTGACCCGGGTCTGGCCGGCCATGCCGTCGGGATACATCTCTTCGACGGTCGGGGCGAACAGCAGGGAGCAACCGGCTTCCAGCAGTTTTTCCTGATCGGCTGCGAGGGTGCGCGGGTATTTGTCGAGGTCTTCGCCGGCGCCGAACTGCAGCGGGTTGACGAAAATGCTCGCGACCACGAAGTCCACTCGCTGTTTGGCCTTGGTCACCAGCGCGATGTGGCCGCTGTGCAGGTTGCCCATCGTTGGCACAAAGCCGATGCGCTTGCCTTCACTGCGGGCGCGCGCCACGGCGGCGCGCAGTTCACGTACGGTTTTGACGGTGTTCATGCAGAGAATCCGTGTTCGATCCCGGGGAAGGTGACGGCTTTGACTTCACTGACGTAAGCCTTCAATGCGGACTGGATGCTGTCCTGACCTTGCATGAAGTTCTTCACGAATTTCGGTACGCGGCCGCTGATCGACAGGCCGAGCATGTCATGCAATACCAGCACCTGACCGTCGGTGTCGAAGCCGGCGCCGATGCCGATCACCGGGATTTTCACGGCCTGGCTGATTTCAGCCGCCAGTTCACTTGGTACGCATTCCAGCAGCAACATGGCCGCGCCGGCCTGCTCCAGGGAGATCGCGTCAGCGCGCATCTGGCGCGCCTGGTTTTCGTTGCGACCCTGCACTTTATAGCCGCCGAGAATGTTCACGGCTTGCGGGGTCAGGCCCATGTGGGCGCAGACCGGAACGCCGCGTTCGGCCAGCAGGCGGATCGACTCCGCCAGCCACAGCGCGCCTTCGACCTTGACCATGTGTGCGCCGGCCTGCATCAGCATGGCGCTGTTGGTCATGGTTTGTTCGAGGGTGGCATTGGCCATGAAAGAAAGGTCGGCCAGGATCAAGGCATCGGTGTTGCCGCGTTTGACGCAGGCAGTGTGGTAGGCCATTTCCGCAATGGTCACCGGCAAGGTGCTGTCGTGACCTTGCAGGACCATGCCGAGGGAGTCGCCCACCAGCAGCACTTCGACACCGGCCTCGTTGCAGGCGTGGGCGAAGGTCGCGTCATAGCAGGTCAGCATGGTGATTTTTTCACCTTTCTGCTTGAGGCTCTGGAGCGTGGTCAGGGTGATGGCTGGCATGTAAGAAATCCTCGTTCAGGCGCTTTGGAAACTACTGCGAGTAACGCGCGTGATTCGTCATCTATTCAGGCGCACGCTCTTTTGTCGTGCTTATAAGGCCTGGATTGCGCCCTTGTATGCCGGGTTGGCGGCAGCGGGACGCCTATAGTCGTGATGAGGCCTCAGGAAGTCAATTGCATGTGTTACCGCATTGTTACGACGGGAGTGTTACCGGCGTTACTGATGCGATTCAGCGGGCCGGCGGGCCTGATCTACGGAGTTTTTGTCCTACAAGAACGCAAAATGCGGGAGCCAGTTTGCTCCCGCATCGGCGGTTGGGGTCAGGCGTGGGAGAGGCGCTCGAGGCCGACGAACGGACAGGCCGCTAGCAGATCGGCAAGACTGCGACCATCGGCCAGGCGGAGATCTTCGGGGGCCAGTTCGGCCAAGGGATATAGAACGAATGCGCGTTCCTGCATGTGGTAATGCGGGACTTTGAGGCGCGGCTCGTCGATCAGACGGTCACCGAACAGCAGGATGTCCAGATCCAGCGTGCGCGGGCCCCAGCGTTCCAGGCGTTCGCGGCCCTGATCGTTTTCGATGGCTTGCAGGGCATCGAGCAGGTCCAGCGGGGCGAGTGTGCTGTCCAGCGCCGCCACCGCGTTGGTGTAACGGGGCTGGCCCGGCAGCAACGAGTCGCTCTGGTAAAAGGCAGACACGCCTACAAGGGCTGTATCCGGCAGTTGCCCCAAGGCGTCGACCGCGCTGCGCAGTTGTTCGGCCGGGTCAGCCAGGTTGCTGCCCATGCCGATGTAGATGCGTTCCATGCCTTATTCGCCCGTGGCGCTCGGTGCGCCGGCGCGTTTGCGCTTGGAACCGCTGCTGCGGCGACGCTTGCGCGGAGCGCCACTCGCGTCATCACCCTTACCGCTGAGGTCGCGGATCATGTCGCGGCGTTCGCTGTCGTTGGCGTCCTGATAATCGGTCCACCATTCGCCCAGGCCATCGGTCTGCTCGCCGGCGCTTTCACGCAGCAGCAGGAAGTCGTAGCCGGCGCGGAAGCGCGGATTGTCCAGCAACAGGTCGGCGCGTTTGCCGCTGCGGCGAGGCAGGCGTTCCTGCATGTCCCAGATCTCGCGGATCGGCATGGTGAAGCGTTTTGGAATCGCAATTCGCTGGCATTGTTCGGCGATCAGTTCGTGAGCGCCTTCCTGCATCGCCGGAATCGGCGGCATGCCACGCTCTTGCAGACGCAACACACGGGCCGGCAGGGCAGGCCACAGCAGCGCGGCAAACAGGAACGCCGGGGTCACCGGTTTGTTCTGCTTGATCCGCAGATCGGTGTTGGTCAGTGCTTCGCTGATCAGCGTGTGGGTGTATTCCGGGTTGTGTTCCAGCGCATCGGCACTGGCCGGGAACAACGGCGCGAACAGTTGCAGGTCGACCAGCATTTCGAAGGTGATGGCGCCATGCCCGGAGAGGAACAGCTTGAGCACTTCCTCGAACAACCGGGCCGATGGAATCTCGCGCAGCATCGGCGCCAGCTCGCGGATCGGCTGGACGGTGTGCTTTTCGATGCCGAAGTTGAGCTTGGCGGCGAAACGTACGGCCCGCAGCATCCGCACCGGGTCTTCCTGGTAGCGCTGCTTCGGGTCGCCGATCAGGCGGATCAGGTGATTGCGGATGTCGTGTACGCCATTGGCGTAATCGAGAATGCGCTCGCTGACCGGATCGTAATACAGGGCGTTGATGGTGAAGTCGCGGCGTTGCGCGTCCTCTTCCAGTGTGCCGTAGACGTTGTCACGCAGAATGCGCCCGCTCTCGTTGCGCGAAGACTGGTTGCTGTCTTCGTCATCTTCGTTTTGCGGGTGATTGGCGCGGAAGGTTGCGACTTCAATGATTTCGCGACCGAAATGGATGTGCACCAGCTTGAAGCGGCGGCCGATGATCCGCGCATTGCGGAATTCGGCGCGAACCTGCTCGGGGGTGGCACTGGTGGCGACGTCGAAGTCTTTGGGCGTGATGCCCAGCAGCATGTCGCGCACACAACCGCCGACCAGATAAGCCTGGTAACCGGCGCCTTGCAGACGTTCGACGATGTTGACCGCGTAACGGCTGAATTGGCCCTTTTGCAGCGAGTGTTGGCCGCTGTTGAGGACTTCAGGCGTGCTACGGATGTGTTGAGTACGACGAACGGGAGTTCGGAATGACTGGAACAACTTCTTCAGCATGGGATGCACTGTTTGAAGGAATGTTCGGCCAGACCAAAGAATGACCGCATGATGGGCCGGGATTCTAGCATTTAGTCGAGTGATGGTGTAGGACGCAGGCATTTTGCGCTGCAAACCGCAGGCTAAAGGCGTCGAATTGCATGAGTGAGGGAGATTTTGCTGCGGGGGAGAAACTACAAGGGGAGCCGAAGCTCCCCAAGAAGTAGTTGCGTGCTCTTTTTATTATTGATTCGGGCTTCTTGTTTTTATTGAGTGCCCTCGTCATGAAGCTTTTCCTTCATGACCCTCCCAATCGGGAGCCAAGAGCAAACGGATTGCTTTGGTCGCTGAATTGCAGTGATCTCTCGATCCAACCAGTACAGGCTCTGTCTTAAGACAGTTTTTTGTTGTTCTCGGCCTGGTCGTGGGGCAAGCCCCAAATACAACGCCTCTCCAAAAGAATCAGTTAGCTGCGCCTCTCGCCGTCTTGTTTTTATTGTGCGTGAGTCGATTCGTCTTATTTTTATTGTCTTGTGCATTGCTTGTTATTGTTCTTGTACCAAACATATAGCAGGTGCCGTGCCAACTTTTGTGAAACCCAATAAAACAAGGGGTTAGGTCGATATAACCGTTTTCGCAGGGCGAAAAAAAGCCGGGGTTTCGTTACCGATAACCCCGGCTTCTGTTACGTGAAATGACTGAGGTAACAGTTTTTTCACATCTTCAACCGTTACCCGCACACTCTACAGGTAACGTTCAGCTCTCGCTGGCGACTCCGGTCTTGCGCCGTGGAATGCCCAGACGCTGGCGACGTTCCCACAGGCATTTGCGGCTGACGCCCAGTTTTCGCGCCAGTTCGGTCTCGGTCATGTGGTCTTGGTGCTCAAGCACGAAATGCTGGAAATAGTCTTCCAGTGACAGGTCTTCGGTCGGCTCGTGGCTGCTGTTGCCGGCGTTACCGGTCGGTTGCGCCGGCAGACCAATGAACTCGTCGTCTTCCAGATCGCCCAGCTCGATGTCGATGCCCAGCAGGTCGGCGGAGATTTCCGGGCTTTCGCTCAGGATCACGGCGCGCTCGACGGCGTTTTCCAGCTCCCGCACGTTACCCGGCCAAGAATAGTGCCGGATTGCCTGCTCGGCATCGGCGGCAAATTTCAGGTCGGTGCGGTTGATGCGCGCGCTTTGACGAGCGAGGAACGCATTGGCGATTTCGTTGACGTCTGCACCGCGCTCGCGCAGGGCCGGCAGTTTCAACGCGATCACGTGGAGGCGGTAGTACAAGTCCTCACGGAACTGGCCGATTTTCGCCAGGCTCTTGAGGTCACGGTGAGTTGCGGCGATCAGTCGGACATCGACCTTCTGCGACTGAACCGAGCCCACCCGGCGAATTTCGCCTTCCTGCAACACGCGCAGCAAACGAGCCTGAGCTTCAAGTGGCAATTCGCCGATCTCGTCGAGAAACAGCGTGCCGCCGTCCGCCGCTTCCACCAGACCGGCGCGACCTGCGCTGGCACCAGTGAACGCACCTTTCTCGTGGCCGAACAGTTCGGACTCGATCAGGCTTTCCGGAATGGCTGCGCAGTTCACCGAAATCATCGGTGCCTTGGCGCGTTTCGACAGGTTGTGCAGGGCGCGGGCCACCAGCTCTTTACCGGTGCCGGATTCGCCCTGGATCAGCACATTGGAATCGGTCGGCGCGACTTTACGGATCTTGCCGTAAAGGTCCTGCATCGGCGGGCAGGAGCCGATGATGCCGATCTCGCCGTTGCTGTTGTCGACGGCAGACTTGCCGTTACCGTTGGCCGTTTTGCCAGTAACAATTTCGCCGGCAGCCGGCGCCGACTGACGATCGCGCAGGATCCGCGCGACAGCCTGAAGCATCTCGTCGTGGTCGAAAGGCTTGGCGATGTAGTCCACCGCGCCCATCTTCATCGAGTCGACCGCCGAGCGCAGGCTGGCGTAGCTGGTCATGATCAGCACCGGTGTGCCCTGGCCAAGCTTGATCAGCTCGGTGCCCGGAGCACCCGGCAGACGCAGGTCGCTGACGATCAGATCGAAAGTGGGAATACTGAAGCGTTCTTGTGCTTCCTGCACTGAACCGGCTTCGCTGACCTGATACTGGTTGCGTTCCAGCAGGCGGCGCAAGGCGGAGCGGATAATGGTTTCGTCTTCGACGATCAAAATGTGCGGCATTGATTCGATACTCTCGACGGTCTCAGTTCACAGCGGACGTCGCTTCGACATGACGCGGCAATGTCACCCGGATACGGGTGCCGCGCTGGCTCGGAACATCAGCCGGGCTGTCGATGGTGATTTGTCCATAATGCTCTTCAACGATGGAATAGACCAGTGCAAGGCCCAGACCGGTGCCTTCGCCAGGATCCTTGGTGGTGAAGAAGGGTTCGAACAATCGGTCCATGATGTTCTTCGGAATACCGCTGCCTTCGTCCTCGACGATCAGATCGACCGTGTGTTCGCCGGCTTCGCTCTTGACCCGCACCGCACTGCCGGCAGGCGAGGCGTCGCGGGCGTTGGAGAGCAGATTGATCAAGACCTGGGCGAGCCGCTGCGGGTCGCCTTCGACCCAGTGGTCGGGGTCGCACAGGTTATAGAACTGGACTTCGAAGTTGCGTCGGTTCAGAGCCAGCAGGCCGATGGCGTCCTGAGCCACTTCCGCCAGACAGACGGGCTCGTCGCTGTGCTGATGGCTACCAGCGTGGGCGAAGCTCATCAGCGACTGCACGATGCGTGACACGCGTTTGGTCTGTTCGAGGATCTGGCCGCTGATTTCCGTCAGTTCGCCGTCGTCTTCGCGTTCTTCACGCAGGTTTTGCGCAAGACACGCGATGCCGGTGATCGGGTTGCCGATTTCATGGGCCACGCCGGCTGCGAGTCGGCCAATGCTGGCCAGGCGCTCGGAGTGCACCAGTTTGTCTTCGAGCATCTGGGTTTCGGTCAGGTCTTCCACCAGCAGCACCAGGCCGCTGTTACCCGGCGCGAGTGGCTCGTCGATGGCCGCTTTGTGCAGGTTCAGCCAGCGGGTCTGGCCGTCGAGTGCAAGATGCTGTTTGTGCAAGTGCTCGTCGGGCAGGTTGATGAAACCTTGCAGCAATTCTTTCCACGGATTGGCGATGGTGCTCAAGCGCGAGCCGACGACCCGTTGTGCGGCAATCCCGGTCAGCTCTTCCATGGCCTTGTTCCACATCAGGATCTCCTGATCCTTGGCCAGCGAGCAGACACCCATCGGCAGCTCCTGCAGGGTCTGACGGTGGTAACGGCGCAAGGCATCGAGTTCGGCGGCCAGACCGGTGAGGCGCGAGTGGTAGTCCTCGAGGCGGCTTTCGATAAAGTGGATGTCTTCGGTGACGTAGTTTTCGCCGCCGGCCTTGTACGGCAGGAAGGTTTCTACCATGTCCTGGGCGACGCTCGGGCCCATCAGGCCGGACAGGTTGGCTTCGATCCGGTCACGAAGACGACGCAACGCATAAGGGCGGCGCTCATCAAAAGGCAGATAGAGGTCGCGCAGAGCCTGTTCGACTTCCTTTTGCGCCGCTTTGGCACCCAATGGCTTCGCCAGTTGCGTGGCGAACTCCTGCGGGGAGGCCGCATGCAGTTCCCGGCGTTGCGGGCGACGCACGTTGTCCACCGCGCAGGCTTCGGCGGCGCTGGCCTCTTCCGGACTGGCGTTGGTGAACAGCGAGATCAGGGTGAACATCAAGACGTTGGCCGCCAGCGAGGCGATGGCCGCCATGTGCCAGCTGGTGTCGTCCAGCACGTAGATCATGTTCAGCAGCGGGATATAGAAACCCTGCAAATTGCCGACCAGCGGCAGCAGCATGGTCACCACCCACACCAGAATCCCCGCCAGCAGTCCGGCGATGAAACCACGGCGATTGGCGGTCGGCCAGTAAAGGACCGACAGCACGCCCGGCAGAAATTGCAGGGTTGCCACAAACGCGACGATGCCGAGGTTGGCCAGATCCTGCTCGGCGCCGAGCATCAGGTAGAAGCAGAAACCGGCCATGATGATCGCGACGATCAGTGCCCGGCGGGTCCATTTCAACCAGCGATAGATATTGCCTTCGGCAGGTGGCTGGTAGAGCGGCAGCACCAGGTGATTCAGGGCCATGCCCGACAACGCCAGCGTGGTGACAATGATCAGGCCGCTGGCCGCCGACAGGCCGCCGACATACGCCAGCAACGCCAGTGCCTTGCTGTTGGCAGCAATGCCGATGCCGAGGGTGAAGTATTCCGGGTTGGTGGTGGCCCCGAGTTTCAGGCCGGCCCAGAGAATCAGCGGAACGGCCAGGCTCATCAACAGCAGAAACAATGGCAGGCCCCAGCTCGCACTCACCAGAGAGCGCGGGTTGAGGTTCTCGGTGAACGTCATGTGATACATGTGCGGCATCACGATCGCTGAGGCGAAAAACACCAGCAGCAGCGTGCGCCACGGGCCTTCCTGCAAAGGGGTGTGCAGGGCGGCGAGGGCGGTCTGATTCTGGAGTAGCCACAATTCAAGCTGTTGCGGACCGTCGAACACGCCGTACAAGGCATAGAGGCCGACGCCGCCGAGGGCGGCCAGTTTGATCACCGATTCGAAGGCAATCGCGAACACCAGCCCTTCATGTTTTTCGCGGGTGGCGATATGGCGCGAGCCGAAGAATATCGTGAACAGGATGATCAGTGCGCAGAACGCAAGTGCCACGCGACTCTGCACGGGTTCACCGGTGAGGATGCCGATGGAATCGGCCACGGCCTGGATCTGCAACGCCAGCAACGGCAATACACCGATCAACATGAAAATCGTGGTCAGCGCACCGGCCCAGGTGCTGCGGAAGCGAAAGGCGAACAAGTCCGCCAGCGACGACAGTTGATAGGTGCGGGTGATCTTCAGGATCGGATACAGCAGCACCGGTGCCAGCAGAAACGCGCCGGACACCCCGAGATAACTGGACAGAAAGCCGTAGCCGTACTGATAAGCCAGACCGACCGTACCGTAGAACGCCCACGCACTGGCGTAGACCCCCAGCGACAGGGTGTAGGTCAACGGATGGCGAATGATCGCCCGCGGGATCATGCCCCGTTCACTGATCCACGCCACTCCGAACAGCGCGGCCAGGTAGGCGGCGCTGATCAGCAGCATCTGGGTCAGGCTAAAGCTCATCGGCATCTTTTTGGCTCTGAAGGATGAAGGTCACGACGATCAGGATCAGCCAGAGCAGATAAGGGCGATACCAGGCGCCCGTGGCGTCGATCCACCAATCCATGATGGCGGGAGAAAACAGGTAGATCCCCACGACCAGAAGCAGGACCAAGCGATAGATGTACATCCCGGCCTCTCTTTTTTATGCGCGTGCCCGAAAACGTGCGGCGATGGTAACGGATGGGCGCGCCACTGCAAGTGTCGTCACAGCAGTTGCGCTTCGGGCAGGGTCAGTGTGCGCGGGATTTTTGAGGCATCCCAGTGGGCGCGGCCCCAGTTCAACAGTTCTTGCGGCGAGGCGTGGGCCAGTTCGGTGCCGGGATTTTGCCCCAGTGCCCGCAACGCCCGCAGCAGCAACGGTGTGGCCTGATCGGCTTCCAGCGGTGGCGAGCGGTAGGACTTGCCGAGCTTGTTGCCGTCGGGCTGGGTAATCAGCGGCAGGTGCAGAAAACGTGGCTGGCGCAGGCCCAGCAGTTCTTGCAGATAGAGCTGGCGCGGCGTCGAGTCGAGCAGATCGGCACCGCGCACGATATCGGTAATGCCCTGCCAGGCGTCGTCCAGCACCACCGCCAGTTGATAGGCGTAGAGGCCATCGCGGCGGCGGATCACGAAATCACCCACGTCGCGGCCCAGGTGCTGGCGGTATTCGCCCTGCACCCGGTCGATGAAGTGATATTCCAGCTCCGGCACGCGCAGGCGGATCGCGGCGTCTTCCTGACCATGGCCGGCATTGCGGCACAGTCCCGGATAAATGCCGTGATAAGGCTCCAGTTGTTTGCGCGAGCAGGTGCAGGCGTACGCCAGGCCGTGATTGAACAGGCTGTCGAGCACTTGCGCGTAGGCTTCGTGCCGGTCGCTCTGGCGAACCATCTCGCCGTCCCATTCGAAACCGTAGCTTTCCAGTGCCCTGAGAATCGCTGTTTGCGCGCCCGGCTCTTCGCGGGGCGGATCAAGATCTTCCATGCGCACCAGCCAACGGCCATTCACCGAACGGGCATCCAGATAAGAAGCGAGCGCTGCTACCAGCGAGCCGAAGTGCAGGTGTCCACTGGGCGTCGGGGCAAAGCGGCCGATGTAAGCGGGGAGGGTGTTGGCAGTCATGAGGGCGATGTTACTTGAAGAGTAAAAAACGGCGGAAACAAAAACGGAGCGTTCGCACGCTCCGTTTTTCGTTCAGGTCGGGATTACTTGCCGACCTGCTTTTCCTTGATTTCCGCAAGGTTCTTGCAGTCGACGCACATGTCGGCAGTCGGGCGGGCTTCGAGGCGCTTGACGCCGATCTCGATGCCGCAGGAATCACACCAGCCGTACTCTTCGTCTTCGATCAGTTGCAGCGTCTTGTCGATCTTCTTGATCAACTTGCGCTCGCGGTCGCGGGCGCGCAGCTCAAGGGCGAACTCTTCTTCCTGGCTGGCACGGTCGGCCGGATCAGGGAAGTTGGCTGCTTCGTCCTTCATGTGATCAACAGTACGGTCGACTTCCTGCATCAACTCGTGTTTCCACTTGGACAGGATCTTGGTGAAGTGCGCGCGCATCGGGGCGCCCATATACTCTTCGCCCGCTTTCGGAACATAAGGTTCGAAACCGCTGATCGTCTGATTCTGCTGCTGCTTTGCTTGGGTGGGCATGAAATGGACCGCCTCTACTCTTGTAATCCATTGCGCAGGATTGCTCCATCACCGACACCTGCCGGCCCTGCGGCTGCAAGCGGGCGAACTTACCAGATCAATTCGGCCCGCGCTACTCCCGGATGTCGAGCCCGCGGCCGGTGGTGCCTGCAAATGTTTGCCAAGCCATGTCCGGTGGTAATGGAGACCTGATCAATCACTGATTTTAGTCAATTCTGGAGCGTACGCTCGGGTCGTTACAGTCCAGTGTTCTTGAGGCTGTGACCGCTACGGGTTCTCGCTCGTTCCGGCAGATGGGTAGAATCGTTTCTTTTCCCTCGTTGAAGGAAGGCCAATGGCTCAGCCCTACAGTGCGCGCAGTCGTGCGATCGAACCGTTCCATGTGATGGCGCTGCTGGCGCGGGCCAATGAATTGCAGGCCGCCGGCCACGACGTGATCCACCTGGAAATCGGCGAACCGGACTTCACGACCGCCGAACCGATCATCCGCGCCGGCCAGGCTGCGCTGACAGCGGGGAAAACCCGTTATACCGCCGCCCGTGGCATTCCTGAGTTGCGCGAAGCGATTTCCGGTTTCTACCAGACACGCTATGGCCTGACGATCGATCCTCGACGGATTCTGATCACGCCGGGCGGCTCCGGGGCGCTGTTGCTGGCCAGCGCATTGCTGGTGGATCCGGGCAAGCATTGGCTGTTGGCCGATCCTGGTTATCCATGCAATCGGCACTTTTTGCGCCTGGTTGAAGGTGCGGCTCAGCTGGTTCCTGTCGGCCCGGATGTGCGCTATCAACTGACGCCTGATCTGGTGGAGCGCCACTGGGATCACGACAGTGTCGGCGCACTGGTCGCTTCACCAGCCAACCCGACCGGCACGGTTCTGACCCGCGATGAGCTTTCGGGTTTATCCACAGCCATCAAGGCGCGGCACGGGCATCTGGTGGTGGACGAGATCTACCACGGCCTCACTTACGGCACCGATGCGGCCAGCGTGCTGGAAGTCGACGACAGCGCGTTTGTCCTCAACAGTTTCTCCAAATATTTCGGCATGACCGGTTGGCGTCTCGGCTGGCTGATAGCGCCGGAAGCGGCTGTCAGTGAGCTGGAAAAGCTCGCGCAGAATCTCTACATCAGTGCGCCGAGCATGGCCCAATATGCGGCTCTGGCATGTTTCGAGCCGGATACCATTGCGATCCTCGAAGAGCGTCGTACCGAATTCGGCCTTCGCCGTGACTTCCTGCTGCCGGCGCTACGAGAGCTGGGTTTCAATATCGCCGTAGAGCCGGAAGGTGCGTTCTACTTGTATGCCGATATCAGCCAGTTCGGCGGTGATGCCTTCTCATTCTGCCAGCATTTCCTTGAAACCGAACACGTGGCATTCACCCCGGGTCTGGATTTTGGTCGTTATCAGGCCAGCCATCACGTGCGCTTTGCCTACACGCAAAACCTCCCTCGCCTACAAGAAGCGGTGGAGCGTATCGCTCGTGGCTTGAAGAGCTGGCAAGGCTGATGCGCTTTCATCCTCCTCTTGAAGAAGGTCGGTTGATCCGCCGTTACAAGCGCTTTCTCGCCGACATCGAAACTGTTGGCGGCGAATTGCTGACGATTCACTGCCCGAACACCGGTTCGATGCTCAATTGTCAGGTCGAGGGAGGTCAGGTCTGGTTCAGCCGTTCCAATGACCCCAAGCGCAAGCTGCCCGGCACCTGGGAAATCGGTGAAACCCCGCAGGGCCGGTTGTTCTGTGTGAACACCGGGCGCGCTAACACACTGGTCGAAGAGGCGTTGCAGGCCGGTGTCATCAGCGAGTTGAACGGGTTTACCGCGCTGAAACGCGAAGTGGCCTATGGACAGGAAAAAAGCCGTATCGACTTTCGCCTCGAATACCCGACAGGGCCGGCGTACGTGGAAGTGAAAAGCGTCACGCTGGGTTTCGACGGTACGGCGGTGGCAGCCTTTCCCGATGCCGTGACAGATCGCGGTGCCAAGCACTTGCGTGAGCTGGCGCATCTGGCGCGAGACGGGATTCGGGCGGTGCAGTTGTACTGCGTGAATCTGACCGGCATCGAGGCGGTGCGTCCTGCGGTGGAAATCGATTCGGCCTACGCCGATGCCTTGCGCGAAGCGGTGGCGGCCGGGGTTGAGGTGCTGGCTTATGGTGTGCGGTTAAATCATGAGGAAATGTTGATCGATCGTCGGCTGGGCGTCTTGCTCGACGGTTAAACGTCGACCCACAGCCCTTGGGCATCTTCACGGCAATCGATGGCCGTCAGCGATTGCCCGGCGCAGGGGCCCGCCACGCATTCACCGTCCTCGATCAGAAACAATGCGCCGTGTGTGGCGCACTGGATCAGGCTGTTGCTCGGGTCGAGAAACTGATCGGGTTGCCATTCCAGCCCGACGCCCCGGTGCGGGCAGCGGTTGAGGTAGACGTACGCCTGGCCGGCCCGGCGCACGGCGAACAGTCTTTTCCCGTCGATCTCGAAACCGCGGCTGCCGGCCTCGATCAGATCGGCCCCCGTACACAGAAACTTCATGGCTATCCTCAAGTGTCAGCTCATGTCCGGATATGTCCGAGCTTGACGTTTAAATGCAAACAATTATCAAATGGCCGCCTTCGCCCGCTGCGCGGTGACCGCTGCCGAGGATACTTGGCCTGCCGTCCCGATGCCCGGGAAAATCCTTCAAGGAAGCTGTCTATGCGCCTGAATACCCGCGTTGCCGTGCTGTGTGCCGGACTTTTGGTCAGCCACCAGGCTGCAGCGGCCCAATTGCCGCAACGCTGGGTCAGTGCCGGCGGTGCGC